>NZ_JADNBB010000025.1 GCF_015550595.1 Parabacteroides goldsteinii
TAAATTCTTTAATATTCAATAAGTTTGCTCACTTTATAAGTCTTGCACTTTACATAACATATTACTTGTCATAATCAAAATTATGATAAGCTACTCATAATTTTGAAGGCTGGCACTCGGAAAAACATCACCCGTATGTGGGGTATGGACACCGTTATCCTAACCTTGATATTATCCTAACTTTACATTGCAAATGATTGAAATATAGCATATAAATAATTTCATAGTTGTGATATTTTTCTATACCTTTTACGGTAGTTGAGCACTTACGCTCAACTACCGTAATTATGGATATAAGAAAATTAAAACAAGAGTATCCCGTTTTGCTTGATTATATGAAACAGCAGGGATATGGAAAGGTCTCTATTGGTGGAGTTCAAGTGAGACTTAAAGAACTTTTTGAACAAGAAGGTAACTATGCGTCTTATGGCGATTTTTATGAAAAGCTTCTAAAAAGAAAAGGTATAAGTAAAGGCGATGAACGCTCAAAGTATTATCGGCTCTCTATACGAAGGATTGAGGCATTTGATGAATATGGTCATTTGCCTAATCGCTTTGCCTTTATACCTACTCTACAACAAAAAAGTTCAATGAATCAATTAGAAGGTCTATTCAAAACCATAATAGAGCATTACAAAGAGGTATCACTGCAAACAGGGAAAGCATCAAGTTCAATAATAGTGGAATCTAATTATGCGGCTGCATTTTTCGCTTATATGCAAAGCAAAGGCGCATATACCTTGGCAGATGTAACAGAGCCTTTAATTCTTTCTTATTTTTATGATAGAGGAAGACAACTTCGGGGATATACTTGCCAAAAAAGTATTATAAGAGTACTACGTTCTTCTAAAGGGCTACTTTGCCAAAAAGAATGTAAATACCTTTGCGATATAATGCCTCCATTGAAAAATATACGAAAGAATTTTGCAATCTTGTCTGATGATGAGACTGCTATAATAGCTTCTACATTGGAAAATGACAATTCCAATCTCACACTTCGTGATAAAGCTGTCATTTCTATTGCCATGTATACAGGTCTGCGTGGTAGTGACATCGCAAAAATGACAGTCGACACTATTGATTTCGAGCGTGATCTTATCACTCTTGAACAGTCCAAAACACATCAGAAGTTAGTTCTTCCATTAAGAGCTGTTGTAGGAAATGTAGTAATGGAATACCTAAAAAAGGAAAGGCCGAAAGAAGTGAATATTCAGAGATTATTCACGCACCTGTATGATCCGGAAAAACCGATAAGCCCGGGTGTTATTGGGAAAATTGCCCGACGTTTCTTTAATAAACTTGGGATTAGAAAAGGAGAGTGCCAAAATGGAATCAGGCTTTTTCGTCGTTATCTGGCCACCAAACTTTTAAGAAATGGAGTTACTCCTCGTTATATCAGCGAAATAATGGGACATATTTCTCCGGAGTCGCTCAATCCATACATAGATGCTGATATTGTACATTTACGTGAATGCGGCATTGACATTTCGAAATATCCTGTCAGAGAGGAGGTGTTTGACGTATGATTGACTTAATTAAGCTTGAGTTCCTTTATCGAAAATACCGGAACGAATTAAGAAACGATGGGAAGTCTTACAGATTTAGCCGCTTAAAGACATTCATTTCTTTTTGCGCAAAAAGAGGATGCAATTATTTATCAAAGGACTTGATAGATGAATGGTGCATAAAGCATCCAACCGAAAGCATTAACTCTGCCAACCATCGAATTGCGGAATTACGGAATTTTATTGCATACTCTAACAAACAACGATATACGAATATACCTTTACCATTGTTATTACCCGAAGTAAGGAAACAAAGAAAGGGAATACCTATGACAGAAATGCCCATTCAGAATTCTGTTGTTTCTGAAATGCTTGAAAAATATATTCTCTACTTGAAAACACTTGCTCCAAGGATATGTGACACTACGCATAAGAATCTCATCCGTTTCAATAACTTTTGTGCCCGAGTTCATCCTGAAGCTAAAGAACTGACCGAAGATATCGTTAATTCCTGGTGTGACAGAAGACCTTTTGAGAAATGTAAATCAAGAAATACAAGAGTGCTTCCCGTATCTCAATTTTTGAGGTATGCAATCAGGCATCATTGGACTAAAGTGAGCGTTCCCCCTTCTTTGCCGAGAGGTGGAAACAAACCACGCATACCCCATATTTTCACAGAAGACGAACTTGCCAATTTTTTTAATGCGACCATATTGCTTCGCAAGCCTGTTAATATCTCAGATTTCGATTTTAAGCTGAGAAGTATGCAAATACCTGTATTCTTCAGACTACTGCTTAGTACAGGTATGCGTACCAATGAAGCACGTTTACTTGACTGTGAAGACGTTGATCTTAAAAATGGCATAATTAATATCAGGCATACCAAAGGATGGGCACAACATAGAGTAGCCCTACACCTTTCAATTTGGGAACTTCTCAAGCGATACGACCATGCTGTAGAAAAGTTATTACCGAAGAGAAAAGTATTTTTTCCTACTTCGGATGGCAAGTATCACGATATAAAATGGCAAGGATATGCATTCAGTGAAATATGGCGAAGAATATCAAAGACGGACGCTCGTCCATACGATTTTCGTTCCAATTATGCAGTCAAAAATATAAACAGTTGGAATTATGATGGCACAGAATGGTTTGATAAACTTCTCGTTCTGGGACGCAGCATGGGGCATAAAACTCTGCAAAGTACTTGCTATTACTATCAATTGGCACCAATGTTTCCTGATATGTTGGAGACACTTTCTGGTTCTTATCTACATGACATTTTACCTAATCTTGAAGATTTTTACAATGATGAAACTTAAATCTGAATCAATCGTTATATCCCAAGCCGTAAATGAATGGTTTACAAGTTATCTTCCTATCGCAAGAGGATGTAGTAGCCATACACAACGTTCTTATTTTACGGCTTTATCGCAATATATGCAGTTCTTACAAGAAGAAAAAAAAGTCACTCCCAACACTCTTTCGGCAGAATCTTATTCCAAAAGCAATCTTAATGACTGGTTACTATGGTTAAAGAAAACCCGAAAGTGCAGTAATTCAACATGCAATGACCGTTTGTCTGGTGTAAAAAGCTTCATTAAATTTTTAAGCATAAAAGATATAAGATTTAATGCCGTATATATATCTTCAAAAGAAATAAAGCCTATGCGTACGGTTAAAGTGATTCATGAGGAAATTACACAAAAGGCTATCAAATCCCTTTTTAGTACCATTAGAACAGATACTCGAACAGGAAAAAGAGACTTGGCAATCTTTTATCTTATATATAGCATAGGCGCACGCATAGACGAGATTCTATCCGTTAAAATATGTGATTTACATCTTCATGAGTATCCTAATCCGAATTATTTGACGATTATAGGCAAAGGGTATAAATGCAGGACGCCTCCCATATTGAAGGATGTGACTAAAATTCTTTTACGGTATATAGAGGTATTCCATAACAATGATTTTGCTTCTCATAGTTATTTATTCTATTCCTTTTATAATGGAGAGAAGAAAAAAATATCCCAGGAGGCCATCAACAAACGTTTGAAGATGTATGCGGCTAAAGCAAATGAGATAGACAAATGTGTACCCCGCAATCTTCATTGCCATAGTCTTAGACATGCACGTGCCAGTCATTGGCTAGAACAAGGACTGAATATTATTGCTATACAAAGGCTAATGGGACACGCGGATATAAGAACCACTATGCGGTATATCTTTGTTTCTGTTGAACAAAAGAATAAGGCTTTGGCCACTTTGGAAAGTAAATCAACTCTAAAACTTGAAAAGAAATGGAAGAAACTTCCCAAAGGACAATCTCTTTTGGAATATGTAGGGCTAAAGAAATAATTTAAGTGTAACAATAATTTGTCAAATATGCGACTGAAGCCTTATACTTCAGTCGCATAAAAGAATAGAGGAATAAAATAGAGTGAAGAGTATGTTTCATTCTATCAAATACAATGCAAGCTCCATGTAATTATATATTTAATAATTAACGTATTAATATATTTTTATATAATAATTCGTTTACATACTTATTGTAAGTCGGAAAACAATAAATCATCATTGCCGTCAAAAACTAAAGCCTCTTTATTGTGCACCAATTCAACAGCAGCCATCGGATCAGTTATATCCAATGCAGCTATTTGAGTGTCATATGTAGTAATCATTTTTTCTTTCGCAACTTTTAACGTATCTCCATTCAAAAAACTTTTTAAACCTGCTATGGCACTATTTATAAAAGGTTCATGTTCACCTCTTACATTAAACGTGTTGTTATAACCGACAAAAAATCGTAAATCATGAGCCTTTAAATGTGGATGAAGCTTTTGAGCGCAAGAACAAGCAATACTATAAAGACCTTTGTTCTTGAAATTGTAGTTGGTTGTATGTATTGAGACAACAGCGTCTTCATCCTCATTGTAAATTCCATTGGCATCACCATGACCAGCAAAAAAACAAAACTGGTGTTCAGGCATGGCACCAATAACATTCTGTTCACTCAAATTTGGAGGGTAAACAGAAGAGTATTCAATGCCATTATCAGCACAGATTTGCTTCGCCTCGTCCGCACATGATTCTAAGAAGTCATGAAGTATGGTAGTAGAATCATTATTATATGCTATCAATACCTTATCCATATTTATTTTTTAGAACGATTTAATTGATAGATATAATATTCATTAAGTTTTTGCTCAAAAGATTTACCTATGGGTGTTTGTTGTCTCAACTCAACAAGGATGTCAGCCCAAGTGAATGTTGTGCCTGTAGAGACTTCACTAAAAGCTTCTCTATCGTTATCCTCTGGATGACGGAGAAGCCATTGTTCAAGGACGCAATCAAATTTTGTGCTCCACTGAGAACGAACTCTGTCAATGATGGAGATGACGGATTCAAAATCATCATTACTCCTGTCCAAATAGAAGAAATTCTCCTCGTTCATCATTTCAATGATGGAATCCAAAGGAATATCAGTCCTTAACTGGTTAGCCGACATTATCACAATATAAAGCAAGGACGTCTTTTTACGGATCTCCTTCAACAAGTCAATGCCCTTTTTGTGGTGACCGCTGAAATTCCAGTCAATGAATACTAGCATTTTGCTATTCAAATTCTCCAAAACGAATTCCAGTCCTTTATCTGGATTTTGGAAAACATGGTTACAATCGGCATCTTTGTAATGCTTTCTTATATTCTGAACAAACGGCTCTTTCTCCGACATGTTGTCGTCAATAAAAACTATTTTAAAATCCATAATTGTTTACTTTTTAAAAGGTATTGTTATTTTTATTGTCGTCCCTATCTCGCCAAATTCACTGTCAACGACGGCTACAGAGCCTCCAAGAGACTGAACACGAGTTTTTACAATATACAATCCAACGCCAGCACCTCCTTGCAACTCGGTTGTTGTATAGTACAAAGCAAAGATTTGTTCATTGTCTTCTTGGGGAATACCTATGCCTGTGTCTGAAACAAGGATCTCCAACATATCGTTTTGAACCTCGTAAGAGCAACGAATCACTTTCTGTTCTGACTTAGCCATTGCTTTCACGGAATTGTCTATTAGGTTCTGCAGAATATCCCTAAAAAATTGTCGGTTCGCGTTCAGAACCAGCTTATCGGGAAAATCTGTCTGTAAGGATATTCCTTCACGTGAGAAGACATCATCGTATTCACCCAGTATTTCCTCGAACGTGTTTTTTAAATCAACTTCCTCAGGAGTCAAGTTCGATTGTGAATAGCTAAGCATATAGTTAATCACACGGTTGAGTACTTTGAAGCGTTCATACATCTCTTTAGAATAGAGTATGAATAAATCTTCCTCCTCGGGATCGGGATAATATCTATAGAAGAACTCCACCCTATCGCGTATTTGGTTAAGTGTGGTACGGACAGCATGAGTGATATTAATTGCAAACTGTTGTAGGGACATAATACTCATATAGATGTTCTCCTTACGAGTAAAATCCTCTAAAGCTTTTTTTTGTTCGCTAATAGCAGTCTTTACACTACGGCCTGTCTTACGTACTTGTTTGATAAGAGGTTCTACAGTCAGCTTTAATTCTGGTTTTTGGGCGACTATATCATTAAAGGCTTCTACTAAAGAATTGATATCATCTGATGCAGCTTTTAGACCCTCCTGAGCATTGTCTCGTTTTGCTTGACGCATTTCCACCTTGTAATCTTGAAGAGCATTAAGTTGAGTGATGATAAATTTCTTCATCTCTCGATACTCGTCATTGTCCACAAAGTCTTGGCGATTGGTCGCATCTATTATTTGAGGATTTCCATTTTTGGTGATGTCAATGACCCCCAAAAACTCACGTGTGCTTATTCTATTAAATATATCTTGATATACTCTTTTATCAATTCCTAAAATGTCACGTTTCAAATCTTGAATTTCGTTAGTTTCTGCAAAAGGCGTGGCAATGATACCATCACGATAGACCTTAAATCCATCTATAGGGTCATTAGGAAAGGCTTTTCGGTAGTTTCTACGAGCTGGCTCGTCAAAGAAGAAAATCTTCATCCTTATTCCTCCAAAAGGTTTAAGTGGGATAAGATGATAATTAAAAGTACTCTTTTCCTTATCGTAGAAAATACTTTGCTGAAGCTTTTTAGTCTCGTCAAAGTCTATACTCAGAGAAATGGTCGCATTATTAAAGTCATCCAACGTTCTAATAGACTCTTGGTCTATATCAAATTCAGGTGCAATTACTCGCACTTTGAATGGGTAACTCAAATTTGCAAATGGTGAGACAATTTTTGAAATTTCACGCATTAAATGCTCAATTTCTTTCTTAGTCCAAGGCTCTCTGATGGAAGTAATTATCAATTTCGTTCCTGATACATCTGGATTTTCAGCATCATTATACGTATAGACATTCTCCATATCGGTAAATAGACGAATATCTGCCTCTTTTTCGGTTTCAGTGTAATAAGCAGTCCAGTCAATATCTACCTTTAGCCACTTTTCTTCCCCTTCCTTTTTAGTGATAACGGAAACCTTATCTCCTAGCTTATCTACAGCAAAACGTCCTATACCTTTTTCTCCAACACATTTTCTATTGAAGGGTTTAGGTGAATATGGACGAGCGCGTTTACTTGAAGTTCCAATAACCATCCATTTGTCCCGAATATCTTCAAACGACATTCCATATCCGTCATCTTCTACTCGAATAACTGCCTGTTTTTTCCCGGCTCCAACATTTTCAAAAATGACATTTACATTTTGGGCATTTGCATCGTAACAGTTTTTTACCAATTCGAACAAAGCAGTAACTCGATCTGTTATCAAATCGCGTCCGATTAACCGGAATGTACTGACGTCAAATCGCCATTTTAGTTTATGATTATCGTCCATATTATTTGTGGGTTCTAATATGTTTTTTTATACTCTCTGCAATTACCTCGCCTAATTTTGGGGGAACAGCATTTCCTATATAACGTGAAGCTTTAACTAAAGATACTTCTTGCTCATTAGGAAAGAATTTATATTTTATCGGAAAAGTCTGGAACAATGCAGCTTCACGTGCTGAAATAGCCCTGTTCTGAACAGGATGTCCGAAACGCCCGTTACCTATACCTGTACAAAGTGTGGTCATCGTTGGAGCAGGCTCTTCCCAAGTCATGCGCCCATAAACACTACCAAAACTCTTACCACCTTCTTTCTTATGGCAATTTAACATAAGTTCCTCTGGCCAATCTCTCCAGCTTCCACCATATGGCGTAGCCTCAATTCTTCTCATATTCAATGCAGACAAGGCCCGGCAGCGATGCAACTTGTCTGTAGGACATTCTTCACCAGCTTGAAGAGGGGGAAGGTTACTGATTACATCGCCAACAGTCACGTAATTATCTTTTTGATGTGTTGGAGAAATCAATTCAATCTCACCTAATTTCGAGGCTAGCAATACTAATCGCCTACGTGTCTGTGGTATGCCATAATCGGGACAATAAACCACATGATAGGAGACATAATATCCTTCTGCCTCAAGTGTATTAACAAAGTCTCCTAATACTGATTGAAGTTTAAATGAAGCTATAGCCGGAACATTCTCCATTGTAACGATGTCTGGTTGCACATCTTTAACAAGACGTCCAAATTCATAAAGAAGGTTGTATTTTTTTTTATCTTTATTCTTGTTTTTAAATGCGTATGACGAAAAAGGCTGACAAGGAGCGCAACCAGCCAAAACTTTTATTGATTTCTTGGAATAGAAGGGTATTATGTCCTCTTTTTGAACTGTCCTAATGTCCTTGAAAATAAACTTTGCTTCGTTATTGGTTTCATATGCATACAAACAAGTCCAATCCAAATCGAAACCGGCTTTTATCTTGAGACCTTTTGACTTCATTCCATAGCTTAGTCCGCCTATTCCGCAAAATAGGTCAACCACCTCTATTGAAGGTAATTTCCCGCGTCGTTTATGTATTTTACTTTTAGGCATATCTATTCTGTGATAAGTTCTCGTTTTTCACATCCTAGCAAATCGGCAATTTTAGCTAGCGTCTGTAAGTCCGGCTGATGCATATTGGTACACCATTTACTTACTGTAACAGTTGATACGCCCAATTGTTCTGCCAGCCATTTGCTTGTTCTCTGTTTCTCCACAAGAACCACTTTAAGCCGATTAAGAGGTCTTACATTCATCTTTATTTAATTAAAATCAAATGCAAATATAATAAAAACAGGCAATATTACCAAATGCTTTATAGAAATGTATCCATAATTATAGTAGTTGAGTGTTGGTGCTCAACTACTATAAAGGTATAGAAAAATATCACAACTATGAAATTATTTATATGCTATATTTCAATCATTTGCAATATAAAGTTAGGATAATATCAAGGTTAGGATAACTATGGTTATCCGAAAATTCGGATAAACACCGGTTGCAGCCGGGGGAAAGGTATTCGGCACGCACCATGACGAAGCGACAGGCGGACGCGCTTCTGCGGAAAGACTTGCGGAAGTTCTGCGCCATGTTCCGCCAGTTCGGGCGTGACAGTCTGCTCCTTGCCACGCTCGCCTACAATGTCGGTCCATACCGGCTTTTGGGGAGCGGGAAGATACCCAAAAGCAAACTGATCCGAAAGCTGGAGGCTGGCGACAGGAACATTTACCGGGAATATATCGCTTTCTGCAACTACAAGGGTAAACGGCACGCCATGCTGCTCAAACGGAGAAAGGCGGAGTTTGCGCTGCTGTACATTCCGTAACATGGCAAATGCCTGACAAATGAAAATCCGATGAAGCCGCAACTTCATCGGATTTTCCGCTTTTCATACATTCGGGATTTTTCCTTTGCCGATTACTTCACCGTTCCTGCAATGCTCTATGATGCCGGGCAAAAATCCCATCTCCCCGATTGCGATATGCCGGATATACTCCGCATATTCCTGACCTTGAAAATTCCTCCCCGTGAGGTTTTTGAAAATCATCCTTATGCTTGTTCCGTCATCACTGTACAGGATGATTTTTCCGTTCTGTCTGATTTCTTCCATGATTAAAACTTGTTTTTGTGAATACTATCGTAGATTGGGACAGCGGTTTCTTTGCTACTTTCTTTGTCCGCCATCATGCTCACCGAAAGAAAGTAGGGCGGCTTTCGCCGCCGCCACTCAAAAACGGGTGTAGAGTCCCGTTACCATCGTGAACATTTCTTCCAGCATATCGCAGTATATGCCCTCGTGCGTTGCTATATCCTTTGTCTTGCACTCGAATGTCTTTTTACTGAACGTCCTGCGGTAGAAACGCATATTGTAAAGGTCTAAGCCGGCATCGTAGATGATGTCAAGGCGGTTTGCGCTCGTCTTGTTCCTCGCAAGGCTCATGCGTAAGCCGTTGCCCATGTCTATAAAGTCCTTGCTTCCCGTCATGGCGGCAAAGCGTCTGCCGCCTATTTGCTGTAAAATCGTCTTTGCTATCATGCTTTTCTTGGTTTTAGGTTGGCGGTGCGGATACCGCCAACTTGTTTAACATTCTGTTATCTCGGCAATGGGTGTGTTTCGTTTCAGCCATTCCATCAGGCACTCCATATTGTACTCGCTTGTGATGACTGCCGTATGGCTGTCAATGGCGGTAAACCTGCAGCTCTCGTAGTCGTCTATCCACCCTTTTAGGGTATCAACTCCCCACGCTTCGGCATCGTCAAAGATACCGTCCAATACTTTGATAGGCTCGCTGAACTTCACTATCAGCGTTTGGTAGGCTGCGTTCATCGTCTGTCCTCCTTTTCTTCCTTTGCCGTGAGCCACTTGTCCCGTGCGGCTCGGCACTCGTCCAATGTGGGTTTGACACAAGAGAACAACTCTCCGTTTGTGGGATGGCGGTAGTCGTACTGCACAAGTGTCCGCTTGCGTCTGCCGATACCTAATTGGAAACGCTCGTATTTCTCCGTACCTGCTTCAGTGCAGGTGCTTATTCCGTTGATGGTCATTCGTGTTGCCATAATCGTTGATTTTAGAGTGGTTAAAAATGTACTGACAAAACTCTGTTGCGCATCACCATTTCGGGGTCGCTTGTATAGCGTTGGTGCAGGTAGAAATGGTGGGAGCCGAAGCCGTAAAGGAAGAACCTGTCAAGTTCGTGCTTCTCGGCAAAGTCCTTTACACTCCGTCTTAACTGCCCCTCACTCGTTGCAAGAGTGAGGAGGTTCACAAATTCAATGAACATCGTGGGGATTTTATCGTCCCACAGACAAACCATGCTTTCAATTCTTACTTCCATACTATTGGGTATTATAGGTTGATACTATGCCGCTTCCATCCGCTGGCGGATAAGGTTCACGTTGCTGTTCACAAGGTTTACAATGCGGTCGTGGTACTCGGTATTGGAATTGTGCAAGCCACGACTTTGCACCACTTCCAATGTCTTCAAGGAAACCTCCACCGTTTCTATGCGCTTGCCGTCAATGGTTGCGGATAGGATAAGGGAGTTCTTTTCAAGGAAATAGGAGTTGGAAAACACGCAATGGTGCAGTTCCGTCCCTTCCGCTGCAAACTCCGCAACGCTCTCCAACACACGCACCTGCAAAGTGCCGTCCGTGAAGGCTATGCCGAAAAATATGCCTTTGAGTTTGCGGTATGCCTTCTCGTGTTTCTTCGCTTGGCGGATGCGTTCCTCCAATTTCTTGCGCTCTATCTCCTTGTTGCGCTTGTGCATAAGTCTGTCATGTTCGGCTTTGAGGTCGGAGGGGCAGACGTACTTCGGGCTGTTCGTGTCCTTGCCGAAAAGCCGCAGGAGGTCTATGGTGTCACGCCACATGGAGCCGTCAGCAATGGTGTAGCCGTTGCGGATACATATCTTCACGGATGCCCAATACCTCTCTATGTCAAAGGAACTGCGGATATAGTGGCGCAACATGGGATATTGCCCTGCTTTCAACAGCGTTTCGGATCGGCTGTCGGAAAGGATAGCCGTGAAAAGGTCGTAAGGCAGTATGTTGTGGTATTCGCCATTGAAGCCGTTGCGTTTCAGTTCGGGAATGAAACGCTGTCGGGGATAAGTGCAGACGGGGTTTATATCGTATGCACGGAGTTTGTTGTTCTTGCGTACCTCCATGTCGCTGTATTCCGCCCATAGGTCGTAGTAAAGTATGGACATTCCTCGCAGTCGGGCGACAGTGACGGTTGTGCCTTTGGGCGAAATCCACCTTTGCACCACTTCATAAATGGAATACTCGGCTGCCTGCCCTGCCTTGTATCGGGATTTGACGAAGAAGAAGCGTATCACTTGGTACTGCTTGCAGGTGGTGATGATGCAGAAATACTCGTTCTCGTTGAAAACCCTCTTTCGGGTGCGCAACGCTTCCAACTCCATGCCGCAATCCGGGCATGTGCATCCGCAAACGGTGTCCGCAAGGTCGTGTTCACTTTTCCACGAATGTCCGCACTCGGTGCAGATGTTCGTGCCGTCCGCCCTCTTGATGGCGTAATGCTTGAAGCAATGGCGGAAAGCGTATGCCCTCTGTGTGGCGGTCAATTTCGGCAGTCGCTCGCTCAATCGTGCGACTTCCTGCTGTATGGGTGTTCTCGGTTTCATAATCAGAAATTGAATAGGTTGGGTTGTTGTACTTCTTGTGCGGTCGCTTTGGTGGCGGTTCTCGGCTTGCTGCGGTTCTGCAACTTGCGGAGTTCCTCCTCTTGGTATCTGCGGAGTGCGTTCTGCCGTGCTTCCGCCTTTTCCTCTGCCGTGAGTTCCACCACGTGGTTCACCGCCACTTGGCATTGGATTAGCTTGCCCACCTCTATCTCGTTCTCGTCATAGTAGTGGACTGCTTGCCCGAATATCTCCCCGTCCGTGAAGCCGTTGCAACCGCTCCGCTGCACATAGTTGAGAATGTAGGTGACGCAATCGTCTATGTTCTTGGCAGGGTTGCGGTAGTTCTTGGCAAAGAGCGTATCTTCCGCCGCACGTTGCTCCAAGTACATCTGTATCGTTCTCTTGAAATGTTCTGTTCCTTTCATATCGCTGTCGTTTTTATCAGTTATACATTTTTCCGTTTCCCAAAAACTCGTAGTCGTTGGCTGCGCAACTCTCCTCAAAACTCTCTTCGCTGCACTGGTATTCCATATCGTCACGGCACGACTTGAAGAAGCTGTCAAGGCACTTGTCCATGAGGTCGTACAGAGTGGTTCGGGTGTCGGGGGCTTTCAGAAAGTCGTAGATGGGTCGCAGGATGTCCTCGTCTGCGCAATAGCCTGTCAGTACGCAACAGTTATCCGTGAATATCCGGCTTCTACGTTGCTTATTGAAATTTCCTTTGAGGTAATAGGTTTTCGGCTTGAATAGGATGTGCCAATAGTTATTGACGATGTATTTCAGAAGCCGTATGCCGCAGAGTTCCTCCTCTTTTCCGCTGTAACGTGAGGTGAAACGGTAGGAATAACGGCACGTGTCGTAACTCCAATCGTTCACTTTGACTTTGAACACACTTTCAAATGCTTCCAGCGTGTTGCGGTTGTCACTGTCCCAACCGTATTCAAAAGTGCGTAGCCATTCATTGTATGCGGTATCTCTCGCTGCTGCGGAGAGTTCGGCTAATTGGAATAGGTCGTATGTCCTTGTTATCGTTCTCATATCGCTGTCATTTTAGATGGTCTGTTTCAGTATCTCTCTCCAATAGGTCGGCTGCACTTCGCTCAAAAGGAAGTCTGTAAAGTCCCTCCGTGCGTCCTTGTTCAGTTCTCGGTAGAGTTCACGGAACACGGATATGTTGCCGTTGATGTACGTTTCCACCATGTACACGAAGATGTTGTCCACCTCGTAGTATCTGCATTGCTGCGCTGCCGTTTTGCTGCTTCTCTTTGCCATGTCGGTAAGGGTTAAAGGGTGAATAACCAAAGGATGAAACCGAAGAAGGCGGTTGCGGAAAGGATAGCCACGATTACGCCTATCGCCACTCGGAACACTCCGTTTACAATCTCTCTAATGATGCCCCAAAGGATGCCGAACACCACGAAGGCGGTGCGCACAATCAAGCCGCATATCGCAAGCCCTATGTACTGCGCCATTTGTCTGAAATTTGCCGTTGCCGTCATATTTTCGCTGTTTTTGATTTTTTGTTTTTTTAATGCGGATTCAAGAGTTGAGGGAGTTGAGTTTCAAACTATCTTATCTGCCTCTCGTTTATCCGACATTTTTTTTATGCGTCTTTCTGTCGCATCGGTCGTTTTCGTTTCGGGTGCTTGAAAAGGTAGGGATTAGGGGATGCAAGGTTTTTCGGGAAAAATACTACCCATAGGGCTGGAGATTTTTTCCGAAAACAGGAGGCTTGACCTTGCATTCCCGTCCAATCCCGGAATTACCTTTGCGCCCAGAACGGAAATGACAACCTGATGCGCTCCCTGAAAGATGCGAAAATGGAGGTAAACGGAAGTGGAGGCAGATTGGACAGGAAAACTTCGAAAGAGAAATCCGTGAAAAAGGGAAAACGCCAAAAGGAAAAGGGACACTGCCGGAGGCGTGAAACCGGGCAAACCACCGGCAAGGAAGTATGATTTTATATGTTTGGCCGAGCGTGTCCGGTCTGACGGATAAAATCATTCTTCCCGGTTTGCCTGCCGTGTGTGACGGCTTGTTCCATTCATGGATCGGGCGGTCAGACACGGCTTTCCGCTTACGGCTCAAAGGAACAGCAAAAAAGAAAAATCGTCAGAAACCCGTAAAAGCACCTCTTTGGCATAAGCACAAAAGAAATGGGCCTTGCATCATCAGTCTAAACTGTTGTTTAGGCGTGATGCAAAGCCCTTTTCTCCGCTTATGCGGCAGTCGGCATACGTTCGTTCAAAATCCTTTTGTACGATGGTGTGCCGACGGATAAAATCGCTTTTACGGAAAAACTTGTATGAGAAGAAAAAAATTAGGGAGATTCATTTCAAAATCTCCCGTTTTATTGTTACTTTTGCATACGAAGAGTTCTTTGAAGGTTACGCAACGCGCAGAAGGATGATGCAGTAGATAACTAACTAAATCGTAACCTATTACTATCATGAGCAATTAACCTACGCTCAGCTCCAATAAATTACACTCTTTTCGTAACTTCTCCCTACAAAAAACAATTGTTATGTTGAAAATCGCAAGACCAGTCAGCCTTATGCTATTGTCTGTTGCATTATGCTCCGGGGGAGCTTATGCATCCGGTCATACAGCAATTCCCAAAGTTGACATTTCTCAGCAACAAAAAAGTTTGAAAGGGACAGTGAATGACGATTTCGGCCCTGTTGCCGGAGCTTCTGTTGTCGTAAAAGGTACGACGAACGGAACAGTTACCGATATGGACGGTAATTTTGTTCTGGACGTCAGAAACGGAGATGTGATCCAGATTTCTTTCATCGGTTATCTGACCCAGGAGATTAAGTATACGGGGCAATCTTCTCTGAAAGTCAGTTTGGTCGAGGATACACAAAAACTGGATGAAGTTGTAGTGGTGGGGTACGGAACGCAGCAGAAAGCTAACCTTTCGGGAGCTGTGGCATCCGTGGCCAGTGACGAGTTGACCAATCGTCCTATCTCTAATGTTTCATCCGGATTGCAGGGATTGATGCCGGGTGTAACGATCACAGCCGGTGAGGGTCGTCCGGGACAGGATGGCAGTAATATCCGTATCCGTGGTGTCGG
This sequence comes from Parabacteroides goldsteinii, assembly GCF_015550595.1. GTDB lineage: Bacteria > Bacteroidota > Bacteroidia > Bacteroidales > Tannerellaceae > Parabacteroides > Parabacteroides leei. The sequence continues at coordinate 15,145 of NZ_JADNBB010000025.1, forward strand.
AACCCTGAACAACGCTTCCCCTTATATCCTGATCGATGGCATCGAAAGCGGTTCGATGGATAGTGTCGACCCTAACGATATCGAAAGTATCTCTGTCCTGAAAGATGCATCCTCCGCAGCCATCTATGGTTCGAAAGCTTCTAACGGTGTAATCCTGATAACCACCAAACGAGGCAAGTCGGGTGCTCCGCGCATCTCTTACAACGGCTATGTCGGTGTATCGAGTCCCACTGCCGTTATCGACCGTGTAAGTTCGGCCGAATATGCCATGCTGTATAACCGGATCGACGATAACAACGGGCAACCGCACCGGTACAGCGACGAAGATATCCGTCTGTTCCAGGATGGTTCCGACCCATACGGACATCCGAACACCGACTGGAATGATGCCGCTTACCGTACGGGGGTATTGCATAAACACAATGTGAATGTGAGTGGTGGTAATGAGAACACGAAATATATGGCTTCTGTCGGCTATCTGGGACAGACCGGTATTCTTCCCAATTCGGAACGTAAGCAGTTTAACGGTCGTACGAACCTGGACATGAATATCACCAAGAAACTGACCGTCCGCCTGAATATGGCTTATATCAAGAATGACTATAAAGACCCGAACTCCAACTACGGCGGCGGTTGGTCCGACCAGATCATTCGCCAGTTGAATATTCTGAGTCCGATGATCCCTATCTATAATGAAGACGGAACTTACGGTTCTACGAATGACGGAAACCCTATTGCCTGGCTGAACTCGGGGCAGACGGTCGATAAATACAACCAGAACTTCACAGGTTCACTGGCTGTCGACTATCAGATCATAGATGGTTTGAAAGCGACCTTATCCGGTTCGTATGTGAATGATGGCCAGCATTTCAAGGCATTTGTTATGAAACTGGCCGATGATCCGGCGCAGGCAAACCGTCCGAACAGTCTCGAAGAGCGTTTTACGAACTGGACACGTTATAACTTCGATGCTTTGTTGAATTACGACAAGACATTCGGTAAACACGGACTGAAAGTAATGTTGGGATATCATACCGAACAATACGATGTACGTTATAATGATATGTATCGCGAAAACTTCCCGAACAATGAACTGGACGATATGAATGCTGGTGCTACCGCAACACAGACCAACTCCGGTTTCACCCGCGAACTGGCCATGCTTTCCTACTTCGGTCGTGTGAACTACGACTATGCCGGGAAGTATTTGCTGGAAGCCAATTTCCGTTCGGATGCTTCTTCCCGCTTCGCTCCCGGACACCGTTGGGGCTATTTCCCCTCTTTCTCTGCCGCATGGCGTATCAGCGAAGAGAGTTTTATGGAGAATACGAGAGACTGGTTGAACAGCCTGAAGATCCGCGGATCGTGGGGTATGCTCGGTAACCAGGATGCATTGAGCGACGGAACACCTACCGGCGGTGACTTCTATCCCTGGCTGAATACCTATAACCTGGGGGCAAATTATCCGATGGGTGGTTCGCTGACAACCGGTTATTATCAGGGAAGCTATAAGATCGAAGACCTTTCATGGGAAAAGTCGACCACCTGGGGGCTGGGACTGGATGCTATAATCAATGATAAGATCAGTTTCACTTTCGATTATTACGATCGTAAGACGACGGATATTATCATGGAAGTGCCTGTACCGACCGAATTTGCATTGGGAGCTTACAAAGACAATGTAGGTGCCATGCGTAACCGCGGTGTTGAAATCCAGTTGGGTTACAACAATACCTGGGGCGACTGGAAACTGGGCGTTGTCGGCAACTTTGCCTACAACAAGAACAAGATCGAAAACCTGGGCGGTGTAAACCGTATGGCAGACGGTGACTTCATGCGCCAGGTCGGTTCGCCGATCAATTCATGGTATGTGTACAGAACCGACGGTTTCTTCCAGTCGGATGACGAAGCACAGGCCTGGATGGATAAATATGCCGGACAGGACGGCTATCCGTTCGGTCTTAAGTTCAAAGGCGGCGACCTGAAGTATGTGGATACGAACGGCGACGGCAAGATCACGGCCGAAGACCGCGAACTATATAAGACAAAAGACCCGGTGATGACTTTCGGTCTGAACCTGAATGCCGGTTATAAGAACTTCGACCTTACCCTGAACTTTACAGGTGCGGCGAACGTCGGTTTTGCTTATACAAAAGAAGCCTTCGGTGAATTCTCCGGCAGTGCCGGCCACCCGTCGACAGCCTGGTTGGACTCATGGACACCCGAAAATAAGAATGCAAGTATGCCTCGTGTTGCGGAAGCCCGCATGTCACCGAGCGAAGCATCCGTCGTTTTCTCCGATTTCTGGGTAATGAACACAAGCTATCTGCGTCTGAAAACCGCCCAGTTGGGATATACTTTCCCGAAAGGACTCCTGGAAAAAGCAGGTATTCAGAACCTGAGAGTGTATTATTCGGCAGAAAACCTGTTGACATTCGACTCTATGCCGTTGAATGTAGACCCGGAAACTGTTAGTACGCGCTTGTCGAGCTATCCTTTGTCGACAACCCATTCATTCGGTGTTAATGTTACCTTCTAAACGATTAATGATTATCTAATATAAGTTGAATTTTATGAAACGATTATCTATATATTTATTGGCCGGAGTAGCCCTTTTGTCTGCCTCCTGCTCTGACTTTTTAGATACAGCTCCACATGATGCCCTGTCACCTTCCACCACCTGGAAGACAGAGGCCGATGCCGAAAGCTTTGTGGTAGGATGTTATAACGGCTTGTGGGACCCGGGTTCGATCCTGTATCTGGATTGCGGTTCCGATCTGGGGTATAACAACTTCTCCTGGGAAGGGTGGCGTCCATGGGGAGACGGCTCTTTGTCAAGCTCCAATACAGGTGCTTCGTTCTATAGTTTTACCATTATCCGCCGTTGTAATACGGTGCTCGATAATATCGATAACGTAGAGTTCAAATCGGAAGAAAAGAAAAAAGACCTGGTTGCACAAGCCAAGGCGATCCGTGCTTACAAATACTTCCTGATGAACTGGTGGTATGGCGGTGTGCCTATCATCGACTCTTACCTGACGGCTGAGGAGGCCCAGGTGCCCCGTAATACGGAAGAAGAAGTGCGTAAACAGATTGCTCAGGACCTGGATGATGCCCTGGCCGGTATCAATACGGTTCCTTCCGAACGCGGACGTATTGCCAAAGGTGGCGTTTTAGCTATTAAAATGCGTGAAGCCTTGTATTATGGAGAATGGCAGAAAGCCAAAGAGGCTGCCCAGGCTATCATCGACCTGAAACAGTATGAGCTCGATCCTGATTTCTCCAACCTGTTCAAGCTGACCGGTGTCGACTCGAAAGAAATTATCATTGCCGACCAGCGTATTCCCAATACCTTCGGTCTGGGTACGATCGGCCAGATGTATAACAACAAGGATGCCGGCTGGTCGTCTATCGTTCCGACTCAGAACCTGGTGGATATGTATGAAATGACGGATGGTAAAACGAAGGAAGAGTCGAGCCTGTACGATGCGGCTCATCCGTTCGCCAACCGCGATCCCCGTATGGAAATGACCATCCTGTTCCCGGGACAGGACTGGAGAGGTGAGGTATTGAATACACTGGACGAACTGACACCGGAAGGCGGGAAGAACATCAACTATCCGACCTATACGGACAATGCTTCCAAGACGGCTCTTACCTGGGCGAAATACCTGGACCCGTTTGAACAGTATCCCAATGTATGGAATACCGGAGCTTGTGTGATCGTATTCCGTTATGCGGAGGTGCTGCTTTCTTATGCCGAAGCGGAAAACGAGTTGAACGGTCCTTCGGCTCAGGTGTACGACTATCTGGATCAGATCCGTACCCGTGCAGGTATGCCGGTGGTAGACAGGGCGAAGTATGCATCTAAAGACCAATTGCGTGAACTGATCCGCCGCGAACGGGCTGTCGAGTTTGCCGGTGAAGGTTTGCGTCGTGCGGATATTCTGCGTTGGAAAGATGCCAATAATAAAATGCTGGCTGAGACGGTGTTGAACGGTACATTGAACCGTATCTCCGGTACTATCGACTACAAAGAAACGGATCCTTATAAACGTGCTGTCGTAAAAGGCTCGGAGTTCATCGAAAACCGCCAGTTCGCCGCAAAGAACCGTTACTTGCCGATCCCTCAGAGTAGCATAGATAAGAATCCGAAACTGGAACAGAATCCGGGGTACTGATCCGTGTGACCTGCGTGCCATTTAGTACTTTGGAACGCCTTTATATATAGCGGAGGAAGAGTTTTTACTGCTGTCATTTCTTTGGCAGTATGGCTGAAAAACTCTTCCTCACTGTTTTTTAGAAAGAATACTACCGGAAACTATTGCTTTTCTCCCGATATTTTATACCTTTAGTCCTGACTTGGTATAACCACCCTTTACACCCTGGCAGACCATGATGTACATCTTGTCCGATTATCCTGTACACCATAATCGACCATCCTGTACAGGCTGATATTACCGGATAATAACCTTTGATATAGAAGGTGGTAATCTATAACATAACTAGTAGTAATATTAAATCTAAAAGAAAGGGAACCGCATGGCTGTAAAGTACAAACTCACGAAAATCAATGACAATATTACCAATAAAGAGCAGGTGAAGTACTCAGTAACCACCGTAAGCAACGGTAATGTTAATCTCGACGCCCTGGCAGAACAGATGGCCGATGCCAGCACCTTCAACTACGGGGAGGTAAAAGGGATGATCGAAAACCTGACCCGTATGGTCGCATTTCATCTGAAAGATGGCTATACCGTTACGATAGACGGTTTGGGTACGTTCAGTATCACCGCCCAACCGAACCGGGAGGTGGAAGTTCCTTCCAAGATACGTGCCGAATCCATCAAATTGAAAAGTATCAGCTTTAAACCCAGTCCGAAACTGAAGGAAAAGCTGAGTGATATAGAGTTTACGAAGCTGAAATAATCGTTTGTACATAAAGTTTTGGGAGTTTATCTGTCATCTGCCACCGTTGTTGGTAGATGGCTGAAAGATATTTTGTTAGGTGTGGCAGATGATGAGGTGTTATCTGCAACAGCATCTGTTATCTGTCACACACCTCAAATAAAATAAAGGGTATTTATGAAAGTAACACAAATGAAAGGTGATGGGAAGTCGCTGAAAAATATAGAGTTGGGTGCTGTAATGGCAACGATGGCCAATGAAGAGTATAGCAGAGAAATAGCATTGTTGAGAGAGTCACTGAAATGCATAATGCCTGGTCGCAAAAATGTCCATGCCGATAAGATCCCTGTTTTACTGTTTGCAGCTAAGTTCAGGAAAAAAGAGAATGAGCTGTATTTCAGTTTGTACAATGGCATCGTGTTAGTGCAGGTCAATAACCTGGCAGATCACCGGGAAGTGGAAAAGATAAAGAAATTAGCCTCGGAAGCTCCGCAGACACTGGCGGCTTTTGCCGGATCGAGTGGGAAAAGTGTGAAAATACTGGTTCCGTTTACCCTGCCGGATGGTTCTTTGCCGCAAACGAAAGAGTTGGCAGAATTGTTTCATGCAACAGCCTGTCGGCGTGCGGTGAATTATTACCGTGGCCAGCTGCAACGTGATATCCCGTTTGAAAACCCGTCTTTGGAGCAAGGATGCAGGTTCTCGTATGATCCGGAACTTTATTATAATCCTTCGGCTATCCCATTGACATTGGAGCAACCGATGCAGCTGTCTTCTGAAATTACCTACAGGGAGGCGGTTGAGAAAAATGAAGACCCGTTACTGCGATTAATGCCGGGTTATGAGCGTAGCCATATTATTTCCCGTTTGTATAATGCCTGTGTACAGGATGCGTTGGACAAGACCGGAGGGCTGGATGAAGGGAGAGAGGTCAGGCCTTTTCTGATCCGGTTGGCTGAAAACTGTTTCCATTCGGGTATTCCGGAAGAAGATGCCGTTCGCTGGACGATGATATACCAGGATCTGAAGTTTTTTGAAGAGGAAATAAGGGAAACGATACATACGGCTTATCAATTATCCAGGAATTTCGGGAAGAAGTTTACTGTACCCCAGGAACAATTGATGGCTGTTAAAACGGATGAGTTTATGAAGCGGCGTTATGAATTCCGGCGTAATATGCTGACCGGGGAGGTCGAGTTTCGTACTCGCGGATCTTATTATATTCAGTTTGCTCCGATAACAGATACCGTATTGAACAGTATCGGGCTGAATGCTCAGGCAGAGGGGTTGGCCTTGTGGGACAGGGATGTGAAACGGTATGTTTATTCGGATCGCGCACCGGTCTTTCACCCATTGGATGATTTTCTGGATCATTTGCCTGCCTGGGACGGAAAGGATCATATTCGTGCTTTGGCAGATACATTGCCGACTGCGAATCCGGATTGGCGCGATCTGTTTTATATTTGGTTTCTGAGTATGGTCATGCATTGGCGCAGGCGCGAACATCTGCATGCGAACAGTTCGTTGCCATTGCTGGTAGGTCCGCAGGGATGCGGCAAGTCTACCTGGTGCCGGAATTTGTTGCCTCCTTCTTTGCGTCTATATTATACCGATAGTATTGATTTCGGGAACAAGCGAAATGCGGAGTTGATGTTAAGTCGTTTTGCCTTGATCAATATCGACGAGTTCGACTCGGTCAGTTCCGCTTATCAGAGTTTTTTGAAGCATGTCCTTCAAAAGCCGGTAGTCAATGCCCGGCAGCCTTATAAGCGGAGTATCGATGCGCTGCATCGCTATGCTTCTTTCATCGCGACCTGCAATAATTACGACTTATTGTCCGATCCGACCGGAAGCCGCCGTTTTATTTGTATTGAAATAACAGGTACGATCGACCATTCGTTTACGGTAAATTACGGGCAATTGTATGCACAGGCATCAGCCGCTTTGGCTTCTGGCGAGCGTTACTGGTTTACTTCCGAAGAAGAGTTCTCGACGACAAAGAATAATGAGGCTTTTCAGCAAATGCCTGTTGAAGAACAATTACTTTTACAATATTTCCGTCCTGCTTTGCCGGATGAAGATTGTGAATGTCTTTCTCCGATTGAAATAATCCTCTATCTGCAAAAGATGAGTGGTGTGAAGTTGGGAAATAAACGGTTATCTTATTTCGGTCGCCTGTTGCAGAAAAACAAGTATCCTTCCCGGCGTACCCGACGCGGTACTTGCTATTCTGTTGTAAAAATAAAGTAAAGGGGTGACAGGTGGCAGATGCGGTTGCAGATAAATAGTTGAATCTGCAACCGTAAATTCGCTGTTCAATAACGTGTTATGCGTATTTGTTGCAGATGACAGATGAAATAAGTGAAACATTTGTATGAAAGCTGTTCGGCATTGTTGTTGCAGATGATACAAATCTGATAAAATGCAAACAAATCTGTATCTTTGCATGTCGATATAAGGATATAATATGAACAAAAAGATACTTCAACTGGCAATCCCCTCTATTGTCTCAAATATAACCGTTCCTCTCTTGGGACTGATCGATGTCGCCATTGTGGGGCATCTGGGATCGGCTTCCTATATCGGAGCGATCGCAGTGGGGGGGATGCTGTTTAATATAATCTATTGGTTGTTCGGTTTCCTGCGGATGGGGACGAGTGGCATGACTTCGCAGGCTTTTGGTAAACGTGACTTGAAAGAGGTGACCCGTGTTTTGTTGAGGGCGGTGGGAGTAGGACTTTTTATCGCTTTATGCCTGTTGCTGCTTCAGTATCCGATTCGGAAAGTCGCTTTTCTTTTGATAGATGCTACTGCCGAGGTTCGCGAGTTGGCTACGGTTTATTTTAGTATCTGTGTATGGGGAGCACCCGCTGTACTGGGGTTGTATGGTTTTGCCGGGTGGTTTATCGGCATGCAGAATTCCCGTTTCCCGATGTTTATAGCGATTACACAAAATATAGTGAATATCGTCGCGAGCCTGGCTTTTGTCTATCTGTTGGATATGAAGATCGAGGGCGTGGCATTGGGTACGTTGATTGCCCAATACGCCGGACTTTTTATGGCTTTACTGCTTTGGCTACGTTATTACGGAAGATTGAAAATCCCTTTTCGCTGGCGGGAGATCCTGGGCTGGACGGCTATGCATCGTTTTTTCCAGGTAAATAGCGATATCTTTTTCCGTACGTTGTGCCTGGTGGCTGTCACAACCTTTTTCACGTCGACAGGGGCACGACAGGGAGATGTCGTATTGGCTGTCAATACCTTATTAATGCAGTTGTTCACCTTGTTTTCTTATATCATGGATGGCTTTGCCTATGCCGGCGAAGCGATGACGGGGCGTTATGTCGGTGCACAGAACCGGAATGGATTACAAAGGATGATCCGGTTATTATTCCGTTGGGGATGGGGATTGTCATTATCCTTTACAATTTTGTATATGATAGGCGGTCAAGGCTTTCTGGGCTTATTGACCAATGATACGACAGTCATAGAGGCTGCCGGAACTTATTATTACTGGGTGCTGGCTATCCCGTTGGCCGGTTTTGCCGCTTTCCTCTGGGACGGCATCCTGATCGGGGCTACGGCTACCCGCCTGATGCTTTATTCGATGCTGGTCGCTTCTGGAACATTCTTCGTTGTCTATTATCTGTTTTATGGAATAATGGGAAACCATGCATTATGGATGGCGTTTTTGATATATTTGTCATTGCGCGGGATTATGCAATGGATATTGTGGCATCGTAGGGGCGGGGTCTGCCCGCCCCGTTAACGTTTTGTTTGTTTTATTGATAAGGGCGGGCAGACCCCGCCCCTACGGTTTCCTCCAAAATTTATCATCTTCCCATTTCTGTGGGTTGTTCATTATATACCAGCATATATTATTATATGATATCTCATTTCGTATGATATGTTCATAGTAATTGCGTTGCCATAATCTTTGATTGTCCAGATTAATTAATTTGGTGGATTGGTATTTGAAATATCCGATTATATGTCCTAATGTAATTTTCTCAATAGATGTCGCTATTGCAATAATGGCATGGAAATGATTGGGCATGATTATATATTCACCGCATTGTATGTTGGGGTATTTTGGTTCAAGGGTCAAATAACAATGTTGGATGATTTGGCCGTAAGGGTTTAAGTACATTTGGGCAGTTGGTTCGTAGGGGCGGGGTCTGCCCGCCCCGGCAGAGGAGACAGTTTTAATTTCTCCGAACAAGCATTGCATATTATGCGTGCATATCGTTACAAAATATAAACCTTCTTGGGAGTAATCGTATCCTTGTAGCCGGATACTATGACGCTGGTGTAATAAAGGATTGTAATTGTTCATAGCTAATACTGTTTGGTTGTTGGGACAAATGTAGAAATAAAAAATCCGGATATCAAACGATACCCGGATTTTCTTTTTTATGAGATGGTTGTATTATGCTTGTCTGTAATACGCCAGATCTTCGCGGTTGAAGTTGTTGATGAAAGATTCGATCTTGTCCACTTCTGCCTGGCCGTAGTTGATATATACTTCGGCTGAACAGCGGTAACTGTCGTCTTTGTTGGCATCCTGCAGTAACAGGTAACCGAAGACACAATGAGCGGCAGCTTCTACCATGCGGCGTGCCTGGAAGTCGATGTATTCGTTGTCTTTGGTTTCTGTAACCGCGGCAACTACTTTTTCGTACTTGTCAGTCATTGCTTTCAGCTTGTTCTTCAGACCTTCCAGTTCCGGTTTGTATTCGATGGCTTCGTATTCACGGATCTGAGCCAGGTAAGTACCGGTGGTGACGTGGCGGATCGCTGCAACCACCTGCAACTGGGTCGTACCTTCGTAGATGTTTGTGATACGGGCGTCACGGTAGATACGTTCGCAGGCATAGTCTTTCATGAAACCTGAACCACCGTGGATCTGGATCGCGTCATACGCATTCTGGTTAGCATATTCGGTGGTCATACCTTTACCCATCGGAGTATAAGCATCAGCCAGTTTGCTGTATTTCTTCATTTCCTGACGTTCTTCCGGAGTCAGCTTACGTTCTTTCGAGATATCGTCCAACGCCTTGTAAACGTCTACGAAACGAGCAGTTTCGTAAAGCATGGAACGGGAAGCATCCGCTTTGGCACGCATCAGGGCTACCATTTCATATACAGCCGGGAATTCGATGATCGCTTTGCCGAACTGTTTACGTTCCGTTGCATAGGTATAACCTTCGCGGTAAGCCGCTTCGCTCAAACCTACGGCCTGTGCCATGATACCCAGACGGGCACCGTTCATCAATGCCATTACATATTTGATCAAACCTAGTTTGCGGTCACCGCAAAGTTCCGCTTTGGCATTCTTGAATACCAATTCGCAAGTAGGGGATCCTTTGATACCCATCTTGTTCTCGATACGGCGAACATTTACACCACCGTTACGTTTGTCGTAGATGAACATTGACAAACCACGACCGTCGCGTGTGCCTTCTTCGGAACGTGCCAGTACCAGGTGAATATCGGCATCACCGTTGGTAATGAAACGTTTTACACCGTTCAGATACCAGCAATCGTCCTTTTCGCAGTAAGTAGCTTTCAGCATAACAGACTGCAGGTCTGAACCGGCATCCGGTTCTGTCAGGTCCATCGACATCGTTTCTCCGGCACAAACACGCGGGATATAACGCTGACGCTGGTCTTCGTTACCGAATTCATATAATGTTTCCGCACAGTCCTGCAATCCCCAAAGGTTTTCGAAGCCTGCATCGGCACGCGATACCATATCGGCTGCCATGATGTAAGGAACGATCGGGAAGTTCAGACCGTCGTAACGGCGTGGCATTGCGATACCCATCAGGCCGGCTTTGCGTACGGCATCCAGATTTTCCTGAGTACCTTTGGCATACGTTACACGTCCGTTGGCAACAGACGGGCCTTCATGGTCTACGCCCTCTGCGTTGGGAGCGATGATCTCACCACAGATTTCACCTACAATTTCCAGTACCTTTTCGTAGCTGTCCATTGCATCTTCGAAATCCTGAGGAGCATAGTCAAATTTATCCTTGTCGGCATAGCCGCGTTCTTTCAGCTCTACGATCCGCTGCATCAACGGGTGATGCAGGTGATGTTTCATGCTGGGATTATCTAAATAAAAGTTAGCCATATCTTATTTACTGTTCTGTTTGTAATACTTGATCATCTTCGGGATCACTTCTTCAACCGAACCGTTGATCACATAGTCAGCGATGGTGTTGATCGGAGCGTTCTCGTCGTTGTTGATGGAGATGATAATACCTGCGTCCTGCATACCGGCAATGTGCTGGATCTGTCCGGAAATACCGCAAGCGATATAGAGTTTCGGGCGAACGGTCAGACCGGTCTGTCCGATCTGGCGGTCGTGGTCACAGAAACCGGCGTCGACAGCAGCACGGCTGGCACCTACTTCTGCATGAAGTTCTTTAGCTAATTCGAACAGCAGGTTGAAGTTTTCTTTCGACCCTACGCCATAACCTCCGGCAACTACGATAGGAGCGCCTTTCAGGTTGTGTTTTGCTTTTTCAACGTGACGGTCGATTACTTTTACTACATAATCAGCATCGGATACATATTTTGCTACGTCGTGTTTTACCACTTCGCCTTTATAATTGGCATCCAGGATCTCTTTCTTCATCACACCTTCGCGAACGGTAGCCATCTGAGGACGGTGTTCCGGGTTGATGATGGTGGCAACGATGTTACCACCGAAAGCTGGACGGATCTGATACAACAGGTTTTCATATGTGATACCTGCCCGTTTATCTTCGTGAGGACCGATCTCCAGTGAAGTACAGTCGGCAGTCAGACCGCTGGTCAGTGCAGAAGATACACGAGGACCCAGGTCGCGACCGATAACGGTAGCACCCATCAGGCAGATCTGGGGTTTTTCTTCCTTGAACAGGTTGATCAGGACAGAAGAATGGGGTAGTGAAGTGTAAGGAAACAGGCCCGGAGCATCGAACACGTGTACTTTGTCGACACCGTAAGGCAGTACCTGGCTTTCTACACCTTCGAGGCCGCTACCGGCAACAACTGCTTCCAGTTGGCAACCTAACTGATTCGCTAACTTACGACCTTTGGTCAGAAGTTCGAGACTTACATCGGCAATGGTTGTGCCTTCAATCTCACAATATACAAATACGTTATTCATAATCTTATCCGATGGTATGGTTAGCTAACAGTTCAACAATCATCTCTTCTATATCCTTATCCGCGCTGGTCAGCGTTTTGCTTTCCTTTGCCTGGAACACGATATTCTGTATAGTCTTTACTTTTGTAGGTGAACCGGACAGACCGCACTGTGCCAAGTCTCCGTTTACATCGTTCACGCTCCATTCCTGGATATTCAGGTACGGGCGTTTTTCGTAAAGGTCTGCGTACGGCAGTTCGCTCGGAACATCAGGATGGCAGGCTGTCGGGTGAGCTGCTTTTTCCTGTGCACCCATGGCACGCTTATATTTCTGTACCAGTTTGGCGTTACGCGGACGGCAGGGAGCTGCCGAGCCGTTTACTGTGATGACGATAGGCAGCGGACCTTCTACGGTTTCCACACCTCCGTCGATATGACGTTTAACGGTGATACGGCGTGCTGTTTCATCCACATTCAGGATTTCCTCAGCGTAAGTGATCTGTGTCAATCCCAGCTTTTCTGCTACCTGGGGACCTACCTGTGCCGTATCTCCGTCAATAGCCTGACGGCCACCGATGATGATGTCATAATCATTAATTTTTTTGATAGCCGTAGCCAAAGCGTATGAAGTAGCCAGTGTATCGGCTCCGGCAAAGGCGCGGTCGGTTAACAAAAAGCCGCCGTCTGCTCCGCGGTATAGACCTTCACGGATAATTTCGGCGGCACGTCCCGGGCCCATAGTCAGCAATGTAACAGTTGATCCGGGGTAGGCATCTTTCAGGCGCAGAGCCTGCTCCAATGCATTCAGGTCTTCCGGGTTAAAGATGGCGGGAAGTGCGGCACGGTTTACCGTTCCGTCTTCTTTCATCGCATCCTTTCCCACGTTGCGTGTGTCCGGAACCTGCTTCGCTAAAACAATAATTCTTAAACTCATATTAAATAGGAATATTAGATTTCTATTGTCTGAAAATTATTCGGTAATTAGTAAAAAATACCGAACTGCAAAAGTAGTCAAACATTCTTTATATCAAACAACTTTAACCTGAAATGTGCACACTTTAGGTTTTTTTGAGCAGTAGTTTTGGGGATTTATATTTATAAACCGATCTATATGTACGTCTGTTGATAATATGATTCTGTCCCTTAAATAACAAACAACCGGAGCTAATATCACTATTAACCCCGGTCTTAATAAGTGTGTTTTTTATCTTTGATCAGATAAAATAGGGTTTGGCATTATTTGTAATTAATAACTTCTTATTTATTGTCCGATGTATCCCACCAGACACGCGTGTCGAAATTATCCGGACCTTGTGCTGCAATCGCTGCGTCGTAATTAGCCTTGTTTGTATTATAGTCGTCCGGATAATATACACGGCGATACGGGATATGCGTGATGGTTGCCGATGGTCCCGGCTTGATATCCGGAACGTTCAGGCGACGCCAGTCTGACCATGCCTCGACACCATCCTGCATAAAGTTGGCTAACCAACGTTGCATGGCTATCTTTTCGATCTTTTCAGTATCGGAGCCTGTCAGTTTGATCGCATCCTGTATGATGTACTTGTCGAATTCGTCTGAACCGATACCGTATTGACCGAAAGAGGCTTTGATACCTGCATTATACAGTTCTTCCGCATTTCCGCCGATCCAGCCTCGGATGGCCGCTTCTGCTTCGATCAGTAAAATATGGGATGGGGAAATCACAACGATAGGAGCATCCTGCTGATAATATCTTTCGTTGAAAAAAGCCATGTCTGTGTATTGTGCAATTTCTGTTTTGGTAAGGCCGAAAGGTACCCCATTGTATTCTCCTTCCGAATTGGGCACTGCATATTCTTTCAGGCGCGGATCGTTATAGGCTATCAATTGATCCAAGATGGTCTTTGACGGAGCGAAGTCTTTACGTCCACTTTCTATGATATTAGTATACAGAGGATTTTGGTTGGCTGTCTCCGGGAGGTATTTGTATTCCAGCAACTCGCTGTTGTCTGTCATACCTCCGTCGGCGTAAGCCTTGGCAAAACGTGCCTTCCCTATTTCCGGAGCTACATCGGATAGTTTGATGGCCATCATCATTCGTAATGAAGCATTCAGTTTCTTCCATTTGGCCACGTCACCGTTGTAAAGAATGTCATACGTTTTATCCAGTGTGCCGGATTCATCGAATTGTGCATACGCTTCATTCAGTTCTTTTTCCAGATCCTCATAGATGAATTCCTGCGTATCATATTTCGGATTGAAGTTCCCATCATCCCCTTTCAATGCTTCACTATAAGGAATCATACCCATGATGTCTGTCAGGTGCATATAATAGAAAGCACGTAATGTACGGCAACCGGCCAACTGGTTGGCTGTACTGCCCAATTGTATTACGTTGGGTAAATCTTTCGTTTCTTCATCCGTATTCAGTTTGATAATTGTTTCCAGGTTACGGATATATTCGTAATAATAAGGACCCGTATTGAAATCAGTCATACCGAAATCCGAATATTGGATGTTCTGACGTTCCGAGAGGTATTGAGGAAACAACTGTGTCCAGGGATTGTAATTAGCCACATAAGAAAATAGGGAAACATTCTTACAGGCATACGTAAACAGGAAACGGGTTTCCGGGTTTGAAGGATTGTTCGGATCGATGTTGTCATCTCCGTAATCCCCGCAACTATTAAAAGATAATAGTCCGATTAATGCTAATGCGAATAATTTTATTTTTTTCATAACTTAATTCGTGTCTTTAAAATTAGAAGGTAAGATTTACAGTAAAACCGAATGTGCGTACAGAGGCTGCCTGACCGCCTTCAACATAGTTATAACTTGCTGCACCCATTTCCGACGGGTCGAGGTTGGGAGCTGCGGAATAAATTAACCAGGGATTTTGGGCGACAAATGATACGCTGGCTTTTTTAACACCACAATTCGTTTTTTGCAGGAAGGAACGTGGTATATCGTATCCGATAGACAATTCGCGCATTTTCAGGTAACTGGCCTTATATACATAGTCTTCCCAAATGGTTCCTTTGCGACTTTGGAAATAATAGCTGGCATCTACGTAGGCTGTAACCGGCGTATAAGAACCATCCTGGTTTTCTACAACACCGTCGATGCGTACACCGCCGCCATCTTTTACTTGTGCTCGAATAGGATTACCCTTGTCGTTTGTACCTGTGGTCGATGCTAACAAACCGGAACTTTCGCCAAACATATTGGTCGCAGAGGCGATCACTCCTCCTACCTGAAAGTCGAAAGACATTCCCAAATGGAAATCTTTATAACGCAGGGAAGTAGAGAAACCTCCGGTCAGGTCCGGCTGGATGTTACCTAATTCTTCCTGTGCCGTTGATTCTACCAAAGGAGCATACGGGCCGTACTGATGATTGGGATCGCTTCTTTCCTGTAAAACAATGCGTCCTTCCGGATCTTTTTTCCATGTGGAACCCCTGACGACTCCGATTGGTTTGCCTACTTCTGCGTAAGAATAGATACGTGAAGACCAGCTTCTCCAATAGATTTGGTAAGTATCTTGTCCGTCGATTAATTCTTCCAGCGTATTACGGTTATGTGAGAGGTTGGCATTCAGTTCCCAGTTCCAGTCTTTGGTTTGGATGATCTGACCACCTAAAGAGAATTCGATACCCCAGTTACGGATCAGACCTGCATTCATCTTTCGTGACCGGTAACCGCTGGCCGGTGTTGTATTCACATTAATGATCTGGTCTTTTGAGTCGCGGTTATAGAAGTTGAAGTCTCCCCATAAGCGGTCTTTAAATAAACGGAATTCCGTACCGACTTCATACGAGGTGGAGATGGTCGGTTTAATATACAGGTCTTTCAGGTTCGTGCTGTTCCACATATTAGAGAGTTGTCCGTATTTGATCAGATCGCCGTCGGAATTTTTTAATACATAGGTCGGATAAATATTATAAGGATTCATCGTTGAGCCGACCTGTGCCATGGATGCTCTCAGTTTCCAGAATGACAGCCACTCTGCATTTTTGATCCAGTTGCTGGCTATTGCTGCAACAGAAACACCACCATACAGGAAGCTGTTTTTGTCAGGATGCAGTGTGGAAGTCCAGTCGTTACGTAAAGAAAAATCGAGATAATATGTGTTATCCCAGCCTACGGTGGCTGTTCCGTAAACGCTCTGGTCGTGTTGTTTGGTCAGTTTGCTGCTGCCGCCTGGTAAACCGGAAGATGCTGCCGTGCTGAAGAAACCGTCCATAAACAAACCATCACGGGTAAAAGCTTGTAATTCATCCAGATTATAGACGCGGTCTTCAAAGAATAAAGCAGCATCGACGGAAAGTTTACTGTCGATAAAGTGCTCGCTCCATGTTAAACGGCCCTGTGTCTGGATATCGGACAATTGATTCTGATCCTGAGTGTATTTAGAGACTTCCCCATGTATGTTTTGAGGTAGACGTACTTCCTCTTTGTAGCTGCGGATATTCCCGTTTACACGGATACCGGCTTTCAAGTTCTTAATGATATCCAATTCTGCATCTCCACTGAATACATGCCACTGGTATGTTTTGTCCTGGTTGATCTCGTTGAACAGGGCGAACGGGTTTTCATGGAAAGCTGCGGTAAGATTGGTCGGACTGGTGATATTCCATGAGCGAAATGTCCCGTCCGGACGTTTGTAATCTTTCAGATCGTTCAGGTTGACATTTGTATGTCCCCACTGTTCGTAAGAATAGAGGGCATTTCCCAGTTCCTGGTATCCTTCGGCTGCAGCATTATGATTGTTGCGGTAAGTATATTTGTAATCCATAGTGACCCTTAAGCGGTCGATCGGCTTGAAACTGGTTCTGACAGAGAGGAACCGGCGTGAGGCATTACTGTTCGGGGTGATACCGTTGCGGGATACGTTGGAGAAAGAAATGCGACTCATATAATCTTTCCCTGATTTTGTAAATGCTACATTGGTCGTATTGCTGACACCGGTACGGAACAAATCGTTCAGGTCCATCTGGGAAGTCCACTGGCTTGTTTGTCCGAATCGAGGGTCTGTCGGGTCCCATGCATACCAGGGGGCATATTCGCGACCATCCAATTTAGGCCCCCAGCTGGCATCGTTGTTGTAGTCATAGTAACGGACACCATCCAGCTTTTGAAGGTATGCCGGGTGTTTATTCGGATCATATTTGAATACGGGCATTTCGGCATCAGCACCTAAGTAACCTCCACCGTATTCGTCTTGCAGGTCGTAGCGGATATTAGCTTTGTCCCAGGCGATAGTGTGGCTTACCGTTATTTCACTGTGTTCGCCTGTACTTCCCTTGGATGTAATGATGATAGCCCCGTTACCACCGCGTGCTCCATACAATGCAGTGGCTGCCGGCCCTTTTAGAACGTTCACGGAAGCTACATCATCCATATTGATCGACATATTATTGGTGATAACTCCATCGACAACATAGATCGGTTCGTTACCTCCGGCCTCTGTTAATGAAGAGGTCCCGCGTAATACGATTTTACCCGGATCGAAAGTAGCACCGGAAGAGCCGATGAAGCGAACTCCTGATACTTTACCAACCAAGGCATTATTCAGATCTGTTTGACGAACCTGGACTAACTCATCTGCTTTGAGTTGCTGAGTTGCATAACCCAATGATTTTTGTTTACGGGTAAGTCCTTGTGCCGTAACGACGACCTCTTCCAAATCTTGCGTATCGGATTGAAGAACAACTGTAACCTGAGGCTTTACTGCTACATCCTGTGAGTTCATGCCAACAAAAGATATCTGGAGTATTTTACCCTCGTTGGGGACTTCCAGCGAAAATTTACCATCCATGTCTGTTACTGTTCCGACAGTTGTGCCTTTAACAATAATGGATGCTCCAATAACCGGTAGTCCGTCGTCTGCAGAGGTAACGGTTCCTGTTACTTTTTTTGTTTGAGCAAATGCTATTCCTGTACATAATATGAAGGATAGCAAACTGAGAAATAGTTTTCTTATCATACTTTTGAATTTTAGATTTATTAGGTTATTAAGGATTTATTCACTTTCAGATCAATTCATGCTTGTTTTAGAGCGGTAGTTCTTGCAGAACTCAGTACCTCTATAAAAACAATTCAGTACCTGTATTAATAACGAAACTTCACCGGAATTCATTAAACTAATTTTAGTGATACTTAAAATGATATTCCGTTTTCAACAGATTAAACAGAATAGGTTATTTAATAAGAGGCTTTGAACGCTATACCTATTTGAAAGATAGGGGGAATAAGATTAATTTCTTTTCATAGACACATTTTTTAATTAATAATACTAGTTCTCTGTAGATGGTGCGCAATATATGAAAATATTTTCAAAAATATACCAATTCCGATAAAAATAAAATTATTTTAAATAATAAATATTGATGCTAAAATGAGTTTATATATTTTATACTGAAAACGAAAGAATAAAATAGAAATACAGTCTTTTAGGTTGTTTATTTATAGAATAAAACACTAGCAAACACATCCAATCATCTATTAATCAATAGAATAAAATCAAATAGAACAGAATAAAGCTACTTGCTTTCTACTTACCATATTATTAAACCATGTTCTAACCAACAATATTTATTTCAAAACAACAGGAAACACAGGCAGATACGCACAAACACATAAGCCTTGAACGCCAAGTTCTGCAAGAACTATGTTTATTTTTTCTGTAGATATATTGTATGGGGTATGTAAATCAATCCAAATGTGTGATGTGGTTTTAAGTGATAAGAATAAATAGTAATTATATGATAGTAATGTAAGTGGCTGAAAAAAGAGTAGGAAAATACTATTTCTGTTTTCAGCCACTTTTGTATTTATTTCAGGCTACGAGAAGCATCCAGTCGCTTTACAACCTGACCGTAGATAATCAGGGCAAAAGCTGAAACCAGAGCGATTGCACCAAAGTAATACCAGATGTAATGAGCATTGGCACTGGCTGCTACCCATTCTTCATGTGTGGCAAAAAGCGTTGGCTCCGGGCAATATTTACTGAGCAGGAAACCGGAAAGGCCAAATCCGAGGATGGATGACAGGAACGAGTGAAGATGGCTGAAACCAAGATATAGCCCTTCTTCTCCTTTGGGAGCCTGCAAAGAAAAATATTCGAGGAAACGTGGAGATATAAATGTCTCTGCCAATCCTTGAAAGACAATACCGACTACCATCATAAAGGCGACCGGGTGCATACCCAGAATTGTGGTGGTTCCGTCGAGCATATTTCCGGAAGCCATGCAAAGAGCGGATACAGGCATGATAAACATACCGAATGTCATAGAGGTAAGTGCTGTTTTCTTACGCATTAATTGAGTGACCAGATTAACTGTTAATACAACAACCAACGGGTTAACATTGGCATACCAGGAAGGGGATGCTCCTTCACCGGCCAGACGCAAAACATATTTGGGCATTGTTGCATACAATTGGTGCTGAACCATCCAGAATCCGGAAATAATAATGATCAGTGTGATCAGTCGACCGTTTGTACAAACTTTTATCAATGCTTTCCATATCTGTCCGAACGTTTTTCCTTCTCCCGAATGTTGGCTGCTCTTATAGAAGAACCAGATCGCTATCAGAGCAAGGAAGGTCATTGAGGCGGAGAAATAGTTGAGAGTGATCAACCCTTCGTTTCCTAAGGCTTCGCGTAACGGTTTTACAATCGTTTTGCCGGAGAAAGCTCCGATATTTACCATCGCATAGAATATGGAGAAACCTTTGGCACGGGTTTCGGGAGTTGTTTCTTTAGCTACTGTTCCGGAAATCACACTTTTGATGAATGAACCTCCGATAACGATCAGTATCATGACCGGGATAATCCCATAACGAAGATTACTTTCAAGCAATCCGGTAAATGTTGTCGTTGTCCCGTATTCAACCAATCCGGCTGACTGAAGCCAGGTTGGGTAGAGTCCTAATCCGGCATAGCCTATGGTCAGTAAGGAAAATGCCAGTAGCATGGAGTTACGGAAACCGATCTTATCGGCCAATGCTCCGGCAAAAGTCGGAAGAAAATAAAGAAATGCGGAGAATGTTCCGGCGATAGTTGCCGCCTGGATATCGTTAAATCCGAGAATACGGCTGAGGTAGAGTGTTATTACGATAAATACGCCATAGTAGGCTGCACGTTCAAAAAGTTCGACGGTGTTGGCAACCCAAAACGCTTTACTAAATTTGATTTTCTCTTTCTTTGCTGTCGTGTTCATGTGATAGTTGTTTGTTTATAGAATTTAGAATAGAAATGTAAAACGCAGGTATAAGCAGATGAGAAAATTAGAGCTGCGTATACCTGCGTAGTTTACATACTGTATAAGTTATTTATTTCTTCGTGTATGTCTGGTGAATAGCTTTGTCGAACGCCTTCCAGTGTTCGTCCGTCATTCCCTGCGGGGTGAAAAGGCAAACGCCTGCCGCTCCGCTTTCCATGGCTCCGCGTACTGCTTCTTCTATTTCAGAAGGGATCAGTCCGTGTCCTTCCGGATCTTTGATATTGGCTTTGTTCTGCCAGTCATGGCAGATGAAAAGGCCACTGTAAACCGGAAATTTATTATTTACCGCATCCACTTCTTCTTTGGTGATCTTACCAACCCAGGCTGCATCTTCCAAATAGAAATCATTGTAGTTCATTGGGAAGACGGCATCTATATTCCATTCGTCCCATTCCTGGCGAACCATCCATTTTGCATGAGAATCGGGGCCGGGGAATACAGCAGCGCTGACCTTTTTGCCTTTGGCATGGACTGCATCGGCAATATGATTGACCAGGTGAGTGATCACGTCGCAACGGAACTGTGCCCATTCCTTACATTTAGACGGGTCTTCCACTGTTTTGATATCGATACCTGTTGCTGCTTTGAAATCGGCAACACATTTGTCACAATAACAGTAGTCGGCAGTCGGATACTCTTCGTTCATTACCAGTCCGTATTTTTCCCACAAGCCTTTTGCCAGGATGACATCGACATAGCGGATGTAGTCGAAATGAACATAATCAACATCGGGAATAGCGGCTATCTTTTCATATTCGCCAGTCAGGAAGTTAATTACATTTTCATTGTTCGGACACATGAATTTGTAGTAGGGAACATAAGCCTGTACATTGTAGGCAGATTCTCCGTTACGGTTAACGGCATACCATGTAGAGTCGGCATCGCCTTTTAGCATCGTAGGTATCCATGCATGGTATTCCAGCCCGTTGGCATGAGCCACTTTAGCGGCACGTGCCTGTTTTTCTACGTTGAAACCGGCATTATAGCAAACACCGTCCAGACCGTGAGATTTCCACTTGCTGAAATCGGCCTGTAAAGTTTCTTCGGTGGTTTTGCCGTCTTCACCTTGCCAGCCGTACGCTTTGATCTTTGTTTCAGGAGCTTTGGTGCAAGCCGTTGCAAACAATGCAACGGCTGCTAAAGCGATAAATACTTTTTTCATTCAGATTTGTTTGTTGTTATTAAATTTCACAAGCACAGAGAGTCGGGATCAGGTTACGGTCGCCATAAGCGTTGTCTACGCGTGCCACATTGATCCAGAATTTACTGTCATGCAACCATTCCAGCGGGAAAGCTGCTTTACTACGAGGGTATTCATGCTTCCATTCATCGGCTGTTACTTCGTATTCAGGATGCGGAGCATTTTTGAGCACATTATCTTCTTTGGAAGCTTTTCCTTCTTCTACTTCTTTGATCTCTTTCCAGATGCAATCCATAACTTCGGCGAAGCGGTCGAGTTCGGCCTTGCTTTCGCTTTCGGTCGGTTCGACCATCAGCGTGCCGTGTACCGGGAATGAAAGTGTAGGAGCGTGATAGCCGAAGTCCATCAGGCGTTTGGCGATATCGCCTTCATCGATGCCGGATGCTTCTTTTACACCACGGCATTCGAGGATCAACTCGTGGCCGACACGTCCTGTGGCTCCTGTATAAACGATTCCGTAAGTATCTTTGAATTTAGAAGCCAGATAGTTAGCGTTCAGGATAGCCGTTTTAGTTACTGTTTCCAGTCCTTCTGTTCCCAACATGCGAATATAAGCGTATGTGATAGGAAGAACACCTGCGCTACCGTAAGGAGCGGAAGATACTGTATTCTGATCGCAACCCCATAATACCGGATGAGACGGCAGGAACGGAACCAGATGTTCCGCTACGCAGATCGGACCTACACCGGGGCCACCGCCACCGTGAGGAATAGCAAATGTTTTGTGCAGGTTCAGGTGACAAACGTCGGCACCGATCGTACCCGGGTTGGTCAGTCCTACCTGTGCATTCATATTGGCACCGTCCATATACACCTGTGCACCGCATGCATGGATGATATCACACATTTCTTTGATGTCGACTTCGAAGATACCGTGTGTGGAAGGATAAGTGATCATGGTTGCTGCCAGGTTCTCCTTATTTTCTTCTGCTTTGGCACGGAAGTCTTCCAGATCGATATTTCCGTTTTCGTCGCATTTAACAGTAACGGTTGTATAACCACACTGGATTGCGCTGGCCGGATTCGTACCGTGTGCGGAAGCCGGAAGGAGGACAATGTTTCTATGTCCTTGTCCGATACTTTCCAGATAAGCGCGGATTACACGCAGACCGGTATATTCGCCGGCAGCACCAGAGTTCGGTTGCAGGGTAGCTCCCTTAAATCCGGTGATCTCTGTCAGATAGTTGCAAAGATTTTCAATCAACTCTTTGTAACCTTCCACTTGTTCTTCCGGAGCATACGGGTGGATATTCTGAAATTCGGGACGGCCCAGTGGCAACATACTTGAGGCTGAATTCAGCTTCATGGTACATGAACCCAGGGAGATCATCGACTGTGCCAGTGATACGTCTTTACGTCCCAGGCGGGTAATGTAACGCATCAATTCTGTTTCCGTATGATATTTCTTGAATACATCTTCTTGCAGGAAGTCAGACGTACGGGCAAATTTTTTATCGAAATAAGTTTTTTCCGGAATAGCTTTTTCCAACATATAATCTTTTCCGGCGGCTCCGGCAAAGATGTATAATAACACACCTATATCAGTCGGTTGCGTTGTTTCGTCGATGCTGATACCTACTTGTCCGGCTTCGAAGTATCGGAGGTTTACTTTACATTCCAATGCGATTTCGCGAAGAACGTTCACAGAAACATGAGCCGGTAATTCGATCTTCAACGTATCGAAATAATCCTTATTCAGTTGTCTGTAACCCAGCTTTTCAAGTTCAGCTGCCAGGAAGCCTGCTGATGCATGGATGCGTCCGGCGATATCACGCAGACCTTCTGCACCGTGATAAACGGCGTAGAATCCGGCCATTGTAGCAAGTAGAGCCTGTGCGGTACAGATATTAGATGTTGCTTTTTCACGTTTGATGTGTTGTTCGCGTGTCTGCAAAGCCAGGCGATAAGCCGGATGTCCGTAAGCATCTTTCGAAATACCGATGATACGTCCCGGAATAGCACGTTTATATTCGTCTTTTGTTGCAAAAAATGCAGCAGACGGACCACCGTAGAACATCGGGATACCGAAACGCTGGCTGCTACCGAATACGACATCTGCTCCCCATTCGCCCGGAGGTGTCAATAATACCAGGCTCATCAGGTCGGCTGCTACGGCTACACGGGTTTCGTTAGCGTTAGCTTTGGCTACAAATTCCTTATAATCTTCAATCGAACCGCTCGCATTCGGATATTGAACGATTGCACCGAATACATCAGGAGTGAATTCGAATGTCTTGTAGTCACCTGTTACCACCTTGATGCCTTGCGGGATCATACGGGTATTGATAACTGCAAGTGTGGAGGCGAATACATTTTCATCTACAAATAATGTATTGGCTCCGGCTTTAGCCTGTGCACGGCTGCGGCTACCGTGGAACATGGTAGCAGCTTCGGCTGCAGCAGTTGCTTCATCCAGCAGGGAACAGTTGGTAAGAGGCAATGCGGTCAGTTCGCTGATCACTGTCTGGAAATTAAGTAAAGCTTCCAGACGTCCCTGCGATACTTCTGCCTGATACGGTGTATAGGAAGTATACCATGCTGGATTTTCGAATACGTTCCGCTGAATAGGGGCAGGGCAAATGGTATCGTACCAGCCCATGCCGATATAGGATGTAAATACTTCGTTTTTGGATGCCAGTTCAGAGATATGTTCGGCATATTCCCGTTCCGTCATCGGTTCCGGAAGATTCAGAGGTTCTTTAAGACGGATATTGGCCGGAATGGTCTGGTCAATCAGTTCGTCAACCGATTTAACACCGATAGCTTCAAGCATAGCCGGAATATCTTCCTTTGCAATGCCGACATGACGGTTTACAAATTTATTTGTGTCCATAGTATTTAATGTGTTTATAAATAAGGATTGTTTAATTTTTCGTCAATGATTGTTGTTTCCGGACCGTGACCGGGATAAACGACTGTTTCGTCCGGAAGAGATAACAGCTTGTCGTTAATAGCGGCTATCAGGACTTCCTGGTTTCCGCCCCACAGGTCTGTACGTCCGATACTGTTTGCAAACAAGGCGTCGCCCACAATGACAAAGCCGTTTTTCTTATTATAGAACGCTACACTTCCGGGTGAATGTCCGGGAACAGTAAGTACCACCAATTCGGAATGCCCGAATTTAACCACTTCATTACCTGTCAGGTATTTCCCAACCGGAATATTTTCCATTTTACCGGGAACGCCGAATAGTCTCGCTTGCTCTTCAGGAGCAGGAAGCTGTTCAACATCCGCCTTGTTTGCCTCCGGCTTCAGGCCATATGTCTTATACACAAACGGATTACCGAAAACATGATCCAGATGAAGATGGGTGCAGAGCAAATGCTTTACTATCAGCTTATTTTCAGAAATAAAGTCACTCAGTGCTTTCTCTTCTTCCTTACGGCAGCAACCGCAGTCGATAATGACTGCTTCTTTCGTATCGTCATACAATACGAAGGTGTTTTCCTGAAAGTAATTAAATTGAAATGCTTGTATTGTAATCATAGCGGTACGTATACTACTTTTTTAGTTTGGAAAAATTCTTCTTTGAAATGCTCCCCCAGTTCGATAACGATCGCTTGCTTTTGGTAAGCATGTATCTCATGCTGGAGTTCGCCTCCTTTCAGGCAAATCAGTCCGTTGGGAAGTGCGTTCTGCTGTTCCTTTTTTATGTTTTTACGAGAAATTTTGATCAGATCGCCCAAAGGCATAACGGCCCGGCTGACAACGAAGTCGAATTGTTGTTTTTCTTCTTCGGCACGGCAATGGCGGAAAGTTACGTTTTTCAGACCGATAGCTTCCGCTACCGCCTGTCCGACCTTGATCTTTTTTCCAATGCTGTCGACCAGATGGAACTGCACTTCCGGAAAGAAGATTGCCAGGGGAATTCCCGGAAATCCGCCCCCTGTACCTATATCCATTACGGTAGAGCCGTTTTTGAACTTCATCATTTTAATCAGCCCCAACGAATGGAGCACATGATGCGGATACAGATTCTCTATATCTTTACGGGATATGACGTTGATCTTTGAATTCCAATCAGTATATAAATCATACAGAGCTTCGTACTGTGTCAGTTGCTTTTCACTTAGCTCCGGAAAATAAGTTTTTATAAGTTCCATAGATTGTTTTTAAAATGCCAGATGAGCGATCGGACTATCTTTTTTGAGCAAGTATTGTATTTCTTCATACGGAAGATGTACATTCGTTGCACCGACTACATAGGCTGCGATCTCATATTCATTAAATGTATAGGTAATACCATAGTCGTCTATCAGGAAATTCCCATTAGGGAAAATTTCTTCTACACTGAAAAATCCAACACTTTCCAGTTCTTTAGGATTATCAACATTGTTTTGTTTGGCAATCCGGTCTACCAATATCTGGGCCAGATCGTCCTGGTAGTTTTCGATAAATATATCTTCTTCTTTGATCAGATCTCCTGTTTTTGTGTTGATGACGTGGTTGGTGAACGAGTGTGCACCATGCGCACCGCCTGTGTAGTTATCAAAGTTGACCGTATAACTCAGGATATCATTCTTGTTATAAGCAATATCATCCGACGACATTTCAAAGTAAGAGAACCAGGCTCCGACCGGAGTTTCATCTGCTTTCGCAACTTCAGCCTTGTATTCTTCTTCCAATTCTTTATAGCTGTTCAGATAATCTTCCGTGTATTTGGCGGTAGCTTCTTCGGGAGACAATGTCTCATAGTTATCACCAAAGTAAGATGACACGAATTGCTGCTGGATCTTTTTCAGTATCTCTTTATTCTCTGACTGTACCGGGAATGTAAAGTTTATTTGCAGGTTACAATTCGGGTTCTCCGGATTTTCAAGCAGGTGATAGGTTTTATCCACACTGATCGAGTCGAATTTTATATCATTATCCGCTGTCTTTTTTGTCCCGATATTACAACCACTGACAAAAATACTTATAAGAAATAGAGCCACCAATTTCTGGCATAATTGCGTCTTCATTGTGATACAGATTTAATTTTATACTTTAAATTGCAAATGTACATGTTTATCTCCGAATTACCGAATAGATAACCGATTTTATAAATCTTCTCCACCTATCAATTTGTCATACTATGCCATGTAAATAGGATTAATATACCGGGTAAATGAAATTAGTCTACCGGGTAATATTTTTTAACTAATCATATTGCTGTTGAAACGATCAGATTGATGTCATATGGTAAAATCAGCCATAACGGAAACAGGCGGTATAGTGTCTGTTTATGGAAGATTTAGCATATATTTTTTTACGAAAAATTGATTATTTAAATCTTCTGCTTATCTTTGTCCCGCGCATGAAATGCAAGGAGTTGCAATGCGTGTCGCTTTTTTTATTGGACATAAGCGTTTTAAATATTATTTGGCATTGAAATCTCGACAATTTCATTCCCAACAAATAATAGGCAGTAAATGCAGATGTTCTTGTCTATCTATGCACAATATAGAATTGTTTAAAATTGATTCGTGTATATGGATAAGAGCGTGGTACTGTTATATATATTGTTGGGGGGCCTGTCGAGAGCCTCAATGTCTATATATAAACAGTTTCCACGCTTTTTTTTGTTTTATCCAGTCAGGGAATTGATGGATAGTTTGTTAGCCTTGAATCATGTATGGTATGTTTCTGAAAACAGATACTGCATTGATCTTGCCGGAGACTTCTTCCCGCAAAAATATCATATATTTTTTAGATGTCATTCATATTCTTGAATTTCAAGGTAGTTTAGAAGTCTTATTAAGAAATGGGTATGTTTATTTATTATCCGGTAACACTTCGGCCTGGAAATTAATAGATATTTGCTCTGAAAAGAACCATCCTATTTATAAATGCGCTTTAAATGAACTAAATCAACGTTTGCTTGTTTTATAGATGTGGCATAGAGTAAAAGCCACCACCTGAGATAAAATAATTCAAAATTTTACGGTTTGAAATTTGCCGGACTCACACGATGAATCCGGCATAGAATAATACTTGTCTGAACGATGCGTTCGGGGAACTAAGATCGTTGTATCATAAACCCAAAATATATATGGCAAAAATTGAAATAAAAAACTTATCCATCCTTTTCGGACCTGAGAAGGCCAAAGCGAAAAAGATGATTTTAAAAGGAAAAAGTAAACAGGAGATCCTCAAGGCGACAGGATGCACTGTAGCTGTACGTAACGCCAACCTGGAGATAGAAGAAGGAGAGATGTTCGTAATCATGGGACTCTCCGGTAGCGGAAAATCGACATTACTGCGATGCATTAACCGGCTGAACGAACCTTCGATGGGGGAGATCCGTCTGGACGGTGTTGACATCACCCGTTCATCCGATAAAGAGTTATTACAAATACGCAGGAAAGAACTGGCTATGGTTTTCCAGCATTTCGGACTGTTACCCCACCGTACGGTGTTGAGTAACGTGTCGTTTGGCCTGGAGTTGCAGGGTGTTCCTAAAGAAGAACGGGAGAAGAAAGCGCAGGAAAGTGTTTTGCTTGTAGGCCTGAAAGGATACGAAAAGCAGCGGGTGGACGAATTGTCGGGAGGTATGCAACAGCGTGTCGGGCTGGCCCGTGCACTGGCAAACAACCCGGAGGTGCTTCTGATGGATGAAGCCTTCTCCGCCCTCGACCCGCTTATCCGCGAACAGATGCAGGACGAGTTGCTCCTGTTGCAGGAAAAGATGAAAAGGACGATTGTCTTCATTACCCACGACCTGGACGAAGCGATCAAGCTCGGCGACCGTATCGCAATTATGAAGGATGGCGAGATCGTACAGGTCGGTACCCCCGAAGAGATACTGACAGATCCGGCCAACGCCTATGTCACCCGTTTTACAGAAAGCGTAGACCGGGGACGTATCGTCACTGCATCTTCTATCATGCTGAAACAGCCGGTCGTGGTCAGACTCAGGAAAGAAGGCCCTGAGACTATCCTGCGCAAGATGCGCGAGAAACGTCTATACGCCTTGCCGGTAATAGGAAGTGAGGATCAGTTCATCGGTGAAATACAATATAAGGATGTCCTGAAGTTGCGAAAAGAGGGAAGTAAAGATGTTGCTTCCATAGTCCTTAAGGAAGTCCCTTCCGTATTGGAGAATACGACGGTAGAGGATATGCTTCCGTTACTACCGAAAGTACGGCAGGCTTTACCTGTTGTCGATGGCGAGAACCGGCTGATCGGAGTTGTCTCCCCCTCTGCCATCATCATTGAAATGACCGGAAAAGACCAGAAAGAAATAGAAGAAATAATTCAAAACGCAATAGACTTATGATTAATATCGGACAATATATAGAAATAGCCATCAACTGGCTGACAGAACATTGGGCCCCTTTCTTTGATATAATAAATAATGGCATCGGTAGCTTTATCGACGGCTTCCAACACGGTTTATTATGGATACCGTTTTATGTGATGATCTTGGCACTGACCGTTTTAGCCTGGTTTAAAGCGGGAAAAGGTACAGCGGTACTTACCCTGCTGGGGTTATTCCTTATCTATGGGATGGGCTTTTGGGAACAGACGATGCAAACGGTGGCGCTGGTTTTATCCTCTACGGTTATCGCCCTGGTACTGGGTGTACCGTTGGGGATCTGGACAGCACGTAACAACATTGCCGCCAAAATAATTCGTCCGCTAATGGACTTGATGCAGACGATGCCTGCCTTCGTTTATCTGATCCCTGCCGTGTTGTTTTTCGGGCTGGGGCCTGTACCGGGAGCTTTTGCCACAGTGATCTTTGCGATGCCGCCGGTGGTTCGCCTGACAGACCTTGGTATCCGTCAGGTTCCGGAGGATATTGTGGAGGCGACCCGGTCGTTTGGAGCGACTTCGCGGCAGTTGTTGTTTAAGGTGCAGTTGCCGCTGGCATTGCCGACGATTATGACCGGGGTTAACCAGACGATCATGATGGCCTTGTCTATGGTGGTGATCGCAGCAATGATTTCTGCCGGAGGTTTGGGCGAGATCGTATTGAAAGGAATTACCCAGATGAAGATCGGACTTGGTTTCGAAGGAGGTATAGCCGTTGTGATTCTGGCTATCGTGCTCGACCGTATAACCCAGGGATTTGTCCGTAAAAGATAATCCCGAGTGATTAACAAAAAAGAAATTTTTATGAGAAGATTAGTTATACTTATCAGTTTAGTCCTGCTTCTGGCAGTCATTATGTTCCTGTCCGGGTGTAGTCGGGAGAAAGATCCGAAAGAGATCTCGATCGGCTACGTGAACTGGTCGGAAGGGATTGCCATGAGCTACCTGGCTAAAGCGATGTTGGAGGAGCAGGGATACAAAGTCACGTTGAAAAATGCGGACATAGCACCTATCTTTACTTCAGTCGCCGCGGGAAAAGTAGATCTTTTCCTGGATGCCTGGCTTCCGAATACGCATGTCGACTACATGCGGCAATACGGCGACCGGTTGGAAACAGTCGGTGTGCCGTTCGACAATGCCCGCTTGGGTTTGGCTGTCCCTTCCTACGTAACAATCAATACGATAGAGGAATTGGAGACGAATAAGGAACGTTTCAACAACGAAATTATCGGTATCGATATCGGTGCCAGCCTGATGAACCTGACGGAAGATGTCGTCAAAGAATACGATCTGTCACTGAAGCTGATGCCATCGAGCGGGCCGACTATGACCGCTTTTTTGCAGAAGTCGGTCGAGCATAATGAATGGATCGTCGTCACCGGCTGGATGCCCCATTGGATGTTTTCACGGTATAATTTGAAGTTTCTGGAAGATGGCAAAGGAATTTACGGGGATGCCGAACATATTGCAGCCGTTGCCACCAAAGGCTTCTCGCAAACACATCCCGATGTGGCCCGGTTCTTCCGTAACTTCAAGTTCACCGGCGACCAGTTGAGTGAGCTTATGGACATCA
The DNA here is from genome assembly GCF_015550595.1 of Parabacteroides goldsteinii. Taxonomy (GTDB): domain Bacteria; phylum Bacteroidota; class Bacteroidia; order Bacteroidales; family Tannerellaceae; genus Parabacteroides; species Parabacteroides leei. The sequence goes on from NZ_JADNBB010000025.1 coordinate 45,528, forward strand.
TGGAGCAGTATCCGATGCAGGAATTGGAAGGAGCGAAAGTTTGGTTGAAAAAGCATCCGGAAATAGTTGATTTATTTTTATCTTCGCAAACAAATCAATTAACTCTGCAAAACGAATATGAAACTGACCGGGAAAATAACATGCCTGTTGCTGGCACTGGCAATCGGTAGTCCTTTTATAAAAGGAGAGAATATGAAAAATTTGAATGTCGTATTTATAGGAAACAGTATAACGGAAGGAGCGTTGATCAAGAACCCTACGCACGATGCTCCGCCCGTCAAGGCTGCCCTGTACCTGACAAAACAACCCTCCGTTACTTCGGTGAAGTACTCAAACCAGGGCGTGAGCGGCTGTACGACTACCGACTACCTGCCCCAGGCGGAAAAACTTTTCCCGAGAGCAAAAGCGGCGGCCGACAAGTTCGCAGACGAAACATGGGCAACGCTGGTCTTCTCCATTATGCTCGGAACGAACGACAGCGCGATTACCGGCCCGAACGGTGCCCCGGCTTCCCCGGAAAAATATGGAGAGAACATGAAGGCGATCGTCGACCAGTTATTGGCGTTATATCCGAATTGCAAGATTGTCCTGCATCGTCCGGTATGGTATAGCCCGAACACCTATAACGGAGCGATGTACCTGAAAGAAGGACTGAACCGTTTGCAGAACTATTATCCCGTATTGCAATCGCTGGTGGCGGACTACGGCAAACGTTTCCCCGGCCAGGTTTTTGTGGGGGATACCGATGGCTTCGATTATTTCAAAGAAAATTATCAAACGGATCTTTTCCCCGAAGACGGGAATGCCGGAACTTTCTACCTTCACCCCAATGAGAAGGGCGCAGCCGTTTTAGGGCAGCTTTGGGGAAAAGCGATCATGAAAGCATTAGAATAGAGAATGGGTTAAATAAGAAATACCTGCGGGCAAAAAAATATCCATCCGGATGGGAAACGAATTTCTTCCGGATGGATTTTTTATTTTTACCGGATGCTGCTTAATGGCAGAAAAGCAACAAGCCGGATTTTAACAGAAAAAATCAATAATAACTAATAACCCATATTTATCTTTTACCCAAGTGATGATCCATAATGGCGATGTGATGTTCGCCATACATCTTGAGCTTCTCTACAATATTTTTGGCCGTTGCTTCTTCTTCAACCTGTTCACGTACAAAACCCCACAGGAAATCCTGGGTAGCCTTGTCCTTCTCGGCTGCGGCTACGTCTACCAGTTTGTCGATCAACTCGGATACATGTACTTCATGCTGGTATACATGTTCGAATATCTCCAGCGGTGTACCGAAGGCTGTCGGAACCACATTGATCTGGTCCAGTTTAACCTGTCCCCCCCGTTTGATTGAATAATCGATCATCGAATACGCGTGTTCCAATTCTTCCTGCGACTGCTTTTTCATCCAGTGTGCGCAACCGTCCATACCCAACTGGGCAAAATGAATGGACATCGACAAATAAAGGTTGGAAGACCACATCTCTGCAAGGATCTGCTCATTAAGAGCATCGGATAATTTTCTACTTAAAGTCATAGCTGTATGTTTTATATATGTTTATAGTTTTATTTATAAAACAAACAGCTTCCGGATTTGTTCGGGTAGAATACGATTTGTTGCACTGGATATATGCTATGCTTTATATTAATGTAATAAGAAATCCTTATCTTCGTTTTATAACTAAAAATATCGTATATGAAAAAGAAAATAGAGATACTGATGGCCCGGTTACTGCTGGCCATCCGTTTGCATCCGGTGGAGGTACTGTTGTCGGTTGCCTTCGCACTGCTGGGATGCATCCATTTCGAAAGTGGATACGAATATAAGTTTCTGGAAACCCCGCTGGTCTATTTTCCTGTCCTGTTCCTGGCGACATATACGTTGAACGGACTCTTCTCGCGGACATCCTACCGCTGGATCTATTACATGTCCGCTCTCTTCTGCCTGCCTTTTTTCTGGTGGACGATGGAGAGGATATGGACACCCCGGTACCTCGTATCGCTTGTCGTGGTGCAACTCATTTACCTGGTGAGCAGCTGGAAGAAAGAGAACGATGAATTCGTGCGCGTCGCCCTCCGGTATATGAAAGCTATGCTGTCGGCCGGACTGTTAGCGGGTATCGCATACCTGTTGGCTGTTTCTATTTACGTCTCCATACAATATATATTCGAGATATGGCAGGGAAGCGACCGGCGGTTCTATACCGAAGCCGCCTATATTATATATATGTGCGCGATGCCCCTGTTGTTCCTGATGTTCAACCAGGCAAAAGAGGAAGGGGAGGAGAGCCGCAACCGCCTGTTCGAGGTTTTACTGAACTATGTACTTTCGCCGGCCCTGTTGATCTATGCGGTGATCCTGTATCTTTACTTCATCAAGGTTGCTGTCCTCTGGTCGCTGCCGAAAGGGGCGGTTGCCTATATCGTTGTCAGCTTCGTTTCGGCTACCTTCATTTTGAAGGGATGCCAGGTCTTTCTTTCGAAACGGTATTACGACTGGTTTTACCGATATGCCAGCTTAGCCGTATTACCTGCATTGGTGATGTACTGGATCGGTGTCTACTATCGCATCAACGAGTATGGCTTTACGGAGCCGCGCGTTTACCTGGTGGCGGTCGGGGGCATCCTGACCGGCCTTGTCGCACTATTTTTCACCCGGCAGTGGGGGCGTTACCTGTATGCGGCATGCCTGGCTATCGTTTTTCTGTCGGCCGTGACCTATATACCCGGTATCACGGCAGAAGATATCGAACGGATCTCACAAACCCGGCGCGGCAATTATCCCCCGAAGGAGACGACCTACGATTTCCGCTCCTTCATAGAGCTCGATGGTAACGCCCCGGTCGATATTTCCGGTTACCGGACATTGATACCTGTCAGCGGATACAGAAGTGCCAACGGCATGTGGACGACCATCGAGCGGGATACCTTTTATATTTTTAACAAAGCAGAAGATACTGTTTACAGCGAAGATATCTCCACCTTCTGGAATAACCAGCTCTCCAAAGCAGGCATCCAGCCCGGCGACACCATCCCCGAAGAGGCTTTCCCCATTCTTCTTGAGTTTGATATGGACTCGGCAAAGCTCGTTTTCCAGACGATCAGTCTCTACCGCTCTTCGCCCGATTCAGCCTATCGGGTTTCTTACATGACCCCGGCCTGTTACCTGCAAAAGAAATAACCTGTCAGGCGTCCGGCATTCCCGGACGCCTTGATTATGGATTCATTTATTAACAGAAAATAGTACCTTTGCATTTCCTTAATATTATAGTTATGAAGAGATATTGTCAGACATTAGACTTGAAAGACGACGAAAAACTGATACAGGAATACATGTATTGGCACTCGCCTGAGAATTTTTGGCCGGAGATCGGCCAGGGTATCCGCGAAGTAGGCATACTGGATATGCAGATCTACCGCCTCGGTAACCGCCTGTTCATGATCCTTGAAACCCCCGACGACTTCGACTGGGATACCGCCTTCGCCCGCCTCGCCACCCTCGACCGGCAGGCCGAATGGGAAGACTTTGTAGCCCGTTACCAGCAGGTCGCCCCCGGTGCTTCGTCGGCCGAGAAATGGCAGCTCATGGATCGCATATTCAAACTTCCCGAATAAAAATAATCAAATGGAAAAGAAAAACAAACAAAGCTTATTCGCCGCCCCGAACGGTAAATCATACCTACTGCCTTTTATACTTATCACCAGCCTGTTCCTTTTGTGGGGATTCGCTCACGGATTGCTCGACGTACTGAACAAGCATTTCCAGGGTGCATTCACCATGACGAAGGCCGAAAGCGGACTGGTGCAATTCTCTACCTATATCGCCTATTTCCTGATGGCTCTTCCCGCGGGAATGTTTATGAAACGCTACGGATATAAGAAAGGTATCATCCTCGGCCTGTTGCTGTTTGCGGCCGGCGCGTTCGCTTTCATCCCGGCAGCGTTCCTGCATTCGGCCACGCCTTTTCTGGTCGCGCTGTTCATCATCGCCTGCGGACTGTGTATATTGGAGACGGCAGCTAATCCGTACTCCACGATCCTGGGACCGTTGGAGTCGGGCGCACAACGTCTGAACCTCTCGCAGTCGTTCAACGGATTGGGATGGATACTTGGGCCGTTGGTCGGTGGGGCGTTGATCTTCGGAGGTGCTGAGGGCGATGCCTTTGCATTGACAAAGCCTTACATCCTCGTTGGAAGTATCGTGCTATTGGTTGCCGTCCTCTTCTTCTTTACCCGCCTGCCGGAAGTCAAAGTGGAGGATCAGGAAGAAACCCCGGCGGACGTGAAATTGCCTGCCACCAGCATTTGGAAACACCGCCAGTTCGTGCGTGCGGTCGTTGCCCAGTTTTGCTACTGTGCGGCGCAGACCGGGATTTTCAGTTTCTTCATCAACTATGTGACAGAACTCGATCCGCAAATGACGAATATCGAGGCCTCGCGTATCCTGGCTTTCGGCGGTATGGCATTGTTTATGATCGGCCGCCTGTCGGGTAGCTTCACGATGAAATGGATGTCGCCCGGTAAGCTGTTGACCTGGTTCGCCCTGGCGGATGCCGTTTGTATGGCTCTGGTGGTTGTCTCGGCCGGAACGGTTTCTTTGTACGCGCTTTATCTTTCTTTCTTCTTTATGTCGATCATGTTCCCGACCATTTTTGCATTGGGTCTGGAAGGTATGGGGGGCTTCACCAAGAAGGCTTCTTCTTATATCGTGATGGGAGTTGCCGGTGGCGCATTCAGCCCGATGTTGATGGGGTATATCGGAGCGGAAAATATGGCAATCGGTTTCTTCGTACCGTTGGTTGCTTTCCTTTATATTCTTTATTTTGCTATTAAGTGCAAATGAATTTATACAATATGGTACGTCCCAAATAGAGAATCAGAACCTTAACATTCTTTTTCCAATTCTCCGGAGAAAGAAAAAAACAATTGTTAAAAAACAGTGGATAAATTGTACTTTGTGACTTGAAAAATAAAAGGCACGAATGTTAATTGGCATGACTAAAAATAAGGGTCGTTTTTTTTAGTCATTGCAAAGCTAATGAGAAACTTTAAAAAAACAATAGCTTTCAAGAAAAAATAATCCTTGATAATCAATTTTTTAAACCTTGAAATTTCGTTCAAATTCTTATTGTCTATTTCGCCCTCAGAATGACTAAAAAAAACGACCGTTTTTACTAGTCATTTATTCGTCGGCCTAGTAAAGACAATTTAATAACTCTCTGATGAAAATAAGCGACATAAGCAACCAAAAAAGAACACAACAACAAATATTCCTTCGCCTTGCAAATCCCGCTGCAACCCAAAGTCAATATTCGCCGAAGTTCTGCGTTCAGAAGTTTCGCAATGATAATCTTGCGATAAAATCGGTCGCCGAAATTTGTCTATCCCGAAATTACTCGCTCAAACTCTACGGCGAGGCTACAAAAACAGTAAAACATTCACCGCGGATATTTGGTGAAACTATATTTAACTTTTTACCCCGCCAAAGCTCCGCGGTGTATGTTGACGAACATTTTTTGCTTCTCCAAAGGGGGTGGAAATGGCCTTTTCAATAGCTTTTGCTACTTCCAACTACTTTGGCAGTAGTTTTTCATCAAAACTGGCTGAACCGCGGTTCTGCGGAACAACATAATCAATCCATTTTATCAATCTTAAAAAAAATACAATTATGGCAAAGATCCAGACTTTTCCGAAATCACAGTTAAGAAACGGTGAATTCTTAGATGCAGCAAAATCTATCATTCAGAAAATGAATGATACCGACGGGGTAATCGAGCCGGTTAAATCGTTTTTCGATGTATTCAATACTTGTACGGATGAATATGCAAACAGCATCGTCAAACGTTGTATCAATGAATATACAGCAGAGGCCAAAAGACTAAAAAATGAGAATTTAAATAATCGGAGTGTTATTTTTCGCGTAGTTGATGGATACAAAAAATCACGTATCGACGAAAAGCGAAGGGCTGCTATTTCTGTCGATGCGGGTACGAGCGGGTTTAGAAAATGCCGTAACCTTTCAATTGAAAACCTGATACAGGATACTGAACTTTTCATCAATCTGCTTGAAACAGATATCTATAAAGATAAAGTAACGACACTCGGACTTACCGACCAGTTGGCTTCCCTTAAAGTAATTAATAAAGAAAGTGCAGATGTGGTCATTAATAAGATCTTAGCGAGCAGACGATATAAACGCCCCCGCAAGCCCGAACTTACCCGTGCCGAACTGGCCAAGGCATACGACGAGCTTGTAGACGAACTAAACTCCTACACCCGCCGCAACGGTAACGACAAATATTTCGAACTTTTCAGTTGGTGGAACGCCATGATCGACGAATATCGTATCAAACTATCCGACCGTTATGGTAAGAATGCCGGAGGTAAACTCGACGGCGGCAAAAGTAATACTCCATTTCCCGGCAGCGGTGGCAATGAAGACGACCGTCCCGTGATAGAATGAGTCGATTAGTGATCAAGAAATAAACTCAAATTGTAATATAAAATAAAGGATGAATCATTTACAATCCAATTTTGAATTAGAATATAGTCTATTGGCAAAATTAATGGGAGTAAGTGTAAGCAAGCATTTACTGGATGAACATTTTACCGTTCTCTGGGCAAACGATGCTTATTACGAACTAATAGGATATCCTAAAAAAGAATATGAGGAACTTTTCCACAATCGGCCGGATTTATATCTGGCTGATTGTCCGGAAACAGCCCGGGTAATAACCGATAAAATTCATAATGCCATTGCAAATCAGATAAATGGATACGAAGCAGTAGTCCGTATGCCGGTAAAAGGCGGCTTTAAATGGGTAAAGATAGCCACCACGTTTACCGACCAACTTATCGACGGTGTCAATATAGCTTATACTGTGATGACCGACATCGACGACAGCATGCAGGAACAGCTTATCAAATCGATCACCTATGAAAGCATTCCCGGGTTTGTCTCCCAGCAGAAAATATGCCGCGATGGTCGTTTTGTCCTGCTTGAAGCAAACAAGAAATTTGCCGATTTTGTCGGATTGGGTGAAAACGAGGTTACCTCTTACATCCCTTTTTCCTCCATATCCGACGATGGAAAGAGCATACTCAAAATGAATATTCTCCACATGCGGCAAGGCCAGCCTGTCTATTTCACATTTCACACGAAAGACAGATACGGCATAGACGTCTGCATGCAGATCAGTGGAAAATGTATCCGTTGGGAAGCCGACGAACCGATTTATCTCTTCGTCTATATCGATGTTACGGAACAGTATGAATTGCAGAAAAAACTCAAACAGCAATCCATACAATTGCAGGAAGCGTTGAGGCTGGCAGAGAAGGCTAATAATGCTAAATTGAATTTCCTTTCCAATATGAGTCATGATGTCCGTACTCCGATGAATGCAATCATGGGAATGACGATGATCGCGAAAGCCCATATAAATAATCAGGAAAAGGTTCTCGACTGTCTGGGCAAGATAGACAGTTCGTCGAAACTGCTTCTGAGCTTGATCAACGAGGTACTGGATATGTCGAAGATAGAAAGCGGCAAACTGGTACTGTCGAAACAGGATATCAACATCGGCAACCTCATAGAGGAACTGGTCGTTATGATGCAACCGCAAACCCGAAGCAAACAACATTCCCTGCATATCTATATGCAACATATTAAACATGAAAATGTGTGGGGCGACCTTCAACGTATCAGCCAGGTATTGATGAATATACTCTCCAACGCTATCAAATATACCCCGGAAAAAGGTCTGATAAATATAACGATAAAAGAAGAGGAACTGGATCGGCAAACTGGAATGTACAAATTCATTTTTGAAGACAACGGCATCGGTATGAAGCCTGAATTCCTCGACAAAATATTCCTTCCTTTCAAACGCGCCAACGATGATAAAATAACAAATATCCAGGGAACAGGTCTGGGAATGTCTATCAGTTACAAGATAGTAAAAATAATGGACGGAGATATAGAGATAGAAAGCGAATACGGTAAAGGATCGCGTTTTACGATCAGTATTCCTTTATCTTACAGGGAACAAATCACCGATGAATGGATCAATACCAACGGAAAGAGTATCCTGATAATCGACAATGATGAACTTGCCTGCATCACTACTTGTCGTTACCTCGACGAAATAGGTGTCCCCTGCAATTATGTCTGTTCTGGCCCCGAAGCCCTGGAAAAAATCGAACAGGACTATGAGGAAGGCAAAGATTATTTTGCCATTGTCATCAACCTGAAAATGCCCGGCATGAACGGCTTGGAAACAATCCGGCATATATGGAAGATATTGGGAATGCATATCCCGATCATAATTCTTTCCAACTATGATATCGAAGAATATGAAGAAGAAGCACGCACTATGAAGATTGATTCCTATATGACAAAGCCTGTCTATAAATCGAAACTGGTCCGTATACTAAAGTCTTTTACCCACGAAGGGAAAAAGGAAGTGACACCGGATAACGTATTCAAACTGTCCGATGCCGACTATTCCGATAAACGTATTTTGCTAGTCGAAGATAACGAATTGAATCGTGAAATAGCCATCGAAATCCTCTCGGCAACAGGTGCTACGGTCGATACCGCTACAAATGGACTCGAAGCTGTCGAAATAATGAGAAAAGTTCCTACCGACTACTATAACCTGATCCTGATGGATATCCAAATGCCTGTGATGGATGGCTATGAGGCAACACAGAAGATTCGTCTTCTTCCGAACTTGAATATGACCCGGTTGCCCATTGTCGCCATGACTGCGAACGCTTTTTCAGAAGACATCGTGAATGCCGTCAGGGCCGGAATGAATAACCATCTGTCGAAACCGATCGATATAAAGGCTCTGATGAAGATTCTGAATACATATCTGCGTTAAATTATAGGTATCTGGACGGCAAGCGAGCCGACAGTACCCGTTCCATGCCTCTGACTAAAACCTATTCTCTACTACAAAAGAGGCATGGAGCGCAGATTTTTTCTTTTGCTATCCAAAGTCAGCAATAGGGTAGAAGTTGAGACGTCAGTATATAGTATAAATTTCATCTGAACAATATAAGACAAAGTCTGACGTTTTTTTTATAAAATACTGATAGATAAAAGTTATATGAAGAATTATTGTTTTATAAGAGATAATTATATGAAAAATCAATCTTTAGTGTTCAGCCTATTGTTTATGTTCCTATTAGCTGCATGTTCAAATGATGATGATGAATTGAAGGAACACATTATCTACAAATCGAACCCGGAAATTACGATCTCTACCCATGGTGATACCGTATATATTAAAGGATATAATACTTGTACCTCTGTCAATAAGTCTAAAGGTAAATTACCGGATTCCATCGCCGCCGAATTCAGCTTGGATAAGAAATATATTTACGTCACCTATAAGGCTGTTGTCGAATCGTCCGAAATATTAGGAGAAGATTACCTTTTTTCCTCCCCGCTGAATACAGAGATGGAAGGATATAAAGATCCCGAACTGTCGGGAAGAGGATGTATCCAGTCGGGATATGTGACAGAAAATAAAAGATACGGAAATATCTCTACCTATTTCGTCAATGTAACGAGGGAAGTCGGAGGAGAAGTAATGAATCTATGGCTACCTTATCCCCCGGAGGATATTTATTGGAAATGCCGATTGATCGACGCAAGTGAAATATAATATCCGGTCAAATCCCGGCTGTCCCCGAAAGCCTCTCAACTGTCGGTATCGGCCATCCTAAGAGAACGCTTTGCGTTCTAGGAAAGGCCTCAGCGGGTGAGCGTCCGCGGAGGGGAAAGACGAAGCGTGAGGAGGCTGCGCTGTTTGAGCGCAGCGAGTTCGCAGACGTCCGCGTAGTCTTTCACCGCAGCAGCGAAGCCGGTGCAGCCTTGATCTTTTGATTACTTTTCTATCAAGAGAAAAGTAATATCTACTGTAACATCTGATAGAGCTTGTCGAGCTTCGGAGCCATGATGATCTCCGTGCGACGGTTTTTGCTGCGGCCTTCAGCCGATTCATTGTCGGCGACAGGCATATATTCGCCTCGTCCGCAAGGCTGTATCTGCAACGGATTCACCCCGTAATCCTTCGTCAATATGCGAACAACCGATGTCGCACGTATCACGCTCAAATCCCAGTTGTCCTTGAATTGTGCCGTATTGATCGGCTTGCTATCCGTATGCCCTTCGATATATACATCTATATCCGTCTGCTTGTTGAGGACTTCCGCCAACTTTGCCAGCGCCTCCTTGCCGCGCTTGTCTACGCGGGCGCTACCTGATTCGAATAATAACTTATCCGACATCGCAACGTACACTTTACCATCCTTCTCCGTAATCGTCAACTCTTCGCTGCTGAAGCCCAGTAATGCATCCTTTACACTGTTCAATAACCGCTGTACCTTCTCGTTCTGAGCGTTAATCATATCCTGCAATTCGTTGATCGTCCGTTCCCGTTCGTTTAATTCCTCCATTTTCTGGCTGAGCAGGCTGTTCAGTTTCTCCTGTTGTGTCATGTTCGAGTTCAGCATCGTCTGGTAATTGCGGATGTTGGAACCCAGCCGTGCCGTATCCCGTTGCAGTGCGGCCAGCCGTTCATTCAGTTTGTCACCGGTATCTTTGCAGTCGACAAGTTGTTCCTGCAAAGCATTCCCGCGGCCAATTGCTTCCAGCCGCCCGTTTTCAGCCTCTAAGTATTTCTTTTTCGTTACACATGATGTGCAAATCAGCAGTGCGGAGACTGCCATGAATAAAACCTTTCTCATTTGACAAATAAATTTTGTGCAATGTAATATATATTACACTTTACCTGTACCCGAATTAAGATATTTGTCAAGAATTAAACTTTAATTAAGGCTGTATGAAGATAAAAGAGATAATAAACTCGATTCTCCCCACAAGGCGATGGAAACTGTTCACCATAATTGCCGGGGGAGCTATCTGCGGTTTAGGCTTTTATACATTTTATGTATCAAAGGCTTGGAGTTACTTGTCTGATGAGCCGTCTACCTGTGTGAACTGCCATATCATGGGGCCTTATTATGCCACCTGGAACCATAGTTCGCATAGCCGTAACGCCACTTGCAACGACTGCCATGTGCCGCACGAAAATGCTGCGAAGAAATGGTTCTTCAAAGGAATGGACGGTATGCGCCACGCCACTGTCTTTATGATGCGCGGTGAACCTCAGGTGATCCAGGCCATCGACGAAAGCGCCGAAGTGATCATGAACAACTGCATTCGTTGCCACACGCAGCTGAATACCGAATTTGTTAACACCGGACGGGTCGACCACAACATGGCAATGGCCGGCGAAGGGAAAGCATGCTGGGATTGCCACCGCGATGTCCCTCATGGAGGTTCGAACAGTCTCTCATCGACTCCCTCGGCAATTGTTCCTTACCCGAAAACCAATACGCCTGAATGGCTGAAAGATATGCTTAAGTAAAACGAATAAATAAAAATCAACGAATATGGAAAAGAAACTTAAATCATGGCAAGGCTGGTTATTGTTTGCCGGAACAATGGTAGTCGTTTTTGTACTGGGCGTGCTGGCCGCTTCTATCAATGAACGGAGGGCGGAGATCGCCAGTGTTATGAATAATAAGAAGGTAGAGATCACAGGGATCGAGTCGGTGAATGAAAAATTCCAGCCGAACTATCCGCGTGAATATGAAACATGGACACAGACGGTGGATACCAGCTTCCAGAGCAAGTATAACGGAAACCAGGCGGTCGATGTACTGGCTGCCCGCCCCGAAATGGTGATCTTATGGGCCGGATATGCTTTCTCCAAGGACTATTCTTCCCCCCGCGGACACATGCATGCTATCGATGATATGCGTCATACACTGCGTGTAGGTTCTCCGATGACACCCGACGAAGGTCCTCAGCCCGCAACTTGCTGGACTTGTAAGAGCCCGGACGTTCCCCGCATGATGCAGGCTGTCGGTGTGGATAATTTTTATAAGGCTAAATGGGCTTCTATGGGTAACGAGATCGTGAACCCGATCGGTTGTGCCGATTGCCATGAACCTACTACAATGAACCTGCAGATCAGCCGTCCGGCTTTGATCGAAGCTTTCCAGCGCCAGGGACGCGATATCACCAAAGCGACCCAACAGGAAATGCGCTCGTTGGTTTGTGCACAGTGCCATGTGGAATATTATTTCAAGGGTGATGGCAAATATCTGACTTTCCCTTGGGATAAAGGTTTCACGGTGGAAGATATGGAAGCTTATTACGATGAAGAAGGTTTTGCAGACTATACACATAAATTGAGCAAAGCGCCGATCCTGAAAGCGCAGCATCCTGATTATGAACTGGCCATGATGGGGATCCACGGACAGCGTGGCGTTTCCTGTGCCGATTGCCACATGCCGTACAAGAGCGAAGGCGGTGTGAAATACAGCGACCATCATATCATGAGCCCGCTTGCAATGATAGACCGAACTTGTCAGGTTTGCCACCGCGAAAGTGAAGAGACTTTACGTAACAACGTTTACGAACGCCAGAACAAGGCAAACGAAATGCGTAACCGTCTGGAAGCGGAACTGGCCAAAGCGCATATCGAAGCGAAGTTTGCCTGGGACAAGGGAGCTACGGAAGCACAAATGGCCCCTGTATTGCAGTTGATCCGCCAGGCTCAATGGCGTTGGGACTTCGGAGTGGCTTCCCACGGAGCTTCTTTCCATGCCCCGCAGGAAATACAACGTATCCTGGGCAATGGCCTGGATAGAACGATGCAGGCTCGTCTGGCAGTTTCCAAAGTATTGGCTAAATTAGGTTACACGGATGAAGTTCCAATGCCGGATATCTCGACAAAAGATAAAGCACAACAGTATATCGGTTTGGATATAGCTTCCGAACGTCAGGCAAAAGAAAAGTTCCTGAATACTGTCGTGCCCGAATGGATCAAAGAAGCAAAAGCAAACAAACGTTTAGCAGATAAGATCTGATTATGTGGAAACAACCGTGGGGATATACCGAAGGGTGGGCTATTAGTATCGGCCTGTTTATTACCGGTGTCGTTTTGCAACTGACGACCGGGAAGGTGGATGCGACGCTTTTCCAGTATCCCCTCAATGCCTTAACAGGTGGAGTGTATTTGTTTTTCTTGATAATGGTTTATGTCGTGAGCCGTAAAGCCGTTGCCTTGCAATGGTTTTACAGCTTGACGGCGAGTATTACGTCTTTGACGGCCTGGATGGTTTTGGTTATCATCATGGGACTGACCCGGCAGATGGCTCCCTCCGCAACGGTTACTCACGGAGGACTACTGTCAGGGTTGGGTTTCATGCAAATGACGGTTTCATGGCCTTTTATGTTACTGTTCTTTTATTTCCTGTCTGTATTGGGGCTGGTCACGATCCGTAAGATCAGCCGTTTCTGCTGGAAAGATACGCCTTTTATATTGAATCATGCCGGCCTCTTCATCACGCTGTTGGCTGCTATTCTCGGTAACGGCGACCTGCAACGTCTCCGCATGACGGCTTCCCTCGATGGTCCCGAATGGCGAGCTACCGACGAAACCGGCGAAATGGTGGAACTTCCTCTGGCTATCGAACTGAAGTCATTTACGATCGACGAATACCCTCCCAAACTATTAGCGATAGATAATACGACAGGTAAAGCCTTGCCGGAAAACAATCCGGAAAACGTATTGGTGGAAAATGCTCCCTTCTCCGGCTGTTTGCTCGATTGGGATATTGAAGTTTCCCATTCTCTACCGCTGGCAGCTTGTGTGCGTAGTATCGATACCTTAAACTTTGTAGCTTTCCACTCCGAAGGTGCTACTACCGCTTTAATGGTAAAAGCCCGGAATAGAGTGGACGGAACGGAGAAAAGCGGGTGGGTCAGTTGTGGCAGTTTCATGTTCCCGTACGTTTCCCTGCCCTTAAGTGATTCTGTAAGCCTGGTGATGCCGGAACGCGAACCCAAACGTTTTGCTTCCGAAGTTACCGTTTACACCAAAAGCGGGGAACGGGCAGATGCACTTATCGAAGTGAACAAGCCGTTAAGTATGGAAGGATGGAAAATCTATCAGCTTAGTTATGACGAAACAAAAGGAAAATGGAGCCGTACCAGTATTTTTGAACTGGTTAGAGACCCGTGGCTTCCAGTCGTATATATCGGTATCCTGATGATGTTGCTTGGTTCTGTCTGTCTCTTTGTTTTAGCCCCTGGGAATAAACAGGGGAAAACGGCCGCTAACGATACAAAAACTGTGTGATTATGGAATGGAGTCATTTTATATATTTCTCTTTGCCTGCCGTGGCTTGCTGGTCGATAGGGGCAGCTATGGCATATCGCCCGAATAAATCCGGGCTGGTGCTTCTATGGACAATCCTTGGACTGGCAATCTTTATGGCATTCATTGTCGGAATGTGGTTGTCGCTCGAACGTCCGCCGCTTCGTACGATGGGAGAGACTCGTTTATGGTATTCTTTCTTTCTGCCTGTGGCCGGGATCATAACGTATATACGTTGGCGGTATAAATGGATTTTATCGTTTAGTACGGTTTTGTCATTCGTCTTTATCTGTATCAATATCTTTAAACCGGAGATACATAACAAGACGTTGATGCCTGCTTTGCAAAGTCCGTGGTTTGCCCCGCACGTTATTGTCTATATGTTTGCGTATGCGATGCTGGGGGCTGCGGCTGTCGTTGCCATTTATTTATTGGTTCGTTCAAGGAAGACTGCGATCGATCCGAACGTGATGAGCCTATGCGATAATCTGGTGTATGTAGGAACCGCTTTCCTTACTATCGGAATGCTCTTCGGGGCGCTCTGGGCCAAAGAGGCTTGGGGACATTACTGGGGCTGGGACCCGAAAGAAACATGGGCTGCTGCTACGTGGCTGGGAAATCTATTATACATTCATTTTCGGCTTCATCGGCATACGCGATATAAGGCGGCTCTCGGATTATTGGTATTTGCATTTCTTCTCCTGCAGGTATGTTGGTTCGGTGTGAATTATCTGCCGTCGGCACAGGGAAACAGTGTGCATGTTTATAATATGGAATAAGAAGTGTATTGGTATAATATTGAACTTATAAAAACTTAAAACATAATCGATATGAAAAAACGGATGATTGTATTTTCCGGATTACTATTGTTAGGTTCGGTGTGGATGAAGGCTGATGAAAATGAAACAGCTAAAGATAAGGAGAACACATTCTCCATGAGTGCACAGATACGTCCGCGGGCGGAATACAGGAATGGGGCATCCAATCCTCGTGAAGAAGGACAGACCCCAACAGGTTTCATCAGTAATCGTGCCCGTCTGTCTATGAACTATGAACGCGATCGTCTGTCTCTGGGTCTTTCTGCCCAACATGTCGGTGTATGGGGACAAGATCCGCAGATCGACAAGAATGGTCGTTTTATACTGAACGAAGCTTGGGCTCAACTTGATTTCGGTCATGGTATCTTCGCCAAACTTGGTCGTCAATCCCTGATTTATGATGACGAACGTATCCTTGGCGGATTAGACTGGAATGTCGCTGGCCGTTATCATGATGCTCTAAAACTAGGGTATGAAAACTCTCAAAACAAACTACATTTGATTTTAGCTTTTAATCAGAACAATGACAACAGGAATGCAGGTGGAACCTACTATAATCCGGGAGCCCAACCTTATAAAAACATGCAGACTTTATGGTATAAGCATGTTTGTAGTAAAGTTTTCAATGCTTCTTTTATGTTTATGAACCTGGGGTTGGAAGCGGGAGATCCGGAGACTCAAAAGTCTGACACTAAATATATGCAATTATTTGGAACAAACCTGTATTATGCTCCGGGCGACTGGACATTTGGAGGAACTTTCTATTATGAGTTCGGAAAGAACATGGCAAATCGCGATGTATCCGCTTTCCTTTGGGCCTTGAATGCTGCTTATAAGATCAATTCACAATGGAGCATAGCTCTTGGTAGTGACTATTTGAGCGGTGCAAACAATACAGATGGTCCGGATGCCAAATATAAAGCTTTTGATCCATTATATGGAACGCATCATAAGTTTTATGGAGCAATGGATTATTATTATGCAACACCTTTCAAGACAGGCTTTAATCCGGGGCTATGGGATAATCAGGTGAAACTAGCCTATAATGTTTCTTCAAAGGTTAATCTGTCATTAGCATATCATTACTTCTCTATCACCAGTGACTTGGTGATAGATAACAAAGAATTGGATCGTGGTCTGGGTTCCGAAGTCGATCTTCAGGTAGACTGGCAGATCATGAAGGATGTCAAACTATCCGCCGGATATTCAACAATGTTCGGTACTTCTACTATGGAAATTGTAAAAGGAGGCAGTAAGGGCAGTTGGCAAGACTGGGGTTGGCTGTCGTTAAACATAAACCCACGCATATTTATGGCGAAGTGGTGATTTGTTTGTGTCGGAAATGTTCTTAACTTTGTATAAACATTTCCGACACTAAATCTATACTGATGGACATAACCGATATCTTTAAAATACCTCTGTTCAGGAATTTTACGCAGAAAATGCAAGAAGATTTTCTTGAAAACCTTGAGTATACGCTTGAAAACTATCCGAAAGGAAAAACTATTATCCATCAGGGATCTCCCTGTCAGGCTATACATGTATTGTTGGAAGGCAAATTGAACGTTGATGTTGTCGATGTTTCCGGGGTGGAAGTCCGGGTAGAAGTAATCCAGGCCCCACGAACCTTTGCCACGCCTCATGTCTTTTCCGAAAAGAATCTTTTTCCCGCTACATTTTCTGTTGAGGAAGACGTCGTACTGATGAAGATAGCCAAAGACTCTTTTTTTAAGATGATGCATTCAATGCCTCTATTGCTCCATAACTTCCTATGTGTAAGTACGAGTTGTAATAAATGTACTATGACTCGTCTCCGTGTATTGTCTTTTCGTGGAATCCGTAGCCGCTATATTTATTATTTATTGGATCATTTGAAAGAGGGAGAAGATATAGTGGATATGGAACACAATCAGGTACAGTTAGCTGAATATTTCGGTGTAACGCGGCCGGCTCTATCTAAAGAAATAGGCAAACTGGTCGATAGTAATTTTATCAGTATTTCCCGTGGGAAAGTAAAAATATTGAATAAACAAGCCTTGATCAGTCTGCTTTAGATTTCATATTATATATGTAGCCTTCTTGCAGAAACGAATAATATTGTACATTTGCCGTTGTTTTCAGAAACCAAGCGAGATGGGAAAAGTATTGATCATTGACGACGAGAAACAGATTTTAAATTTACTGTCACGTATTATTGAACTGGAGGGTTATGAAGTCCTTCAGGCTTCTTGTTGCAAAGCAGGATTAAAACAACTGGAGCAGTATAGTCCGGAAGTCGTATTGTGTGATGTTCGACTACCCGATGGAAGTGGCGTGGAGTTGGTTACAGAATTGAAGAAGTCGCGCCCTCTTTCTGAAGTGATCTTATTGACTGCACACGGGAATATACCGGATGGTGTGCAAGCTATAAAGAACGGAGCCTTTGATTATATAACTAAAGGTGACGACAATAATAAAATTCTTCCATTGATCGCTAAGGCAACGGAAAAAGCAACGGCTGCCTATTGTTTGGCAAAAGTATCAAAATCTCCCGTAGGTCAACAGTATTCGTTTAATACAATTGTAGGAAAGTCTCCGGCTATTCAGGAAGCGATAGCATTGGCTCGTAAAGTAGCTCAGACCGATGTTCCCGTTTTGCTGACGGGCGAAACCGGTACAGGTAAAGAAGTCTTTGCACAATCCATCCATCAGGCTAGCAGTCGTCAGGGGAAAGCATTTGTTGCAATTAACTGTTCGTCTTTCAGTCGTGATTTGCTGGAGAGCGAAATGTTCGGCCATAAAGCAGGAGCATTTACCGGTGCTATGAAGGATACGAAAGGGTTATTTGAAGAAGCGAACGACGGAACGATCTTTTTGGATGAAATAGGTGAAATGGCTTTTGATTTGCAGGCTAAATTATTGCGTATACTCGAAACCGGTGAGTTTATAAAAATTGGAGATACACGTCCGGTCAAAGTAAATGTGCGTATAATAGCAGCCACAAACCGTGATCTGTCAAAGGAAATTGCCGAAGGACATTTTCGTGAAGATTTATTCTATCGTTTGTCAGTGTTTCAAATCCACCTGTCGCCGCTACGCGAACGCATTGAAGATATTCCGCTGCATATAAAATCTTTTGTAGATTCTCTATCTGTCAAGATGGGAAAGATTATTCAAATTGTTTCACCTGAATATATCAATATTCTGAAACAACATAGTTGGAAAGGAAACGTGCGAGAGCTCCGCAATGTTGTTGAACGCAGCCTGATCATAGCCGATGGCAATACACTCACTCCAGAGTCACTCCCGTTAAACTTGCAGCATCCTGAAATGGCGAATTCCGACACTTATTCCGGCTTCGACTTGAGTGGAGTTGAAAAAATGCATATCCAAAAGGTTTTAAAGCATACAAACGGCAATAAAACCGAGACATCCCGTTTGCTGGGTATCGGCCTGACTACCTTGTATCGAAAGATAGAAGAATATAAATTGCAATTATAGCAATATGCTTCAACTACAGTTTATTGATTTGAACCATTTAATACCAGTATGATATCATGAAAAGGCCTTGGGTTTCTAAACTTGTTTTTTATCTGTATTTTCTATGTGTGTTCACTCTTCACGCACAGAATAATATTCATTATTACTTTAAAACACTGGATATAAAAGATGGTCTTTCACAAAATACCGTGAATACCATTTTGCAGGATAAACAAGGTTTTATGTGGTTTGGAACCAAGGACGGATTAAACCGTTTCGATGGACTGTCTTTTCGTATTTTCAAAAAAGAAGAATCAGATTTAGGTAATAACTTTATAACGGCTCTTCATGAAGATAAAGCGGGTAATATCTGGGTCGGTACTGATGCCGGTGTATTTATATATGATCCCATGTTAGAAACTTTTACCCGTTTTGATGTGGTTAGCAATACTGGAAGTGTGATTGAACGGGCTGTCACTATGATTGGAGAAGATGAGAATAATGATATATGGATATCCGTAGATTATCAGGGATTGTTCCACTATCACCTTCGGGATAAACAATTGACTAATTATTTAGATAGGGATGAACATGGAAATAAATTAGCCAATGTAACCCGCTTTTGGTTTAATGGAAATACTTGCTGGTTTAGTCTGTACGATGATAATCTATACTATACAGAAGATAACTTTAAGACCGAACCTATTTCTTTTAAAGATATTAATGGTCATGAACCATTTAAAGATGATATAATAAATACCCGGATTATAGGCTCCCACAATTGTATGTATATTGGTTCTTCCAATGGATTAACAGAAGTCAATATGACAACGCGTAAAGTTCGTCGGTTGCTGGATTATTATGTTCGTGATATTCAGTTTAAATCAGACAAGGAACTATGGGTAGGGACAGAGTCCGGTTTATATATTTATGATCTGGGTAAAGAAAGCCATATTCATTTGATGCAGTCAAATGAATATGATCCCTATGCATTATCTGATAATGCGATTTACTCTTTGCATCGCGATAAAGAAGGAGGTATGTGGATAGGCTCTTATTTTGGAGGGGTGAATTATTATCCCCGGCAATGGACTTATTTTGAAAAGTTTTATCCCCGCGAAAATATAGAAAAGTTCGGACGCCGTGTTCGTGAATTTTGTGAAAGTAATGATGGTACTTTATGGATCGGTACGGAGGATAAAGGGCTGTTTAATTTTGATCCCGCAACAGGAAAAATAGAACCATTCCAACATCCGTTGATTTATCATAATGTACATGGTTTGTGTCTGGACAATAATTATTTGTGGGTCGGTACTTTTTCCGGTGGCTTGATCCGTATAGACTTATCAACCAAACAACTTAAACATTATCAGAAAGGCCTTGACGTTAATTCTCTGGATGCGAACAATATTTTTTCCATATACAAAACAACAACCGGAGATTTATGGATCGGTACTACATCTGGATTACTAAAATATAACCGTGCTACAGATGATTTTACGCGTATCCCGGAACTGACCAATATGTTTGTTTATAACATATTAGAAGACTTTAATGGTAATCTATGGTTAGCCACTTATTCAAATGGAGTTTTTCGCTATGATATCAATAGAAAAGAATGGAAGAACTTCGTTTATCAGTATAATGACTCAACTTCTTTACCGTATGATAAGGTTATCAGTATTTATGAAGATAGCCAGAAGCGTTTATGGTTTATGACTCAAGGGGCGGGCTTTTGTCGCTTCAATCCTCAAACAGAAGATTTTACCCGCTATGATATGTCAAAAGGCTTTCCTTGTAATATTATTTATAAGATGTTGGAAGATAACCAAGGAAATTTCTGGTTGACAACAAACAACGGGTTGGTCTGTTTTAATCCGGATACGAATTATAAACGGGTGTATACTACGGCAAATGGGTTGCTTAGCAATCAGTTTAATTATCAATCGGGCTATAAAGACAAGAGAGGGCATCTCTATTTTGGTAGTATAAACGGGTTTATAGCATTTGATCCGGCTACATTTGTTGAGAATAGATTTATTCCTCCTGTAGTCATTACGGATTTCTTTTTATTTAATAAACGACTTCCTGTTAACCGGGAACATTCTCCATTAGAAAAAAGTATCACTTGTTCGGAAGAAATAGAGTTGGATGCTGATCAAAATTCTTTTTCTTTTCATACAGCAGCTTTAAGTTATCAGGCTCCTGAAATGAATCAGCTGATTTATAAACTGGAAGGGTTTGATCAGGAATGGTATACTGTGGGACGAAATGCTTTGATTAATTATTCAAATTTGCCATATGGAACTTATTGGTTCCGTTTGAAAGGTTCAAATAGTGACGGTAAGTGGAATGAAATTGAGCGTACTTTGAAGATTCATATATGCCCTCCTTTTTATTTGTCTACCTGGGCCTATATATTGTATTTCTTATTGCTTATCATTTCCATAGTTGGGGTTATTTATTATTTCAGGAAGAGAAACAGACAAAAGCATCAACAAGCGATGGAGAAGTTTGAGCGGGAAAAGGAACGTGAATTATACACTGCTAAAATTGACTTTTTCACGAATGTGGCACACGAGATCCGAACTCCGCTGACATTGATAAAAAGCCCGCTTGAAAATGTACTGGTTTCTCAAAATATACCGGGGGAAATACGTGATGACCTTGAAATTATGGATCTGAATACTAACCGTTTGTTAGATCTTGTCAATCAGTTGCTTGATTTCAGAAAAACGGAGACTCAAAAATTTAAGTTGAATTTTGTTAATTGTGATATTGCAGGATCTTTACAACAAATATATACGCGTTTCACTCCTTTAGCTCGTCAAAAAGGATTGGAGTTCACAATTGATTGTCCTGAGCAATTGTATGCCTCGGTAGATCGCGAAGGTCTGACGAAAATAGTAAGTAATTTGTTTTCAAATGCTATAAAATATTCTGAGACTTATATTCATGTGAAGTTATTGCATAATACAATAGATGAAACCTTCGTATTGTCAGTTTGCAATGATGGCAATGTTATACCATTGGAAATGCGAGAAAAGATTTTTGAACCATTTATACAATATAAAGACGGCATATCGAATATGATATCAGGTACAGGTATTGGGTTGGCTTTAGCACGTTCATTAGCAGAGCTTCATGATGGGACATTATCAATGGATGATTCTGTAGAGTATAATTGCTTCCTTTTAACTTTACCCCTTAATCAGGAACATACAATCGCAGTAGTGAAAAATGACCGGGAAACTCAGAATATATTAAAAGAAGAGTTACAAACAGTTCGGAAACAGAATCGCCATACCGTATTGGTCGTGGAGGACAATCCCGAAATGTTATCGTTTGTAGTTAAGCAATTATCTCCGGTTTATTTGGTCTTAACGGCTACAAATGGAGTAGAAGCTTTGGATGTGCTTGAAAATCAAATAGTAAATCTGGTTGTTTCGGATATAATGATGCCGGAAATGGATGGATTAGAGTTGTGCGACCATATTAAGTCTGATTTGAATTACAGTCATATACCGATTATTTTATTGACAGCAAAGACAACTATGCAATCAAAAATAGATGGTTTAAAATCCGGTGCAGATGCTTATGTAGATAAACCTTTCTCTGTTGAGTATCTGAAAGTGGCTATAGCCAATCTTCTGATGAATCGTGAGAAATTACATGCCGCTTTTGCACATTCTCCATTTGTTCAAACAAATACGATGGCAATGACGAAAGCGGATGAATCATTTTTGAAAACATTAAATGATGTTGTCA
Organism: Parabacteroides goldsteinii; assembly: GCF_015550595.1. Taxonomy (GTDB): domain Bacteria; phylum Bacteroidota; class Bacteroidia; order Bacteroidales; family Tannerellaceae; genus Parabacteroides; species Parabacteroides leei. The sequence goes on from NZ_JADNBB010000025.1 coordinate 67,822, forward strand.
TGACCAATATGCAAAATCCGGATTTCAGCCTGGATGATATGGCAAGTTTGTTAAATATGAGCCGGTCGAGTTTGAATCGTAAAATAAAAGGATTGTTGGATATGACTCCGAACGACTACATCCGTTTGGAGCGATTGAAGAAAGCGGCGCAATTATTGAAGGAGGGAGAATGTAAAGTAAACGAGATTTGCTATATGGTAGGCTTCAATACACCTTCTTATTTTACTAAATGTTTCCAGAAACAGTTTGGTATCTTACCTAAGGATTTTGTGAAATAAAACGATCAGATAATAAAATAGAACAATAGGATCAAACGCCTTCAGAAAACACTCTGAAGGCGTTTTTTGATTATATAATTGTATTAATTGGAAAAATAGTTGCAGTTGTTATTGTCATATTGAAATACATTTGTGATCAGGAGTTCTAAACAAAAATAAATAATACCGTGAAAAAAGAAAAGCCTATGACATAAGTATTGTAATCTTTGAATCTTTACATCTCGTGTATGTAGAAAATACATACATATTGATTAACTGAAAAGGCGGAAGATCGGCTTTCGCAAAGTTTAAAATCTAATTCTATAAAAAATGATTAAGAAATTATTAGTTCTGTTTTTTACTGTATTTACGGTAACAGCATTTGCCCAGAATGTAACTATTTCCGGAACAGTAGTGGATGCAGAAAAAATGCCGTTGATCGGTGTTAATGTTTTAATAAAAGGAACAACTGTTGGTACGACAACAGATTTTGATGGAAAGTTCTCTTTATCGGGAGAAAATGGTAACACGCTAGTTTTTTCCTATATAGGTATGACTTCTCAAGAGATGACGTATAAAGGAAACCCTTTGTATGTAATTATGGAGGATGATTCCAAAGCATTGGAAGAAATAGTTGTGATTGGTTATCAGACCGTAAAAAAATCTGATTTAACAGGAGCTGTAGCAGTTGTTGACACAAAAGAAATGAAAAAGAGTGCTGCCGGTACAATCGCAAATCAGTTGCAAGGACTGGCTACAGGTGTAAACGTTCGTAGTACCGGAAAAGCAGGTGAAGATGCATCAATCGAAATTCGAGGTGTCGGCTCCTTAAGTGACAATAGCCCATTGTGGGTAGTAGATGGAATGATCACTTCTCCGGGTGTGGATTTTAATCCTTCAGATATAGAATCTATTCAAATATTGAAAGATGCTTCGGCAGCAGCTATTTATGGTTCGCGTGCAGCAAACGGAGTGATCATTGTCACGACAAAGAAGGGTACTAAAGGCCCGATGAAAGTAGGTGTCAGTGTAAAGGAAACATTGGAGTGGACTCCGCGCTACAATTTAATGAATGCTGCCGAATATAAGAAATATAATGATATTGCCTATAATGAAGCAATAAAAGATGGCATTGCCAGTATTACAGCAACGCAGCAGCATTCTGAATTTGATACAGACTGGCAAGATGAAGTATTTAAGACTGCTTTAGTTCAAGATTATAATGTGTCACTTTCCGGTGGTGGAGATTCGGGTAATTATTTTGTGTCTGCCGGTTATTATAATAATGACGGTGTTTCTTATGGTAATAATTTCGACAGATACAGCTTCCGTGTCAATACACAGGGTAAAAGAGGCATGTTCTCTTTTGGTGAAAATCTGGCTTATTCATTAATAAACAAAGACCCTCTTCAAACAAACCCATATAATGATGTGGTTCGTATGATGCCGACAATTCCTGTGTATGATGCAAACAACCCAGGGGGATATGGTTATGGAGATGCAGCAAAATATAATACTTTTGGAACGAATCCGATAGCCCGTGAAAATCTGGAGAAGATGAAAGAAAAACAAAATCGTTTAAATGGTTCTGTTTGGTTAGAATTTAAACCATTTGATTTTCTGTCTTATAAATTCAATGGCGGTATAGACTTATATTTTTATGAAAAATCATGGTTCAGAGGAGAAGGTAACTGGACTCAGAACCAGGAACACCGTGATCCGGAAAGTCAGAAGCAACGTGATAACACCTATAATATGTTGGTGGAGCATACGCTGAACTTTAATAAAGATATCAAGAAACATCATATTGATGCCGTGGTAGGTACTACTTATCAAAAAAATGAATGGGAAGGCTTATGGGCTTCTCGTCTGAACTTTCCACAGTTGGGTACTGATGATTATTTGACAGTACTGAATGCTGGTCAAAGTAATCAGCAAAATACTAACAGCATCAGGAAAAGTGCAATGATCTCTTATTTAGGCCGTGTTAATTATGTATACGATAATAAGTATTATGTAACCGGAACATTCCGTCGGGATGGGACTTCCCGTTTATCGAAAGAAAATCGTTGGGGTAACTTTCCGTCTGTTTCTGCCGCCTGGAGAATTTCAAAAGAAAACTTCTTTAATGTTCCATGGATCAATGATTTAAAGATCAGAGGAAACTGGGGACGCCTGGGTAACTCCTCCATTGATGAATGGGATTATTTAGGAACGATCAATCAAAGTATTGTTACCTTGTTGGGAGGTACAATTGTTCCAGGGGCATCACAGGTTAAAATCGTAAATAGCAATCTGGTATGGGAAACCAAAGAAACAATGAATTATGGTTTTGATGCTGCTTTCTTGGATCAACGATTAAGTTTAAGTGCAGAATACTATGTGGCTAAAACCCGTGATGTGTTAACTGATATGCCTATTGCATTATCTACAGGTAATCAGGGAGGTGCTCCGAAGGCTAATGCTGCAAGTTTAAAAAATCAGGGATTTGAAATGACTGTCGGTTGGAGAGATCAGGTGGAAGATTTCAAATATAATGTAAATATGAATATAACAACCCTAAGTAATAAGGTTATAGATCTGGGATACGGAAAGGATGTCTATTATTCAGGCCAGGCTAAAACAGAGATCGGTCAGTCTTTATCTATGTTCTATTTATATAAAACAGATGGTATCTTTAAAACTCAGGAACAGATTAATAATTATGTGAATTCGAAGGGTGAACCGATCATGATCAACGGTAAACGCCCTCAACTGGGTGATGTTAAATATATAGATACCGATGATAATGCCAATATCACAGCGGATGATCGTCAGATATGTGGAAGTCCGTGGGCAAAAATGCAACTCTCACTCATGCTCAATGCTGAATGGAAGAATTTTGATTTCGGAATGATGTGGTATGGACAATTTGGAAATAAAATTTACAATGTTACGAAATGGCAGGGACGCCTGTTCTCCGATAACTCGAACTATATTCGCTACGATAAAGGGGAAGAACCTTATCAGGTAAATCCTGATTCAGATACGCCTCGAATTATATATGGTGACCAGCGTAATTCGATGGATAGTGATCGCTTCCTTGAAAATGGTTCATTCTTCAGAATGAAAAATATTTCATTGGGATATAGTCTCCCCCAAGAGTTACTAAACAACTTCGGTATAGATAAGCTCCGCTTATATGTTGCAGGGAACAACCTGATTACTTTTACTAAATATAGCGGTTTGGATCCTGATTTTGTGAATACCAATGTATGGAATAGAGGAACAGACAGTTTTGCATTCCCTAATACCCGCTCTGTAATGTTCGGATTGGATTTGACCTTTTAATTTATAATCAAGAGAAGATATGAAAAAAATATATGAATTATTAGTTGTTAGCGCTTTATCATTATGTACAGCTTGTAGTGCGGATCTATTGGATATAGATAATCCCAATGAAGCAACTGTCCCTACCTTCTGGAAAACAGCGTCAGATGCAGAAGCTGGAGTGAAAGCTTGCTATAGCGCACTTTACAAAGAACCTACCTGGATGCGTTGGCTGTCGTTTCGTTACGATTTATCTTCCGACGAAGGATGGAGTTCTTCTCCATGGATTGAACTTGGCGACTGGACACGTTTTCTGTATACGAATTACAATTTTAATGAAGGGAATAACCAGCATTGGGAATTCTTCTATATGGGAATTTACCGCTGTAACCAGGTTTTACAGTATGTTCCTGAAATAGAGATGGATGAAGCCCAGAAAAGTAAAGTATTGGCTCAGGCTTCTTTTATGAGGGCTTTATGGTATTTTCAGATCAATTTGCTGTGGGAAAAAGGAACATTGATATTAGAACCGGCAAATGCAGATTATGTGCCTTCGGATGCATCTGAAGAAGAAATATGGACACAGATAGAAAAAGATTTACTATCTGCAGCAGAAAATCTACCGGAAGCATGGGATGCAGCCAATGTCGGCAGAGCAACAAAAGGTGCAGCGAAAGCTTTACTGGGTAAAGCTTATATGCAGCAACACAAATTCGATAAGGCTAAAGAACAACTTCAATGGTTAATAGATAAGGAAGGCTCACTATACGGATTGATCGATAACAGAGAAAATAACTTCACAGATCTGGATGAAAATAACAAAGAAGGTGTTTTTGAGATCCAGTTTGATGATCAGAATAAAGGAGGTACAGGTAATGATGCAAGTATGGCTATGGGATTTCAGCGTACACAATTTTATGCACCGAGTGGTATCGGTTGGGGAGACGGAAAAGCACGCAGATGGCTGGTGGATGAATTCCTGAAAGAGAAGAGGGCGGATGGCTCGAATGACCTCCGTTTGTATACTAGTATTTTGTATCACGGTTTCTCGCAGGATTTCCCGGATCAGTCCCGGAAATATTATAAAATAGCAGACGCGGATGATAACACACAATGGGATAACTGGGGACAAAGTAAAGAAGATTGCTATATCCGTAAATATAATACCTCTTATTATCGTGAAACGGAAGATTATTTTGCCCGCAACAATTATCGTATCATACGTTATGCCGATATCCTGTTGAATTATGCAGAATGTATTGTCGAGACTGGAGGTTCGATTACGGAGGCTGCCGGCTATGTAGATAAAGTCAGAGAACGTGCCGGACTTGTTAAATTAGCAGAAAGTCAGTGGAAGGGGGCTCTGAATTCAAAAGAAACCTTTATGAAACGTCTACAGATGGAACGTTCGCTGGAACTTTGTTTCGAAGGCTGGCGTTGGGCTGACCTGAAACGTTGGGGACTTCTGGATACCCAGACCGGCATTGATGAGTTGAAGAGTAGAGATGCAGATTTTAACAACTTCATTATAGGTAAGCATAAACGTATGCCGATCCCGCAAATAGAAGTGGATAATAGTGAAGGGCAACTGACACAGAATCCGATGTATTAATATTTTATGTTAACAAAGTATCCTTTATCTTCACACTCTAATTGTGAGTATGAAGATTAAAGGATACTTTTATAATAATCTTTACCATGAATATCAGTAAAAAAGTAATATTATTATTAATACTTTCCTATGCTTTAGACTTGTGTGCGCAAAATATCCAAAATCCGGTACTACCAGGAGTCGCAGATGCCGGCGTAATGAAATACAATGGAAAATATTATATCGGAGGAGTTTTTACGAACGGTGATTTTTATGTGTCTAAAGATATTGTTCATTGGGGAACTCCAGTACATGTAGTATCTATGGATAATGACTGGACAAAAGGTAGCGGAGCCGGAGATAACCAGATTCATGCAAATGATATGTTCTATTTGAATGGAGATTTTCATTTATATTGGTCAGTCAATTATTGGGGGAAAGATAAACATGCCGTACATATCGTACATGCACAGGGTAAAGATATATTAGGCCCCTATATGGAACCGGATAAAGCAACTTGGATGGATAACCGGATCGATCCTATGGTCTTTAAAGATGATGACGGACAGTTATATATGTATATGGTTCGTTTTACAGACGGGAATACGATCTGGGGACGTAAAATGAAATCTCCATCAGAGTTTTCCGGTGAACCGGTTTGTCAGTTTGCTTCTTTACCCGACACCTGGGAGACAATGGACAATCGCGTAGCTGAAGGCCCCTGGGTTATGAAGTACAGAGATCGTTATTATATGATGTATAATGCTAATCATACATCGACAGAATGGGGAAATTACCAATTAGGTGTAGCAGAGGCGGATTCTCCACTGACTTTTCAGAATGGAGGTAAATACAGTTATCCGGTAGTTTTATCCAATCAGACTTCCTTGGAAGAGGACTATGTGGATTTATTAAGATATGGCAAAGTTTATGAGCCGTACTTCGCTTATATGGAAGAACGGCCGGAAGGTAACTGGATACAACCCAATTATAATGCTACCGGTTGGAAAAAGGGAGAATCCGGATTTGCTTCAAAAGAGGTGGAAGGATCGACTACACGTCATAAGGGAACAGAATGGCAGGCTTCTTTCTTATGGTTACGCAAGACCTTCCAAATAAGTAATACGATAAAGAATGCCGCTTTGCGTGTAGCCCATGACGGAGACACTAAGATCTATTTGAACGGGGAGTTGATTTATAATAAGCAAGGGGCAGATTATTGTATCCTTAATTTGAGTGAAAAGCAAGTTGCCATATTGAAGAAAGATACTCCTAACGTCCTGGCTATTGAAACGAATAAAGGACGTAGAACGAACTTTTTTGATGTTTCTTTATTCGATATGAAAGAAGATAAAGCAGACGATATCTTTTTAACTCCCGGACAACCTAATATTTTACGTGGACCGAATGGTTTTGAATGGTGGCTTATTTATATGGCGAATAAAAACCATGAACCTCGCGGACAATACATAAACCGTGTGCAATTCTTTGATAAAACACTTTATGTAGACGGGATAACCGGCCCCAATACAAAAGGATATCATCCGGAACCGGCCAAACCGACTTACGGCGATACTTTTGATGATGCGTCTTTGCTGAAAAGCTGGACTTTCCCGGCAAACGATCAATGGGGTATTACCGGAGGTGAGTTGGTATGGCAAAACCCAAAATCTTCTTATGGGTTACTAGACAAGGTACAATCAGGCACATCCTATTTGTTTGAAGCCGGAGTAAACGCGACAAATGAAGCCGGAGTCATAGCCTATTGGAAAGATGCGGAGAATTATATAAATGCAGGCTTGGATTCAATCCGCTCCGGTTGGTATCTGCAAACTTGTACACAAGGCAAGGAGCGAAAAGAATTTTTCAATTTACCGGAAGATTTTCGTTTTGGAGTATACCATACTTTTACGATAGAAAAAAATATGGATAATATAAAAGTGCTTCTGGATGGCATTCCTGCTCCGGGGAAGTCACAATTTGAAGGAATACTACCGGGATCAGAAGCAGGTGTCCCCGGTCTGTTTGTTAAAGAGGGAAAGGCTGCTTTTGACGGAATAATATATACGCTAGGCTTTGATGATTACGATTGCTCCATGCCCGGTTGGGAATGTATCAATGGAAAATATGAATGTGTGGCAAATGGCTTGAAGGTTACGGATAATAACAAAACTGAGATACTGAAGGGGGATATGCTGAATAATTATGAATATTCATTTCAGGTATCCAACCTCTCCGAAAAGGGTCTTGCAGGCGGTTATCCGGTCTATATGGATAAGGACAACTATGTGAAAGCTGTAATTAACGGAAGTACACGTACGCTAAATGTAACAATGGTCAAAAACGGCAAGACCTTACAGAAAAACAGTTTTCCTCTGGAATGCCTGAGAACCATTTATCCGGATGTCAAATATACAGACTTTATAGAGAAAGGCTATCGCTTTCAAAGCCCTGTCTGGTTAGATGCTCTTTATTTGAATCGCCATGATGTCGGAGATAAGCATGATTTTGTGGAGAATATGTTCGATCAATTCGTGATAGAATATGTGAAAGACGGGAAATGGTATCCTCTTGGGGAGAACAGCCAAAGTGAAATTGCTTCACATCCGGCCTATAACAAGCTATCATTCTCTCCGGTAAAGACCGATGCATTGAGATTCATTAATAAAGACCCGCAGGATCTGTCACGGCACATAGACAAGATCAGGATCAATGAATTATTGAAGACATTTTATAACATACGTGCCGTAAAAAAAGACAATGACCTTTATCTGTTTATAGACGGAAAAGAAATATGTCATTTGGAGGCTGCTTACCCGCTATCGAAAGTCGGACTTTATTCAGAAGATTGTCAACCGGCCTATAATGGTGTTTTACGATATCATATTGGAAAGTAAATTATTCATAGAAAATATAAGACCATGAAAAAAAGTTTTGTTTACATTGGAATTCTAGTATTGATTGTTCTTGTCGGATGTTCATCCAACAAAGCAAAGGAAAGAGAAAATGTGGAGATAGCAGCGGAAACAATCCCCTTGGGCGATCCGTTTATTCTGTTGCATAACGGAGTTTACTACGCGTATGGAACACATTCCGATCAGGGGATCGAGGTGTATACCTCCGATGATCTGAATACTTGGAAACTCGCCGGGCTGGCATTGAATAAAGAAGACAGCTGGGCTGACAAATGGTTTTGGGCCCCCGAGATCTATAAAGTAAATGACACCTTCTATATGTATTATTCAGCGGATGAACATATTTGTGTTGCCACTTCCGATTCCCCTCTGGGCCCGTTCAGGCAAAAAGAACAGAAGCCGATGATAACAACCGAGAAGAGCATTGACAACTCGCTCTTCATCGATGATGACGGTACACCTTATCTCTTCTATGTCCCTTTTAACGACGGAAATAATATATGGGTTGCCAGGTTGGAGGAAGACCTCATTACTATAAAGGAAGATACCTCCCACCCTTGTATTCACGTCTCGCAGGAATGGGAAACCGTCTGGCCACGCGTAAATGAAGGCCCTTATGTTCTTAAGCGCAACGGACTTTATTACATGACCTATTCCGCCAACAGTTATGAAAGCCCTTTATATGGAGTAGGCTGTGCAACGGCAACAGATATTATGGGAGAATGGACAAAATATGACGAAAATCCTTTGTTGCAGACACCGGGAGAATTGGTCGGTGTAGGGCACAGCGCGATGTTCACGGATAAAGAGGGAAACCTCCGGATCGTTTATCATGCGCATAAGGATAAAGATAATATTCATCCGCGTGCCATGCACATCGGTAACGTCAGTTTCGAAAAAGTCGACGGTATTGACCGTATGAGAATCAGCAAAGAATATATAACCCCTAAATTGGCAAAATGAAAAAAGAATTATTACTACTGGCACTATGCAGTTTTACCGCTTGTTCCTCGTCCGGCTCTAAAGACGAAGACAAAGGCGGTAGCACCGGAAAAAAGACGGAAACCTATCAAAATCCCGTGATCGCCTACAGCCTTCCCGACCCTTCGGTTATCCGGGGGGACGACGGCTATTTCTACCTGTATGCGACAGAGGATATTCGCAATTTACCTATCCACCGGTCGAAAGATTTGGTTAACTGGGAAATGGTCGGTACCGCATTTACTGACCAGACACGTCCGGACTTCGAACCCGACGGCGGACTGTGGGCTCCTGATATCAACAAGATCGGTGGCCGGTACGTACTCTATTATTCCATGTCGGTCTGGGGAGGCGAATGGACTTGCGGTATCGGTTGTGCTACCGCCGATCGTCTGTCAGGCCCTTTCAGCGACCACGGGATGATGTTCCGTAGCAACGAGATCAATGTGCAGAACTCTATCGACCCCTTTTATATAGAAGAAGGCAACCGGAAATACCTTTTCTGGGGAAGTTTCCGTGGTATTTACGGCATCGAACTGAGTGACGACGGACTATCCCTGAAAGAAGGTTCTCAACCCGTGCAGGTCGCAGGAACGGCTTACGAAGGAACCTATATCCATAAAAAGGACGGATATTATTATCTATTCGCCTCGATTGGCTCCTGCTGTGAGGGACTGAAAAGTACCTACACGACAGTCGTAGGACGTTCGAAGGAACTGTTTGGTCCCTATGTGGACAAGAGCGGACAACCGATGCTGGAAAACCATCACGAAGTCTTGATCCACAAAAATGGATCTTTCGTTGGAACAGGCCACAATTCCGAGATTATTACAGATGAGGCTGGCAACGACTGGGTATTCTACCACGCAGTTAATGTGAATGACCCTTCCGGCCGTGTCCTGATGATGGATTGTATCGGCTGGAAAGATAGTTGGCCTACCGTCGCAAATGACTCTCCCTCTTTGAAATCAGAAAATCCAGTATTCTAACTTTTAAATATATCAATATGAATTTGAAAAACGTAGCCCTTTCTTTGCTACTCTTGGCCGGAACAACCGGCGCGGAGGCTGTGAACTATTCACCGGAAAACGTAAAAGTCTCGATTGCCCTAAAAGTACCTGGAAACGATGCCCGGCAGTACCCGTTGACAATGCAGAAGTTGCAGGATAATTATTTCGATTACCAACTCAAAGCAGGAGACAAACTCCCCCTTTTGATCTACCAGAAGGTAGAGGACAAGGAAGGTAAACAACAGATCACAGTCAGTATCACTGCATACGAAGATATCTGGTTCAATTTCGCGGAGCAGATCAAGACCGGTTTCAGCCACGGCGATTGTCAGTTCTACCTACCCGGCTTCTGGTACCGCCGTAACCTCCGCTCGCCGGAGAAAGCCCCTTCTTTCCACACGTCCGACAGCTGGATCGTACGGGAAGACCGCTTAAGTACCCCCATGACCACTATCTTCGATGCCAAAAATGGCAAAACAATTTCCGTGATCCGTCTCGACGAGTTCAAGACAGATGCCCTGACCACCCATAAAGAAGGCGAAGTGATTCTCTCCGGTAAGACCTCCATCGGATACACTGGTTTCGAGAACGTTTCGGGAACAGCCGCCTTATCTTTCGGTTTCCCCTACAAGGAAGCTCCGAAAACCTATATCCGCAAACTCACACTTGCTCCCGCCGTAGAAGCCTTCCAACTGCTCCGCAAAGACGAAAGTATCACTTTGACCTGGGAAGTGAATGAGTTCAGTGCCACCGACTTCTCCCAATGCGTGCAACAAGCCTGGGAATACAGTTTCGACACCAACTGTCCGCAACCGGTGGAGACTGCCTATTCTCCCGAAAAAATGAAAGAGGTAATGAGTAACTTCTTTGTGGAAAGCTATGTGAGCGATAAGCCGACACATTATTATTCCGGCGTGCATATGGAAACTGCTACCTGCAAGAATACCGGAACAGCCGAAGTCGGTTTCGTCGGGCGTACCCTGCTCAACGCATTTAATGCCCTTGAATACGGTGAGAAGCAACAGCGTCCCGAATTGGTTAAAAGTGCTAACGCTATCTTTGACACATACTTGACCAACGGCTTTTCCGATGCCGGACTTTTTAACGAGGTTATCTACTACCAACGCGATGAAGTAGAAGGTACACATAGTATCCGTCGCCAATCGGAAGGAGTATATGCTGTGCTTTATTATCTTAATTACGAAAGAGAACGGGGTCGTAAGCATCCGCAATGGGAACAACGTATCAAAGGTATGCTGGATAACTTCCTGCGTTTGCAGAACGAAGACGGTAGCTTCCCACGTAAATTTAAGGATGACTTCTCCATCGTTGATAAAAGTGGTGGTAGTACGCCGTCAGCAACTTTACCATTGGTAATGGCTTCTAAATACTTTAAAGACAAACGTTATCTGGAAGCAGCCAAACGTTCTGTCAATTATCTGGAAAATGAACTGATCTCAAAGTCTGATTATTTCTCTTCTACGCTGGATGCCAATTGCGAAGATAAAGAAGCTTCTCTGTATGCTTCTACGGCTGCTTACTACTTAGCCCTGGCTACCAAAGGAGCTGAACGTGCTCATTACGCAGGATTAGCAAAGAAAGCCGCCTACTTTGCTCTGTCATGGTATTATACCTGGGATGTGCCTTTTGCTCCCGGACAAATGTTAGGTGATATAGGACTGCAAACCCGCGGATGGGGAAATGTTTCTGTCGAAAACAACCATATCGATGTTTTTATTTTCGATTTTGTAGACGTTCTTCATTGGTTATCAAAAGAGTATAAAGAAGATCGCTTCTCCACCTTCGCTGAGGTTATCAGCACTTCCATGCGCCAGTTGTTACCTTACGAAGGACATATGTGTGGGGTTGCCAAGAAGGGGTATTATCCGGAAGTGGTACAACATACCAATTGGGATTACGGAAAGAATGGCAAGGGATATTATAATGATATCTTTGCTCCCGGATGGACAGTTGCTTCCCTGTGGGAATTGTTTTCTCCGGGAAGAGCGGAAGCCTTTTTAGAATGATCCGTCAATAGGTTTACTGCTGAAAATTTAGATTAAAAGAAGCTGTTTCTAAAGTTCTTTTTTACTTTTGAAACAGCTTCTCCTTTTTATGCAGACTTTTACTTTAAATATTCCTCCGTTTTCCGGAAAAAGTCGGAGATGTGTGCCCCATCCACAAAACCATGATGCACATAAATGGCTACCGGCATAACTAACCGGCCTTCCCGTGTCACGGCTTTCCCGACATTCAGCAGGGGATAACTCGAACCACTCTTCCGTTCCTGTGTATATGTGATCGATGTGAAATAAAGATCGGGTGTTGCACTTACGAGGATAACACTGTACCGGCTGTCTTCCGTTGCAGTATTTTCAGATTCGTACGGATTGCCGTCTTCCGGTATTGAGTCGATGATATGGCGGGCTTCCTTGTAAAAGGCATCGAAATCTTCAATCCACGGTATCCTTACTGTAAAGAACTTCCCATTTTGATGCATGCGTATCGGACACAATACATCAACTGTCTCATAACAAACTATCTCTCCGCTGTTTTTTATCCTGAAACGCAGCTCCTTTATTTCATTAGCCGCCCGCAGTATGGCATACAGATAATAGAGAAAGAAGGATTGTCCATTCTTTTTTGCCCGATCTTTTGCTCTGGCGCACTCCACTTCGGAGGTGATAGATATACTTGGATTTTCAAAGTCACGGAAGAAATTGTAATTGTCTTTCCGTTCCCAGTTCTCAAAATCAATGAGGTGTCCCTTGGGAAAAACAGGTTGCGTATCCATATAAACTAAATATTGTTGATAGGCTGCAAAGATAGTTATTTAATCAGTATCAGTATATCCGTACTCCCCTTCATAAGCCTTGTAAGCTGGCTCGAACAATTAAAGTCTATCCATTTTTTCTAATTCGGCCCTATCAGATTCTTTTTTCTTCACCTTTTCATTTTGAAAGATATTATCGTTTTGGAAAGGCTACCTTTTCAAAATGGAAGGGTTGTTACCGGAGCTATTTTCTTCTGGTTATTCTTAATTTGCTGTATTTGAGTCGATAATAATCCTGTGCGTTTTTTTGGCACGCCTTTGGCATATAGAATAGCGAAACGATTAGTATTAACTATTAAATAAACAAAGGTATGTTAGACAACGTATTTGTAGGATTTGGATTTTTATGTGTGGTGGGAACAGCCTGCTACTGGTTTTTCTTTAAGTGTGTAGATTGGTTTGAAAAGATTTAAGAAAGGAGAGAAAATATGTTTGTAGCTTTATTTATACTCTGCGTAGTGATCTTCGGGTATCTGATGTATGTATTGATCAAACCCGAGAAGTTTTAATCGTAAATTTAAGGTGAAAAGATGAATACTGAATTAATAGGTAGTATTGCGCAAATCGTATTGATGGTCGTTTTGGCCTACCCGCTGGGGATGTACATTGCGAAGGTATATAAGGAGGAGAAGACCTGGTTGGACTTCATGGCTCCGGTTGAAAGATGGATTTACAAACTCTGCGGTATCGATCCGAAAGAAGAAATGAGTTGGAAGAGCTTCCTGAAAGCACTTCTTACTGTCAATGTTTTTTGGTTTTTCTGGGGGATGATCCTTCTCTGTACACAGGCGTATTTGCCGTTGAACCCGGACGGTAATGCGAACCAAAGCCCCGATCTGGCATTTAATACATGTATCAGTTTTATGGTGAACTGCAACCTGCAACATTATAGTGGCGAAAGCGGGTTGACTTATTTCACACAGTTGTTTGTTATCATGCTGTTCCAGTTTATTACGGCGGCTACCGGTATGGCGGCACTGGCCGGAATCTTCAAGGCGATGGCAGCAAAGAGCACCACGACGATCGGTAACTTCTGGAATTACCTGGTAAAGAGTTGTACACGTATCCTATTGCCCTTGTCGCTCGTGGTAGGTTTTATCCTTATCCTGCAAGGTGTCCCGATGGGCTTCGACGGCAAGATGGCCGTGACCACTATGGAAGGTGCCGAACAGATGGTTTCGCAAGGGCCTACCGCTGCTATCGTTCCTATTAAACAGTTGGGAACCAATGGAGGAGGTTACTTCGGCGTAAACTCTTCGCATCCGCTGGAAAACCCGACCTACCTGTCCAATATGGTGGAATGCTGGTCAATCCTGATCCTGCCGATGGCAATGATTTTTGCACTGGGCTTTTATCTGAAACGGAAGAAGCTGGGGTATACGATCTTCGGTGTGATGTTGTTTGCTTACCTGGCAAGCGTGGCGATCAATACGTATTATGAAATGAACGGTAACCCCAAAATTACCGAAATGGGTATCGACCAGGCTTGTGGGGCGATGGAAGGCAAGGAAACACGTCTGGGGCCGGCTGCTACCGCACTCTGGAGTTGTACGACAACGGTTACTTCCAACGGCTCGGTGAATGGTATGCACGACAGTACGATGCCGCTTTCAGGCATGATGGAAATGTTGAATATGCAGATCAATACCTGGTTCGGCGGTGTGGGAGTCGGTTTTATGAACTATTATGCTTTCCTTATCATTGCTGTCTTTATCAGCGGGCTGATGGTTGGGCGTACGCCGGAATTCCTCGGCAAGAAAGTGGAAGCGCGTGAGATGAAGATCGCTACGATCGTGGCGCTGGCGCATCCGTTCGTGATTCTGATCTTTACGGCTATTGCAAATTATATTTATGTTTATCACCCTGCCTTTGTGGAGGGCGAAGGTGGATGGTTAAATAATCCGGGTTTCCACGGTTTCAGTGAAATGCTTTACGAATATACCTCTGCTTCGGCCAATAACGGTTCGGGTTTCGAGGGATTGGGAGATAATACCTGGTTCTGGAACTTTACGACAGGCTTGGCATTGATCATTTCGCGTTACCTTCCGATCGTGGGACAGGTGGCCATCGCAGGATTGCTGGCACAGAAGAAGTTCATCCCCGAAAGCGCAGGGACATTGAAGACCGACACGGTGACGTTTGCTGTAATGACATTCAGCGTGATCTTTATCGTTGCCGCCCTGTCCTTCTTCCCCGCACTGACACTGGGACCGATTGCCGAATATTTTAGCATTTACTAATTAGCTGATAGTTAAGAAAGAAATAAGATGAAAGAGAATAAATCCGCTTCTTTGTTTCCAAAGGAGCTTGTCATAGAAAGCATGAAACAGTCGTTCGCAAAACTGGACCCGCGTACGATGTTTCGCAATCCGATCATGTTCATAGTCGAGATAGTGACGTTTGTGATGTTGATCGTTACGATTTGGGCTGTCGCCACCGGAGCACAAAACCAGGGAACGTTCGGATATAACTTATTTGTTTTTATTGTGTTGTTTCTCACGCTGCTCTTTGCCAACTTCGCCGAAGCGATTGCCGAGGCACGTGGCAAAGCCCAGGCGGACAGCTTGCGCAAAACCCGTGAAGAGACACCGGCCAAGTTGATTGGTGCTGGCGGTTCTATCACATCCGTAAGCAGTTCGAAGTTGAAAAAAGGCGATGTATTTATTTGTGAAGCCGGTGATATGATCCCGTCCGACGGCGAGATCATCGAAGGGCTTGCTTCTATCGACGAAAGTGCCATTACAGGCGAATCGGCCCCGGTGATCCGCGAAGCAGGTGGTGATAAGAGTTCCGTAACCGGCGGTACGAAGGTACTTTCAGACCAGATTCGGGTGGTGGTGACCACACAACCGGGCGAGAGCTTCCTCGATAAGATGATTGTCCTGGTAGAAGGTGCTTCAAGGAAAAAGACTCCGAATGAGATCGCGTTGACGATCCTGCTGGCCGGTTTTACATTGGTATTCGTGGTTGTTTGCGGTACGTTGAAACCGATGGCCGATTATTCGAATACGCAGATCACGATTGCGGCTTTCATTTCTTTGTTTGTCTGCCTGATCCCGACAACGATCGGCGGTTTGCTGTCGGCGATCGGTATTGCAGGTATGGATCGTGCCTTGCGTGCCAATGTGATTACCAAATCGGGTAAGGCGGTGGAAACGGCCGGCGATATAGATACTTTGTTATTGGATAAAACCGGAACGATAACGATCGGTAACCGTAAGGCTACGCAGTTCTACCCGGTATCCGGTATCGAGGAACAGGCATTCGTGCAGGCTTGCTTGTTGGCTTCCCTGTCGGATGAAACGCCTGAAGGTAAATCGATTGTCGAACTGGGACGTGAACGGGGTATTCGTATCCGCGATCTGAGTACTTCGGGTTCGAAGATGATTAAGTTTACCGCAGAAACCAAATGTTCGGGTGTCGACCTGAAAGACGGTATCCGTATCCGTAAAGGGGCTTTCGATGCGATCCGCAAGATGAGTGAGGCTGCCGGGAATAAATATCCGGAAGAGGTGGCCGACCTTGTACAGAAGATCACGAGTAACGGGGGGACGCCGCTGGTGGTTTCGCAGGACGACTTTATTATCGGTGTGATTGAATTGCAGGATATTATCAAACCGGGTATCCAGGAACGTTTCGAACGTCTCCGTAAGATGGGGGTAAAGACGGTAATGGTGACGGGTGATAATCCACTGACTGCCAAATATATTGCAGAGAAAGCCGGTGTAGATGATTATATCGCCGAAGCCAAGCCGGAAGATAAGATGAACTATATCAAGAAAGAACAGGACAGCGGTAAGCTGGTTGCGATGATGGGTGACGGTACGAACGATGCTCCGGCACTGGCTCAGGCAAACGTCGGGGTTGCTATGAACAGCGGTACGCAGGCTGCTAAAGAAGCCGGTAATATGGTGGATCTCGATAACGACCCGACCAAGCTGATCGAGATCGTGGAGATCGGTAAGCAGTTATTGATGACGCGCGGAACATTGACTACATTCAGTATTGCGAATGATGTGGCTAAATATTTTGCTATTGTCCCGGCTTTGTTTATGGTGGCTATTCCACAGTTGGGTGCACTTAATATCATGCATCTGCATAGTCCTGAAAGTGCGATATTGAGTGCGATCATTTTCAATGCGATCATTATTCCGATCCTGATTCCGCTGGCATTGAAAGGGGTTGCTTATAAGCCGATCGGAGCTTCCGCATTATTGCGCCGCAACTTGCTGATCTATGGAGTAGGCGGTATAGTGGCACCGTTTGTCGGTATCAAGTTGATCGACCTGGTTGTCAGTTTGTTTATGTAATCAATTAAAAGTATAGAAATCATGATATCGAATCTAATTAAATCGTTAAAGTTGACAATAGCTTTCTGTGTATTGTTCAGTGTTTGTTACATATTTGTTTTATGGGCTTTTGCCCAGGTTGCCACTTCGAATAGTGGGAATGCCGCAGTGGTGGAATTGAATGGAAAAGTAGTGGGAGCGGTCAATGTTGGCCAATCCTTTACGCAAGATATTTATTTCTGGGGTCGTCCTTCCTGCGCGGGCGACGGATATGATGCTTCCAGTTCCGCAGGTAGTAACAAGGGACCATCCAATGAAGTGTATCTGGCTGACCTTCAGGTGCGCATCGATACCTTCCTCGTACATCATCCGTATCTGAAACGTGAAGAGGTTCCGGCCGAGATCGTTACCGCCAGTGGTTCCGGGCTCGATCCTCATATCTCGCCGAAGGCTGCTTATGTACAGGTACAGCGGGTGGCAGCCGCTCGTGGTGTGTCTCCGGAAAGATTGATGGCTATCGTAAATGCCAATGTGGAGAAACCGTTGTTGGGACTTTTCGGAACGGAAAAGGTGAATGTCCTGAAATTGAATGTGGCTGTGGAAAAGGCCCTGGATAAATAATTGATTAAATAAGTTTACTAAACAAGCAAATAACGATATAACAAGAATATGAAATCGATACTTAAAAAGATAGCCGTTGTGGCAATGATCTTCTCTGTTTCTTCTTTCTCTGTAATGCAAGCCCAGGAGGGTGAGGCTGGCGTAAAGTTTACGGTACAGGGCGACCTGGTGAGTTCTTATGTATGGCGTGGAATGTATCAGACGAGTGCCAGCTTCCAGCCGACTTTCGGCCTGAGCGTAGGGGGCTTCTCCCTGACTGCCTGGGGGTCGACCGACTTTACCGGTGTAAACGAGAATTCCGGACAGGGGGCTAAAGAGATCGACCTGACAGCGGCTTATACATTCGGAAACTCCGGATTGACATTGTCGGTTGCCGACTTGTGGTGGGCCGGACAGGGAGCCGGAAAGTATTTTAATTTTAAGAGTCATGAAACTGCTCATCATTTTGAAGGTGCTATTGCTTATTCATTGCCGGTAGAAAAGTTTCCTTTATCAATTGCCTGGTACACAATGTTTGCCGGTCTGGATAAGAATAGCCATGATGAGCAGGCATACTCTACGTATGTGGAAATGAATTATCCGTTCAGTGTTAAAATGGTAGACCTGAATGTGACCTGTGGCTTCACTCCCTGGAATGCGCCGCAGTATCAGACAAACAGTTTTGCCGTAACGAACGTGGCGCTCAAAGGAACGACCGCAATAAAGTTCAGCGATTCGTTTTCTTTGCCTATTTTTGCACAAGCCATTTGGAATCCTCGTCTCGAAGATGCTCATTTGGTTTTCGGATTCACTTTGAAACCGTAATATAGATAGTCGGATGGACAGAGAACAGAGTGTACAGCACTTTTTGGACTTACTGAAAAAGTCCCGCCGTGGTAACTTCAAGATCTACATCGGTATGATTGCCGGTGTAGGTAAATCGTACCGTATGCTTCAGGAGGCACACGAGTTGCTTCGTAGCGGCATCGATATACAGGTCGGCTATATAGAAACACACGGAAGGCTTGAAACGGAAGCGTTGGTGGAGGGATTGCCCCATGTTCCGCGCCGGAAATCCTTTTATAAAGGGAAAGAGGTGGAGGAAATGGATTTGCAGGCCATCCTGAGTGTCCATCCCGAAGTAGTCATTGTCGATGAACTGGCCCATTCCAATGTAGAAGGTAGTAAGAACGAAAAACGCTGGCAGGATGTAATGGATATCCTCGAAGCGGGCATCAGCGTAATCACGGCAGTCAATATCCAGCATCTGGAAGGGTTGAACGAAGAGGTGCAGGATATAGCCGGAATAGAAGTGAAAGAAAGGATTCCGGACAGCGTGCTGGAGCAGGCCGATGAGGTGGTCAATATCGACCTGACTGCCGACGAACTGGTGAAGCGCCTGAAAGCCGGAAAGATATACCGTCCGGAGAAGGTAGAAACCGCCCTCAATAACTTTTTTAAGTCGGAAAACATCCTTCAGCTGCGCGAGCTGGCCTTGAAGGAGGTGGCTTTGAGGGTAGAGAAGAAGGTGGAGAATTCGGTTCCGGTCAATACGGGTGTCCGGCATGAAAAGTTCCTGGCCTGCATCAGCAGTAATGAGCGTACGCCCCGGAAAGTAATCCGGAAAGCAGCCCGTCTAGCTACCCGTTATAATACGAAGTTCTTTGTTTTGTATGTGCAGACTCCACGGGAGAGCATCGACCGGATACCGTTGGCCAACCAGCGTTATCTGTCCAATCATTTCAAGCTGGCAACGGAACTGGGGGGAGAGGTGATACAGGTACAGTCTGAGTCGGTGACGGATAGTATCGTTCAGGTGTGTAAGGAGAAAATGATAACGACGCTTTGTATCGGTAAGCCTTCCTTTAGTTTGCGTACTTTGTTATTTTCTTCGTATCGTTACCGGAAATTACTGAATAGTTTGTCGCAGTTGAATATTGATTTAATAATAATAGCATGATATGAGTAAGTCTGTTAGTCTGAAGATTAAAACGAAGCTTATCTATGGGATAGGTTTGTTGTTCGTTATGATTGTGTTGCTGGGAGGACTGGCTGTAAAGAATATCCACAATATGTCTGTCGATACTCAGAATATCCTGGCGGATAATTACAATTCGCTTCTCTATTCAAGAAGAATGTTGAGTGCCCTTGAACGTATCAAGACTGACCCCGTAGCGCAGGCGGAGTTTGATAAAAACCTCGAATTGCAGAAAATGAATATAACGGAAGTGGACGAGAACGTGGCAACGACTCATCTGGCTACCCAATATGAAGCGATGCATAACGAACTGAATGATACGACGATCCAACGGGTACGCATGGCACTCAACGATATCATGAGCCTGAATATGGCTACCATATACCGCAAAAGCCAGATCGCCGGACATACGGCAGACCAGGCATTGTTGTGGATCTGCATAATAGCTGTTATCTGTATTTTGACTGCTTTTGTTTTCCTGATCCGTTTGCCCCGCTCGATCAATACGCCGATAAGGAAGCTGACCGACGGTATCATGGAGATTGCCAACCATAACTATGAGAAGCGGCTTGACTTAGGAGATTATCAGGAGTTTTCGGATGTGGCGAACTCTTTCAACCGGATGGCTGAACGGCTCACCGAGTACCGTAAAAGTACCCTGGCCGATATCATCCAGGCTAAAAAGTATATTGAAGCGATTGTCAACAGTATCACGGAGCCCATTATCGGTCTCGACGGCAACCGTTCGATTCTTTTTGCCAATGATGAGGCATTAACGATCCTGAACCTGAAACGGGATGTCGTGATCGGTAAATCCGCCGCCGAACTGGCTTTAAAGAATGACTTGCTTCGTCGTTTGGTGCGTGAACTGATCCAACCGGACGAGAAAAAGGAACCGTTGAAAATATATGCCGATAACAAGGAAAGTTATTTCCAGGCAAAATATATCCCGATCCGTGTGACGGATGAGAACGGGAAGGAGAACCAGTATGTCGGCGATGTGATCCTGTTGAAGAATATTACGGAGTTTAAAGAGCTGGATTCAGCCAAGACTACCTTTATCTCTACGATCTCCCACGAATTGAAGACACCGATCTCGGCCATCATGATGAGTCTGAAGCTTCTGGAAGATAAACGGGTAGGCGAAATGAACGATGAGCAAAGGGCCTTGTCACAAAGTATCAAAGACAGCAGCGATCGTTTATTGGATATCACCGGCGAACTCCTGAAAATGACGCAGGTGGAAACGGGTAAACTGCAACTGAACCCGAAGATCACCAAACCGATCGAACTGATCGACTATGCCATCAAAGCAAACCGTGTGCAGGCCGAACGTTTCGGTTGTCATGTCGAAGTCGAGTATCCGGAAAAGATATCGAAGTTGTTTGTCGACAGTGAAAAGATAGCCTGGGTGTTGACTAACCTGTTGTCGAACGCTATCCATTACACACCGGAGAATGGGCGTATCATCATTGGGGCCAGGCAGATGGATAAAACCGTGGAAATATTTGTGAAAGACTTTGGTAAAGGCATTGACCCGCGTTATCACCAAAGTATCTTCGATCGTTATTTCCGTGTTCCCGGAACGAAAGTGCAGGGGAGCGGTCTCGGGTTGGCAATCAGTAAAGACTTTGTTGAGGCTCACGGCGGAACGATCCATGTGGAGAGTGAGATCGGTAAAGGGAGTACATTTGTTATCCGGTTTAACGTATAAAAAGAATAGTATAATATAATCATGAAAATATTGAAATTTGGTGGTACATCCGTTGGCTCAGCCCAACGGATGAAGAACGTCGCGTCCATTATCTGTAATGGAGAACGGAATATTGTGGTCTTGTCCGCTATGTCGGGTACGACAAATGCTCTGGTCGATATCTCCGGATCTTTTCATCGGAAAGAAACAGATGAAGCTAATAAGATAATTAGTCGGTTGGAGCAGGTATATGCTGTATGTATTGACGGTTTATATGAATCTGATGTTTATAAGGAACAGGCTTTGGAACTGGTGGCCGACCGCTTTCGTTATATATGGTCGTTCGCAGAGGCACCGTTCACCCCGTTCGATGAAAAAGTAGTGTTGGCACAAGGTGAACTGATTTCCACCGGAATGATGGATCTCTATTTGAAGGAAAAAGGCGTTAACTCTGTTTTACTTCCGGCATTAGATTTTATGCGTATCACGGCAGAGCTGGAGCCGGACTTGTCGTATATAAAGGAGAAGTTGTGTGCACAGCTTGCTTCTTATCCGAATGCCGACCTGTTCATCACGCAGGGATTTATTTGTCGGAATGCCTATGGCAAGATCGATAACCTGCAACGAGGAGGCAGTGATTTTAGTGCCTCTCTGATAGGAGCGGCTATTTCTGCAGAGGAAATTCAGATATGGACTGACATTGACGGAATGCATAATAACGATCCTCGTGTAGTCGATCATACTGTCCCTGTGCGACAGTTGAATTTTGAAGAAGCAGCCAAGCTGGCCTATTTTGGTGCAAAGATACTTCATCCCTGTTGTATACGTCCGGCAAAAGAAAGCAATATTCCTGTTCGTTTACTTAATTCATTGCAGCCGTCTGCACCGGGTACATTGATTTCCAATACGGCAGAAAAAGGAAGGATAAAAGCTGTCGCAGCTAAGGATAATATTGTTTATATAAAGATCAAGTCGTTGAACCTTCTTCCTGCCCATAAGTTTCTGAGCTTGGTCTTTAATACTTTCGAAACGTATAAGACGGCGGTCGATATGGTAACGACTTCTGATGTGGGCATTTCGGTGACAATCGATAATCCTGTGCATCTATCCGAAATTATTTCGTGTCTGGAAGAGTATGCAACGGTCTGTGTGGAAAGAAACATGGTGATAGTATGTGTCGTTGGTGATCTCGAGTGGCAGAATGTAGGATTTGAGGCTCAGATAGTCAATGCATTGAGGGATGTGCCTGTCCGGATGATCTCATACGGAGGAAGTAGCAGTAATGTCTCTTTAGTGATGAAAGCGGAAGATAAGGTGAGGGCTTTACAGGCTTTAAGCAACCGATTATTCCCTTCGTGCATGGACACAAAAAAGTCAGTATCGACTGCTTCTTGAAGCGGTTGATACTGACACTTATCTTAGTTTTCTTACTTTTTATCTTTCAGTAAATCACGTATCTCAGTCAATAGCTGAACATCTGCAGGTGGAGCGGGAGGTGTAGCCGGGGCTTCCTCTGTCTTTTTCTTATTCAGGGCATTCATGCCTTTTATCATCATAAAGATCGCAAAAGCGATGATGATGAAGTCTAATGTTACCTGTAAGAAATTTCCGTAGTTGATCGTGACGGCAGGGGTAATCACTTTGTCACCTTCCATCACTGCATGCTTCAATACGATTTTCAAATCTGTAAAGTTTACTCCTCCGACCAATAATCCAACTGCCGGCATGATGATATCTCCTACGACTGATGATACTATCTTACCGAAAGCACCACCGATGATGATACCGACTGCCATGTCGACAACGTTGCCGCGCATGGCAAACTGCTTAAATTCTTGTAAAAATTTCCCCATATATATTCGCCTTTTTTATGATATAACCGTAATCGTTTGTATTTGGTTGCGAATATACAATATTTTGTTAAAAATCAGGCAAGAATTAACTTTTCAATATCTTCGTCCGGTGTGCTGATCGTTCCTATCCCAAAGTTTTCAACCAATACCTGTGCAACATTCGGCGAAAGGAAAGCCGGTAGTGTCGGGCCTAGATGGATGTTTTTAACACCAAGGCTCAATAGAGCCAACAGGACGATGACTGCCTTCTGTTCATACCATGCAATATTGTAGACAATCGGTAACTGGTTGATATCTTCCAACCCGAATGCTTCCTGCAACTTCATGGCGATCACTGCCAGGGAATAACTGTCGTTACATTGTCCGGCGTCCAATACGCGGGGAATGCCTCTTATATCACCGAGCGGCAGTTTGTTGTAACGGTATTTTGCACAACCGGCCGTCAGGATAACGCAATCGGATGGCAATTCGCTGGCGAACTCCGTATAATAGTTACGACTTTTCATACGTCCGTCGCATCCGGCCATCACTACGAATTTGCGGATGGCACCGCTTTTTACCGCATCGACCACTTTATCAGCTAAAGCCATTACCTGATTGTGGGCGAACCCTCCGGTAATTTGTCCGTGCTCTATCTCTTTCGGAGCGGCACAGCGTTTGGCATGGGCTATGATCTCTGAATAATCTTTGGTCTTGCCATCTTCTCTTGACGGGATATGTTTCCATCCCGGAAAACCGGCCGAGTTGGTCGTATAAACGCGATCCTTGTATGAAGCACCTTCCAGTGGCGGAACTATACAGTTTGTCGTGAACAGGATAGGGCCGTTAAAGCTCTCGAACTCTTCCCGTTGTTGCCACCAGGCGTTCCCGTAGTTGCCGACAAAATGTTTGTATTTCTTGAAGGCCGGATAATAGTTGGCGGGTAACATTTCGCTATGGGTATATACATCTACTCCGGTTCCGTCTGTCTGTGCAAGCAGTTCTTCCATATCTTTCAGGTCGTGACCACTGATCAGAATGGCCGGATTGTTGCGTACACCGATATTTACCTGCGTGATCTCCGGATTGCCATAGCTATTGGTATTTGCCTTATCCAGCAATGCCATTGCTTTCACCCCGTAGTTTCCGGTTTCCAGCACTAATGCCGTTAGCTGTTCAGCCGAAAGGTCTTTCCGTAAGGTCTCTGCCAATGCAAACTGAATGAACCGGTGTAGGTCTGCTTCTTCAAATCCCAAGTTTCCGGCATGTTCCACATAAGCGGCCATCCCTTTCAGTCCGTAAATGATCAGTTCCTTCAAAGAACGGATGTCGGGATTTGCTTCGCGCAATACACCGACCGTCAGGGCTTTCCCTTCGAAAGTACTTTCATCGCCTTTCCACACCAGTTCGTCGATGACGGGCAGTTCGATACCGCGTTTACCGGCTTCGTCTTTTAACTGATCCCTTAATTCTATTCCTTTGACAATGCGTCGGGTAATACTTTCTATATCGAAGTTTGCATTCGTGATTGTAGAGAAAAGGGCATCCACAACGAAATGATTGATATGTGCGGGTATTTCTACCCCGGCATTTCGCAGTTGAGTGGCAACAACAGATACTCCTTTGGTGATGAATAACAACAAGTCCATCCGGTTGGCAGTCTCATCGTCTTTTCCACAGACTCCTTTAATCATACAGCCGGTTCCTTTCGCTGCTTCCTGACACTGAAAACAAAACATTTTTGCATCCATACTATTCTATTATTTTATTGGTTTATATTATTTTGAAAACAAAAGTAGGACAGCCCCGTTTCTTATATTGTACCAAATGTTACAAACGCGAATATTTTTCAGATAGATACGGTAGTACTTTTATTTGGATAGGAATGAAACTTATATCAGACCTGATGTAATTTTATTTAGTTGCTGATGAAAGTTGTTGCCGACACCCTCGGCAATATTGTTGACGTCCTCGAAAGCTTTGCCGACGTCCTCGACAATATTGTTGACGCCCTCGGCAATAACTTTCCTTTGCAGGAAAATAAGATTTCCTCCTCTTTTTTCTTATATTTGCCTTATATATAAATGACGATGATAGCAATACTTTCCAAATCCGTACTGTTTAGAAATATCTCTGATGCAGAGATTTCAGAATTGCTGGAAACAGCAGTTTACAGGGTGATAGCTTATCGTTCGAAAGATATTGTCGCTCTTCAGGGAGCACCATGCAATCATCTGATGATTGTATTGAGTGGGCTTCTACAAGGGCAGATGGTGAATGACGCCGGTAAACTTGTTGTTATTGAAGAGTTGCGAGCCTCCCAGTTGTTGGCACCGGCTTTCCTGTATGCTCCGAAAAATAATCTTCCGGTAAACATTCTGGCAATGGAGCCTTCGGAGATATTATTTATTCATCGGGATGATTTTACCCAATGGATGCAGCTGAACAAGCAGCTTCTTCAGAACTTCTTGATGCTGATATCCGGCAGAAGTCATTTCCTGAGCGATAAGATTATGTTCTTATCACTAAAGAATATAAAGAATAAGATTGCAGATTATTTGCTTCGTAAACTGCCGGAGCCAACGGTAGATGTTATTCATCTGACTGAAACTCAGCAGGAGATAGCCGACTCGTTTGGAGTGACCCGCCCTTCTCTGGCACGAGCTTTGGCTGAAATGGAGCAGGAGGGTGTTATTTCCATCGACCGGAAGATTATAAAAGTCCGTAATATGCCGGCTCTTAAGCAGATGGCTCAATAATAAAATAAACCCACTCCTTAGAAGAGAGTGGGCTCATTTTCTAAGTAATTTATACCGGACCGGCTATTACTTGTTTAAGAAAGAACTTTTCATTCTGGCAATATCTGTCAGGTAGTCTTGCAAATCCTGTTCATGTTCTTCTTCCATACCCAGGATATGTTTTGCTATTTCACAGGTTGTGAAGTCTTTACCGTCTGTGAATTCGGCGATTTGCTGGTATCTGACGATAGCACAACGTTCGGAAGCAACGTTTTGGTTCAATAGGCTGACAACGTCAAAATCGCTAGGTACGTCATATTTGCATCTTGCCAGTTCGAACCATTTTTTAGGATCGAGTACAGGAACGCCTTCCAATTCGATAATACGGTCGGCCAGTAACTTGGCGTGGCCTAATTCTTCGTTGGCATGTTCTTCAAATTCAGCCTGTACGTTTGCACGCATAGCACCTTCTGCAACCAAAGCGCCTACCCAGTATTGATAGTATGCTAACCATTCTTCTGATAATGCAGCGTTAAGCTGTGATAATAAACTTTCTACATCTAGTTTCTGCTGTAGAATCTTAACACTTTCTTTTGCCATAACTGTAAAATTTAGTTTAGTATAATGCTCGTTTGTATTGTTCAAACAATGCTACTGGGCGTTTGTTCATAATTGATAATGATTTTTCTATGAGATTGTAGTGATTTAATCGTCCAGCTTGCCGAACTTACCTGCTCCTAGGTCAATATAAGCTTGTTTTAACTCTGCTACATTGTTCATAACGAATGGGCCGTATGCAGTAATAGGTTCTTTGATCGGTTCACCACTCAAGATAAGTACGGTTGCCTTATTTACTGCCTGGATGGTGAAGGTTTCTCCTTTATTTTCGAATAAAGCGAAATAGTCGGTCGGAACCAGTTCATTATTATTGATCTTTACAGAACCTTCAACGACTAACACTGCTGTGTTATAATCTGTCGGGAATGAGAATTCGGCGCTTCCTCCTTTATTTAATAGGACATTTAATAAATGCATAGGAGTAAAGGTGGATGCTATTCCGTCTGTTTCCTGGTATTTACCGGCAATGACCTCGATCTGACCGGCATTATCAGGCAGTTCGACTTTCGGAATCTGACTGTTTATAATAGACTGATATTTAGGATCAGCTTTTTTATCCTTGGCAGGAAGGTTGATCCATAATTGTACAACATGGAATTCACCTCCTTTCTGACTGAAGCTTTCTTCATGGTATTCCTTATGAAGTACCCCGGAGGCCGCTGTCATCCATTGGATATCACCTGGACCGATCACACCGCTATTACCTCTGCTGTCATGGTGGGCAACTTTTCCTTTATATACGATTGTGACAGTTTCAAATCCGCGATGAGGATGCACTCCGACACCTCTAGGTTCTTTGCGCGGTGAGAATTCCATTTTAGCATTGTAATCTAACAAGATGAATGGATTCATACGTTCTCTATTTAATTGTTGCAGATGTGGTATGAAGTTATGTACTCTGAATCCGTCTCCAACCATGTGCGGAGCAGGTGGGGCTATGATATTTTCTACTTTTTTTACCGTCATAAATAATCTCCTTATTTTTTTAGTAAAACAAAAAAGAGACAGGCTTTGTTGTACCAGCTGGCCTTTCCCATATAATAATGTATAGAGAAATGGCTTTTGATGTGGTTGGCAATTGGATAGCGGCTGAAATTGAAGGGGCTTTGTGTTATTAGACTTGGTTTGATTTTTTTTTCACTTGTAACGTTCAGTGATACAGAAGTGTAGTGATTTTGCTGCGATATTAAGTAAAAAATAAAGTAAGAAAAGTTTGGAGCGTATGT
>NZ_JADNBB010000026.1 GCF_015550595.1 Parabacteroides goldsteinii
CGCGCCGATGATACTTACGTGGTAAGCTGTCCGATCACATTCGAGACACTGACGCAGTTCCAGAGTACCCGCGTTTACCCGACGATGGTCAACAAGAATACACCGATCACGATCCAGACAGGAGCACCGGATGAAACTCCTGAATCGGCTGTCGTAGAGGTATACAACCTGAACGGACAGATCGTGAACAGACTGGAGATGAAGACATGGGAAACTACCCTTTCTACTGATATGGCTTCAGGAAGTTATATCGTCAAGGTTACGACGGAATCCGGAAGAACAACAACTCACAAAATTATTATCAAATAAAAGAACCTGAATATGATCAAGATGATTTCCAACATAAGAAAAACTGTTTTATTACTTGCCACCGGCTGCCTGGTCAGCACCGTTTCCGCTCAGCAGGGAACGGGGGGCAGAGAACGTAGCCAGTATAACAACAACCAGCAGCAACAGCGTCAGCAGCAGCGTGAATATCGTGAAGAACAACGCGATACGACAAAGACTAAAACGTCTTACCTCACCGTCTCCGGCGGTGTGGGTTCTTCTTCCTTACGCTATGATCTGGACTATAAGATCGAGGGCTTTCAGGAAAAAGGAAACCGCGACAATAAACTCGGTTATGAAGTAGATATCCGTTACAGTTACTTTTTCAATCCGCACTGGGGGGTTGCTACCGGCGTAGGTATCTCCCGTTATGCCACGGTAGGCAGGCTAAAAGGCGATATGTCGGACGACAAATATATGAAGCTGGGCAATATGATCGATGACGACGACTTCTCCGGCCACCCGCGTGAGTTCGAACTGCGTGCCCGACTGAAAGGCCTGGAAGAAAAGCAGACCGCTTTTCTTCTGGATATACCTTTGATGGCAATATATCAAACACGTTTCGGCGAAGAAGAGAACTGGGGAATGTATGCCGGGCTGGGTGTTAAACTACAAATCCCTGTCCAGACAAAATACAAAGTACAGGGTAACACGACCAGTGAACTGAATGTATCGGGATATTACCCACATATCCCGTCCGATGTAGGTTCACCCTCCGAATCACCCGTGCCTCACCATGGGTTCGGCACGATCAATGATCCGGGTAGTGAGCTCGACTGGAGCGGCAAGAACAAACTGAAGCTGGGTGTAGCCGGGACAGCCGAACTGGGTTTCCTGATATCATTGAACGAAGACAAAGATATCGACTTGTTGTTGGGTGGCTATATCGATTACGGTTTTACCAACATGAAAAAGAAAAAAAACCAGGGTTTACTCTCCTCTCCTGCCTCTTATCATCCCGAAGGGAATAAGACCGTCGGACAAGGTATCCCGTACAACGGCATGTTGAACTCGGATGTGACCGACAAAGTGAAGGTTATGTCGTTCGGTGTGAAACTAGGGCTTAGGTTCAAACTGAATTGATAAAGTTCAGAGAATCGATATTTAATATATTAAGCGATCAAAAAAGGCCGGAAGTTATTTTCCGGCCTTTTTACTTATCAGGCAATTACTTATTTTTCATTCTTTACAGGGGACCAGTTGTTCCAGTCGGGAGGAGTTACTCCCAGTAAATGTTTTACAAAGAAATCCAAGCGTTTCCGGTCGCCATATTCACCTCCCAGCGTATGGTTACTTCCCGGTACGACTACCAGTTCAAATTCTTTCTTTGCTTTTATAAGGGCATTGACAACCTGCATCGTTGTAGCCGGATCTACATTATCATCCATCTCACCGACCATCAGCATCAGCGGTCGTGTCAATAAATGGGCATTTTCCACATTACTGCAAGCCACATAACTACTATCGACCGGATATCCCATCCACTGCTCATTCCACCAGATCTTATCCATTCGGTTGTCATGACAACCACATCCGGCATAAGCAGCCTTATAGAACTCTGGATGGAAAAGCACAGCAGCCATTGCTTCCTGACCTCCGGCCGAACCACCGAACACACCTACCTTATCGATATCCATATAAGGATATTTTTGTGCAGCCGCTTTCATCCAGGCAATACGATCCGGGAAACCTGCATCTTTCAGATTCTTATAGATAATACTCTCAAAGGCTTTACTACGGAAAGATGTTCCCATCCCGTCGCACTGGACAACGATAAAGCCTAATTCGGCGATTTGCTGATGGAACCAGTAAAACGACCGGAATTCCTTCGGTGTATAGGCACTTCCGGGGCCGGCATAAATATATTCGAGTACCGGATATTTCCTAGACGGATCGAAATTGGTCGGACGGAAAATGACACCCCATATATCCGTTTCGTTATCGCGTCCTTTAGCAACGAAAGGTTCAGGGGCAATCCATCCGCGTTTCTTTAATTCCGTCAGATCGGATTCTTCAAGCGGCATGACCACCTTTCCATCTTTGGCACTGCGCAAAACAGATTTAGGAGCTTTGTCGACCTTCGACCAGGTATCGACCAGGAATTTATTATCAGCCGAAAACCAGGCTGTATGAGTGCCTTCTTCCGGAGTCAGACAAGTAAGGCCGGTACCGTCCATATTGATACGGTAGTAGCGTATCAGGTAAGGGTCTTCATCTTTCACCATTCCACTGGCGGCAAAATAGATAACACGGTTTGTTTCATCCACCTCAACCACATTACGCACATACCATTCGCCTTTGGTGATCTGTTGTTTTACCTGTCCCGTTTGGCGGTCTATCAGATAAAGATGGTTCCAGTTATCGCGCTCGCTCATCCAGATCAGTTCATTCCCGTTAGCCAGGTCTTTGCGGAAATAACGGGTGTAATTGACAAAGGTGTTGCTTGTCTCTTCTACGATAGGGCGCACTTTGCCCGTTTCGGCAGAAAGTTCCAATACCCGGTAAACCTGATGCCCTCGCTGATTATATTCGAAAAGAAGTGACCGGCTATCGTTATCCCAATCCAACCCGTGTACATCGAACTGGGAGGCAAAGAGTTCAGTCGACGGTGCTTTCACCTCTCCTGTCTCCACATTAAAAATATGGGGAACACGGAAAGGAAGGGCATCACCGGGTTTGGCATATTCCCGTTTATGCAGTTTGGGTTGTAACTGGTCTTTCGGTGATGACTCTACGAAATAAATATATCTCTTTTCTGCCGGACGGATCTTCATAGAAGCCACTTTCCGGGAGTCGGGCGACCAACTGACATAGGCAGAGTAATACTCACCGGGAGCACCATCCAGGCTCAGGGCTTTTTCCTGTCCGGTGGCTACATCCTTTACATAGACATTGCTATTTTTAATGAAAGCAATCCTTTTTCCATCCGGAGAAGGGATGGAATCGCCTGTACGTTCCTCATCCGTTTCCGCCCAGTAGCGGTCAGGCCAACGGCGGGTATTTTCTGTGAGCAGGCGTTGCTTCATGGTGTCGGGCATGGCAATACGCGTTTTTTTATCGGCATCGACAATCACGTACTTTTCACCTTCTGGGGTGTTACGTACATACCAGAAACGATGGGAGTCGCCTATCCAACGAGGATTCATGTTCGAATAAGGAACAGCATCTTTAAACTTCTCAGGTAAAGAAAAGGCACGGGCATAGTCGTCTGCCGTGCCTTGAGCCTTGAGGGTACCGGCAAATAATCCGGTACCCAGAGCTACTAGCAATACTAATCTTTTCATTATCTACTACATATAAAAAATCCAGACTATTCTATAGCCCATTCAAAAAGGCCTACAGAGTTTTTCTCCGGTTGTACCACTTCCAGTTTAACTGCTGAAGTTTTTACCGGTGTAAAACGGACTGTATTAGGATCTCCCTTGGCTACTCCATATTGAGTGGAGTTTTCTACGGGTTGCCAGCCACCGGAAGCATCTTTATAATAAATTTTCCAGCTTTGTGGGATGCGGCAACCTCCCCAGGGGGCATCATCATACCAATAAACAGTAGTGGAAGATACTTCCTGCGGTTGTTCAAACTCGTATGCAATCCATTCGGTAGTACCTTCCTCCGGCCACCAATGATAATAAGGGGCAGTACGGTCGTTTTCATCCTTCGGAGTCAGACCGTCATTAATAGCAGAAATCGATTTTACCATATGAGAGGCTGTGATTTTTGCTTTTGAAGCGATCGTCGGAGGCATTACCGGACGGGTTGCACTTACATCCTGCGGCAACCAAACGGACATTTCACCGGTACCGCGATGTGCCCAGGCATAATAAGGGATCATGGTCAGGGTGACATCTTTGGTAATCAGGCGACCGGTTTCGTCGTACCCCAACGTTTGTATTTGTGTTTTCAGGCAGTCGATGCCATACAGAAGCTCCGGTTTACGTTCTACGGTGAATTCCGGTTTACGATTCATAAATACGCTCAATACACTGAAGTCGTTATCAGGCCATTCGGCACAATAAACGAGCGGACCACGTTCAACAGATATCTTTCCCCGGTCGGCTTCTACTTTCGAGTTGGCTTTTACGGTACGCGGTTCCATATCGAAATGAACTTCCACGACATCCCCTTTTTTCCACAGGCGGTTTATAGCGAAATAACCCTTATCGAGATTACTTCTGAATGTTTCTCCATTCACTTTTACAGAATAATTCAATTGTTTATTATCGGTAAATGAATATAGATTGCTCGGAACGACTTCACCCTGTACCCACCCCGGTATACGAATCTTTAAGGTGAAGTTTTGTTTTCCTTTCGGAGAAACGGATACGCGGATATCACCGTTCCAGGGATATTCGGTAGTCTGGGCCAAGGTCACTTTCTTTCCTTCTACATTCAGTTCAGATGTGTTACTCATAAACAGATTGACATATACATCCTTATTGTGTACGGCATAAACATATCCGGGTAAAGAAGGAATAAAACGGCAGATATTAGACGGACAGCAGGCACATCCAAACCATGGTTGCCGCTGATGCTGACCGATAGATTCCAGCGGGTTCGGATAGAAGAAACCGCCGCCATCCAAAGATACACCGGAGATCAATCCGTTATACAAGGAACGTTCCAATACATCGTAATATTTAGATTCGCCGTGAAGGAGGAAAAGACGATAGTTCCAATACACGTTACCGATTGCTGCACAAGTCTCGCAATAGGCCGACATATTAGGCAACTCATAATTTTCACCGAATGCTTCACCGTGGCTGGTAGCACCGATACCTCCGGTAACATACAATTTCTTGGTTACTACATTATCCCATATCTTGTCAATGGCATGTACATATCCGGTATCACCTGTCAACGCGGCAACATCTGCCATCCCTGAATACATATAAGCAGCACGAACGGCATGGCCGACAGCCTCATCCTGTTCTAAAACAGGCTTATGAGCCTGACTATAAGCATCGGTACGGGTAGTATATCCACGTTTGTCGAGGAAGAATTTAGCCAGATCGAGATATTTCCGTTCTCCCGTCACCAGATATAACTTAGCCAGTGCCATCTCTGCTATCTGATGCCCGGGAACGCGAACGAGCTGTCCGGGTTTATCCCCTATTTCCCGTTCCACGCAATCGGCATACTTGATGGCGATATTAAGGAAGTTCTTTTTTCCGGTGGCCTGATAATGGGCGATAGCACCCTCGATCATGTGTCCCAGATTATAAAATTCATGGCTCAGGTCTTCCACTTTTTCCCAGCGTTTACTTCCGGCCCATTCATGCGGATGCTCGGGGTTCATGGTACGAGAGGTATATAAATATCCGTCGGGTTCCTGAGCGGCTGCAACTACCGTCAATACACTATCGATATATTTGGCCAACTTTTTGTCCGGATAAGTTTGCATGGAGTAGCTGGCACCTTCAATGGTTTTATAAACATCCGTATCGTCAAAAGCCAGGCCACCGACCTTATACTCGCTACTGGGATGAGCCGCTTTATAGAAATTATCATAACGGCCGGTTTCTTCACATTTGCTGAATGCTAAAGGTATTGTCACTTCACGACTGGCTTTCAGACGTTGTCCCCAAAAGCTGTCGGTTACTTTCACGGAAGTGAACGGAACAGGAGTGATCGGATATCCCCCGTCATGCGTTTGTGCACTTCCCGCCAGACATAAGCCGGCTAGTGTTATTACCAGAATATTTTTCATGTTCTATAATATTTTAGTTAACTTTCCATTCGATCACACCGCCCGATTCGCCTTTCTGCAAGTTGATTACAAGTTTCAGACCGGAAGTTGTGACGGGTTCGAAGTCGACCGAATTGTAACAATCTTTCTTACAACCGTATTCACCTTTCGCCTTCACGTCTTTCCAGGTGTTTCCTTCCTTATATTGCACTTTCCAGTTAGCCGGAACGCGATAGTTACCGTCGTAATGATCGAATTCAAGCCAGTAGACTTCTACATTCTTTACTGTTTCAGGCTGATTGAATACATATTCGATAGCTTCTTCCGAACCTGTCTTCAACCAGAAATAATGATAGGGTTTCGACATATCGTCCGAGCTCTTCGGATCCCACTGATCGTTTACACCATAACAATACTCACGACGTTCGATAGGCAGGCCATCCTTCTGGATCGGTGCACTGACAATCGTAAATGACCGGGCACGGGAAGCGATACTTGGTTCCGGAGTCGGTTTTGCATAATCGGCAGACGCCGGGATCCAGACAGCCATCTCCGCATTACCACGATTGTTCCAGGTTGAATAAGGGATCAGTTTCACCGGTACGTCTTTTTCTGCGATTGTGCCGTCGTCATTACGCTCCAACTCTTTCGCTGTACCTTCCAATTCTACGATCCCGTTCAGTTTGTCCTTTTCAAATGTATAAGACAGAGAGGCATTTTCCGGAAGATACTTATTGAAGACATGGTGGTCTGGCTGATCCACTCCTTCGAGACAATAAACGACCGGACCACGTTCGATAGCCAACAAACCTTCGTCTGCTTTCACTTTCTCATGTGCCTTGACACGGTGAACATCCATCGGCAGAGATATTTCTACTACATCACCGGCATTCCACTGGCGTTCGAGAGAAATATAGCCGTCATACGCTTTACTTTTAACAGCCTTACCATTCACTTTAACCTGGTATTTATCCGATTCTTTGGATGTAAAAGTATACAAGTCGCTTCCGCTAACGGGTTCATTGTCAGCCCAACCCGGCATACGCAGTTTTAATGCGAAATTAGTAGCTGTTTGCGGTGTAACTGTTAATTTAACAGCTCCATCCCATGGATATTCAGTTTCCTGATCCAATTCAACTTCATTTTCACCCAGTTTCACTTTACTGTTGCTACCAATGTACAGATTCACGAAAATGCTATTTTCCTGAGTGGCATACATATACATGGGAACAGAGGCCATAAAACGGGTTACATTTCCCGGACAGCAGGCACATCCGAACCAGGGAGCACGTTCATGCTGTCCCATCGATTCAAGCGGATTATCATAAAAGAATTTATCTCCACTCAAAGAGACACCGGAGATCACACCGTTATATAGAGCACGTTCCAGTACATCCACATATTTAGCATCACCGGTTGCCAGGAACATACGTTGATTCCAGTATACATTAGCGATAGACGCACATGTTTCGCAATAAGCACTGTGATTATGTAATTCATATTCTGGTCCGAAACCTTCACCTTGCGCTCTCGAACCGATTCCACCGGTAATATAAAGTTTCTTGGTTGCCATATTATTCCAGATACGGCAAATAGCGTTAAAATAGGCTGAGTCTTTTGTCAAAGCGGCAACGTCGGCCACTCCGGAATAAAGATAACCGGCACGTACGGCATGACCGACAATCTCTTCCTGCTCCAGGATAGGCATGTGATCCTGGCTATATGCATTTAACCGATGCCCGTCTGTACCGCGTCCCGCTTCTTCCACAAAGTAACGGGCCATATCCAGATATTTCTGTTCACCTGTCACCTTATACATTTTAGCCAACCCCATTTCAACAATAGGATGCCCTGACGGAACATGCTTCTGCCCTTCATTAGGACCGAACACCTGACAAACCAGATCCGCATTTTTTATAGCGACATCCAATAAAGAACGTTTTCCGGTAGCACGATAATGAGCTACGGCTGCTTCATACAGGTGACCGCAGTTATAGAGTTCATGACTGTTCAGTTTTTCCCAACGTTCTTTCCCCCACCAACGTGATAACCGTTCGCATTTGTTCGTTACGCAGGTAGTCAGATAACCATCCGGTTCCTGGGCGACACCAATCAGTGTGATAACACTATCCAGATAGGCATCCAACTGAGGATCATATTTAACAGCCAGAGAATAAGAGGCTCCTTCAATGATCTTGTACGGATCAGTATCATCGAACGGGAAATCGCCTTTGTGTTCGCCTTTGATAAGTCCGCCGGCAAGGGCAAAGTTATCGAAACGTCCGTTCAACTCACATTGTTTGAATGCAGACGGGATAGATACAGTCCGGTTTACTTCGATACGGGGAGCCCAAAAATTATCTGTCAGATGTACTTCGGTAAACGGGACCTCTACGATCGGTTCTGTGGATGTATATTTATCAGGAATAGACTGACAGGCAAAGAAACCGATAACAGGGATCGATGTAAATAATAAATCTTTCAGCATAACGCAAATATTTTGTTTTTGACTAATCGATAAAATCTTGAATGCAAAGAAAAATAATAAGAAACTCTTTCAATAAAAATATTGTCCATTAGAATAGCAAATTAGACTATTTTACCATTCTAATAGACTGATCCTACATTATTGTTGTTGTTTTAATGAGATAGCGAAACCTCCTCCTGGCGCCATCAACAGTTTTAGTTGAGTTTGTGAAGTAACTGTTTTTACTTCTTTTTTATAATCAGTAGCCTGCTTGGCCGCGTTCACTCCATCTTTAAATATGGTAGCTGTATAGTTACCGTTACCCAGAAAAGAGAGATCCAAAGTAACTTCACGCGAGTCCCAGTTTGTCATTCCACCAATGTACCAATCTGCTTCCACACGACGGGCCGATACGATATATTCTCCCATCGTGCCCTGGAGAATACGAGTTTCTTCCACTCCGGTATTAGGAATACTGACTATAAAATCGGTACACTCTTTTTCTTTCCGATATATAGTCGGGTTATCAGCCAGCATCGTCAATGGAGAGTCGTGTACGACATAGGCAGCCAACTGATGACAACGTGTCCCCTGGCTCATCGGGTTATAGTAAATATCTTTGAAATCTTTTTTAGAGGCATTTCTCATCGCTCCGGGAGTATAATCGACCGGGCCTGCCATCATACGGATATAAGGCATTATCACATCATATTGCATCATATCTTTTTCAACCGTACTCCATTTCATTTCTTCCATACCGAACACACTTTCAAAATTGATAATGTTCGGATAAGTACGGTTAAGACCTGTCGGTTTATAGATTCCATGCAAATCGAGCGACAACTTATATTTAGCTGTTGTTTCAGCTATCCTGTAAACCATTTCTACTGCTGTCTGGTCATCCCGATCGAGAAAGTCGACCTTGAAACCACTGATTCCCATTTCCGAATATTTCTTGCACGCGGCTTCCAGCTGTTCATCGAGAACATTAAATACAGTCCACAAAATAATATCGACCTGTTTACTTTTAGCATAACGAACAAGTTCCGGCAAATCAAGATCGGGAATAACTGTCAACATATTTCCTACTTTCGGGTCATACCATCCTTCGTCGAGAACAATAAATTCTATATTATTTTCAGAAGCAAAATCGATATAATACTTATACGTATCCATATTTATACCGGCTTTGAAGTCGACACCGGAAATCCCCCAGTCATTCCACCAATCCCAGGCTACTTTACCACCTTTCACCCACGAGCAATCACCGATACGATTGGGAGATGCCAAAGCATAAACCATATTGTTAACCGGCATGTGAGTATCTTTTTCCGAAATGGCCAGAATACGCCAAGGGAAACTTCGTGTTCCGGTTGATTTTGCAATGTACTCACTACGTTCGGCAACATAACTCATGTGTCGCCACGGATGATAATCCATGCGGGAAGGATACGGAGCAAACTCGCCTTTCAATGATGTTGTCTGGCCGTCCCCTTTTATAAACATACCCGGATAGGCTTCCAGGTCTGATTCTGTTATTGTCAGTTTCACTCCATTATCGTAATCTACCGTTACCGGAAGAAATGCTACATTTTCCGTATCGAAGGAGGTTAATGGCGTCTTCACATACAAGTTCTGAAAAGCCATGGCATAGGGATCTTTCCCTTTAGCTGCAGTGGAATAGGCCATATAAGTCGTATAATCTTTATCAAAATTAAACTCAGCCAATTCCCCCTGAATGATCATCGGTTTCTTCCCCACTGAATAAAAACGATAGGCTACACCTTCATTGTAAGCACGAAATAGAATTCCATAATCCCCTTTCATCTTTAAATCCAATTCATTACAGACAGATTGAAAAGAAGGTAACCGGTAGTGCGGGGATACAATTTTTTCTGAAATATTTTTACGTTTCTGCGAACGGATATGTGTATCAGTCCCCCACTGGGTTCCCTCTTCCAATCGCATACCCAATCTACTGTCTTTCAGCAAACACTGGTCTGCCCGGTAAACAGAATAGGTCAATAGTCCGTTTTCTGTTCGTATCTCCACCTTCAATATTCCATCCGGAGATAATAAAACTAACGGTTTTTCTGCTGCATTTACACAGAAGATACCCAACAGACAAATACATACAGTCAAAAAAATGTTTTTCATATTCGTATACTATTATTCGATATTAGTACCCGAAACCTTTATTTTATAAGGCCATTGGGCATCACTCTCCGTCGAGGAATTCATCCAGTGTTCTGTGGGTGCCCCCATTACAACGAGCCACAAATAGGAAAGTTTTGCATCGGTTGGAGTTGTAAAAGAAACCTGCCCTTCCGCATCGCGTCCAACAGTACCCAAAACAGATTTTCCATCCGCCGTAACACCGACAAAACCATAACGCCATCCAGCTTTATCCGCATGAACCAGATTATATCCGGTTGCATCAGGCAAGCCTTTGAAATCGACTGTAACCGTTCGGTTCGTTTCCGGAACTTCCAGTTTAATGGCATTGAATCCATAATTTTCAGGACATACTTCCTTCACTACCCGCAACCAGCCGTTATCGTCATCTTTCAAGTTTGCTTTAAACGGAGCAAACGAGTTGGCCCATTGCCGGGTGATATCATAAACACGGTCGTAGTCAAGATTTACCAGATGTAAATAGGCATCCATCATTTCGTCATTGAACTGTTCCTGGGTCATTTCATGCATCCTTTTATAGGTAATGACGGGGTCTTCCCCTTTCAAACCTTGCCGAAACATTTCTGCGATAACCGGCAATCCACGCTTTACCCCCCAATATTCCAGTACATAAGGGGAATGATAGATATTATCGACATGAAGAAAAGCTTTGTGTGTCAATTCTTTGAAAGCTACCCAATGATAGTTTTCATCTTTCATCCAGTCAGGATTCACCTGCCAGAGCATCCATTGGGAGGCCATTTCATAAATACCGTTTCCTCCCCAAGCCTCGCCTTGTCCGTCAGCAATGATCTGTAGTTGGAAGCTATGGCCAAGTTCATGAGCCACGGCATTAAGTTTTTGATCCTGCAAACGATTCGGTGCCGCCCAGAATGCTCCGATTTTGTTATCATAAGTTCCTCCATAGGCTGTTCCTTCCAGTGAATACATGATCATAACCATCATCCGGTATTTTTCACTTAAGGAACCTGGCTTCACGAATTGCAGTTCATCACGAAAATAGGTATAGAATGTTTCCAGCTTCTCTTTCAAATTTTCCAGATCCACCTTCATTGACTTTCCTTCCAATTCCGGTGGGTTGGCCAGACCTTCACCAAAACCTTTCTGCCAATAGATAACTAAATTATCGGTATAAGCCATCCGGTTATAAGAATAGTCGTTATCATTTGTCCACCAGTCTTGTCCGGAAAAATCTTCGGGACGATAGAGTTCTTTCCCCTCAGGAAGCTTTCCGATTTTCCCGGTATCAGTATCATCACCATCCTTACTGCACGAGGAACAGGCAGCCAGCAAAATGAAACAGCATGTTATAAACAAGACAAGCAGTGATTTAAGAAAACTAAAGAATATCTTCATGTTATTACTATTTCAAGATTACCTAAAAGGAGAGTGTTTCAAAATATCTTACTTTTGAAACACCCTTACTTAACATTATTCCATTATACCAGTCACAATAAACTCTACAAATTTGCTTTTATCAGCCTTTAGAGCATAAACGAAACTTACTTTTACAACAGTTCCGGAAGTAATACCGGAATAACGTCCGATATTTACACAACCATCTCCTGTTTCTGCGAAAAATACAGCGGTATCTCCCCAATCACAAACCTTTGCATCAGCCGTCAACCAGTACCCTAAACCATTTGCCGTATAATTGCATGTTTCATCCCAGCTATCATCTGCTCCAACAAGATACATAGCCATCGAACCGGTTGTGCGATCTTCAGAAACGGCTGCAGAGAATTCTTTAACTGTCATACCCATACATGTTTTAATAACATCCTCATAGTCAGAAAAATTAACAGCAAATGCAGAATAATCTCCGGCAGGAATTGTTTCGCTAATAACAATACGTCCCGGATCTGTAACAGTTATATTGAAAGAGAAGCGTACATAATCATCGAAATCCATACCATTATTAATAGCAAAACCAACATTTAATGTCAAAGCTGTACCAATAGGAGCTGATTCTTCCACATTGACTGACAGAGCCTTATTGGCTGCATCAAGTTCTACACTGACAATACCGGAAGAGGCATCGCATACACCACCGGCCGTATTAAAATACCAACCGTTCGAACCTTTTGTTGGAGCCGTTTTATTCCATATATTTCTTGATATATTGATAGGATAGAAAACAACACTGCCTGATGACATGGCAAACAAGGCTTCATCTACCGTCATTCCCAGATAAGCTTGGAACTTTTCCGCATAATCATTTAAAATGATAGACTTTGTTTCCAGCCGGGTGATAGGAAATTCCATACTGGTAGAAACTGTTGCATCTAAATTTGTCTTCAAATAGGGGTTTTCGTTTTCCCCATACATGTGCTTACTGGTGGCATCCTCCGGATCTGTGCTGCATGCAGCCAATGACAAGGTAAAACAACCAATCAAAGCATATATAAAATTCTTCTTCATTGTAGTATTCTTTTTAATTAATAAACTTTTCGGTATTGGATTAATATCCCGGATTCTGTATCAACTTGATATTACCGTCTAATGCAGACTTAGGCAATGGGAAGATATCACAATGTCTGTCTGTCATATCGGCCTTTGCATCTTTGCAAAACCATGACTTGCCATTATAAACATTCTGATTTGTACCCTTAATGCGGAAACGGATCAAATCCTGACGACGGTGGTGTTCTGCCACAAATTCCCAAGCAAGTTCGTCCAACAATCCGCCCAATTCAATATCGTCGCCACCTTCTTCTGTGATAATCCATTTATCCGATTCGCCCATGATACCCTGATTCTCACGATGTCCATAATTATAGCGACTGCCACCTTTCAGTTGGGCTACCGTAACTGTAGCCTTGTCGGGATCCGATTTGAAAGCACGCTGACGAACCTGAGTAACCAAATCAGCAGCCGTTTGTTCGCTTTCGCCGTTATATCCTCCCAAGCGGAGTAAGCATTCAGCCTTTATCATATACGCATCAGCCAAACGGAAGAAAGGCACATCATCGTAAGAAGTTCCATAATCGCCCGAAAGGATTTCATATTTTACCAGACGCTCACTCTCAAAAGGATAGCAACCCGGATTATCAATACTGTGTAACTCTCTGGTATAAACCAAAGGTTCGCTATCCACATAGATAGGAGCACCAGCATAATCATATTGTTGTCCGGAAATCCAGCAATCTTCATAACGGCTGTCATTTTTATCATAGGTCTCCAGAAATTGGGGCAGAACGGCTGCACCACCAGTTGCCCATCCGTTAAACTGCCAGGTTGCACGTCCGGCCACATGCATCCACATATTTGCCATATAGTTACCTCCGGCATAATTAAACTCAAACGGAATACCAAAGATAATTTCGGGTGAGCCGGAAATATCTTCCTTGAAGTTATCCGAATAATTAGCAGACAATGAGAACTTACTACTGTTAATTACCTCATTTACTTCATCGATAGCCTTTCCATAATAGGAATTATCTGAATAATCTTTGAACCAGGCATTATGATTCAGATATATTTTAGCTAGAAGCATATTGATGGCGTAATTATTGAGTTTACCCATTTCAACTTTATCCCCACATTTTCCTTTTACATCGATCAGTTCACTAGTCAGGAAATCCCACATCTGGTGAGGAGTAGCCTGATCTGGCAACCAACCGTCTTCATGATTAAACTGGGTGTCTAGCGGAATGTTACGGTACAAGTCAAATAAAATGTAATAATATAAAGCACGGTAGGCTCGTAGTTGAGCAGAAGTAGTTTCATCTGCAGCAATGATTTCATCTGCCAACAGTTTATTACAAGCATTGATACCGGCATAATTACGGTTCCACGTATCGTTAAAGTGAGCAATTTGTGAATGAAACTGATGTTTGTGCATAGACACATACAAGTCACCCCAACCAATGCTGATTCGATAAGGGATACACCATGAATCGGATGACTGGTCCATCATATCCGCATAACTGTACCACCCCCAATACACATCACGCAGGCTGCTATATACCGGAGCAAACATAGCTTCCCTGTCTTTATCAGTAAACTCATATTTTTCAGAAGCAATCGTATCGTAAATCGTTTCACTCAAGTCGGTACAGCTACCTAAAGATAGAACAGAAGCTCCTATTGCTGAAACTAAAAGTGTTTTATTGAATATTGTTTTCATATTAATTTTTCCATTTAATAGTTAGAAAGAGACATTCATACCAAATGTAAATGAGCGGGTAGATGGATATTTATCGCGCCAGTCAATGCCTATAGACCATATGTCCCCATTCGACATTTCAGGATCCAGGCCGTCATATCCGGTGATACAGAATAAATTGTCAGCTGAGACATAAGCGCGGATAGCCTTTACATATTTGTTGCTCTTCAATGGGATATTGTATCCCAAAGTGAGGTTGGTCATCTTCAGAAAATCTCCGTTTTCCAGATAATAACTTACAAATGTTTGCTTCTGGGCTGTCGACAGTGTATATTGTCCATCATAAGGAGCATTCTGTACTGATTTAAGACGATTATAAGCAATAGAATTATTTTCGTAATAAGCACGTGGTTCATTCAAAATCTTAAAGCCGAACTGACCGGTCAACTGGAATGACAAATCAAAATCTTTGTAACTGAAAGAGTTGGTCCAGCCCAAATAGACTTTAGGAAGAGCATTTCCCAAATACTGGCGATAGTCGTCGTTAGACAACATTTTGTCGGCAAATTCTTCAATTTCACCAGTTTTCACATTTTCAACCAACCAAAGACCGTTTTCAGAAACACCCACCGACTTCATACCAAAGAACTGTCCGACAGGTTTGCCTACCTCCATGCGCTGAGTAGAAATAGAGATAGGTTCACCTAATACGGCATGGTCAATCTGGTTGGAAGTTTCATATAAGTCATTGGAAAGGTTTAACAATTTGTTTGCATTGTGAGAAGCCGTGACAGTAGTCTTCCATTCGAAATCTTTCGCTTGAACAGGAATGGCATTGATAGCAATTTCAATACCCTGGTTACGCATTTCACCCACATTAGCTAATGTCAAATTATATAAGTTTGGGGGGGTTGGTACCGTATAGTCCCATAACATATCTGAAGTTTTCTTCTGATATACATCGATAGATCCACTCAAACGGTCATTCAATACTCCCCAGTCTAAACCGAAATTGAACTCTTTGGAAGTTTCCCATTTCAAATTAGGGTTAGGATTGGAAGCTACATTTAAGCCCTGTTTCCAGACGCCATTGTCATAAAAATAAGGGGAGCCATAAGTATACTTGGTCAATGAGTTATATGAATCCCCTGTAATAACACCAGTCACACCATAACCGGCACGTAGTTTTAAGTTGCTCAACCAGTTAACATCATCCATAAACCCCTCATTACTGATAGTCCATCCTAAAGAGACAGAAGGGAAAATAGCCCATTTGTTATTCTCGCCAAACCGGGAAGATCCCTCACGACGAACACTGATTAATGCATTATATTTATTACCATACCCATAGCTGACGCGTCCAAAAAAACCGATCAGAGTATTTTCATTCTTATAACTGCTCATTCCTGCTTTTCCATCTTTCAAAGCAGTTCCAAGTCCCAGATTATTATACTGGTAAAAATCTGTCGGGAAATCATAGTTGTTAGCACTGAAACCTTCATTCACATTATATTGGTAACTATATCCCAACAAAGCGTCAAAACGATGTTTGCCCCAAATATGATTATATTTGGAAGTAATCTCCAAATTGTCTGTGGTATATTCATTTTCAGACTGATAAGCATACCCTGTATGATTTTCACTCTTTTGTGAATAATATTCTGAATTATAATATCCGCGGTTATGGTCATTCGTCGTTCTGCGCCCTACCATCAGATTGGTTTGCCATCCTTTGAACGGTTCAAAAGTTACATTACCTGTCATACGAGTGTTTTCACTGGTATATTTACCATCTTGTTCACGAATGATACCCACTGGATTATAATAATAGTTTACTGCAAAGTTTTCGTTGAAAGTACCATCTTCATTCCAAATAGATTCTGTCGGATTACGCA
The DNA here is from genome assembly GCF_015550595.1 of Parabacteroides goldsteinii. GTDB lineage: Bacteria > Bacteroidota > Bacteroidia > Bacteroidales > Tannerellaceae > Parabacteroides > Parabacteroides leei. The sequence goes on from NZ_JADNBB010000026.1 coordinate 16,680, forward strand.
TGATAGCCTGACGGTAAATACCGGCAGTCGCTGCATCAATAGGGCCGTTTTTGTGAAGTGTCTTTACCATATTCAAATTAACCTTCAACATATCGTTGAGCATCCAATGCGAAACATCAAAGCTCATTTTCATCTCTTCGTTGTAAGTTTCAAGTATGACACCTTCTTCCTTGCGGTAAGTAAAGTCTGCAGAATAGGTTGTGCTCTTTGAGCCGCCGCCAATATTGAAATTGTGGTTATGAGTAAATGCTTTACGGGTAACAGCGTCCAGCCAGTCTGTATCATATCCCTTATCCGTAAAGTTTGTCAACCCTTGGCGAATCTCATCCCCCCCATAAAAATCCAGTGTCTTCCCGAATTGGGATAAAGACATATAACCTGAATAGTTAGCAGAAGCACGCGATTCGCGTTGGCCATTCTTTGTCGTAATCAATATAACACCATTAGCACCTCGTGTACCATATATGGCCGCTGCAGATGCATCCTTCAGGACATCGATAGAAGCGATATTCTCTGGCGCAACAGTACCTAAACCTCCTTCTATACCATCAACCAACACTAACGGAGTAGAACCGCCCTTCAATGAAATTACACCACGAAGGCGGATAGTAGATTCCGCATTCGGATCACCGGATCCTTTAGCGATTGTCAAACCGGCCACTTTTCCTTTAATCAGTTCGGCTGCATCTCCTATCTTACCTATTGTGAAGTCTTCCGCTTTAACGGACGCAACTGCACTGGTGACATCTCCTTTACGTTGAGTTCCGTAACCAATAACCACCACTTCGTCTATCAACTTGGAGTCATCTTTTAAAGAAACGTTGATTGTTAAATTGTTACCCACCTTAATTTCTTGGGTCTGGTAACCAATATAAGAAATGACCAATATAGAGTTGGGATTTTCTACATTCAGTGTATATTTACCGTCAAGATCGGTAACTACGCCATTTGTTGTTCCTTTCTCAACTACATTTGCTCCGATAATCGGTTCTCCATTAGCATCTGTTACCATACCGCTAATAGTTCCTTTCTGTTGTGGCATTCCCACCTCCACTCCAACATCGCCTTTTAAAAATGTTGTCGAAGAATAAACTTGTGGTGTATTACTTATCAACATACATAATGCGACGACAGGTAATTTCTTTTTAGAATTAAAGTTCATTTTCTTTAAGTATTAATTTAGTAAATAGATTTTTTCATCGCTGTTCACTGATGCAAATAAAGTGTAATACATCCATTTTATATAGAAAAATAGTCCAATTGAATAGCAAATAAGTGCATCTTTTACATTTACAGACAACACACACTCCACACCATATAAATAAAGGTTTAAAGCAACGTGGTCTGGACTAATTTACTATTCCGTTAGACTAATGATATTGTTTATATATATCAAAAAACAATATCCGCGAATCGAAAACATATAAAGAATATCCGTTAACAGAATCAATCTGTTTATTTTCTATCTACAAAAGATGGAATGTCCAATGTGTCAAAATGTTATTTCATGCCATGCCTGGATCGGTTATACTGGGAAGAGATGGAACAGATAGATTTCACGAAACTCTCCAGGGGTATAAAATTATCAAACAGGCGATTTATGACTGAATAACACAGCGGCTAGATGGATTTTCTCGGCTTATCACATCTGTTTATTTTATAAAATCGACATCCGCTTTATTTATGTCATTTCATTTCTATCCTTTTTTACAGATGTTCCAGAAACGAGAACTGCTAAAAAACATACAATTCAGATTAAATAGAGCGTTGGTTTATCCACTATACAACTTCTTTTAACACTTTTCCGGTCTTAAACAAACCACCATTTCGTTTAAAACAAAAAAAACTTCGTTTTAAACGAAGTGATAATTTCTTTAAAACGAGTTTCCGAAAATGATTTACAGGGATATTTGTTAATTATTGTAACAACAAATACTCCAAAAGCATTATTCTGAAATATTCAAGCGTTATCCATTCATCAAAAAGCCAAGCATACTAACACAAAAGCACGTAATCAGCAAACATTTTGTCTCAATTTATTCCAGCAAATAGAATAACCTATGACTATCCATAATTGACGCTACATGAAACCTTCATTTCAGGCAAAGCACTTAATCCCCATTTAGAAATAGTGTATTTTTTACCTGCACTGCTAAGATATTCTATATATTTTCTACCTTTGTATTCAATACTGTATCTTCAAAATAACATGAGAGCACTATCTATTGTCCGGTACATTAAGATTATTATAGTATTCCTATTATCCTGCCAATGGATTTATGCGGAACAATTCAGATTCATCCACTATGAAGTTGAAAACGGATTATCTTCCAATACAGTTCGCAGTATCATTCAGGATAGTCGTGGATTTATGTGGTTTGGCACAGAAAACGGATTAAACAGATTTGACGGCTATCATGTGAAAGTTTTTAAAAATATAATAGGTGACTCTACTTCTATCGGCAATAACTATATATATTCATTATTAGAAGATTCTGAAAAAATATTTTGGATAGGAACAGATGAAGGCGTCTATATCTACAATCCAGAACTGGAACAATTCAGATACTTTGCCGCTCAGACAGACAATGGGACAAAAATCAAGAGTAACATAACAGCTATTGCTGAAGCGTCCAATGGAAATATCTGGTTTGCAACGTTAAGTCAAGGTGTTTTCTGCTTCAACAAACAAGCACAACAACTAAAACATTATGAATCCATATCGGATAACAGCAATTCACTGATTTCAAACACAATATTCTATTTACACATCGATAATCAAGGTTCGATATGGGTTGCTTCCCAACAAAACAAAGGAACCATAAATCGCTATGACCCGGAAAACGATCAGTTCATCACATATCAGATAACGAAGATGAACGGAGAGCCTTGCAACTTACGGATCTATGCCATTGAAGATGGAGACGAAGATAATCTATGGATAGGAACTTGGAATCATGGCATTTGTCAGCTAAACAAAAAGACATTAAAAATAGAATCGTTCCTGGTACCGGGAACACAGAACGGAATCTCTCACGTTCACTATATCACCGAATACCAACCGGGTATTTTATTAATTGGCTCCGACGACGGACTTGCTTATTTTGATACAAAAACGAAGAAAGCAGAAGTAATGACAGCCACCGAATTAAAAAACAGTAGCCTTTCCAATAAATTTATCTATCCCATCTATAAAGACCGGGAAGGTGGTGTTTGGGTCGGTACTTATTATGGTGGTGTCAACTATGCCGCTCCGATGAAAGGAATGATCAACGGATATACCCATTCGGATTACAGTAATTCTGTCGGTGGAAATATTATCAGCTGTTTTTGTGAAGATCCATCCGGTAATATCTGGATCGGTTCAGACGATGGCGGACTGAGTTATTTTAATACGCAAAACAAAAAATTCACGAATTATCAGCCGGATCCGAACCGTAACAGTCTTTCCTACCATAATATCCACGCCTTGTTCCTGGATAACGAGAATTTATGGATCGGAACCTATTCTGGTAATCTGAATATATTAAATACCCGAACCGGTAAATTCTCCCAATATTTCGCCGACTCAACCGAAAAGACTCCTTCGGATATGAGCAGTGTGTATTCTATCTATAAAGACAAACAAAACAATATCTGGTTGGGAACCATGCAAAGCATCCTGCGTTATGACCGCCCAAACGATAGTTTCAGTAAAATCAAAGAAACAGGGACAACTACCAGTTGTATATTGCAGGATTCAGACGACAATATATGGTTTGCCACACTGGGTAAAGGACTCTTTTGTTTTAACCCAAAAACAGAGAAATGGGAACAATATACATTAAACCCTGATGATAAAAACACCTTATCGACCAACCAGATAAATAGTCTCTGCCTGGATGACAAACAACAATTATGGGTAGGAACCGATAACGGAATATGCCGGTTTGATAAAACAATCGGAAACTTCGTACGTGTACCGTTGAACATATCACAAGCAGCCGTCACCGGTGTCGTTTTTAATCTGGGCTATTTATGGATCAGTACGATTAACGGGCTTATATCCTACTGCCTAGAGACCGGAAAACAACGGATCTTCTTTAAGAGCGATGGACTACAAAGCGATCAATATGGAGTCAATGCCGTCTTACTGGCATCCTCAGGACTTTTATATCTGGGAACCACCAACGGCTTCTGCGAACTCGATACTCGTACCATCACCCTTAATACTTATATACCGCCGGTAGTAATTACAAACCTGCAAGTATTCAACAAAGATGTAAAAATCGAAAAGCAAGGTATTTTGCCTCAGTCGACAACCAGCATTAAAGAAATAGAACTCTCATACAAATATAATGTATTCAGCATCGAATATGTGAGCCTCAGTTATAGTGTACCGGCCAAAAACCAATATAAATATAAACTGGAAGGTTTCGACAAAGACTGGAACTTTGTAGGTAACCAGCGAAAAGCGACCTATACAAATTTACCGGCTGGTAAATACAAGTTCCATGTAATGGGTTCAAATAACGATGGCGTATGGAATGAAGAGCCTACAACGGTAGATATTATCATTCATCCTCCCTTCTGGCGTTCACATTTTGCCTATTTCATTTATATCATATCAGTCATAGGATTGGTATGCTACATTATATATGCCATGAAGCTACGAACAGAAAAACGTCATAAAGCCCGTATGCTTCAACTGAGTGTGGAAAAAGAGAAGGAACTGCACGATGCCAAGATCAATTTCTTTACATTGATCGCCCATGAAATACGAACACCGGTCTCTTTAATCATCGGGCCGCTTGAAAAAATAATGGAAACCTCATCAACTCTTCCTACAACGATCCAGAGCGCATTAAATATAATCGACCGCAACAGTCAGCGGCTCTTGTCATTAGTCAATCAGTTGCTGGATTTCCGGAAAGCGGAACAGGGAGCATTCGTGATCAATTTCTCCGAACAAAATATCCATGAATTACTTCAGAACCTGTATGATCGTTTCAAACCGATGATCGAACAGAAAGGTTTCATCTTTTCTTTTGATATGTCAGATAAAGGAATTATGGCCATTGTCGATCCCGAAGCGATAACCAAAGTCATCAGCAACCTGCTGACCAATGCCACTAAATACGCTGCCGGTAAAATTACAATGACCTGCGGGATTCATAACAAGGTTATTGTCATCAAAGTATCGGATGATGGCCGGGGAATATCCGAACAGGAACAGCACAATATATTCCTTCCTTTCTATCAGACAGCCCAAAGCCATAAACCGGGTACAGGACTCGGACTTTCGCTGGCAAAATTACTGGTAGATGCCCATCACGGCATGATTGAAGTAGAAAGTAAAGCAGAGCAAGGTACAACGTTTACCGTTACAATACCGTTGGAACAACCCAATGTCGTTCCGGCCGAATCAAAAAAGGATATAGTAACAGACTATACGGTTTCCGAAGAGGAACCGTACACCGAAGATGCCACCAGTCAACTAGTCGTATCTTCCAGCCGTCCCACATTATTAATAGTAGAAGACAATACCGACATGAGGAACTTCCTCCATGACAGTTTCAAAGAGACATACAATATTTTATTGGCAGAAAACGGTCAGGAAGGATTAGAACAGCTGAAAAAACAACCAGCCGATCTTATCATAAGCGACGTGATGATGCCGGTTATGGATGGTTTCGCTTTTGCCAAAGAGGTAAAAGAAAATGTTTCTTACAGTCATATTCCATTGGTATTGCTGACTGCGAAAACCGATAATATATCGAAAGTAACCGGTATAAAGTCCGGAGCAGATGCCTACATCGAAAAACCTTTCTCAACACAAGTTTTACGTGCCCAGATCGAGAATTTGCTCGAGTCGCGGAAAAAACTGCGAAAGAAGTTTTCAGAAATGCCGTTCGTTCCTCTGGATAGCGTAGCTGTCAATAAGGCTGACGAACAGTTCTTGTCGAAGATGAATGAGATCATTGAAAAAAATATATCGAATGTCGACTTCTCCATCGATATATTGGCAGAACAATTATGCATCAGTCGGTCAGGTTTGTTTGCCAAAATAAAAACGCTGGTAGAAATGACCCCGAATGAACTGATACAGCTTGTCCGTTTAAAGAAAGCCGCAGAGTTGTTAGCAACACAGAAATATCGTATCAACGAAATATGTTACCAGGTTGGATTCAACAACCCTTCTTATTTCTCCAAATGTTTTCAGAAACAATTCGGAGTTTTGCCGAAAGATTTTATGAACAAAAAAAACTAAAGCAGTATGAATATACAGCAACTCGAGTACATCCTGGCGGTAGACACATTCCGCCACTTTGCAAAAGCTGCAGAACATTGCAGAGTAACACAACCCACTCTCAGTATGATGATCCAAAAGTTGGAAGACGAACTGGGTATTAAATTATTCGACAGAAATATGCAACCAGTCTGTCCTACCCCGGCCGGACGAAAGGTGATCGACCAGGCCCGTACCGTATTATACCAGGCATCCCTGATAAAAGATATTGTGAATGAAGAAGAGCAGTCGCTGAAAGGAACTTTCCGCCTGGCTGTTTTACCGACGATTGCCCCTTATCTGCTTCCCCGTTTCTTCCAGCAGCTATCGGAAAAACATCCCGACCTGGATATCCGTATCCTGGAAATGAAAACAGCCCCGACGATGTCTGCCATATTAAACGGAGAAATCGATGCAGCCATCATTGCCAACCAACCGACCGAGACACAGCTGCAAGGCGATACATTATATTACGAACAGTTCTTCGGTTATGTAGCCGAAAACGATCCGGTATTCAAAAAAGACCTGATCCGTACAGCCGATATCAGCGACGAACACCTCTGGTTGCTGGATGAAGGACATTGCTTCCGCGATCAGTTAATGCGTTTCTGCCAGATGGAGAAAGTAAAACTCCGCCAGGCAGCCTATCGTTTGGGGAGCCTCGAAACATTCATGCGAATGGTTGAAAGCGGTAATGGTGTCACGTTCATTCCCGAACTGGCTACCCTGCAACTCAGCGAAGAACAAAAAAAGCTGGTACGTCCTTTCGCCATTCCTAAACCTGCACGCGAAATTGTCTGGATCACCCGTAAAGACTTTATCCGTCATACCATTGGAGGCATGTTGATCGAGAGTATCAAAAAGTCCGTACCGAAAGAAATGTTGACGCTTCAGGCCGGATTAAAAGTAGTCTGAACATTATTTTTTACTGCATGACAAAAAATATTATTACTTTTTGCTTGTAGTTTCCAAAAAAGCGTTACTTTTGCTGCATATTTAAAAACAAACAAGACAAATGAATCGATTTAGCTTTACATATTTCTTTTATTACTTTTACTTTAGCAGAGTGAAGGCAGGAATTTGTATGTAAAGCGTTGATGATAGAAATGTATCAATAAATAATATAAAGTCCTGCCGGTTTCGGTAGGACTTTTTTTGTGACAATAAATTAGAAAGATGAAAAAGAAAGTAGCAATTCAGGGAATAGCCGGTTCGTATCACGACATCGCTGCCCGTAGCTTCTATGAAGGTGAAGATATTGAAATTGTTGGATGCAATACATTCAGAGATGTTATTTCAGCCATAAAGAAAGACCCGTCTTTATTGGGACTGATGGCTATCGAGAATACCATTGCGGGAAGCTTGCTGCAGAACCATGAACTGATCCGCGAAAGCGGTCTGCGGGTGATCGGTGAATACAAACTGCGTATTTCGCATTCCTTGGTTGCACTGCCGGGAACGTCGATACACGATGTCACGGAAGTCAACTCCCATCCGATCGCATTGATGCAATGTACCGACTTCCTCGACACCTTGCCGAATGCCAAAGTGGTGGAAAAAGAAGATACCGCGATGAGTGCCCGATGGATTGCCGAGAATAAGCTGGAAGGACACGCTGCTATCTGCGGGAAACTGGCCGCCCAGATCTACAAGATGGAAATACTGGCCGAAGGGATAGAGACCAATAAACGAAACTTCACCCGCTTCCTTGCCATAGCAGACCGCTGGACAGCGGAAGATCTTCTTGAGAAGTCAGACATCAACAAATCTTCACTGGTATTCGCTCTCCCCCACACTTCCGGCAGTCTCTCCAAAGTTCTTTCTATCCTTTCTTTTTACGACATGAATCTTTCTAAAATACAATCGTTGCCGATCATCGGCCGCGAATGGGAATACTTGTTCTATATCGACCTGACATTCGTCGATTATACCAGATACAAACAAGCATTGGATGCGATCATCCCATTAACAAAGGACTTAAAAATATTAGGTGAATATGCAGAAGGAAAACAAAGTGTGTAACATCACACCTGCCGACCGTGTCGGTAGCGTACAGGAATACTACTTCTCAAAGAAACTGAAAGAGGTAGCCGAAATGAATGCCGCAGGCAAGAACGTAATCAGCCTAGGTGTAGGTAGTCCCGACCTGCCTCCTTCGGAACAAACGATCGAGACATTGTGCGAACATGCCCATAATGCCAATGAGCACGGTTATCAACCTTATGTGGGTATTCCGGAATTACGTAAAGGTTTCGCAGACTGGTATCAGACATGGTACGGAGTTGAACTGGACCCGAAAACGGAGATCCAGCCGCTGATCGGTTCCAAGGAAGGTATCCTGCATATCTCGCTGGCATTCCTGAATCCGGGAGACGGCGTATTGGTTCCCAACCCGGGTTACCCGACATATAGCTCTGTCAGCAAACTAGTACAGGCCAACCTGATCTCCTACGAACTGAAAGAAGAACTGAACTGGCAACCGGATTTCGAAGCATTGGAAAAGATGGATCTTTCCAACGTGAAACTAATGTGGGTAAATTATCCCAATATGCCGACCGGAGCCAATGCGAGTATGGAACTTTTTGAGAAGCTGGTTGCTTTCGGACGTAAACACGGTATTATTATATGTAATGACAATCCGTATAGTTTTATCCTGAACGAGCATCCGTTAAGCATCCTCAGTGTACCGGGTGCCAAAGATATCTGCATCGAAATGAACTCGATGAGCAAGGCACACAATATGCCGGGTTGGCGTATGGCTATGTTGGCTTCGAACGCACAATTCGTTCAATGGATACTGAAGGTGAAAAGCAATATCGACTCAGGCCAGTTCAAACCGATGCAACATGCAGCGGTGGAAGCCCTCAAAGCTCCGAAAGAATGGTACGATACCATGAACCGCACTTACCGTAGCCGCCGCGACCTGGCAGGACAAATCATGCACGCCATAGGATGTACGTATGATGAAAACCAGGTGGGAATGTTCCTTTGGGGAAAGATACCGGCTACAGCAGAAGGAAGTGAAGCACTGGCAAACAAAGTATTGTACGAAGCCAATGTATTTGTCACTCCCGGATTTATCTTCGGAAGTTGTGGCGAACGTTATATCCGCATTTCCCTTTGCTGCAAGAATGAAGCATTACAGGAAGCATTAGACAGAATCAAACAATTAAAAATAAACAAATAAAAGTATACAATCATGGAAATGGAATTAGAATCGATCTTATTACCCGGTGTAGACCCCCAGCGTCCTATCATCATCTCCGGCCCGTGTAGCGCCGAAACAGAAGAACAAGTTATGGAAGCCGCTCACCAGCTTTCATCCAAAGGAGTTAAAATATTCCGTGCCGGAATCTGGAAACCCCGTACTAAACCGGGAGGTTTCGAAGGTATTGGAGCAGAAGGTCTGCAATGGTTGAAACGCGTGAAGAAAGAAACCGGTATGTATGTCGCTACCGAAGTGGCAACTAAAGACCATGTATTCGAAGCCTTGAAAGCAGGCATCGACATTCTGTGGATCGGTGCTCGTACAACCGTAAACCCGTTCGCCGTACAGGAGATTGCCGATGCACTGAAAGGTGTAGACGTCCCTGTACTGATCAAGAACCCGGTAAACCCGGATTTGGAATTGTGGATCGGAGCATTCGAACGTCTGTACGGAGCCGGTATCCACAAACTGGGAGCCATCCACCGCGGATTCAGTTCATACGACAAAAAGATGTACCGTAACCTGCCGCTGTGGCATATTCCTATCGAACTGCGCCGCCGCATGCCGAATCTGCCGATCTTCTGCGATCCCAGCCATATCGGTGGTAAACGCGAACTGATCGCTCCGCTGTCTCAGCAGGCTATGGACCTGAGCTTCGACGGTTTGATGATCGAATCGCATCCATGTCCGGATTGCGCATGGAGCGATGCTTCACAGCAGATCACTCCGGATGTTCTGGATTATGTTGTCAACCTATTGGTTATCCGTAACGAGACACAAACAACAGAAAACCTGGCCGAACTGCGTCGCCAGATCGACGGTATCGACGAACAACTGCTCGAACTGCTGGCTAAACGTATGCGTATCTCACGCGAGATCGGGGTCTATAAAAAAGAGCACAACATGCCGATCCTGCAATCACCGCGTTACAGTGAGATCCTGGAAAAACGTTCGGATATGGGACAGACAATGGAACTGAACGTGGATTTTGTAAAAGAAATATTGAAAGAGATACATGAAGAGTCTGTTCGTCAGCAGATGATCATCATGAACGAGTAATAAGCCACCCTGCCCCGTCTGTAACCTACGCAACACTGCCTAGATGACGGACGGGGTAGCACGTAGGTTGTAGACGTGGAAGCGCGTAGACAACGAACGGAAAAATAAAAAGACAAAAAGAATAAAGACAATGAAGATATTAATATTAGGTGCCGGAAAGATGGGTTCTTTCTTCACCGACTTGCTGAGTTTCGACCATGAAGTAGCTGTATTGGAAAGCGATCCGAAAAGGATGCGTTTCATTTACAATGCTCTTCGTCTTCAAAAACCGGAAGAGGTTGCAGAGTTTGCTCCTGAATTGGTTATCAACTGTGTGACATTGAACTATACGATCGAAGCGTTTAAAGCCGTCCTTCCTTACCTGCAACCGTATTGTATTATTTCGGACATTGCATCCGTAAAGACCCATCTGAAAGAGTTCTACGAAACCTGCGGTTTCCCGTATGTTTCCACTCACCCGATGTTCGGTCCTACTTTTGCCAATCTGGGACAGTTGGAAAAAGAGAATACAATCATTATCTCCGAAGGCGACCATCTGGGAAAGATTTTCTTCAAAGATATTTACGCCAGCCTACGCCTGCATATCTGCGAATACACATTCGAAGAGCATGATAAGGTGGTGGCTTATTCATTAGGTATTCCTTTTGCATCGACAATGGTATTTGCCGCAACGATGAAGCATCAGGATGCACCCGGTACGACATTCAAGCGTCACATGAAGATTGCACGCGGACTGTTGTCGGAAGATGATTACCTGTTGACTGAAATCCTTTTTAACCCGCGTACACCGAAACAGATCGCTCGTATCCAGGAAGAACTGAATATTCTTCAGGAGATCATCAAGGATAAAGACTCCGAGGCAATGAAAGGCTATCTGACAAAGATCCGTAAGAACATTGAATAACAATCGTCACTAACCGCGCAGGTAGTCGTAATTACCCGCGCGGCTGGTGACTACAGGCTGCGCGGGTAATTTTTATCTATATGACTATATTTATCAGTAAAATCGTGATTTTATTCAGCAATGAAATTACCTTGCCCTACACTCCAGTCGTTACCGAAGAAACCGGATACTTCAACTCCACGAATACCTTCTTTCAGGACATCCACGTTAAAGATCAATAAGTCGGGGAAACCGGTAATACCGGAGATATAATCGTTCGGATAGGTTGCTTTCATTCCTTCGATACCAGTTCCGGCCACTACACCGACGCTGGCTGTACGGCTATCGGGACGGGGATAGACGAAATAAGTTCCCAGGTTATTACCCTTCATTACTTTGTCTCCCATCCGTATCTCACCTTTCAGAACCTGTACCGGAGCATTCTTCAGAAGCTTATTCCAGGCTTTATTGTTCGCTGCATTTCCATAAAGGACAACATTCCGGTCGGCATAGGCAGACGGAGCAAAGTCTTTATCGGCAATCACTTCGATAGAACCGTTTCCTCTGTAAAGGAATGTTTCCGCATCGAACCGTGCTTTGTTCTGATACCATGCGTTTTCTTCTTTATTGCCTCCGGTGGCATATACAAATACCACATTATTGTCGAAAGCCTGCTTGAAACCACCATAACGTGAAGGATATTTCTCCGCTACCGATACCTCGTCGATCAATGTCCATTTACCGGAAACTTTCTTCAAGATAGCCGGTTTACTTCCATCTGCACGAAGCGTTTCATTGTCGATCGCTATTATTGCTTCCGCCGGAAGTTCCAGAGCTGGAAGATCAAAGGTGAGGGAAGCGACATTCGAGGTTGTTCCTTCAAGCCCTTTGCCGGTTTGCTTGAAAGATACGGAAGAAAAAGCGTAGGCGGTATCCTGCTGATTTATGGTTACCCAATAATCTTTAGCGGAAATAGCAGGAGAGGCAGTATGGAACTCCAGTTGCTTCACTTCGCCGGCAGCCGGAACTTTATGCCAGCGGAAATAATCGAATATAGGTTTCCAGTCTACGCTCTCGTTGCTGTACCAATGCGAACCACCGGGATATTCATAATAACAGAAGTCCGGGTGGAAAGTACCCAACAGTTCACGCATCTGGCGTACCTGCTGGATAGGAACCACATTATCGGAGTCGCCATGCAGGATATAGATACCCGATTGCAGGAAGTTTTTCTTCAGATCCAATACACGTCCGGCATTAGCAGCCCGGCAAATCATATCGAAATGCATCTCTCCCACATTGGCAGCATCGGCATTCGGTCGGGAGTAGCGGGCAATATCCGGATAACTGGCACAGGGAGCGATAGCAGCAAAACGATCGGGATAAGTAACACCGAGGAACCAGGTTCCGTGTCCACCCATCGAATGACCGGTCAGGTAGGTATGCGACGGATCGGTTTTTAATACTTTCTCTGCTTCAGCTAGAACTTCCATTGCGTCGATACGTCCCCACTCTTCCCAGTTGAAACCGAACGGCCGGCGATTGGTCGGAGCGACGATATGTCCCCAGTCTTTCGGAGCATAGGCACGGGCCTGATTACGGGCTTCCACAGATGCTCCGTGAACAGAAAGGAACAATGCCTGATTATCGGCCTGAGTCGTGGATGGAGTCACACTATAATATTGCACGCTGCCATCTACATTACTGATAAAAGTCCGTTCATGAATGGAAGAAGCGTCTTTTTGCTGAAAAGCGATTTCAGTACGGTCGATCTCTTTTCCCGACTTATCCAATAGAGTAACAGTAGCCTTCGTTTCCCCTTTCTTTGTGGAAACGGCTGCCGGAACCTGGAATTTGACCTTACGTACCATCATAGGCATGATATCGTCCGTTGCAATAGTAGCAGTCTCACCGCTTTCCAGTTTACACTGTATTTTTAATCCGGACAGATGCTTATCCTGCGCATTGACAACACGGATGGCGGCCCATTTCTCTCCCGTTTCTCCATTAATGATGTCCGGCAGGGTCATATCTCTTTTTGTGAACATCACCGGTTTAGTCGGGATGATCAATTTGGCCTCTACCCGACCGAAACGTCCCGGGGTGAAGATAAATTCGTTATTTCCCTTTTGCAAACGGAAAGGGATCAACGTATAAGCAAAATCGTAATGATCGCCTTCGTGTGGCATACCATTGATAAAAGTACGGGTGTTTCCACTCGATTCGAGTAAGGCGATCTGTGGTTTATCCGCTTCATAAGCTGTATAAACATACGCACGACGTAAGGCACGATTGGCAAATTTTCCGGTAGAGTCGGCAGCGATCGGAGTCCATTGTACGGCTTCCCGGGTACGTCCGTAGTTCGTTGCAGTCAGGTCATTTTCCGAAGGAGTACGGAATTTGCCGGTTGCAATCTCCCATCCCAGACCGTCGGAGGTGGTGAACAAATAACCGGAAGGGGCTGTCACAGGGACAAAGTATCCCTGCTTAAAAGCATGGAGGATGACACCTTCGTCCACACGTTCTACCCTCTCTTTTCCGAAATACTCGACAATATTACCTGTCGTTTGTTGTGCTATCAGCGGAGCCATACTTATAAACAGCCCGGTAGCAATCAAAATGAACATTTTCTTCATGTGAAATAAATTAGTGGTTGTATCTTACATCCAGTAGTACTGATCCATTATTTCCTTCATCCGTGGCGTATCGGCATCGGTATCTCCTACTTCCTCACGAAGTTTCAATAGTTCCTGCTTCATTTCCTTGATGATATCTTTATACTGAGGATCATTATACATGTTCTTATCCTCCTTCGGATCTACCTGCAAATCATGGAATTCCCATGCCGGAGTGGTCGGCGTTTCTTCCGATCCCGTCGCATTCAGGCGGTCGCCATACAAGAACATCAGTTTATAACGCTCGTTTCGGATACCCATATGAGCCGGACGGATGGAATGATGTGTCCAGTAGCGATAATACATTTCTTTCCGCCAGTCGGCAGACGTCTCCCCTTTCAGATTCTCCCGGAAGCTTTTACCTTGCGACAAATCCGGAGCCTTTACTCCGGCATAATCGGCCAGTGTCGAAGCAAAGTCGACGTTCAGGATAATATCTTTATTACGTGTTCCGGCCGGAATTTCTTTCGGATAGCGGATCACGAAAGGCATGTGCAAAGGTTCTTCGTACATCATCCGCTTATCGAACATACCATGTTCACCCAGGAAATAGCCCTGGTCGGAAACATAAACTACGATCGTATTCTTACTCAATCCCTCTTCATCGAGCATCTTCAACAGACGGCCTATATTATCGTCGATCGTAGCACCACAACGCAGGTAGTCCTTGATCATCTTCTGGTAGATCTTCTTACGGGCGGCAACCTTATCCATACCTTTTGTAGAGAAAGGCAATTCCGGATAACGGCACCACCAGGCATCCGGATCCTTCGAAGCGGTCTCCCAACGCCATCCCATATTCTCCAACTGCTGTCCGGTGAAAGCTCTGCCCGACTCTTCCGGGCCGAACTCCATCATGCTTTCGGGTTCAGGGAATACCACATCGTCATAAAGATGTTTCATCCGTTCGGGGAAATCCCAGGGTTCGTGGGTTGCTTTGAAATGGCAACACATCATAAAAGGTTTGTTCTTATCACGGTTGCGTATCCACTCCATGGTCTGATCGGTTACGATATCAGTCGAGAAGCCTTTTACCTCCACACCTTGTTTCCCTTTATCGTCGTCCACCCAGTTTTCGGCAGTCTTGAAAATCGGATTGACATATTCACCCTGGTCGTGGAACACATTGAAATGATCGAAACCGGCAGGTTGTCTCTTCAAATGCCACTTACCGATCAAGGCTGTCTGATAGCCACCGGCCTGCATTTGTTTTGCAATGTTATCGACGGCCGGCTCCAGTCCATCCTCCAGGGTATACACACCATTACGGTGGCTGTATGCTCCGGTCATGATAGCGGCACGGCTCGGTGCGGAGATCGAGTTGGTACAGAAACAATTATCCAACACACAACCTTCGTCAGCCAAACGGCGGATATTTTCATTCTTTACATAGTCAGCCAGGATACCTCCATAGATACCCCACGCCTGACCGGTATGGTCGTCAGACAAAATAAAAAGGATGTTCGGGCGTTCTTCCGCCTCTTTCTCCGTCTTTTTGTTCGAGTTGCAACCAATGATAGGCAAGCATGTTGCTAACATACCTGCCTTTAAAATTAGATCAGCGTTTTTCATTACCTAATATATAATAATATGTTATTTTAATTTTCCTGGTTCGCGACGTCCTGTTCCCTTCACACGTGTCAGATTATCTCCCAGATCCTTACGCATATCATCAGCGATCTTCATTAATTTGGCAGCCTCTTCCGGATACTGGGATATGACATCGTAACGTTCTCCCGGATCACGACGCAGATCATACATTTCAGTCTTCTTCAGTTCCAGGTTTGTCAAATTTCCCGGCTGGCCGTCGTTACCCGGCGCGTAAGCACCATAAGTGACATATTTATGTGGGAACACAAGTTTGAATTTACCGTCTGTCACAGCCTCCAAATCGTTTTTGTGATAATAATAAACGAATGACTCGCGTGGATTAGCATCCTTTTCTCCTTTGATAAGAGGAACGATACTTACACCGTCGATCTTACGTTGTGGAAGCGGGGCACCGCTGAGTTCCGCCAATGTCGGCAACAGGTCTATATTGGATGCCAGTTTATTACAGGTTGTACCCGGCTGAACAGTTCCTTTCCAGTACATCACACACGGGATACGGTTACCACCATCAAAAGTAGTAGCTTTAGCTTCGCGAAGCCCTCCGGCCGAACCGGCATGGTTTCCGTAGTTAGCCCACGGACCATTATCGGAAGTAAGGACGATCAGGGTATTTTCTTCCAATCCCTGTTCACGTAATGCTTTCAATACTTCACCGACACTCCAGTCCAGTTCCATCATTACATCACCGTATAACCCCTGTTCACTCTTTCCTTTAAACTTATCGGAAACAGCCAGAGGCACATGCGGCATGGAATGTGCCAGATAAATAAAGAACGGTTTATTTTTGTTCTTCTTGATGAAGTTTACCGTACGGTTCGTATAATCGGTTGTAAATTGGGTCTGATCGGTGTTATAACCGACTATTTCGTTTCCATCGTAAGTCGGCAGATCCGGAAAATTGAAGACTTCCCCCTGTTGCGGGTGGAAAGGCCACATATCATTGGAATATGGCAGTCCGTAATATTCATCGAAACCGTTCTGCAAAGGAAGGAATTGTTTGGCGTCTCCCAAATGCCATTTACCAAAAACAGCCGTACTATATCCTTTTTGTTTCAGCAACTCTCCTATCGTCATTTCATCAGGACTGATGCCATAATCGGAACCCGGCCCCGGTGCTCCGGCAAAACCGATACGGTTCGGATAACATCCGGTCAGCAATCCGGCACGCGATGCACCGCTGATAGGTTGTCCGGCAAGGAAATGGGTGAAACGGACTCCCTCGGCGGCCATACGGTCGATGTTCGGCGTTTTGTATCCGTAGGCACCGTTATAGGAAAAGTCTCCGTAGCCTGCATCATCGAGGTTGATGATAATGAAATTAGTGTAGTTTGCGGCCACACCAGCCATTGAAAATGCGGACGTAGCAGCCAATAAGAATAGTTTACTGTTCATGATATTATGTTTCTTGTTAAACTTTGCGAACTTTAAGAGTAGACAAAGTTCGCAAAGTTTTCTAAAGAAACAAATAATATTATAGGAGTTTTCTTCCTACAAACACTTAGGGTTCAATCACAATATCGAATTCGTCACAGTCGCCGGTACGCCAGGCAAACGACTCCGTTGTCGGAGAAATACCAAACAAAGGAGAATAAGTTTTTACCTTGATCGTTTTCCCATCCGGCATAAATTCCAGGATACGCAACCAACCGTCTCCCCCGTTCCCATGCCAACCGCCTCCGGCTGTCTGAGCGTTGAACATCATTTGGAATACACTTTTCCCGGCTATATTCTTATCCGTACGGCGTCCTACATTGTGGCAGAAATCATCGACCAGACAATAGTGACCACAAATCAGCATACGGATATTGGAAGAGGGATACAACAGTTTCTCCCAGATCGCTTTCCCATAATTAGCCGGAGATACTTTATAGTTTTCGGATTCGATCACCGTTCCGTCCCACCGCAAATAGGAATGTGTCAGAACAAAAACCTTATGATCGGCAAACTTCTTACCGGCAGCTAAATCTTTCGCCCATTCGAGCACCTCATCACGGGGAGCAAACTCTGTCGTAATAACAAGAATTTTGCCCCAATGAGGTTCATCGAACGCAAAAGCCGCATTCTCCAATGTCGGTAATCCGAATGCATTATTGCAAACGCTGACTAATGAGTTTTTCCATGCACTGTTACGCTCCACCGGGAAATATTCAGGAAACCGGCACAGGCGGTTCTCCGAACGGGTATATCCATAATCATGATTTCCGCCACAAATGATATAAGGGATCTTATTATCTAACTTAGCAAAGGCATTGGAAGCTGCTTTCCATTGCTGGGTACTTGTCTGGTTTCCGTTTACATTATCCGGAACGATATATTCGTTTTGTTCCACCAGATCACCGGTACATAACACAGCCTTCACCGACAGTTTGTCCAGATTAGCAGCCGTCCATGCAGTCATCAGGTCGAAGAGCGGCTGGTTGGTATCGAACTTGGTATAACTCTGCGGGTCCGGTAAAAGGATCATTGAAAACGATTCGGCATCCGTCAATTCCGGTTTTCCCGCTCCCGGTTGTCCGCTTTTATTCTGAGCTGTTGCCATCAGAAATGGCAACAGCATACATATACAAATAAGTTTCTTCATTTTATTTATCTATTCATTAAAGAGATACACATCAGTTACCCCAACCGGAGTGTTGTTGCAAATTCTTATTGGAATTCAATTCATCGGCAGGATAAGGCAGATCAAACAATTTTTCATCCCAGGCAAACCCGCCGACACGGGGCCATTCTTCCTTCAATGTTCCCCAACGTTTCAAATCATAATACCGCATGCAGTCTACTGCAAAAAGTTCTACTCTCGATTCGTAGTTTATCGCATTCATGGCTTCTTGCCCGTTGGTGATTGTGAACGGCGGTAATACATCTTTATCGGCCATTTCTTCAGGTATATATTTCTCCGGATTAGCTAATGCGAACCGACGGGCACGGGAACGGACTTTTTCTATATATTCGGAACATTTTGCATAATCAGGAGCCGACTTTAATGCATACGCCTCCGCAATATGCAAATAAACTCTCGGCAAAAGCATTAAATGGATATCCGTCCGTTTATTCCAGGTGTTCTCGCCATACCATACTCCCCTTTTCTGAACATCATAACCGGTTGCCGTATTGACAAGCCAGTCCTGTTTCCATGTCATCTGTTTTCCGGTTGTCGTTTCGACTTCATCCATGATAGTGAAAAATGTCGCATCGAAACGAGGATCACGGTTTTTCCAACTCTCAGTTGCTTTATAATAAGACGATTCATTTATCGGTTTACCGTCTATCGCTTCATAGAAATCAACCAATTCACGGGACGGATAAAAATAATCGCCGGAATAGGTATCGCCGCGCATAATACGTCCGTCTTCACCCAAATCTTCGATAGTACCCCAATAGAACTCCCGGTATGTTTCCACACCACTGCCAAAACCTACCGAGAAAATGATCTCCGGGCATGCTTCATAATCTACTCTCAACACATTCCCCGGATTTTCAATTAATGAATAGCCGTATTTCTCGACCTGTTCACCGGCTTTTATCGCATTCTCATACTCTTTTTCATACAGATAGACTTCGCATAAGTAAGCATAAGCCGCTCCTTTCGTTGCCCGGTTCTGATATTTATCCTCCCAGGCGTCCGGTAAATTCTGAGCGGCAAATTCAAGATCAGGAAGAACGGTCTGCTTAATGATCTCATTCTTGGGAGTTGCTGCTAATTGTACATCATCCTCATTGGTCGGGTCTGAGACAGAAACGGAACGCAAAGGAACATCTCCATAGAACTGGACCAAGCGGAAATACCAGAATGCCCGGATAAAGAACATCTCTGCCAGGTGTTTATTGCGGGTATCTTCATCGATGATATCGGCAGGCATATTCTTCACTCCTTCGATATTTTTATTACAAACAGCTATCCCCTGATAAGCACGCTGCCAGATACCTTTCACCAGATTCGATTCATTCGGATTAAAGGATCCGACATAAAAAGGTTGGGCATCTTTAAAACCGGCAGACGATAGATCACCAGTCATTCCCAGTTCCAGTTGAGCGTCCGCCCAATGGGCATTCAGCTTCTGCAACTTGGCATAGCAGGCCATAGCCGCCAGGTCAGCATGCTCCTTCTGGGTAAAGAAAGTCGTTTCGTCAATTGAACCATAAGGATTCCGGTCCAGGAAATTATCCATACAGCTTGTTGTCAGTATACACAACAAGATCAATAATCCTATTATATTCGATTTCATAACCATCTTCTTTTAAAATGTTAAATTCAAACCTACCAAAAATATTCTCGGAGTCGGGAAGTCGTCCCCCCAGTTCGTATAATGTCCGACCCCGTTACCATTCTCCGGATCGAAGCCGTCAAACGATTTACTATGGATCGTAAAGAGATTCTCTCCGGATACGAACACGCGTGTTCTGAACGATTTTACAGGAACGGTATAACCCAAAGTCAACGAGCGCAATTTCACGAATGACGTATTGGCAACCATCAGATCCGTCATCTCTTCATACGATTCGGACTGGATCAGTGCCGGATATTTCCCTTCAGGATCAGCCCCCAATGTCCAGCGGTTATCATACCAGTGACGGCTCATATTACGGTTTGGGAAACGGTTCTGGAACGACATCGGTGCATGTTGCTTCCTTCCGAAAACACCGGCAAACACAGCATTGAAATCAAATCCTTTCCAGTCGGCAGAAAGGGTAAGGCCGGCACTCACCTTGGGGATATAACTACCTAAGATAGTACGGTCGTCACTATCGATCTTGCCATTACCATCCAAATCGACATATTTCAAACGTCCGATCTTGGCATTTCCCTGCCCCATCGCTTTATATTTATCGGCCTCTTCCCGGGTCGTGATAACACCTCCGGTCTTATAACCATATAATGCATCGACCGGTTCGCCGACACGATTGATCGTCACGCCGCCGTAACTACCGATGGAGGTAACTTCTTCCGTTACACCTTCACTCAACTTCTTGATTTCATTATGCAGGAAAGAAACGTTTCCGGAGACACTAAACGTAAAATCCCTTACCTTACCGTTATATCCAACTTCAAGGTCAAAGCCACGGTTCTGAACTTTTGCATAGTTCACGTTCGGTGCAGTCATACCCACAGAGAGCGGTAATACCATACTACGCAAAATACCGTCCGTACTCTTGATAAAATAATCGGCTGTCATAAACAGTTTACCGTTCAGTAAACCCAGGTCGAGACCGATATTGGTCATCGTTGTCGTTTCCCATTTCAGTTTCCTGTTAGACAAAGCAGTCTGGCTATATCCGTAATATAAAATCTGGTTATTTCCGCCATTACCCAACATCACTTTCTGGCTTTCCACAGCTGCTATGGTCGGATACCATGAACCGATCGACTGGTTTCCTAATTGTCCCCACGATGCTCTTAACTTCAAAGAACTAATCGACTTTACCGAGAAGAAATCTTCTTCAGAGATACGCCATGCACCGGAGAAAGATGGGAAAACACCCCAACGTTCGCCCCCTTTGAAACGGGAAGAACCGTCAGCCCTTAAATTGACAGAGAAAAGATATCTTCCGGCATAATCGTAATTGACACGTCCGAACCAGGAAGCCAACGCCAACTGGCTCTTTCCTCCCTCCAACGTCCGATCGATAGAATTTGTACCTCCATTGATCACATGCATATTATCTACTTCGGATACAAAATCCTTTACAACACCTTTCAGGTTATCCTTCGAAAACAGCTGCTGGGAAAAACCACCCATAGCATTGATCGTATGTTTACCAAAGACCTTATCGAAATAGAGCAAATAATCCGTTACCCACATAAACTCCTTCTGGCGGTTCTCCGAATAGCTATTCTGGTTATTGGTCTGTCCCCCGTCACTGAAAAGAGGCTTAAATGCTTTATCTTCCGAATAAACCATATCGATACCTCCATTAAAACGGAACTTTAACCAGTCGGTGAACTTATATTCCACGAATAGATTATCCAATACGCGGTAATTATCGTTCGTAGGTGTGTTCCAACCCACTTCGGCGATGGCATTCTTGGAACTGGTATAGGCCGGATCGGGCTCTCCGTAGCTGCCATCCGCATCATAAGCCGGGATGATCGGCGCATTGAAAATAACATCGGAGTAACGGTTGTCTTTACTGCCTTTCGTGTTGCGGTATGCCAGATGCACATTGTTACCGATTGTCAGGCGACTATTGACCTGTCCTTCTATATTGGCACGTAAAGATGCTTTCTGGAAACCGGTATTGATGGCAATACCATCCTGATTCAGATATTCGGCAGAAAGGTAATAACGAGTTTTTTCACCTCCTCCCGATACACTGGTATTTATATTATAAGTTGGCGCCGAGCTATAAATATAATCACTCCATTTGGTTCCTTTACCGAATGTCGAAGGATCGATACCATCAAACTTGGTAGTCGGATTTCCTCCGTCGATCGCTTGTTTATTGTCACGCATTTCCTGAATGGCTGAAACAAATTCTTCCGCAGTCAGCAAATCCATAATATTGGAAGCTGTTTGCATACCCCATGTTGCATTGACGGATACTTTAGCTGCACCGGTAGAACCCTTCTTGGTTGAAATCAAAATAACCCCATTGGCTGCACGTGATCCGTAAATAGCAGCAGAAGAAGCATCCTTCAAAACGTTTACAGTCTCGATATCACCGGGATTCAAAGTCTCAAAACCGGATGTAACAGGAACCCCGTCAATAATAATAAGCGGATTACTGTCGCTACCGCTACCGAAAGTCCCGACCCCACGTATCTTGATAGATGTCTCAGCTCCGGGGAAACCGCTGTTGCTCAGGACAGACATCCCCGACATCTTTCCCTGTAAAGCTCCTCCGACTGAAATATTCGAATTGGTAGCCAGATTTTCGCCGCTCAGGACAGAAGCAGCTCCCATCAAATCTTTTTTCTTCATCGTGCCATACCCGACAACTACGACCTCTTCCAGGTTCTGTGCATCGACCTGCAACTTAAGATTATGGACCGTCTTATTACCCACTTTTATTTCCTGCGGAAGATATCCGATATAAGAAACAAGCAGGATATCATCATTACCGGCCTCAATTGCATACTTTCCGTTCAGGTCTGTGACCGTACCGTTCGTTGTTCCTTTGATAACAATATTCGCACCAATGACAGGTTCCCCGTTTTCATCAACTATTACCCCGGAAACAGGACGTAATGATTGAGAGGAAAAAGATGCAGGTCCTCCCACCGCTTTCTTACTGACAGAAATGGTATTATCCGTTCTGTCGAAATGTAATCCGGCCTGCTTCGTTATTTCTGCCAATACGGTAGAAAGGGAAGCATCCCGAAAGTTTAAACTTAACGATTGATTCGCTTTAAGGACTGTTTCTCCATAAAAGAATTTTAAGCCTGTCTTTTCGGATATCTCCTTAAAAATCTTTTCTACAGGCTGATTCTGTACTTGAATTGTTATTTTCTCTGACTGGTTCGGTTGGGCGGCCAAAGGCTGTAAACACAAAATTGCTAAAAAAACAAAATGTGCGAAATAACCGACCCGGCGATACTTCTTATTAGTTAGGAAGTTCATAACTTTGGGAGTTTAATTGTTGTTTTAAATAGAAATATTAAAAACGACTCCGTATAAAATAATACCGGGAGTGGACGCTTTGGTATTATTTTACAGGAATTTTGAAAGGAAGGTCTGCTGCAGGTCTTCCTTTTCTTTGGTGTTTTTTCAGGTTGTATCTTTCATAACATTTTCGATTAACAGGTTAATAATCAACTTTATTTATAGAGTATAATTTTATCGCCCTCCTTGCGGTACTTTATATCCGTAGAATACCGGATAGACTTAAGAACCGATTCCAGACTTTTATTATCATGTTCTCCATATATATAATTATCATAAGGAACATTGCCGGAAAACTCAATCTTGCAGTTGTACATTCGCTCCAGTTCTTTTGCAACGCTACGGATCGGCGTCTTGTTGAAATACAGACCTCCATCGATCCAGACTGTTGCATGACGTGCACTTTCATTCCGCTTCTGTATCTCCCCGTTTTTCCTGGAAAAGACAA
Source organism: Parabacteroides goldsteinii (assembly GCF_015550595.1). GTDB lineage: Bacteria > Bacteroidota > Bacteroidia > Bacteroidales > Tannerellaceae > Parabacteroides > Parabacteroides leei. The sequence continues at coordinate 40,433 of NZ_JADNBB010000026.1, forward strand.
GCTGCTCATCCGGTAACAAACGCATCATAGCATCCGTCATATCCACCTGCACTTTCCCGGATCGCACACTCACCAGGATCTGTTCGTCAGCATCATAGGCTTTTACGTTGAATGAGGTACCCAATACCTTTACACTGGCATCTTTAGTGGAAACAATAAACGGTTTATCTTCGTCATGCTCCACTTCGAAAAAGGCCTCCCCATCCATTTCTATCCGACGGAAATCTTGTGTAAACCGTTCCGGATATTTCATAAAAGAGCCGGCATTCAATACGACTTTCGTTCCATCCGGTAAAATAATCCGTTTATGTTCCCCGTTTTTAACCCGTATTTCCGTATATGCCATATTCTGCAAATCCGTTACCCTCGAGAACCGATAGACTCCTAATCCCACAGAAACAACAAGAGCCAGCATAGCGGCATATTTTAATAATGAAACGAACGGGAATTTCTTCTCTTCCTTACGGATACGGTTTAATAATATACGTGCCTCCATCGTATACCGTTCATGTTGGAGAGATGTTGTTTCCTCCCCCTGTGCCGCCTGCCATACCTGATCCATTTCATCATCCACCTGTTTCGTATGCTGTTGCGTACGAAACAGGTGGATGATCCGGTCGGCATCTTTACGGGTATATATTCCGTTTACAAATCGTTTTAAAATAGTATTTTGTTTCAATTGCTCCATCTCTTTTTACGTGTATATAAATAGTACAGAGATAAGGAGTATAACTGGGATGCCGTTAACTTTTATTATATATTTAAGCAAAATAGAAGTAACAACAAGTCTGTATATGTCCCTGCATATTTAGCCAGATAAATGCGGATTATCTTCAATGAAGCAGAGATATGTTGCTGAACCGTATAAACAGAAATACCTAATTCGTCGGCTATCTCTTTATGCGATTTCATCTCTTTCCTGCTCATGTCGAATATCCTCCGTTGTTGGGTAGTCAGGTTCATTAGGGCTTTCTCCAACAATCCGTTCAAATCAGCATCCAAAATGGCTTCCTCCGTATCATTCGTGATTTCCACTGCCGCCGATAAGATTTTATTCTTTAGTTGTTGTTCTTTATCGATGCCGGCAAGCACATTCAATATCCTGTTCTTTACAATAGTATAAATATAGGGTGCAAACGGGTATTCCGGATTCAGAAAACGGCGATTCTGCCACACAGAGGCAAAAGCATCCTGATAAATATCTTCTGCGAATTCTTTTGACTTCAGAAACGTCATGGCAAAATACATCAGTCTGTTCTTATACAATGCGTATAATTCACAGAATGCGGTCTCGTCATTATTGAGTAATCCTGCTATTAATTTACGTTCCTGTTCCGAGTTGATATACATCCTATTTATAAATATCTCGTTCTTGCTTACAGATTCCTTTCCAGTCGTCAAATATAAAAAGATTCCATTATATCCCCTATTACATTTGAAAGAAGTATTTGTTTCGGATGTAACTTTCTCATGGTAATATCAGCAGGAAACCGTACATTTGTGTGATTTTTTACGAAAGGATTAGATTGCAGATGAAAGTATGTATTGCTGAAAAACCGAGTGTGGCACGCGAGATCGCCGAAGTACTGGGGGCTACAAAAAGAATGAACGGGTATATTGAAGGAAACGGATATCAGGTTACCTGGACATTCGGACATCTGTGTACACTGAAGGAACCGCATGATTATGCCGATGAATGGAAACGGTGGAGCCTGAGTGCTCTTCCGATGATCCCGCCCCGTTTCGGTATCAAACTGATCAGTAACCCTACTTATGAGCAGCAGTTCAAAGTGATCGAAACCCTCATGCAGAATGCCGAAATGGTGATTAACTGCGGTGATGCCGGCCAGGAAGGGGAATTGATACAACGCTGGGTGATGCAAAAAGCCGGCTGTACCTGCCCGGTATATCGGCTGTGGATCTCTTCTCTGACAGAAGAAGCCATCCGCGAAGGGTTCCAACACCTGAAAGAACAGACAGAATTCAAGACATTATACGAAGCAGGATTGTCACGGGCTATCGGTGACTGGCTATTGGGAATGAATGCGACCCGGCTCTATACAATACGGTACGGACAAAACCGTCAGGTATTATCCATCGGACGGGTACAGACACCGACACTGGCCCTGATTGTAAACCGCCAGGCAGAAATCGACAATTTCAAACCCGAACCTTATTGGGAATTGAAAACAATCTACCGGAATACGACCTTCTCCGCTACGAAAGGTAAATTCACCAAGAAAGAGGAAGGAGAAGCTTTTCTCGAAGTAGTACAAAAAGAGGACTTCACCGTCACTGACATTTCTGAAAAGAAGGGGAAGGAATATGCTCCAAGGCTTTTTGACCTGACTTCATTGCAGGTGGAATGTAATAAAAAGTTTGCTTTCACCGCCGACGATACATTGAAATTGATCCAGTCGCTCTATGAAAAGAAAGTGACGACCTATCCCCGTGTGGACACCACTTTCCTGAGTGACGATATTTATCCTAAAGTTCCGAATACCCTAAAGGGTCTGGTCGATTATACCGAGTTGACAGCTCCGGTACTGGCAGCCAAAATTCCTAAAAGCAAAAGGGTGTTCGACAACTCGAAAGTAACCGATCACCATGCGATCATCCCGACAGGAGTTCCAGCCCGTAACCTGACGGAAAATGAACGGAAAGTATACGACCTGGTTGCCCGTCGTTTCATTGCCGCCTTTTATCCGGACTGTGACATCTCCACGACTACCGTACTGGGTAAGGTCGATAAAGTGGATTTCAAAGTAACGGGAAAGCAGATACTAAAACCGGGATGGCGTGTCGTATTCGGTGCCGAACAAAAAGATCCGGATGCCGAACCGACTGAAGAAGAAGGTGTATTACCTGATTTCGTGAAAGGTGAAAGCGGTCCGCATAAACCTATTTTAAAAGAGACATGGACAACACCTCCCAAACCTTATACCGAGGCGACTTTGCTTCGTGCCATGGAAACGGCAGGTAAGCTGGTCGACAACGAAGAACTGCGCGATGCCCTGAAAGAGAATGGTATCGGCCGTCCTTCCACGCGTGCCGCCATTATCGAGACACTGTTCAAACGGAACTATATCCGCAAGGAGCGTAAAAACCTGTTCCCTACCGCCACCGGTGTCGAACTGATCGGTACCATACACGAGGAACTGCTTAAAAGTGCGGAACTGACCGGTCTATGGGAAAAGAAACTGCGTCAGATCGAACGGGGAACGTATGAAGCCCGTACATTCCTGGAAGAGTTGAAACAGATGGTCAATCAGGTAGTCATCAACGTACTGTCCGACCAGTCGACCCGTTCAATTACGATTGAAGAGGCCGTCAAGGAACAGCCAAAAGAGGAGAAAAAGGAAAAGAAACCTCGTAAGCCACGTGCTAAAAAGGAAAATACTCCGAAAAAGCAGACAGCAATCGAACAATCAGATAAACCTGTTTGTCCGATTTGTAAAAAAGGGAATATCCTACGTGGCAAGACGGCCTATGGTTGTTCCGAATACAAAAATGGTTGTACGTTCCGTCTGGATTATGCGACTTATGGAGAAGGGTTATCGGATAAGGAATTGGTAAATGTTATAAAAGCATTATAATCACTCTATTATTTGTCATTATAATGTTCTGTCGCTTGTACTACTGTTACGATTACCTTATCTTCCTCAACCGTATAAATTAACCGGTCTTTTTTATTGATACGGCGAAACCAGTAGCCGGACCAGTTTCCCCGCAAAGCTTCAGGCTTGCCTGTTCCGGTGTAAGGATGTTCATAGAGTTCTTCAATCAAAGAATATATTTTCTTTAAACTCACTTTATCTCCTGCCCGCCTGAATAATTCGATATCATCCTGCGCTTGCTTTGTTGGTATAACTTTATACATAGCTATTCCGATAATAATAACTTTTGCCAATCTTCCTTCGTCAATTCCACAACTTCTCCGTTTTCCTTCTGTTGCACAGATTTCCGGAAATGAGCCAAGTTTGCCGGGTTGGTAAAGAAAGGATCTTCTTTCGGAGTAGTAATACGTTTAATAGAAGCTTTTACTTTCTTTACTAAATCCATATCATCCAAGGCTAATACAATTCTTGCCAATTCAGCTTTTTCAGCTTCCAGGGCCATAGTTGATTTTGTCATAGTTATTTCTTTTTATTATGTCCTTTGCAAAAGTAATAATTAAAATCCATATTCCAACCTCCTTTATTCCTTATCTTTGCATGCTCAAAACACAGAAAAAGATGAAAGAAGAATGGTTCCCTCTGGTCAACGAAGAGGGAGAAACAATAGGTAAGGCGACACGCCGGGAATGCCATAGCGGGAGCAAACAATTACATCCGGTTATCCACCTGCATATTTTTAATGATGCAGGAGAATTGTACTTACAAAAGCGTTCGATGAATAAAGATATCCAGCCTGGCAAATGGGACACGGCTGTCGGCGGACATATCGATTACGGAGAAACAGTAGAAGAAGCCCTCCGCCGGGAAGTTCGGGAAGAATTAGGTATAACCGAGTTTGTTCCACAATTCATTACCCGTTATGTCTTCGAATCGGCCATCGAAAAAGAACTGGTCAATACCTTCCGTACCGTTTACAACGGAGAAATCCAACCGGATACCGAAGAGTTGGATGGCGGACGTTTCTGGCCGATGGAAGAGATAAAAGCCAATCTGGGGAAAAGCGTGTTTACTCCGAATTTCGAGCAGGAGTTTCAGCGGTTGTTCTTAATAACATATTAAAAATAGCATAAGAACCGTTCACCCGACCACATTCAACACATTGTAAAACAAGACACATCTGCAATAAACACAGGTGAATGGTTTCAAAAAAAGGTGAATGGTTAATAGCAAACCGTTCACCTTCATATTTTGACAGATATGAATGTAGTGTTGTTGGTAGGGGCGGTTCGCGAACCGCCCCTACAGGCGCCGTCACAATGGAACAGGCAGGTTCGACCGTAGGGGCGGGGTCTGCCCGCCCTTCTTCACCGGTTGTTATATTATTGTCGCAAAGGGTGGGCAAACCCCACCCCTACAAAACCTGTCATTTGGGTTCACCTTTTAGAGAAACCGTTCACCGACCATTCACCACATTAAAATAAAAGAAACCAGCACTTTAGGAGGCGAAGGTGAAGGGTGAATGGTTTATAGGCGTTTTTATATATATTCTTCAGATCATTTACACATCTCATTGATCACTGCGATCAACTCGCCACCTATCTCTTCGGCTTCTTTCATTGTATGGGCCTCTGCATAGATACGGATGATCGGTTCAGTGTTACTTTTGCGAAGGTGAACCCACTTATCCGGGAAGTCGATCTTTACACCGTCGATATCAGTAATATCATATTGAGCAAATTTCTCTTTTACCTTAGCTAAAATTGCATCCACATCGATCTCCGGAGTAAGCTGAACTTTCTGTTTAGAGATAAAATACGGAGGATAGCTGGCACGTAATTCGCTTGTTTTCATTTTCTTCTTTGCCAGATGAGTCAGAAACAAAGCGATACCCACCAAAGCATCACGTCCATAATGGCTGGCCGGATAGATCACTCCCCCATTACCTTCACCACCTATAACAGCATTGGTCGCTTTCATTTTGGCAACAACATTTACCTCCCCTACTGCAGCTGCATTATATTCACAACCGTGAGCACGCGTCACATCACGCAATGCACGGCTTGAACTCAGATTGCTTACCGTATTACCCGGTGTATGGCTTAACACATAGTCAGCTACTGCAACCAAAGTATATTCTTCACCAAACATTTCACCATCTTCACAGATAATAGCCAAACGGTCTACATCAGGATCGACAACGAAACCTACATCAGCTTTTGCATGCTTCATCAAATCTGAGATCTCAGTCAGGTTCTCAGGAAGAGGTTCCGGATTATGAGAGAAATTTCCATGAGGAGCGCAATGCAGTTTGAAAATCTCTTTCACACCCAAAGCATACAATAAATCCGGCAGAACAATACCACCTACGGAATTTACGGCATCAATAGCAACACGGAAATTAGCAGCTTTAATCGCTTCTACATCTACTAAGTCGAGATTGAGTACACTCTCGATATGTTTTTGTTTGTATGTATTGTCAACGATCACTTTTCCTAAATGATCGACATCAGCAAACTCAAAGCTTTCAGAAGCTGCAATTTCCAAAACTTCAGCACCTTCAGCCGCATTCAGGAATTCACCCTTTTCATTCAGCAGCTTCAATGCGTTCCATTGCTTCGGATTATGACTGGCAGTCAAAATAATACCGCCACACGCACCTTCCATGGCCACAGCTAATTCAGTAGTCGGAGTTGTTGCCAGATCGATATCGACCACGTCGAAACCCATTCCCGTAAGCGTACCTAAAACCACCTGTTTTACCATCGGGCCGGAGATACGGGCATCACGTCCTACTACGATCTTGTTTGATGTTGCTTTTGTGCTTTTTCTAATGAAGGTTGCATAAGCTGCAACAAACTTCACAATGGCTAACGGATTTAATCCGTCTTCCGGTGCTCCGCCTATTGTACCGCGAATACCGGAAATAGATTTAATAAGTGTCATAAGTTAGATTATTTTTCAAATGTATATCTTACCTTGCTAAAATAGACCGGAATATATTTACTCTGGAAATAGCCTCCAGAGGCCATTCGTTTGAAAGGAACGATCAACCTTACAATAGCACCGTCTCCAACATGATATAAGCCCGTTGCCAACCCTTCACCGACAAATAAATCAGGATCATAATCTCTGTTTTCAGCAGCAGAAACATTATAACCAAATATAAATTCGGTAGGGAATCCCCACCTATTATTAAATTCAGGAGACAAATTATCAACCATTAAATAAGCTGTATCGGAATCTAAAATTCCGTTCGCTTCAAATCGGCAAAAAACTTTTGTTTTCCCTAGTACTGCCCGTTCTCCATTTCCTGAATCTATCACGTTCAGATACACATCATTATCTAACTTCACAAATTCATTCTCCTTAAAAACACCATCTGACGGATAGTTTTTAAGAATCTTAAATCCCTCATGATCAATCAACCGATCAATTGCTTTCCTTTCATCCTTCAAGCGCTCAGTATACGACTTCGTTTTATCGCACGATGCCACCAATAGAGCCACACACATAATCATCAGGATATAAAAACCTCTTTTCATCTGTTATTCTTTAATGTATAAATGAGCGACAAATGTAAATAATATCCGCCACATCTTAGCCAAGTTTTTCTATTTCTTCTGTTTTATTAGGATTAAATTCTTTTAATCCTTTCTCAAAGACAGCTACAGCTTCTTCCAGAGAACCATGAAACTCTCCACCGGAAGCATTTTTATGGCCGCCGCCATTAAAATACTGGCAAGCAAATAAGTTACAGGGGAAATCTCCAACCGAGCGTAAAGAAACTTTAATATAATCTTTATCTTCACGAATAAAGACACTGAACGATACCCCTTCAATGCTCAACGGCATATTCACAAAACCTTCCGTATCACCGGTTACATAGTTGAACCGGTCTAATTCAGCCTGTGAAAGCGTAATCAATGCAGCATGTTTTTCCGGGTAGATCTTCATCTTTTCATACAAGACGTAGCCTTGCATGCGAAGACGTGATTCTGAATAGACCTGAAAAACCTTACGGTAAATCAAATCTTTATCTATTCCTTTCTTTATGAGTTCACCGATAATCGTATAAATTTCAGGCTTATTCGAATTATAGGTAAAAGAACCTGTATCCGTCATCATACCGGTATAAATACAAACGGCAGCCTCCTTGTTAAGCAGATCGAACATACCCATACGGCAAATAAAACGGAAAATCATTTCACTTGTAGACGACATTTCCGGATATGACATGGAAACCCTGCAAAAGTCGGCAGGATTCAGGTGATGATCGATCAAGACCTTACGTCCTTCCGCTGCGATAACAGCCGAAGCCATTTTCTCTATACGTTTAGGCTCGTTAAAGTCCAGACAAAAAATCACATCCGCATCATGGATTAGCTGCTCCGCAAATTCCGGATACTTTTCGTGTATCACAATATCCTTTGCTCCCGGCATCCATTTATAAAATAATGGGAATTCATTGGGGACAACTACCGTTACATTATCTTTACCATAGGCTGTAAGGAAATGGTACAATCCCAAAGCTGAACCGAGGGCATCGCCGTCGGGAGTAACATGGGTCACAATAACAAAACTTTCGCCTTTCTCTACGTATTTCTTGGCTTTCTGAATTTTCTCTTCCTGAATGATTTTTGTAATCATATTTTATCTTGTTTACAAAGACAAAGGTACTACTTTTTTTATGTTCTACACAGTAAAAAAACGTTCAATAAGCAAATCAAACAATATAAATAACAATAGAAGTAACGAGGCGAATAAAAATCGTGGGCGCCGGGTTTGCAAAAACAACAGTAAAAAAAAGGCAACCCCATATCCCAAGATTGTCAGGAATAAATCAAGCTGAAAAGAAAAAGTTCCCCCCGGAACCTTACTAAAAGCATCTACGATCTGTAATAAAGTATGAGTCATTGTTTCCACAAGATGCTGAAGTAATTCATATCCAGGAAACCCGACCGGTAACATCAGCCAGATAAGCCCGGTCGGTATAAGAAAAGTTGCCAGCAAGGTTAATGGCAAGTTTGTACATAAAAAGACCAGGGAGAATTGCCGGAAATAATATAAGCAAAGCAATGTTGTTCCCGCTTGTGCAGACAATGTTACAGTTATCCACCCCCAGGGAGCAGCCAGAAGTGGATTTCTTACATCGATCAGCTTTTGAAGCCGGGGTTGCAGATACAAAATAGACAATACAGCCAGATAGCTTAACTGGAAACCGATATCGAATAAATAAAACGGATCAAACGCCAGCATACAAAATGCCGAAGCTGCCAATGTATTATAACCGTCAGTTCTTCGTCTCAGTGTTCTACCCGTCAGATACAACGTCAACATCAATCCGGCGCGGATAGCAGAAGCTGCAAATCCGGTAATCAAGACAAAGCCCCAAAGCAAACTAATCGTCAATAAAAACTTCAGCCATCTATAAAAGGTATTTTTAGGGAAAAAGGAGAAAAACAAAGAAAGGAAACCGCAAACAATAGCCACATGAAAACCGCTTACAGCCAGCAGATGAGCAACTCCGGTTACCGAAAAACGTCTTTTTACATCCCGACTCATTCCTTCCCGGTATCCCAGGGTAATCGTTGCCAGCACAGATTTTTCTTCATCCGATAAATGTAATCGTTCGAAAGGTTTCAATAAACGCTGCTGTTCTTGCCCAGCCAATTCTGAAGCAGAAGAAAAAGCCGGTCTTTCATCTCTATCCTGCCAATATGCCGTTTGTTGAATAGAAAAAGAGAGTAACAGTAAGAGAAATACCACTCCCCATACCCAACGAAACTCATAACTCCAATAGTTCTTTTCCAAACTGTATCTTGCTGCAATTTGAGAAAGTAGAATGATTAGTAAAGGGATAAGCATCAACAATAACGATAGAATACGGCAATCAAGGTAAACTTGCAATAAGATTCCGGTTATCCATATAAGAAGCGGCCTGATAAAAGGCCGCTTTTGTATTTCTTTTATTATCATACAAAGGTTGGTTTTGGTTGGTTGCAAATAAATCTCTACATATCTTTCAGTTCTTTTATCGTTCGTATCGGATCAGGAGAACTAAAAACAAAACTACCGGCAACCAGCACATCCGCACCGGCATCCACCAGCCGTTTCCCGGTTTCCAGATTTACGCCACCATCTACTTCTATCAGAGTTTCCAATCCTTTTTCCCGGATCATTTCTTTCAGGCGAGCTGTTTTATTTACAGAATGCTCAATAAAACGCTGTCCCCCGTAACCGGGATTGACCGACATAAGCAATACCATATCGAGATCCTGGATAATATCCTCCAGCAAGCTGATCGGAGTATGCGGGTTTAACGTAACTCCCGCTTTCATTCCAGCTTCCTTTATCGCCCCGATAGTACGATGCAAGTGTGTACTGGCTTCATAATGAACATTCATCATATAAGCTCCGGCCGCAGCCACTTCTTTTACAAACTTCTGGGGCTCGACAATCATCAGATGCACATCCATAGGCTTCTTAAGGATAGGCTTTACAGCCTCCAGTACCGGAAAGCCAAAAGAGATATTCGGAACAAATACCCCGTCCATAATATCCATATGCAACCAGTCCGCCTCACTGTTATTTATCATTTCTACTTCTTTTTGCAGGTTCAGAAAATCGGCAGCCAGCAAAGAAGGAGCAATCTTATGTTTCATAATTTCAAGTCTTTTATGCAAAGGTACAAAAAAAAGAAAGAGAACACTATTACCGGTGTTCTCTTTCCTTCAATTTCTTAGTTCATCACATAACCACAAAACTCCGGCTGCAATGCGGGCTCTACATGATAGCTCCTCGCAAATTGAGAAAGGAAGTCAAGCGTCTGTTTACTCGGCGCATTTTTTCTCTCGTTCCGGTTCTTTTTAGTTTTATCCTTCAATTCATCCATACAATGAGTAGAAAATCTCTTCATAGGCATCCCCTTTTTTATTCGTTTGATAATAAAACGAGAGCAGTTTCTACTTATTGTACGAGTAGCAGATTATTTTTATCGGATAAAACAAATTGGCTCGCTTCGCGAACCCTAAATTAGAATTGGCTCACTTCGCGAACCCTAAATTAGAATTGGCTCGCTTCGCGAACCGATTATGCCAAAGATAATTCTATATGGTTTTCGTCAGCCATACGACGCATATTCAGAATAGCATAACGCATACGTCCCAGTGCTGTATTAATGCTGACACCTGTAATATCGGCTATTTCTTTAAAACTCAAATCCTGGTAATAACGCATTTCCAGAACTTCACGCTGACTGTCGGGAAGATGTTTTACCAACTTCTTCACATCCGACAATACCTGATGGCGCACGATATTGTCTTCGATCGTTCCATCGCAAAGCTTGATATTATTGAATAGATCAACTTCCACTTCATCGTTGGATACAGTATTTTCACTGCGTTCCTGACGGAAGTTGTCAATGATCAGATTATGTGCAATACGGGTGATCCATGCTTTAAACTTACCGTTTTCTGTATAACGGCCTTGTTTAATAGTCATAATCACTTTCACAAAAGTTTCCTGAAAGATATCTTCCGTTAACTCTTTATTGCGGACTATAAAGTAAATATAGGAATGGATACTGCTCTTATGACGATTTAACAACACGTCAAAGGCGGTATTATTACCCTGTGCATAAAGGACAACCAGATCTTCGTCTGTCATCGATTTTAAAGTCTTCATTACTTCTGTATTTTATAGTTTCTTGAGTAATGTTTATGCTATAGGCAATGAGGTTTTAAATGTTATACAATTTTGTTTTCGAAAACAAAAGAACAAAAAGTATTTTAAACAGGCAAACTTTTCTGTTACTTTTACATAAAAATGTCCCCTGTCCATACCTTTTATGTACGAACAGGGGACATTTGCTAACAAACTATATTTTTAAAACTTATAGCCCAAAGTTAAAGCGACCTGAGTCGTTTTTGTCTTTAATGAAGCAGGATCGGATTTAACAAATACCTCCCCATTCGGCAAATATGTACTTGGGAATGCATAAGCATCTTCCTTATATTCACGATATACACATGCCAAATCTGCATAAAAGCTAGGAGTAAAACGATAACCAAGGCCAATAGAGTAAGAATTTGTTCCTTTATCGACGGTATAATTAGGAACCGTTCCAACAACTCCTACTGCTGTCTGATAATATTCTCCTGCATGTTCTCCGCTATCATGTATTGGTGAAATTCCATTTTTAACATGATCCTTCATCGGAGAAGTTCTCCATAATGTACCGGCACGAACAGAGAACTGAGGGGTTATCTTTACTTCTGCCCCGACCTTCAATGTCCCAGACATACCAAAATCCTTCTTTATATCATCAGTACCCTGCAAGTCGTATCCATCCAAATCGTTCAGATTCATTCTCTTATAATTAGTCAATTCATAATCGACACTTACCAGGAAGTTTTTACCGACACCGGCTGCACTGAATATCCAACGATCCGGTGTACGCATATGATAACTACCCGACTGATACTCAGGTGTTTCATGAGGTTTATCTCCCCAAGATATATCATTTATATATGTTTGAGCCGAGCCATGAAAATAATCTGTTAATTTATACCACGTCGGAGAATTATAAGCAACCCCAAAGCGTAAAAAATCAGTTGGACGAACAATAGCCCCCAGATTAAAAGCATAACCGGTTCCAGATGTAGTAAGTCCGTTATCCAACCATGCATAAGTTGTTGTAGTAAAGTCTTCAGTATATTTTGTAGACAGACTATAATCCATATCGGTAATAGCAACTGTTGCTCCTAAAAAAAAGCGATCAGAGATATTCGTCGCAAATGAAAAGTTGTACTGTCCGATCGACCCTTTTTCATTCACCTGTAAATCCACATTCTGTGGGCTATAAGCCTCCCAACCGTTAGCTCCCTGCTTTCCAAAAGAAGAATGATATTCTTTTCCTCCTTGTTGATAAGGTTCAAAAAAGCCAGCTTCATATCCTAAAGTCGATAGCCAAGGTACGCGACTGTCAAAATAAGGATCATAATTATTAGTAAGAATCAAATCTCCTTCACTAATACCAGACGTTAGATCAGCCATATAGTCAGCCAACGAATAGGCCTGCGCCCCACTCATTCGATAATTACGGTTAAAACTCTTTACGCGATTATAAGAAACACCCAGGTTCCACCCCACAATACCTTCATCATTTCCGGTCGGGAAGTAACCGACATAAGCAATGTTGTCAAAGTTAAACCTTGTCTTGCTCTCATCCGCTTTCGAACCGTTCCAGTTCGTGTTGGCCTTTATTGACGAAAGACTTATCGTAGTTACGACTTCCGAACTACGATATATCCCCAACCCTGCAGGGTTAGTAGACATAGACGATATATCCCCACCTAATGCTCCAAAAGCTCCACTCATGCCCAGATAACGGGCAGTCCCGTTCAGGTCGGTCTGAGACATTCTGTATGCATCCATTTCACCTTGTGCATATGCGACACCACCGGCCAGGAAAAATGCCGATATAAATAAGCACGCTACTCTTTTCATCGTTTCTGTTTATTTCTAATACCTTAAATATATAAGGGCTCTAGTACGCATACCGGCCCTTATATTATAATTATATTATCTCTCTCATTATCTGCGTCCACCTGAACGGCCGCCACCACCGCCGCCACTTGAACGACTGCTACTACTACCTCCGCTACTGAACGAACCACTGCTCCGGCTACTACTGCTACTTCTTGACGGAGCCGAATAAGTACTCTGGCTTCTTGAAGGTGCAGAGTTACTGTAACTTGAACGTGTACTGCTGCTTCTTGTAGACGGACTTGCCTGAATACCGGAAGAAGAGCGCGTAGATGAGCCACTACTGTAGTCGCTTCGACGGGTAGCAGGACGTGTACGAACTGTTGCCTCCGATTGTACCCGGCTAGAAGAAGTACCTCTGCTTGAACGGATACTACTGCTTGTTCCTTCACCTCTTGTGGACGATGACGAACGAGTTGAATAACGGTCAGAGCTCAATCCTCTTGAACTGCTAGTACGGTTGCTTTCACTTCTCAAAGAAGATGCACGGCTTGAAGACCTGTTGGAAACTGCACGTCCGGCAGAAGCGGAGCTATAACGGCTGGAAGAATTTCTACCTGTTGTATAGCGGCTCGACGTCGTACGTCCACGTGAAGCATAGTTATAAGGATTATAATAATGGTGATGATGGTGTCCATAATAGCCACCTCCCCAGTAACCACCGCCCCAATAGCCGGGACCGTAATAACCTCCATACCATGGACTGCTCCAGCCGGCGTAGAAACCACCCCAGCCCCAGCCGAATCCCCAACGAGGGCCGTACCAGGAAGAGTAAGTCCACCACGGACTGTAACTATACCAAGGATCGTACCAGTTATTATACCACGGAGAATACCAGCCTCCCCAGCTATTGCCCATGTTGATATTCACATTTACATTGGCATTGCCGTCGGAGTAATCCGTATCATACCCATAACTGTAATAACCGTCGCTCAGATACAAATCTACCTGATCGGCACCGGCTATCGTAATCTTGCTGGGTGAATGATAACGAACAATACGTTCGGTATATTCCGCATCGGAACGACGTTCCGATTTCTTTGTTACTTTCTGATCTTTAGAAGGCAACTCTTCAACATAAGTTCCATCCTCCTCGTCCAGATCTTCATCGTACGGTTCTTCTACGTCGACAGATGTATATCTGCGATTATACTCGTCTACATCACGATTTGCATCGTATGCCGAACTATTGGAGTCGGAGGCCGACGCCAATACAATTGCCGATGATGACTTCGTTGTTTCCTCCTGTTTGGGCTGTATAACCTTCTCTTCTTTTTTGTCCTTCTTTTTGTCTTTACTTGAAGAGAAATACACATCATCAAAGAATTCCTCCTGGGCTGCAGCACTAAATGCTACCAGAAGCATCACCACTAAAGATGTTAATTTCATGGGTTTCATATTCGTTTCTCCTCTACATTAATATATTTATTCTATTGTTTAGACTATGTTTCCACGGTCAGGGTTTAAATGTATATTCTTAATAACTATAAAAATATTGCATTCTACTTACAAATATAACACGTTCCCAATAAGTATCAAGCATTTATATATACTTTAACTTTAATATTTATCCTGCCATTGCCTATTCATATATGATATGATGCCGTTTCATTTACAAACGCTGCATCTTCATCGGAGAATAAGGCCATTTACAATCGACTTGCCCACTCAAACAACCTCAATCTGCATGTCCTTATAATTTCCTGCTGAGGAAATTACAGTTTCCCGCCTAAGAAACGCGAGTTTCCTGCGGAAGAAACTGTAGTTTCCTGGGCAGGGAACTGCAGTTTCCAAAGCAACGAACTACGAGGAAACTGTAATAAACTATCAACCAAACCACTAGAGCATTTTCACACATTCCATTTGTTCAACAGAAAGACATACCTAAAACGTAGAAGGCAGAGAATTAGCAGGTTGATTGTTTTTACACTGTCGATAGAATTTATTCCAAAGATAAATCGTATATTTGTCCTTTGGTTTAAAACCTTGTAAACTGTATATTAACAAGATTAATTCTATTTAGTAAATGGGAAGAGTATTAGTTATTGGTGCCGGGGGCGTAAGTACCGTTGCTGTTAAAAAGATCGCGATGAATGCCGATGTTTTTACCGATATCATGTTGGCAAGCCGCACAAAAAGTAAGTGTGATCAGATTGCTGCTGATATTAAAAATGTAAAAATAAAGACAGCACAGGTCAATGCAGATAATGTAGACGAACTCGTTGCATTGTTTAATGACTTCAAGCCCGAGTTGGTTATCAACCTGGCTTTACCTTATCAGGACCTCTCCATCATGGACGCCTGTCTGGCTTACGGTGTGAGTTATCTCGACACTGCCAACTACGAACCGCTGGACGAAGCCAAATATGAATATAGCTGGCAATGGGCTTACAAAGACCGTTTCGAAAAGGCAGGGCTGACTGCAATCCTGGGTTGCGGATTCGACCCGGGGGTAACGGGTGTATATACAGCTTATGCAGCTAAACATCATTTCGATGAAATTCAATATCTGGATATCGTAGACTGTAACGCCGGAGATCATCACAAGGCGTTCGCTACAAACTTTAATCCGGAAATCAATATCCGCGAGATCACTCAGCGTGGCAAATATTACGAAGACGGGGAATGGAAAGATACGGATCCGCTGTCGGTTCACAAGCCGTTGAATTACCCGAATGTAGGTCCGCGTGAATCTTACCTGATGTATCACGAGGAACTGGAAAGCCTGACCAAGAACTTCCCGACCATCAAACGTGCCCGTTTCTGGATGACTTTCGGACAGGAATACCTGACTCACCTACGTGTGATACAGAATATCGGTATGTCGCGCATCGATCCGGTGATGTACAACGGACAGGAAATCGTTCCGATCCAGTTCCTGAAAGCCGTATTGCCAAACCCGGGCGACTTGGGAGAAAACTATACAGGTGAGACGTCTATCGGCTGCCGCATCCGTGGTATCAAAGATGGCAAGGAACTGACATATTATGTATATAACAACTGTAGCCACGAAGCAGCTTATAAAGAAACAGGTGCACAGGGCGTAAGTTATACAACCGGTGTTCCGGCTATGATCGGTGCCAAGCTATTCATGCAAGGCGTATGGAAGAAACCGGGCGTTTGGAACGTGGAAGAATTTAACCCCGATCCATTCATGAAAGAACTGAATGAGCAAGGTCTGCCCTGGCATGAAATGTTTAACGTAGATCTGGAATTATAATGGCATTACAAGTAGGCGATAAAGCCCCCGAAGTACTGGGGCTCGATCAGAATGGAAACGAAATAAAACTCAGCGACTTCAAAGGGAAAAAGCTGGCTCTTTATTTTTATCCCAAAGACAACACCAGCGGTTGCACGGCGGAAGCCTGTAGCCTGCGTGACGGTTACCAGGAATTACAGGCAGCCGGTTACGAAGTAGTCGGGGTTAGCAAAGACAGTGCCAAATCCCATCAGGGATTTATCTCAAAGCAGAACCTGCCTTTCCCCCTGATTGCTGACACGGACACAGCCCTGCAACAAATATTTGGCGTATGGGCCGAAAAGAAACTGTACGGACGTTCATACATGGGGACTCTCCGCACCACCTTTATTATCAACGAAGATGGAATCATCGAAAAGATAATCGGTCCGAAAGAGGTGAAGACAAAAGACCATGCAAATCAAATCCTTAATTCATAAAAGGGATGGCAAAAGAAGATAATTTATTCGAAGAAGGAAAAACACCGGAAGGTAAACCGGCAGTAAATGCCGACAAGTTAAAAGCGCTTCGTGCAGCGATGGACAAGATTGAAAAGAACTACGGAAAAGGTTCTATCATGAAGTTGGGCGACGAAAGCATTGAAAATATCGAAGTGATCCCTACCGGATCTATCGCCCTGAACGCAGCATTAGGCGTTGGCGGTTATCCGAAAGGACGTGTAATCGAAATATACGGACCGGAATCTTCCGGTAAGACAACATTGGCAATCCACGCAATTGCCGAAGCACAGAAAAAAGGAGGTATCGCCGCATTTATCGATGCGGAACATGCTTTCGACCGTTTCTATGCTGAAAAGCTGGGTGTAGATGTAGAAAATCTATGGATCTCCCAGCCGGACAACGGTGAACAGGCTTTGGAAATCGCAGAACAGCTGATTCGTTCTTCTGCAGTCGACATTATCGTTATCGACTCTGTTGCCGCTCTGACACCGAAAGCTGAAATTGAAGGTGATATGGGTGACAGCAAGATGGGCTTGCAGGCTCGTTTGATGTCGCAGGCATTGCGTAAGCTGACCGGAACTATCAACAAGACAAACACGACTTGTATCTTTATCAACCAGTTGCGTGATAAGATCGGTGTCATGTTCGGTAACCCGGAAACGACAACGGGTGGTAATGCACTGAAGTTCTATGCTTCCGTACGTCTGGATATCCGCAAGATCGGAACGTTGAAAGACGGAGACGAAATGAAAGGTAACCAGGTACGTGTGAAGGTTGTGAAGAACAAAGTGGCACCTCCTTTCCGCAAAGCTGAATTCGATATCATGTTTGGAGAAGGTATCTCACATGCCGGCGAAATCGTCGACCTGGGAGCAGAACTGAACATTATCAAGAAAAGCGGTTCATGGTACAGCTACAACGAAACGAAGTTGGGACAAGGCCGTGATGCTGCAAAACAATGTATCAACGATAATCCGGAACTGGCCGATGAGTTGTCGGCTCTGATATTCGAAGCTTTAAAAGCATAATATTCTTACATATAATAATATGTATATTGAAACGTGTGACGAAGACCTTTTCCGGGTTTTCGTCACACTTCATATAAACCGGTATTAAGAATTTTCTAACCTTATAATATGACTGACAAAGACAAATATCGCCAGCTTTGCAATAAAGAAACAAGCCTGCCCCTGTTTTCACGTGATTGGTGGTTGGATACGGTTTGTGGCGAAACCTTATGGGATGTCTTGCTGGTTGAAGAAAAGGAGAAAATTCTGGCATCGTTTCCATTATATATTCCACATCAGGGTATCATAACGATGCCTCCTTACACCCAGACAATGGGTCCCTGGTTTGCACCGGAACCTGCTGACGCAAAATATACCCGGACTTTAGGCAAACACCAGGCTATCTGTAAGGTATTTACAGATGCATTAAAGAAATATCCGCACTTCCTGCAATATTTCAATTACCGGATAACGGATTGGTTACCGTTTTACTGGGAAGGCTACAAACAAACGACACGGTATACTTACCTGTTGAATAACATCCGGGACGAGCAATCTTTGTGGGAAAATATGAGTTCCAATATCCGCCGGAACATTACAAAAGCAAAAGAGAAACAGGGCATCACGGTAAAGAAGGGCATTCCCGTCGACGACTTCCTAAGAATTCAGGCTCTTACATTCAAACGTCAACAGCTTCCTGCACCCAAAGAACGTGAAATACTGAAAAAGATTATATCTGTCTGTCGTCAACGCAACCAGGGAGATCTCTGGGGGGCCTACGACGACAAAGGGAACCTGCATGCCGTAGCTTTCATCGCCTGGCAGGAAAGTTCCGCCTATTACCTGGCCGGAGGAGGCGATCCCGAATTACGGGCATCGGGCGCACATAGCCTTGTCTTATGGGAAGGTATCCGCTTCACTGCACAATACACCGATTTATTCGACTTCGAAGGATCGATGATACCCGGTGTCGAACGTTTTTTCCGCGAATTCGGAGCAATTCAAATGCCTTTCTTCACAATAACCAAGGGGAATCTGAGTTTATTACATAGGGCTTGGCTGAAAATAAAAAAATGGAAATGAACGATCGCACTATACATTATATTATACGCTTCCTTCTCGGAGAAGATATTTCCGGGGAGGTGATTGCCGCTATCGGATATACGGCCGATAGAAAATTATATGATCGTTATAGTATAGTAATCGTTCCCTCGGGATTCTTTAGCAACCAGATATACGGAACCGCCGCTTCCCTCCCGGAACTACCGTTGCAGGAAATAGAAGGAACTCCTCTCCTGTTTGGCTCGCCTCAAATAGAACTGATAGGCGATACCCTGGTGATTCATGCAGATATCATTGCAAGTACCTATTTTCTTATCACCCGTTACGAAGAAATTATACAGCGGAATGAGCGGGACGAACACGGACGTTTTCCCGGAAAAAAGTCTTTGCCATATCGGGCAGGCTTCCTTCACCGGCCAATTGTAGACGAATACAGGTTATTATTGCGCAGCTGGCTGCAACATTACGGGCTTCGGGTGCCTGACATAAAAAAACAAATACAACATATTTATCTGACTCACGACCTGGACGCTCCGACGCTTTACCGTTCATGGAAAGGTTTCATTCGCTCTCTCAGGGATGGAAGAGGATTGAGAAAATCTATTGAGGGAAGATGCGGACCGGTCGAAGATGATCCGTATTATACTTTCCCCTGGATGTTTCAACAGAACAAGACGCTTCAAGATCAGGTGGGGACAGATATCTGCAAGTCTGTTCTTTTCGTCCGTAGCGGAGGTAAAAGCAAATTGGACAAACCCCATTACAGTTTACGGAATAAGGATGTATACAATTTGATACAGTCTGCTTTGTCCAACAATATGACAGTCGGGCTACACAGCAGTTATCAGGCAAGCATTACTCCTACCCTCATCCGAAAAGAAAAAACAGGGCTGGAAGAAAATATCGGTAAAAGTATATACTGTAACCGCCATCATTTCCTGGCCAGTCGCGAACCGGAGGATATGACTCAACTGGAAGCCGCCGGAATTACACATGATTTTACGATGGGATATGCAGATGTAGCCGGTTTCAGATTAGGAACCTCCTATCCGGTACGATGGATCAACCCTGTAAACCGTCGGTTATCTTCCGTCCTGCTCCATCCGTTAACGCTGATGGAATGCTCGCTGGAAGAGAAAAAATATATGGGATTAGATTATGATAAAGCGCTTACTTACAGTCTCGACCTGGTTGAACAGGTAAAAAATGCCGGTGGAGAATTAACCCTTCTGTGGCATAATACCAGTGCACAGGAAAATACAGACAGTTATTTAAGAAAGCTTTATAGCCATTTATTAAACGAACTAGCAAAAAAATGAAAATTGTTACTATTGTCGGTGCCAGGCCTCAGTTCGTAAAGGCGGCCATGGTAAGCCGGGCGATTATGGAACATAATAAAAACAATGTTTCTCCTATTGAAGAACTTCTCCTTCATACGGGGCAACATTATGACGCCAATATGAGCGACATATTTTTCAATAGCATGGGAATTCCCCAACCTGTCTGGCAGTTACAATGCGGAAACGGAACGCACGGAGAAATGACCGGCCATATGCTTATTGAAATTGAAAAGATATTATCCGAGACATTACCGGACTACGTTCTGGTATACGGTGATACCAATTCAACACTGGCCGGAGCCCTGGCTGCATCAAAACTTCATATACCGGTCATACATGTCGAGGCTGGTCTACGCAGCTTCAATAAACAAATGCCGGAAGAGATAAATCGTATCCTGACGGATCATATAGCGACTCTGCTTTGTTGTCCGACTTTTGCGGCAGTAAAACATCTGGCGAACGAAGGAATTCAGGAAGGGGTACACCATGTCGGTGATGTGATGTACGATGCGGCTTTATTATTCGGAGAACTGGCTGATAAATCTTCACAAATATTATCCCAGCATCATCTTACAAGTAAACAATTCAGACTTTGTACTGTTCACCGGGCAGAAAACACGGACAACCGGGAATGCTTATCCGATATTATCGACGCGCTGAAGGAAATTTCGTCTCCTTCTTTTCCTACTATCCTCCCCCTGCATCCCCGTACACGCAAGTGCCTGGAAAAACAGGGTATGCTTTATGCACTGGAAAAACAGGAAGGCATTCAAATCATTCCTCCAATCAGCTTTTTAGATATGGTAATGCTGGAGAAACATGCTGCCACGATTCTTACCGACTCGGGGGGCGTACAAAAAGAAGCATATTTCCATCATACCCCTTGCATCACCTTGCGGAATGAAACGGAATGGGTGGAAACTGTCGAGGCCGGATGGAACCAGATTGCCGGATATAAAAAGCAGAATATTCTGCATTGCCTGGAGAATAATCCGATACGAAAAGAGATAATAGAATACGGGACCGGTAATGCTTCCGATCTAATTATTGGTTTATTATGAAGAAAGTATTAGTCATCTGCGACCTTTTTCCTCCGGCTTTCGGTCCTCGTATGGGATATTTGTGTAAGTACCTTAAGCATTATAACTGGGAGCCTGTCATCCTGACAGAAGCTGTGGAAGAGAAAACGTTCACTTTCCTTGCCGGAAAAGATAAGGTTACTTATGTAAATTATTATACGGCCCAAAATCCGGTTCTAAAGAAGCTTCAATGGATCAGTACGCTTTTTCTTGACCTGTGTTTCGGCTATAAAGATACCCGTATGTATAATGCTGCAAAGAAACTGGTCGAAGGAAATACGTTCGACCTGATATTATGCAGTAGTTTCCGGACTTTCCCGTTGCCGGCAGCACAGAAAGTCGCCGATAAATATAAACTGCCTTTAGTGGTCGATTTAAGGGACATCATCGAACAATATACGGGAGATGAATTTATGTCGCATACGTTACCTTCCTTTTGCGGATTAAACAAATTGTTTGTATCGGTATTCAAACGGAAAAGCCTTCGCGACAGAAACCGGGTACTGGAAAAGGCCGGCTATGTAACAACAATTTCTCCCTGGCACGTAGATATATTGAAACAATACAATCCCAAAGTAGAACTGATCTACAATGGCTTCGATCCGGAACTATTCTATCCGGAACAAAAAACGACCGACCGGTTCATCATTACTTATACAGGCAGGTTGCTTAGCACAGCTATGCGCGATCCGAGCCTGTTAATGGACGCATTAGCAACCTTATCCGCTGAAAATGTTTTTACGGATAAAGACTGCCGGGTTTATTGGTATGTCGACGATGCATCCCGGGAGATCATAACTGAAGAAGCCAGAAAGTATGGGGTTCTGCCTTTCATGGATTTCAAAGGATATGTACCGGCTTCCGATATCCCGTCGATATTAAATAACAGTTCCGTATTATTGTTACTGACCAACCGGGCACAGGGTACGGGACCTAAAGGGGTTATGACCACAAAGTTCTTTGAGTCGTTGGCAGTAGAGAAACCGATACTTTGTGTACGCAGTGATGAAAGTTACCTGGCAGAGGCTATCGGTGAGACGAAGGCCGGACTTGCTGCGACCAGTGTAAAAGAGGTTTGTCATTTTTTGAAATATTATTACAAAGAGTGGAGAGAGAAAGGATATACTTCTTCACCGATAGACAAAAATAAATTGCTCCGTTTTTCACGTGAAGAACAGGCGAAACAGTTCATACAGATATTCGAAAAGATAAATATTCATGGATAAATATATCAATATAGTTGCATTCAATATTCCCTGGCCGGCCAATTATGGTGGAGTGATCGACGTTTATTACAAAATGTTGGCTTTACACAGGTGTGGTGTAAAAATCATCTTGCATTGTTTCGAATACGAACGTCCCCGCTCCAAAGAGTTGGAAGCTTTATGCGAAAAGGTTTATTATTATAAACGAAAGACGGGGATACTCGCCAATGTCACCTTATTGCCATACAACGTATTCAGCCGGAAAGATCCGGAACTGCTGAAAAACCTTTTACAAAATGACTATCCGATATTATTCGACGGGTTGCATTCCTGTTACTATATAAATCATCCTCAATTACAAGGGCGAATGAAGATATACAGGGAAAGTAATATCGAACACGACTATTATCGCCACCTGGCCAAAGCGGAAACGAATCTGATCAAAAAGTATTTCTTCCTGCTCGAAGCCTGGCGCTTTGAACGTTATCAGGATATATTAAAACATGCAGACCTGATGATTGTCGTATCTGTCACCGATACGGATTATCTGCGTAAAATATTCCCTGACAAGAAAGTAGAATATATGCCCAGTTTTCATATCAACGATCAGATATCCGTAAAAACCGGATCGTCAGACTTCGTTTTATATCATGGAAAACTGTCTGTAACAGAGAACACTCAGGCTGCTTTATTCCTGATAAAAAATGTATTCTGTAAACTGGATTATCCTTGTATTATCGCCGGTATGAATCCGCCTGACGCATTACTGGATGCTGCTGCACCTTATCCCAACATCACGATAGAAGCAAATCCGTCTGACGAGCGAATGGATTACCTGACTCATGAAGCTCAAATACATATGCTGATCACTTTCCAGGATACAGGTTTAAAACTAAAATTACTGAACAGTCTTTTTGGAGGAAGATACACTATCGTAAATCAGAAAATGGTTACAGGCAGTGGACTGGATCCTTTATGCTATATCGCCAATACACCGGAAGATATGATAGAAACCTGCGACAGATTGATGAAACAACCGATGACAGAGGAACTAATCGGGAAAAGAAAAGAGTTTCTGTTCCCGACCTATTCAAACCAACAACAAGGAGAACGACTTTATAAAATGATTTATGAAAAAGCATAACTTACTACATATTGCCAGGTCGCTGTCGGAACGTTTACAGGAGATTGATTACAATCAACTGCCTATCAGCGACTACAACAAACAGTATATTGGCAACCTGAAACCTGCTATGCATTATTATATGAAGATTTATAGTGCATGCTTGTCAAATGGTTTCAATATTCTTAACCGTTCTCCTCAGGATATCACTTTTGTCGATTACGGAGGTGGAAGCGGTTTTCTCAGTATCCTGGCAAAATCAGCCGGAGTCGGAAAAGTGATCTATCTTGATCTTAATCCGAAATCGGTAGAAACAATTCGAGTATTAAAAAAAGAAACCGGGATCGGCCCTGATATCATTTTACATGGAAATTCCGACACATTGGCCGATTGGTGTAAAGAAAATGATATTCATCCGGATTTGCTGATCGCAACAGACTTGATCGAACATGTCTACGATCTGAAAGCTTTCTTTAAAGATCTTGCCGGCGTAAATCCGGAAATGCAAATGATCTTTACGACAGCCTCTACTCCTTTCAACCCGTATGTAAAGCGCCGCCTGCATAGGTTAATGGATAACAGTGAGACCGGAGCAGCAGAAATCCCCAACTATTACACATTAAGAAAAGAATATATTGAAAAAAACTATCCCACTCTCTCTGTCGATGAAATAAATAAATGGACGCAGCAAACTCGCGGACTTGTATACCAGGACATAGACAAAGCAATTAAAGCCAATCAACTGCCGAAATTAAAAGATGCACACAACACTTGTGATCCGGCAAGCGGGAACTGGACCGAACGGATTCTGCCGATCGAAGATTATCGTTTTTTGCTCAGTACTCATAATTATTCTCTGAAAGTGGATAAAGGCTTTTACAATACGGACAGGAATAACTCAATCAGTTCAATTATATGTAAATGCATCAATCTGTTGATCCGAGTTTCAGGAAAAGGAGGTTTTCTGATTGCTCCCTTCATTTTCTTGTCCTGCATCAGACAACGTTCTGAGAGCTGACTGGACATAAGGGCGTTGCAGGTCTTGTGGTTTCAGTAAACAATCATTCCATTGCAGCAAATCAATGTCGATAGGAATACTTTCTTTTAGTTTGTCGTCCGGTGTACGTCCCAACAACCGTTCTATCTGCTTAAATGCATCTATTATCTTTTCCGGACAGTCCGGAGTAAAAGCAATGGCAACCTGATTCAAAAAGGCAGATGGGTTCTGCATATTTACCGGTTCGGTATACACTGCCTCTGAAAAGTGAATCGAAGCAAAATGATCACGCAAAAGTTGATCTGCCAATTCAACATTCTTCTCTTTATCCCGGTTTGAACCGAGACATACTATCACTTTATTCAACATACTTCTACCGGATTTGCTACTTTTTCAGGTTCCAAAGATACAAAACATTCAAGAATTGTTTTGAATTTATTGTTTGATTCACTTCTTGACAGATTTGAATGTAGTGTCGTTGGTAGGGGCGGTTCGCGAACCGCCCTTACAGGCGCCGTCACAATGGAACAGGCAGGTTCGGCCGTAGGGGCGGGGTCTGCCCGCCCTTCTTCACCGGTTGTTATATTATTGTCGCAAAGGGTGGGCAAACCCCACCCCTACAAAACCTGTCATTTGGGTTCACCTTTTTCTAAAGTAGAATCAAATAATAAATTCAAAACAGTTTCTCAGGAATAATATCCAATTCGATACGTCCCGCCAGGGGACAATGCTTACAGAACTTTTTAAGCACTGTCCCCGAGCCGGACAACGCTTACAGAACTTTTTAGGCACTGTCGGGCGGAATACCTAAATCTAGGTATTGATTATACAACCATTAAAATATACCTTTGCGCAAGATTTTTGAAAAGATGAGATTATCAGAGCTTCGCACAGGCGAAAAAGGTGTTATTGTAAAGGTAATGGGACGCGGAGCCTTCCGCAAACGCATTATCGAGATGGGATTTATCAGGGGGAAAGAAGTAGACGTTATACAAAATGCACCACTGAAGGATCCTATCCATTATCGTGTAATGGGATATGACGTATCATTGCGCCGCAATGATGCCGCTATGATAGAGGTTATCAGTGCCGCCGAACACGCCAAAGTACAGGCCTCGGAAGAAGAGGAAAAGCGTTCTGCAGACTCTTACATTTCTCCATCCACCGAAGATTTACAAGCAATTGCCATAAATAAAGGGAAAACGATCAACGTAGCATTGGTCGGTAATCCGAATTGCGGAAAAACCTCTTTGTTCAACTTTGCTTCAGGAGCCCACGAGCATGTAGGTAATTACAGCGGGGTCACAGTCGATGCCAAAGAAGGAACCTTCCGACAAGACGGATATACATTCCGGATCGTAGATCTACCGGGTACTTACTCTTTATCGGCTTATACTCCGGAAGAACTGTATGTCCGTAAACACCTTAGCGAAGAACAACCGGATGTAGTCATCAATGTAATAGATGCCTCCAATCTGGAAAGAAATTTATATCTGACTTGTCAGCTTATCGACATGGATGTTCGTTCTGTCATTGCATTGAATATGTACGACGAACTGGAGCGGCAGGGTAATAAGTTCGATTACGAATCTCTATCCCGTATGATCGGAACTCCGATTGTTCCTACAGTAAGTAGAAGTGGTTTCGGAATCGAAGATCTTTTCAAACGAGTTATCAAAGTTTACGAGGAAGAAGATCCGGTAATCCGGCATATCCACATTAATTATGGCGAAGTGCTGGAGAAAGGTATTACTAACGTTCGCAAGGCAATCAAGGAGAATGCGAATATAGCAAAAAGCCTTTCAAAGCGTTACCTCTCTATCAAGCTACTGGAAGGTGATCCCGAAATCGAAGGATTTATACAAACATTGCCATGTGCGGAAATAATCCTTCAGGAACGTGACCGTAATGTGACTCAAATCGAAGAGTTATTACTGGAAGATTGCGAAACAGCATTCACTAATGCCCGCTATGGATTTATATCAGGGGCCTTACGGGAAACTTTCGAACAAAATAAAATAAAAGAAGCTACCAGCACTCAGATCATAGACCTGTTTGTTACTCATAAAGTTTTAGGTTTCCCCATATTTATCCTGTTTATGTGGATTATGTTCGAAGCGACATTCCGCCTGGGAGAATATCCGATGGGATGGATCGAGGATTTGGTTGGTTTTATCGGCAACTTTGTACGGTCTCATATGAGTGAAGGACCTTTAAAAGATTTGTTGGTAGATGGTATCATCGGTGGAGTCGGCGGCGTAATTGTCTTCTTGCCTAATATCCTAATATTATATCTATTCATTTCTTTTATGGAAGATTCGGGATATATGGCACGCGCTGCTTTCATCATGGATAAGATCATGCACAAAATGGGACTTCACGGAAAATCGTTCATACCGCTGGTGATGGGATTCGGATGTAATGTGCCGGCAATTATGGCCTCACGTACAATCGAAAGTCGTAACAGCCGGATGATAACCATGCTGATTAACCCGTTGATGAGTTGTAGCGCCCGTCTCCCTGTGTATGTATTATTGACCGGAGCATTTTTCCCTAACAATGCCAGCTTTATTCTGCTCTCATTATATGTTACCGGAATTATTCTGGCTGTCATTATGGCCCGATTGTTCAAACGTTTCCTGTTTAATGAAGAAGATGTACCGTTTGTAATGGAGCTCCCCCCCTACCGTATGCCTACGGCTAAATCTATCATGATCCATATGTGGGAAAAAGCGAAGCAGTATCTTCATAAAATGGGAGGTGTCATCCTGGTTGCTTCTATCATTATCTGGTTCCTGGGGTATTTCCCCCGTAACACAGAAATAGGCGACGTATTCGACAAGCAAATAGCGGAAGTTGAAAATGCCGAGCTGGATTCTACCGAGAAAACAGAAACCATTGCGGAACTGGAACGCCTGAAGAATATAGAACATCAGAAAAGTTCTTATATCGGAATAGTCGGTCAAACGATACAACCTGTTCTAAATCCGTTAGGGTTTGACTGGAAAATGAGTGTCAGCCTACTTACAGGTATGGCAGCCAAAGAAGTTGTTGTAAGTACTCTGAGCGTATTATATACAGGTGAAGAAGAGGATAGTCAAGCTTTATCCGAACGCTTGAAACAAGATATGGATGAAGAAGGCAACCCGGTATTCACTCCCCTTATAGCTTTAAGCCTGATGCTTTTCGTGCTCATCTATTTTCCATGTATAGCAACAATCTCTGCTATCGTCAATGAATCAGGATCATGGAAATGGGGAATATTTGTAGTTATTTACACGTGTGTCCTGGCTTGGATCGTTTCGTTTGTGGTTTATCAGACGGGGAGTTTGTTTATTAATTTAATTAATTAACGACATCAAATTATGTGGCAGGAAGTAGCTATCGTCATTATCGGTTTCATTGTCATTTTCTATATCGGAAGAAAAATATACAGACTAGTTCACCCTTCAAAAGCAGACAAATCCTGTTGCGGATGTACTGGTTGTGCGCTTAAAGATATAAAAAAGGAAAATTCGCGATATTCTTTAAAAGGATGTAAGTGAAGATATATTATATATCCGAAAAACAGAGGTTCATATCTTTCGATATTTAAGAGGAATGGCTATATTTGCACGCTAATCTAACTTAGTATACAACGAAAGAAGAATTATATGCTTTTCAATTCCATAACATTTCTGATATTTTTAATATTTGTTGAAGTAGGCATAAACCTTCAGGTATCTACACTCAAAATAATTTTGTCGGCTAACATTAGTTTTTATACATTTCAGGCGTTAAGCTACTCTATTGATGTTTATAGAAAACAAATAGAATCGACTAAAAATATTTTCAATGACACATTACCCTAGAATACAGCTTATCACTTAACTGGAATAAGAAGAAATAATGACAAGATATATGATTGAAGATCAAAAAAACAATTAAAAACAAATTTATAACTTCACTATCATAAATCTTATACCAAAAATTTGTACTTTTGAAGATATTGACTCCTAAATTTGTCTAAATAAATTATTCGAAAACAAGTATGTTTATCAAAATAGTCCGTCTTACAGAAAGGTTTTCTCATTCTATCGAATTTATAAAAGATTCCATATTATCCATACTTTTCAAAAAAGTGATGAAGAAATGTGGAACCAATGTAAAAATAAAACCTTGCACATCAGTATATTTCGGACTAGAAAATCTAAGTATTGGAAACAATGTCAGTATTCCCAGATATGCTCATATATTTTGTACGGAAGCAGCACTGAACATAGGTAATAACATCGTATTCGGACCATCTCCTACGATCGTAACAGGAAATCATCGAATTGATGTGGTTGGAAAATTCATTGTAGACTCTCATGAAAAACTACCAGAGAATGATAAAGAAGTTAATATAGAAGACGATGTTTGGGTAGGAGCTAATGTGACTATACTCATGGGAGTTACAATAAGCAGAGGATCGGTTATTGCAGCTGGGGCAGTTGTCAATAAATCTTGCCCCCCCTATTCTATTATAGGCGGTATACCGGCTAAAGTCATAAAACCAAGATTTTCAATTGATGAAATAATTGAGCATGAAAAAATGCTTTATGCAGAAGATAAAAGAATTGCCAGAAACATATTAGAAAAAATATACAATGAAACATATACCTAAAGTTTTAATTGTTGCAACCTCACATAAAACAAGGGGAGGCATTACTGCTGTGATAGAAGCTCACAAAAAAGGAGTTCAATGGGAGAAGTTTCATTGTAAATGGATTGAAACGCATATAGATAAAGGCTTTCTATATAAGCTACTATATTTTATAAGATCATTTATTCTATTTACTGCAGTTATTCCCTTTTACGATATTATTCATATCCACACAAGTGAAGTACCTTCTGCAATCCGTAAATGTTTCTACTTTTTCATTGCACGTTTATGGAGAAAAAAAATAATCATACACTTCCATGCTTTTTCACCTCACAGTACTATAAAAACGAAGTTCAGGCCTGTATATAAATATCTATTCGGTCATGCAGACAGAGTTGTACTATTGTCTGAATACTGGAAAGATCAGGTAACAAATGAGTTTCAATTACCAAAAGGTAAAGCGATTGTCATATATAATCCGTGTACCACAATCATAAGTTCAAAATCGTACATTCAGAAAAAACAAATATTATATGCCGGAACCTTGAATCCCAGAAAAGGATATTCAGATATGATCAATGCATTTGCTCTTATAGCTCCTAAATATCCAGAATGGGAAATAGTATTTGCAGGCAACGGTGAAATAGATAATGGAAAATTATTAGTGCAGCAGCATAATATTGAACAAAAAACAACGTTTTTAGGATGGGTAGATGGCAAACAGAAAGACAAAGCTTTTAAAGAAGCGATGATCTTTTGCCTACCGAGTTATGCCGAGGGCTTTCCAATGGCAGTATTAGATGCCTGGAGTTATGGTCTACCGGTTGTTACAACTCCTGTAGGAGGAATTCCTGATATCGCTATAAACAGAACTAATTTGCTTCTGTTTACACCGGGGGACATCCAAACACTCGCTAATAATTTTGAAGAACTAATAAAAGACCCTTCGCTATACAAAACAATAGCAGATGAAGGGAAAAAATTAGCATCGACAAAGTTTAATATTAAAACGATCAATCAAGAGATAGAGTCATTGTATAATACACTGACGATAGAATAATGTTTATTTGTATTACAAATTCAAATAAACCAAGATAAAAATATATTTAGAAATGATACAAGATTTTGTAAACAGACATTTTTACAGTTTATTCATAATAACTCTAATATTCGGAATTGTGACATATGGATTGATTGGTTTTCAATCCATTGATGAATTATGTGCAGTCGTACTATTTGTTATGTTTATACACTATATGTTCCATACCTCGGACTGGAGAATTAACAAAATATTTATCTACATATTGGGTATATTTATTTTCTATCTCATATATTCATTACAAATAAGCAGCAACTCAAAAACAGCAATACTTGTAGATTTCATCATTCAACTAAAACCATACATCGCCTTTTTTTGTGTATACCAAATAAAGCCGCTATTCAGTAAAAAACAAAATACATTGCTTAATCAATTATGCCTGTTATGCTGGGGGGTATTGGTTCCTTTTGGTATAATAAGTCTATTTTATCCTAATATCCTGGAGTTTATAGCAGGACATCCATCGAATTATGCATCAGCTATCGCTGCACTGGCATTGGTCTACTTGTATACAAGTAATAATACCAATAAAGAAAAAATCATATTTATTTGTATGCTTGCTGTCGGACTCTTCTCCGCCAGATCTAAATTCTATGGCTTCTTTGTATTAGCGACATTCACTATTTTGTTTTTCAGTAATGCTAAAAATTTAAAATTCAATTTCAGAAATAGTATTATAACATTAATAATGCTGGGAATCATACTATTAGTTGCAAAAGAAAAAATTGAACTTTATTTTTTACAAGGTATCTCAACTAACAGTGAAAAGGATTATATTGCCCGATTTGCTCTTTATGCTACTTCTTTCCAGATATTCAAAGACTATTTTCCTTTTGGTTCCGGATTGGCAACTTTCGGAACACATGCATCAGGAGCCTATTACTCCGATATCTACAAAGAGTATGAAATAGATGGCATCTGGGGGCTAAGCAAACATTATCCCTATTTTATTTCAGATACTTATTATCCGTCCTTAGCCCAATTCGGAGTAGTAGGAGCACTCTTATTCGCTATCTTTTGGATATACTTATGTAAAAAAGCATATACTTATTTCAAAAAGACATACGACTCCAAACTTACAACTATAGTTATTGTAGTATCAGGATATTTTGCCATTGAAAATATCGCCGATGCGACCTTTACAAGTAATCGAGGATTATTTTTTATGATGTTTTTGGGACTCGTATTTTCCAATATGACACATAATATGAATCAAAAAGAAACATTATAATTTCTTTGAGAAAAAGGATTTAATATATAATGTTCCTATCTTATATAGGAAAACGACATTATATACCAGATACCTCTTCCACAATCGTCGTGGATCGGTGATCAACCTACCAAACCATTCCAAACCGCAATTAATCATCCATTGTGGCGGACGCTTTTTGGTTTCAGCATAAAAGTCAAAAACTGCACCTATTCCACAGATAACCTTAGTATTAATATTATTATGGTTATGATAGATCCATGTTTCCTGCTTGGGAGCTGTCATCCCTACAAAAACCACATCCGGAGAAAACCGATTAATAACATCATACATTTCCTGATTATCAGCATCCGTAAATTGTTCTTTAAAAGGAGGACTAAATGTTTCGACACAAATATTGGGATATTCTTTGTTTAAACGTTTTCTTATCAGATCTAATGTACTTTGGGATGCCCCCAGGTAAAAACAACGTCCCTTCTTCTTATTCAACAAATCCAACAAAAGAAAATGTAAATCGGCCCCAGCCATTTTCTTTATATGTTTTCCTGCAAGCAGACGAGCTGCATATACGATAGCAATACCGTCTGGCAATAAAATATCACTCGTTTGTAAAGCCTTCTTAAAATCAGGAAAACGATCCGTCATTGTCCATGAATAGGCATTTATTGTATTTATTATTAATGTCTTTTCCGGAAATTCTGTAAAAATAAAATCGGTTGTAATATCAAAATCCCCTAGCTTCACTATATCATACATCGTTTATATCTTATTTTTGACAGACAAAGATATAACTAAAAGTAGAGATTCAGAACCTCACAATATATATTTACACCTTATTTATCCAAATTCAAGGATTTTCTTAATATCCTAGATATTGTAAAGGACTCTAATCCCCAGAACTCAGCTTTCCCCATACTATACGAAATAAGAACGGCATTATTGGGTAAAAAAAGAATAGCCGGATACGCAAACCATAAGTTTGGATTACTTTCTATTAAAACCTTATTAGTCCAACTCGCACCCTCATCTTTAGATAAAGCTAGACACAAAGGTGTCCGAACTGTTTTACTATTATTCCAGATAGCAATAAGCGCCGTACTTTGAGGATCACGAACTATCAGTGCAGGAGATTGAGCAGAAGATAAATTACCTTCCTGAGCTACCGACCACGATTTCCCGGAATCTTTTGAATAAGAAAAATATTGAAAGCCGGAATTTGTTCGCATATACAATAGTATTTTCCCATTTTTTAATTCAACAACACCAGGTTCCTGAGTCACCAGATCTTGTCTTTTAGTAACAAATTCACCTCTGACCCATGTCTTCCCATTATCATCTGAATAACAACAAAATATATGTCCACTCTCATTTAAGGAGGAATTACTCATTGTATGAAGAGACAATGGCATTAATAAACGCCCGGACTTCAATCTGATTACCCGGCTATTATTTAAAACATAATAACCACTTTCAGGCACAACACAAGCTACAGGATCAGACCATGTTATCCCTTCATCTTTTGATGTTCGCATAACCGGGTAACAATCATATATACTATTCTTCACTAAATAAAATAAAGCAATATCATTATTTTGTAGCCTCAATAAAGAAACAGACATTACATTCTTCTTCCCCCCACCAGTAACAATATCCCGTTCATCACCCCATGTGTAACCACCATCATCAGAAATACGCCCCGACAATACAGCCTTATCATGATCTCCCTGACCATCAATAAAACGTGTATAAATAGTTAATATGCGGTTATCTTTCAACAGTATAATATCTCCCTCGCTACAACGAGGCGTTGTAGTCGAAGCTTCTAAAAAAAGAGACGTTGATTTCAATACGTTAGGAAAAAGTTCTTCTTCCTCTTCAGCAGTATCACATCCTCCTGAAAGTAATAGACTAAATGATAAACAGATAGCCATATAACAAATTTTAAAATTTAGCAACTTCATATCCCACAGTAGTATTTATCAAAGATAAATAACTTGTAAATACATACACCATCCAGTACGCACCTTTAACCACATTTAACTTATTTATCCTAATAATACAAACATACAATCGTTTATAATTCATTACGAGTGTAGACTATTTAAATATTATGTACATTTGCAATATGAATAAGATATCAGAAAACACAACAAACAAGACAATAAAAATAGTATATTGTATTCCAGATCTATTCAGACCGGGAGGAATAGAAAGAATCATTTCCATGAAAACAAACTATCTGGCTGAATATAACAACGGAAACAGTTATGATATCACTATAATAACAACTGGTCAGGGGAAACGTCCTGCATATTATGAATTCTCAAATAAAATAAAATTTATTGATCTCGATATTAATTATGACGAGATCGTATCTTATTCTTTTCTGAAACGGATTTTGATACGTAGAGAAAAAAAGAAAAAGCACAAAACCAGATTGGAAAAAGTACTGAAAGATATCTCTGCAGATATTGTAATTTCCACATTTACGCATGATGCAACTTTTCTTCCATCAATAAAAGACGGGAGTAAAAAGATTTTAGAATTTCATTTTTCCAAAGGATATAAACTACAAAGGTCTATAACAGAAAATTGGTCTTTCATTTTCAGATTGGCGTATGGACTTCGTAGTTTTTGGGAAGAATATACTATACCTAAGAAATACGATGCATTCGTTGTCTTAACAAAAGAAGATAAAGCTGCCTGGGATGTAATTCGTCCCGATACCATTGCAATTCCTAATATTATACCATTATTATCAACAGATGTATCGTCAAAGAATAACAAAATTGTTATTGCGGTTGGGAGACTTGACAACCAAAAAGGATTCGACCGTTTAATTGATCTTTGGGATCTGGTACAAAAAGATAACCCGGATTGGTCCCTTCATATTTTCGGGACAGGAGAAGATAAAGAAAAATTAGAGTTACAAATACAAAATAAGGAACTACAAAACCAGATAAAGATTTTTCCTCCAGAAAAAAATATTGCTCAAAGGTATTTAGAGTCATCCATATTCGTCATGACTTCCAGATTTGAAGGTTTTCCAATGGTTTTACTGGAAGCAATGAGTTTTGGATTACCTAGCGTGTCATACTCATTCAAATGCGGCCCCAAAGATGCAATAAAAGATGGAATAAATGGTTTTCTCGTAGAAGAAGGCGATAAAGTTGCATTTGCAAAAAAAATAAATATCCTGATGAAGGATCAAGCCCTCCGTAAACAAATGGGAAATAAAGCACATGAAGCTACCCAAAAATATACTTACAAAATAATTATGCAAAAATGGATTGATCTATTTCAGAATGTCTTAATCGGTAAATAACAAAGAACCGAAAACTTACATTTTTTTGAATTCTGCAATTAGTAAATCGACATTTGAAGTATTCATAGTTTCTTTAGATGCCAAATAAGAGTTAATATACTCAGCACGCTTCTGGGGATCCATTCTTTTTACTTCCATAGTATTCACATCTATTTCATCAATGTTATAAATACATTTACCTAATACCACAGCCAATTTATTCAAAGTATTCTTTATCAATCCGTTCTTATTGTATTCATTATTTGTAATCAATTCAAATGGCTTGTCATTCAAAATTGCAGATGAGACAGAATTACTAGAATGTAAAAAGACCATTGCTGCCTTTCGTACTAACGAGACCGTATCCCCTTTCAATATTTTGCGGTTACCGAACTCAGTACCAATATAATTGGACTTAGGGTGGGCAGCAATTACAACAGGCAAATTAAACCTTTTTTCCATTTTATCAAAAAACGCAGTCAAACTTTGTTGGTAACAATAAGCAGATATTTTTTCATATCCAAACATATAAATTAAATCCGGATGTAATGGAAAAAAGACATCCAAAAAAACAATATACTTATCTTCCGAATCAAATTCTAACGTTCTTTTATATGATTCATAATCAGGATGGTTAATAGGTACTCTATTCATAACTAAATAAGATGATGAAAAGATTTTATCATATCCCTTCACTTTATTTCTCTTTGTAAATAAATCAAATCTTCTTTGTTGTATTTGTCGCAGTAATATATCAGGTATTCTGGAGATAGACAAACCAGCTAATTTAGACTTCAAGGGAACATTCAACACTGTATTTCCATACATATCGATTCGGACCATATAACATTGCTTATCCGACAACACTTTAAATAGAAATCTATTATTCCACGAATAATTGACTTCGACAATAAATATACTATTGACAATATCCTCAACATCTAAGACTCTTTTAAGCGAATCCAGATCATTTATCTTTTTTACATAAGATACATCCAACTGATCAGCCAACTTAATACCCGGATATATAGCCTGGGATAAATCCCAATATTCAACATTAAAACCAGCATTTATATATTCCTCTATATAAAAATTAGATCTGATCCGAATGGTTAAGGGTTCATGACAAATTATTATTATTTTTTTCAACTGTTCAATCATAGCTATCATCATCTTAATTTATAAATTCTACGGCTATATAAGAAAACGAGAAAAGCTATTAAGAAGTTAATAACCATCGTTATATAAGCTGTATACATTATCGAATATCTTGTCAATAACAAAGATAGTAAAAAGTGCAGAATTGACATAAAAAAAGTAATAAACATCAACCCTTTCGTTTTCTTATAGTAAAAAAGATAATTTACAAATAAATAGTAAATACACTGAAACATAGCTGCCATACAGAGAGGGAATAAATAAGGAATGGAACCTGCATAGTTAGGGACCAATATCGGAATAAAAACAGAAGTTCCCAGACAAATCAGTATAGCTAATAAGAAAAAGAAAATCAACATCACTTTAGTCTGCTTCCATAAACGATCTCGCGTATCAGTGTTATTCTGGGCCAGATTTTTATAAATAAAGACAGAATTAGTCGCATTAAATGCAAAACCGACAATTTGAATAACATTCGCAAAATTGTAAGCAAAACTAAACAAACCGACATCCGATGTTACGAAAAAATAATTGATAATATATCTGTCAAGTCCTTGTCGTATCCAAGTCGATGTACTATGCGGTATTAATGGTAAGCCAAAATGTAATGCATCTCTGATCGATCGCTTATCTGGCCAAATCCTTTTTAAATATCCTCTCTTTATTAAAAAAATAATACTAATAAAGAAAAAGACAATACCAACCCCTACTTGTGCATATAAACGCCCTAACCAACCTTGTTGAAATGAAATAACTAAAACAAGTGTCAAAATAAAATTCAACAAAACAGTAGAAACGCTATACAAACCATAAGAAACCGGCTTTTCTTCCAATCTCCATATATCCAGATTTATAGAAGAAAACACCTGCAAGTAACAAATCAACAATGCCAACCATTGATATTCGACAGAAAGGCCAACCGCCAATTTCAGAAAATGAGAAAAAATCAACAACAAAAAAGTAAAAAAACAAAGTGTCCCTGTTGATAATAACAGTACTCCATTGAGTATTTTTCGAAATTGTAGCTTAGATGTTTTAAAAAATTCAACAGAAATAATACCGGTAGTATTTAAAGATATCAGCATACTCAAAAGAGTAACGAATGTATTAAACAAATTAAGTTCACCGTATTCTAACGGAGAAATAAAATTCGCAAGAATAATCAAAAGCAAAAAGTTAATCCCACTATTTAAAAATGAAAACATTGTAAACAATATCCCATTTTTAAATACGGTATTCGTACGTAGCTTTCTTAATTTGTTTCCTATAAACATAAATTCTATCTCACAAATACTTGATAATCTTTGTAGGTATACCCACTGCTATTTTTCCCCAATAAACGACCCGTATTCAGATCTAACTTATTCTATTCGAATATATCTCTGTTCCAAAACTCTTTATTATATAGCGGTCCACCCTCCGTCAACTGCCAGATTTTGTCCGGTTATATACTTTGCTTCGTCTGAGAGAAGAAAAGAAACTGCAGGAGCTATATCATCAGGGTTCCCCATTCTTCCCATCGGTACCTTTTCATTATAACGCCTTAGGAAAGATTCATGCTGATGATCAAAAATTCCACCGGGAGAAACACAGTTAACACGTATATTTTTTCTCCCATAATAAGATGCCAAATAACGTGTAAAATTTATAATTCCGCCTTTTATTGCCGAATAAGCAGCAGGAGATGTCCCCCCATATTCTTCATATAAAGTAAAATCATTTCCAACAATACCGTAAATAGAAGCTATGTTAACAATCGCTCCCTTTTGTTCTTTCGCCATATATCTTAAAACATACTGGCAAAACTCGAAGCAACTATTCATTTGCATATCTACATTTTGCTTCCACGAGACAGGGTTAATATCTTCAAAAAAAGCACCCCAATCTTTCGTTCGTGGATAAGCACTATTTACAAGTCCATCAATATGTCCAAAATAGGTATAAATCTCTTCAACAGCATTTCTAATAGAAGCGCTATCTGAGACATCGACATTTATTGTTCCATTCGATAAATCAGTCGAAACATTAATATCCGCATTTATTGCATATCCACCTTTTCTCTTGATATCGTCAACTATTTCCCGACCAATCAGTCCGGAACCACCTGTAACTATTATTATTTTATCTTTTAGTATCATCTATCAAACAAATTTTTAAAACATTAAAAGCATCGCATATAGTATTTTGAGAGACTGTTTTTCTTTCTTCAATCAATTGCAAAACATAGTCCATCTGTGCCAAATAAGTATCTCCAATAACCTGATCCGATGAAAATACAACTTTATTGCCACATATTATTTTATTAGTGAGCAAATCAACCGACCATGTTTCATCTTCAAACACCAATTCTAATGTACGCTTTGTGTCTTTCCTGTAATAATTTAAAACAACATTTGCACAAAAAGAATCATATTCCAAACAGTAATTTGCATAGTCATAGGCATCTATACATAATGTAGAACGACTGGAAAAAATCGAATGAATATTTCGAGGCATATTGAAAAACCAATATAAATAATCCAATTCATGAATTAAATCAAGATGAACACCTCCCCCCATAGAGGATATTGCGCTATAAATTTTTCGGTAATCTACTCCTGCACGCCAATCGGGCAAAAAAGATCCGCAATAAACATTCACCTCATTAAGACATTTCTTTTTTTCAGATAACACCTCTTTAACAAACTTCAAACAATCCAAAAAACGCAAATTACATGCTACATAAGTCAATTGTCCGGATCTTTCTACTTTATGTACTAAATCTTCAATAGCAAGAGAATGATATAACGGCTTTTCGATGAACAAAGGTATTTGTAAATCCAACAATCTCTCTATCGCCCATTTATGTTCTGATGTAGGATTAGATATTATTACAAAATCAAGATTCAAATCTGCTAACTCTTCCCAGGAATATATATCCTTAACACCATCAAAAGACAAAGAAGAAGATGAAGAACGCAAAGCATAGACAAGCATATCCGGCCTTAATTTTCTTAAAGCAGACAGATGCTTTTTTGCTATAGATCCTAAACCTACAATTAAAACAGTCATAAATCAAAATCAAGCTTATTGTTTGTAATCAAATAAGATATAATTTCAAAATCAATTGGATGATCCAAATCAAAGCAAATGTGTGGAACTCTATATATCAATGATTTATCCGTTATAGCCCCTTTATATCCCAAATCAAAAAAAGCTCTCCTGTAAAAGTAGAACGACGCATTCAGATCATAGGTCAGCGGAGCTGACTGACGGGTGAATACATCTCCTTCGGGTCTCTTTACCTGGGCAAAATAACCATTAGATTTTTGTTCTACCATATTAAAATAAGGACTACGATTTGCATCGCTGACAGAAAACAGATTGAGAGCAGATGGATCTTGCTCCAACAGTTTATAAGCTTCACATAAATCCAAAACGTTACGCAAAGGAGAAGTAACATCTAAATCTAATACATACTCATACGTCTCTGAATTCTTCTTCTCGTGATACAATAATAAATCTTTGATTGCATCTATCTTACCCACTTTATCCCCTGCCAAAAAATCAGGCCGGATATAGTCAGTGGATAATCCAAAATTTTCTGAAACTTTTCTAATTTCTTCAGAATCGGTCGACAAAGCGATATCTACTGAACCAAATTTATCCTTAAACAACTTAGCTACATCTATTGTATAAGCAATCAAAGGCTTTCCGTTCAATGCTTTTATATTTTTACCGGGAATTCCTTTAGAGCCCCCACGTGCACATATTGTTATTAAAAATTTTCCCATTTTCCCAACTATCCTATCACAAATGTTTTACTAACTCTCTGGCTTTTTTCAAATCTTCATGCTGCCCTATATCGATCCAATAACCAGTTAAAGGAAATCGTATTACTTTATATCCTTTTCCAATCAATAAATCAATAAAGTCCGTCGCATTGTAAAATTCACCAAAAGGAATCAAGTCCAGCAAGTTTTTCTTTATCAGATAAATACCTGCATTCGCATAATAATTAATCGTTGGTTTCTCCTTTATTCCTATTATATCATGTCCTGATAATTCAAAAACACCATAAGGAATATTAACCGAATAAGGTACGGCTGCTACAGACATATCAGCATCATTATTCATAAAATGCAGGAAAAAATCTTCATAATTAATGTTTGTGAACAAATCCGAATTCATAACCAAAATCACATCATTGGTAAATGTATCCACAAATTTGACAGAACCGATCGTTCCTAAATATTGAGGTTCTCTGATACATTTAACTTTAACATTACCTCTTTGGTTTGAAAAATAAGCTTCGATCTGTTCTTTCAGATAATTCACCGTAACAGATATATTATCCACTCCAAAATTCATCAAACGATCAATATTATAATCGATAATAGGTTTATCTCCTACAAAAAGTAAAGGTTTAGGAGTTTTTTCCGTCAAAGGACGCAATCTTTCCCCTTTTCCTCCAGCCATCAAAACTGCATCTATAGGCAGTATTGACTTATTCTTTTTCAGATTATATATTTTATCGATTTTGCCATCTTCTGTTAATAAGGGCACTAAAGTTATTCCCAAATCTTTGAACTTTTTTATAGATAGCACCTCGATTTTCCCGGATTTAACAAAACAAAAATTACGATTCATTGCCTTAGATACTGGTTCTTCCAAGGTACCACCTTCAATTAACCATCTACGTATATCTCCATCCGTCAAAGTTCCAATCATCTCTTCCCTTTCATTTACAACAAACAAAGTCAAAATATCATTTGACAATTTATTTAATGCATTTAAAGCCTCACGAATAGATGCAGTATTGCTTATTATATATTTTAACAATTCTTTCATGTTATGAATTATAAAAAGTTTTTTTAACAATATCTTCTAAAGGATATGATCTCAGAACTTTAATTATAAATTCGATAGTATCATTTTTTTCATACGGATTATTCCGCTCTTTTGCAATTTGCATAATCTCTTCTGAAAAAAGTCTGTCAAATCCTGTATTTATTTCCTCCTGTGTTGCTCCGCAATGAACAACACTGGCAGCAGCAATACGCCCTTTCTGTCTGTCACCGATATCCAACGTGGGAATACCAAAACTCGGTACTTCCAATATTCCACTGGAAGAGTTCCCAACTACGGCAGATACGTAGTTCAACGCTGAAAGATAACGAATTTTACCTAAAGAAGTAAAAGCAACAGCTCTATTTTTATTGCGGGAAACAAAATCCTGTATGCATTCCATTATAATCCGTCCTCCCGTATCTGAGTTCGGTAATGTAAATAAAATTTTATATTCAGGATATCGCTCCAAAACAGCCAACAGATTATTGCATTGTTGACGAGCAGTATCATGCTCTAAAGTCACAGGATGATAAGTTACCAATAAACTTTTATCTCCTAAATCAAAGTTCAGACTTTTCTCCAGTTCTTCCTTTGATAAAAAGGCACATTTTTTTATATTATCTAATCCGATAGCACCTACATTAAATACTCGCTCCGGCGATTCTCCCAATTGAATAACCCTTTTCCGATAATCTTCCGTAGCTGTAAAATGCAAATGACTCATTTTGGTAATAGCATGACGTATAGAATCATCATATGCACCTTCTGTTATTTCCCCACCATGTAAATGGGCAACAGGTATCCGATAAAATAATGCTGCAGATACAGCCGCTAATATTTCATACCGATCCCCTAAGACTACGATTACATCCGGAGATAAGTCATTATAAGCATCAGCAAAACCAATCATTCCCAATCCCACAGACTTAACGGTCGCATTTGCCGTATCGGAAGAAAGCAACATTTCAACTTTCTTGTCGATAACAAAACCATCTTTTTCTATTTCACGATAGGTAAGTCCGAACTCCGGAGA
Source organism: Parabacteroides goldsteinii (assembly GCF_015550595.1). Lineage (GTDB taxonomy): Bacteria > Bacteroidota > Bacteroidia > Bacteroidales > Tannerellaceae > Parabacteroides > Parabacteroides leei. The sequence goes on from NZ_JADNBB010000026.1 coordinate 82,366, forward strand.
TAAATGCATATTGGTCGCAATCACCTGAAGAACAAGATCTTCCGACTGCTTAACCTCTTGCATCAAGCCACTCAATAAACCATATTCTGCACGACTGCCAGTTACAACACAGATTTTTCTCATAATTCAATTAAATCATCAGGCTTATAAACTTTTGCAGCAACTTTCCCTATTACTTCCGGCCACTTCATCGGCGAAAGACCGTTCCCAGGGCGTTTAACTGTCAGATTCTGCTCTGTAAAAATTTCCCCTTTCTCTATTTTACGAGAAGCAACAATGCTTTTTCTCGCAATAAGAATGTTCTTTTCTTCAGAATGAGTCACTTGCTTATCATACTGACCAAGGGCCTTCTCGATATTCCTGATAGACGTAACCATTGTTTTCAGTTCATCCGGCTCTAACGATGCTTTATGATCGGGACCTTCCATAGAACGGCTTAAGGTAAAATGCTTTTCAATGACAGTAGCTCCCAAAGCAACAGCAGCAACCGGCACTTCTATCCCTTTAGTATGATCTGAATAACCGACTCTGATACAGAACTTTTCCTTCAAAAATTGCATTGCATGCAAATTAACATCTTCCATAGGAGTAGGATATTCTGTATTACAATGCAAGATAGTAATCATATCTTTCGAAATACCATTATCAACCAACAAATTGACTGCATCTAAAATTTCTCCATAAACAGACATTCCTGTCGAAAGAATAACAGGCTCATGATAACCGGCTATTCGCTTCAAATAGGGATAATTGGTTATTTCCCCCGACGGAACTTTCCATATACCCAAATGCAAATCACCCAAGAAGTCAATACTTTCCAAATCAAATGCCGTCGAAAGAAAACGAACGCCTTTCATTGCACAATACTCTATCAATATTTTATGCTGAGCCGGAGATAATTCCAGCTTTTTCAACATTTCATATTGAGTGGATGCCTTATGCATATTATTTTTTTGATATTCAGCCATCAAAGCATCTTTCGATACTAAACGATCCGCGCTGAATGTCTGAAACTTGACATAATCGACTCCAGCTTCTGCAGCAACATCAACCAACTGCTTCGCTATTTCAATAGAACCATTATGATTAACGCCAGCTTCTGCAATAATAAGCGTTTTTCCCATCAGATCACAATTTTATTTTTAGTAATGCCGGATTCCCGGAATAAATTCCTTTTCTTATTATATTTTTCCGAATCATACTTCCTGCAGCAAAAACACATCCATCGGTAATACTAATACCATTTACCAAAACAGATTGACTACCCAGGAATACACCTTTCCCAACTGTACAATTACCGTTTACCATCGCACCGGTAGAAATATGGCAATAATCACCAATAACAGCATCATGCTCTATGTTGGCAAAGGTATTGATAATGCATCCTGCACCTACATGTGCATCCGCATTAATCACAGCTTGGTGCATGACCACACTGCCTTCACCTATCGATGCAAATCTTGAGACACGGGCTGTCGATGCCACTAATGTAGCAAAATGACCACCTGCACTTTTTATTCGTTCATGCAATTTTATCCGCAAAGAAGGATCTTTTATATGCCCGACAGTCACCACGAACAAATCGTCTTCCACATAATCGGATATATTATCATCCGTACCGATTACAGGATAGCCTAAAACAGTCGAACCGACCAACTCGGGTATATCCAATATACCTCCAATGGAGTATCCTGCACTTTCGGCGACATCAATCACAGACTTGCAATGTCCTCCACCTCCTACCAGTATGATTTTTTTATCGATCATAAACGAACACTACTCGGAATATTTACAATACGTTCTTCGAACCAATAAGTATTAATCAAATCATCCGTTTCACAATTTTCAAACATTGGAAGTTTATTCATCAATCCCCAAACAGGACGTGTCATAACTCCGTTATCATTCGTGTACTCCAGGAATCGATCACGATCGGATTTATCAGGAAGTATAACAGCATTCAACCAATAATTGGAACAACTATCACCCGGCTCTGTAAAGAAATTCATCGATAAATCAGCAAAGAATCTTTTATATATCTCAGCTGTCTCACGTTTGTTTTCCACATAACGATTAATATTCTCCATCTGGGCACAACCTAATGCCGCATTTATATTTGGCATACGGTAGTTATAACCGATATGATCATGTATGAACTCCCAACGATGGGGAACTTTAGCCTGTGTTGTCAGATGCTTCGCATACACTCCCAGTTCATGATCTCTGAACAAAAGTATACCACCACCACCTGTCGTTATCGTCTTATTTCCATTAAAACTGATCACTCCTATTTTACCGAATGTGCCGGTATGTTGTCCTTTATAAAAACTACCGATACTTTCAGCGGCATCTTCCACCAACTCGATATTGTATCGATCACATACACGTACCAGTTCTGATATTTTAACCGGATGCCCGAACGTATGCATCGGTACACAAGCTTTTATTCGACGACCGGTTTTCTTATTATAACAAATACCGTTCTTCATTTCAGCAGAAGCCTGCAACCATTTCTCTAATTTTTCAGGCGACAATCCCATCGTATCCTTATCTACATCGATAAAAACAGGATGTGCACCAATATAACTGATGGCATTAGCCGTTGCAACAAATGTCAAAGCCTGCGATATTACTTCATCGTCCCGCTCTACCCCAACCAGCAACAAGGCCATATGAAGCGCATTTGTTCCGCTTACGCAGACAACAGCTTTCGCTGTACCCGTATAATCGACAATCATTTCTTCGAAACGATCGACGAATTGACCTACACTGGATACGAATGTAGTTTCTATGCATTCATTCAGATACTTTTTCTCATTACCTATAAAGCACGGTGCATGAAGAGGAACCAGTTCATCTGTACCATACAACTTATGAATAAAATCAACTACCGACTTATACATTATACATATCAGCTTTATACTTCTTCAAATTATCTTTATCCAAAAACCAGTTGATTGTCTCTTTCAATCCCTCCTCCAATGAATAAGAAGGAACAAAACCGGTTAATGATTTAATCTTTGTGTTATCTCCCCATAAACGGAATACTTCCGAGTTTTTAGGACGAATCCGGGCTTCATCTTCAATGAACCTGACATCCGAGTTCATAAGCCGAGCTATCGTATTCAGTGTGTCGCGCATAGAGATTTCGAAGTTACTACAAATATTGACCTCTTGCCCTATCGCTGCTTCACATTTTGAAAGCTCAATAAATCCCTTACATGTATCTTTGACAAAATTAAAATCACGTGTAGGAGTCAAATCACCCAGTTTGATTTCTTTTTTACCATTCGCTATTTGAGTAATAATTGTCGGAATTATAGCCCGTGCCGATTGACGCGGTCCATAAGTATTAAAAGGTCTTACCAACACGATCGGCAATTCAAATGTATTATAAAAGCTCATGGCTATTGCATCTGCACCAATCTTTGTAGCAGAATAGGGAGACTGAGGTTGTTTCGGATGTTTCTCATCGATTGGCACATATTGAGCAGTACCATACACTTCCGAAGTAGATGTAATAAGAACTCTTTCCACTCCGTTTTCCTTAGCTGCCTGACATATATTTAAAGTACCCTTGATATTTGTATCGACGTAACTATCCGGTGCTACATAAGAATAAGGAATAGCAATCAAAGCAGCCAGATGAAATATCTGTTCGACATCCTTAGTCATATGTTTACAAAAATAAGGATCGCGAATGTCTCCTGTTACAACTTCTAAATTAGGATGTTTTACATCATTCAACCACCCCCAATCATTAAAAGAATTATAATAAGAGAGTGCTTTAACCTGATATCCCTGTTCCAACAACATCTCAGTTAAATGAGAACCGATAAATCCATCGGCGCCTGTAACCAATACTCTTTTCATTATCTTACTTTGTTTCTTTAAATTCTTTCTTCAATGCCAGAAACTGCTCTTTACCAAACAGATAGCCTATAGGCACCAACAATGTAAAAAGTAACATACCGAAAGCTGCGTATAATTTACGCGGTCCGATAGGACGTTGTTTTACATAAGGAGTTTCTATCACACGTGCACGTTCTTTTTTCTCTCCGATGGATAAAGCCAGGTCTTCTCTCTTTTGTAAAAGTATTAAATAAACGGCCTGGAATATCTCCTGCTGACGTTTATAATCAACATATTCTCTTTCTATAGAAGGAACTGCCCCCATCTTGTCCATCAGCTGTTTCTCTTTGCTAGTCAGATCATCCAAAGTCATTTTTACACCTTTCTTTGCATTCTCGATAGACAGATAAACACTTTCTCTTAATTGATCTACCTGCTTGTTAACCTGATCAATCAAAGGGTTATTCCCCTTCGTACTCTGCAAAATCTTAGCTCGTTCGAGTAAAGCTTCATTATAAGTCGATATCGGACTGGACTTTTCGCCATCGCTGATCGACAATAAAGCAGGAATCAGGTTATAACGATTCTGTGGGTCTTTAATATAGCTATCAAGTAACTCTACCACACGCATCTGGGCTTCCAGCTCTATAATTTTAACCTGAAGATCTTTTACTTGCTCTACATAGAATTGGACATCATATTCTATGTCCGTCATTTTATTTTGTATCTTATAACGTTCTATTTGCATTTCAACCTTGCTAAGGTCATTCATTACGCATTGAATACGTCCATCTAAAAATGCAATAGATTTTTCACTTTCATGACGTTTAACAGAATCTTCCTGATAATTATAAATATCAATCAATTTATTAAGCATGTCCAACCCTCTGCGTCTCTCATAATCCGTATAAGAGATTTCTATTACATTCGCATTCTTTGAATAGTCTTCAAACGATAATTCATCGGATAAAGTTTCTGCCGTCCAACCGGCAGGAGCAACCTCTATATCCATGGACAATGGTTTTACAACATCTCCTGCATAAGATAATGTAAAATTACCACCATCCAATTCTATATTTGCAGGTAATGATTCGAAATTCAAACGGATTTTATCTTCGCTTTCAGGTGACTCGATCTTCACCGAAACCCGTCCGTCTTTCTTTATATTAACGTCAAATGTGTATGTTCCATTCAATTTTGATAATATTGCATTATCCGGAACTAAGCGAAGAGGTATATCCTCATACATTTTATATTGGTAAGCATAGGGCTTATAATAAGACACATTCAATCCCAGTGCCAAAACCATTTCTTTTAAAGTTGAAATAGAAGTCAATTTGGCCATTTCATCATCCAAATTGACACTACCACCGCTAATACCACCCAAACCGAAAGATTTCATCAATCCGGTTGCTTCTCCTACATTAAATCCGGAGCCTGCATTACTCTTGTCTTCCAATAGCTGTATTTTCGCCATTAACTCATAGGTCTTTGGCGTAAAGATGAGATATAGCAATGCCGGTATAAAAGAAATAATCCCTGCTATTACAAACAACTTCCAATGCCGCACATAAGAAATAATGATTTTCTTTAAACTAATTGTTTCTTTATCAGGCTGAATAGACTCCATATTTTTCATTTTTATTATTTGGCAATTGCTACTATCACACTCGTTACAATTGATACAGTAGTCATTATAGTCGTTAACAAAGACATTGTGAACTGTCTGTCTGAACTTGTACGGGTACGTTGTTTATTCTTTATCGGTTCTACATATACAACATCGTTTTGTTTCAAATAAAAACCGGGAGATGCAAATGCAGCCGGATCTGTCAAATCTATGCGAATTATATCTTTCTGACCTTCATTTTCACGTATTACCAAAACATTATTTCGATTCGCTGTAATTGGTAAATCACCAGCCATACCCAAAGCATCTAAAATAGTCATTCTATCATTTTTTATCGAAAATGGCCCTGGTCTGTTTACCTCTCCCATAACAGTTACTTTAAAATTCAGGATTTGTACATTTACCAGAGGTTTCTCAACATATTTAGATATCATCTCTTCCATTTTTTCTGCTAACTGTAAACGGGTCAGACCTGCCACGTAAATCTTACCTAATACCGGAAAATTGATATATCCATCACGATCAACCAAATAAGTATATAAAGATTGGGAACCCATAACAGGTTGTTCTCCTTCTGAAGAGTAAGCAAAAGCAGGGGGATTAAACGGTGTTACAGATGCGGGGTCCCAAGCTGTAACAGTAATAGATAATAAATCATCATAGGTTATACCTGTTATATATTTCTGACTCATATTCGCCAACTGCTCTGTTGATAATGAGTCAATGCCTTGAAAATAAACAACATCTTTCGGCGTAGAACAGGCACACATCAAGCCACAAAAGAATGCAAATAAATAATACTTCAACTTCATTCTAATTTACTTATTATATTTCGATTCTAAAAATTGCAAAGATACAATTTTCATAGCAACCTTTTGCTACAGGTAGCTTATAAAAACTATTACATTTATAACGATGTAATATATCAGATATTGCTGCTTCACCTATAAAAAACTCAACATATTTTAGAATTTCTCCACAAAATATAAATCATAATAGTAATACATAACCAAGTTTTGCACGAGACAGATTGAAAGAATAGGATATTATTTCTTTTTCAAGTACTTTTGTACAAAAATATACTAGATTTATGCTTGAAGTAGGAAAATACAACACACTCAAAATAGTCAAAGACCTGGATTTTGGAGTTTATCTGGATGGCGGCAATGGAAAAGAGATCCTTCTCCCCGCTCGTTATGTTCCTAAAAACGTAAAACCGGGAGATGAAGTGGAAGTCTTTATCTATCATGATAATGAAGGTAGACTCATAGCCACTACAGCCCATCCGCTGGCAACAGTCGGTGAATTTAAGTTTATGGAAGTCAAATCGGTCAATAACACAGGAGCGTTTCTGGAATGGGGCTTGATGAAAGATTTGCTCGTACCTTTCAAGGAACAGAAAATGCCGATGCGGGAAGGCAAATGGTATCTGGTGTATGTTCATATTGACCATATTACAGGACGCATTGTCGCTTCTGCCCGTATTGATAAGTATTTGGACAATGTGATGCCCGAATATACTCCCAATCAGGAAGTCGACTTGTTAGTAGCCGATGAAACAGAGATCGGCTATAAAGTTATCATCAATAACCTTCATTGGGGACTGGTTTATTATAATGAAGTCTTCCGCCGCCTGGAAAAGGGGGAGGCAATTAAAGGTTATATCAAAGAAGTCAGAGAAGATGAGAAAATAGATGTAAGCCTCACTCCGCTGGGATATTTGAAAATAGAAGGATTAGCCGGTACTATTCTCGAATCCTTAAAAAGCCAGGGAGGATTTATTGCAGTACATGATAAAAGTGATCCGGAGATCATTCAATCGCTTTTTCAATGTAGCAAAAAAAGCTTCAAACAAGCAATCGGAACTCTTTATAAACAACATCTTATCACATTGGAAGATGGTGGTATAAGTTTAGTAAAAAATCAGGATCACACATCGGAATAACACAGTATAATATTAAATACCGACAAAAAGGTGACGCCGTTTACTTGGTACGACGTCACCTTTTATACATTGATTATTAATAGCTTTGTTATATATATCTTTTTTGAAGCTGTTTTTAGTCTAACTTTAATACAGCCAGGAATGCCTTCTGCGGAACTTCTACTGTTCCGATCTGTTTCATTCGCTTCTTACCTTCCTTCTGTTTTTCCAACAGTTTACGTTTACGTGAAATATCACCACCATAACATTTTGCCGTTACATCCTTACGGACAGCTTTAATTGTTTCGCGAGCGATAATCTTTGCACCAATAGCTGCCTGAATGGCAATATCGAACTGCTGCCGGGGAATAAGTTCTTTCAGCTTCTCACACATACGACGGCCAAATGTTACACTATTATCCACATGTGTCAAGGTAGACAAGGCATCGACTGGCTCTCCGTTCAACAAGATATCCAACTTAACCAGCTTACTCGGACGAAAGTCATGAATATGATAATCAAAAGAAGCATACCCCTTAGAAATACTTTTGAGCTTGTCGTAAAAGTCAATCACGATTTCACCTAAAGGCATGTCATAATGGATCTCTACACGATCACCTGAAATATATTCCTGCTTTAACAAAATACCACGCTTACCCAGACAAAGTGTCATGATCGGGCCAATAAAAGTCGTATTAGTTATGACAGAAGCACGAATATATGGCTCATCGATATGATCGATTAACGTAGGTTCCGGCAAACCGCTTGGATTATGTACCTCCATGCAATTCCCTTTTTTATCATATACTTTATACGATACGTTCGGTACTGTTGTAATCACATCCATATTGAACTCACGATCCAAACGTTCCTGAACAATCTCCATATGTAACAATCCGAGGAAGCCGCAACGAAAACCAAATCCCAAGGCTGCTGAACTTTCCGGCTGGAATGTCAAAGAGGCATCATTCAATTGCAGTTTTTCCAACGATGCACGCAAGTTCTCAAAATCTTCACTGTCTATCGGATAAACACCGGCAAACACCATCGGTTTCACTTCTTCAAAACCAGCAATGGCCTCTTTTGCGGGACGAGCTACATGAGTGATCGTATCCCCCACCCGTACCTCACGGGAAGTCTTAATACCAGATATTATATAACCTACATCGCCGGTTCGAATCTCGCTACGAGGAGACATAGCCAATTTCAATATACCAACTTCATCAGCATCATATTCCTTACCTGTCGCAATGAATTTCACATGATCCCCTTTACGAATCACCCCATTCACCACTTTGAAATAAGCAATAATACCTCGAAAAGAGTTAAATACCGAATCGAAGATCAAGCATTGGAGCGGTGCTTCCGGATCTCCTTGTGGAGCAGGAACCTTATCTATGATGGCATCAAGAATCTGATATACACCTTCCCCCGTTTTGCCACTTGCACGGATTATATCTTCCCGTGAACAACCCAACAACTCGACAATCTGATCCTCTACTTCATCCGGCATAGCACTCGGAAGATCTATTTTATTCATGACAGGAATTATTTCCAAGTCATTCTCGATTGCCATATACAAGTTAGAAATCGTCTGCGCCTGGATTCCCTGGGCAGCATCGATAATAAGCAAAGCCCCTTCGCATGCTGCAATAGAACGGGAAACTTCATACGAAAAGTCTACGTGTCCAGGAGTATCGATCAGGTTCAAGGTATACTCTTCACCTTTATAATTATACTTCATCTGAATGGCATGACTCTTGATCGTAATACCTCGTTCACGTTCCAGATCCATATCATCCAGAACCTGCGCTTGTAAGTCTTTGCCTTCGACTGTCTTGGTATACTCAAGCAAACGGTCGGCCAAAGTACTCTTACCATGGTCAATATGAGCAATAATACAGAAATTGCGGATATTCTTCATCTGCTAATTTATTTTAGGTGTGCAAAGATAGGAAATTTAGGCTGAAATCTATACTTTTGGCATACCATTTGTTGTTAATATTATATGACACTACTAGAAATAAATAAAGCTTATAACCGAATTATCGGTTCACTAGATAACAAGGAATTAAAGAATGCTTTTGATTCCATTCAAGCTCTTATATCCGGAAGCCGTGAAATTTCATTTCAGGATAAATTAAATGAGCTGCAGGACACGTATAAATATATGTTACGTTACCGCATCGAAGGGGCTAAAGATCCCATGCAGGAACAAATATATAATAAAATACAAACATCTTCCTACGAGTTGGCCGATCAGATCAGGCACAAGGCGTTGGCTATCGAATCTCCTTTATCTTTTTACAGCCGTCGCAGAAGTTTGAAAGTACAGCCTAACGTAACATTCGAAAACCTACATCTCCAGTTAAGTAAACATTATGCTACCGGAAACAGATCGGAATACGATGCTTTATTGATCGTCCTTTTCAATAAAATCTGGGTATCCGATCCCTTTACCACTGAAGATGCTGAAGTTATAAAAAATATTCTTTTTGATGAAGAGTTACCTTTTACAGCCGGTTGTCAAATAGTTTCAGCCCTGATGCTGGGATTACAAGCTGCATTCGATCTGGAAAAGTTAATGTTGTTATTTGATTCTGCCAATCATAAAAACGAAGAGATTCGTGTGCGAGCTCTAATTTCAGTACTCTTGACTTTATACATATATCGAAAAAGAACAGCACTTTACCCTCAAATAGCAAACAGGCTGGATGCCCTTTCCGAAACGCCAGGATTCACCAAAGCGATTCGGACAATAACCTTACGCTTTATTTTAGCGCGTGAAACGGAAAAGATAACTAAAAAGTTACAAAATGAGATCATTCCTGAAATGATGAAACTGAGTCCTAAAATCAGTAATAAGATAAATCTCAAAGATATAACTCCTGAACAATTAGGAGATGAAATGAACCCGGAATGGGAAAACATTTTTGCTGATAGTTCACTCGGGAAAAAAATGGAAGAATTCAGTGAATTGCAGCAGGAAGGAGCAGATGTCATGCACTCTACTTTCGTCCACTTAAAAAGTTTCCCTTTTTTCCGCGAACTGAGTAATTGGTTATTGCCATTTACAACAGAACATTCATCATTTGGCGATCGTTTTCATCAAAATAATGGAGAAAAACAAATGCTGGACTCCATGACCGTTGCTGCGTTTATGTGTAATTCAGATAAATACTCATTATATTTCAGTATGATGCAATTGCCTGAAGAAGCCAAAAAGATGATGATGAACCAATTTGACAGTCAGGCGACAGAAATGATTCAACAAAATAGAGAAGAGTTGATCAGTAAACGAGGTAAACTTGAAACAATAACCGGACAGTACATACAAGACTTATACCGGTTTTTTAAATTATATCCAGGCCATCTGGATTTCGACGATATCTTTACGATGCCTCTTGACTTCCATAACCTGAATATTTTACAGCCTTATATTTCTGACGAAGAAAGTCTGAGTACCATTGCTGAATATTATCTGCGGAAGAATTATTTCAGCGATGCTTTGACAATATTCAACCATCTGGCTGAAAAAGATCAGAGCAGTGATATTCTTTTCCAGAAGATCGGTTATTGTAAACAAATGAACGGTGATTTGCAAGAAGCATTAGAAGCCTATCTACGGGCCGATTTACTGAATCCAGGAAGTAAATGGGTTATCCGTAGGATAGCCGGTTGCTATCGTTCTTTGAAAGAGCCCGAAAAAGCATTAAAATATTATCGACGTTACGAAAAATTAAATCCGGATAATCTGTCCATTACAATCAGTATCGGTCATTGTTATCTGGAACTCAAGAATTACAGTGAAGCCCTGAAATGTTTCTTTAAAGTCGATTATATGGATAGCAACAGTAAAGCATGGAGACCTATTGCATGGTGTTCTTTCCTAACCGGCAAGTATGATCAGGCACGTAATTATTATAAAAAGATATTAGAAAACCAGCCCAACACACAAGACCTACTGAATGCCGGACATACAGAATGGGCACTACAAAATATAAAAGGAGCCATAGAATTCTATAAACAGGCAGTAGATATGGAATATGGAGATTTTCATAAATTCCAAGAAGAATTCAATCAGGATATTCCCGATCTGATAATAGCTGGTATAGAAGATTCTGAAATATCTCTGATGATGGATCAATTAAGATATGTACTAAACGATTCTTTATAACCAACAAAAAGCCCTATTCACATGAAGTGATAGGGCTTTTTTATTTCTTAAAAATTTATACCGGCTCGGCTGGTATACAAATATCAACAATAAATTTCTTTTCCGGATGTTCATCATGATTATTCTGATAGATTTCATAGTGATGACCATGCCCACATTTACATCCATTCTCTTCCAATAAATCAAACATTGCAGACCAGGCAGCCGGAAATTCATTCATTACTAATTCGAAACGTCCAACAGCATATAACCCCGAAGTAAGCTTATAACAGCCAATCATTCCCTCTGGCTTTATATCAGCCTCTACAAACATTGCTGCATCAGCTGTCAGTTTATCGACAGGAGTAACACGTGGGTCATCATGATAAACAGATAATAATTTCATATCCGGATGCGAGACCAATCCCCTGGGTAATGCCCATTTCATAAGATTGGCAAAAGCTTCCTGCATTTGATCCAATGCCCCCTGATGACGACAATAAATAACAGTTCTCTCAGGCAGTTGTTTAATTTCAAAAGTACAATTCATATTCATACCATTTACATTAATTGTTTTATCACGACAAAAGTACCGTGAATAAAGTGAGGTATGTTGCTCATTTATGCTCTTGAATTGACAATTCTTGCTATCCGGATATCTGTTTTTGCGACGATACTCTTCCGCAGATACCCCAAAATGACGTTTGAAACTACGGCAAAAAGAAGATACAGAAGAAAAGCCCCCGTCGTAAGCCACATCTTTGATAGCTACTGGTTCTCCTAATAAAACATTTGCAGCCCGTTCCAGCCTTCTCCGAAGAATATATTTACCAATAGGCTCTCCGATTAAAGAAGTAAATATTCGATGAAAATGATAAGTGGAAAGATCCACAAGGGATGACAACTCATCTATTGTAATCGATCTGTTCAAATTCAGGTTGATATAATCTATAGCCCTGTTGATCTGTTTGGTGTGATCCTGTAATGTTTTATCTACCACGCTCAAATTTAGTTTGATTATAACCGACAAGATACGAATAAAGGTTTACTTTCAAAGCCTTGTAAACAAGAAAAGGAACCAACCTAACGATTGATTCCTTTCTAGCATTCAGTCTTTCGACCTGACAAAAACGGCGGTTATCTACTCTCCCACTTTTACGCAGTACCATCGACGTGGTTGGG
>NZ_JADNBB010000027.1 GCF_015550595.1 Parabacteroides goldsteinii
TCAGCTAAAGCAGACGGCAAATGAACCTGTAATGGCGGAGTCTCTTTGATAAGGGGATAGCTTCAATGATAGCTCATATCTGTCAAAAGGTGAGCTATCTCGACTCAATAAAAGGTAATTCAAATAATTTTGGATTATTCATATCGAACACATATTAAAAAAGGGTAATCAACATAAGTCGATGACCCTTTTTATCTTGTAAATATACGGATACAATACTGCGTGCGAAATATATAACAAGGAAAGGAATTGATGGGCCCTCCGATGAAGGAATGAACCTTTTTCAGTGAGAACTTTTGTTTTGAGATTAGAAGGTACGGAGACTGAAAAGATGTCTCTGTACCTTTTTTTCTTTCTGTATCAGAGGAAATGTCCACTTTATTTCGGTTCTTTGCAAAAAAAAATTGAAGTCGCATGCAGTATTCCCGCAGTCATTACATTTATATAATAAACACGCGCGGCGTTGATGGGTGAAGAAGAACTGATAAGGCAGTGTATGCGGGGTGCAAATGCAGCCCGTAAAGAACTCTACGATACTTATGCCAAACAAATGTTAAACATTTGTTACCGGTATACAGGAGGTATGGACGTGGCGTATGATCTGTTGCATGACGGATTTCTGAAAGTCTTCTCCTCCTTCTCAAGTTTTACGTATCGTGGGGAAGGGAGTCTGAAAGCGTGGATGAGCCGTATTTTTGTGAATACAGCACTGGAGTATCTTCGAAAGAAGGATGTACTCAAACAAATAGTCCCCCTTGATATGATTGCTGAAACAGAGGAGGAGCCTCCGGAGGAGATCGAACAGATCCCGACGTCGGTTCTGATGCAATTCGTCCAGGAGTTACCGACAGGGTACCGCACCGTGTTTAACTTATATACATTTGAAGAACGAAGTCATAAAGAGATTGCCGAGCTCTTACATATCAACGAACGATCATCGTCGTCGCAACTGTGTCGGGCAAAAGCAATGCTGGTAAAGAAAGTAAACGATTACATTCAGAAAGAAGCCGGAAAATGAAAATGGAAGATAAATTAATACAGGAATACCGGATACGGGAAGTTGATTTTCAGCTGCCGTTACCGGAGGATGGCTGGGAAAAGCTCGAAGCAGCGTTTTCTGCTACTCCACATGTCCGTCGCTTCCCTTATCGTTGGTTGGCGGCAGCAGTGTCTTTTTTGGCAGTTTTAGGTTCGGCTCTTTACTTTATGGGGATAGATAAAGAGATAGAACCGGTCTTGTCGGATATCGTTCTTCCTGCTGAGCAGGGAAGTGGCATGCCTACTCCGGCTTTTGCGCCGATGGAGGAAGTGAAACCGCAACCGGCAGCAAAACAACTGGTGGCTACCGTGCAAAAGAAAGAACCGGTATTACCGGGACTGACAGAAACGGTATCTGAAATTTATATGTCTATCTCTGCTTATTTCCAAGCAGAGGTGGAAGAAGGGGATGTCGTGGTGAATAATTCGAACAGCCGTTCGGTTGTGGAACGTAGCGGTCAGTACGACTATGTTCCTGAGAAGAGTTATGAGACTTTGCCGAAGAAGGAATCTGCATCGGGCAAAGGATGGACATTCGGTTTATATGCCGGAAATATGTTTGATCGTCATTCTTCTGCTACGGGAGGATTACAGATGTTGAATGGTTCGGCAACGCGTTTGGATGTAAGTGTGAATAATAACCCGGGTTCGGGAACTTTTGAAGATTATATGAAGAATGTGGCTTCGAATGCATCGAACTTCCGGGATCCGGGTGACTATTCCATGTTTGAACAGATAGCTGCTGCCAACTACCAGAAGCCCGCAGGGACGAAGGTAAAACACAAGTTCCCGCTTTCGGCAGGACTTTCGGTGAAGAAGAAGATTAATGACAAGTTTTCGGTGGAAAGCGGGTTGGTTTATACCTTCCTTTCGTCGGAACTGTCGGCCGGTGAAGTAGACTTCTTTTCGCAGGAGCAGCGCCTGCATTATCTGGGGATTCCTTTGAAGGTGAATTACACCTTGTGGAAGAAAGACCGTTTGTCGGTTTACGCTTCTGCCGGAGGAATGGCGGAGATGTGTGTGGACGGTAGTCTGAATACGAATTATTACCTGAATAACGTTCGTGAACGTAAGAGTAAAACTGACCTTGATATAAACAAGATACAGTTGTCCGCTTTAGCTTCATTGGGTGTACAATATGACATATCTAAACCCGTTAGTATCTATGCCGAACCCGGTATCGCCTATTATTTCGATGATAAGAGTGTGGTTGAGACGATCCGGAAAGAGCAGCCACTCTGTGCATCGGTACAATTCGGAGTTAGACTTTCATTTTGATGAGATGTGATGATGATTTCCTGTACAGGGAAAAAGATGAGCAGGGTTTCCGACGGGGAGCCCTGCTCTTTCTTTTTCAGTTGACTGTCATCTGTCCACTGTCAACTTTTACTGACATTAACTCGTTGTGTAGGAGCCATGTTTGCATTGCGGTAATTGATCTGTTCGACTACGTTTTCTGCCAGGTCGCGGAAAGCGGCTCCGGTGATCGTATCGGGGTTTAGGGCAACAGGTGTACCGTTGTCGCCTCCTTCACAGATACTTTGTACAATAGGTATTTGTCCTAACAGGGGAATATTCAGTTCTTCTGCCAGGCGTTTGGCTCCTTCTTTACCGAACAGGTAATATTTGTTTTCCGGGAGTTCGGCGGGGGTGAACCAGGCCATGTTTTCAACCAATCCCAAGACAGGAACATTTATCTTTTCGCCGGTAAACATGCTGATACCTTTACGGGCATCCGCCAGGGCAACTTCCTGCGGTGTGCTGACAACGATAGCACCGGTGATAGCCAGTGTCTGCACCATTGTCAGGTGAATATCACTTGTTCCCGGTGGCAGGTCGATCAGGAAATAATCGAGGTCGCCCCAGTTGGCATCGCCGATCAGCTGCTTCAAAGCGTTGCTTGCCATAGCACCGCGCCATAGAACGGCATCTTCTTTATTCACGAAGAAACCGATCGACAGCAGTTTGACTCCGTAGTTCTCTGCCGGCTGGATCAAATCGCGTCCGTCAACCTCTTCCATATAAGGACGGGCGTCCTCTACATTGAACATCTTAGGCTGTGAAGGGCCGAAAATATCGGCATCCAGCAAACCTACCTTATAACCGAGACCGGCCAGCGCCACAGCCAGGTTGGCGGCAACCGTACTTTTACCTACACCTCCCTTTCCGGAAGATACGGCAATGATATTTTTTACCTGCGGAAGCAGTTTGTCCGGTTCGGGACGCGCTGCCTGACGTGCCAGCACTTCGATGTTTCCTTTGATGTCGACCTCTTCACCCACATAGGTAAGGATAGCTGTTTCGGCAGCCTTTACGACTGATTTGATAAACGGATCGTTAGGTTTCTCGAAAAGGAGTGAGAAGCTTACCTTATTGCCGTCGATCCGTATGTTGTCTTCTACCATGCCCATTTCGACAAGGTCTTTCCCTGTCCCCGGGTAACGCACTTTAGCTAGTGCGTCCATGATTAGCTTAGGATATATTGCCATAATATAGATTGTATAATTGGTTGTCTTATTTGCCGGAAGCCAGTGCGCTGCGCTTGCTCCGGTTGAAACTGCGGTAGGGATCGAGTTCGATCTCAACATCCGGTTCGATCAGTTCATCTCTTTCCTCACAAACAAACTTGATGTATTTGATGTTCAGTCCGCGATCGAGCCATTGCTGTTCATAATAGGTTTTGATAGACAGGATATCGTCTACCAGATCCGAATGATACAGATCGTTGTGACTGAACAATACGGGATATTTGTTGGCTTTCACCATTTCGCAGGTGTACGTATACATGAAATTGCTGTCGGTCTTGAGGTGGATAATGCCGTCGCCGGACAGTATTTCGCGGTACATTTTCATGAAGCGGGTGGATGTCAGGCGCTTGTTTACTTTTTTCATCTGCGGATCGGGGAAGGTAAGCCATATTTCGGCAACCTCACCGGCTGCGAAGAAATGGGAGATCAGTTCGATGCTGGTCCGGAGGAAAGCAACATTGGTCATTCCCGATTCGTAAGAGTCTTTGGCTCCGGTCCACATGCGTGCACCTTTGATGTCTACGCCGATAAAGTTCTTATCGGGAAACAACCGTGCCAGTCCCACTGTATATTCACCTTTACCGCAACCCAATTCAAGCACGATCGGATTGTCATTCTTGAAAAACTCCTTGTGCCAGTGTCCTTTCAACTCGAATCCTTTCTCTTGCAGAACGGCAAACGGATACTGGAAAACATGCGGATATTCCGCCATATCGTCAAACTTTGCTAACTTATTTTTTCCCATGGTGCAAAGATAATACAAATTCATCAAAGAAGATATCGCGGTAATTGTTGCCGATGGCTATTTCGTATTTGTCGATGTAGATATCGTTATTGTCGAAAGAGGCTATTTGTTGGGTGTTGACGATGTAAGAACGGTTTACCCGCAGGAATACTTTGGGAAGTAGTTCGTGTATCGCTTTCATGCTGGTTTTGGTGATGATGCGCTGGTCGGGAAGTTGAATGATTACATAATCTTTTAACCCCTCGATGAACAATATATCCTTAAAATTGACTTTGAAGAAACGACGTTCGGACTTGACAAACATGAACTCGCTTTGGACGTTCTCTATGTTTTCCTTTTCTTCCGTAAGTAGAAGCGCATGATATGATTTGGCTTTCTCTACCGCTTTCTGGAACCTATCGAAGATAATCGGTTTCACCAGGTAATCGACGGCATCCACTTCGTAACTGTCGATTGCATACTCAGCATAAGCGGTTGTGAATATAACAAGTGTGCTTTTAGGAATGGTACGGGCGAAGTCCAGTCCGGTCACTTTGGGCATGCGGATATCCAGAAATATCAGGTCGATCGGGTGCTCTTTGATAAACCGGGCAGCCGAAGTGGCATTATTGAAACTACCGGCCAGTGTCAGTCCTCCGGTTTCATTTATCAGCATCTCTACCGCTTCACGGGCCAGAGGTTCGTCGTCTACGATGATACAGTTCATAAGTCCAGGTGTAAATTAACGGTGTAACTTTGTTTATCTTCTATGATTTCTAGCGAATGGCGGTCGGGATACAGTAAATCCAATCGTCGCCTGATGTTTTTCAGGCCCAGTCCGCCGATACGGTTGTCTTTTTCTTCCTCTTCGGCAGGCTTCGAGTTTTCACACCGGAAGGTCAACCGGTTATCCTGCACATTGAAAGAAAGATATACAAACGAAGCATTCTCCCCGTCCGTATTATGTTTGACTGCATTTTCTACAAAAGGGATAAACAACAGAGGTGGTAGCCATACACCGTTGATATCGCCCTCTTTGGCGATGGTATAATTGAACTTATCCCGGCGAATCTTCTCCAGGTTCAGGAAATCACTCATAAAACGAATGTCAGAACTGAGTTGTATCCTGTCTTGGGCACTGTCGTTGAACTGGTAACGCAACAGGTCTTCCAATTTGAACAACACATCTGCAGCTTCGTCACGTCCTTTCCTGATCAATACATATACATTGTTCAGCATATTGAACAGGAAGTGCGGATTGATCTGGCTTTTCAGGAATTTCAGTTCCGATTGCAGGGTGGCGGCTTCCAGTTCACCGACACGCTGGTTGTTGCTGATCCAATGTTTAAAGAGCATCATAGCAGAAGAACCGGCAACCAACAAACCACTGGATATCGTTGATGACAGGATATTTAACCAGATTACCGACTGGCTGGTAGGCAGATTCTCGAACCGTGTATCTTCGAAAAGTGTTTGGAGAGACCCTAATATCACAATCGATACAAGAATCAGAGTAAGTGCCGTGGTCAGGTAGAGAAGTAGATGCCCTTTGAGTAGAAACCGTGGCACCAATACATAAGCATTTGCATAAATGAGCATATTAATGATCAGGAAATAACAGATCCATGAACGGATACGTGCCGGAGTAATGATCAGCTTGTCCGGCGTATCCCAGAATACATTGATCGTGATAAGAAAAACAACCAGTTGCAACAGGAGATGCCTGTAAATTCTTTTCCGTGGACTTAACAGGAAATCAGATACTATATAATCTATATTATTTGCCATGCGTATTCAATTTTAATAGAATAGTACTTGTTCCCATCTCTTTGTCCTGCGTAACGGATAATGAATAATTGTCCGGATAAAGAAGGTCGAGGTGTGTTGTGAAGCCATCCAATTCTTTGATTGCCGGTGTATCGGTATCATCGAACCGGCAGGTGATAGAAATCAGCTGGTTTTCCCGGCTTACCTGCAAGAGTACAGATGGACGGCTTGTTTGTTTCCCGGTTCTTTTCAAGGCGTACTGAATAATCGGCACAAGCAGGAGGGGAGGAATAAGCACTCCCCTCAGTTCCGTTTCCGATACAATCCGGTAATCGAACGAATCGGAATAAAACTTCTCCAATGCCAGGTAATTATTAAGAAAAGAGATTTCAGAATTTAATAATACCTTATCGCGTGCCCCGTCATACAGCTGGTAACGTAGTAACTGGCTTAACCGTAACACCATATCCGCCGCTTTCTCCGGTTCGCTTTTCGATAACACGGCAGTCCGGTTTAATGTATTGAATAGTAACGATGGATTCACCTGTTCTTTCAGGTTATCCACTTCCGACTGTATCTGTTTCTTTTCCAGTAGGTTTACCCGCTGGTTTTCTGTCATCCAATGTCTTAGTAACACGGTCATGGAGATACCGGTGATACAGATCATGTTCAGCATGAAGTCCGACAAACTATCCAGAATACTGACTATATTGAAGTAAGAACTTCTGATCGGAGGAATACCGGATGAAGTGAATATCCAGTATTCCTGCACATACCGTATCGATATAAGCAGTAAGATGGAACTGGCGGAATAAATGATATAAGTCAGGTACCTCTTTTTTAGCAATAATCCGGGTACAAGCAGATAGAGATGGAGATAACCGACTATAACATAGGAAATCAGTGTACTGAAACCTGCCAGGTAAACATAATTATCCAATAACTCAACTCTTGTTCCGTATGTATAGATGTTCTGGTTGAGTGATACTGCCGCTACTGCCACGAGCAACAGGATATGACGCGCTATTCTGTATCTGGAACTGACCAGAAACCGATACAGGAAAGTTTGTTTATTAATAGGGTTGTCTGTCATATAGCGGTATCCTCTTTAAGTGTCCGAAATTACTATTTTATTTGTTACCAGTCTGCAAAACGGTTAAAATTCTAGTTTATAACTGATATTACTGATAGGAATACTTTGCCCGTTCCGCTCCATCACACCGGATTTTAGGTTGTAATGATAGCCGTAATATTCTTTTGTACCCGTTACATTCAGTGCTTTGATTGCAAATTCATGCGCGACTTTCTTTTTATTTATTTTATAGCTGACGGTGAAGTTGGCGATGAACATGACCGGATATTGTTGTGAATAGGCGCGTGTCTCGTCATATTGCGCTTCCTTATCCGGATGAGCCAGACTGGCTTCCGTATTGAGGGGAGAATAACGTTCTCCTCCCTGCAGGGTGAATTTTGCATTGGCACTCAGGATATTCTGTTTGTTTTTTCCTAGCATCCACTCCTTTCCGATCAAGGTATTGAGTATATACCGGCGGTTGAACCGGGTATTGTGCCAGACACCGTCTCCACCTTTGTATTTGGAATCAAAAACAGATGCCGTTATCAGATAATATAATCCTTTGCTCAGATACTTCTCCAGTGTGATGTCTACTCCGATGTTCCGTCCTTTTCCCTTGTTGACCAGGGCTTCTTCCACATAAAACTCTCTCCGGTTGAGGACGGAATAGGAACTATCGGCAATAACCGGAACATCGTACAGGAACTGGGCATACGGTTCGACTTTAAAAAGCAAGTTGTCGGATAACTTATAACCGAATGTCAGCATCAGATGATGGGCTTTCGTGAAATCGAGGTCTTTATTGACCAACTCCTCACCGGAACTTTTGGAATTGACAAAATAGACATCCATCTTTTCCATACGGCTATGCAGGCCGTAAGCCAGTGCGAATGAGGTACGGCTGGTCGGCGTCCATTTCATTCCCAGGCGTGGTTCAAGTGTCCAGCTATTGTTCAGCGTCAGCACCTGGCTGCTCAGACCTACGTTCATAGATAGTTGGTTGGTTATCCCGAAAGAAGAACTGGTATAAGCGGAGATCAGGTCGGTTTGCCCTTTCCCTTTGGACAGGGTGTTTAACGGAACTGCTTCAAACGGGGCCAGGTTCAATCTCATATCGTAGAACATCCGGGTATAGGTGAAACCTGTCTGGTTGGTATGCCGTGCACTGAATTTCCTGCTGTAAGAGGAGGTCAGGATCAGGTTTGTATTGTTGTACTTTTGATAAACGAAGGGTTTGAATGTATGATCTGCTGTATAGGAGTCTTCTGTAGCGTTCATGCCGGAATAGGTAGCTGCCAGAGTTGTTTTCAGCATTGCGTCATTCGGAAAGAAATAACGGTGCCCGACTCCCCCCGCTGCCATATATTGTTTGGCTGCCGACTTGAAGTTATCGCGGGTATGTTCCCATTCCTGCGGGTTATCTTCGAAATCTCCTTCATATTTGTCGATCAGGCTGGTTCCCCAAACGGAGAAGGTACCGGCTTTGCGTGTCGGAAAGTTGAATTTAAAATTCAGGTCCTGGTAATCGAGCTTACCGCCCATATCTAATCCGGGATAGATACGGTTTAGTAATCCGGTTGTGGAATAACGGTAATTGAAAATGTAGGAGGCCTGGTGCTTTTTGCTTAAGGGACCTTCCGAAGCAACATCAAAACCTAATATACCTGCCTGGATCGTGTTTTCCATTTTCCGGTTATTTCCGTTCCGCAGCTTCATGTCGAATACTCCGGATACAGCATTCCCGTATTCGGCTGGAAACGCACCGGTGAAAAAGTCGGAATTGCCCAATACTTGGCTACTGAGCGAAGAGAGTATTCCGCCACCCAATATCGAAATATCGGCAAAATGGTTCGGATTGGGTATTTCCACATCTTCCATCCTCCATTGAAGCAGGTGAGGGGCATTCCCGTGGATGGATATCCCATTGCTTGATAGGTTGGCGGCCACTCCGGCAAACGAACTCACCAGGCGTGCCGGATCATCCAGCCCACCGGCATAACGGCTGGCTTCTTCCACACTGAGCATACGGGCTCCGGTGACAGCCATCTTATTGAGCGGCTGTTCTTTGTTTATCTGCGGGCGGATAACGACTTCGCTTAGCTCCTGGGCGTTCTCTTTCAGTGAGATATCCAGATAGACCTCCTTGGCGGAAGTGACAAGGACTTCCTTGAATATACCAGGTTCGTAACCTAAATAAGTAGCCTGTATATTGTGTCTTCCTATTGGAATGCCGGATAATACAAACTGCCCTTTTTCATCTGTGGTGGTTCCTGTCCCGGGCATATCCGGAAGCATAATTGTCACATCCGGCATCGGGTGACCGGAGGCTTTGTCGATGACGGTTCCGCGTAGAGTTTGTGCGGGTTGGTTGTCTACGGTTTGTTGGGCATAGCCACCGGTTACGGATACAGACCAGATAAGCAGGAATAAAAAAGTGATTGTACGATGCATATTAATTATTGAATTGGGTGATACTGAGGATTACGAAATACTTCCGCTGTTTTTCTTGTTTTTGATACGTGTCAGGATATCGTAGACGTATTCGAATACCGTGCCTTTCCATTTGCTTCGGGTTATTTCTTCACTGAAAACATCTTCGAACGTATCGAATACTTTGATGCAATCTTCCGGATCTACTCCCGAACGACTTGCTACTGCTGAAATGACTTCTCTTTTGTTCATAACTCTTTTGTCTTATGATTATGCTGCGAAGATAATCTGGTAAGGAAAGTGCTTTTTAGTTTGTAGACGGAAGTGCTTTTTTCGTATATAGAATTCTTATTGCTGTCGACAAGGTCTTGCTTCGTTTCAGTAGCGGAAAAATACGTTTCGGAAAATTCCTGTTTCGTTTCAGCAAAATAAAATAAGTTTACAATACATCTAAATAATAAGTTTACATCAAAATGAATGATTGGATGATTAAAATTGTTGAGAAAAATGGCAAACACATTATTGTTGGGGCTATTAGCTTCATTTAAGTGTGCCGACTATAAGTCGGTGCCGGCAGAAAATAAAGCAGTCGCGGAAGAAGAAAAAGTAAATCCGGAGGTTTTGGATAAGCCTATGTTTGAAGAGAACGGACTGGTTGTTAATAGATGATCGAATGAACTTCAGAGACATTCACAGTTACGCCACAAACCAGACGGATTTACTGACTTACTCGATGAACGGGCAAAACAATCTGGGCTTCCGTGTCGGTATTTGCTTCTGATAGGTTCATGATATATGTTTTCTTATAAAGGGGGTATCTGAAAATTGATATCAGATAGCCTCTTTATTTCTTTGAAAGCCTTACATTTGTGCTTACAATAGATCATCAAATTATGCAGAACAAATACAATCATTATTTTAATTTCTTCCTTTTTTCAGGGTTAGCCTGCTTCTCTTACTTTTTCATGGTGCTTTATTCGGATATCTCTCCGCAGCATCAGAATCTTTTGATCTCTTTCTGGGCTTTCCTGTTAGTCGTATTTGTTTTTAATGCGTTAGGGTTCAGTATTATGCTGATCAATGAATGGCAGAAGAGAAGCTATCAATTTCTGGTAAGGGGGAAACATCAATTATTGATTAATTGTATTTTGATGGCCGGGCTTTTGTTTCTGCTGAATTATCTGTTGTTTTCTATTGTCAAGGTTTTATTGGAGATTCCTTCGCCGTTTGCGTTGAGGGGAGCAGGTGTACGGATGATCTTTGTGGTGTGGCTGGTGGAGATGGTGATTGTCAGCCTGACGATGGTTGCTAATTTTTACAGACAGCTGATCGTTCTTCATGAAAAGGCGAACAAATTGGAGGAGAGTGCGATAAAAGCACAGTATGTTGCTTTGCAAAACCAGGTAAATCCGCATTTTCTCTTTAATAACCTGAATACGCTGATCTCGGAAATAGAATATAATCCGGAGAATGCCGTGGTATTTACCCGGCGGTTGTCGGATGTTTACCGGTATATTTTACAAAGCCAGCAGGAGGGACTGGTTACTTTACGTTCGGAGATAACCTTTTTGAAATCGTTCATATTCCTTCATCAGGTACGGTTAGGGGATTGTCTTTTCGTGGATAACAGGATCGATCCTGCTCTGCTGGAAAAGAAAATACCGTCTTTCACTTTACAGTTATTGACCGAGAATGTGATCAAGCATAATATAATTAATTCGGATAAGCCGATGACCATTCATCTGAGTACTACGGAAGACGGGAAGATGCTGGTGGTAAGTAATCAGATCCGGATTAAGCAGAACGTCATTAAATCGGGAACCGGGCTCAGGAATCTGTCTTCCCGGTATAAACTGATGAATAATCAGGATATTATCGTGGAAAATGATTCGAATTGTTTTACCGTTAAAATACCATTGCTGAATGAATAAGATAAGAGCTGCAATTATTGAAGATGAAATTCCGGCAGCCCGTCTGTTGAATAAGATGCTGACGGAGTTGCGTCCCGAATGGGAGATCCTGTTATTGCCGGGAAATGTGGAAGGTGCTGTGAAATGGTTTAACAACAATCCGCATCCGGATATTCTGTTCCTGGATATTCAGTTGACAGACGGTGTTTCTTTTTCTTTTATCGAACAGGCAAATCCCGAATGTATGATCGTATTTACAACGGCTTACGATGAATATGCGATCCGTGCCTTCAAAGTGAACAGCATAGATTATTTGTTGAAGCCTATCGATAAGGAACGGTTGAACGAGGCATTGGAGAAGTTTGAAAAACTAGTCTCCAAATATTACAGGGACTTCGGCAAACAGGGGGATATTTTACAGATACTTCAAAATATAACCGGCCCGGCAAAGAAATACAGGACGCGATTCCTTATTTCGGGAGAAGACAAGTTGTTTACTTTGCAAGTGGATGACATCGCTTATTTCTACACGGAGAATAAGATCACTTTTGCCGTTACCCATCAGAATAAAGAATACATTATAGATATGTCTTTGGATAAACTGTGCGAACAACTTGACCCCGACCGCTTTTTCCGGACTAACCGGCAAACGGTGGTAAGCGTGCAATCTATCCAGAAAATAGAAAGTTATTTCCTTGGTAAAGTGGTTGTAAAGGTAATCCCGCCTTTTAAAGATAAGATCATTGTAAGCCGCGAGAAGATCAGTACGTTCAAATCATGGCTGAATTATTAACCTATAACTATCGGCTCTTTTAAGACCTGCGTTTCAGTTTCGGAGGGCACGGATTAATGCAGATACTATCAAATATATAAAATCAAAAATCATTTTTATAACTGATATTTTCCCTGAAATATAGAGCTTTGGAGCGGCAAATGTGCTGAATCAGATAATTCGTATTAATGATTTTACAATAAAATAACGAGCGAATGAAAAAGCTTATACTATTATTTATTACTGTTACTACTTTCTTTAGTTACACCGGGGCTAACGGGCAGTCCGTCCGTTTGACCGGATTACAGAGTGATCATCTTGAAACTCCGGTAGGAATCGATAATCCGACCCCTCGTCTTTCGTGGAAAATGGAAGACAGCCGACAAGGGGCAAAACAAACATCTTATCGTGTGTTGGTGGATAAAGACTCGATGAAAGTTGTAAACGGAAATGCCGATATATGGGATAGCGGAAAAATAAATTCCGGGGATATGTTGATAACTTATGCGGGTAGACAGCTTGAACCTTTTATTAAATATTACTGGAAAGTGATAGGTGGCGATCTGGAAAAGAAAGAAATAGCTTCACCTGTCAGCTCTTTTGAAATGGGGATGATGCATATAAGGAACTGGCAGGGAGCCTGGATAGGTGATGGGAAAGATATGGACTATCAACCAACTCCTTATTTCCGTAAGAAGTTTGCAGCAGGTAAAACAATAAAATCGGCACGAGCCTATATTGCCGCTGCCGGATTATATGAGTTATATATCAATGGGGAGAAAATAGGAGATCACCGCCTTGATCCGCTGTATACCCGTTTCGACCGGCGTAACTTGTATGTAACTTACGATGTGACCGGTCAACTTCAGAAAGGGGATAATGCCATAGGTGTACTTCTGGGTAATGGATGGTATAATCATCAATCGAAAGCTGTATGGGATTTCGATCGGGCCCCCTGGCGTAACAGACCTGCTTTCTGTATGGATCTTCGTATCACTTATAATGATGGTAGTATTGAAACAATTCCTACCGATCTTAGTTGGAAAACATCTTCGGGAGCATTAGTTTTCAACAGTATCTATACCGGAGAACATTACGATGCACGTCTCGAACAGACTGGTTGGAATACTCCGGACTTCGATGACTCTAAATGGAATGGAGTAGGATATAGAGGCGTCCCTTCCCAAAATGTTACGGCACAACAAGCCCGGCCGATCCGGAATGTATTGACTCTCCCGGCGAAATCTGTCAACAAAATAGATGAAAAGACGTATGTTTTTGATTTTGGTCAGAATATGTCAGGCGTTACCCGGATAAAAGTATCGGGAGAAAGAGGTACGGAAGTGAGGATTAAGCATGGAGAGCGGCTTTTTGATAATGGGCGTATCGATATGTCCAACATTGATGTTTATTATCGGGGAGATAAGGAAAAAGATCCTTTCCAGACAGATATCTTGATCCTTAGCGGTGGTAATGATGAATTTATGGCGAAGTTCAACTACAAAGGCTTCCGTTATGTGGAAGTCTCCAGCGATAAGCCGTTGGCACTTGATCAAAACAGCCTGACAGCTTACTTTATGCATAGTGATGTTCCTCCGGTGGGGCAAATCAATACTTCGAGCGAGCTAGTCAATAAGTTGTGGTGGGCAACCAATAACGCTTACCTGTCGAATTTGATGGGCTATCCGACCGACTGTCCGCAGCGTGAAAAGAACGGATGGACCGGAGACGGGCATTTTGCCATTGAAACGGCTTTGTATAATTTTGATGGAATTACCGTCTATGAGAAATGGTTGGCCGACCATCGCGACGAACAGCAACCCAACGGAGTACTCCCGGATATTATCCCGACAGGAGGATGGGGATACGGTACCGACAACGGGTTGGACTGGACAAGTACAATAGCCATTATCCCCTGGAACTTATATATGTTTTATGGCGACAGCAAACCACTGTCTGATTGTTATGAGAGCATTAAACGATATGTCGATTATGTGGATCGTACAAGCCCTAACCATCTGACTACCTGGGGACGTGGAGATTGGGTACCAGTCAAATCCCAGTCCAATAAGGAACTTACCTCTTCTATCTATTTTTACGTGGATGCCAGGATACTGGCGAATGCCGCTAAATTGTTTGATAAAAAGGATGATTATGTCTATTATACAGCATTAGCCGGGAAAATCAAAAACGCGGTAAATGATAAATACCTGAATAAGGAGACTGGCATCTATGCGAATGGTAGCCAGACGGAATTAAGTGTTCCTTTGCAATGGAAAATAGTTCCCGACAATATGATAGCTAAAGTTGCACAAAATCTGGCAAAGAAAGTGGAAGAGGCAGGATTTCATCTGGATGTCGGTGTGTTGGGAGCAAAAGCGATCCTGAATGCGTTGAGTGAAAACGGATATCCGGAAGTTGCCTATAAAGTTGCGGCACAAGATACTTATCCGTCGTGGGGTTGGTGGATTGTCAACGGAGCAACAACCTTATTGGAGAACTGGGATTTGAAAGCCGAACGCGATATTTCGGATAATCATATGATGTTCGGGGAGATCGGCGGATGGTTCTATAAGGGGTTAGGAGGTATTTTCCCCGATCCGGAACAGCCGGGTTTCAAACATATATTATTACGTCCCAATTTTGTAAAAGAGTTGAAACATTTTGAGGCACAACATAATTCTCCTTACGGACGGATTATTTCGAAGTGGGAGTGGAACAAGAAAAAGATCAAATATGAAGTAACTGTTCCTGCTAACAGCACGGCAACTCTTTATCTGCCGGATTATATAAAAGGAGACAAAGTCATCGAACTGGAGTCGGGAAGGCATAATCTGGTTTTAACAGTATCGAAATGACCTATAAAGTAAGAGCTTTTAGGAAAGTATTATTCCTATATCTTGTTTTATGGCTTACCGTCTAACTTACAGATTATTACAGTTTCCTCGTAGTTCCTTGCTTTGGAAACTCTAGTTCCCTCGGCAGGGAACTGCAATTTCCTCGGCAGGGAACTGCAATTTCCTCGGCAGGGAACTGGCGTTTCCTTAGGAGGGAACTGTAGTTTCCTGCTCGGGAAACAGAAAGGATACTACATAAAAAAAGAGATACCTCAATGAGATATCTCTTTTTTTGCTCTTCCTCTTGGACTTGAACCAAGGACCCTCTGATTAACAGTCAGATGCTCTAACCAACTGAGCTAAGGAAGAAAATATGTCTTTTCAGTCTTTCCCGATGTCTTTTTCTGCTCTTCCTCTTGGACTTGAACCAAGGACCCTCTGATTAACAGTCAGATGCTCTAACCAACTGAGCTAAGGAAGAATATGTTTTCAGTCTTTCCCGATGTCTTTTTGCTCTTCCTCTTGGACTTGAACCAAGGACCCTCTGATTAACAGTCAGATGCTCTAACCAACTGAGCTAAGGAAGAATTTTCAATCTTTAAAGAGTTTTCCGAACGCTTTCGTATATCCCTTTCTGAAATTGCACTGCAAAAGTAGAGGTTCTTTTTGAAATATGCAATATCTTTGCAGAAAAAAATGAAAAAATGAATACAATAGGCTTAGGAAATGCTTTGGTTGATGTTTTATTGCGGTTGGATAGCGATGATGTACTGACGGAAGTAGGAATAAAGAAGGGAGCAATGGATATGATCAACCAGGAACAGATGGTTGCAATCCGTAAAACACAGGAACGTTTGGAAAGAAGCCAGGCTCCGGGTGGTTCAGTCTGTAACACCATGCGTGCTATGGCATGCCTTGGGGCAAATGCCGGTTTTATAGGTAAGATAGGAACCGATTCGGTTGGTGAATTTTATGAACAAGCGCTTAAAGATGCCAATGTTGTTCCTTACTTTATTAAAACACCCGGTATTTCCGGTAGCTGTACGGTGTTGATCTCGAAAGATGGAGAACGCTCTATGGGGACATTCCTCGGACCGGCTCCTACAATCACACCGGATGAGATAAAAGAAGATATCTTGAGCAGGTACAATTGCATTTATATAGAAGGTTATCTTTTAGTGAATGAAGAACTGGTTCGTTCAACGATGCAGAAAGCCAAAAAGTTAGGCTTGAAAGTAGCTCTCGATTTATCTAATTTTAATATTGTCAATGCTTTCAAAGGATTATTGGATGATATAATCCCCAACTATGTCGATATTCTTTTTTCAAACGAAAGTGAAGCCGAAGCTTTTACAGGACTGAATGCTCACGAAGCCGTCAAAAAACTTTCCGGTATGGTGAAAGTTTCTTTGGTTACATTGGGCAAGGAAGGTGCATTGGTCGGTAGCAACGGCCAGATTATATCTGTTCCCGCAGAAGGAGGTAAGCCTATCGATACAACCGGTGCAGGCGATCATTTTGCAGCCGGCTTCCTTTATGGCCAGTCTGTCGGTGCCACTTTGGAGCAATCAGCCCGTATCGGTTCGCTTCTGGCAGGATATATTATAGACGTGATCGGAGCCCGGATTCCGGATGATAAATGGGAACAAATAAAGTTAAAAGTAGATACGATATTATCCTGAAATGTGTTTTATGCATACATTTACATCCTTAATTAACTAAATATTCTATGTATAAGCAGATACGACGAGAAAGATTGATAGGTTTGTTTTGTTTATTACTCCTCTTCGGGAGTATTATGCCGGGACAGGCTCAAAAAGATAACCGCTTTGAGGTGAGTAAGAACCTCGATATTTTCAATGCGCTGGTAAAAGAAGTTGAAATGTTTTATGTAGACTCCGTTGATGTGGAGAAGACAGTGCGTAGAGGGATCAACAGCATGTTGGGTAGTCTCGACCCTTACACCGAGTACTATCCGGAGCAGGAAATGGACAAGCTGAAAATGATGACTACCGGCGAATACGGTGGAATAGGATCTTATATCCGTGGACGCCAGGAAGGTGGCGTATATATTATCGAACCGTTTGAAGGGATGCCTGCTGCATTGGCCGGACTTCAGGCCGGTGACCGGATCCTGGCTATCGATACAGTGGATGTGACAGAAAAATCATCTGATGAAGTAAGTAACCTTTTGAAAGGAGTACCTAATACAAAGATGGTATTGAAGATACAACGTCCCAATGAAAAGAAGCCGCGTGAAGTGGAACTTTTACGTAAGCAAATCCTGGTAGATCAGGTTACTTACTACGGTGTGCGTGGTGATGGTGTCGGTTATATCTATCTAAAAGGATTTACCGATAAAAGTGCTCAGGAAGTAAAGAATGCTTTTGAAGACCTGAAGAAAAATCATCAGATTAAATCGTTGATCCTCGACTTACGTAATAATGGAGGCGGTTTGCTGGAAAGCGCGACACAGATTGTCAGTATGTTTGTTCCGAAAGGGAAAGAAGTGGTTTCGACCAAAGGGAAGATTAGCCAGTGGGACCGTACCTATCGTACGGCTAACGAACCGTTGGATACGGTTATGCCGATGGCAGTCCTGATTAATGGCAACTCCGCTTCTGCCGCTGAAATCGTTTCAGGTTCATTACAGGATATGGACCGTGCCGTATTGGTGGGACAGCGGTCTTTTGGAAAAGGATTGGTTCAGTCTACACGTGAACTGCCTTATAATGGTAGCGTGAAGATCACGATGAGTAAATATTATATACCCAGCGGCCGTTGTATACAGCAAATGGACTATACGCATCGGAAAGCTGACGGCAGTGTAGCTGCTATTCCGGATAGCCTGACATCGGTATTTTATACCTCTAAAGGACGTCCGGTACGTGATGGTGGCGGTGTTCGTCCCGAGTTCGAAATAGAAGAGGAAGAAATGCCGACTATGATGTATTATCTGGCTACCGATTTTGTGTTGCTTGACTTTGTAACGAATTGGGCGCAGAAACATAAGACGATCCCTCCCGTAGATGAGTTTACTGTTTCGGATGAGGATTTTGAAGCTTTCAAAAACTATGCAAAGGAAAAGAATTTCACTTACGATCGTCAGAGCGAGAAAGTTCTGAAGAATCTGAAGGAGATTGCCAAGTTTGAAGGGTATATGAATAGCGACTCGACAATCTTTAATGAACTGGAAGCCCGCTTGACTCCGAACCTGGACAGAGATTTCGAGCTTTATAAAGACCAGATCAAGAAACTGATGGCCTCAGAAATAATAAAACGTTACTATTTCCAGAAAGGGGAGTTGCTGGAAAGCCTGAAGGATGACAAAGTACTTGAAAAGGCCATCGAGGTTTTAGGTAATCAGGAATTATATAATAAAACATTAAGTACCCCGGAAGAAGGTGATGCGAAATCTGTTGAAGACAAATCCAAACCTTCCGCCGGAGGAAATATAGCTTATGTCTTTGATCAGACAATAGGATAATCCTCTACTTATAATTAAGTATATCGGGAACTGACAGGCTGAATTTTGATACCTGTATTTGTTTCCTGATATACTTTTTTGTTTTAATACCTTCCGTTTTACTGCTTAAAAACAGTCCGGTAGTTACATCGTTCAAATAACATCTGTTGTAATATACAAGGATTTTTTTCAAATATGTTTATCTTTGCCCGCATAGAAGCGCATCATGAATGAGAAGGCATACATAAAACTATTCAATTATATTTTCGCGAATCATCGTGAACGGTACATTCGGTTTGCATATTCATATACCTATAATCGTGAAGTAGCAGAAGATCTGGTTGCAGAGAGCCTGATGTACTATTGGGAGAACCGTAACAAACTGGATGATGTGAGAGATATTCCTTTATATATATTGATCATCATTAAAAATCGATGCCTGGATTATTTACAGAGGGAGCATACGTGGAATAATATCGCAGAAAATCTGTTATCTAATAAAGAGTGGGAACTTCAAATGCGCATATCCAGCCTGGAAGCCTGCGAGCCGGAAGCGTTATTCAGTAAGGAAGTGCAAGATCTTATTCAAAAAACACTGGATAAATTGCCTGAAAAATCAAGCCGTATCTTTATCATGAGCCGTTATGAAGGGAAAAGTTATCAAACGATAGCCAAGGAAACGAATCTGTCTGTAAAAAGCGTTGAGTTTCATGTCAGTAAAGCATTGGCAGCCCTGCGAAAAGAATTAAAAGATTATCTGCCGGCCCTTCTGTTTGTCTTTGACTTCTTCTATAAATAAAAAAAAATCATTTTTTCTTTTAGGGTATTTGTTCCTTTATTCGCCCTTATTATAGAAACAGGAAAAAATGGAGCAAAAGTTATTACATAAGATGTTCAGTGGGCAAGCCACAGATGACGAACTGACGCAGATCCGTCAATGGGTAAATGAATGCAAAGAGAATAGAGATTCATTCTATCATGAGCGTGCTTTTTTTGATGCGCTTCAATTTAACGATGTTAATATAGATGTGCGTGTACGCAAACGCTCGGTGACTTTCTGGAAATGGGCCGGGAGTGTCGCTGCTGCCGTCATTGCTTTACTTCTGTTTTTTAATGTACCAACCCATTTCGAA
This sequence comes from Parabacteroides goldsteinii, assembly GCF_015550595.1. Classification (GTDB taxonomy): domain Bacteria; phylum Bacteroidota; class Bacteroidia; order Bacteroidales; family Tannerellaceae; genus Parabacteroides; species Parabacteroides leei. The sequence continues at coordinate 19,681 of NZ_JADNBB010000027.1, forward strand.
AACAATTCCCCACGGGAGATTGCCTTTAATACGATTAAAGTACCTGCCGGACAGCGGGTAGAAGTAACCCTGGCTGATGGAACCCATCTTTGGTTGAATGCCCGGTCTGAGTTTTCTTATCCGGTATCTTTTAATGGAGACAAACGTGAGGTACATTTAAAAGGAGAAGCTTTTTTCGACGTGGCCAGAGACGAAAATAAAAAGTTTATTGTGAATACCGGACGTTGTGAAGTCGAAGTTTTAGGTACTCAGTTTAATGTGGATGCTTATGGCGAAGATGATTTCTCAACGGCCCTCTTAAGAGGAAGCGTAAAAGTTACCGACAAATCTCAATCAAATGAATCAGTTGTGTTAGAACCAAATAATGCAGTCAGACTTGATAATGGAAAACTGACTGTTACTCCCATCACCGATTTCAGTCCTTACAGTTGGAAAGACGGAGTCATCGCATTTAAGGATATTAACTTTGAAGTTTTGATGAAGAAACTGGAGAAGAATTATGGTATCCGTATAACGGTTGAAAATTCCGGTCTGGATAATTATGCATGTAGTGGAAAGTTCCGTATTTCAGATGGAATTGAAGAGGTGTTGAGAGCATTGCAGCAAGACGCCCGTTTTACTTTTGAATGGGATAGTGGAGAAGAAATTCGTATTCAATAACATTAAATTATACAGCCTATGAGATGATTTAAAAATCGAAATGAGGGATAGCTATGCCCCAATGTGAAAATTAATCTAATATCATTCTTAAACTATCACAAACATGAAGAAAAGAAAAGTATGTGTATCTCGTATTTTAAAGATGGCCTTTTTGTTCTTCTTTTCCAGCTCTATCTGTTTACAGGCAGAAATGGTAAAGTCACAGAACGTACGGATTACACTTAGTAAAAACAATGTCAGGTTGGAAAATATATTAAACGATATTGAGAGCCAGACGAATTTGTTATTCATTTATAATAAAAACGTGAATGTTAACCGTAAAGTATCAATTGAGGCTAATAATATATCTTTGGAGGAAGTCTTGAAGAACTTATTCGATAACAACGTTATTTACAAAATCGAAGGATCTTATATCGTTCTTTCCCCATCCGCGATAACAGAAGTCAAACAACAGGCCAAAATAATTACGGGAAACATTGTCGATCAGAATGGCGATCCTGTCATTGGAGCTAACGTTGTAGAAAAAGGTACTACCAATGGGACTATTTCGGATGTAAACGGTCAATTTACATTGAACGTCCAGCAAAAGAATCCGATATTGGTTGTCTCTTATATCGGTTTTACGACAAAAGAAATTCCTGTCGGGAATGCCTCTGCTTTGAATATTAAATTATCAGAAGACTCTGAGACACTGGATGAAGTAGTAGTTGTTGGATATGGTGTTCAGAAGCGCGCTTCGGTAACAGGCTCGGTAGCCTCTCTCCTGTCTAAAGATATTGCAACAGTTAAAACGCCTAATGTAAGTAACGCACTGGCTGGTAAACTCCCTGGATTGCGTGCCGTACAAAGAAGCGGTGCACCGGGCGATGATGATGCCAGTATCGATATCCGTGGTTATGGTAATGCACTGGTTATTGTAGATGGTGTAGAGCGTGATTTCAAGCAAATCGATGCCAACGATATCGAATCTATCAGTATTTTGAAGGATGCTTCGGCTGCCGTTTATGGATTCAAAGGGGCGAACGGCGTTATTCTTGTTACAACTAAAAAAGGGGAAGTAGGAAAGCCGAAGATCAATTACAATGGTTACGTCGGCATACAGAATATAACCCGTTATCCTGAGTACTATAACGGATATGAGTATGCAACCCTGTATAATGAAGCCCAACAGAATATAGGAATAGCAGCTCCTTATTCAGCAGAAGACCTGGAACGTTTCCGGCAAGGGATTGGCACGACAGACTGGTATGACGAGGTCATTCGTAAAACGGCTCCTACTACTTATCATAACCTGAGTGTTTCCGGAGGTGCGGAGAAGGTAAAATATTTCTTCTCTTTAGGATTAACAGATCAGGAAGGAATTTATCGGTCAAAAGCATTTAATTATAAAAAATACAATGTACGTTCCAATATTAGTGCTGAAATTGTAAAAGGGTTTACTGTCGACCTGCAATTAAGCGGACGGTTGGACACACGAATGAAACCATATGAAGCGGAGCCTTTGAGTCGTAGTATTCAGATGGCAAAACCGGTGTTTCCTGTTTATGCAAATGATAATCCTGATTATTGGTCTAATCCTGGAGATAAAGGAAATCCGGTTCATCTGTCTGATATTGATAATGTCGGGTATGACAGGAGAGATCGCCGTGAGTTTAATGGATCGATTGGCTTGAACTGGGAAATACCTTGGGTGAAAGGGCTGTCCGCTAAAGCTTTATTATCTTATGATTATAACAATAAATATAGTAGGAAATGGTATAAAGAATATTATGAATATGCTTATGATGCAACTGCTGATGTCTATAATGCTTCCGGCAGTCATACCATTTCTGAGTTGACGACTCAGAACGATAATTATTTCAGGCCGAATGGGCAACTGTCTATGAACTATAAAAATACATTCGGCAAACACGATTTAGGAGCATTGATATTGTGGGAATTTAATAATGATCGTACTGATATTTTGAAAGCATACCGTCAATTTACGGTTGGAGCGATCGATCAGATGGATGCAGGAGATAAAACAAATATGAACAATGGTGGAACGGCACGCGTTTCTGCCCATGCCGGTTTGGTTGGTCGTATCAACTATGCATACGATAATCGATATCTGGCAGAAGTAAGTTTTCGTTACGATGGTTCATATAAATTTGCACCGGATAACCGTTGGGGATTTTTCCCGGCTGTATCTTTAGGATGGCGTGTTTCGGAAGAAGCATTCTTCAAAGAAGCATTGCCGGTGGTTGATAACTTCAAAATCAGAGGATCATATGGAAAAGTCGGTGATGAGGGTGTCACCGGATATACAGATGATGATGAGAATAATGGTAAATACAGAGCCTACCAATATTTAACAGGTTATCTGTATCCGTCAGGAAGTTATGTGTTGGGATCAGGAGGTGTAACGAATGGAGCCAAAGACAGAGGTATGCCTAATCTGGCTTTAACCTGGTACGAATCCAAGACAGCTAATATTGGGTTTGAAGCATCTGTATTATCCGGTTTGGTAAATGTGGAGTTTGATTATTTTATTCGCAAACGAACCGGACTTTTAACAAAACGTCAATTGACGTTACCTACGACATTCGGCCAAGAACTACCGGTAGAAAATTTGAACTCAGATAAAAATCAGGGGTTTGAAATCGTTTTAGGACACCGTCATAAGATCGGAGATTTTACTTATGATGTAAAGGCAAACTTTTCAACGACCCGTATTTATAATGAACATGTTGAGCGTGCAGCTTCTGCTAATATGTATGACGATTGGAGAAACAATAGTAATAATCGTTATAAAGATATCCAGTGGGGCAAAGTTTGCATCGGACAGTTTGAAAGCTGGGAAGAAATTCTAAACTCTCCGATCCAGGATAATAACGGAAATAAATCACTGATGCCGGGTGATCTGAAATTTCAGGATTGGAATAATGATGGGATCATTGATGGGAAAGACGATCAACCTATCGGACATGGAAATACTCCCCGGATGTATTATGGTCTGAATCTTTCCGGAGAATATAAAGGCTTTGATCTGACTCTGTTTTTTCAGGGAGCAGCAGGACATGAAGTATTTACAAGTGGTGATTTTATGTCTCCGTTTATCCAGCAAGGTCTCGGTAGCGGTATAACACTTTGGTTAGACCGCTGGCATAGGGAAGATCCGTCCGATATGTCAAGTGAATGGATTCCGGGGTATATGCCTGCACTTCGTCCGACCGGATTTTCAGCAAATGCCGGTAATAATACCTGGACAAAACAAAAAGCAAACTATTTGCGACTGAAAACTATTGAATTAGGTTATACTTTCCCGAAAAAATGGATGCAAAGGGCAGGTATTGAGAACTTGCGTATATATGTAAATAGTTTCAATACGGCAACGATAACCAGCCGCACCGGAATAATGAAGTATATGGACCCTGAAAATAGCGACGGTATGTTCCGTTATTATCCGCAAATGAAAACATTTAACTTCGGTGTTAACCTAACATTCTAAAAATAAGAAACGATGAAGACAACAATTATAAAGAATATTGGATGTGGACTGCTTTTATTGAGTGTGACGGCTTGTACTGATTATCTTGAAAAAGAGTCCTTCGACATCATTACTCCTGAACAAGTATGGCAAGATCCGAAATTGATTAATGGCGTAATGGTTAATTTGTATGATGGTTTGAATTTAGAAGATTTTAATTATTGGTATCGTGATGCATGGCGTTTGCAAAATGCATCTTCCATGTCTGATGACGCTCAGGGATCCTTTCAAAAAGATCCTCTTTTCGATAATGGAAATGCAACCTATACGTATGAAGATGCATTATTTGAGCAGAAATTCTCTGATCGCTATAAGAATATAAGAAATTGTAATGACTTTATAAGCCAATTGGAGGATGCGACGGCATTGTCGGATACTGAGAAGAAATTGCTTTTGGCAGAATCCCGTTTCTTGCGTGCAATGCATTATTTTACCTTAGTGAAACGGTATGGAGGTGTGCCTCTTATCAGCGAACCGCAAGTCTATGACCCTGATAATCTGGAATCATTGATGGTTCCCCGCAATAAAGAAGTCGAGGTCTACGATTTTATTATAAAGGAGTGTCAGGAAGCTTCACTGGATCTTCCGGATACAAGAAACGCGGATGTCAAGTACCGGGCCAATAAATATGTAGCGTTAGCATTATGCTCCCGTGCTGCATTATATGCCGGTTCGATTGCGCGTTATGGTAAGATACAGCTGGATGGTCTTGTCGGTGTCCCATCTTCCGAAGCAAATCGTTTTTTTCAGGCCTCTTATGATGCATCTAAGGCTATTATAGAATCCGGTTTTTATGATTTATATAATAAAAAACCGGATAATAAAGCTCAGAACTATTGCGACATGTTCCTGAATGGGAACGGAGATAACGGGGAATATATTTTCCAAAAGCAGTATAATGTAGCCGGAGGAAAAGGACATGACTGGGACAAACGTAACGCTCCATTCTCTTATCGTGCCGGTGGCTGGGGTTGTGGTATCGCTCCAACTCTGGAAATGGTAGAAGCTTATGAGTATGTGGATGGTTCCGAAGGTACATTGAAATTGGAAGAAAATGGCAAACCTCTTCGTTTTGATAACCCTTATGATGTTTTCTCCAATAAGGATCCACGTCTTTTCGCTTCGGTTTATTTACCGGGTTCTCCTTGTCAGGGTAGTAATATAGACTGGAGAAGAGGAATTATCGCTTCGGATAATGAAAGGTATCAGGCAACAAGCCAACCGGACGGAGGAAATACTGTAGAAATTAACGGCATAACCTATAATACTTCAGGTAAAGACGGAGGGGCTGATGCCGGAGATGCATCTAAGACCGGTTTCTATCAGAAGAAGTTCTGGGACGAGACGTTGATCGATATGAATATGGGCAAGTCCGAAACTCCATGGCCTGTATTTCGTTTAGGAGAAATTTATCTAAATTTGGCGGAAGCAGCGATGGAGTTGAATAAATCTTCAGAAGCGTTGGAGGCTGTCAATGAAATTCGTGAGCGTGCCGGAATAGCCTTATTGTCAAATATCAATATGGAAAAGATACGTCACGAACGTAGAGTTGAGCTCGCATTTGAAGGACATCGCTTCTGGGATATGAAACGTTGGAGGATCGCTCATTTGGATGTAGCACAAGGTGGTTTGAACGGATTCAGAGGGACAGCCTTGTATCCCTGGTATGATATTCGTGATGGCAAATATGTGTTTGAAAGAGGATATAACTCCCCGAAGCAATTACGTATTTTCCTTGAAAAGAATTATTATACGAAGATCAATCAGGACGATATGAATTCGAATCCGAATCTTGTTCAGAATCCGGGCTTTACAAATTAATCATCTAACTAAGAAATTCGATATGAAAAAGATAAGTTTATTACTGCTGACTGTTTGCTCATTATGCTTTACGAGCTGTTTGAGTGACCTGGATAATTACGACTCTCCTAACGGAGGTATCAAGGGACAAATACTGGATGCCGGAACGAATGAACCGATCCCTTTACCCGTACAGGGATCTACCGGAGTTATAATCAACATGTTCGAACAGAATACGGAGGCAACGCAATCGGTCGATTTTTATGCTAAAATGGATGGATCGTACGAGAATGCAAAGCTGTTCAATTGTGATTATAAAATCGTGGTAAATGGTCCGTTTGTTTCCCCCTGCGAAGAATTTGTAACAGTGAAAGGACAAACAACCTTAGACCTGAAAGCGACTCCTTATGCAAGGATTGAAGCTTCTGTTCAGGTAAACGGAAAGAAGATTGCCATTACATACAAAGTTATTCCGACAAGTTCCAACTTTAATGTCTCCGAAGTATATGGTTATTGGAATTTTGCTCCGGGAGTGGATAATGGAAGTGCTAATCAGGCAGGAAAGCAAACTGTCAGGGAGTTGGAAGGAACTATCGTTTTTGACTTGGAAAACGATAAAAACTATCAGGACAATTTGTACAAAATACAGGGTAATGGCAACAAAATATATGTGCGCGTCGGTGCTAAGACCGAAGGTGCAATTAATTATAGTACCATCGTAGAAACTGTAGTACAATAAATAACCCCGGGCACAGGTGTCCAACGAAACGGATACCTGTGCCCTCCTTATTCTTTAGAACATGAAAAAAAGTATCTTACTCATCAGTCTGGCTCTTTTACCGTTTACGGGATATAGCCAAAATGTTTTACCGGACTGGGCTTTAGGTGGGTTTGTCAGGCCGGAGAAGGCAAATCCGATCATTACCCCTAATCCTTCCAGCCAGTTCGACTGTCCTATGCAAGGCAAAAAGATAGGATGGGAGGAAAGCGATGTATTTAATCCGGCAGCAACAGTCAGAGACGGTAAAATCTGTATTCTGTATCGCGCAGAAGATAATTCGGCGACAGGCATTGGAAAACGCACTTCACGTATCGGGCTGGCAGAGTCGGAAGACGGTATTCATGTACAACGTCGAAGTACGCCTGTCTTGTATCCGGACAAGGATAATATGAAGGAATATGAGTGGCCGGGAGGATGTGAAGATCCCCGGGTGGCCATGACGGAAGAGGGTGTATATGTAATGGCTTATACGTCATGGAACCGGAAAGTACCACGTCTCTGTATTGCAACTTCCCGCGATTTGATCAAATGGGAAAAACATGGTCCCGCTTTTGCAAAAGCTTATAACGGACGTTTCAAAGATATGGCATGTAAATCCGGTTCAATGGTGACGAAAATAGAACATGGCAAACAGGTTCTGGCCAAAATAGATGGAAAGTATTTCATGTATTGGGGTGAACATATGGTGGGTGCTGCAACTTCGGATGATTTGGTAAACTGGACTCCGGTATTGGATGACAAAAATGAATTGGCTGTCGTTATCAAACCGCGCGACCAGTACTTTGATAGTGCATTGACAGAATGTGGCCCTCCTGCTGTAATGACCGATAAAGGTATCGTATTGCTTTACAACGGTAAGAACCAGACAAACGATCACAGACGCGACAAGCGTTTCACTGCTGGTGCTTACTGTGCCGGCCAGATCCTGACGGACGCAAAAGATCCGATGAAGGTTCTGCAGCGTCTCGATGTGCCTTTCTTTCGTCCGATGGCATCCTTTGAAAAGAGCGGACAGTATGTGGATGGAACGGTTTTTATCGAAGGGTTGGTCTTTTTCAAGAACAAATGGTATCTCTACTACGGATGTGCAGATTCACAGGTGGGTGTAGCTGTTTATGATCCGGAAAAGAAAACACCGGGAGATCAGATTCCAGGCTCCCTGACCCAGGCGCAGACTCAAAATTATTATCGGAATCCGGATAAAATATATCTGGATTCCAAGTCCGGACACAACGGCAATTTTTCCTGGCAAATGTATAAAGCCGATGAAATAAAAGATCCTGCAGAGAAAATTTCACGTCCCGGTTATCAGTCCGGAGAATGGATGCCGGCAATTGTTCCGGGTACGGTCTTGAACTCACTCGTTCATAACAAAGTTTATCCCGAGCCCTATTATGGCTTGAATAATAAACTGGATAAGGATATTATCCCGGATCTGGCAAAGGTGGGGCGTGAATTTTATACCTATTGGTTTCGTACCGAATTTAATATACCGGAGAGTTATAAAGATAAAATAGTCTGGCTCCAGGTGGATGGAATCAATTATCGCGCAGAGATCTGGGTGAATGGTCAGTTGTTGAGTTGTATGTCGGGTATGTTCAGACAGGACTATATCAACATAACGGACTATGCACAGGTCGGTAAGGCGAATGCTCTGGCCATTAAAGTTTATCCGGTAGATGTGCCGGGAACGATTAAGCCTAAACGCTGGGGAGCTGTCGGTGAATTCCATAATGGAGGTGATGGTAATATCGGATTGAATACGACTATGCTGATGAGTGTCGGCTGGGACTTTACGTTTAATGATGGTATCCGCGACCGCAATACCGGTATTTGGAAGAATATCAGTTTGTATGCCACAGACAAAGCCGTTCTACGAAATCCTTTCATCAAATCGGATTTGGCCAAGCCCGGTTATGATTTATCCAGGCAGACTGTTAGTGTGGAAGTCACAAACCCGACTCAGCAGAAGGTTAAATGTCTTGTTAAAGGTGAAATTGTCGGTGAGAACATCTCTTTCAGTAAAGAGATTGAAATGTTCAGAGGGGAAAGGAAAGAAGTCACTTTTACTGCAGATGAATTTCCCCAGTTGATAATTAAAAATCCACGTTTGTGGTGGCCTTTATTTAAAGGAAAACCTGAACTTTATGAATTGAAAATGACAGCTCTTGTAGACGGGAAGATATCCGATGAGGTTAAAACTCGTTTTGGTATCCGGGAAATCACATCCGACCAAAATACACCGGATCAATCACGTCAGTTCTATGTCAATGGAAAGAAAGTTTTTATTCGTGGAACCAACTGGATACCGGAAGGTATGCTTCGTACGTCAGACGAACGCACGTATGCCGAACTTCGTTATACCAAGCAATCGGGTATAAATCTGATCCGTATGTGGGGAGGTGGCATAGCCGAGTCCGATTACTTTTTTCAGTTGTGTGATGAAATGGGGTTTCTGGTCTGGCAGGAGTTCTGGATGACAGGAGATACGAAGCACCCTCACGATGCTGATCTCTATCTTAGTAATGTTGAGGCGACCGTCAAGCGTCTGCGCAACCATCCGTCGTTGGCTTATTATGTTTCTTCGAATGAAAGTACCGAGATGCCGGGAGCCAAAGATTTGATTATGAAATTGGATGGAACCAGAGGATATCAGATGCAATCGGAATGTGACGGAGTACACGATGGCAGTCCTTATAAACAGGTCAATCCAATGCAACATTATGAAAATACAGCCTCAGAACGTGGTAGTCGTGTAGACGGCTTCAATCCGGAATACGGTGCTCCGACAATCCCGACTGTTGAAACTTTGCGGGAAGTGATGGATGAGAAGGATTTATGGCCGATCAACAAAGAGGTATGGGATTATCATGATGGTGGCGGTTTCCATCTGATGACGTCCATGTATACGGATCTGACAAACAATTATGGAACGTCTTCTTCCATTGAAGAGTTCGTAGCCAAAGGACAATTGGTAGGGGCAATGAATTCCAAATCGATATGGGAAGTGTGGAACTATAACAAGTTTGATTATGGCGATCGTTATGCTTCCGGCCTGTTATTCTGGTATCATAATTGTCCGGTACGCCAGGTGTGTGCCCGTATGTGGGATTATTCCCTGGAACCGACTGCATCGCTTTATCATACGCAAAATGCCCTGGCGCCGTTGCATCCCCAGTTTGATTACCTGAAGAATACGGTTTCTGTGTACAATGATTATTATCGTTCGTTTAAAGGGTATAAGGTAACGGCCGAGGTGTATGATATAAAAAGTAAGAAGGTCTGGGCGAAGAGCCAGGCGGTTGACTTACCGGAGGATGGTGTTGCCAATGACGTTTTTGTCATCGACTTTCCTGCAAATATTTCCCAGGTGCATTTCATAAAACTTTATTTGTATGACGATAAGGGTGAATTGGTGTCGGATAATTTTTACTGGCGTTCCAATGATAAATATGAAGGTTCAAAAACGTTGACGGGGCCGACTTCTTCCGGTTTTGAGAGTCTGGCCGATTTGAAGGAAGTGGCACTTAAGGTAAAGTCCGGTGTCTCTAAAAAGGAGGATTGGCAGGTCATGGAACTGAGTATTCAAAATCCATCTTCTTCAATCGCATTCTTCGTTCAGTTGCAATATATAGATCAAAACGGAAAACCGGTGAGACCTAGTTTCTACAGCGATAATTTCTTTTCTCTATTACCGGGAGAGTCTAAAAAAGTAGTTGTAGAAACAGCTCTAAAAAATCTTCCGGAGAAGGGACGGTTTATTGTGAAGGGATGGAATGTGAAATCTCAAGATGTCAAGGTCGTTTTTGCACGATAACAGGGAGTGTTATGCCCATGCCCTTCACCTGTCACAATCAATATATATTATTGTAAAACAGTAGGTTCTTGTGAAGGCAGACGTTTCACAAGGGGTATGTTGCTTTAACAAAAAAGTCCTGTCTTAACATTTCAAAAGTCAGGACTTTTCCAACGGGTAGTCACCGCTTTTTCTCCGGTAACTACCCGTTGGTTGTCGGGTGCTTACCGGTTTCCGATAGGGCAGGTATTTGATGCTGTCGCAAGGACGTGTCACAGGAAAAAGCATATATACAGCTAGTTGCAAGGTGTGACGGGTGAGACGTGTCCGGGGCGGACTCGGTGGATAACGCGTGTTTCTGTTTATTTATTTGAACTTGATATGTAAAACAACCAACTCAGATACTGTTCCGACCCGGTAAGGCGGCCCGGCTATGCCGATCCCCGATGAAACATAAAACTGGGTCGGACCTTTTTTATAATATCCGTAAGGACATTCGTAAATAAGCTTCATCAGTAGTGGATAAGGCCATAATTGTCCGTTGTGGGTATGGCCGTGGAGTCCCAGATCTACACCATTCATTGTCATCTCGGCGAACGACCAGGGTTGATGATCCATTACGATAATCGGTTTGGTCGTATCGATATCGGCCATCAGGGTATGTAATGCATTACGTTTTTTATTGACATAATCGTCTCTGCCGATCAGATAGAAAGAAGAGTCGGGCTGCACTACCGAATCGATCAGTAATGTTGCTCCCGTCTTTTTCAGCCAACGGTATTTGGCAAAGCGGTTGGCGCGGTATTCATGGTTACCGTTAACCACATAAACACCTAGGGGGGCCTTTAACTGTTGCAGGTCGTCTTCTATGTGTTCGTTTTCAGCAAACCGCGATTCGTAGTCCATGATATCTCCTACCAGGAGCACCATGTCCGGATGTTGTGCATTACTCATTGCCACATATCGTTGAACCATTTTTTTTCCTATCACTTCCCCGATATGCAGGTCGCTCATCATCACGATGGTCAGGCTGTCGCGCTGGCTGGAACCTTTGGGTAGTGTAACATACACTTCTTTGACAATCGGATGGGCTACAGTCAGATAAGCTTTGATCATCAAACCGGTGACTCCGATGATAATGAGAAAGAATAAAGTCTGCTTTGTTTCTTTCCAATGAGTAGTTATCCATTGGGGGAACCAGTGGAAAAAACGGTTTGACAACCGGATCACTTCCAGTGTCAGGAGCGAAAGTGTGATGTATATGGAGGCAATATACCAACTGTTGCAGATATATTGTATGGTAGTCATTATGTTATCCGGCAACTCGTTGCGGAAAATAAAGCCAAAGAAATAGAGAGACAGTTCAAGAATGAAGAACAATGCATAAGGAATACGCCAGCTTTTCTTTGCCGGTATTGCCTGGTATCCCCGCCAGAAAATATAGGGATTCAGCAACAATTGTGCTACAATCGATTGAATAAAGACTTTCATACCTTGTTTCTCTTACTTGAACGTGATATTGAATACCACCATTTCACTGTTTGTCCCGATACGGAAAGGGGGACCCCATAACGATAATCCTGAAGATACATAAACGTGGCTGTTACCCCATTGTTTGTATCCGTAGCTTTGTTCGAACAAATGGTCTGTCACCAGACTCATCGGCCAGATCTGTCCGCGGTGCGTATGTCCGCTGAATTGCAGGTCGATACCTGTCTTTGCTGTTTCCTGCAGGTCATACGGTTGATGATCTAAAAGGATAACAGGCTTGGAGGGATCAATGTTTTGTGCCAGTGCCTGAAGGGATAACCGGGAAGGGTTATGGCGGTCGTCACGGCCGGCCAGTTGAAGCCCGTTGGGCAGTGTAACAACCGTATCACGTAACAACCGGATAGGAGTAGACTGGATAAAGTCGACACTTTTCTTTATTCCACTGATATATTCGTGGTTACCGGGTACCATGTAAATGCCTTGCGGCGCCTTCAGTCGCGATAGTTCTTCCTGCATATTTTCAGCATAAAGAGGTGTGACACTGTTATCGATCAGGTCCCCTCCGATAAGGATCAGGTCCGGTTGCTGGGCATTGATCATATTCACATATTTCTTCAACTGTGTCTTGTTTGTTCCATAACCCAGGTGAACATCACTGATAGCGACCACCTTCACCGCCTGTTGATTACTGTTGGCAGACTTGTTGATAACTATGTTGATAACTTCTGTATTAGGGTGTTGATAATGATAATATCCGTAACTTAACAGACAGAGTGTCAGTAGAAAAGATATGTAAAATCCATATTTAAAACTCCCGTTGAAAAGTTTGAATAGATCAAACGCTATCAACGAGAGTACCATATACAATGTGAAGACAAGCCATCCCGTCCCGATCTCATGGATCGTATGAGCCAATACATCCGGATATTTAATATTCCTTGTCAGCATGCTGACAACAAATGAAAGCGCACAACTCCAGAATAAGACTGTCAGGAGCATCTTTACTCCGAAAGGCTGAGCAACAAGTGCTTGCGCTCCTCTAATAAATATATAGATATTTCCGGCAAAATAAGCGCAGAAGATGGCAATGAAAATTATAGGCATTTTGTCAAATTTTCGGCAAAGATAATGCAAATAGTCTTATTTCGGATATCCTACCGGATTATTCATCATTAACACCTGGTTGTCAGAGAGCTTGAGTATCTTCTTCAGTGCGTTCTGATCCATCGATGCCCGAGGTACGGTTGAAAGGCCTATGCCGGCACAACAGAGATTAATGTTCTGTGACACAATGCCTGCGTCCATCGCTGCCATTAATTTTGTCTGGTCGGAAACATTTCCGAAGCGCGACAGGTCGGATACGAGAACAAGGCAAATCGGAGCATCCTTCACGAAATCCTGTCCTCCTCCAACGGCGGTGCGATGGTCGCCTTTAGCTATGGGATTCAATGCGTGTGCTTTTGCATCATATAGATAAGCACCCTCTTTCATAATTACATAAACATCGATGTCCTGTTTATTCAATGCTGAGGGAGCGGTACGTTTCCCGTCTGTACGGTTAATACCGTTGGCTGCCCACAACAAGTCTGAAAGGTCCTGAATGTTTACATCCTTTGCTGCATATTCACGGTTGGAATGACGATCGGAAAATGCTTTCATAACAGCTGTTCCACGAGCTTTGTCAGGGGCATTGAGCTTGATAACTTTTAGTTCCTGTGCATTCATTGCGGTGATAAATAATAAAGCGGTTAAAATCAATGAAATCTTTCTCATATCTATATTTATTAATAGTAAGTCTTACAAATTTAAAAGAAATTCATCTAATCAAACAGCAAAATACATCTTTTACATTTCTTTAATCCTGCTAAATACGAACGGTTCGTAGATTCTTTTACATTTGCAACGGATTAACAGTAAATAATAACGATTTATATAAAATATCAATCGATAACTTCTAAATTCTTTAAATTTGATGAAAGAAAAACTGCTCTACTTATTGTTGGTGTTGATGATGGCTGCGCCTTTGTGTGCGCAGAGCCAGAATGCCGCTGATTACACGATCAAGGGACAGGTCGTTGACTCCCTGTCTAATGAAACAGTTCCTTATGCCACATTGAGTATCGCTTTGGCAAGCGCTCCGCAGAATGCGATCAAACTGTTGGCTTGTGATGATGACGGAAAGTTTACTACTACACTGAAGCAACCAGGCAAGTATGTTATGTCTATGCAGTCGTTAGGAAAAGTTCCTGCCGTGAAACGTTTTACCTTGTCTGAAGGCAAGAAGAGCCTGGATTTAGGTAAATTGTTTATGAATGACGATACCCAGCAACTGAATGAGGTGACTGTTGTTGCTCAGAAGCCATTGGTGACGGTGGAAGTCGACAAGATAACCTATAGCTTGGATGACGACCCCGAAGCTAAGACCAATAATGCCCTCGAAATGTTCCGCAAAGTCCCGATGGTAACAGTCGACGGTGAAGACAAGATCCAATTGAAAGGCTCTTCCAACTATAAAATTTATATGAACGGTAAACCTTCCAACCTGCTGAGTGGTGAGAACGCATCGGATGTGTTGAAGAGTATGCCGGCCAGTTCTATCAAGAACATTGAGGTAATTACCGATCCGGGTTCCAAGTATGATGCAGAGGGGGTTGGTGGTATCATCAATATTATCACAAGTAAGAATGCGATGCAGGGATATACAGGTACGGTGCGTGCCAATGCCAGTTCATTGGGTAGTTTTGGTGGCGGTGGTTATGTTTCTTTGAAAGTCGGTAACCTGGGTCTTACTGCAAACTATGGCTATAATAATCGTAATTCGCCATGGAATGATTCTCATAGCGAACGCGAGACATATAAAGATTGGCTGGCCGAAGATAAGCCCACTAAACTGATTGAAGATGGACGTGCCAAAAATAAGGGACCATTCCAATACGGTTATCTGGAAGCTAGTTATGAAATAGATACCCTGAATTTGATCAGCGTAGGTGCTAATTTGTTTAGAGGGAAAAACAAAAGCCTTTCGGAACTGGATGCCGTTTTGAATCCGTTGGGAGGTAATGCTAATGAATCGGTGGTGCCGATTTATAGCTTCCATCGTAACAGTAATTCCGAAAGCACTTTCGGTTCGACAGACGTCAATGTCGATTATCAGCACTCAACCAGTAAAAAAGATGAGTTACTGACAGTTTCCTATCGTTTTAGTCAGTCGCCGAATGATAATGAAAGCCGTACGGAATTATCGGATGTTGTCACCTATTATTTGGAAGAAGATTATCCGAAGTGGAATATTAACGATGCATCGACCATTGAACATACGGGTCAGGTGGATTATACTACTCCTCTTTTTGAAAAACAAACACTTGAAGCCGGTGTGAAATATATCAACCGTCAGAATAAGAGTAACACTCTGGAACAGATCTATGACGATGCGACCGACATTTGGGTGGATCAGAAGAAAGACAATAGCAAGTTCCGTCATACACAACATATTTATTCTGCTTATCTGGGTTATTTGATACGTCTAAATAAATTTGGTATCAAAGCTGGATTACGTGGAGAAGGAACGAGTTTGAATGCCAAGTACGCTTTGAAGCCGGCTCTCGATTTCAGTTCAGATTATTTTGATCTGGTTCCGAATGCCACCCTGACGTATCAGCTGGATATGTCGACCCAGATCCGTTTAGGATATAATATGCGTATCCAGCGACCGGGTATCTGGTATCTGAACCCATATATCAACGATTCTAATCCACAGAATATATCTCAGGGTAATCCTAATCTGGAATCGGAAAAGAGTAATAATGTTAACCTGAACTTCAGCAAGTTTACGCAGAAGTTCAGTATCAATGCCAGCATGAGCTATACCTTTGTTAATAATCCGATTGAAAGCCATTCGTTCGTGGCAGACTTCTTACCTGACGATCCCCGTTCACAATATAATGGCGCGATGTGGAATACCTATAATAACATCGGGAAAAAACAACAGGTTGGTTTGTTCCTGTATGGAAACTGGTCGCCGAATACCTGGTTCCGTATTTACATGAACGGAGGTATTGATTACGTCGATATGAAAGCTCCTACGCTGAATCTTGAAAAAGACGGAGTCAGCGGACGTGTCTTTGCCGGAACACAGTTTACGCTTCCGAAAGATTTCCGTATCAATCTGCATGGCGGTTATTTCAGCCCGTGGATCGAATTACAAAGAGAGAGATCTCCGTTTTATTTTGCCGGTTTGAATGTCAGTAAGGACTTCTTGAAAAAGAAATTGTCTGTTTCCGTAGGAGCCAACAACCCGTTCTGGAAGACTATGAAAATGGAGACAACAACGAAAAGCGCTGATTTCCATGATGTGTCTACCAACTGGCGCAGTGCCCGCGAATTCCGTTTCAGCATTTCCTACCGTTTCGGTACGATGAAAGGACAGATTAAGAAAGTGAAACGTGGTATCAGTAATGATGACTCGAAAGGTGGTGGTGAAAATAACCAGGGAGGTGGCGAACAGGCTATGTAATTATCAATGATAAATAGATTAAGGTCCGGGTAGAAATATCCGGACTTTTTTGTTTTTGGACAAAAAAGTACCTTTTCTTAGACAAAAAGTATCCTTTATCTTAGAAGGATACTTTTATCTTTGCTCTCAGAATAAAGAAATAAATAACATGAAACACATTTTTATTGCTTTACTGCTGGTTCTTTGCAGTACATCGCTCTTTGCTTCCCGCAAAGAGATACTATTAAATAACGACTGGAACTTCCGTTTCTCGCATCAGGTACAGCGTAGCAGCGGCCAGCGGGTCGATCTCCCTCATACCTGGAATAGCGGTGATGCCCTTATCGGAACACAGGATTATTACCGGGGTATGGGAAATTACGATAAAAAGCTTTTTATCAAGCCCGAATGGGAAGGTAAACGTCTGTTTCTCCGTTTTGAAGGCGTCAATACTATTGCTACTGTTTTCGTTAATTCAGTTTGCCTGGGGGAACATCGTGGTGGGTATGGTGCTTTTGTGTTTGAGATAACTGATCATGTAAAATATGGGGCTGAAAACGAAATCCTCGTGAAAGTAAACAACGCCTTGCAACTGGATATTATGCCGTTAGTAGGCGATTTCAACTTCTACGGAGGTATCTATCGCGATGTAAACCTGATTATCACTGATCCGGTAAATATTTCGCTGACCGATTATGCCTCTCCCGGTGTCTATCTTATACAGAATAATGTCACGAAGGAACAGGCTGAAGTGCGGGCTAAAGTCTTGCTGTCGAACAGTTCGTCGGTCGACACTCCGGTGAAAGTAAATGTAAAGATACTGGATGGTGATAAAATTGTGCAGCAACAGGATATGAACGTAACAGTAGGAGCCAACCAGATACATACGACGGGTTTCGACTTTACCATAAAGAATCCCCACCTGTGGAACGGCCGGAAAGATCCGTTCATGTATCGTACGGAAGTAACTTTGATGGCTGACGGAAAACAGATCGACAAGGTAGTACAGCCGCTTGGTCTACGTTTTTATCATGTAGATGCGGAAAAAGGTTTCTTCCTGAATGGAGAACACTTGAAACTACATGGCGTATGTCGTCATCAGGATCGTGCCGAAAGAGGAAATGCTTTGTATAAGGAACATCATGAAGAGGATGCTGCAATCATTGCTGAAATGGGAACCAACGCTATCCGGTTGGCACATTATCCGCAGGCTACTTATTTCTATAATCTGATGGACAAATATGGTATCGTAACCTGGGCGGAAATACCGTTTATCGGTCCGGGCGGTTATCTCGACAGAGGTTATAACGACTTGCCAGCTTTTCGTGCAAACGGTAAAGAACAGTTGAAGGAATTGATCCGTCAGCATTATAACCATCCCTCCATCTGTTTCTGGGGATTATTCAACGAACTGAAGACCATCGGTGACAACCCGATCGAATATATCAAGGAACTGAACGACCTGGCTCACCAGGAGGATCCGACTCGTCCGACTACGGCTGCCAGCTTCCTGTCTTACGATAGTGACATCAGTAAGATTACCGATGTGATTGCCTGGAACCAGTATTTCGGTTGGTATGGCGGCTCCCCTTCCGATATGGGAAAATGGTTGGATGCCAATCATAAAGCACATCCGGAATATAAGATAGCTATCAGTGAATACGGGGCAGGGGCCAGCATCTATCATCAACAGGACTCAGTGAAGCCAGGTCAGGCTTCGGGCTGGTGGCATCCCGAGAATTTCCAGACGTTTTATCATCAGGGAAACTGGGAAGCTATTGCCGAACGCCCGTTCGTATGGGGCTCCTTTATCTGGAACTTGTTTGATTTCGGGGCAGCCCATCGTACGGAAGGCGATCGTCCGGGTATCAACGACAAAGGTCTGGTAACTTTCGACCGTAAAGTGAAAAAGGATGCTTTCTATTATTATAAAGCGAACTGGAACAAAGACGATAAATTCGTTTATATCGCTAATCGCCGCCACCGTGATCGGACAACCAAGGTAACTGATATTATGGTATTCTCCAATCTTCCGGAAGTGGAATTGTTTGTGAACGGAAAAAGCATAGGTAAGCAAACACCGGATAATTATGCCACTTTTGTGTGGAAAGGTGTAAGCCTGGCAGACGGTGAAAACACGGTCGAGGCACGTGCCGTACAGAAGAAAAACAGTACATCCGACCGGGTGGTCTGGACTTGTAAATAGGAGCTTGTTTTCTACTTATATGATATCCGGATCAGAAAAATAGATGGATTGATAGATTTGTAGAGAACACTTTAATGATTGTAAATGCTTGAGGAGTAAGGTGTCAGTAGATTGATGCCTTACTCTTTTTTTATTGAGTGTATATAGTTCTTAGTGAACTATGTCCTTTCGGCAGAGTCGAACATAACAGATGCAAAAATAAACTCTTGTTGGGTTTGCGGACACACAAATTAGTCTGATTGATGTGCACCAATTGTCCACAAATAGAGTTTTAACATAACAAAGAATCGTATCTTTCTTTTTAGTTATCTGTTGTATAAGTTGTTTTAAGATTAATAATTCGCAGCCAATGCTTCTTTGTTGTTTTTTCTACCGGCATTTGGCTACAGGGTAGAAAATATCATCTGTTTTTACCCATAAATCACCTTTCCTACCTTTTGCATTCAACTGCTTAAGATATACGAACCATTTGAATTTTCTAAGAAATACTTTCTTTTCTTCTCTTTTTTTGAGTTGTATTATCCAGAACCATCAACGATTAAAACAATGCGGACATTATGAATATAATATTTAGAGATAAAGGTGTCTTTGGAAATTAGAGAGCCTTTTGAACGATATACAGAAACAAATCGGATTAAGTTCACTAAGAACTATTTCTCTTTTTGCATGTGGCGAACCAGACAAAGAGTATGTACTCCAATATTTGACCGGTATTGGTGTACGCAAACACTATTTATTCATTAACTAAATCTGGTGTTATTATGACAAAGGATTTTAATCGTTTTTATTTATCAAAGATGTTTATGGGAGCCACTATGCTCCTGACATCGGTAGGAGTGGCTTCGGCCGATCCTGCAAATCCGGGGATAGAAGTTCCGGTAACCGATGTCCTGATCGTTTCGCCACAACAAGCGAGAAAGACAGTAACCGGAACAGTTGAAGACGCCATGGGTCCGATTGCCGGTGCCAACATTGTAGAAAAGGGAACAACGAACGGGACCATTACCGACATGGACGGTAAGTTTACTTTAGATGTCGCTCCGAATGCCATTTTGGTGGTATCCTTTATCGGATACACAGAACAGCAGGTTCCGGTGGGAAATCAAACCTCTTTTACTATTCAGATTAAGGAAGACTCACAAGCTTTGGATGAAGTAGTTGTGGTTGGTTATGGTACACAAAAGAAAGTAAACCTGACCGGTTCCGTGTCTTCCGTCGATTTTGCCGACCAGGCTTTATCGCGTCCTATTACAAATGTGTCGAATGCTTTGGCCGGTTTGAGTGCAGGTGTGCAGGTGATGCAAAGCTCCGGACAACCGGGTAGCGACGGTTCAAAGATCCGTATCCGTGGTGTCGGAACACTTAACAATCAGGATCCATTAGTGTTGATCGATGGTGTGGAAGGTGCTATGGACCTTGTTAATCCGCAAGATATCGAGTCAATCTCTGTGTTGAAGGATGCTGCTTCTTCTTCAATTTATGGATCACGTGCTGCGAACGGAGTTGTTTTGATCACAACTAAAAAAGGAAAAGCCGGAAAGTTGTCTGTATCCTATTCAGGGCGTATTTCTTATGCGCAGCCGACGAACCTGATCGACCAGGTGACCGATTATGCCGATTATATGGAGTGGCTGAACGAGTCGTTCGAAAACATCGGCCAGCCGAACCATTTTGCCCAGAGCACGATCGATCTGTGGCGTGAAAAATCAAAAGATCCGAACGGATTGAATGAACATGGGGTTCCTAATTATATCGCTTATCCGAATACCGACTGGCAGGATGCCTTGTTCGGACACGGTTTGATCAACGATCATAATGTATCTGTGAACGGAGGAACCGAGAAATTGCGTATCTTGATGTCTGCCGGTTATCTGGATAATCCGGGGCTGGTCGACCAAACCGGTATCAGGAAATATTCCTTGCGTGCCAATATAGAAGCGGATGTAACCAAATGGCTGACTGTGGGAACCCGTACATTTGCGTCTCAGGAGGATAAGGATGCGGGAAATTTCGATAATGCAAACAACTTCCTGCGCCAGACAACTCCCGGACTCTATCCGGAGTGGAACGGGCAGTATGGTTATCCGGAAGCACCGGAAGAAAGTGCGACTGCCAACAGTATCCTGGCTTTCCTCAATGCACAGGATGGTAAAAAACAGAAGACAAACTTCAACACGACTTTGTACTCGCGTATTTCTCCGATAAAAGGATTGTCATGGGATTTTAACCTGAACTACAAACGGTATTGGGAAGACAACCAAACCTGGACGAATCCGTATGAAAAGGTGAAGTTTAGCGATGGAACAATCATGTCGCCGGCAACGGAGCCCTCTGAAATGAGTACTTATTTCTATAACCGTGCGGATTATAGTTATACCCTGCAGAACATTTTGCGCTATAATATAACGCTTAACAAGGATCATGACCTGGGTGCATTGCTGGGTTACGAAGAGTACTATTACAAACGTGATACCCGTAGTGCGAACAAGAAAGGGTTGATCGACTCAAGCATTCATACACCCGGATCGGCGACAGAAATGGTAAGTGTGGGTGGTGGAGCATTCGATCGTGCCAGCCGTTCATTCTTCGGTCGTATTAATTATGCATATAAATCCAGATATCTGTTCGAAGCAAATCTGCGTCACGACGGGAATGCCCGTTATCACCGCGATTACCGTTGGGGTACTTTCCCCTCTTTTTCTGCCGCTTGGCGTATTTCGGAAGAAAGCTTCATGCTGAATACCAAAAACTGGTTGGACAACCTGAAACTCCGTGTATCTTACGGATCGGTAGGTAACAACGGTGGTGACGATGTGGGAGAATATGAATATCAGTCTACTTATGGCGGAAGTAAATATCCGTTCGGAGGAAAACTGATATCCGGTCTGGCTTCTACTTCCATTGCAAACTCAATGTTGTCGTGGGAAACGTCTAAAATGACCAATGTCGGTATCGACCTGAATGCGTTGAACAACCGTCTGTCTTTTACGATGGATGCGTTTGTTAAGAATACGACAGGTATCTTGTTTACACCTTCTATCTATCTGACAGCAGGTAATAAGGGAGCTCCCCGTAAGAACATTGCGGAAATGACTACCAAAGGTGTCGAACTGTCGCTGGGATGGAAAGACCGGATCGAAGAAGTCAGCTATTCTATTAGTGGAAACTTTTCTTACACGCCTAATAAGATAAAGAAATATAAAGGAGAACTTGTGGCCGGTTATGATGAAAACGGTGAATGGAAGAGTAATATCGGGGATGTAGCTTCCAGTACTTCCGCTGTAAATCCGGTTATTGAAGACCGCATCATGAAGGAATACTATGTTCGTAATCCTTATAAAGGTTCCGGAAAAGGATATGCAGCCGACGGAGTGAATGGTGGTCCGACAGATGGTATGATCCGTACGGAAAGCGATATGGAGTGGATGAAAGCCATGATCGATGCCGGTCATACTTTCATGCCGAATAAAACGATTTCCAAAGATAAGATCTGGTATGGTGACTATATTTATGCCGATGCCAATGGCGACGGTATCTATGGCGGTTCGGACGATAAAGAGTTTCAGGGTGTGTCTTCCGATCCGAAATACAACTTCGGTTTGCAGATGTCAGCAGCCTGGAGAGGGTTCGATATTTCGATGAACTGGGCAGGTGCTGCCGGCTTTAAGTTATATTGGGGTGCTTCGACCGGTTATAACTCACCGACAACCCGTGTAGGTGTGGCTCTGGGTACTGATATTGCCAACGACCACTATTTCTATAACCCGGAAAACCCGTCTGATCCCCGTACAAACCTGTATGCTCAATATGGTCGTCTGGTGAACGGTGAGAGTGGTTATCAGAATGTTGAAACATCTTCATTGTATCTGTTCAACGGTAATTACCTGAAATTAAAGAACCTTACTTTCGGTTATACCTTGCCGGCTCATATCTCCAAGAAGATTTTTACGGATAACCTTCGTGTATATGTTTCTATTGAAAACGTATTCAATATAACGAAGTATCCGGGTCAGGATCCTGAACTGGGAGCATATCCGGAATATACTTCACTGAGACAATTTGCATTTGGTGCTAACATTTCATTTTAAAGCGTAGAGAGTTATGAAATTAATAAAAAATATTTGTTTATTAGGCGCTTCTATCGCTCTGCTGACAGGGTGTAACAGCGACTTGATGGATCTGACCCCGTATGACTCGATTGCGTCCGGAAACATGTGGACGACAGAGAATCTGGCTGATATGGGAGTTACAGGCATTTATAATGTGCTTCGTTCTGAGAACGTAGCCGGTGACCTGCATAAATTCGACAGTTATGGCGTTTCCGCCGATTACCGTGATGGAAATTACTCCTTATTAAGAGGAAATGCGACAACCGGCGACGGACAGTTCTCCGGCTACTGGAAAATCAATTACGAAGGGATCAGCCGCTGCAATGATGCGATAACCAACTTACCGAAGGCTCCATTGTCGGAGTCGAAGCTTGCTCGTTTGACCGCAGAGTCCAAGTTCATGCGTGCCTTCTTCTATTATCGGTTGAATATGATGTATAAAGGTGTTCCTTTGTATCTGGAACCGGCCGAACTGGATGAACTGGTGAAAGGACGTAATACGGAAGCCGAAGTATGGGCTCAGGTCATTACCGATTTGACGGATGCGATCAATACAGCAGATCTGCCGGATAAGTATGCTGCCGGTGATGCTGCTTATGGTCGTGTAACTAAAGGTGCCGCTTATGCTCTACGTGGCAAAGTATATATGTGGATGAACGAATGGGCGAAAGCGGAAGCCGACCTGCGTAAAGTGGGTGATCTGGGGTATGGATTATTCCAGGGTGAATATAAACAGCTGTTCAAAGAAGCCAATGAACAATGTGAGGAGATGATTTTTTCCCTGCAATGTATCGGTGAAAGCGGATACGGTAATAACTTCTCTTTCCGTTATGGCACGCGTAGTTCTTTCGGCTCCTGCTGGAATACCTATCTGGTAAGTACAGACTTTGTTGAGACATACGAATGTGCGGATGGAAAACCGTTCGACTGGGACGATTTTATACCGGGGTATAATGCGATGGATGTGGCAAAAAGATCTGTTTATTTCCTGCGTGATGAGATGACGGATGCCGAAAAGGCAAAGATGACCGAAGACGGTGCCGATCTGTCTAAGTATCTGCCAACTGGAAACGAAGCCCGTATCAAGGCCGCTTATGAAAATCGTGACCCTCGTCTGATGGCAACTATCATTACTCCGTATGCACAGTATTTTGGAGCTAATGGTGCGACCTCCTACACATATACGCTTCGTTGGCCGTACAGAGGGTTCGATACAGCCGATCCGTTCGACTTGAAAACAGATACCAACAACCGTTATTACTATCTGTTCCGTAAATTTGTGGCTGAAGGTGCCTCGGAAATTCCAAACCGTGAGTATTCTCCGATCGATATACCTATTATCCGTTATGCCGATGTCGTATTGTCGCTGGCTGAATGCCTGAATGAACAGGGTAAAACGAGTGAAGCGATCGAGTGGGTGAATAAAGTTCGTGCCCGTGCCGGTGTTGCCCTGCTAAACAGTAATCAGTATACGCGGGTTTCCGGTCAGGATAATATGCGCGACCGCATCCGTAACGAACGTCGTTGGGAATTTGCCGGCGAAGGTGTTAACTTCTTTGATGAAATGCGTTGGAAGACCTGGCACGAAACCAAGTTTAAGAATGGAGCAGGCTTGAAGCAGATCTGGGGTTCTATGCAGGCATCCTATTCATGGGGTGGTGATTACCTGTACAACTGGGCTATTCCTAGATCTGAAATTCAGATGAACAATAATCTGACTCAGAATAGTGGTTGGATAGATTAGTTCGTGTATTTGTCTAACCAAAAGAGGGTATGCTTTCAAAAGCATACCCTCTGCTAAAATCTAGCCCTGGTGGTCAAAATAATTCAGAAAATAGATAATTACCAGTTAGGGTTCTGTTCAAGCTTGTCATTCATTTCTATTTCTTCTGCCGGGATAGGCCACAAGTAATCGCGGTTTTCACGGAATACACGCGTCAGCAGGCGCTTACCGGTGATGCCGTATTCTTCGCGATTCAGTAATGTGTGTGACAATTTCCAACGGCGCAGGTCACTGTCGCGAACACCTTCACCTGCCAGTTCATAGGCTCTTTCACGGAAGATACGCTGGAAGACTTCATCTTTCGAGTTGGCCGCCAGGTAAGAAGGACCACTGTTCAATAATGCGATACCTGCACGGGCACGTACTTTGTTGATGTATTCTACTGCCTTAGTCTGGTTGCCGGTTTCATTGTAACATTCAGCCAACATCAGGTAAACATCAGCCAGGCGGATGATCGGGAAGTTTACAGGTGTATGTTCGCGGTTCGTGATAGCACCGTTCCAGTCTCCTTCCGGTACGAATTTTCTCCAGAAATAAGTTTCCCAACCTCCCTTATTATTACGCATGAAACCATTGTTCTCGTTCACTGCAACTACGTCTCCTTTGGTATTCTTTGCAAAGATGAATGTCATCAGGCGTTCTTCGTTACGGTTCCATCCCAGATAAGTACTGTAAGGAGCGATCACTGTAGCCGACATACGCGGGTCACGTTGTTCGTACATTTCCAGGATCTTTGCGGATTCTGCCGGTTGGTCGAGGATTTCATCGCCGGCATCGCTCACTGTACATCTGAATACACGTTCACGTACCTGATTGTCGGTTGTATATCCCGGGAACAATTCATCCCAGTTGAAAGGACGTCCGTCTTTGTATTCATACATGTCGACCAGGTCGACAGAAGGCAGGGTGTTATTCCAGCAACTGCCGAATGAGTTACGTGTGCCGGCGTAGAAGCACAGCGGCATACCGTAATCATTACCTGTTCCACCCAGATTGATGATCGAGAAGATCATTTCCGAACTGGTGTGTCCTGTCAGGTTGAACAAGTCGGCGAAGTTTTCGTACAGCTCATGACCGCTGGTTGATTTTTCCAAGTGTTCGATCGCTTTGTCATAACTTTTACTGTACAGATATACCTTACCCAATAATCCTTCTACGGCAGAAGTCGTTACACGACCGTAATTGGCTGCATCCCATGTATCCGGAAGTCCTGAGTTCTGCGCTTTTTCCAGGTCTGCAATGATGAACGCACGTGTTTCTTCGGCAGAACTTCTCGGATTCATCAGGTCGTTGAAATCCTGTTCCAGATTGGTCGTTTCGTCATAGAGAGGAAGACCTCCGAAGTAATCCATCAGATGGAAATAGATCAGGGCACGGAGGAAATGGGCTTCTCCGAGCATCTGGTTCTTTACCGTTTCGTCGATAGGTGCTTCACCGATACTGCGGATGGCGAGGTTGGCACGCTGGATGCCGTTGTATCCGTTCTGCCATTTACCGTTGAGGAAACTGGTTCGCGGTGTACAGGTTCCCAGTTGGAGAGCTTCATACTGGTCGTAGCCGACTGCAACATCCGAGTTTACGTCGATCATAAACATTTTACCGTAGAGGTCGGTGTTTTTCAGGGACGCATACACACCCATCAAACCTGACTTACACTGATCTTCTGTCTGCCAGAAGGTAGAAGAGCTTAACTGGTCGTAAGGTGCCCTGTCCAGGTCATAGCAGCTTGTTAATGCCAGAAGTGCTGCTAAAAAAGGCATAATATATTTTTTCATTTTGTAATTCCGTTTATAAGTTCAACAATCATGATTAGAATGTAACATTGACTCCAACAACCACCTGGCGCATGGTAGGATATTTGATACCATTTACTTCAGGGTCGTATCCTTTCCATTTCGTGAATGTAAAGAAGTTTTCCAAACTGCCGTAGAACCGGACTCTATCCATATAAGCTACTTTCGACCAGGCTGTCGGCAGCGTATATCCCAATGTGATGTTACGTATCTTCAGATAAGACTTGTCGGTTACCCAGAAATCGGAATACTGTTCGTTCCTGGTATCGCTGTAATCCAGCAAGCGAGGATAGCTGGCATCTGTGCGGCCTTCATACCAGCGTCCGTCGATAACATCTGCATTCAGTTGATATCCCTGGCGCACGGTTGTTTTATACAAGGCACTCAGATATACGTCTTTGAGACCAGCCTGTCCTTGTATCAATGCGGAGAAGTCGATACCTTTCCAGTTGAAGCCCAGGTTAACACCGTAGGTAAATGTCGGGTTTTGTCCGTTGCCGATAACGGTACGGTCGTCGTCATTAACCAGTCCGTCGCCGTTGAGGTCTTTGTAGAGGATATCACCTTTTTGGGGAGTTCCGTAAGGGAATACCACTTTGCCTTCTACGGCCGGGTTATCCAACATGGCCTGTACGATTGCCAGGTCTTCGTCTGTCTGGATGATGCGGTCTACTTCGCGCACATATAGTGACCAGATAGGAAGACCTTCCTGCAGGATTCTTGCATCCTTGATCGTATAGTCGTCTCCTTTAAATTTATCTACGTTGTTCTTGATGTAAGTGAAGTTGAAACCTACGTTGTAAGAGAAATCTTTTCCGATCTTGTCGCTCCAGTTGGTAGAGAATTCAAGCCCCCTGTTGGTTATCTGTGCGGAGTTCTGCTTGGGGATAGTGGCATTACCGTGCACTTTCGGCGCCGGAAGATCGATCAGGATACCTTCTGTTCTTTTGTTAAAGAATTCGACAGATCCTGACAGGCGGTTACCTAATACATTGTAATCAAGACCGACGTTGGTAATATAAGTCGTTTCCCATGTCAGCGCGGCATTTGCGATCGCTGTCTGTGAAAGTCCCATGGCTACGGCACGTCCCAATACATAGTTTGTTTGCGCGTACAGGGATTGTGAAGTATAATTGCCATCATTATCGCGGTTATCCCCTAATGTATTATTACCCAATGAACCGTAAGATGCACGTATCTTCAGGTTGTCCAGCCAGTTCTTGGTATTCTCCATGAAACCTTCTTCCGAAATACGCCATGCGGCGGAGAAAGAGGGGAAGTAACCCCAGCGATTGTCTGCCAGGAAGCGTGAAGAACCGTCTGCACGCAGGTTGACTTCCAATAGATATTTGTCATCCCAACCCAGGTTGAGGCGACCGAAGAATGAACGCATGGCCCACTCGGTGACATTACCAGTCGTGGATGATTCACCAATAGCTCCTTCGATTACATTCAATGACGGGTCGATCAGGTCTTTGCGGGTGCCGCTGAAGAATTGCCGTTTATACTGTTCCTGGCTACCACCGACCATCAGGTTTGTGCTTAGGCGGTCGTCGAAGAAGTTACGTTCGTAACGAACTGTCGCGTCCATAAAATTCCTGAATGTCTTTTCGTTATAATTCGAGATACTGGTCTGGCCTACACCGTCGGTATACAGGGTGTTGGTTTGGAAGTTGTACATCGGAACGAAATTAGGTTTGCTCTCTTTGAACTTATCATAGTAGTCATACGTGTATGATCCTTGTATAGTCAATCCTTTTAGGGGAGTCAGGACAGCATACAGACGGGTCTTTAACGTGTTGACCTGGATATTACCGGAAACATTTCTCAGACGGTTATACGGGTTGTTTGTTGCATTCTGAGGATCATCTTCCGCATTCGCATTGATACCCAGGCGGTTTTGATCGTCCAGATAGGCGATACCCGGGTTACCGCCTGTCAGACCGTAGGTATAGATATCGTCGATATTGTCGCTGACCGGCGTTGTGTTGGAGGTGTATCCGCTCAGGTTTACCCCGATCTTCAACCAGTCTTTTACCTGTGAGTCGACATTGGCGCGCAGGCTGAAACGCTCGAATCCGCAGTTTTCCAGGATGCCCGGGTTGTTCAGATAGTTGAAAGAAGTGTAATAGGTGATCTTATCCGAGCCTCCGGATGCGGAGATATTGTGCTGGTGGGAAACTCCAGTTTCATACACATCGAAAATGCTGTTGTTCGGATATGCCAGATAATTCGGCATTCCGTATTCGTTCAATCCGTTCGGGTCTTTGGACTTTTCACGCCAGAGATTGATCACGTTCTCGGAGAATGGTTTGGGCTTGTTGCTGTTTGCCATTCCTTCATTCAGGTATTCCATGTAATTGGCGTAATCGGAAACGACTTCATACGGCTGGTCCAGTGTCTGGAATGATACGTAACCGGTATAATCCAGTTTCATTTTGCCGGATTTACCTTGTTTTGTCGTGATCAGAATGACACCGTTGGCAGCACGTGAACCGTAGATGGCTGAAGAAGCGGCATCTTTCAGTACGCTGACTGTTTCCACATCCTGCGGGCTTACGCTGTTCAGCGTTCCTTCCACCCCGTCGATGATAACCAGTGGCGAAGAGTTGTTCAATGTACCCTGGCCGCGTACCTTGATATCCGCATCGCCGTTGTTGGAGGGTAGGTTGTTGCTGGATGTGATCTGTACACCGGGTGCAGTACCGGCTAATGCGGTAGAAATGTTGGTCAACGGACGACTCTCGGCCATTTCACTGACATTTACCGAAGTCACGGAACCGGACATGTTCACTTTCTTCTGCGTACCGTAACCAACCACAACCACTTCATCCAATGCCTGTGAGTCTTCGGTGAGTTTGATGTTAAAGGTTTTTTGGTTATTTACCGGAACCTGTTGTTCTTTATATCCGATAAATGTAATAACCAAAATAGAGTTGGGTGCTACATCCAGAGTGAAATTACCGTCCATATCGGTAATTGTACCATTGGTAGTCCCCTTTTCGATAACATTTGCTCCGGCAATCGGGCCGAATGCGTCCTGTACCACTCCCTTGATGGTTTGCTTCGCCTGCTGTGGCGATGTCACTGCTGCACTAGGTCCTGTGGGCCTCAATAATTCAACAGAAGGATTCGCCGACATCTCGCTTACGGATGTAAGGAACATGGTTGTTCCCAGAAACAGCGCCTTCGATACGTGAAAGTGAGTAAAATCTTTAGTCATAATAACACCAGATTTAGTTAATAATTAGATAATAGTTTTCTCATTTGTAATTGTCATTTTGTATTTTCCATATTCCGTATGTCTACATAAATATTTAGTAGAAGCATAGTTCGTATAGAACTATGGTGTATATGGTTTGTTGGCAGGGAAAAGCATGAATTTTAAATAGTCTTTGATGATTCTCTGTAGTGGATAGGTTATATTATCTAAATGAGTAACTTAACGGTAGGATAAATGAAAGAATAACATGAAGGAAAGTCCGTTTTTTCGAGTAAAGAAGCTGATTTAAGTAACAATGATGGCTGATAAATATTTTTTTCCGGATAGGATTCTGAATGAACAATATGTTTAAAGTATTTAAATTCACATCTTACTGCATGATCGCAATGGGCTAACAACCAGGTTGGTATTGTTCTTAACGCATAAATGCTGGACAATTAGTGCATAATTAATGGATAAAATTATACATCCGTTAATATAATTAACGTTTATATTTGCATCGTTTTGACATTAGTTCTATACGAACTACGACTATGAGAAAAACCCGTTAAAACTTCATTTCTGGACAATAGGGGCACATGAATTGGATAAATAATCCTGTCATTTATAGACTTTCTTTCTACTTTTGTGTATTACCATGAAACAAATATGACTTATGAATGTATGTAAAAATGTAACTTTGTTATGTCTATTGCTAATGTTAACAGCTCCTGTCTATGCGTATATTGAACGGGATTTGCTGCAACAAGCTGCCAATGTGGAAAAACTTGAATCTGTATTGATCCTCAATCAGGAATGGGTGCCTTACCCACTTTATACCGACCGTGCCGGTTGGGATCAGTTTCTGGGTGATTACAAAAACGAGTATATCAAACGGGGAGAGAAACAACTTGACTACGAGTGGAAAGTCGTAAAAGCAACTGATTATATAGAATATGAGCGTAGTGGCAACCGCCGGATCATGGAAGATCCTTTCGGTAGTAATAATACCGCCCTTGCCGATCTGTTGATGGCAGAACTGGCCGAAGGAAAAGGCCGTTTTATCGACCAGCTTATCAATGGCGTTTACCAATCCTGTGAAATGACTTCCTGGGTATTGTCCGCTCACCTGAGTGCGCAACACTCCACACGTTCCTTGCCGGATTATAAAGAACACGTGATCGATCTTACTGCCGGTGACATGGGATCGTTGCTTTCATGGACTTACTACTTCTTCCATTCCGAATTCGACAAAGTAAACCCGGTTATCTCCGAACGCCTGCGCCATGAGTTGCAGGAACGTATCCTCGATACCTATATGAAAGAAGACCGCTTCTGGTGGATGGCTTTCAACTATAAACCGGGAACTTTGGTAAACAACTGGAATCCGTGGTGTAATTCAAATGCCCTGCAATCTTTCCTGTTATTGGAAAATGATAAAAAAACGTTGGCAAAAGCCGTTTACCGTACGATGGTTTCTGTCGATAAATTCATCAACTATACCCATTCCGACGGGGCTTGCGAAGAAGGCCCTTCCTATTGGGGGCATGCTGCCGGAAAGATGTATGACTATCTACAATTATTATATGACGGAACAGGTGGGAAGATCAGTTTGTTCGACCAACCGATGATCAGGAACATGGGAGAATACATTGCCCGTTCATACGTAGGGAACGGCTGGGTCGTGAACTTTGCCGATGCTTCCGCCAAAGGGGGAGGAGACGCTCCGATCATCTTCCGCTATGGAAAAGCGGTGAGCAGCGATGTGATGATGCAGTATGCCGCTTATCTCAACAGCCTGTCGAAGCAGAAAGCCCCTTCTTCCGGACGGGATATATTCCGCACATTGCAAAGCATTCTCTATGCCAAAGATATGGAACAGGTGAAACCTGTCTACGAATCGCCCGCTTATACCTGGTATCCGGAAACAGAGTTCTGCTACATGACAAACAAATCCGGCCTTTTCTTCGCAGCTAAGGGAGGTTATAACAATGAAAGTCATAACCACAACGATGCCGGAACTTTCTCCCTCTACCTGCATACGACTCCGGTCTTTATCGATGCCGGCGTAGGAACTTATACCCGCCAGACGTTCAGCAGCGAGCGATATACGATCTGGACCATGCAAAGCAACTATCATAACTTACCGATGATAAATGGTGTTCCCCAATCATTCGGAGCAAAATATAAAGCGACGGACGTTTCTTTCAATCCGAAAAGCAGTACGTTCTCGGCCAATATCGCTACAGCTTATCCCGAAGAAGCCGGAGTCAATAAATGGCTTCGTTCCTATACACTGGGCAAAGGAGAATTGAAGATCAAAGACACATTTACTTTGAATGAGTTAAAAGACTTCAATCGTGTCAACTTCCTGACCTGGGGTAAAGTGGATATCGCCACACCCGGTGTGGTCGCTATCGAAGTGAATGGCGAAAAGGTAAACCTGCAATACGACAAAAACAGTTTTACCCCTTCCCTCGAGACCATTACGCTGGATGATCCGCGTTTATCCAATGTGTGGGGAAAAGAGATATACCGCCTTTCTTTGACAGCAAAGAAGAAAGCCCTCTCCGGAACATATGTGTACACAATCAAACAAAACAATAAATAAAGAAAGAATGAAAAATTGGATTGCCCTGGCTTTCTCCGCATTTCTGGTCTCTTGTGGGGGAGCACCTAAAACAGTAGAAAAAAGCTTTGTCGACGAGAATGTCGATTTTGCCCGTGCTCAGATCGGTAATGAAATAGCAGTAATCGAAGCAAGCGGTGAATGCCTTAATCCGGTGACACTGAAAGCCGACAGTTCCGTCTATTACTGTGGCTACGGTGACTGGCGCAGCGGCTTTTTCCCCGGTTCCGTCTGGTATCTGTATGAACTGAGCGGAGATACGGCTCTGCTTCCATTGGCCCGGAAATATACATTGGCCATAGAAGAAGCCAAGAACCTGACCTGGCATCATGATATCGGCTTTATCATCAATTGCAGTTTCGGTAACGGCCTGCGCCTGACAGCCGATCCGTCTTATAAAGACGTGATGGTACAGGCTGCCAAATCGTTGTCCACCCGTTTTCGTGAAGCTCCCCAGGTGATCCAGTCGTGGAACGTGGATCGCGGATGGCAGTCGGAACGTGGTTGGGAATGTCCGGTGATTATTGACAATATGATGAATCTGGAACTGATGTTCGAAGCGACCCGTTTATCCGGCGACTCTTCTTTCTATAAAATCGCTATTGCACATGCCGACCGTACTTTGCAGGAGCATTTCCGTCCGGATGGCAGTTGCTACCATGTAATCGATTACAGTCTCAAAGACGGTTCCGTACGTCACCGCCATACCGCACAGGGATATGCGCACGAATCTGCGTGGAGCCGCGGACAAGCCTGGGCTATCTATGGTTATGTCGTTTGCTACCGGGAGACAGGCGATCGCAAATATCTGGATCAGGCACTAAAGACATTCAACTTCATGAAGAATCATAAAGCCATGCCGGCCGACTTTATTCCTTACTGGGATATGGATGCCCCGAATATACCGAACGAACCCCGCGATGTATCTTCTGCTTCCTGTATTGCTTCTGCATTATACGAGATCAGCACGATGGATGTGGAAAACGCAGCAGATTATAAAGCCTATGCCGACGGTATAATGACCTCGCTGGCCTCTCCGGCTTACCGTGCGGCCTTAGGCGCAAACGGTAACTTCCTGTTGATGCACTCGGTGGGTAGTATTCCTCACAACTCGGAAATAGATGTCCCCTTGAACTATGCCGACTACTATTTCATGGAAGCCCTTAAACGTAAACAGGATATAGAAGCAAAATAAACAGATTCGCATTTAATATGGATTGGACAGGCATTCGTCGTTAAAGCAATGCCTGTCCATTTTTTTTCGGTGCCTATCCGTTATTGGATGCCTGCCGCTTCTTGTATTCCGCCGGTGTCGTATCGAACTGGGCTTTGAAGCAACGGGTGAAATAACGGGGAGAGCCGAAGCCTAACAGGTCGGAGATCTCTGCGATTTGCAGGTCCGGCCGGGTGATTAGCAAGGTTGCCGCCCGTTTCAGTTTGCAACTGAGAACAAAATCGTTCGGGGTCATGCCCGTAAGGGCCTTAAACTTAGCATACAGCGAGCTGCGGCTCAGTCCCAGTTCTTTAGCCAGCGTATTCATATCGAACTCCATATTATCCATGTTTTCTTCAATGATCTTGTTGACTGCATCCATAAATTTCTGGTCGATCGGGTTGCTGGCGAGCGACTGTGTGTCGAAGTCCCTTTGTTCGTTGAATTTCTTTTGCAGGATAATGCGGTTGCGCACCAGATTGTTGCAGCGGGCAAGCAGTACCCGGGCATTGAACGGTTTACTGATATAATCGTCCGCACCACGTTGCAGACCTTCGATGCTCTGTTCCGCAGAACCGAGTGCCGTAAGCAGGATCACCGGTATATGGCAGATATCGAAATCGTTTTTGATTTTCAGGCACATCTCCGTACCCGACATTTCCGGCATCATGATATCGCTCACGATAATATCCGGCCTTTCGCTCCGGGCCTTTTCCAATCCCTCTTTGCCGTTGCTGGCCAATAGGACGTGGTAGGCCGGCGAGAAGAGAGAGTTCAGTATCTGGAGCAATTCTTCATTATCGTCCACCAATAAAACGGTATAGGTTGCACCTGTTTCTATAAGTGATAATTCGGATGTTTCTTCGGGAAGTTCTTTTATGATGGTTTCCGGAAGTATTTCGTTCCGCATCCCTTCATTTTCGGGTTCGACAAACTTACATTCATCTTCTTTGAAATGCGCCCGTCCTTTGGGTAAATGAACGATGAATATACTTCCGTAGCCCGGCGTGCTTTCCACCTGTATCTTACCGTGATGCAGTTCTACGATACTTTTGGTTAGCGACAAGCCGATCCCCGTACTGGGCTGTGTCAGACCGGACGCATTGCTGCCGGCCTGATAAAAGCGGTCGAATATTTTGTCGATATCCTCTTTGCCGATACCGATACCGTTGTCGATAATTTTGATGATGATAGCCTGTTCGTTATCCTCTACTACCATTTCGATCGCAGCCCCCGGTTTGGAGTATTTGAACGCATTCGACAGCAGGTTGTAAAAAACCTTTTGCATCTGTTTCGGATCGAACCAGCACAAGATACTTTCCTCCTGGGTTGTGAAGCTATAAGTCACTGAACGGCCGGAGGCATATTCGTAAAAAGAGAGATAGATCTCTTTCAGGAACGGGATGATGTTCTGTTCGTATACATTCAGCTTCACATGTCCCTGTTCCAGTTTACGGAAATCAAGCAGTTCGCTGATCAATGTCCGCATGTTATGGGTGTTTCTGTATATTTTCAACAGTTTGTTATAAGTGGAAGGCGCCAGCGAACTACTTTGCAACAATAGTTCGATCTGGGATATGATCAGTGTGAGCGGCGTCCGGAACTCATGCGAGATATTGGAGAAGAATTGCAGTTTCGCCTGGTTCAATTCTTCGATCCTGTCTTTTTCCTTGCGTTCGAACTCCAGCGATGTCCGGAGCAGCAATTGCGACTGTTTGAAGCGGAAGAAACCGTAGATAAGTCCGCCCCCCACCAACACATACAAGAGGTAGAAGAGCGGAGTCGCGTAGAACGGCGAATGGATAACGATTCCCATGCGGATCGTTTGCGGTTCAACCTTGGGATCGTATTGCTTCTCGCGTACGATCAATGTATATTTCCCCGGGCTGAGATTGGTGTATTGGATGCTGTTGTCATTGTTGCTGATCCATTTATCGTCGAAACCTTCCAGCATATATTCGTAGGCTGTTTCTTTCAGCGTATTGATGTAGTTGTTTGAATTGAAGGTGACGATCAGGTTATTCTGATTGTGTCTCAGGTCTATTTCATGGATATAAGGCAGTGCGTCCGACAATATATGTGTCCGGTCGTTGGGCTGTACCGCTTCGTTGTTGATATATAAATCAGAGAAATACAGCTGGTAGTCTTTGGCCGGACGAAACAGATCCTGTTCGAAGAATGTTGTCACCCCGTCTATGCCGCCGACAAATATCTCGCCGTTTTGGCAAACCAACAGTCCGCAACCTTTATTGATGCCCGATACCGGAAGGGCAGTCCCTTGTTCCACAACCTTGAATTGTTCCTGCCCGGGATCGAAGAAAGAGAGCCCTTTGTCGCCGGATATGATCAGATAACCTTGTGTCGACTCTTTGATGTTATAACAATAGTCGCTTAATATCAGGCTGTTGTTTGTCGTATACCCTTTGAACGAATTGTTCTTTTCATCAAACTCATACAGACCCGCCCCCAGTGTCCCGAAGAAAATACGTCCTTTCTTGTCTTCATAAATAGTAGAGATCAGCTGTTTGCCGAGTCCGTTTTCGCCACAACGGAACATACGCAGGTCTTGTTCGTCATTCATTTTAATCCTGTAGAGGGTGTATCCGGTAGTGATCCAGATATAATCGTGCGAGTCGATCAGGAAACAATGATTTCCATATGTCTTCCCGCTGGGGAATATCGGGCTGATATGCTCGGTGTCGAGATCCATCATCGCATTGCCCCATTGGGTCATGAATACCAGGTACTTGTCTTTCCAGATACGCATCTGGTTGATCCTGTCGCCTGCCTTTACCGCATATGCCGGATCTTCAAAATAAGGATTACGGAAGCGTTTTTTTGAAAGGTCGAAGATGGATAATCCCCCGGTATGCGTCCCGATATAAAGCTTGTTGTGCTTTTGGCTGTAAGCAATATCTTTCAGGTTGTTATGGGCGATGGAGTTCTTGTTGGGATCGGCCATGAAGTAGGTGAAGGTCTTTGTTTTCCTGTCAAAGAGGTTGAGGCCGCCGCCTTCTGTACAAATCCAGATATTACTGTCTTTATCTTCTATCATATGTCCGACAAAGGGAAAACTGAGGCAATCCTTTCTTGAACTATCGGCCGTGTAAACGGTAAACAAATCCATTTCCGGATTGAAATAATGCACACCTCCATAGTAAGTTCCCAGCCAGATGCTTCCCTGATGATCTTTATAGACCGGGAATACAGACGAATGCATCAGGCTGCCGGGAAGAAGGTCGTGGGTATAGACCTGGAAACTGTCGTCATACGGGTTATACTTATTAAGCCCGGTGAACGTCCCGATCCACAGGTTCCCGAAATTATCTTCCACGATGCCTCTCACCTGGTTGCTGGATATATTATCCGGTTTCTGCGGGTCATAGCGGTACCGTTTGAAATGCCCCGACGGCTCTCTTTTATAAAGCCCGTTCATACGAGCCGAGATCCAGAGATTTGCGTGGGAATCTTCAAAAAGGGTGTAGATATCTTCGTTCGGAATGATACAGGTGGGAAACGTGTCTCCTTGCTGCATATATAATCCGCTGTTAGTCCCGATCCAGCACCGTTTCTGGCTGTCGACCGTGATGCAGGTGGCGTGTTGATACGTATATTCGAGTTGGAAACGGAATCGAAGCTCTCCGGTATCGTTATCCCGTATGAAGATAGAGTCGCCAACGCCTACCCAAAGCTGTCCGTCTCTGAAAGCCACTGCATTGACTCTCGAGCTCTTGAGGCAGGAGAACTGTTGGGTATGAAGATTATATTGTACCAGTGAGTTGTCCGAATTGAAATAAATATTCCCCTGAAGATCTCCGGTTATAAAATCGATGCTGTTCCCTACCGGAAATTCATTCTCGTTCTTATTGCCCAGTGTCGGCTTGTATGCGGTCACATGAACGCCGTCGAAAACGCTTAACCCTTCTTCCGTACCGAACCACATCCGCCCCAGTTCATCCTGGTAAATCGACATGACCGACAGTTGCGAGAGCCCTTCTTTTGTCCCGATATGTTTGAAATAGATAGGGAAGGCATAAGACAGGGCGTTCAGGAAGACGAAAAGTATGATCAGTTTTCTCATGGCTTTTGTACTATTTGAAGGCGAAGATAGGGATAAAATCCGAAACTATTTAAAAGACGGCGGGGTTAATATGTTAAAATGGAAGGTATGCGAAAATCCGTAGTGATTGCATTGGGAAACTCCTAAGCTGTGTTTTTCAAACAGAAAAACAATGTTTTGCGGGAGAGAAAACTATGTTTTTTCAATTTTGCAGTTGCCTTACAACGAATACGAGGCGTTACGTTACAATTGTTACAATTATTTTTGTGTAGTGTTTTTTGTGAACTCGTTTATAAAAATACTATTATATTATTATATATAATAATATAATAGTATTTTTATCTATATAGACATTACGTTTTATTAATTGTAACAATTGTAACGTAACGGTAGGAAGGAGCCTGATAAATCAGATCATCCCCCGGTCTGTATAGGAAATACTGACAATGATGTCGGGGTACAGAGTAGTTTGAAAGTGTATTTATATTTTGTTAACAATGTCTGTGTGTGCATTGTATTTCAATGTGAAAGTGTTGAAAAGCAGTGGCTAAAAAAAACGACCCTTTTTTCTAGTCACAAAGGTACGGCAATATTTTTATCCCGCAATTATTTCGCAATTTTTTTTTCCAAATACATCTCCTTTCTTATCAACCATATAGCAAAACCGGTACTAAAATCCCCTCTTTGCAGTACGAAGCTGGAAAGGTCCGAAAAAATGACTAGAAAAAAGGGTCGTTTAAACTAGTCATTTACTGTTTTAACAGATTTAAACAGCCCTCAAAATAGGACTTTTATAACACTATTATTAATATTAAATTTATTGATTATGAACAAAAAGTTTTCTACTCTTGTGGCCAGTGTGTTACTGGCTGGTGGTATGATTACGCCTTCGTTTGCAGAAAACCTAGAGCAGGTTGCTGTAGATGCGAATAAGAATCAGTACTACTATGTGTTTGTTGATGGTAGAGCTAGTACTTCTCCTAATGTAGGAACAGGTGAGCCTATTTCTGGTACGACTTCCGCAGTTTTGGATGTGGATGCACCTACAGGTTGCTCTGTGGAAAAAAATGAGACTACTTGGTGGCGTGTTGAAAAAGTTACTGAAAAAGTAAATGGCGTAGATAACGTATTAGGTTATAAGTTGATCAATGCTGCTACAAATAAACCTTTGTCTGTTACAGTACAAGAGGGTGGTAAAGATGTTACTTATGATGTGTTTACTAATAATCGGGGCGCTTTACAATTTGCAACAAAGGAGCGTAAATATTACAAAGGACCCGGTGAATTAGGAACTGCTGATGAGGGGAATTTTTGGCGTTATAATTTGCAGGCTGTAAAACCACAGAAACAAACTGTTGCTCAGTTGAACGCTTGGAATGGTAACAGCTTCGATTTGGATATCTGTTATCAACCTCTGAAAAGCAACGGTGCTATCGATGATAAAGCTCCGGTTTCTTACGATGCCAAGGGAAATGTATTTGTTGAAGCCTTATTCGCTGAAGACAAAGATGATGATGGTAATGTTGAATTGTATCAACTGAATAGTAAAAAACGTATTGTCCTGCTAAAAAATAAGTGGGGTAACATTACGAACTCATTGAAAGAAGCAGGTTATAAATTTGCAGTTTTGAATGAAAAGGAATATAGTGCAGCTACAAATATTTTGGCTGATGAATTTACTATCACTAAGCCTGCTACAGTGAAGGGTGAACCATTGGAAGTGGTTGCTGTTGATGCTGATGGTAACAATTACGAGTTGGTTGTATCTGGTGTAGACGGTGTTTATTATGTAACAACAAGTGCTGATACTAACAATGGTTTAGCAGACTACACTGCTGACGGTTCAACCAATGCTGATAACACATATGTAAAATTCGGTAAAGGAAATTCTGTAGATAACGATATCTTTATTGGTCAGCTTTGGGAAATTTACAAGAATGACAAGATTGCTTCTCCCGATTGTAGCGCAGATTTCGTAGCTCCGTCACAGGTTGCAACTGGTTATCCTGAAGGACAATGGTTATGGAATGACGAAGCTGAAGTGTTCGTTAACCGTGAATCAGGTAAAACTCTTGTTTATCCGGGTCTGCGTTTGACAGGCAAAGACGGTGTTTATACTAGTGGCGATGACACTTGGACAATTACAGCAGTAGGTACTCCGGGTGAATCTGAAGAAGGTTACTTACATGGTTATACAAACGACCAGTTGAAACAAAAAGCATTCTTCATCGGTGCTCCGGTAGACGCTACGAAAGATACTATTTATTTGTCTAAGAACGCAGCAGGTGTATTGAAATTTACAGCTGATGAAGATGAGGCTGTAGAATTCCGTTTGACACCGAAGGACTTGGATAATAAACATCAGGCAGTTCAGATTCGTAACACTTATACAGCTTGGAAAGACAAAGCTAATAAAGTGAAAGAAGCAAAAACTGATGTTGTAAGCTTTACTCAGTATGTAATCACTGAAGCTGTTTCCGGCAAAACTTTGTATTATGATGCAAAAGAAGAACGTTATGTATTGGCTACAGAAAAAGATGCTGAAAAGAATAACAACTTGACAGCAGCTCCTGAGTTCTTAATCAAGAATAAGAAAGCTGATACTTATAACATTGTGTTCTTTGCTACTGATGCCTTTGGAAAAGAAGCTGAAGACAAATATCACTATGTAAATGATGCAGCATTCTGTAATAAGGCAGAAAAGTTGTTGAGTGCATTTAATGTATCTGAATTAGTAAAGACAAAAGATGTTTACGCATTGGTACAGAATGACCTGTTCATTGTTAAAGATGCTGACGCATTGCAATATCGTTCAGACTTCTCTGATAATGGTGCATTGGATACTATCAAGATCTTCCGCAACGATGACAACAGTTACGTATTGTACGAACAAGGTAAACTGTTGGAAACAAAAGATGAAGTGTTGGAAGGTTTCTTAGGAATGGAAAATATCCACGATCCTAAATTTGCATATATGCAACCGGCTCTGTTGGCTGATACAGCATTCCATGCAAATACTTATCGTCCTCAGTATATGTTGGCTGTAGATGCTAAGATTGTACCGGCTGGTAAATATTGCCCGATTTGTGGAGAAGAAGATTGTGCTCATGCAGAAGCAACTCGCGGATTCATCGATGGTCGTTATCTGGTTAACTTGGTAGACTCTGCTAAAGCTTGCGAAAATACATTGAAGAATAAGTTTACTTATGAAATGTATGAGGAAAATGCTCCTTACTATCGTTTAGGTTTCGTGCAGGCTAGACACATTGGTGATACTTTGGTAATTGCTTCAACGAACGACACAATCGACTTAGCTGCTAATCGTCCTGACTACGATAAGGTTTGCACATTTGCATTCCGTTATGTAGATGCAGAACGTGACGCATTCACAATCGAAACTGTATATAACTATGGTTTGGACAATGATGGTGATTTTGATGCTGAACAATACAAGAGAGGATACATCAAATATCACAATGGTATCCCTGTTGTAACTCCGAAGGCCTCTGAAGCATGGGTATTTGACCTGGAAGAACTGACAGGCGAAGAAAATGCTCCGACAGCCAACGATGAAATCGTAGCTTCTGAAGTATCTGTTATCGCTGGTAACGGTTCTGTAACAGTGAAGGGTGCTGAAGGCAAGAACGTAGTAATCACTAACGTACTTGGTCAGACAATTGCTAACACAGTCGTTACTTCTTCTGAAGCTACAATCGCTGCTCCTGCCGGTGTAGTTGTAGTTGCTGTTGAAGGCGAAGCCGCTGTAAAAGCAATCGTAAAATAAGAAGTAATTTATAATCAAAATAATTCTAAATTGTTTACCGCGTGTCGTAGGGGCGGTTCGCGAACCGCCCTTACCCCAATTACCCTGCGACAGGCGAACGAGCGGTAGATATTAATACTAAAGTAATGAAATAAAGTTCTTCTGTTCGATCTCTGTGAAGAGCAACAACAGACAAAAACAAGCCCCGGAAGATTCGTCTCCCGGGGTTTCGTGTATAAATGGTTTGTATAGCAACATAGGAAATAAAATGTTTTTGATTAAATTTGCCTGTCCTTATTGAGAGATACACGTGGAATATTATGAAAAACAAATAATAAAAGGAGTAAAGGAAGGCGATGAGAATGCTTTTCGCAGTCTTTATGATAATTACTATCATCGTCTTTTCTGTATTTCCCGGCAATATCTGCAAGATGATTTTCTGGCGGAAACGATTGTCTCAGATGTCTTTTTCCACCTTTGGGAAACCCGTAAGACACTGGATATACAAATTTCCCTGAATGCGTATCTGATACGTATGGTCCGTAACTTTTCATTGAACTACTTACAGAAGAATTATGTGGAAAAAGAGGTCAGCCTCAACGGTATCGACATCACTTCTCCATTGTTGTTTCTGTCCGACGAATATCCGCTGGGACGCTTGCTGGAAAAAGAAATGACGGAGAAAGTCCATGAAGAAATAAACCGACTTCCTAAAGAGACACGTCAGGTGTTTATTCTCAGCCGGTTGGAAGAGCTTAAACATGAGGAAATCGCCAATCGTCTGGGCATATCCGTCAATACCGTTAAATACCACATTAAACAAGCTTTATCTATTTTACGGGATCGCTTAAAGGATTATCAGTTAGTGCTTTTAGCTTGTCTGATGAAATTATTTTGAAAAAAGTAAACATTTTCACTACCCCATTTCCTTACTTTTCTTGTCTACCTTATAACAACATAAAAATGAATAATACAGAGAATACATATTACCCGGATGAACAGATCGCAGCTTATTTGAATAATGAGTTGGATAAGGAACAACGCGTAGAACTGGAGAAATGGGTGGCAGCCGATACCGCTCATAAACAATATTTCTATGAAATGACTGAAGTCTGGCTGGCAATTAATGCTGCCGCTGGCAACAAAGAAGAAAGCGAACGGGCATTTCAACATTTCCGGGGAAGAATATCGGCTCCTCAAAAAGGGCAAAGATTCTCATTGCGTTTTATCAGGATTGCTGCGGCGGTTTTTGCCGGTATGCTGTTGCTGGGAACAGGTTATTACCTGGGTAATCTACCTTTGGATCATTCCGCTCTTTATGCCATGCAGACAGTGGAAGTGCCGATGGGATCACGTAGCCGTATCGTGCTGGAAGACGGGACGGTTGTTTGGTTGAATGCCGGAAGTAAACTGAGTTATAACTCCGCTTTTTCTCATAAGGACAGGAATGTTCAGTTGGAAGGAGAAGGCTATTTTGAAGTGACCCATAACAAGAAGTTGCCTTTTATTGTGCATACCAGCGATATAGACGTGAAAGTTTTAGGAACCCGTTTCAATGTGAAAGCCTATGGCGATGAGGAAAATATCGAGGTTATCCTGGCGGAAGGTTCGATAAACCTGTCGAGCCTGAATAATCAGACTGAACCATTGACCCTGAAACCTGAACAGCTGGCTATTTATAATAAAGAAAGCGGACAAACGGAGATACGGAAAGTCCCGGCATCACAGGCGGATAACTGGACGACCGGGGCTCATTTCTTCAATGAACTGACACTGGTAGAAATCGTCAGACAATTGGAAAAATCGTTTGATGTAACCTTCATATTCAGGAATGAGGAAAAGAAGAACCTGACTTTCTACGGTGATTTCCGTAATGACGATTCGCTGGATGATATCCTGATGATCATGTCGAGCAGCGGCAAATTCAGGTATAGGAAAACAGATAATGTGATAGAGCTCTACTAAATAAATACAGTATTAACTAAAAAAGAGGAAAGGAGAATAGAGATAAGAAATTGAGATTGTAGATAAAAAGCGAATCGGAAAATGTTGGTACCATTTCCCGATTCAGATAGTCGTTAAACTAATTTGTTATTAAAAACAACAATACAAAATTATGGAAAACATTCCTTTTGAGAAAATCAGAGCAACATTATTTGCTCACAAAAAATCATTATTTATAACAGGCTTATGTACTGCACTTTTGGCTGGTAACATCCAGCCGTCATTTGCTGCACTACCACAGGAGCAGAAAATAACCTTGAATGTTCGGAATATTACTGTGAAAGACGCAATAGAAACCATTAAGAAGCAGAGCGGTTATTCTTTTTTCATTGATACGGAAGATGTGCAGTTGCATAAACAGATATCTGTCAACCTGAATGGCAAGTCTGTTTCAGAAGCATTGAATATTATCTTCAGTGACCAACCGGTCAAATATGAGATCAAAGGAAAACATGTAATAGTAACGGGGAGAGAAACATCAACCCGGCAAACGGATACATCCAAAAATGTACAGATATCCGGTGTGGTAAAGGACGATATGGGCGAACCCATTTCTGGTGCGAACGTGGTGGTGAAAGGGCAGGTGCTCGGTACTATTACGGATATAGACGGTCGTTATTCCCTGAGTGTTCCCTCCAAATCGGTACTGGTTGTCACTTTTATCGGTTATAAGAGCAAAGAGATACCTGTCGGCAGACAGTCTGTGATCAATGTGACTTTATCGGAAGATGCGGAATTGCTGGATGAAGTTGTTGTAACGGCATTGGGTATCAAACGTGAGGAGAAAGCGTTGGGGTATTCTGTCCAGAAAGTAGGAGGTGAACGTCTGGCGGCCGTAAAAACGGTAGATGTTGCTACTGCCTTAACCGGTAAAATTGCCGGTCTGAATGTGAAGAACAGTACGGAATTTAATACGACTCCGGATTTGTCTTTGCGTGGAGAGAACCCATTGCTGGTCATAGATGGGATACCTTATGGCAATATGAAACTGCAGGATGTGGCTTCCGATGATATTGAATCCATAGACGTTTTGAAAGGAGCTACGGCTTCAGCTCTTTATGGAGCCCGGGGATCTTCCGGAGCTATTATGGTGACAACTAAAAGAGGTTCGGAAGATGGATTGAATATTTCGATAAACAGCAATACGATGTTCAATGCCGGTTATCTGAAGTTTCCGGAAGTACAATCTTCCTATAGTGGCGGACAGGGCGGTAAATATAATCCGACTGACTTTGTCTGGGGGGATAAACTGGACATAGGCCGTACGGCCCTTCAATATGATCCTTATACCTATGAATGGCGTGAAATGCCGTTGACATCAAAAGGTAAAGACAACCTGAAGAATTTCCAGGAAACAGGATTTGTAACCAACAATAACGTGAGCGTCACACAAAAAGGAAAGTACGGCAGTTTCCGTACATCACTGACTCACGTCTACAATAAAGGTCAGTGGCCGAATGCTAAGTTGAATAAGATTACTTATACGGCTGCCGGGAATATGAATTATAAAGGATTCAACCTGGATGCCAGTATTACTTACAATAAGCGTTTTTCTCCCCAGGGAACCGGTACCGGATACGG
Source organism: Parabacteroides goldsteinii (assembly GCF_015550595.1). Classification (GTDB taxonomy): domain Bacteria; phylum Bacteroidota; class Bacteroidia; order Bacteroidales; family Tannerellaceae; genus Parabacteroides; species Parabacteroides leei. The sequence continues at coordinate 64,573 of NZ_JADNBB010000027.1, forward strand.
AGGTCTCGGCTATATCTATAATCTTTTGGTATGGACAGGGCCGGAGTGGGATATCCGCGATTATAAGAATTACTGGCGTGTAAAGGACCAGGAACAGAACTGGTATAATGACACATATTATAATAACCCTTACTATATTGCAAATGAGATCATCGCTTCAAGTGATTTCGATAAAGTGAACGGTTTTGTTTCCGGTAGCTATGAAATTACTCCCTGGTTGAAAGCGACATTAAGATCCGGCCTGGATGTTTATTCCACCCGTAAGGAATGGCGTAACCCGATCGGAGCCTATGGCGCATGGGATAAAAAGGGATATTATGAACTGCAAACACCAAACGGCTATAGCGTCAATACTGACTTTATGTTGATGGCTGACCACAAATTCGGGGATTTTTCTTTGGATGGCTTTGTCGGAGGTAATATCTATTTCTATCAGGATAACACGCATACCAGTACAACAAAGAACGGTTTGCTGGTTCCCGGGTTTTATTCTTTGAATGCTTCGGTCGATCCTCCCGGAACCTCTGCCGGCATGAAAAAGAAACAGACAAACAGTTTATTTGCCAAAGCATCCGTTGCCTGGAAGAGCACTTTATTTCTGGATGTAACCGGACGTAACGACTGGTCGTCTTCTTTACCTTCCGAAACCCGTTCGTATTTTTATCCGTCGGTGGCAGGTAGTGTCGTCCTTTCCGAGTTTATCCCGATGCCGTCCTTTTTCGACTTCTGGAAAGTAAGAGGTTCCTGGACTATGTCGAAAGCCGATACCGATGTGTATGCTACCAATAACACGTACTCCATCTCTACAAATACCTGGGATGACATGACCAGTGCATCTTATCCTTCTACGATCCGGGGTAAATCTGTCAAGCCGAGTACTTCCAAGTCGTATGAATTGGGAACAATGCTGACATTCTTTGGTAAACGTTTGGTTTTGGATGCCGCTTATTATAATAAATATTACTATAACCGGATTGTGAACGCAACACTTAGTGCATCTACCGGATTTAGTAATACGCAGGTAAACTCTAAAGAAGAATATGTAAGACGAGGTTTCGAGATACAATTAAGCGGTGATATCATAAAGAGTAAAGACTGGGCCTGGAATTCTACATTCAACTGGGCACTGGACAGACAGTATTATGCTAAGCTCGACCCGGATTTTTCGTCTAAGAAACCTTGGATAAAGGAGGACGCTCGTACGGATCATGTGACTTATGCCGATTACGAATATGACAAAGACGGCAATATGATCCATGAAGCCGGTTATCCGTTGTTGAGCAAGTATTCGACTCATCATGGTTTTTCAGGTCCTGACTGGATCTGGGGATGGGTCAATACAGTCTCTTATAAAGATTTTACGTTGAGTTTCACGATTGACGGTCGCGTAGGCGGTGTCGCTTATTCCTGGACGAATCAGTCTTTGTGGAATACGGGAGCCCATATCGAAAGCGACAACCATTGGCGTTATGATGAAGTGGTGAATGGGAAAAAGAATTACATCGGACAGGGTGTAAAAGTGGTTTCCGGTACGGTTCAGTATGATTCGGATGGGAACATCACGTTCGACGACCGTGTGTTTGCTCCTAATGATGTGGAGGTCTCTTATGAACAATATGTCCGCGAGTATCATGCCAATGCTTATTCCGGAAGACCTCAGAACTACTTCAAGCAAACTTTTTTCAAGTTAAGGGATCTGTCGCTTACTTATCAGATGCCAAAATCATTGTGCGAAAAGGTTCGGCTGAAAGGCGCGACTATCGGTTTGGTTGGTCAGAATTTGTTGATTTGGACGAAAGAGTTTAAGTATGCTGACCCGGATGTCGGAGGTGATAATCTGAATGCACCTTCTACCCGTTTGCTCGGTTTCAATATTAAGTTGGATTTATAATAAAGATCAGACAATGAAGAAATATATAAAATTAGCGGCTTGCCTGCTATCTGCTATAATCTTTATGGCATCTTGTGGTAATTTTGATGAGATAAACACAAATCCGGATGTACCGACCCGTGTCTCGTCCGAGATGCTGGCAACCGGAGGCATTAAGAGTTTGCTTTCGAATTCTACGGGAAAAGGCTTTCTTTATAACTCTATGGCCAGTAAGTATATGGCTTGGGGAGAAGGTTCTGAAAGTTATATTTTCAATGGTTGGGGGCGTGCTGGCTTGGGTGACTACCATACCATCATAAATATGCAGAAGATGGTCGAATTGGCTGAAGAGAAAGACTTGGCAGCTTATTCGGGACTGGCGAAGTTTGTCAAGGCTTATAAGCTGTTCTGGTCGTCCATGGATCTGGGAGATATTCCTTATAGCGATGCTTTAAAGGGAGAAGAAAGCGTTCTGAAACCTAAGTATGATACCCAGAAGGAAGTGATGCGCCAGGTGCTTGAAGATCTGGAAGAATCATACGACTTCTTTTCGAATGCAAACGATTTTAAGGGCGATCCTTTTGTTGGAGGAAATGTTGAAAAGTGGCGGAAAATCGTTAGTACTTTCCAGCTGCAGGTATTGATGTCGTTATCGAAGAAAGCAGACGATGCCGACTTGAAAGTGAAGGAACGTTTTGCCCGTATTGTCAGTTCATCAGCCTTGATGGAGTCGAACGACGATAACTTCCAGATGGTCTATTCCGATAAGGCGGGACAATTATATCCGTTCAACGATAACATGTATTCGAAGAATCCGATGGTATCTTCTTTTCTTATCGACATGATGAAAGAGCAGCAGGACTATCGCCTATTCTATTATGCAAAACCGAGTGAGGCTCAGTTGAAGGCCGGAGTGGCAGCAGACAGTTGGGATGTGTTTGTAGGTACTGACGTCAGAGAGGATTTCTCCGTTCATAAACCTTTATACATTGCAGGTGAATTTTCTTGTGTGAACGATCGCTACAATTATTACCGGCCGGGTGAACCGGTGATACGTCTGGGGTATTCGCAACTGAATTTTATCCTGGCGGAAGCGGTAGTGAGAGGTTGGATTACTGGTGATGCTTCAACCTATTACAAGCAAGGAATCAAAGCGAGTATGGATTTTATCGTGAAATATACTCCGGATGAGAATATCTATCACCAGGGACGGAAAATGACCCAGGGAGTTATTAACGACTTTCTTGCCCAACCCTCCATACAGTTGACCGGAGATAAGGAAGGCGATATCGAGAAGATCATTACTCAGCGTTATATATCGAGCTTTATGCAATACCCCTGGGATGCTTATTTCGAATATCGCAGAACCGGTTATCCGAAGTTGCCGATAAATCCGGCAACCAGCCTGAATACCAATGCGAAGGATAAGATTCCGGTACGCTGGATGTACCCGACAGATGAGTATTCTTATAATAAGGAGAATGTGGAAGAAGCCGTGGCACGCCAGTATGGAGGAAATGATGAAGTGAATCAATTAATGTGGATTTTAAAATAATATCAGGTTATGAAACAAAGTAGATTCTTTTTGTTGATTGTCTGTGCTTTCCTGTGTGTGAATGTTGCTAGTGCGGCAAAGTGGAAAGCCAAACATGTCGTGTTGATCGGTCTCGACGGCTGGGGCGCTTATAGTGTGGAAAAGGCGGAAATGCCGACTGTCAAGAGGTTGATGGCGGATGGTTCTTATACGTTGAAGAAGAGAAGTGTATTGCCTTCCTCCAGCGCAGTTAACTGGGCATCCATGTTTATGGGAGCAGGACCGGAGATTCACGGATTTACGGAGTGGGGTTCACAGAAGCCGGAACTTCCGTCGCGTGAGATAAGCCATTACGGTTTGTTCCCCTCTGTGTGGGGATTGTTCCGGGATGCGAATCCGGAGGCCGAGATGGGGTATATTTATGAATGGGACGGCATGAAGTATCTGGCCGAGATGCAGGCTATGAATAAGGAAGTGAATATTGCTCCTTCAGAAAGTAATCCGCGAGGATGTACGGATGCGGCTGTTTCTTATATAAAGGAATCCCGTCCGGCTTTTGTCGGCATCATCTTTGAGCAGCCTGATGGCGTGGGACATGGTGATGGACATGATACTCCGGCGTATTATGCAAAGTTGAAGGAACTGGACGGATATATCGGTGAGATCGTGCAGGCCGTAGCCGATGCCGGCATGCTGGATGAAACGATCTTTGTGGTGACGGCAGATCATGGCGGTATCAATAAGGGACATGGCGGAAAGACCATGCGGGAAATGGAAACGCCTTTCATTATTTCCGGTAAGGGAGTAAAGAAAGGATATGAGTTCACGGAAAGCATGATGCAGTTTGATGTCGCTTCTACCATTGCTTATATTTTTAACCTGAAGCAACCCCAGGTCTGGATCGGCAGACCGATGAAGCAGGTTTTTAAATAAGCCGAATGCTGATAACAACAGATTAGAAAGAACGGATAGTAGTCCGTTGGTGAACCGATAGTTACCGCTTTTTTAGCGGGTAACTATCGGTTTTTTGTTTTCTTGAAGTGTTATTATAGGGGGCAGTAGCCTGGATTATTATGCGGTAGAAGCATTTTTTGTATCTTTAGGGCACTTAATTGAATAAACAAATACTGCTATGGGTGTCTTTATTAACTTCCCACGTACATTCTGGGTGGCCAATCTGATCGAATTATTTGAACGCTGGGCATGGTACGGCTTCTTTATGTTGTTTGCCAACTATCTGACCGGATCGTCGGATGTCGGAGGACTGGAATTCTCACAAAGCCAGAAAGGTCTTCTGATGGGAGTAGGAACCGGTATCTTATACTTCCTGCCTGTATTGACGGGAGCTATTGCCGACCGCTACGGATATAAGAAAGTGCTCTATCTGGCATTCCTGATCTATACATCCGCATTTATCCTCCTTCCGATGTTCACGACCTTTACCGGGGTCTTTATCATGTACCTGTACCTCGCTGTAGGAGCGGCTCTTTTCAAACCGGTTATTTCGGCTACGATATCGAAGACAACGACGAATGAGACGGCCTCGATCGGCTTCGGGATCTTTTATATGATGGTGAATATCGGAGCCTTTTTCGGACCGATGGTTACCTTATTGTTCAAAGGCTCTTCACATCTTATCTTTTATGTCTCCGCCGGAGTCATCGCCTTGAATTTCATCCTGTTGTTTTTCTATAAGGAGCCGGGACGTGAAGACGGGGAAAGAAGTACCGACTCATTATTGAAGACTTTCGAAGTTATTTTCCGCAATATGGGAAGTATACTTAAGGATATCAAATTCATCCTCTTCCTGTTGATCGTTGCCGGTTTCTGGACGATGTATAACCAGCTCTTCTTCACCCTCCCGGTATTTATTTCTCAGTGGGTGGATACCAGTGTGTTGTATAACTTCTTTCATACTTATATCCCATTTATCAGTAAACATTACAGTGCAGGGCCGGGTGTGATGGATGCAGAGTTCGTGACGAATATAGATGCGCTTTATATCATCACCTTCCAGGTATTGGTGTCGAGTCTCGTGATGAAGATGCAGCCGTTGCGTTCGATGATGTCGGGTTTCCTGGTCTGTTCGATCGGTATGTCGTTGACTATCGTGTCGCAGAATGTATTGTTTACGATGGTTGCTATCCTCATATTCTCGGTGGGGGAGATGGCCGGTTCGCCGAAGATCACGGAATATATCGGACGTATTGCCCCCGCGGATAGGAAAGCACTTTATATGGGATACTCTTTCATCCCTGTTTTTCTGGGGAATGTACTGGCCGGTTTTATCTCCGGTGTCGTCTATCAGCAGATGTCGGATAAGGTGATGCTCGTTCAGAAATTTGCTGAGGAAAAAGGACTGCAAATTCCCGAGGGACTATCCAACAATGCCTACTTCGAAGAAGTTGCCCGGCAGGTAGAGCTGACGCCTCAGGCATTGACAAACCTTCTTTGGGAACTTTATGATCCGTCCCGTCTGGGAATGGTCATACTGGCTATCGGGGTGGGAACTGCGTTCCTGTTGTTCGTATATGATCGGGTGACCTCCCGTAAATAATACTTTTGAGAAGGATTGTCTCCCTGTATTTGCTTATATTTGCACGGAAAAAGACAGTATACATTTTATGACGAAAGATATAACACCCGAATATGTGTTTGGTGACCTGCGTTATCTGCAATTGCTGGCACGCAGTTTCCCTACTATCGCTGACGCGAGTACCGAAATCATCAACTTGGAGGCTATCCTGAATCTTCCCAAGGGAACGGAGCATTTTCTGTCCGATATCCACGGAGAATACCAGGCCTTCAACCATGTCCTGAAGAATGCTTCCGGTGCGATCAAGCGTAAAGTGAATGAGATATTCAGCAACACCCTGCGTGACTTTGAAAAGAAAGAGTTATGCACGTTGATCTACTATCCCGAACAGAAACTGGAGCTGGTCAGGACCAAAGAACCGGACCTGGACGACTGGTATCTGATCACGTTGAACCAGTTGGTGCGCGTCTGCCGGAATGTATCGTCGAAATATACGCGCTCGAAAGTCCGTAAGGCTTTGCCAAAAGAGTTTTCCTATATTATTCAGGAGTTGTTGCACGAGTCGTCGGTCGAACCGAATAAGTCGGCCTATGTCGACCAGATCATCCGGACGATCATTTCCACCGGACGTGCCAACGATTTCATTATCGCCATGTGTAACCTGATACAGCGGCTCACCATCGACCTGTTGCACGTGATCGGCGATATCTACGACCGTGGCCCGGGTGCTCATATCATCATGGATACGCTTTGCGACTATCACCATTTCGATATACAGTGGGGCAATCATGATGTATTGTGGATGGGAGCGGCCTCCGGTAACCTGGGAAGTATTGCCAATGTGATCCGTATGTGCCTGCGCTTCGGTAACCTGGCGACACTCGAGGATGGCTATGGCATCAACCTGCTTCCTTTGGCCACTTTCGCGATGGATGTCTACGCCGATGATCCCTGCGACCTGTTCATGCCGAAGACCAATGCGTCCGACTCGACATTCGATGAAAAGACGATCCGTCTGATTTCGCAGATGAATAAGGCCATAACGGTGATACAGTTCAAATTGGAAGGGGAGATCATTCGCCGTCGTCCTGAGTTTGAGATGGACGACCGTCTGTTATTGCATCTTATCGACCTGAAACGTGGAACCATCACGCTGGATGGGAAAGAGTTCGAGTTGAAAGATAAGAACTGGCCGACCATCAATCCGAAAGATCCCTATGCCTTGTCTATCGAGGAGGAAGACTTGATCCGCCGTATTCAACATTCGTTCGAATGCAGCGAGAAATTGAAGAAACATATGCGTTGTCTGTTCAGGCACGGCAGCATGTACCAGGTATGCAATTCCAACCTGCTGTTTCATGCGTCTGTTCCGATGAATGCCGACGGGACATTGAAAAGTATCCGTATCGAAGGGCAGGAGTATAAAGGAAAGAGCTTGCTCGATAAAGTAGATCAGTTGATCCGTACGGCCTATTTCGACTCGGAAGACTCACCGGAAAAGGACTTTGCCCTGGATTACATCTGGTATCTCTGGGGAGGAAAAGATTCTCCCTTGTTCGACAAAAGTAAGATGGCGACCTTCGAACGTTGTTTTATCGACGACAAGAGTGTGCAGAAGGAAGAGAAAGGTGCTTATTATACCCTTCGTGAAGAAGAAAAGATCTGTGATATGCTGTTGGATGAGTTCGGCGTGACAGGCGTACATCGCCATATCATCAACGGGCATGTGCCTGTCCGTTCCATTCAGGGGGAGAATCCGATCAAAGCTAACGGCAAGTTGTTGGTGATCGATGGCGGGTTCTCAAAAGCCTATCATCCCGAGACGGGTATTGCCGGCTATACGTTGGTCTATCACTCCCGCGGTTTCCAGCTGGTACAGCACGAACCGTTCCTGTCGACCGATCAGGCAATCAAAGAGGGGCGTGACATCCGTTCCACCACGATCGTAGTAGAACTGAGTTCCCACCGCCAAATGGTAAAAGATACGGACAAAGGCGCCGACCTGCAACGACAGATACATGATCTGGAGAAGCTGTTGTATGCTTATCGCAACGGGTTTATAAAAGAAAAGGAGCGTAATGAGTATTAGAAAAAGGTGAAGCCTTTTTCAATTAATAATTAATAATGAATAATTGGGCTTCGCGATCGGATGTAGCAAAATGTGAAACCAAATGACAGGTTTTGTAGGGGCGG
>NZ_JADNBB010000028.1 GCF_015550595.1 Parabacteroides goldsteinii
ATTAACTGGTACTCTTGACTGTTTCTATCCATAATGCAAAGTAAATTGTTTTTGGACAGAGTTCAAATTACGGTCTCGGTGTCGCTTTTGAATCGGATTTAGCACTATTTTTTTAAATACCCTTTCGCTTTCGTTGAACATCTGCTATCATGTCTTTGACCTCTTGTCCTACGGTTAAGAAGTTCTTGTAAAGTATACGTTCTTTCTCTTCCTTGGACTTGAAAACATAGAATTTAGGGAGTGGATAATTAGCGTAATCCTGTTCCTCTTTCTTGATTTCATCCATGTCAAAGTCTGTTTTGCAGAAAAACTTGCTTGTCTTGAATTCCTCTGCCTCCTGAATGTTCATGTTGTCTCTCATACCAGTCTTGGTCTTCACAAAGTCACGAGCTGTTTGGCCACAGACCCATCCGGTAGCCATATCACTGATTTTTGAAGCTGGCACAAGATTATCCATGTTTTCATTAAGGTTTATGCTTGTCTTGTCTCTATCGATGGTTACACCTTTCTTGAGTTGAACAACTTTCCCAAATATGTCATTTGAAAGCCATTCAAGAGTTTCTTTACTTCGAGCAGAGCCTGATACAACATTACCTACGGTTGTGATAATCTTCTGCATACCTACTTTGCCATAATCGGCTTCCAACTGAGGGAGTTCCTGAAAGCCCAATGCTACAGATACTTTGTTGCTTCGGGCAGTACCAATCAATCGGTCTATCTTATGGAAATAGAGGGTTGGCAACTCATCCACAATGATACTAACAGGGATATTCTTGCCTTGGCCAGTATTTACACGAGTTACAAGACGATTCAAAATCAAAGCATTCAAAGCTCCGATTATGCTTTCCATCTCTGGATCATTAGCAATCAGCAGATAACTTGGGCTCTTTGGATCACTCACTTTCAAGTCGAAATCATCACCGTCTTTGTGGAACACCCAATATGATTCTTTTGTTGCTAATCGACTGGTATATACACGCAATGTACCAATCATTCCCTCCAACTGTTCCATCGCTTTGTTCTTCAAGGCAGTCTGAAATGGACCAAGTAATGGAGCGACTTCATTATCGGTCTCAAGTACCTCAAAGATTGTTTGATAACTCTCGTTCAAGAAGGAAAGAATGTGTGGCATATCGGAATATTTGCCCAACCAATAGGCCGGCTCAACAATTTCACCACCTTCTGTGTCTCGCACAACACCTGTAGGTCGCCAGAATTTGGTATCTCTGTCTTGTACTTTTTCAGCATAGAGTTTGTTGCCATCCTTATCGTAAGGCTCACGCTCATAGTTCACGAAATAGTAGATGCAGGCTGCCAAGAAGTTGACCGCTGATGTCTGGAAGAACTGGTCGCTACCGCCACCACCTTCCTTCTTACCCTTTTGTAGAGATTCGAGCAAAGTTTCAGCAGTTTCACTAGCTGCTGCCAAGTTCTGAATATACTTCTTCTGAATAGGGTTTACTCGTCGGCTGTATTCTACATCTACGAAGTTTATGATGTTAAACTTACAACCTTCCGGTGTCTTTCCTTGCTTTTGATTTGTCTTGTAGTGATAGTACAGTTTATTAGCTAAGGTAGGGAATTTATAATCATAGACAACCATTGCAAAACCTTTCGCTGAATGCTGACGGATGTAGGGTTCAATGATAGAGAATGTCTTACCAGAACCTGGAGTTCCAACAACCCAACAACCACGAAACGGATTGGTAATGTTTGCCCATCCCTTACGAAACTTACCCTTGTAGTAGTAACGCATAGGAATATTTACCGAGTATTCATTCTCAACTAGCTTGTCACACTGCTCAAAGCTTTCATTCTCCAAGTTGAATCGGTCTTTCAACAAGCCTTCTTTCAAGAACTTGCTGATATTGTCCAAAGCGACATGAATGAGGATTGTACCGATGATGGTGAATAGCATATAGAAGATGATATTCAGATGTATTGTGTAGATTCTTGTTGATAAGAATTCCTCGTTACCGGTATGATTAAAGTTGAAGAATACAACAGCCAAGATAAGTAAACCCACACCGAAAACAAAAGGATAAAGAACCTGTCGTCTGGCATCAAACTCCAACTGCTTTTTGTTTCTAGTGCCAATACAAGTAATGCATACTAGCAGGAATGTGGCTATCTTACAATAAACCAAGTGTCCATCGTTATAGATAAACCATTGTTTCATTCTTCCGTGTATGTCACCAACTATACCATTCCAAAAGTCTAATATCTGGGGTTCGAGAGCAAACATAAAGAATTCCAGAACCACTGATACATAAATCAGTGATCTGAAAATCTTATAAGCTGTCTGTAATTCTTTACTTTCTTCCATTCTTCTTTATTTATAATTTTTTCTATTCTAGTTTTGCGAGTTTCTTTCCATTTTGCTGTTCCAAATTTAAAATTTTGCCTTAATTTGGGAAGATGTCATGTTTTCTACGTAATAAACATGACTTCTTGGTAACTTTGTACTGTGTAATTAATATACAAGAATATGATTATCGCAACAGACAATCTCAGGCAAACATTAAATGGTGTTACCTCATACGAACTGCCTATATCCGAAACGACTTTACCAACAAAGATAAACTGGAATGTCAGATGAAATTACACGAAAACAAACAGCTCTTTCTTTTTACTTCTTACTGATTGAGGGTGATGATGGGTCTTGCTCTGTGAGCTTGTAGCTTTGATGTTTCCAGCATGGCACCACTCTCAAGTGAGTAGAGCCAAGCTTTTGAACTCTGCATTTCTTCTACTTCTGTACTGGTCCAATACCAGCAATCATCAGGAGAACTAGGTATCGGCGTACCACCACATTCACTGATTACTGAATTAATAGCAACTTTCATAGCGTTCAGTAAACGCATCTGTGCCACTGATGGAACGTAGGCACTCTGATGGTCATGCCATAAATCAAAGACACTCATTGCTAGTGGCGAATGAACGTCTTTTGCATCATAGAGCGCAAAGGTGTTTTTGTTGCCATCGTAAGCTGTAAGGCTTGCTGATGTACCTTGTGATATTCCCAAACTGTCGGCAAACTCTACCGGTGATAACTCATGAAGGTAAACGGCATAACCTTGTCCCTGAATATTTTCATCTTGATTGACATGGAACACTACGGCAATTGGTTCTTTCTTATTTGATTTGGCATCGGATAGAGTACGTATACTTCCATCGGTACATACTACATGACCAACTTTCATGGCTGTATCTGGAAATTCTTTATGCTCATCACAACTGGAGAATACAAGAGATACAGTAGTCATTGTCATCAATAACATCTTCTTTGGAATCATTTTTATCTTGCTTATCATTGTCTATTCTGTTTTAGTTTCCTGTCGGGAGTTTAACACCAATAACCACACCTGTTCGGAATAGGTCTTGGCCTTTGATTAGGCAATCACTTTTCACTTGCCAGTAGAGTTTCCATCCGCCTTTCAGTGAATAGTTTTGTTCATAGCCCAAATGGATACCCCCTAAGAAGCTTTCCGTATCAGATCCTAATGAAGCTCCAATACGCAGGTTGCCATGACTGTTTCTTGTACGGCTTACACAGGGCTTGTAGGCTGCACCCAATCCCCATGTGCGGTAGTTTTTCCAGAATGAATCTGGACATATATGACCACAGGATTCGCATTCTTTCCACTTGATACAACCATTGGCAAAGTATTCCCAGGCATTATGATACTTGGTTTCATTCTCGTAACTCAACGTCAAGTCGGCACTGTTCTGATAGAGCAAGCCAATACCTACAGATACATGATTGTTGTTTTGAGCAAAAGTGTTCGTTGTCACAGTGATGACAACAATTAAAGCTAACAGATATTTTCTCATTATTCTTCCTCCAGTAATACTCGGTTAAAACTATCTGCACTCAACACGTCTTCATAATCGATATTCAGACTGATTGTGCGACCTGATATTTGTTTTTCACTCATCTCAATTGTCAGAATCTTATCGTTAGGGAAGGTCATCTTCTTCACAACAATTATGTTGCGATAACCATACTTGAACGATTTACTTTCTTCCAACTGCATTTCAGGAGTCAACTCAATGACTTGATTATTGGTGGCTTTCGATATTTTTTTATCGGCAAGCTTTAATCTGATTTCATCTATATCAAATCGGATATTGGTCTTGTTATCCACGCTATAGTCAATGAAGAAATAATCTCCAACGGCATAAATGTTATTCAGACGCATTTCCATTCGATTCTTCTTTGATTTCACATCATGCCATTTGGCAGGAGAAGACCAAATATTTCTGGCAATACGATACATGTCTTCGGTTGAAAGGCTGACGGCAGGGTTATGATATGCCGTCATTTCCATTCGCTGAACGACTTTGTCGGTTACGGCTTCCTGTATTCTTGTTGTGTAGAGCAAGGCATACTGAGTGCGATATCGTTCGGTGACGATGGTTACAATTGCCAGAATTTTACCATCTTCATGGGCTCCTTCCTTAGGTTTCAATCGAATGGTATTATTGATGGGTTGGTCTCCTGCGACCTTGTCCGTTGAAATATCCACAAAACGGATAGGCTCTGTAGCGGTGATAACTGTGGTTACTTGTTCGTTGACCGTGAGACGTTCCATCTCTTCGTAGGTCTGCTGAGCAAACGCTCCGTTGATGGAGCCTGCAAATACCGCAATAGCGGCAAACACCTTTCGTATGTTCATTTTTTGTTGGTTTTGCTATGTTACTTGCTTTTTACTTATCTTTTTTCTCACGACCGTTCACGAGATACACAAACGAACCGTATTTGAGTTTTACACTGTTCTTCTTGATTGCTTTACTGATGGCGTTGCTTGTTCGGGTATAGGCATTTTGAACGGCTTGCATTCCCCATTGGGCGAAATTATTGCTTTCATTACCGTTATTCATAGACATGGTTCCGTTCATAGCACTGGAAGCCACATCTTTGGAAGTCTCACGGAAAGAACTGCTAGGGACATAAAGTCCTTCCAACCCATCCGTATCATAGAGTGATAGGCTGACCTTTACCAATTCATCACCGACCATCAGACTATTGACGTTGCCTTTTACTCGCTGACTGCCAAAGCCACTCATGATGGCATATATATAGGAACCCTTCTTAACTATGGTTTCATTTATTTCTACATCGTCCAAAAGTCGGAGACGAACACGTGATCCATCCACGGCTTTGATGTTTTCATCGATGATTGCTTTAATCAAATGAGGTTCTTTCTCATTTTCCGTTAAGGTGTTGAAGTAGTCTGAGGTCGTTTTGACTTTTTTTACCACCGCCTGGGACTTGGTATCATCTTGTAAGGCTGACACAGCTTTATCATTGATTTCAATCTTACCTGTTAGGCTTGTCGGTGGAGTTGTCGGTGGAGTTGTCGCATCATTTACGGTGTCTAAACCTTTCTGACCTTTCAGCCTTGCTTCGGCTAATGCCTTGTTCAACTCATTCATAGCTTCTTGTTCACGTTGTTTGTTTCGTGCCAAGCGGTCTGTTTCACTGAGGTTGACACCGATGCTGTCAATCATCATTTCTTTGCCTTTTTCCGCACTTTTCCGCAATCTTTCTTGCATCCCGCTGGCGTTTTCCATTTCGGCTGTCCTTTGGGCTGCGTCTGCATCCAAAAGGGCAATGTCTTCTTGAGTGTATTTAGAATCATAATCTTCTGTCTGACCTTGGTCGGCATCTCTATCAATGTTTTCTACAGCAGAGAAATCTTGTATGCGGCCAAAGGATTTCTGCATATTGTCATACTTACCTCCGATACCATCATTATTAATCTGTGCTTGTGGAAGATTAGGGTTAAGATATTCTGTGGTTTGCATATTGGTAGGTGTCTCGGCCAAATCAGTATCAAAGATGTCTATGATAAAGTAGCCACAGCCCAACAATAGTGGATAGAGGATGGCAGGAAGCACATACTTGGGTTGTTTCCAATTAATGTTCTTGATGTTCATTTTTGCCTATGTTTGGTTTATTGTTAGTATTCATTTGATTTTCTCTATCTGCCTTTTCTTTCAGCAGTTTCTCATACTTGATTTCAAGTTGCTTGATTTTTCTATCCTTGCCATGGAGTCTGTCCAATGTGGTTTGTTGCTTTTGGGTAGCTGTAGTCTGGTTTTGATGACTGGCATTCCACACGACAGCAATTCGATAGATATTGAATGTAAAACAGCAGATGACTGTTCCGAACACGATGGCAAGAAACAGATTCCTGTGCTCGTTGGCAAAGTGTTGCACTACTGCAGCCGCTTTGTCTATTCGGGTTACACGTGCAAACTTTCTGCCAGCTTCCACTTCCTTTTCATATCTTTCCTTATACTTGGGAGCATCCTTATCAGGAATCTTTTCCCCGAAAATCAGTTTCTTCCAGCTCATAGTTTAATAGTTTGCCTTAGTTTTCTGTTCAATATCCTTGTTTAACAGTGTCCTCCAGTTCACGATTAATAGTCCATGAGGGTTATTGTCCGTTCTTGGCACTCGTTTTAGTTTACCGGCTGTTACCAACTCACGAGTTAGAATATTGGTTCTACGTTCTATTCTCTGACGACCATAATATGTAAATTCCATCTTTTCTTCATTGAACTTAATACTGTCACAAAAGATGCTGAATACAGCACTTGTACCCATGATATTATTGTAGAAGCCTTTTTCTTTCAATGTATTGTACTGCGCCAAACCTGTTTCATCTACTAGATACATGGCTTTGTTCATGGTATACTTGATATATTTGTCATCAGGAGCCAGTGTAAAGAAGAAATGATGGAACATTTCAATATGGCTCTTTGCTTCTACATCGAGGGTTTCCTCCATCGTGGTACGCTGTACAAGGATTGGAACATTGCTGTCTAAAACATAAATCTTTTGCTGCGCATCTTCTACCATGGTCTTGGCTGTCCAAATGGACGAGACACTGATAACAATGCATCCGAGCAGGAAAAAGCCACAAATTATTGTGACCAGTTTAATCTTATTTTCGAGGTTTTTGATTACCATTGCTTTTGTATTCGTTAAAAAATTATTTATCTCATCATTGTGCCTATAGCACCAGTTGCTGTTGCCTTTGCTTGCTGTGCAACTCCTTCGCCGAAGTTTCGAGTTGAAAATGCGGTATCTCCTTCAGGAATCATCCAAGATGCCAAATCTGGAACGAGGTTAAGACATTTCAACGCTACGATACTTGCAGCCATTAGATATCCCGCAGAGAAAAAAGAGTTTTGCAGATAGGCTGCCATTGTACTTTCCGAAGCTGTAATAGCTGTAAGATTCTCAACTTGAATGCTTAATACAATATCAAAGAGTAATAACACATAGAATCCAACGAAGTAGAGCATAGCTCCATAGAAGTGTACTGTTAGATAACGTGTTAACCATTTTGCCCATGCACCTTCCCATTTCGGTAATAGACTAAATGCCCATTGAATTGGACCGAATATCGTAAGCATTCCAAGTAAGATTTGCTGACAATATATCGTCGCCCACCAACCGATACGATATACAATCAAGGCCAAAACCATCACGATTTTATCTATGCCTATAATTGCTCCAGCTGTTAAGGACGTGAACCATAACTTGCTTGATTGAGTTTCCATTTCAGTTACTTCTTCAACTCCAGATTGTTCCATTGTAGCTTCAACCAAATTAGTGTCAGTAGAACCTTTATGGGCTACATCTGCCTTAGCTTGCAAGTCGTTATATAATGTGTCACGAGTATAGATTAACTCTTGGACTTCTTCAAATTTATCACTAATCTGAGTGGCTTCCGCTTCGTACAAATCATGGGTATAACTACCTATACAGTTTGGTATATAAGAAAGAAAGTCTAGAAAACACCAACTACTGTTACTGTTAGTCATACCTGTATCCGCAGGAGGATACCACCAGCACATGATGATAGCCACCATTAGTGGCTTGAGCATCTTCATGACATCAAGCGGTTCGTGCTTGACCATCATTTTATAGGTCAGTTGCCCTGCTACTATCAATGAAAAAAGTGCAGCCAAAGCCATGCACATTTGAATCAGCCACCAGAAGGGCCCCTGTTGGCCTGTGAATGTAGCATCACAGAGAAACTCGTTCGTCTGAAAAATGACATCATCTATCTCTTCTTCAAGGATATTGATACCAAAGTCGCTTAGGATATTATCAGCCATACATTGTATTTGTTTTTATAATGTTGTTAATCGCTCATTTTATATTTTCACTGAGTTATACAACTCTTGTTTACTATGAATCAGAAGAAATTTTCTAACCATATCTTCATCTATAGATTTAATTGACATTTTGGTTGACTACCGTTTAATAGTTAAAGCCTAACATGCTGGCATCATTTCGTTCCATCAGAGGATAAATACCGTACTGTTTTAAGAGTTCATAGAGGAATAGTCTACCTTTCTGAGTCCATTGGGAATGTTCACGTGACATATTATTCTCCAGAATGACATGAACACTCTTCATAAGACCTTCCGTCTGATAGTCTGCATAAGGAATCCACTGACCATTGACACTGTATTGGATCTTCTTTTCGTGAAGGAACTGGTTGAGCTTTTTTGCAGACAATCCATACTCCTTTGCAATCTGAGTAGTGCAAACACATGAAGGTGTGGACATGATATAATCAACAAATGACTGACGTACTTTCATCTGCTTAATAGCTTGTTGCTGTTCCTGTATGATACCGTCCTTTGCCACATTCTTTGCTTCGGCTAATTCACGAGCTTGTTGTTCTTTTTTCAGATTTGTTGCCAACTCAATCAAAAAGTCAGGTTCCTTTAAGGCACGCTCAATCGTTGCTTCGGTCATGTATGCACCATGTTTACGAATTGAAGGAAGTACCTCTGATGTTACCCACTTACGAAACTTCTTAGCTTCAGGTTTGCGACTGTCTAAGATTACATCATACAATCCATCTTCATCTATAAATGATACAACATGCTGCCTTCCAATAGAATCCGAGACAGCATACTTTGAAAGTATGTTATCGTTTAAACGCTGATTGACTTTAAAAGACTTCAAATCAAGTACTCTGCAAATATCCAATAAGCAGAATCTTGGTTCACCATCTTCACCCTGAATGATTCTCACATCTCCAAACTCAGGGTTATTGAAAATCTGAATTTGTTTTCTTTCTTCCATGTTTTTGTATATTGTTTTAATTATTTCCCTATCATTGATTATTATCGACCATTAGAACTTGTGCTCCAGCCAGCTTCTCTCCATCGGTTCATGGCAGATGCTGCTATGGCAGCAGTTTTGTTTGATTTCTCGTAGGATGCGGATAAAAGATTCGTTGTCTTGTTCGCATTCGATAATCTTACGATGTATTTTACCAAAGTCTCGTTCTGCCTGCAGATGTCAGCATAGATTCGGAGATATTCCTTTTTGCGCTGTGAATTTGGCATGTAAGCATCCTGCATCGCTTTGATGGCACACTTATATATATTATAATAATCATTCCAACGTGTCTGGTTGTCGGGTGTGCCGCCCGCTCCAAGGATTCGTCCTATATTTCTTTTGTAATCATTGAGCTTTTCCGTGAGTTTATCACCTTCTACATTCCATGCGATATCTAATGCACCTCCTTTGCGGTCGGCCATATTCAGTGCCTCTATCTCTGCTCGCTTAACCATGGCGGAATCAAGTGACTTCGCAATATCTACTTGCTGATAGGAGTTAAGCCCGGCTGTGGTTCTGAACCCCAACTTGTTTTTTGCTGTAGCCGTTTTCTTATAGCTATTGTGTAAAGCCCAATAATAGAAGTCTGGAGTGAGTGTCCCTGTCCCAATTTCCATTACAGTAACTTGATTCATCTTTGCATCATCATGGCTGTAACTAACGCTCTGTGCATTGGCGTTTACTACGCCAAATATGCCAATTAGTATAAATAATTTCTTCATTTCCCTTTTCTTAATGGATAATAACTTGAATTTTTCCATCGGTCAAACGCACTTTTTAATATTTGGTCTTTTGTTTGAGTGCGATAAACCGATTCTTTCCAATAGCCCATTCTAAGATGGATATATCTCCATGTATCGAAATAGGCTCTGTTCAGGCTCAATTCTATATCGTCAAGTGATTGATTGATGGAACTCATAATCAACATCAAATCCGAAGTGGAACAAGCAGCTGCGCCTGTGGCATAAAGTACCAAATCGGATACAGACTTGTAGAGATTAACACCTTCCTTATAAACCTGATCAAGCATTTTCTTATTCACTACAATAATGAGTGTATCTGACAGTCCAGCCTTTCCTCTTTTAAGAATCTTGCTGTGATAATCATCTAGCATCGTTTTATAATCTGAGATACGGTCTGAGACATTATTATAGGTGCTGTACACATTGAGGGAAGTTCGAAGTGATTGATAGAGGACATCAATAACATCGAACGCCCTTGTGTACTTATCAAGTTCAACGTTCAGTTCCTTATATTCCACGGCTGCCGTTTTACTGTAGTCATGTAACAATTGGTTACTCAATTCCAAAGTGGAGCGAGCCAACAACAGACTGCGAACCTCTTTATGGTCATTTATATATGCCTCCAATGTTGCAGGGTCGCTTTGCGCCCATATTTTCAATGGTAGGGCTAGGAGTAAAATCAGTGGGATGAATGTTATCTGTTTCATGGTTCAACATCCTCTTTTTTTATACCAGGCGAAGGCGTTGGTTCTGTCATATTGCCGGGTGTGTTATCTCTCTTTTCAGCTTCTTTACGTCTGTTTGGAATGGAAACTTCTGTCGCTTTTTCCATCCAATGGTCATGACATTGTTCCAATATGGTTTTACGGCGGCCTTGTTCATCATTTATATATGGTCCAATTTTATTCCATACATCCACTATATTCAATCGATAATGAAGCATTTTCTCCATGCTGACAAGGTCAGAATAGATTTTCGTCAATCTGCTGTCAATCTCACGTGCAATCTCTAACCGGTCTGATGACCAAAGCAAATGATAGGTATCTTCGCTATCGTCTGTTCCAGCCGGTTCTGTCTTGATATACTCGGTTGAAACTTGACATTTCGGATATTGTCTTGCTATCTCTGAAATCCGATTGTTTACTAGCTGAACTTTGGTCTTTTCATCCTGTTCCGGATTGAGTTCCAACACATCAACAACTTCTGTATCCGTATATTCGGAGGTCAGATTCCATGATATCTGAATGATGGCTCTATGTATTTTGATACCCAAAAAGTATTTAGGCTTTCTGGCAATACTTACTACAGCTTTGAAGGTTACAATTCCTTTTATGTTGGGCATGGTTGCTTTACGGTAGTATGTGTAACCTTCCCACCAACCATCTCCTTGCCAAGTTAAATTGTAGGCTGTTTTGCAATCCTGCATGATAGCAGGGATGCGATAGTAGTCATCTGTCTGAATAGAGTTGTCCTGATTGGCTTCAGCTTTTGCTTGAGATATCTCTTCAAGTTTTTTATTGTAGATTGCCAATTCCGATTCCAACTCGGAAATCTTTGTCTTGTTCGCATTATACTTTTGTCTCAAGGCTGCTGCATCCTCAATTGAAGCAGTTGCAATTTGTTTGATTAACAATGAATTTTCTTTTTCAAGCGCATTGATTTGTGCTTCAAGTAAGACTATATGTTTTTTCGCATCAGTCTCCATTTCGTCCAATTCAGAGGTGTCAAGTTCATTATCTCCAGACAATGTTGTCTGCATCACGCATTCTTTGGTATTGTTATTTAATGAACCGCCACACGAACGACATTTGTACTGGGTTGTACCTTCTCCAAGAGAAACACCGTCTGAACAAGTTACCGAGATAATTACACTTTCCGTACCTTTAAGCTTGGCTGCATCGGTTGCCTGATAGTAGTTCTTACTATCAGAACCTATATAGTAGGTATATCCATTCTCATTGTCATTGTACTCTGATAGCTTAGCATAAAGCTGAGCCGTGAATGTATTAAGATCCATAGAATAGGAATCGAAGTAGTCTTCATAGATTTCTTCAGTACGATTCCAACTTTTGGTCACTTTAATGTTATAAGCATAAGATTTCTTGGTTTGTTTCCCATTTCTTTTTATGAGATAAGCACTAAGCCAATAATCCATATAATAGTAATTGCCATCATTGGAACGGTTTAATTGTGAAACTCTATCTCTTGACCAGCCGGCATAGTTCTCCGAATTTCTCAAAATCTGTTCAATTTGAGTCGAATTCGGATAAAAACTAGGATCTGAAGTGTCAAAACGAGTCCATTGAGAGCCATTAATCACACTCTTGTCATCTGTAGGAGGCATATAATCACATAAAATATCCGAACCAGAATCTCTGCGGTAGATATACCAACGCTGCGTATAGTATCTACCTAAAGACTCCTGGTTATAATCAGTCAGCCATGATGTAAGATTGTAATCCGATAAATTGAAGAGTTTGTTTACTTCTGCTTTTCCACCCATCAATCCAATCATAGTTCCGCCCAAATCATGTTTCAGATTATTGAACATGCCATATGAATTCTTGGCAATGTTTAAGATGGCATTCGCTGTACTTGTAATGTTGCCATGAAGAGAGTTGTTTCCAACAATCTCATTTTCCACATTTGATGCTCCTGAATCGGCCATGCCAATTCCTGTATTGTAGAGCTTATCAATATCGCTGACTAAGTTTTCCTTAGTAAAGTTTCCACTTATACTACTCAGATTGTCGATGAAAGGCTTCCAGTCCATACCAGTTTTAGTCAAATCAAAGATTGCCGCCATTTCAGGAGTCAATTCCAAAAAAGCAATATCCTTGAAGGACAAACGGCTATTGGTTACAACTGATTCAAACTGCATACAAAGATTCTTGGTATCATCACAAGTTTTCATCAGATAGCTGCCCCAATAAAGAGCATTGGCTGGCTTCTGTAACATCAACCCTGATACGGTCCAAATTTTTGGCATAATCTTAGCCGATACCATGTTATACACTCTTTTGTAGTAGTAGTTTTCCTCCGCTGATGCCCATAGTCCTAATGTGGTAAGTGCTTTTCGATCCAAATACTTTGAACCATAAATTCCTGCTATAGCAGCTTCGGCTGTCTGATAATGTTTCAGAATGTCTTTCACCTGCTCATTGTAATATGATTCAGCGGTTGCTTCTGAACCATAGGCTCCAGACATTGCTGCAATGGTTTTCGCATCATGGTTGATACGATAATATTGCGCTGACATACGCTGTATTCCAGAGAGTAGGACTATCAATATGAGTAGGATTCTATGCATTGCTATTTTATATTTTATCTATGTTCTTTCTTTACGCTTTTCCTATTGTGTAGTTTAGCGTATTAACGTATTTATTCTATTACTATTTAGCTAACATACTTATTTACTATGTTACTACATTATGTGATATTCAATACTTTGCCTTCTTGGTTTACTTTCTGTGCAAAAGCCAATGACTTATCTATTCCTGAGCCATTCCAGTCTTTACAGTAGGCTTCTATAGCTTGTTGATGGGAACAATGAAGCTCTTTCTTGTAGAGTTTCAATGCTTCTTTTTCTGCTCGTTCTGTTGTATAGGTCATGTAACATTCGCGTGGCTCTTCTACACCAAATACACCACTGGTAGTTCCTCTTCGGATAAAGACCTCACGGAAGAAACTTCTGCCGGACTTGTTCTCAAGTCGGTTGATTGTGAAGATTTTCTTGCAATCTACATCAGTCAAACCAAGGATAGCCTTGATGTTGTCAAAACGTTCCTTGAACTTGCTTTGGTCAAGTAGCATCACTACGTCAGAGTTGTTGATGATGGCTTCCTTTACTACAGGACTACCAATTATGTCTTGGATTTCCTGAGTTACAACCCCAACCGATGCCCAAAACTTACGTGCTGTTTTATAGAGATACTTGATATATTCAGCCATCAGAGGACTGGCAATGGCTTTCCATGCCTCTTCAATCACAAGCACTTTGCGGTTCTTCTTGATACGCATCTTTTGCAGGAACACGTCCATGATGATGAGCGTTACAATCGGGAATAACAATGGATCATCCTTAATGGCATCAATCTCAAATACAATGAATGTCTCATCAAACAATGACCCGTCCATATCTTCATTCAGTGTCTTATAATGATTACCGCCTCTATAGAAGTCTTTCATCATGTAACGATACGTTGAAATATCAACGCCTGATAGGTTGTTCTCGTGGCATATATCAGGTATTCGTTGCACTGAGTATTCATAGAAGGTATTTAATGAAAGGGTTTCAACCTTGAGTTCCTTGCGTCTAGCCTCAATAGAATCAATCTCAAGTTGGATTCTGGAATCTCGTTCTTTCTCAGTTTCCTTAGTTCCTCGATTGTTACTACGGTCATCAACTAACAGACTTTGTTTCAAATCTTCACGCTGTGGTGGGGTGAAACCATTGAATCCATTGAAGAATACATCATAGTATTCTGTGATGACTTGGTCAATCAATCGGTCTTCTGTCTTAGTTATGGTAGCCTGTGAACCTTTCCAAATGAGCAAAATCAGGTTCTTCAAGAATCCTGTTTTCTCTACATTGAGTTCTTCACGCTTGATGCGGAAAGGGTTCATGGTGATGGGCTTTTCTTCTGTATAGCTGATATACTTACCGCCAACATATTCACAAAGTCCTTCATAGGAGTTACCGGTGTCGACCATCACTACATCTGTATTCTGTTCCCAAAGCTGACGGACAACGGAGTTCATGTGGAATGATTTACCACTTCCAGAAGGTCCCAAACAGAAAAAATTCGAGTTGTCCGTGAGTTTGTTTTGTCCTTCCTTACCTGTAATGTCAATAGCTACAGGTACACCTTGACGATCTGTATAACAGATTTTCAATGGAGTGTTTTCACTATGCTGAATATTTTCCTTGTAGAGCAAACACATGGCTGCATCACTCAATGTTAGGAATCTATCATAGTCTTCACTCATTCCATAGCAGTTACCGGGAAATGAATTGACAAAAAGTTCTAACTGGTTATAAGCCCGTTTGCTGATATGGATACCCATGCGACCAAACTGGTTTTCCAAATGATTGGTGCATTTCTGAATATCGGTATCCATCTTGGTACATACCACCAAGTTATAGTGGGTGTAAACAAGCTGTTTGCTTTCTCTGGCAATGACTTCCTGAACCTGTTTGATGTCTTCTACTGCCATCTCGTTCGATGGATTCGGAATGCTGGCATGACGATTTTTCTTTTTATCCAACAATGACAACTCTCTTTTTTGATTAGGCAGGAATATCATCTGATTGTAGATGACGGTTTCCGCTCCGGGAATACTGTCAATATGGGATAGCAAATCAACAGGCATGGAGGTATTGTTTACCTCAATATTGGAGAACGGTCGAACCAAGCCTGGCAGATTGGCATAGTCTACATCTACCATACTATACACCTTACAGCGTTTATCACCCATTTCAATACATTCATCATCCACTTTAAAATTGCTCATGGAAATAGTCTTTTCAGTGAAGTTCATCGCAAAGTAGCGGTCAACATACTCGTTGGCTTCTTTCTTGTTCAAGAATTCCGCTTTCACACCACCATCACGCAACTGATCCTGCACTTTACGGATTTTTACTTGGAAGTCTCGCCATTTTTTTTGATCATAGGAGAATAATCGACTTTTCTTGGCTTCCTGAGTGATAGTTAGATAGCAGACACAATCTGTAAAGGTTCTACCTGTGAAGTAGCGGAAGTAGGATTCCGACAGGAATTCCTTTGGACTGTCATCATAAGCCTTGAACTGCTTTCTGGTGAAGATGTCCTGCTTATGGATAGCATAGCCTTCGCCCAATGTCTGAGCTAGAGCGGTAAACAGATGAGTAAATTCATAGTAGCTGTCAATATTGGCAGAATATTTTTGAACAGGATTTATCAGCTTCAGTACTGCTGAATACTCACCGGTCTTAGTATAGATGACACCCACGCCTTTGTTATCCTCCACGGAGAAATAGATATCCTGAAAGATTTTCTTGCGCTTGCCTCCTGTACCGAAAGCAGCTACTGAGATGGCCATGCCTCCCAGTAGTGCGAAAAAGAATAATATTACATATAGTGTCATACCTTTTCGTTTAACTGTTTAGTCTTTTAATACCTCAAGGATGATGGTGTCAAGACAGTCTTCCCAATGGTATCTCCAGTCATCGAGAACAAGGGTTCTGACAGGAATGCGTTCGCCATGCCAGTTAATACCAGTCGTAATCAATTTGGTGATTTCAAAGAGAATTTCATCACAAAGTTTTCTTGATATTCGTTTGCGATATTCCTCTGACATATCCCTGAGATACTCTCTACTGTCGTCTGTATTCGGATAAAGAGTGATATAGATGAGAGTTCCTGTCTTATCGTTAAAACCTACACATACCTTGTCACTATCAGCTGGTGAGTGAACAATCAAACGAAATGTACTTGGAATTAAGGCAACATGAGCCTTACTTTTGCCAGGAATGGTAATACTTGCTATATATGGTTTCATATTTATTTCTTGTTTGGATGTCTTGACTTGTTAGAAGGTTTTTGGGATGTTTGAGTGTGTTCACGTGCGACAATCTGCACTTTATATAAGCATTCACATTGTAAATCACAAAGCCATGCATTCTTAATATAGTTGAGATTCAAGGCTCTGATATTTTCATCGAAAATGGCACGATTGGGTTCTTCATTCAAATCATCGTCTTCATAGCTGCCATTAACAATGAAATAAAGAAGGTCATAATTGATGATTCCAAGCATGTTTGTCTCAATCTTGGTTCGATTATTTACATCGATTTTACAAAGAACCTCCTTTAATCTATTGTCAACATCAATGAGCGTTGACATGATAAGAATATCTTCCTGTGTGTAGAAACTCAAGTGGAAAAGACCTTCTTCGTCAATTTGAACACCAATTTTAAAACCTGATGGCAAAGTCGTGATAGAGCTTCTTATTCCATCATTGCTACGTAATACTTCCGCTAATACTAAATTCATTTTTTTTGTTTGTGAGGTTAGAATAAATAAAATAATCTCAACTGGAGTTTTGAGTATTGTTTTGATAATCCACCTGTGATTATCCCACGTTCAAAGTCTATCATATAGAAAGATTTATCCGACTGCTCCGTACTGGTAAGGTATTCACCACTGGGACTTTTAAAGCCTTTCGCCGCCAATGGATTCCCATTGAACGGATGCAAGCTGTAGTATAATTTTGCCATTTCTGCTAACGAAGGCACATAACTGCCAGGTTGTTTCAATGCCGCCTCCAACATACTCTTTCTTGGCACGGTTATACTGGCATGAGTTGTGGAGGGCAAGTCTGTAAGTGACGTTGTACTTGTAAGAAGCTTATGTGTCAGCATTTCTCCTTGGAAATAGCCCAATGCACATTTTTCTGTGTAGGGCATCTTTGGCTTGAAAATGATGGTGTTTTCTTCTTCAATTCCATCTTCTTTAGATGGATTCAGTATACCTTCTTTTCGCTTACCATCAACAGTAAGGAATAGTTTTCCACTTGTCAAAGGTTTCTTGCTAAAACAGAAATAACCAATTTCATCATTCAGAGAGATGGCTTTTCCATGCTTACCGTCGGTTTCTACAATCAATGCGATGGAATTGCTGTCCATTTTCTGACTGATGAATCCTTCTTTCTGCAAATAGTAACCGACATTGACTGTATCAATGGCTGTTGCATACTTCGGTTCCATTAATGGACGTTCGCTTTCAACCCAGCTGTTACAGATAGTTATACCGTCTTTCCCTTTTTTCATAATGATTTGTGTTTGACTTCCGGCAGCTAATGGAGGCAGGGTGGTTTTTACTGCATAATTTCTTTCATTTATTTTGGCGAAAAACGTCACAACACCCTTGTCGTCGGTTGGAATGAGATAGAAATCATGGTTTCGTCCATTGTTCAAAAGAATATTATGATCTTTTGCTACAATGCCACCATTCATGAGCTTTGATACCCATTGTCCACTGTATGGCTTATAAGTACCATTCGTATAAACAACATCACCAATAATCTGAAGACTATTAAGAATATCACGAACCTCATTGCTTTCAACTCGGATTCTTAATTTGGCCATGGAACTTTGCATCTTCATCTGAATCTGAGTGTAACTTCCGTGGGAACGACTTGTTTCCAAGCAATACAGATTATCATCGAATGGGGCTTTCATAGCTACTATATCATTTGCCTTTACACCTTTCCTATATGGATAACAGGCATGGATAGCAGCCAAAGTATCTGTGGTCAGAGCGGTTCTGTCGGATGACTTATACACGTTCTGTGTCCTGCTGAAACTAACACCACTCAAGGCATTTCTTTCTTCATCGGTCGCATCGTTGAGTTCGACATATACACCGATTTCAGAAATCTGTTCTTGACTCTTGCCATTTTCTATGCTTATGACAAATGGCTTGCGTGCCTCCTCCCAATGTGCACGAGTAATATCAGCTGTAGCTTGCGCTTTCATATTAGAATGCTGGTTCTCCGAATTGCTACAACTTCCAAGCAATACAAGAAGGATGGCTATTAAAGTATAATTAATCATTAGCTTCAAAATAAAGATAGGCTGCCCAATGAATTCCAGTTGATTGCTGTCATCCAAAGGGAAGCCCATCAAAGATTAGACATTCATTTTGTTGTTTTGCGTGTTGTACACTGTGTTTGTGTTGTTACGTTTATACTTTCTTGGAATGTGCGTAGATGAAGATACCTTTGTCCTCTTTTTTGGAATGCAGTCCCTTCCTCTGTTTCAAGAAGATGAGAGCTGCCCCGGTTCCCAATGCGGCAACAAGTGTTATCAATCCTGCAACAAATCCAATCAGACAGTAGGTGAGAATGAAACCGACAATAGCTCCACCAATAGCACCGGCTGCCCAATAGATATAGCGGCCTTGAATCCCCATGAATTCAAGCGGCTTTTGAAGTCCCTTGAACATAGGATAGTCTTGATATTGCTCTTCGGTCATCCTTTTCACTAATGGTTAAGCACCTACACCAAAGAACAATGGCAATGCCTGAGCTGCTGCCACGAGGAAGATACAAGCACCGACAATCATCATGATTGACTTCTTGACATCCTGCTCCTCATTGTTCATTTTTATATACACTGAAATAGCACCTACTACGGCTACAATTCCGGCGATTGCATAGCACAGCTTGACTACATACGGAATGTATTTGGCGATTTCGGTGGTAACAGTACCCAAAGCGGTTGTACCTGCCGAATAATCACCCGCAGCATTCTGAGCGAAAGCTGCCGTTGTACCTACGGCCAACATTAAAGCCATTGTTTTCATTCTCTGAGAAGAGCAAAGAGACTTTCCCATGCTCTTGAACTTGTTTTTGATCTTCTGAATCATTCGTTTCTTTTTGGTTTGTGTATATACTCGTCTGGCCAGTTGAGTTTTCTTTTTCTAATTAGTTTCGTTTCTAAATCTGATAGCCGAAAAAGGCTGGAAATACTATGGATGCGCCTATCATAAAGAGGCACGCTCCAAGCAAAGTCAAAATATCTTTGGTTACGCCTTCTTCTCCGACATTCATCTTGATGTAGATTTGCATGATTGAGTAGATGGAAATAAGTGCTGATACCGCATAAATGAGATAGAGTACGTAGAGCATCATGGTCACAACATAGTCGTGAGCTTGAGCTAATCCATCAGCTCCCCAAGTATAATCCACATTTCCACACTTTGCTGACAGTTGTTGAACTGATGCTAATACAAATCCTATATTTATCAGTCGAAGACTTGGCTTATAATTCATCCTTCTTTACCTTTAAGAGATTGCCTGGAATTTTTTCTCTGTTCAATAGAGCCATTCTGAATTCTTTGCTTTCAAGTTCAACGGAGTGTTCTGGTTGGATTTGTTCCGTACTATCATAAATCTTAAGGATTGTTGAATCAGCTTGCGTTAACTGTTTTACTTCTAGTTCCGCTTGGGCTTGGCGAATATCTTCTGTAGATGATACGGCACTTATTTCAGTTTCTTCTTCCATATCATCCTTCTTGTCTGTTGAAAATGAGAACCCATCACCAACTTCACTTACTTCTGTCGCAACTTCTTCATGTTCATCCGCTACAAAATTGAATGTTTCTTGATTGGTAATTTGCTGGTTCTTTTTGCCGTATAGATCTTTGGTAATCATGCCGGCATAGTAAATCATGTAAATGACTGTAAGTACTATTGCAAATATTACAAATGCGCTCATATTTCTTTGTTTTCGAGTTTGTGTTGTTAAAATTCGGATGCAAAGGAATAGCAGAAAATGTGTATAAAGAAACATTGTAGCTTTTAGAAGCTTACTTTTAACGGCATTTCAGAAATTAGCTGTTTTTGCACTCAATTATCATACTCAAAGGGGTGTAATATGAACACAGATAAGGCTCTTCATTTACGAAGAGCCTTATATTAAGTGTTTTATAAAAATTATCTTTGTTGTTTGAGTATGATTCTACTTTTTACCAACACTTTTCCTGGAGAAAAGCATTCAGATTTCGATATTTGGCATATTTAGTCGCCATGTCTATCACTGTACGGTCTTCAAATGCGCCTTGTATTGTCTCTGTGGCTGTTTTTCCTGATTTGTCATTATAAAGATAACAATATATGCATTGATAGGAGGCTAAATATGGAAACGCTTTACTTAGTAGCATCATTGAATTTAAAACAATGACATCAGAGTGTTCGTCGGCTAAAATCTCGGTTTTCTTCTGTGCTATCAATGTTTTATAAGATAGATAGTCAATAAAATCAAGAAATACACAACATGAGGAAGCTAATCGTTCATGATTTTCTCTTAGTATAGATATCGCCATTGGTAGTACATGACCACAATATAGATGACTACGTAGTTCATACCCTCCATGAATATTGGCGAAAACGACAGCTTGACGTTCTTGTCTGTTTCTGACAAATTCAATAAGCTCGCATATCTCTGCCACGAACGGATAGTTTATTTTCCTTGAAGTAAAATACGACAACAACTTGGCATCTTTTAATTCATGAAAGACAACACAGGTTATTGGTTCTTCCAAACCTGTGGTTAATGAAACGACATTGTATTGACATGCAGGAATTACTGGAGAATTCAGCTCTATCTGACTGAGAACGTAGGGAATATTATCAGAATGAAAAAGTTCTTTGGCTAATTCAAGAAAGTTGCCTCCTTTTTCTGTTCCGTGGTCATACCAAACATTCTCAAATACATGGACGACAAATGAAGGTATTTCTTCCTTTCTAAAAGGAGATAAGTACCATAGGCTGTGTTCATCTGCCTTGAGTGGTTCAAAGCCTAATCTTTTAAGAAAGGCTTCGATTTGAATTAGTTTTGCTTGTTCTATGTTCATAGAAGTTTTTATTCTGATTGATGATTATGAATGAATGGCTTATCCTTAATCTCTTCCAAAGCTTCAACTGGATAAGATTCTATCCATTTTTCCAAGTCTTTGCGCATAATGAGAATAGTTTTTCCATTGGGTTTAAAATATCGAATCTTTCGACTACTTGTCAAATGATAGATGGTAGAAATTGTATAACCGGTATACTCACTGACTTCTTGAATGGTCAGATAGCGTTTGTTCATATCAAGCTTATGCTCAACTTTGCATAAACGTACCTTCAACTCATTAAATTCCCGAAGTAGTTTTTCTATTTGTTTCAATTCAGAATCTGTCATAGTGGCTTCTTCCTTCTCATTAGATAATCATTCACATCATTGTATTCTTTATAACGGTCTGACCAATCATATACATTTTTCTTTAAATTTATGCGAATGGCATGCGTGGCGTTTCTGCCAGCATCATCATTATCCAGATAGCAGAAGATATAATCATAGTCACTAAGTATTTCAAAAGCCTTATTTACATTGGCTACAGAATTCAGAACAATGCTGTCACAGGGGTACTTCAGGCACAGATTGTAATCAGCATTTAATCGTGCTGTTTCAAATGCCAGAAAATCGAAAAAACCCTCAAATACGCAACACACTTGCGTTTGGCGATACATGTTACGTAGTATCAGGGAAACGTCTTTACCACCGATACATCGTTTGGAATACTTGTTCCTGACCTCTATACCGCCTCTCATATTTATAAACGCAAGTCCATAGTATTTCTTTCCATTGCCAATCGTATAATGAACTTCCTTGCAATAGTTCTTTGCCACCAGCATATTGATGTTCCGGCTATAAACATATTGGAGTAGGTTTACATTCGTCAAATCGCTTAAACTATCAATATTAGTCTCTTCTACGGGATTTGGGGCTTTAGAAACCTTTACCGTTGCTACTTCATTGGAGATAGTATAATTACCATGCGATAACTTTTCCAAAATATGATGCATAGACAGTTCTGGATTAAGCAACTGTACAAGGTTTATTATATTACCGCCTTTGTTTAACCCAAAATCGTACCACAGATTGGTGTTCACATCAACCTTGAAGGATGCCTTTGTTTCCTTATGTAATGGAGACAAAAACCAATATTTGTTTCCGGAAGACTTGATTTTGCTGTATCCTATGCTAAACATGAAGTCCAGCAAACTTATCCTTTTAATTTCTTCAATTGTCATAATTCAATTTTTGCAGCTAAGGTCTAGTTTATAATATATATACCCTCTAAACCTAAACTCTTTAAACTTACTTATCGTCTTTGATGATTTCTGGGTTGTAATGATACCCGGTCTCATTGTGAGTGATAATGTCTTTTGCCGATAATTTTTTAAGTAACTCTTTAATTGCATTGATGCCCTTCTTATAACCTTTGCGTGCATAGAAGTCACCCAAATCGTCAATCAGCTCCTTGTATTTAACAGGTTTCTTTGTGTTGAACAATTCATTCAAGACTTCTTTGTGCAAGGCTTCAGGTAAAGCGGTAAGAGGTACATCTTTAGTCTTAACAACCGTGACGTGATATGATTCTTCCAATACAGGCAGTGCGTTATCATCAATGCGAAAAGCAAAGGATGCAAATTCCTTGTCTCTCATTTGTCCGGCACTGACTAAACTGATACCTGTGTTCTCTTTGTCTTTACTGATAACTAGAACAGTCTCTGCCTTGTTCTCTAATTCAGTACCGATATGTCCACGAGTATTGGTGTCATTTTTATTTTGATGCAAGACACAATGGATGTGCAGGCAATAGGCACTTGTCCAGGACATCAGCAATGTCATAACATCTGTTGATTCCTTCGCATTATTGATGTCATACACTAAATCCCTCAAACCATCTATAATGACTAGTCCATAACCACTACTTTTTCGAAGAGCATAGTCTATCAAACTGATACGTAGCGTAGGAGTGTATTCTCTTAACTCTACGAAAGTCAACAGATCAACTTCTTCTCCTTTTTTCAAACCTGCTAGTTTAAGTATACGGTTCAGTACGTTTTGGCAGTGATATCGACTTTGTTCTGTATCGAAATACAGAATTTTCCTTTTGCCTTCAGGGAGACTAGCTCGATAGTTCAACACCTTTCCATTAATCAGTGCTGCGGCAACCATGGCTGATATATTGAAAGTTTTCTTGCTCTTTGCCTTACCTGTGGATGCACTGAAATTTCCAAAGGTTGCAATGGTACAGTCTTCTACCCACAAAATCTGAGGTGGTGTATCTATCTCTTCTAATGAATCAATAGTACCTTTATTCAGATAGTGCTCCAGTTGTGCGTCTGAGAATTCACTCTTGAGCATTTTCAATTCTACACTTGGGGCTTTATTGACAGGGCTGTTATTTCTTGTCCTTGCTCTTTTTGCCATATTCGTGTTTATTATTAGATTGGTCGCTCTTCAACTTATATGGTCTTACCGTTACCGTCGACTGCTCTATCAATTTCTGGAGTTGAGCGTCAGTGAGCATATAACCATCTACACTTCCTTTTCTAATTGTCTTCAAGTTTTTTTTATCTTTCTGCATGAACTCTTATTGTTTGGATTATCAACTGCGGATTCTGTCTCATCCAATTATCAAGCTCCTTTTTATCAAAATACACCATCTTACCTCTTGGCTTGTAATATGGGATAGCCATACTACTTGTCATTTTGTAAAGTTGAGAAAGAGACAAACCTGTATAGTCAGCGGCTTCTTGGGAAGTAAGCATATCTTTACAGGCATAAAGCATACTTTCAATCTTCGACAGGCGTTTCTTAATCTCATCAGCTTCAATAGGATTCACACTATTGAACTTCAGCTCAAGTTCCTCCATACGTTTGCAGAGTATCTTTTGGTTTATTCTTGCCATATTGATTCTTTGTTTTTTGTTATACCATTGGTGGCCTAACCACCGGATCTGAATTGATTCGACTGCAAAATTACAGCCGGGCTTTTGAACCAAAGAAAGAGTGCCCCTTACATCTAAAAAGGTAAGGTTAGATGTAAGGGATAATACTCTTCATTTGCTTGGTTACTCTTCTTTTTCTGTCTTTTCTTTCATTTCTTTGACGAATGAAACAAATGGAGGATATGGAAATTTGTGGGTTTGACGGAAATCAGAAAGCGCATTTTTGATTTGATCTCTTGTTGATGGTTTCCCTGTCTTCGATGATAATAACAACTGATTATCTGCAATCACCTTTTGCCATTCATATACAAGATATTGTTCCTCACGCAGACTGGATAAGAACATAGCAATCTCTCCGTTATGGCAAGGCTGTAATGGATTTTTCAGATCTGCATTGAAAAAGTTTATAATTTGAGCCGGCTTTACAGACTGCTTGAAGAGTTTCTTCTCATTGACAAATGCTGTTATCATGCATATTTGCTCATCCGAGAAAGAGCCAAGCGGCATTGGACGACCATACTCTTTTGGCATTGTAGTGTTGAATGCCAACATCATGTTTTTATAACATTCTTTTGTGAATTCCTCTTTGTCTAAATACAGATGTACCAGGTCTAATCTTTCAGTCAGTAATTCATATACAGCTGAAAGATTCTGTGAATGTATTCTCCAATCTTTAATATCGGAGCTGTCGATAGGTACATTGTGACTAATAAAGTCTCTTACAAAGCGGACATACAATTTGTTGCTGTTTAAGACTTCTCGGTGATAAACGCTGTGGGCTTCTCTGAAAAGAATCCACAATTCATCTTTTGACACAAATGTCTCATGCCCCTTAGTCCGTTTTCCATTTACGGAGAACAAAAAGAGAGAGACCGAATTTGAATTTGTTTCGGTTCATACTTTTTGTTATTTATAAATTATTAAACATAAAAAATGTCCAAGATGAGTCTTATTAGGATTTCAAGATGGACATATATACACGATTCTCTGGGTTTCTATTTAATGTACAAAATACGCAAATTGGAACAAAGTTATTTTTTAATTATGCAGTCTTTCTGCATTGTTAAAAACGATCTTATTTTATACCTTATTGTTTTATATCGGTGTTTGTATTTAAATACAGTCTGAAATAATACTATTTTTGAAGTATATCTTTATTTCTGTTGTGAAAACTATAATTTCCTGGTTCTGGTATGTCAAGCTCTATTATGCAATTTCCTTTTTGACGAAGATTCCTTCTTATCGTTTCAATCTCCAAATCTTTTAATTCTATAGGGAAGCTTACCTTGATGAATGTAGCGCACTTGTTTCCGTTCCAACCAAGGCGTTTCCCTATATTCCAAACGAAATGACGCAGATCAATAGTGGTAAGCCTACCATTTAAGATGATAGGGAGAAGGGTGCTGCCTTTAAAGTCATTCCACTGTTCGATGTTGATGAGAAGTTTGCGCATTTCATCTTCTTGAATGTATTTGCACATGGTTTCTTGGACGTACTGTTCTACTGCAATTTTTGTCTGCTTCATGATTTGTTCATGCTCTATTTGACGAGCCAAGAGAACTCTCTGATAATTCAATGTATGATGTGATGGTTGTTCCGAAAGTAAACCTTTTACCTTTCGTTTTCTATATACATAGATGCATAGTCCTGTTAAGATTGATAGTTGCAGATAGAGTAATTCAATCTTATATGTTATCAACATTGAAGACACCTTCTCAAAATACCAATTTGAAATATGGCTATCTCCAAATACGAGTGGTAACAAGAAAATCACTAACATAGTGGCAATGCTTGTTAGGATAGAAAAAAAGAATTTCTCTCTGAACTTATTTGTCATAAATACCTTTAATTATTAATTTATGGCGACAAAGTTAGAGAGAAAAATTCAAATTAGTGAGAGTTACACATACTGACACACAATGTCTTAACTATCTTTACGGAACTGGTTTTTACTGTTTCTTGCTCAATTTTTCTTTCACTTTTTTCTTCGTACTTTCAGTTGTTTGACACTTGTTTTCTCAAGATTACGCATCCTATAGTTATTTCACAATGTGTTGCTAAACATATTTTAACGCAGTTATTAGAAGATAAGTAAGTGCTTTATCTCATAGACGTCTTTTTACCGGCACGTTTACTTAATGTCGCATTTATTTCATCTGGTGTCAATATGACTTTATTGGTACGTCCTGATTCTGCCCATTTTATCAATTCATCTTTGAATAGGATGTAGCTTTTGCCTTTTCGAGTAGCAGGAATGGAACGATGCTGGAGATGATAGTACATGGTGGTTTTCTTCATTTTCATGAATTCACAAGCTTCATCAATATTCATTGGAGTATGATCTGAAGAACTGGAATTTCCTTTCTTGATTTCATCATGTAATCCACTTACACTAAGTTGCAAGTCTGAAATCATATCCATTACTTGTTTTACTGCCTTTGGAAGGTCATTGAATGATATTTGTTCTGTTGTCATTTATATAATTATTATGAATTACTGATGCAAAGGTCTACAATGATTTAATGCTGATTTAGCTGATACATGATTAACTTATATGTAAGTATCAGTAAGGATGATAATTGCTCTTTTTCATTATCTTCGTCTGAACTCAAACGTATTTTATTGGCTGCTTCTCTTGTTTTTGGAGTTGCATGGGCTACATATATCTGTATGGTTGAAACATTCTTATGTGCCAGCAAGTGTTGCACAGTATAAATATCTGTACCTAACTCCATCTGTAATGAAGCATAGGTATGGCGGAAAAAATGAAAAGTAATGTGCTTAGTAATACCAGATTTCTTTAACCATATTCGTATTTTGAACAAATGATACTGTACATCGGCAATGGAATGAATGTCAACGGTTCAGATTACTACCATGCAATCTAATTTTCAACAAGGGAAAAAAGTCGGCTAAATTTTCTTTTCGAAGTCAATATGGGTAAATTTGTAGGTTAAGAATGGTATTTTGGGGTAATTTTGTCGGATAAGAGCAGAAATAAGGGCTTTTTTGTAGTTTTAAGTGAAAACATTCCATGGCTTCACGGCAAAAAGTCTGTAACTTCATAGGCTTTTTGTAATAAGTGCAATAAAATGGATTTTGAATAATGTATAAAGAGGAATGATGAGAGTCTCTTTCGTTATATCACATTGTTTTAATCTCTAAGCATTAAGAACTGTAAGTACTAATTGAAAATTTAATTTAGTACTTACAGTCTACAATGATTTAATGCTGATTTAGGTGATACAGGATTAACTTAAATGCAAGTATCAGTAAGGGTGGTAATTACTCTTTTTCATTATCTTCATCTGAATTCAAACGTATTTTATTGGCTGCCTCTCTTGTTTTTGGAGATGCATGGGCTACATATATCTGGGTGGTTGAAACGTTCTTATGTGCCAGCAAATGTTGCACAGTATAAATATCTGTACCTAACTCCATTTGTAATGAAGCATAGGTATGGCGGAAACAGTGAAAAGTAATGTGCTTAGTAATACCTGATTCCTTTAACCATACTCGCATATCTTTGTTACTCATTTCTTTAGTGAAACCCTCAAATACTCTATAATTTGTTTCAGGTAGAATTAACTGATAAGCTTCATCACTTATAGGTACCGTGGTTTGTACATTCGTTTTCTGACAGATGAATTGTATGTATCTGCCACCATCAGCGTATTTTCTAACATTCTCCCATCTTAGATTGATGATATCGCTTCGCCTTAATCCTGTAAGACAAGAGAAAATAACGGCTTTCTTCATTATAGGGATGGGGCATGGTGTGTGATAAAGACTTCGCACTTCTTCAATGGTCAAACTTTCCTTTACTGTTGGAACCCACTTTATATAATCCAAGAAATCGACAATCTTTTCATTGATGCGTCTATCTCTATAAGCAAGATTGAGTGCATTCCTGAAGATTATCCAGTAATCGGCAGCAGAATTGCGATTAAGTGGTTTGCCTGTAGATAAGCTTTTCGCATCCATGAGGTATTCCATGAATTTTCGGCAGAATTCAACACTTAATTCATCAAAACTACATTTGCCATGAGAAAACTTCTCGAAGTGCTTATATGACGAAAGCCATTTAGCGTGCTTTGTTTTTGATAAATCATCAAAGTAATCTAAGAAGCTTTCTTTAGTACGACCTTTACTAAAGAAATTATATTTTTCATTTATAATCTCAGTAAAGATATTGCATCTGATAGCTTCGGCCTTTTCCAACATAGTGGCATTGTAGTCTTTTTGGAGCTGGTCTTTAGGTTCGGCATAAATATAAATGCCTAACGAACGACGACGAATCAATTCCATCGTCTTTGGGTCTCTGTATCCCGGATAAAACTCAAGAAACAGAGATAGCGTGCCGTTGCGCCTCGGTCGTTGTCTAAGTGTTACTGTCTTACAATACTGCATAATATTTTGTTTATGAATTATTATTTTAGGGTGCAAAAGTCCGAAATGATACTATACTGACTATCACGCAAGGAAATCATTTTACAATTAAGTCTCATTAAGTGGTGGCATTTCGTCTTTAGTGGCTCTTTCAACCATAAATTGGTCGATTTCTGATTTTAGCAGATATACTTGCTGACCACATCTTGCTTTTGTAACTTTCTTCTTGTTAGAGTAGTAGAATACCATATCTTTGCTCAAACCGTATTTATCCATTACTTCTTGAACTGAATAGTAGTTCTCCTTACCTTTGAAGTCCAAATGCTTCACCTTGTCTATGTGCGTCTTTGAATAGAATATCTTACCGAACTCTACTTTTGAAGGTATGTTGTGTCGATGGGTGAATGAACGCCGGGCTACTGGGGTCATGTCATATTGTTTTTCCATTTCCTCTGGAGTAATCCATTCTTTTACTCCATCTTGAAGCTGTGTAGCCCCAAAAAGAGCAAGGGCACTTGGTATCTCAAAGAAGTTGAATCCTCCCAATGATATTTTGGGGATTCTTGCTTCTCTGGTTATTTTCTGCACATGTCTGACGTTTATGGAGTATTTCTTACTTATGTCTTCTGTTGAGAAATACCCATCAGGTGTATCTGGAACTTTGGCTTTATCAGTTTTGGTTCGGGGGATAAGTTTTGGCTTGTTCTCAAAATTGAACCTTCCTGTCTCAGGGTCTCGTTCTACGTTTGCGAACTTTCCTTTGATTACAATCTCATCAAACTCAGATCTGAATATCATGGTGTACTTTCCACGCTTCTCCGTCTTTATATTCTCATGACGTATATGATAACTTATTTGGTCCATGCTGAGACCGTACTTTTCTTTTATTTCATCGTAACTGTACCAGTTAGCATCTACATCTTCACCTTTTCGCTTATAATTGTCGATATGGACTTTAGAGTAATAAACCAATTTCCCACGATTAATGCGAGGGATGTTATTCCTATAGACGAAGGTAAGGACATTGGGCTTCGACATATTGAATTTCTCCATGATCTGCTGGGTGGTGTAATAGTTGGCCAAGTCGATTTCTTCAATCAACTCAGCAAAATGAGCATCAACGTAAGCTTTCTTAAAGAAGGTATTACGTCCTTCATAGACCTTAGGAATGTTGAAACGTTCACAACGAGCTAAAATAGCCTTGCGCCTAATATGATATTTCTCTGAGATTTCACTGGTAGTGTAGTATTCTGAATCTTCTTTCTTCTTGCTAAACGATGGACGTTTCTTATAATCAGGAGCATTGTCAAAAGCCTTCTCGATATCAGACTTTCTAATAATAGTCAAACCTCTAAATTGAACAGCTTTGATAGTCCCGGCAAGTGCATACCTATATATGGTAGCACGACTAACTCCAAGCAGTATTGCTGCTTGAGCAGGGCTTAGAAATTCGGTAGGAGCAGCAGTTGTCTCCTGTGACAGTTCTATGTCATCTTGGAGCTCCTGATACTCTTTCTCAAGGTTCTTTTTTTTACGAACTCTTGTTGCCTTTGCGTTGCATGCTTTGGAACAGTACAGCGTTGCCATTCTATGCGCAACGAACTGAACTCCACAACACTTACAATGCTTGATGATGTTCATATGAGGTATCTATTTAAGTCTACACTTTTGTCTCATAGCGTCTCATAGCGTCTCACAGCGTCTCACGATTGTACCCATAATAGACGAGTGGCGTAGAGTTGTGATTCTCACAGCGTCTCACGTTGTATCATCTCTTACAAATTTGTATCAACTGTTGCTCGTTTTTGAGGGGCAGGAATGAAATTTGAGCCAAAAGTATATGGAATAATTGATACCAACAAATATCAACTGGTAAGTGTTAAAAAGAAAACCCCCTCAAAATGAGGAGGTTATTATTAGTTACAACAAAGTGGTATAAGTTGCTGATAATCAATTACTTACCGATGCAAAATTTCCCAAAGATATTCCCCAATATCTCATCATTACTGATCTGCCCTGTAATTTCTCCTAGATAATGCATGCATTCCCTGATATCCTGACTTAGGAAATCTCCAGAGATATTCATTTCCAGTCCATTAATTACACGGAGTATAGCTTCATGGGCTTTGGTTAAGGCCTCGTAATGGCGGACGTTGGTGACGATTACGTCGTTTTGGGATATTTCGGGTAAGGCTGCTGCCTGGATCAGATGCTGTTTTAATGCTTCAGTATTTGCTTGCTGTTTGGCTGAAATATATAATCGGTCAGCAGGGACTTTACCAAGTAACTCTTGCTTGATAGCAAGTTCTTCCGGTGAGAGTAAGTCGGATTTATTGAATACCAGAATCACTTTTTTACCCTCTGTCTGCGGAATGATTGTTTGAGCTAATTCCTCGATCTGCTCAGACGGACTGGTCAGGTCGATCACCCAAAGAACGATAGAAGCCTGGCGGAGTTTCTGGAAAGTACGTTCGATACCCAGGCTTTCGATGGTGTCGTTGGTTTCGCGGATACCGGCCGTGTCGATAAAACGGAAGGTGATGCCTGATAGGTTGATCGTGTCTTCTATCACATCGCGGGTGGTTCCGTGTATGTCGGAAACGATGGCACGCTCTTCACCGACCAACAGGTTGAGTAAAGTGGACTTACCGGCATTCGTTTCGCCGATGATGGCGACAGGGATACCGTTTTTAATGGCATTACCCACACTGAATGAATCGGCCAGTTTGTGTATCAATTGTTCGATGTTTGTTGCCAGCTGCTTTAGATTGGTACGGTCGGCAAACTCGATATCTTCTTCGCTGAAATCGAGTTCCAGTTCGATCAAAGAGGTGAAATCGAGTAGTTGGCTGCGTAGTTTTGTCAATTCATTACTGAAGCCTCCACGCATCTGATTAATAGCCAGTTTGTGCATTCCGGCAGATGTGGAAGCAATCAGGTCGGCTACAGCTTCGGCCTGGCTCAGATCCATCTTCCCATTTAGGAAAGCACGTTGTGTATATTCGCCGGGAAGAGCAGAACGACAACCCTTTTCGATCAGTAACTGGAGGATTTGCTGCTGGATATAAACCGAACCGTGGCAAGTGATCTCGACGGTATCTTCTCCTGTAAACGAATGAGGGGCGCGGAAGAGGGCGACAAGTACATCGTCGATCAACTCTTCCCCGCGACGGATACTACCGTAGCGTAAGGTGTAAGCTTTCTGGCTCTGAAGATTCTTACCTTCGATTTTAGGAACGAAGATAGTTTCACAAATTCTTATGGCGTCAGTGCCGGATACACGAATCACAGCTACTCCTCCGGCTCCGGGGGCTGTCGATACGGCACAGATAATATCCTGATTGATCATAAAATTATATATCCTTATACGGTTATTAGTTCATATTCCTGAGTTCCGATTCCAACTTTTTCAGCATGTTCCAGTCCGGCTTGCCAGTTGGTTTCCGGGTGCATGATATGGAATTTGTCACAACCTTCCAAATGATCATGATGAGGTGTTTCTGAAAGACGGTTACCTGTTTCAAGGATCGGGGCTTTGATGACTATATCGGCACAAGCCTTGTCCAAAGCAACCGGATCGAATGAAGCTGCAATACCCAGGTCTGGGACGATAGCCGCATCATTATGATTCCAACAGTCACATTCGGGAGATACATTCATAATGAAACTGATATGGAAATGAGGCTTATCCTGCAATACGGCTTGTGTGTATTCTGCTATTTTACAATTTAAGTTTACCGAAGTATCCCATGAACCGAGTACGGCACCATCATATTGGCAAAGAGCCACACATTGTCCGCAACCGACACATTTGTCATAATCGATTACTGCTTTCCTGTTTTCATCCAGGCGGATGGCTTCGTGGCGGCAATGTTTTACACAGATATTGCAACCTTTACACTTTTCCAGATCGATACGTGGTTGGGAGGCTCCGTGCAGTTCCAACTTACCGGCAACACTGGCACATCCCATTCCCAGGTTCTTCAGTGCACCTCCAAATCCGGTCTGTTCATGTCCCTTGAAGTGATTCATACTGATAATGATATCAGCGTCGGCAATAGCCGATCCGATCTTAGGAGCTTTGCAATATTCACCGTTTATTTCTATTTCACGGCATTCCGTTCCTTTCAGTCCATCTGCGATGATCACGTCACATTTGGCAGAAATAGGGTTGAAACCGTTTTCCATTGCACTTTCCAAGTGGTCGACTGCATTGGAACGACGTCCTGAATACAGTGTATTACAATCGGTAAGGAAAGGTTTTGCTCCCAATGAACGGAGCAAGGTTGCCATGCGGGCAGCATAATTAGGGCGAATATAAGCCAGGTTGCCCGGTTCCCCGAAATGGATTTTTATGGCTACGAACTGGTTCTTAAAATCAATATTTGCAATGCCGGCACGTTTTACAAGCCGTTCCATCTTATCCAGCAGGTTACTGGAGGGAGTCGTACGAAGATTCGTAAAATAAACTTTCGATTTGTCCATTCTCTTATTGGTTTTATCATGCAAATGTACATGATTATATCCATTCAACGAGTCCTTGAAAACATTATGTTTAAAAAAAATGTTTTTTATAAAGAACATTTTCTTACTATATCCGGTCTTCCTTTTTGACATAATGTATTACATTTGTAACAAATAGTTTAGTTTATGGACATATACCAATTAAACCATCAGCAATTACTGAAGGGGATAAGATGCAATTTTCAGCGATATCTTTATAAGCAGATACAGTGGGATGATCGTCTGATTGGAATTTTTGGCTCACAGGGAGTAGGGAAAACAACATTATTGCTGCAACGGATCAAGCTGGCTTTCGATAATTCGGATAAAGCATTGTACCTAAATCTGGACAGTATTCTTTTTCAACGGGAAAAGATGATCAATGTTGCCACTCAGTTTTATAAGGCTGGGGGAACTCATCTTTTCATGGATAGCGTGCACCGTTATCCGAACTGGATCAGTGAGATGAAAAAACTGTTGGAGCGCTGTCCGGGGCTGCATATCGTGTTCGCATCGTCTTCTTTGCTTCCGATGTCGAAAGTAACGAAAGGGTTAAAAGGAACTTCCTGCTATACGCTAAATACCATGTCATTTCGGGAATATCTTTCTTATGAGTGCCTTCTGGATCTTGCTCCTCTATCTTTGGATGATTTATTGGAGAACCATGCCGAGGTTTCAAGGAATGTGAATGACCAGATAGTTGTTGCACCTGTGTTCCGTAATTATCTGGAACATGGTTGTTATCCATTTTATTGGGATGATCCTGATGCTTATCCATTTCGTTTA
The DNA here is from genome assembly GCF_015550595.1 of Parabacteroides goldsteinii. Taxonomy (GTDB): domain Bacteria; phylum Bacteroidota; class Bacteroidia; order Bacteroidales; family Tannerellaceae; genus Parabacteroides; species Parabacteroides leei. The sequence continues at coordinate 33,910 of NZ_JADNBB010000028.1, forward strand.
CAGGATCGTATAAGGGATGCGATTGAAATAGATTTGCCGGCTGTCTATCCAACTGAATATGGGGAATTGAAGGTGATCAAAGAAATGATGATGTCGATATCCGACCAGGTACCCGATGTTCCGCCTTTAGTGGAAATTGCAGCTAAAATGAAGTTAGATGATGCAGTGGTGAAGAGATATTTTAATTATTTGAGAGATGCAGTATGCATACGGCATTATCAGTCAATGGAAGGGCTTATACAAAATCGAATTCAGAAAACTTATCCGGGTAATACGAATTTATTGATAGCTCTGGATGAAAGTCTGAATGATCGTGTGATCCTGGGTGAAACTTTCTTTGTCGACCAGTTATCGAATTTTGCATCCATCCGTTTGCTTAATAATAATGATTTTGTTGTAAATGATAAATATACGTTCATGGTGGGCGATCCTTTAATGGATTACGAACGGATCAGAGAGGCAGAAAATACCTTTGCTGCCATTTACGGCCAACCTAAAAGTCAGAACAACAAGCTACCCATCTGGTTACTGGGTTTGTGTTATTGATTGATACGTTATAAAAAAATAGATATGATAGATATAATGAAGAACAGGAGGACTATCCGTAAATATACAGATCAGGATATCCCCGAAGAGCTGTTGAATGAACTGCTGGAAGTGGCCGCTCGTGCCTCCAATACAGGAAATATGCAGTTGTATAGTGTGGTTGTTACCCGCGATAAAGCAAATAAAGAAAAACTGTCTCCGGCTCACTTCAATCAGCCGATGATTACGACAGCTCCGGTAGTACTGACCTTTTGTGCGGATGCCAATCGTTTTGTGAAATGGGCTGAACAGCGTAATGCTGAAGCGGGTTTTGACAACCTGCAAACTTTTATTGCGGCTACAATCGATGCGATGTTGTTTGCCCAGACTTTCTGTAATGCAGCAGAGGAAAAAGGTTTAGGCATCTGTTATTTAGGAACGACGGCTTATAATGCAGATAAAATTATTGAAGCTCTGTCATTACCTCGTCTGGTTATTCCTCTTGTAACTGTGACTGTTGGTTATCCGGTTCAACCGCTACCGGAACAGGTAGAGCGTTTACCCCTGACTGCTGTTGTTCACCAGGAAGCATATGTTGACTATACACCAGCTTCTATTAATGAATTATACAGTGAGAAGGAAGCGCTTGAAGTTAATAAGCAGTTTGTAAAAGAGAATAACAAAGAAACACTGGCACAGGTATTTACCGATATTCGATATACGAAGAAGAACAATGAATATTTTTCGGAAGTCCTGCTCAAAGTCCTGAAAGATCAAGGATTCATGAAGTAATTCATCCCTTAATATAAAGAAAACCTCTTGCTTACGAACGGTTCGAAAAGCAAGAGTTTTTTTTATAAATTGTTGCTATTCAGTATTTCTACCTCATGATGCATGAAAAGTCCGCTTTCTATCACACCAGTGATAGATTTGATCGCATTTTCCAGGTTGTCCGGGATATTATCGAAGCGGACATCGAGTATCAGATTGCCATTTTCTGTGATGACCGGGCCGTCTTTGCCTTGTGCCATCCGGAGTTTTATTTCTACCGGGCTTAACGATCGTAATGCCTGATCTACATGGACCAACGCATCCGGAAATATCTCTACCGGTACCGGAAAACGGGAGCCTAATTTCGAAACCATCTTGGAGGAGTCTGCAATAATAAATGTCCGCGGACTGGAACTGATCAGTAGTTTTTCTTTGAACATGGCACCACCGCGTCCCTTTATCATATTGTGGTTGGAGTCTATTTCGTCTGCACCGTCAAAAGTCCAGTTCGGTCTGTATTCAAGGAGGCTGGTCAAAGGTATTCCGAGTTTGGCGCAGGCCATTTTTATCTCCTGAGAAGTCGGGATTGCTCGGATATGGAGTTGTTCGCTCCGTATGCGTTCGGCAATCTTCAACAGAGCCAGGTAAGCTGTCGAACCTGAGCCTATGCCGATAATATCATTGTCGGTTACCATAGAGGCTATCTTATCGGCAACCTTTTCTTTTTCTTCCCGGTTGGAAATCTCTTTACCCCATTCCACCGCGTCTATGATTGTTTTCTCCTGTTTCATGATATGTGGTCAAATACGTTCCAATACAGTTTCTATCAGTCCGGTCAATGAGCCTTTGTAGTTAGTATTCATATTCTTGTCTACACGACCTGCGATGATACAGCAAACAGTCATTGCCCGGTGTCCCATTAATGCGGCAAGGCCGGCAAGAGAAGAACTTTCCATTTCGAAATTAGTGATTTGTTGTCCGTTGTAATTGAAAGCTTCAATCTTTTCATTCAACTTCGGATCGGCAAGCGGCAGACGCAACTCACGCCCCTGCGGGCCGTAAAAACCATTGGCAGCAATAGTTATGCCACGAATGATATCATTACCGGTGATTTGCTTTATCAGAGAAGGATCGGCAGAAACAACATAAGGAGAGAGGTTGGGTAATTGCCAGTCCAGTTGTTTTATCAATTCGGTTTCAAACCCGGAGTCTCTGACACGTTCTGTATCTCCATAAAAATAAATGACTCCATCGAAACCGATCGATTTCTCGGCAGCAACGTAAGTGCCGACCGGCACAAACGGTTGAAGTCCGCCGGATGTACCGACCCGGACCAAGGTCAGTTGTTTAAACTCCGGCTTTGCCGTGCGTGTTGCAAAGTCAATATTAGCCAGAGCATCCAGTTCATTCAGTACGATATCGATGTTATCTGTACCGATCCCATGCGAAACAACGGTGATACGTTTCCCTTTATATGTTCCTGTAATAGAGTGGAATTCCCGACTGGAAACTTCGCACTCTTGCGTATCGAAGTAAGATGCAACGGTTGAAACCCTGTCTGGGTCACCAACCAGGACAACTCTGTCTGCCAGCTGTTCCGGTTTGAGATGCAGATGGAAAGCGCTTCCATCTGCATTTATGATTAATTCGGATTCGGGAATTACTCTCATATTCTAAATCAGTCTTTAAGCGGTTTAGATGGAGAATTTGCCGGTCTGGCTATCGATTCGCGCATAGAAGTATCCGCATCGATATTTTTCATCTTATAATAATCCATGATTCCCATATTACCGGAGCGGAATGCTTCAGCCATAGCTTTTGGCACTTCTGCTTCAGCTTCAATCACTTTTGCACGGGCTTCCTGTGCTTTCGCTTTCATTTCCTGTTCCAGGGCGACAGCCATTGCACGACGTTCCTCGGCTTTAGCCTGGGCGATATTTTTGTCGGCCTGAGCCTGGTCCATTTGCAGGAAGGCACCGATATTCTTACCTATATCGATATCCGCGATGTCGATGGACAGGATCTCGAAAGCCGTACCGGCATCCAGTCCTTTACGCAATACCAGTTTAGAGATAGAATCCGGATTTTCCAATACCGTTTTATGGCTTTCCGACGAACCGATGGATGATACGATACCTTCACCGACACGGGCCAGGATGGTTTCTTCACCGGCACCACCCACCAACTGTTTGATGTTGGCACGAACGGTAACACGTGCCTTTGCGATCAACTGGATACCATCTTTGGCAACAGCTGTCACAGGAGGCGTATCGATCACTTTCGGGTTAACCGACATCTGAACGGCTTCGAATACATCACGGCCGGCCAGGTCGATAGCAGTAGCCATCTGGAAAGGCAGGTCGATGTTTGCTTTAGAAGCAGACACCAGCGCATGAACCACTTTCTCAACATGTCCGCCAGCCAGATAATGCGCTTCCAATTCATCGCGGGTCAGGCTTTTAATACCAGCTTTATGTGCTTCGATCATGGCACGAGCTATGATGTAAGGAGGTACATTACGGATACGCATAAGGAACAGCTGTATCAATGAAATGTTTACACCCGAAACTTTAGCCGAGATCCACAGCAGGAACGGCACATAGTAAAAGAAAATTGCCAGCAGCAAGACCGCTGCACCCAGTAGGATAAAAGGCAAATAGTTCAATTCTTCCATATAAATATAATTAAGCGTGAATATCTGTTTGTTCTACTTTCTTAACCAAAACATTATAACCGTCGACACGGACAATTTCAACGGGAGTATTTTCGTTTATCAGTTCGTCCATTGACTTTGCTTCAACGGTAATACCTTTGAAACGGGCTTTCCCTATAGGAGCGAGACGGGAAAGTGTGATTCCTTCGTCACCGGGTTCGATGCCCAGGTCACGGCTGGAAGTCAGCTTCGAGTCGACGTTCGTATTCAGAGCCACCCTGTGAAACGACCGCGAACGCAATAACCATACAAATGCACTACCGAAAGTCACCAATGACAGGAATAAAGTGATGTGTCCCGCCATTTCGCTCACCGCGTAGGCATAAATAACACCGGCGGCGGCAAAAAGGAATCCTCCGATTCCAGCAATCGTTATACCCGGTAGCAGAAATATTTCCAGCAGGATAAGCACGATGGCTACAAGCATTAAAAAGACAATAATGGTTATTTCCCAGATCATGATAGTTGGGCTGAATTATCTGTTACTCTTTAAATAATTAATCTCCGTGTTACGGGCTTTCTTTTCCAATTCGTCAGGCTGGCTGAGCAGGTTGTTCAGTTGCTCTTCAGCCTCGAGAATTGTCGGTTTAAGCTGTTCTTTTTTTGCACTATTCCCGGAAGAATAAGATGCTCTAAGGTCAGCCAGCTTTTCATTCAGTTCTTTTATCTGTTTGTTCAGCGAAACAACTTTTTCGTAGTAGCTTTTCGCTTCGGGACTTTTTATTTCATCTAGCTTATAATAAACCAGACTGTTGTTTATCACGAATTCGAAGTCTTTTTCGATTTTTGCTTCACCGTAAGGAATTTCTTTATGTGCCAGTTCAATCAGGCTGGTGTAATCGCTACCCGGTTTCCATGAATCCTGTATGGAAGTAATGGCGGCACGGGCACGTTTTACTTCTATGTCTTCGCTTTCTACCCGGCTGTGTTCGTTGTTCGGAATGAACAGGTAGACACAAACCTTATCTTCCGGCTGAAAACGGTCGGAGACGAACCATCCCAATTCCTTAGTCTCGTCGTAAACCATCATATAGTCGTTGAAGGGAGAATTGAAAGGCATACTTAGTTGTTCCGGAGCCAGATAAGTATCAGAGTTGATATTATAACGGGTAACGAACAGGTCATAACCGCCTAACGAACCGTTTCCTTTTGAAGCGTAATATACCGTTACACCATCAGACAGGACAAACGGATAGTTGTCGTCGCTCTTGCTGTTAATGTTCATCGGCAACTGTTTCTCATCCCCCCATTTATCCAATAGCTTGGATTGTGTAAAGAGACAATAATGGTCGTTGTCGGTTGCATGTGCATAATAAATTTTATCGCCCTTCTGATTCATATAGACTGTCGAAGCAACAGGTTCGTTTGTCTGGAAGAAATCTTTGAATGAAGTCAACGTACCGCTTTCTTCACTCAGGGTATAGGCGGTGAGGAAGTCTTCTTTATCGACTACAAGACTGTCGATTATCTGGACATCTTCTGTTTTCTCCATCATGCGGTGTGCATTTTCAGCCAATGATAGTTTGTCGTCGAAAGCCTGTGTATCCAACTTCTTTTTAGTCAGCAGTTCTATGTATTCTTCGAGCGTTTCGGCTGCTTCGTCGAAACGATAGGTTTGAAAGTAGACATCCGACAGGTAACGGTAAGCGTCCTGTACTTTACGTTTCACTGCCACTTTCAGGTGTTTTTCGGCACCGACCAGATCGCCTGTTTCAAAGCAGCAGACGCCATACCAATGGTTGTAGGATGAATTACTGGGGGCTTGTTTCACCAGCTTCTCAAATGCGGGTTTAGCTTCGGCATATTGCCCTTCGTTGTATAGTTTTTTTGCCTGGTCCAGGCTTTGAGCCTGCAGGCCGCTGCAAAGTAACGTAATTCCAATTGTGTAAAACAGTTTCTTAGATAACCGGCTCATTTTCTCTTGTTGTAATATAATTATACTGATTCAAAGATAATAATATTTTTAGTTAGGCATACAATTCATTGGATAAATATCTATTTTTGTGCCCGATTTAAAGATAATATGGCAAAGTTGACTCCAGAAGAGCTCCTGTTCAGGAAAGTAGAAGAGAAGGTGAAGAAGGCTATTTTCGAATATGACCTGATAGCTAACGGCGATCGTATCCTGATCGGATTGTCGGGAGGGAAAGATTCGCTTGCTTTGGTCGACCTGCTGGGACGTCGGTCTAAAATATACAATCCCCGCTTCGAAGTGGTGGTTGCCCATATTGTGATGACCAACATCCCTTATCATTCGGATATGGAGTATCTAAAGAGTTGTGCCGACGAGCATAACTTGCCGTTTTTCATCCACGAAACGAGTTTCGATGCTTCGACGGATACCCGTAAGTCGCCTTGTTTCCTTTGTTCCTGGACACGCAGGAAAGCATTGTTCGATATTGCTAAGAAGCATAGTTGCAACAAGATCGCGCTAGGGCATCACCAGGATGATATTATTGAAACGTTGCTGATGAACATGACGCATCAGGGAGCTATCGGAACGATGCCTCCGCGACTGAAGATGGATAAGTTCGATATGGAGATCATCCGACCGATGTGTCTGGTCGAAGAAAAGGATTTGATCCGTATCGCTGCCTGGAAAGGGTATCGGAAACAGATTAAGAACTGCCCCTACGAATCCGGCTCCAGCCGTTCGGAAATGAAAGAGGTGCTGGCCCGCCTGGAAGCGATCAACCCGGAGGCTCGTTACAGTATCTGGAACAGCATGTCAAATATACAACCGGATTATCTTCCTCAAAAAAAGAAATAAATTATGCAGGGATTTTATGCAATACTGTTATTAGTCGTATCGAATGTCTTTATGACGCTTGCGTGGTACGGTCATCTGAAGATGAAACAACAGTTCAGTTGGTTTGAAAGTCTGCCGTTGATCGGTGTTATCTTGTTTAGCTGGGGGATCGCTTTCCTGGAATATTGTTGCCAGGTTCCCGCTAACCGGATGGGATTCCGTGAGAATGGCGGTCCGTTCAATCTTATACAATTAAAAGTGATACAGGAGGTTATTACTTTAGTGGTCTTCATCGCTTTCAGCACGATCGCTTTTAAGGGAGAATCTTTCAAGTGGAATCATGCACTGGCTTGTTTGTTGTTGGTTGCAGCTGTCTATTTGGTGTTTAAGAAATAATTGGCATCAGTGGTTCAGTTTTAGTCTAATTTGAGTATCCTAACGCATGAATACTGACCTTTTAGTTCAATAATCCTATCTTCTTTTCTTTTTGTCAGCTATCGAACGCTTGTTTGTCAGCCGTCAAATGCTTATTCGATAACTGTGAAACAAGCGTTCGATAAATGACAAACAATAAAAAGATGCTAACTTTCATAATAAGAAGCCGTTATCTATCCTGTTATTATCTACTGGCCCTGACTTACTTTCGCTTGAAGGAGTGAACTAAAAACAGATGTTGATATTAGGTATGAATATGAAGCATTATTCTAAAAGTAGAACCGTTTCCTTCATATATTAATTTTTATATTCTTTGTTTTCTGCTCCGCAGGCGGCACATTTAGGAATCCAAGAATTCAATAACCCACAAGTTGAACATCTCCAATGTTCCGGTATTGTTCCGATATCTGGTGTTCGGTTACTGCTTCCGGAGGCTACTAAGTCAACACTTCCTTCATATGCCATATTTAAAGGAGTATTATTGATTTTGGTTATGACTAATCTTCCATAACCTTGTTGGTCTGACTCGGTAAACTTTATATCTACGAAACAGTTGTGAACACCAGGCTTAAGTACTGTAGTGATGGTACGAAAAGAACCTCCGTTATTTGGATAAATTCGAACATTGGTTCCTATACCTGCTTCATAATGGCATCCGTTTGTTCCTTCAAATGCAAAGATAAAAGTATATTCAGCCTCTTCTGTACAATATATTTGTCCGGAAATTGAATTATCGCCATTAGAAAGTGTATGTGTTGTTTTTATCATGTTTTTGTTTAGATCAATTTCCGTCATATTTGGAATTTTCGGTTCCACAAATAGGGCATTTATCACTCCAGGAATTAAGAATACCACAACTCGGACAGTGCCAATGCCCTGGTATTGTTCCACCACTTGTGTCTTGCAAATTACTGTATCCGGAAGCTACTAGATCGACTGATTCACCAGTATACTCGCTGGATAACGGGTTGTTGTTAATTTGGGTTATAATCAGTCTTGCATAGCCTTGTTGATCTGGTCCGGTGAATAATAGATGTACATAACAGTGATTAATTCCCGGCTTAAGAACTCTTGTTATTGTTCGGAAATTACTTCCGTTATCAGGGCGTATCATTGGAGAAGTGCCTATACTTGCTTCATAACCCACATTTCCTGTCGCTTCAAAAGCAAATATAAATGTATATGTAGCTTCTCTTGAACAATAAATATCTCCTGAAATCCAACAATCTCCGGTTTCGGAAGTGATTGTTTCTATGTTATTGAAATAAGTAAAATCTTTAATGACGGAACGAGTCATTATATTGGATTCAGAGTCCATGGTTATCGAATTATCACATGCGGACATTGCCAATAATAGGCTTAAAAAAATATAGGATCGCTTATTCATGATTTTAATCGTTTGACTTAATAGAAATATAAAAATAATAAAAGAGAGTATGTCACATATTGGCATACTCTCTTTTGTTGATTAATTTAAAATAACTCCACTATTGTCTGTCGGATTTTGTGTCAACGTGCTACCACTTGGGTAGGAGTTAATGGCATCCTGCGAGATATAGAACGTAACGCGGTAGTCGGTAGCCGGTATATCTTTCGTTGCTTCGTGAGGACCGGGATAACGGCGGTACAATGTATCGCCGTTGCGGAATACATCAAAGCTGCGTTCGGCCTGATAAGCCAATTCAAGTTGACGCTCTTTGTCAATCAACGTGGAGGCATTGTTTGCATCCAGAGATGAATAACCGGCACCGGGGATAGAACGCTCGCGGATAGTGTTCAGATCGGCTAATGCTTCACTGTAACGTCCTAGCTTAGCATATGCCTCCGCACGGTTAAGATAGATTTCGCCCAAACGGGAGATGATTGGAGAATGAAGATGTGAGTCTTCACCTTCGCGCGAACATTTTGTGATATAAAACTCGGGATAAACACGGTTTAATGACATCTGATAGTCGATAACACCTGTGTAGGTTTCTCCGTCAGAATAAGATATCGAGTAGATTTGCTGTGCTTCGTCTACTACAGTCATCGGATAAGTTTTTTCTTCTCCTTCAACAACTTCCGTACAGCGGTATTGGTTGCCGTTCTTGTTTAAAGTTGCTTGCACGTAGTTGAAGTTTGTGTGTTCACCACTTGCGTTGTATACTTTCTTGATAAAGCGGAAAACTTCTGTGTATTTGCCGTTATCATCAACCACATACTGTGGCTCAATGAAGTTTGCACGTGCATCTACAATCTTCTTCCGGTCAGGACGCCAGTCGTTGCGGCCTGTTTCGTTCAGCAAGTCAATATATTTGGCACTGGCGAACATTTCGCCCCAACCCATACCGCCGATGTTGGCATACATACCACCGATGCCGTAATAATGGTCGAAGCCGGAGAATTCGGAAGCTACCCGTTTTACAACGAAGATAGACTCTTTATTGTTTTCCGGTGTATAGGTGTTGTAGTTCATAAACTCGTTATGTGGTAACAACTGATAAACACCGGAGTTGATTACTTGCGTAGCATAGTAAACAGCCGAGTCTGCATATTGTGTGTTAGGATTTGAATAAGTACCGCTCATATATAAATATACGCGCGACAACATGGCTTGAGCAGCTCCGATGGATGCGTAGGCCGGACCTTCATTGATAGTCAGCATGCTTTCTGCTTTGCGCAAGTCGGCAATAGCTTGTGCATAACTTTCTTCAACCGTTGAACGGTCTGGTAATTGCAAATTCTCTAGATCATCTGGTGTTCCGTTGACGATAGGTACCCCCAGATTTTTATTTGGCGCTTGATAATAAGGGCGGGAGTAGGCACGAGTAAGGTAGAAATACATCATACCTCTGATATAGTAGCATTCGCCCAACTTGTTGTCTATGTCTTCGCTTTGTCCTTCTTCAATCATTTTGATGATGTTGGAAGTCTGGGCTATGGCTTTGTAGCCTGAATTCCAGAAGGCATCCAGTCGATAATTCTCGGCAGTACGAGAGAAAGAGATGAATTCGTAGAATGCATCCGTGGATGAGCCTCGAATCATCATATTGTCGCCCGCATATTCACCGAGGCGGTGCATCGGGTCAGACCATGTTTTCAATTGGGCATAGGCGCCACGCACTAAGCCGTCGAGTGCTTTATTCGGGTCCGAAGTTATGTCTTCGGCCGCCATGCTTCCATTAGGTAATCGTTCGATATCGCAGGAAGTCAACAGTGTTCCTATGCAAACAGTTGCCAGAAAGAATTTCTTTATATTAGTTTTCATATTTACTTAGCTAGTTTAGAATGTTAAATTAAGACCGAACATGAATTTGCGTGTAGACGGATAAACTGAAGGACCGGCAGAGCCGATAACAGAAATTGTTCCGTCGTCATTGGCTTTAGCTGGTATTTCCGGATCTACACCCGAATAACCGGTGACTGTGAACAGGTTTTCACCAGCAAAGAAGATGCGCATATTCTGGATGTAATACTTGGGCAGACTTAGGTTATAGCCAATAGTAAGCGAACGCAGTTTCAGATAATCGCTATCTTCCAGATAACGGCTGGAAGGGCTGTTTGCTTTTGATTGATTATTATAAGATGGAACAGGATGTGTTGCGATATCGCCAGGTTTTTCCCAACGATTCCATCCATCCTTCAATTTCATCTGGTTGCGGTCGGTGTAAGTACCGTCGGCATCATATTCTTGACGGGAATAGTTATATATCTTACCACCGAGAGAGAAACCGAATACGGCATTCAGATCAATGTTTCTCCAGCTTAATGAGGTGTTGAATCCACCAAACAGTTTCGGTGTAGATGGTTTGCTGATCACAAAGTCGGCCTTTGTGTAATCATCTGTTATGACACGGCTGCCGTCTTCTGTGGTAGTGTACCATTGCGGAGCTCCGTTTTCCGGGTTTACGCCAGCCCATTCTTTTACATAGAATGCGTCACTGCTATAGCCTACCTTCAGAATTTTCGATGCTTCACCGGCAATACCTATACCACCGCCAATAATGACTTCCATATTAGGATCGTCTCCATACAGCTTTTCTACTGTATTCTTGTTGTGTCCCACGTTGGCTTCGAGGCTCCAGTTCCAGTCTTTAGTGCGGATAATGTCACCACCTATAGTAAGTTCGATACCTTTGTTACTGATTTCACCAATATTTTGCCAACGACTGGTTACACCTGTAAGACCAGATAGCGGGGTCTTGTAAAGTACGTCTGTCGTGTACTTATTATAGTAATCGAATACAATGCGCAGGCGGTTATTAAACAAGTTGGCGTCCACGCCGATACCGAATGTGGCTGTTTCTTCCCAAGTTAAGTTCGGATTGCCGACTTGGCTGATCAATGTACCCGGTATGCCATCATAGTTGGCTGAAATTGAATAAAGGGCATATTGCGGATAATAATCACCCGGACGGTTACCCATGATACCGTATGAAGCACGAACTTTGAGTGCGTCTACCCATTTTGCATTGAACCAATGTTCACGACTGATATTCCAGCCACCACTAACTGAATAGAAATTACCATAACGGGCGTCTGAACCGAAGTTGGATGCTCCGTCGCGACGAAGAGATAGCTCTGCCACATAACGGTTATCGTATGAGTAGTTTCCGCGGAAGAAGTAAGATTGAACTGCCGATTCAGTTAGGCTTCCTCCCACTTTTTCAGGTAAGGCAGTTACATCCAGCACCTCAAATCCAGGAGCGAACCCTGTTCCTATAGCCTTGATGGCTTTTCCTTGATAGTCTTTGAACTCGTAAGCCAATACGGCATCTACCGAGTGTTTGCCAAACATTTTGTTGAAGTTCAACAACTGGTTGGTATAGCGGCGGCTCGTATTGCTTTGGTATTCTTCGATACGACCATTTACGCCGGAGGCTCCATTGCTTCGCGGATCGCTATATGATTGATAATAATAATTTGTGTATTGGAAACTGTTTACTGAACGGAATGTCAACCAATCTGTAATCTTAATATCGAAATCCAAGTTACCAAGGAACTCGTAAGTCTTATAATCAGTATGATTGCCATACGAAAGATCGTTCAGGTAGTTTGTCTGCTGGCTGTTGACCCATCCTTGGTAACGGTCGGGAACCAATTCGCCATTTTCTTTATAAGGACTGTCCCACGGAAACATGGAGTACATAGATGTAACGGAATACTGTGCATCCTCTACCGTACGCATTGCTCCTGAAACAGAAGGTTTAATAGTCAACCATTTGAATGGTTTATAGTTTGAACGATAGCGGAAGGTGTAGCGCGAATAGTCGTATCCTTTTACAGCTCCCTCTTCGTCGTAGTATCCAACAGAGAAGTATGAACTAAGCTGGTCGTTTCCTCCTGAGAGTGATATGTTATAATCTTGTGTAAAGCCGGATTGAGTGGCCAGATCCCACCAATCGAAATTGGAGTTACGCAATTCCGAGTTCCAGCGAGGGAAAGCAACCATTTCCGGATTGTTGAAAGAGGCGTAGTAGTCATATAGTTCCGCTCCATTCATCATTTCCAGTTTCCCGTTGTTCAACGTGCTGATACCTAGTTTGGCAGAAGCGTTTATCTGTATCTTGCCGCTCTTGGCCGCTTTGGTTGTAATAAGGATAACACCGTTTGCCCCTTCCGAACCATAGATGGCGGTAGAAGCAGCATCTTTCAGGATAGTCATAGTTTCAATGTCCGAAGGATTCAGTAATCCGGCACCGTCTCCAACGATCACACCGTCGATTACCCAAAGTGGAGCTGTCGAACCACTTAATGTCGCTTTACCGCGTACCACAACTGCACCGCTTGAACCCGGTTGTCCGGAACCCGGGGCTACGTACACTCCTGATACCTTACCATTTAGCATGTTTTCAACTGAAGGTGTTGTAATGTCGGTCAGTTTCTCTTCTTTCAGGGTTTGCAAAGCACCTGTCAAACTTTCTTTCTTCTGAACGCCGTAACCAACGATTACAACTTCTTCCAAAGCTTTTGAATCTTCTTTCAGGTCGATCTTGATAGTAGACTGTCCGGTATAGGGGATTTCTTGTGTGATATAACCGACGAAAGAAACCTGAATGATGTCTCCGCGCTTCAAACCTTCTAAAACAACCTTACCGTCGGTATCGGATACATTACCCGTAGTTGTCCCCTTCACAATCACAGATGCTCCGGTTACTGGGCCTAGGGCATCTTCCACAACGCATGTCACTCTTCCCGTTTGTTGGGAAATACTGGTACTAGGCTCTGCTGGTGTAGTTCCTGCAAAAGTTGTCCCTGGGGAAGCTAATGTTCCCGCCAGTAGAATAAAGCTAACTAAATTTAATTTTTTTCGCATGGAAATTTAGATTAAAAATAATATTTGATGTATAAATCGTTCTATCCCATGAACCAAAACAGATTTTACTTTTTAGATTTGGCATGTAGGATTTGTGTTAAATCATAGTTCTAAATGGACTATGGTTTATTTGTGACAAATATATGAAATATTTATTTAATCATGTTTTGTTATTTAAAAATATACACATACCCAAGAATGTTTTTTAACACCTCCTTATCTACGACCTCGAAAAAAGCCCTCTACAGCCTTATTCTTCACCAAATATTCATCAGCTACACCAAGAAAAATATTGTCTAAGAAAAATTCAACCATAGTCCATTTAGGACTTATCCCTGAATTATCATTTGTTTACTAAAATATCAATAGAAAATAGGAGCATGAGTTCTATTGTATCTATTATGTTGCATTAAGGCTAGAAGAAGAGTTTCTTTTTATAGTCGTTTTCGCTATTGGTATTTCTGTGTTTATTTAATTGGAAAGGTTGTTTTTTAATCTTAAGTAGGCATATTGAGGTTGTGGATTGTTGTGAGTATAAGTTTGTTAGGTATAGATATCAGGTTTTATAGTTGTTTTTTTATAAAATTCATAATCTCTGTTTCCTTTTCCGGATGGAACCATTCGATCTCCGTATCCCGTTTGAACCAGGTCATTTGCTTGCGGGCATAAACACGTGAGTTGCGTCTGATCTTTTCAACTGCGAAGTCCAAAGACCATTCCCCATCAAAATACTTGAATAGTTCTTTGTAGCCGACTGTGTTAAGCGAGTTGAGGTGACGGTGAGGATACACTTTACGTGCCTCTTCAAGCAGTCCGTCATCCATCATCTGGTCGACCCGGTGGTTGATACGGTCGCATAACTCTTCCCGGTCGCGGGTCAATCCGACTTTAATAATATTGAAAGGACGTACTTTTTTTATATTGGTACGGAAAGAGGAGTAGGGCTTTCCCGTCATCCGACAGATCTCTACGGCATGGATAACCCGTTTGTAGTTCATGCGATCTACTTCATTGTAATGAATCGGGTCCGCTTCTTTTAACTCTGCCAGGATAGGTTCCAACCCTTCACGTTCGAACTGGGCGTAGATGGCATCACGTATCTCGGGAGTGACAGTAGGGATATCGTCGATCCCTTTGCATACGGCGTCGATATACATCATGGAACCTCCGGTCATAACCACTGTCGGAGTTGTCTGGTGAAGTGTATTTAATAGGGAAATAACATCTTCTTCAAAGTTACTGGCACTGTAATAATCGGTCAACTCGAGTGTGCCGACCATGTAATGTTTTACTCTAGTCATTTGCTCCGGGGTGGGAGCGGCAGTACCGATAGGCAGGTCTTTATATAGCTGACGGGAGTCGGATGAGATAATAGGCGAACCGAAGTACTCTGCTACGCGCAGACTCAGCTCTGTTTTTCCGACTCCTGTCGGCCCAAGTAATATGATAAGGGAATTCATTTATTAAAAACGCTCGTCGTCGTATGGATTTTCCATCGGTCCGTCACCTAAGCCTTCGAAACCGCCTTTATCCAGTTCGTCGATGTCGTATTCAGAGTCACCGTAGAAGTCTTCGCCGATATCTGTTGTTGTACTTTTGGTTTCAAACTCATCGAAGTCGACCGTTTGTGCGGGAGGAAGACCGATTGATTTGCTGATCATTGCCTTGTCGAGGTCTTTGCCCGGCTCTATTTCACGGAGTTCCATAAAGAAGGCACGTTCGGTCATATAGTCGAAAACGAACATAAGTTTCTGGTGTTCGTCTTCGAGCAATTCTTCCAGACGAGTGTCACCCATTATATAGCTATCCACTTCTGATGTGGTGTCCATTTCAACCAATGTTATTTCCGTATTCTTGCTCCAGTCGTCGTCACAAATAAAGAAAGAACACATCTGATCTTTCGTGTAACCAACTGAGTCCAGGATGGCGTCATGGAGATCGAGGAAAGTAGCTTCCGCGTCAATCTTGATCTCGCGCTTGAAGTCATCTACTTCATCTGATAGAATGAGGAATCTAAATACCATAGTCTTTTTAGTTTTTTGTTGGTTCAAAAGTAGTAAAAAATATCAATACCAACATATCAACGATATAAAAAAAGAGGTCTGTGGATTCAGTAATATAAAACAAAAGGGCCGTTAACCCTGCGAGGAGTTGACAGCCCTTCAAAATTGTTTATTTTTCTTATCGTTTACTCGTCGATGGAACCTCTAACGATACCCCGTTCGGAAGTCTTGATAAAGTTTAAGATCAAGTCTCTTTCTATGCTGGGTACATATTCAGTTTCGATCGCTTTCAGCGCCTCTGTATTGTTCAGCCCGCGTGTATATAAAGTACGGTAGATATCCTGGATCAGGAATACCTGTTCGTTGGTGAATCCGCGGCGGCGTAGACCGACGATATTGATACCGCAATAAACGATCGGGTCGCGACCGATCAACGTATAAGGAGGAATATCTTTTCCGATACGTGAACCGCCCTGAACCATTACATGCTTGGATATGCGGGTAAACTGGTGAACCAGACTACCGCCGCTGACAATGGCAAAGTCGTCAATCTCCACTTCTCCGGCTATCTGGCAGGCATTACCGATGATAATATGATCTTTCAGTACACAATCGTGGGCGATATGGGAATACGCCATAATCAGGCAGTCGCTTCCGACTACGGTCTTGCCTTTCGATGCTGTACCACGGTTGATCGTAACACATTCGCGGATAGTAGTATTGTTTCCTACTTCTGCGGTTGTCTGCTCTCCGTTGAACTTCAAGTCTTGTGGAATACCGGCAATTACAGCTCCCGGGAAGATGGAACAATTGTTTCCGATCCTGGCCCCGTCGAGAATGACTGCGTGTGAATAAATGTGACAATTGTCGCCTATTACTACATCCTTTTCAATCACTGCAAAAGGATCTATCGTTACATTCTGGCCGATCTTTGCTTCGGGATGTACGACTGCTAAAGGGGATTGATTCATTGCCTTCTTCTATTATTTATTTTTTATAATCTGAGCCATAAATTCAGCTTCGCATACCAGCTTGTCGCCTACGAAGATATAACCTTTCATCGTAGAGATACCGCGGCGGATAGGAGCCAGCAGCTCCAAGCGCAGGATCAAAGTATCTCCCGGCACCACTTTCTGACGGAACTTCACTCCGTCTATCTTCATGAAATAAGTAGAATAACGTTCCGGTTCGTCTACTGAATTCAGAACGAGCAAACCACCTGTCTGAGCCATTGCTTCTACCAGCAATACACCCGGTGTTACAGGTTCCTGGGGGAAGTGTCCGGTAAAGAACGGTTCGTTTGTCGTAATATTTTTTATTCCGACGATGTAATCTCCGCCGATTTCGATGATCTTGTCGACCAACAGGAACGGGTAACGGTGAGGAAGCAACTCGCGGATACGGTTGATATCCATGATCGGTTCTGCATTCGGATCGTAGATCGGAGCCTGTACTTCGTTCAGTTTAATATCTTTGCGGATCATACGTGCCAACTGGTTGTTGATCTTATGACCCGGACGGGTAGCGATGATGCGTCCACGGATAGGTTTGCCGATCAGTGCAAGGTCACCCAATACGTCGATCAGTTTATGGCGTGCCGGTTCGTTATCGAATACCAGCGGCTTATTGTTGATATACCCCAGTTCGTGTACGTCTTTGTGAGGAATGCCTAATTCGTCAGCCAGTTTGTCGAGTGCATCCTGCGGCATCTTCTGGTCGTAGATTACGATTGCATTGTCGAGGTCGCCCCCTTTGATCAGGTTGTTCTGGCGAAGCATTTCCACTTCGCGAACGAAGACGAATGTTCGTGATGCGGCCAGTTCTGTCGGGAATTCGCTCAGGTCGTTCAGTGTCGCGAACTGATTCGACAATACGGGAGAGTCGAAAGAGATCAGTACATTTACACTGAATTTATCGTCCGGAAGAATGATCAGTGAAGAACCGGTTTCTTCGTCTTTTACTTCGATCTTATGTTTTACGATGTAATAGTCTTTCGGTGCATTCTGTTCAACAATCCCGGCTTTTTGGATTTCTTCAGCGAAGAAACGTGAACTACCATCGAGGATAGGGAATTCGGGAGCATTCACTTCGATCAGGCAGTTATCGATTTCGTAGGCATATAAAGCTGCCATCGCATGTTCAACGGTGCTGATCTGAATGCCGTTTTTAGAGAGAACAGTGCCTCTTTGTGTACTGGCCACGTTTTCTGCCAATGCATCAATAATAGGTTGTCCTTCCAGGTCAACACGTTTAATTTTGTAACCATGGTTTTCAGGTGCCGGATTGAATGTTATCTGGATATCCAGTCCGGTATGCAAGCCTTTACCTTGCATCGAGAAACTCTTGGCTAGCGTCTTTTGTTTCTGCATACGTATATTATTTATTGATTTCTTTCTTTAATTGTTCGATCTCGCGCTGTAACTGTCCCATGGTGCGGTACATATCCGGCAGACGGTTGAATATCGCACTCGAACGCATGAAGTTTTTCGCATCGATGGCAGGAGCCCCCAATACGGTTTTTGCTTCCTTAATATCGCTGATCACACCTGCCTGTGCGCCGAATACTACATGGTCGGCAATATGGATGTGTCCTGCCAGACCCACCTGTCCGCCAAACATACAATGACTGCCGATCTTTACAGAGCCGGCAATACCTACCTGAGCAGCCATTACTGTATTTTCGCCTACTTCCACATTGTGGGCGATCTGAACCAGGTTGTCCAGTTTTACACCCCGGCGGATAATGGTTGAACCCATTACTGCACGGTCGATCGTAGTGTTGGCGCCGATTTCTACATTGTCTTCCAACACAACGTTGCCTAACTGCGGGATCTTTTTGTAATTATCTCCTTCGGGAGCAAAACCGAAACCGTCCGAACCGATCACAGAACCGGCATGCAGGATACAATTGTCTCCGATTTTACATCCGTTATATATGGTTGTATGAGGATAAAGAAGGCAGTTATCTCCAACGGTAACACCGTCGCCGATATATACGTTGGGAAATATCTGGCAGTTTTTACCCAGCTTTACGTTCTCGCCGATATAAGCGAAATTGCCGACGTAGCAATCTTCTCCCAATGTAGCAGAGGCTGCAATAAAGGCAGCCGAAGATACCCCGGCCTTTTTGGGTTTAGACTGTTCTACCAAATTGAGTAACATGGCAAGTGCAGCATAGGCATTTTCAACCTTAATTAAGGTGGCAGTAATTTGTTCAGCCGGAGAAAAGTCGTTATTTACCAGAACAATGCTAGCTTCTGTATTATAGATATAATGTTCGTACTTAGGATTGGCCAGGAATGATAATGTTCCGGGTTGTCCTTCTTCTATTTTTGAGAAGTTGCTGACTCTCACTTCCGGATTGCCTTCAACGGTTCCGCCAAGAAAGTCCGCTATTTGTTGGGCTGATAACTCCATTACTTATTTTGTTAATTGTATTTGAATCGAGACTGCTCCACTAAGAATAAAGCAGTTTGCAAAAATGGTGAAAATAATTGGGATTGCCTATGCTTTGCAGGGAATAATTCCCTTATCATGCAGATATCCTGCCATTTCACGCTGTACTTCTTCTGCAGCTTTACGGGCGTACGAAGCAAAATCCTCTGATTTATCAGCATAAATGATCGCACGGGAAGAGTTGACTAACAGACCGCATTCGTCGTTCATACCATACTGTGCAACTTCATGCAGGCTACCTCCCTGTGCTCCGACACCCGGAACAAGTAAGAAATGATTTGGTGCGTATTTACGGATATCCAGGAACATTTTTCCCTGAGTAGCACCGACTACGTACATCATTTGTTCGTTTGTTGCCCAGTCCTGTGACTTTTTAAGTACTTTCTCGAACAGACGTTCGCCGTTGGCATCTTCTGTCATCTGGAAATCCTGTGAACCTTTGTTCGACGTAAGAGCCAATAGGATAACCCATGCTTCCGGATAGATCAGGAATGGTTTTACGCTGTCTTCACCCATATAAGGGGCCACTGTTACGGCATCAACCTTGATATGATCGAAGAAAGAGCGGGCGTACATTTCGGAAGTATTACCGATGTCGCCACGTTTAGCGTCAGCGATAATGAACTGATCCGGATAATTCTCATGCAGATAAGTGACTGTCTTCTCAAAGGCAAGCATACCTTTCACACCCAGACTCTCGTAGAATGCCAGGTTCGGTTTGTAAGCTACGCAATAATCGGCAGTAGCATCGATGATCGCCTTGTTGAAAGCGAAGATCGGGTCTTCTTCAGAAAGTAAATGCTGCGGGATCTTCTTTATATCTGTATCCAATCCGACACAGAGGAAGGATTGTTTCTTTTTGATGTTCTCGAATAATTGTTGCTTGTTCATCTTGTTTCGTGTCAAATAATGAAATTGTTATAATTCCGCTTCTTTCAGGCGTTCTGCATTTTCGGCAACGGTCAGTTGGTCGATGCAGGCTTGTATATCGCCGTCCATGAAAGCGGACAGATTGTAAATCGTGTAGTTAATACGATGATCGGTGATACGTCCTTGCGGATAGTTGTATGTACGGATCTTCGCGGATCGGTCGCCCGACGAAACCATTGTCTTACGTTTGTTGGCAATGTCGTCCAGGTATTTCTGATGTTCTTTATCATATATGAAAGAACGCAGGCGTGTAAGGGCCCGTTCTTTATTTTTCGGTTGGTCGCGCGTCTCCGTACATTCGATCAGGATTTCCTCGCTTACACCGGTGTTCGGATTCTTCCAGACGTATCTTAAACGTACGCCCGATTCGACCTTGTTTACATTCTGGCCGCCGGCACCTCCTGAGCGGAAAGTATCCCACTTAATTTCACCTTCGTTAATTTCAACATCAAACTCGTCTGCTTCGGGGAGTACGGCTACTGTTGCAGCAGATGTATGTACGCGTCCTTGGGTTTCGGTTGCAGGTACACGTTGAACGCGATGCACCCCCGACTCATATTTGAGTGTGCCATACACCTTTTCGCCGCTGACGGTGAAAATGATTTCTTTGTATCCGCCCGACGAGCCTTCGCTGCAACTGGAGAGAGCTATTTTCCAACCTTTTGTTTCGCAGTATTTTACATACATACGATACAGGTCGCCGGCAAAGAGGGCGGCTTCATCGCCTCCCGTTCCTCCACGTATTTCAACGATCGCGTTTTTGTCGTCTTCCGGATCGCTGGGTACAAGCAACAGCTTGATTTCTTCTTCCAGTTCCGGAACACGTGCGTTACAGGCATCCAACTCTTCGCGGGCAATTTCCTTCATTTCAGGATCTTGCTCCGTGTCCAGCATCTGCCGGGCTTCTTTTATCCCGTTTAACGTGTTTACATATTCATTGCGGGTAGTCACGATCTTCTCCAGATCGCGATACTCTTTATTGAGTTTTACAAACCGTTTCATATCGGCAATCACTGCCGGGTCGGTAATCAGTGTCCCGACTTCTTCAAAACGGCTTACCAGTCCGTCTAATCTTCCTAATAAATTATTTTCAACCATTTATCAGATTAATATATGAAGCGACCTTTTTCGCTCTCAATAATCAATTCGTTCTTATCCGCCTCTTCCACGAAGCCAACCACCTGTGCATCGATCTTGAAGCTCTTGGCTATGCTGATCACTTCTTCTGCATGTTCGGGCGACAGATAGACTTCCATGCGGTGTCCCATGTTGAACACTTTGTACATTTCACTCCAATCGGTGCCGCTCTGTTCCTGTATGATACGGAAAAGAGGAGGAACCGGGAACAGATTATTTTTCGTAACACGCTTGTTTTCTACGAAGTGCATTACCTTAGTCTGTGCTCCGCCGGAGCAATGTACCATTCCGTGGATCTGTGGACGTAGTTTATCCAATAATACTTTAATTACCGGAGCATACGTGCGGGTAGGGGATAATACCAGTTTACCGGCATCGATACCCAGTTCTTCGATTTTGTCAGTCAGTTTCAGACCGCCGGAATAAACCAACTCGTCTGGAACTGCTGCATCGTAGCTTTCCGGATATTTTTCAGCCAGATATTTGGCAAATACGTCGTGACGGGCAGAGGTCAAACCGTTGCTGCCTGTTCCGCCGTTATATTCTTTTTCGTAGGTAGCCTGTCCGTAGGATGCCATGCCGACAATTACGTCGCCACCTTGTATTTTGCTGTTGTCTACAATGTCTGCACGTTTCATACGGCAGGTTACGGTGCTGTCTACGATGATCGTGCGAACCAGATCGCCTACATCGGCAGTTTCACCTCCTGTTGCATAGCAACCGACGCCCATTTCACGCAGTTCGGCCAACAGTTCGTCTGTTCCGTTGATGATGGCGGAGATTACTTCTCCCGGGATCAACAGTTTATTTCGTCCGATGGTGGATGAAACAAGGATATTATCGACAGCTCCTACGCACAATAGGTCGTCGATGTTCATGATCAGTGCATCCTGTGCAATACCTTTCCACACAGACAGGTCACCGGTTTCTTTCCAGTACATGTAAGCCAGGGATGATTTTGTTCCGGCTCCGTCAGCGTGCATAATGTTGCAGTATTCAGGATCACCGCCTAATATATCGGGGATGATCTTACAAAATGCTTTAGGGAATATTCCCTTATCGATGTTCTTTATTGCATTATGAACATCTTCTTTTGAAGCGGATACACCGCGCAGGTTGTAACGTTGGTCACTCATTGTTTTTACGTATTTGGCCGCAAAGATACTATTTTTTTATCTTACTTATCTAAGTTTTAGCACATCTCCTTCTTCAGGAACGTAATCTTTGTCTTTTTTATTTATCTTATACAGGCTCTTGATTTGTATTCCGTATTTCTGGGAGATGCTGTGCATGGACTCTCCGATTTGTACAACATGGTCGTAATTAGGCTTGTCTGCCTTCTTTTTCTTTTTTTCCAGGTAGACGATATCATTCTTTTGCAATGGGAAATCTTCCGGGACTTCGTTGTACTTCTTAATGTCTTTGACCCTAAAACCCAGGCTTCCGGCAATTTGTTCAAAACTATCGTTGCTTTTGGCATACACATAAAGCAGGCCGTTTGTTTTATAGATCGTATAACGGGCTAACTGTTTTGCCGTCTGGCTTGTCTTTTGGGTGGTTGTTTTGCCGCCTTTAGCCGAGTCATAACGGTAAAGCTCGTAATCTTCGATTACTTTGATCAGTTTGTTGGCATAAGCACGGTCGGTTGCATAACCGCATTTCTGCAATCCTTTGGCCCAACCTTTGTAGTCTTTGATATTTAATCGGAACAGGGATGCGTAACGAGGCCGTTCAGCCAGGAAGCGGGAATGGTCATCGTACGAATCTTCCACCCGTTTATATTTACGGAAGCACTCTCCGCGCAGGTCGTCGTCATGATAGACACGTCCGCCACGCCAGTCGGAATGACATTTAATGCCGAAATGATTGTTTGAGCGCCGTGCCAGGTCGCTTTGTCCGGCTCCGGACTCAAGCACTCCCTGTGCCAGTGTGATACTGGCAGGTATCTTGTATTTTTTCTGATGTTGTATAGCCAGGTCACTGTATGTTTTTATATACTTTTCGTAGGAAGGGATTTTACGCTGGGTAGCAGCATCTGCGAATACTGTAACAAAAAACAATAGACAAAAAATTCGTATCATTAATTTCATAAAAAGAGTCCTCTAAAGTATTTATTTTCGCAAAGATAATGAAGCTGGAGATATTTCTCTTCTAAATAATCTATAAAATACTCGTCTATATTTTGCTGATTTTGGCAAGGAAGTCATAATGCTCTCCCTCTTTTATCATCTCTGCTTTGAAGCCATTGTTGGCCGCATGCAGGCTGAGCGTTTGAAAATCGATGTATAGCCAGTCGAAGCTGCCGCCTTTGGTGTTTTTGTATTGCATGCGGAAATCTACTTCGCCATAATAATCGTCTTCAGGGTCAATATCGAGGTTGCCGTCTTCGTCTTCGAATAAATAGCGTAGGTCGGACGAGTCCATCAACACGCATCCTCCCGGAGCGAGCAGTCTTTTTATTGTCCGGAAGAATTCCGGCAGGTTGGCTATTTTACCTATGATCCCCGAACCGTTCATCAGTAACAAGATCGTGTCGAATGAACCGGTGAACTGTTCATTGAAGAAGTTTTGCAACGCAACCTCTTTCACTCCTCTTTTTTGCATAGTCTCTACGGAGAGCGGAGATATATCGATCGCTTTCACCTCTTTACCCATTTCCTGCAAAGCGAGCGAGTGGCATCCGCTACCGGCACCAACATCCAATATCTTACCCGTACTCATGCGAAGGGCCTCCTGTTCTGTTTCCGGCATTTCCTCAAAACTGCGGAACAGTTGTTTTACCGGGATTTCATCTTCATCGAACATAGAAGAGAATACACGAAGTTTTGTCGCTTTTCCGTTTGCGAAATAATCGGCGATTGCCGCGCCCATCGGGTCTTTATCGGGTGTGAGTAGGGGTATTTGCATATCCTGAGATGGATTTATTTATAATTTATCCGGCAAAGATACAAATTTACTATCTTTGTTTATCTAATATTTTGATTGTATGAAGGAAATCAGACTGGAAACGAAAATAACAGTTTATCCGTTGAACGAAGTTCCGGATGAAGAGTTGCCTTTGGTTCATGCCGCGTTGAAAGCGACAGAACAGTCGTATGCACCTTATTCTAAATTTCATGTGGGTGCGGCTGCATTGTTGGCGGACGGAACGATTGTGACGGGAAGTAACCAGGAAAATGCGGCTTATCCCTCCGGCTTGTGTGCCGAACGGGTCGCTTTGTTCCATGCCGGACATCAGTATCCGGATATTCCCGTGGTAGCCCTGGCGATTGCTGCGGCAACGGGAGGAAAGCAGGTGGAAAGTATTTCTCCCTGTGGTGCTTGCCGGCAGGTTTTGCTGGAAACGGAACAACGATATGGCAAATCGGTGAAAGTATTGCTTTGCGGAACGAAAGAGGTAATGGTCGCTCCGAGCGCAGTTTCGCTTTTGCCTCTTTGTTTCGGAAAGGATAGTCTTTAGTCTGTTCCTGGGGGATTATGTAAAGGTTTTGTTTCATATAGGTGAAACACTTGTTCCATTACGGAGAAACACTTGTTTCATAATAGTGAAACTACAGGCAGATAAGCTGTTTTTGCATAGTTCGGTAGAGAAAAGAAACGGGACAAGAAGTAATACCTCTTGCCCCGTTGTATTTTAAATCGGTTTTCAGGTCAGATACCCAAAGAAGCTTTGATCTGATTGATCTTTTCTTCGGCAGCTTTTTCTGCTTCCGGCAGATCTTCGAGGCTCTTTACTTTTGAATGAACTTCACAGTAGAATTTAATTTTCGGCTCTGTTCCTGAAGGACGGATAGATACTTTTGTATTGTCTTCAGTAAAATATTGCAGAACGTTGGAAGTTGTCGGCATATCCAAAGTGATTGTTTCCTTGTCGATATAACTGTAACCTTTCAGGGAAGCATAATCGTAGAACAAAGATACTTTTGAACCTGCAATTTCCTGTAATGGGTTTTCGCGGAAGTTCTTCATCATTGCTTCGATTTCTTCAGCACCGCTTTTTCCTTTCTTTACAACAGAAATACCTTTTTCTTTTGAGAAACCGTATTGTACGTAGATATTCTGCAGCAACTGGAACATTGTGATGCCCTGGTCTTTTGCCCATGCAGCAATTTCAGCCAGGATAGCACATGCAGAAACCGCATCTTTATCGCGAACGAAATCTTCGCAAAGGAAACCGTAGCTTTCTTCACCACCACCGATATAGTTTTTCTTGCCTTCGTTTTTCTTCATTACATCGGCAATCCATTTGAAACCGGTATAAACATCATATAATTCAACACCGTTGCGTTCAGCGATCGTACGGATCAGTTCTGTTGTAACGATTGTTTTTACAATATATTCTTTACCGTTGATCTTACCCAGTTCTTTCCAACGGGTAATCAGGTAATAAACGAACATCAGAGCAGTCTGGTTACCGTTCAGCAGTACCCATTCGCCTTCGTTGTTCTTAACGGCAGCACCTACGCGGTCAGCATCCGGGTCGGAAGCCAGTACCAGGTCGGCATCTGTTTCTTTTGCTTTCTCAACAGCCATTGCCAAAGCAGCCGGCTCTTCCGGGTTTGGAGAGATAACAGTTGGGAAATCGCCGCTTACCACATCCTGTTCGGGGACATGGATTACGTTTGTAAATCCGAATGCTTTCAGTGTATCCGGAATGATACGTACGCCTGTTCCGTGGATCGGAGTGTAGACGATCTTCATATCGTGGTGACGTTTGATAGCTTCCGGTGAAAGGGAGATTGTTGTCAAAGCGTCGATATACAGATTGTCAATTTCTTTACCGATGATTTCGATCAATTCCTTATTGCCTTTGAATTTGATGTCGCTGGCATTGCGGATCTTGTTTACTTCGGCAATCGTGTTACGGTCGTGCGGTGCGATCATCTGTGCGCCATCGTCCCAATAAGCCTTGTAACCGTTGTATTCTTTCGGATTGTGGGAGGCTGTCAGGATAATACCACTCTGGCATCCCAGTTTACGGATGGCAAAAGACATTTCCGGAGTCGGGCGAAGATCTTCAAACATGTATACTTTGATACCGTTAGCAGAGAAGATATCTGCCGAGATTTCGGCAAACTTGCGGCTGTTGTTGCGGCAGTCATGGCCGATAACGACTTTGATCTGGTCAAGTCCTGAAAATTCTTTTTTCAGGTAGTTTGACAACCCTTGTGTAGCAGCACCTACTGTATAAATGTTCATACGGTTGGTTCCTACCCCCATAATACCTCTTAAACCTCCGGTTCCGAATTCAAGATCTTTGTAAAACGATTCGATCAGATCGGTCGGGTCTTCGTTGTCCAATAAAGCCTGAACCTGCGCTTTTGTTTCGGCATCATAACTTTTAGTAAGCCAGCTTTGCGCTTTGCTTCTTACCATTTCTAGCAGTTCGTTGTTTTCCATACCCAAATATCTTGCATTTATTATATATGTTATTTCCTGATTTATCGAGAAAACAAAGATACAAATTAATTGATTTAAACAATGGCTCGCGTCCTTATTTTCAAGAAAAAAGAAAAGTTCTTTTTTACCATGTAAACGGATATGTATAAGATGTTTGATTTCTACAGGCGTCTGTTACGACCAGTTTTAATGTATGTTTTCCTCTTGTCAGTCGTTCCTTATCGAACTGATAAGTGATGACAGATTTGTTATTCATTTCAAAAAGAACGAATTGTCCGTCTATTTCACCTCGATAAGTCTGTACACCGCTCAGGTTATCCGACAGTCGGAATGAGATCGTTTGTTTACTAATCCATGTAGCCGGATTGAGTGGTGTAACGGTTGGAGGGATAAGGTCTTGCCCGAGTGTATAGGTGCCCATTTCTTTGATATCGGCATCTATCCATCCGTTACGGTAAACGCCTCCTGTCCATGACCGGCGTCCGTTTTGTATACGTATGATGCCGTATTGTTGTTTGTTTTCAAGCGTATCGCTTTGTAAGCGTAAGGAAAGTTTAGCCGATTTATGCAAGGCGACCGGTTTGTTATGCAGCGTATGTGTGGCTCCGAGAGCGGTGCTGTCTTCTTTTACCGAATAACGGAAATACAAATCGTCATAGAGATTTCCCTTGGGAATGGTCAGGCGAATGCCTTTGGCCCCGAAACGGTTGTCGCTCCACCAATGGAATAATTCCGTATTGTCGGTATCGATTTCCGGAATG
Source organism: Parabacteroides goldsteinii (assembly GCF_015550595.1). Classification (GTDB taxonomy): domain Bacteria; phylum Bacteroidota; class Bacteroidia; order Bacteroidales; family Tannerellaceae; genus Parabacteroides; species Parabacteroides leei. The sequence continues at coordinate 61,085 of NZ_JADNBB010000028.1, forward strand.
GGTTGTTCTTTTCCTTCTATCCGGATGGTCAGTTGTGTCGAATTACCGAAAGCGTCAGCCACCCGGTAGGTGAGGTGATAAGTGCGCGGTTCGTCGATGGTCAGTATTCCTTGTTTGATGCTTTCGATAAAGCGGAGGCGGTTACCCGGATCGACAAAACTCTTTATATAGAATGAACGGTGTTCTTTCCACTCTTCGAAGTCGGTAAAGCTGTTCAGGTAACGGGTTTCATCGAAGGCGAAACGATTTAAGTCGCTTCGATAGATAACCTGACTGTCGGTCGTCAGTGTGATATCTTTAATTCCATATATATTGCTGGTGTTATCCATGTAATCGTATCCTTTTATTGCAAGGCCGATTTCTCCCCAGGCTTCGATTTTTCCTGTCAGTGTTGGTTTGCTGTTTTTGGGTGTCACGGGTTTGAGCTCCAGTTTTCGACGGCTACCGTTTACTACACCTTTGCCAGGCATGGGATAAATCATAATCCCCTGTATTTGTGGAGGACGGGTGTCTTCTATCAGGTCTTTGTAGTATTCAATAGGGTCCATCGGTTCTTCTGTTTCTGTGTCGCGCACTTCAAAATGGAGATGTGGGCCTCCGGAGCCTCCGGTGTTCCCACTCAGGGCTACGATTTCTCCTTCTTCTACCGGCAATTCGTCCGGTGTCAGCGTCAGGTTTACATTAAAGCTTTCCTGCTCGTATTGTTTTTCCTTGAGATAAGCAGCTATTTTTGGGGAGAATTTCTGCAAATGTCCGTAGACGGTCGTTGTTCCATTGGGGTGAGTGATGTATAGCCCATTTCCATATCCCCATGGACTGACAGAAATGCGTGAAACATATCCGTCTTGTACAGAGTGGATCGGTTTCCCTTCCACACCCTGTGTTTTAAAATCTATTCCGGAATGAAAATGGTTGCTTCTCAGTTCTCCAAAGTTTCCACTTAAAAGAACAGGGATGTCTAATGGTTTTCGAAATTCTTGCGCGTTCGCAGTGGCGGATGTAATTCCGGCTAAAAGGCAGATTCCTGCCAGTATATGATGTATTTGCATATCCTCATTTAATTCAATCTTCGGTAGGCAAAGATAGTAAAAAGTCGGTAATAAGGGGTAAGTGATCGCTATAGCCGCCTTCATATTTGAAACCGTAATATGTACGTGCGGGACGTTTGCCATGCCAGGTTTTATCTTTGGTGAACAGGAAGTCAGGTGCAAATATCCGTATGCTTTCGGGGATGATATGCATTCGTGAGTCTTTCTTAATAAGGTTGCCCGATACAATGATCTGGTCCAGTTGACTCCATTCTCCCTGATATTTGTGTGTTCCGGGGAAGTTTAATGTGTGTGGATTTGCAAAAAGATTATAAAGGGTGGATGTCTCAGCTTTTGTGCAGACAGACATGGCCCCCAACACCTCGGTAATACTGGTGTTTTCCGGTGTGTCGTTGAAGTCTCCCATAATAAGTAACTGGGGTGTTGTGCGTGTCTGTATCAGGGAGTCGCAAAGGTGTCGTAAGGTGCGGGCGGCATCGAAACGATCTGCTTCGCTTTCCTTTTCACCCCCGTAGCGGGAGGGTAGGTGGCAGACGAATACATCCAGTGTGTCTGAGGTCAGAACCTTGCCCCAGACGTGAAGGATATTGCGGGTATATTTATGTCGTTTGCGGGTGAAGACGACCGGTTGTTCTTTATGTCCTATGTATCTGAACTTGTCCTGCTGGTAAAGAAGTGCCGTATTAATGCCCCTGATGTCGGAGCCATGTGTCATACAATAGTGATATTGTTGCAGTTTGAGGGGTGTTCGCTTGAGCAGATGGATCAATACAGAGTCGTTTTCTACTTCGCAGAGCCCGACTAAGGCGGGCGTACTCCATTCTCCGGCAGCACTGATTACTTTAGCTATCTGTTGGAGTTTATGGTAATAACGTCCGCGTGTCCAATGGCGGTTGCCGGTTGGGAGAAAATCATTGTCGTTCTTATTCGGATTGTCTTCGGTATCGAACAGATTCTCGACGTTATAACTCATTACTCTGAAATCGAGCTGGGCTTCGATTGGCAGCGTAATGAATAATAAAACGTAAATGATGATAGTTAAGGTTTTGATCATATCTAATTATTTTTATTTGTCTTCTTTCTCCTTGGGAACATATTCATAAGCTCCGATATCCGGTCCATCGTTTGTCAGACGGTTAACGCCATTGCGGTCGATAGGATACTTCTGTGTGATAAAGAGGTCTGCCTTACCAACACCGGGTGTTGTCTCTTTGTCGGGACGGAAATCATACATATATTTATTTTTATCACCGCCGGTCATTCTGTATTCCATCTTGTTTGTATCTTTTCCTGTGACAAAGATGACATCTGGAAACTTGTCGTCTTTTATCTCCTGTAGTTTGATTACACAGTGATTAAACTGATAGTTCAATTTACCATTCAGCGGAGTGGCTTTGAGACTGATAACCAGTTCTCCGTTCGTCAGGTCTTTAGCTGCAGAGTGATTGCCATCGATGATGCAGTTGTCGAAATAGGCTTGTTCCAGACTGTAGGACATGCCACTATCTTTGGGATATTCATCCTGTATGGTTAATGTACCGCCGGTTCGCTGCTTTAAAGTCATGTAGTTGGCTATCGTACAATGTGTGAAACTGTATTTTCCTCCTGCCAATAACACCACATCTGCTGTTGCATTCGTAAATTCACTGTTTGTAGCTTCTATATTACAGTTGATTGCTTTGAATGCAAAGCCGTCCATATTGGTGATTTGTGAATTGTTGATCTTCAGCTTAGAATTTTCCGGATCGGAAGCTTCACACAAAATACCATTGTTCCCGTTGCGCACTATTACGTTATTAAATACATTACCAAAGCTTTCCGGTTTGAAGGTAATACCTTCCCATTGTCCCGGTGTGCGGTCGTAGGGTAATAGATCGTTCAATATGAAATCAAGGCGGTCGCCGCGGAATGTGATCGGTTTTTCGATTGTTCCGTTGGCTATAATTGTTCCTTTGGAGATTATTTTTGCTTTGTCGTGCATGTAGAAAGTCGCTCCTTCTTCAATATCGACAGTTACACCATCGTCGATCGTCAGGCTGTCATATATAAGGTAAGGACGTTCTGCCGTCAGTTTGGTGTCTTCTGTCAGTATTTCTCCTCCCTTTATCAAATGAACATCTTGTCCGCATGCTTCCAGCAGAACAGATTGTTTTATTCCGTTGAAGAAGAATATGATTGAATCCTGGACTAATAACGGTTGGTCTTTTCCGTTGGGGTTGACTGTAACCTCTACAAAAATGTACATGCTGTCTTTTGCAGCTACTCTGACATTATCGAAGTTGTCTCCTTTACGGCCATCTACATTAATTCGGAATCCACTGGTGGCTGGCGATGCTTGTAATACTTTCTCGATGTTTAGTGGTTGGTCGTTCCTGTTGTAAACCATGAATTGTTTCGTTGCTGAACCAATAGTCGTGAATACGGTATCGAATGATAAAGTATCTGTCGAGAAACTCAACCGGTGGTTCGGATTGGTCGAATAATTTTCGTCCAGCCCGTCGCATCCTGCCAACAGGTTGAGTAATATGGTACATACTATGAGCAACGGCGCGGTAATTTTTTTCATTTTCTCTGAATGTTAAAATATATGCCTTTGTGTTCTTGTTTCTCAATAAACAAAATATTTATAAAGAAAGTTTTCAGGCATTAACATAAAAAAAGAGGAAAAACACGGTCAAAGTGTTAATCCTCTTTCTATAACGTGAAATATTAAAGTTTATTTTGCCGGGATGCTTTTTAATAATTCCAAAAGGTGAGCCCACCATAAACCAACGGTTTTAATTTCGATCCGTTCGTTCGGAGAGTGAACATCTCTTAATGTCGGTCCAAAAGAAATCATATCCAGGTTAGGATATTTTTCGAGGAACAGTCCGCACTCCAATCCGGCATGGATCGCCATGATCTTAGCGTCTTTATTAAACAGGCGTTTGTAAGTATCCTGTGCTACTTTCAGAATTTTGGAATCCGGATTTGGAGCCCATCCCGGATAACCGTCGCCATGAGTGACCTGGGCGTCTGCCAATAGGAAAGTGGAGGCTACCTGGTTAGCAACAGCTATTTTACAAGATTCGATAGAGCTACGCTGGCTGGTACCTACGACGATTGTATTGCCTTCTTTCATCTTGACAGATGCCAGATTGGTAGATGTTTCTACCAGGCCTTCGATATCGTGGCTCATACCGATCACGCCGTGCGGGCAAGCATGCAACGAGTAGATCAGTTTCCTGGTCGTTTCGTTGTCGATACGTGTTTCCGGTTGATCGGCCGATTCCATAACCAACTGTACGTTGGGATCGACATGTTTCAGCTCGTTTTCGATGTCTGCTGCAAAATGGTTCAGCATAACACGTACCTTTTCTTTATCTTCCGGATACAATCCGATAACGGCATGTGCTTCGCGAGCGATGGCGTTACGCAGGTTTCCGCCGTCAATAGAGCATAATGTAAAGTCGAATTGTTGTTGCAACAGGAACAGGAAGCGAACCAGGATCTTATTGGCATTGCCCAAACCTTTGTGGATTTCGCCGCCTGAGTGTCCACCGTTCAGACCTTTTACATCGATACGGAAATATTGCAGGTTAGGAGAAGTTGCGAGCGGTTCATAATGGAACACTGCCTGTGTATCTTTTCCACCGGCGCAGCCCATAAAGATTTCACCTTCGTCTTCGCTATCCAGGTTCAGTAGGATTTCGCCTGTCATAAAACCTTTTTCAAGGGCTTTGGCACCTGTCAGACCGGTTTCTTCATCTACTGTGAACAGGCATTCGATCGGGCCGTGTTCGATATCATCGGAAGCCAGGATAGCCAGTTCGGCAGCAACACCGATACCATTATCGGCACCTAAAGTGGTTCCGTTTGCACGTAGCCAGTCGCCATCTACAATAGTTTCGATCGGATCGTTGTCGAAGTCATGAACTGTTCCGTTGTTTTTCTCACAAACCATATCCATGTGCGATTGAAGCACGACAACCGGGAGCTTCTCTTTTCCGGGTGTTGCAGGCTTCGACATCAGGATATTTCCGGCTGCATCTTTTTTTATAGCGATTTTATACTCTTTTGCGAACGATTCCAGATATTGGATCATTTTGCCTTCCTTCTTTGAAGGGCGGGGCACTTGTGTTACCTGGTGGAAGAACTTCCAAACGATTTCAGGCTTTAAGTCAGTAATCTTCATAATGTTACAATATATTATAGTTATTACTATATAGTTAATAATGTGATCGTTTTCTGAGTTGTGTATGAAAAAAAGTAGAATTAAATACCAAAAAGATACTTTATAATCACTTAAACTCTTATATTTGCGTCCACAAATATAGAGAAAATGCTTACAACGATATTGCTTACGGTCATAATTCTTGTTATTTGTGTTGTGTTACTTGCAGTAAAAGTGATATTCAAGAAGGGGGGAAGGTTCCCGAATACACATGTCGGAGGTAACAGAGCACTGGGTAAAAAAGGTATACATTGTGCCAAAACACAAGATCGTGAACAAGCGAAGCAAAAGAATCTGTATGATAGAGTGAAAGAAATAGAAGAATAAAATAAGGATTTAATTTACACTTTATGAAGAACATTAACTACGTAATTAATGGTGTGCTCGCGGTGGCTGTCGTGATATTGTTCATAATGCAATTTTCCGACAAGAAAGAATCAACAGTGACAAAAACATTTGCATCTGGAGAAGGTGATTCCATAAACTTACTTCCTATTGCTTATGTCAATGTAGATTCACTTTTGCTTAATTATAATTACTTCAAGGATCTGAATGAACAGCTCCTGAAAAAAGAGGAAAATTCACGTGCTAACGTTACCCAGCAGGCACGTAACCTGCAAACCGAAGTACAGGAATTCTATCGTAAAATGGAAAATAATGCATTCCTTACCCGTGAAAGAGCTCAGCAGGAACAGGAACGCTTGATGAAGAAAGAACAGGAATTGAAAGATCTGGATGCAAAACTGTCACAGGATTTGCTGATGGAGCGCCAGAAGCTGAACGAACAACTTCGCGACACTGTAGTTTCTAAATTGAAGGTGTATAACAAGGAAAAAGGATATCAGGTGATTTTCAGTAACACCGCTGAAGATAATATTTTGTTAGCCGGAGACTCTTATGATATTACCAGCGAGCTGATCGACTTATTGAATAAAAGTTATTCAAGTGGAAAGTAAGTAAAAACTAAAAATATGATATAAAAAAGCTGTTGCAGTATTGTAACAGCTTTTTTTATGTACTTATTGTCTAGTCCTAAAATATCGTTACACCTAACAAAGTAACGAAATGGAAAAGTTAGAAAGCAAGTACGTTAGACGTACACAAAAGGATTACAGCATGTCCTTTAAATTATCAGTAGTTCACGAATATGAAACAAATCGGTTAAGTTTGG
>NZ_JADNBB010000029.1 GCF_015550595.1 Parabacteroides goldsteinii
GTTGATTTGCAAAAGGATCTGGATAAGCGTCCTGCTGCCCGCCAGTTCCGTCAAAGCATTTTACAGTATATGGCATCTGATCGTTTCAATCCGTCTATATCGCTAGATCCGGCATTAGTGAGGGCTTTGCATCAAAAGTAAAATAACAATACAGAGAATGTGTGTTTCATAATAAAATACACATTCTCTCCGGATAAAACTTTTTATACCGTCACTTCACGGATAATCGGTCTCCTGTTCAAAAGTAGCACCGATGTTAACGCCACGACCTAACTGATTGTTAAATGTGGAAATAAAAGATATCACAATGATCAAATTTGAAGAAATATAAAACATTTTAACACAAAAATAGCAAAATAAAAACATAAATATCACATATCGAATCACTTCCAGAGAAAGAATTGATACACATTTTAACACCGATACTCAATAATATGATTCCAAAACCCGGTTTTAAACAAACTTCAACTTCGTTTAAAACGAAAAAAAATTCTGTTTAACCGAGATTGAGCTCCGTTTAAAACGAGATTTTCACAAATAGGAGTCCAGATTTTGAGAAAATAGCCTGTCAAAAGACTGATTTTGCATGCTAAATAACATATTCACAATGCCAGAACGAGTAAAAAAGTGAACAAAAACAAAGAACCGAAATGCATCTGTACAGACGATTCACGAATAAAAACTACCCTATCGCTCACATATTCATTCCAGTTTAACAGCAATAGAGAAATTAACTTACACATATGTCATTTTGATATTCACGTAGAATGGCCTGCATGAAGACAAGTCCGACCCATATCTCGTATACCTCCTACAAACTGATGCTAAATTATCATTTTGTCAAAAAGAATTCTACATAAATCAATATCATAGATATAAATACGATTATGACAAAGAAATACTATAATCTCCATTTTTTATCTCTCTTTACCTTATCAATGGTTTGAGATATTGGAGAACATTTCAGAGATAATACCTATATTCAAGATGAAAAGACTGCAGAAGATATAGTTGTCGACAGCTTGGTTTACTATTGGGAAAACCGACATTCTCTTATCTCTAATACCAATATCCCAGCTTACACCGACATAAGCAAGCACTAGTAATACAAGGTACGGCTTGCCCTGTGTTGACATAATTATAAAATAATAAAAAGTATTACTTTTGTCACAAATACCATTGAGGTATTTAATTGCTTTGGGCCGTCCTGGTCGTGAGATTTGGGCGTTTTTTATGATGCGAGGAACATGTGGGGAAACAGACAAAAACAAATAAGGCTAAACAGGTTCAAATCAACCGTTTAGCCTTTTGCCTTTGTGGTCCCACTTGGGCTTGAACCAAGGACTCCCTGATTATGAGTCAGGTGCTCTAACCAACTGAGCTATAGGACCGGTATTTCAGAGGGTCACTCTGAAATCGGGTGCAATATTACGACATTTAATCGGATTTTGCAAGTATTCTCGTGAAAACTTTACTTTTCAGCAGCTTCCTCACCACCAAATTCCATCAGATAAGCCTTGATGAATTCGTCGATCTTACCATCCATGACACCGTTCACATCAGAAGTCTGATAGTTGGTACGGTGGTCTTTCACACGACGGTCGTCAAATACGTAGCTACGTATCTGTGATCCCCATTCGATCTTTTTCTTACCGGCTTCGATCTTGGCTTGTTCAGCCAGACGATGTTTCAACTCCTTATCATACAAGATAGAACGCAACTGACGCATAGCGTTTTCTCGGTTCTTGGGTTGGTCGCGCGTTTCCGTGTTTTCGATCAGGATCTCTTCCTCCTCACCTGTGTAAGGATCTTTAAACTGGTAACGCAGACGAACACCGGATTCCACCTTGTTCACATTCTGTCCACCGGCACCTCCCGAACGGAACGTATCCCACGAAATTGCTGCCGTTTCAATCTTCACTTCGATCGTATCGTCCACCAACGGAGTGACAAACACGGAAGCGAAAGAAGTCATACGTTTTCCCTGTGCATTATACGGAGAGACACGAACCAGGCGATGTACACCATTCTCACTTTTCAGGTAACCGAATGCATAATCACCTTCGATATTGATCGTTACCGTTTTAATACCGGCTTCATCCCCTTCCTGTAAGTTGGCGATAGAGACTTTATAATTATTGGATTCAGCATAACGCAGATACATACGCATCAGCATGGAAGCCCAGTCCTGGCTTTCGGTACCGCCGGCTCCGGAGTTGATCTTAAGGACACAACTCATTTGATCGGCCTCATCACGAAGCATATTCCGGAATTCCAGGTTTTCTACCAGTTCCAACGCCTTGTTGTAAGCAGCATCAACCTCAGCTTCAGTGATAATTTCTTCTTTTACATAATCATAAGACAACTGCAACTCTTCTGCGGCATCATGAACCTCGTTATAAAGTTCAATCCACTTTTTCAGTTCCCTCACTTTCTTCATCTGAGCCTCTGCCCGCTTGGCATCCTCCCAGAAACCGGGGTCCTGCGTACGCAATTCTTCTTCTTCTAACTGGATGGTCTTACCATCTATGTCAAAGATACCCCCTCAGCGCGAGCTCGCGCTCCAACACATTCTGTAGTTGGTCTGATGTTATCATACTCTTGTTCTTCTTTTAAATTTTGTGCAAAGATAGAAAATTAATCGTCAGTTTACTCTGCATACATAGCTTCAATCTGATCGGCATATTTCTGCAGGACAACCGGACGTCGTAATTTCAAGGTATCGGTCAGCTCACGCCCTTCCATAGTAAACGGTTGGGGAAGCAAAGTAAACCGCTTGATCTTTTCATAAGAAGCCAGATTCTTCTGATGTTCTTCAATATGCGATTCTATCAGACGGATAATATCATTGTTGGCAACCAATTCTTCACGACTACCGTATATTATACCTTTCTTCTCAGCATACTCTTCCAATAAAGGATAAGCCGGAACGATCAAAGCACTGACAAACTTACGCTGATCGCCGATAACCGCAATCTGCTCGATATATTTATCACTACTCATCTCCATCTCGATGGCCTGGGGAGCAATATATTTACCATTGGATGTTTTATAAAGGTCCTTGATACGCTCTGTAAAGAACAACACATTACCTTCCAGGCGTCCGGCATCTCCAGTACGGAAAAATCCGTCTTCCGTAAACGAACGGGCGTTTTCTTCCGGCTTGTTATAATATCCGGTTGTTACCGTCTTACCTTTTACCAGGATTTCACCATTGCTTTCATCTATTTTTACTTCCACACCCGGCATGATCTCACCGATAGAACCAAACTGGAAACCTATCTCCGGATAGAAACATACGGTTGCCGTAGTCTCACTCAAGCCATAGCCATAAACAATAGGAATATTAACAGATTGCAGGAATTCGTTCACCGTATCAGACAATGGAGCCCCGGCCACAGGAAACAGACGTCCCCTTTCGATACCCAATACCTTCTTCAACAAAGTGAAAACAGTCTTGTCATAAAATTTAAACTTGGATTTCAAGCAGAAAGGAGCCTGAAGCCCTTTATTCTTATATTCCAGATTATACAAACGTCCTGTTTCTATTGCGTCCAGGAAAATCTTTTTCATAAAAGGAGCAGAAGAATTGATCTTCTCATGAACTCCCACATATACTTTTTCCCAGAAACGAGGTACATTACACATCAAGGTTGGATGAACCTCCGGTAATGTTTTCTGGATCTGCTTCGGATCCTGATTGATAGCTATCTTCACCCCTTTATGCAGACAGTAATAAGTCCAGGCCTTTTCAAAGATATGAGTCAAAGGCAGGAAACACATTGATGTATCCTTGTCATTTACCATCGGCAGACGGACATCATGAATACGCATTGCTTCCAAATAATTGAAATGATGAAGAATGACCCCTTTCGATTCGCCGGTAGTTCCGGAAGTATACATGATAGTTGCTACGTCACCAGGAGTAGCTTCATTAGTACGGATCTTTACGGTAGTCTCTGCATGTGCATTATCCCCCAGACGCAAAAAATCATTGAAATAGATGGACGTTTTATCGTCCGGGTTGAATTTAACGGCTGGGTCAAATACTACCAGGCGCTTTAACACAGACGATTCTTTCTGGACTTTAAAAGCATTATTATATTGCAACTGTTCGCCCACAAACAAGGTGTGTATATCCGCATCATTGATAATATATTCTATCTGGGCCGGAGAATTAGTGGCATACATAGGGATAGAGATTACCCGGTTGCCATAAGCTCCGAAGTCGGTAAACAAACATTGAGGCATGTTCTGAGAATAGATACCGATTTTCTCCTGTACCTCTATTCCAAACTCTGCCATCGCTTTTGCTGTAAGCATTACATACTCAGAGAAATCTTTCCATGAGATCTTTAACCATTTTCCGCTTTCATTATCGCGGTATTTCAAAGCTGTACGCGAGCCATATTTTTCAGCCTGCTTATGAATTAATTCAGCATAGTGGTAATAAACCATAAATCTTCTTTTTGAATTGATACAACAAAAGTACGGCTTTCCTACTGAATAGCAACACATTCCCTCCTTTTTTTACACACAATCGTACTTTTTGTGCAAAAAGTACTCCCGACATATTACAGACACAATAGAAAGAGGATGTTAAAATAGAATAAACATAGTAGCATGTATTGCATAGTACACAGGCAATACATATATTTGCATTATAAAACTATAAGAGATGAATGCAGAGAACGTAAAATCACAAATGAGAAAAGGGACACTGGAGTATTGCATCCTCCTGCTTCTCAAGAAAGAGCCGGCTTACACCTCTGACATTATTCAGAAGTTACAAGAGGCTAAATTGATTGTAGTTGAAGGCACCTTATATCCCCTTTTAACCCGGTTAAAGAACAGCGAATTATTAAGTTATCAGTGGATAGAATCGACTCAGGGACCGCCTCGCAAGTATTACCAACTCACAGAGAAAGGTGAAGAATTTCTCGGAGAACTGGAAAACTCCTGGCAGGAACTAAACGAAACAATCAACCACATCAGAAACAATTAAAACAGCAAAACAATGAAGAAGACACTTACTGTTAATTTGGGAGGAACAGTTTTCCACATTGACGAAGATGCATATCAGCTATTAGATAAATATCTCTCCAATTTGCGTATACATTTCCGTAAAGAAGAGGGCTCTGAAGAGATCATGAACGATTTCGAAATGCGTATATCCGAACTTTTCGGCGAACGGGTCCGTCTGGGTCATGAAGTCATCACGATCGAACATGTCGAAGAGGTCATCAACCGCATGGGAAAACCGGAGGAGATATTTGAAGAAGAAAAAGAAGATGAAAAAGAGACTACGGGTAAACGCGTATTCCAGGAACAGGTCATTACCGGTAAGAAAAAACTAATGCGTGACCCTGACAACCGGGTGATCGGTGGAGTTGCAGCCGGCATTGCCGCTTATATGGGCTGGGATGCGACAGCAGTCAGATTAGCTATGATCCTGTTGCTCTTTATCCCTTTCGTACATTGGATGGCTATTTTATATATCATTCTTTGGCTGGTAATGCCGTTAGCAAGAACAGCAGCCGACCGATTGATCATGCGAGGGAAAAGCGTCACACTTGAAACCATTGGACAAACTGTTACAGACGGTTTCGAAAAGGTATCGAATAACGTAAACGATTATATCAGCTCCGATAAGCCAAGAAGTTTTTTTCAAAAAATAGCTGACCTGTTTGTTACAGTGTTCGGCTTCATCCTGAAATTCGGCGCTATATTGGCGGGTATCATTCTACTACCTCCTCTCCTGCTCGTCGTATTCATATTATTCATTGTAACGGTAGCATTACTCGGAGGCGGAGCCAGTGTTCTGTATCACCTTTCACCGTTCGGAATGGATTTATATAACGGAGAGCCTGTTTATATGGTCATCATCGGTTGTATTGGCACTATATTATTGATTGGCATACCGGCAATCTCCCTGCTTTATGCCATATGCGGACAACTGTTCAATCTGAAACCGCTTCCTAATTCCGCTAAATGGACACTGCTTGTCTTGTGGATAATTGCTTTGAGCGGTTGCGTGATCTACTTTGTACATATTGGATTACCGGCTCTTACTCCTTATTTCTGGCAAAACGGTTACTCTATACATATATAGAAGGAAATAAAATGATTGTCGTTTAAAATGTGTGTTTAAAAAAGAAGGCCGCTCTGTCTCAGAGGGGCCTTTCTTCTAAGGTTAACAAATTTATGAGTAAAAACCACTAATGAATCATTAAAAAACCACTACCTCTGAGTCCCTTGGGGTTACACAGAAATAGTGGTTACAAATATACGTATTATTTTCAATAAAAAAAGACTTTACCCAATTATTTGTACGCTTTTCTTATCAAGGCGGCAATTGAAGCTAATTCATCTTGACTTATTGTCATTTTCTCACCACCAAAATACATATCCGACTCCTTCGTTATAGGGATCAGATGGATATGAGCATGAGGTACCTCCAAACCCATTACAGCCAGCCCTACACGCTTACAGGGAATAGCCGCTTCCTGAGCACGGGCCACACGCTTGGCGAATGTCATCATTCGCCCTAACAATGCGTCTTCCAGATCAAAAATATAGTCAATTTCCTTCTTGGGAATCACCAATGTATGCCCTTTTGCAACCGGGTTAATATCCAGGAAGGCAAAGAATTCTTCGTCTTCCGCAATTTTATGGCAAGGTATCTCACCGGCCACTATCCTACTGAATATTGTTGCCATAACTTATTGTATTAAATTGAAATTTCCATTACTTCGAAAGTCATTAACCCCGAAGGAACTTTGATTTCCACCACGTCACCAACTTTCTTGCCCATCAGACCCTGAGCGATCGGAGTGCTGACAGAAATCTTACCTTCTTTCAGATTCGCTTCCGAATCAGACACCAAAGTATACGTCATCACAGCATTGTTTTTCGTATTCTTAATCTTTACTTTATTCAAAATCTGAACTTCGTTCGTTTGAACACGCGTTTCGTCGATCAAACGGGCGTTGGCCAACAAACCTTTCAACTGTGACAGCTTTGCTTCCATTATACCCTGAGCTTCTTTTGCAGCATCATATTCTGCATTTTCAGACAAATCTCCTTTATCTCTGGCTTCAGCAATCTGGGCAGAAATCTCAGGACGTTTCACGGTTTCCAAATAGTTGATCTCAGCTAAAAGCTTATTGTAGCCGTCTTCTGTCATATAACTAACAGCCATAGTAAATCCTCCTAATTATTGATTATTAAATTAATATTTATACCACATATAAAAAAAGAATCCCGACCAACAACCTGGCCGGAACTCCTTTTTCTCTCTATTTAAGACTAGGCAAAGATAAGACATCTTTTCAAAATGCACAAATCTTCGCAAGTGCTTTACAACATATAAATCTGATTGTTAGCGCGATATATTAAAGTACTGCTTTCACATCAGCTTCCAGGGTCTTCACGTCATCCACACGTTTAACCAGGTTACCTTTGCGATCGAGTATGAAAATCGCGGGGAGTTGCTTCACGTTATACAATCCTGCGATCTGCGAATAAACCGACTGCGGATCACGCACGGTAACCCAAGGCAGGTTAGAAGCAGCATTTTTCCAGAAATGAACATCGGAATCCAAAGAGATTTGATAAATATCCAATCCCTGTCCATTATATTTTGTATAAAGTTCCCCCAAAGTCATATTTAAAGCCGGAGACCATTCTGCCTGATAAGCAGTAAAATTGATCACAACAGGTTTACCTTCAGCCACAGACGACAACTTCACCACTTCTCCTTTCAGGTTCGGCAACTCGACATCGAGAAAACTCACTTCGGTTGTTTTCACATTATCAAAGTTCACCGGACGTTGTGCACGAAGCACCTTCATCGACTGCAGTGTCAGATTATACAGATGTTTGGAACGGGGACTTCCCGGATAGAAATGGTCGTAGCTGGTTGCTACGGCACCATAAGCCTTCACATCATTCTTGTCATACAGGTCGAAGAACAACAGACCGTCAATCTGCTGGAATAATGCAAAGTAAGCAGCAGTCGACATCGGTGCCGAGTATATATATTTACGGGCAACCTCCTTATAGGCCTCTGCCGTTTCCAGTATTCTTGCACGATAAGTCGTGTCTGCTATATGTTTATCTTCATATTCTTTACGCAACCTGCCGATAGCCTGGTTAGCATCCAATTGCGCCAGGGTAATTGCTTTGATCGCTTTTGAATTCTCAGAACCTTCCACGGTATATGAAGTAGCAAATGTACCTGCATCGGCAGCAATCGTGATCGTCTCAACCGAGTCGATCGCAAAATTGATCCGTTGGTTATTCAGACGCAGGCGATAAAAATCAGGATACGCCGGACGTTTATGATTGAATTTGAATTTACCGGCAGCCGTCAGTTTGACAGAGTCAAGAGTCTCGACATTCGATATACCGACGTTTTCCAGATACATGGTCTGCCCATCAGCTCCGGAAACAACTCCTTTCACGGTAAAATCGGACGCATTATTACACGCTGTGAATAACAGCATGCATATTCCGAGGACAAGCAGTAATTGTGCAGATATTTGTTTCATCATTTCTTCTTTACAATGTTCGTAATTCCGATGCAAATATACATTATTTTACAATTGTGACACTATTATTCTCAAAATCTTCCCTTTATTTTTATAAAAAAGAACTTTTCTGATGTTTTTTATTTTCATTTTCATGCATTTACAGGTAAACTTTCATTACATTTGCACCAATTTTTACAGATAGAAAAATAAGAAAGAAGATTATGCTTAATCCAATTAACAAGACGATCGAGTTGGCTGATGGAAGAACCATCACCATCGAGACCGGGAAGTTGGCAAAACAGGCGGACGGTGCGGTTACCGTACGTATGGGCAACACAGTGTTGCTGGCTACTGTTTGTGCCGCAAAAGATGCAAATCCCGGTGTTGACTTTATGCCGCTGCAAGTTGAATACAAAGAAAAGTACTCCTCATTTGGCCGTTTCCCGGGAGGTTTTACAAAAAGAGAAGGAAAGGCTTCTGATTACGAAGTCCTTACATCACGCCTTGTAGACCGCGCACTGCGTCCGTTATTTCCGGACAACTATCATGCTGAAGTATATGTAAACGTTATATTGTTCTCTGCCGACGGCGAAGACATGCCGGATGCACTGGCAGGTTTGGCTGCATCTGCTGCACTGGCCGTTTCAGATATACCTTTCAACGGTCCGATCTCCGAAGTACGTGTAGCACGTGTAGATGGCAAATACATTATCAACCCGACATTCTCTGAATTGGAAAAAGCAGATATCGACATGATGGTTGCCGCTACAATCGACAACATCATGATGGTAGAAGGCGAAATGTCTGAAGTACAGGAATCTGAAATGCTTGAAGCTATCAAGATTGCTCACGAAGCGATCAAAGTACAGTGCCAGGCTCAGCTCGAACTGTCGGAAGCATGCGGTAAACTCGTAAAACGCGAATATTGCCACGAAGTAAACGACGAAGAACTGCGTAAAGACGTACATGACAAATGTTTCGCAAAGGCTTATGCCGTTGCCACATCAGGTACAGACAAGCACCAGCGCTTCGATGCTTTTGAAGCAATCATAGAAGAATATAAAGCCAACTTCACAGAAGAAGAACTGGCTGAAAAGGCTGAAATGATCGGCCGTTACTATCACGATGTAGAAAAAGAAGCTATGCGCCGTGCAATTCTGGACGAAGGCAAACGTCTGGATGGCCGTAAGACTACTGAAATTCGTCCGATCTGGATCGAAACAGATTATCTTCCGGGACCTCACGGATCAGCAGTTTTCACACGTGGTGAAACTCAGTCACTTACAACTGTTACACTCGGTACCAAAGCCGACGAAAAGATGGTTGACGACGTACTGAACCATAGCAAAGAACGTTTCCTCTTACACTATAACTTCCCTCCGTTCTCTACCGGTGAAGCAAAAGCATCACGTGGAGTAGGACGTCGTGAAATCGGGCACGGAAACCTGGCCCACCGTGCTTTGAAACGTATGATTCCGGATGATTACCCTTATGTGATCCGTGTAATTTCCGATATCCTCGAATCAAACGGTTCTTCTTCTATGGCAACTGTTTGTGCCGGTACATTGGCATTGAGAGACGCCGGTGTTCCGATGAAGAAACCGGTATCAGGTATCGCAATGGGTCTGATTTCTGAAAATAAAGGTAAGAACTATGCTATCCTGTCCGACATCTTAGGTGACGAAGACCACCTGGGCGATATGGACTTCAAGGTAACAGGAACAAAAGACGGTATCACTGCTACTCAGATGGACATCAAGGTAGACGGTCTGTCATACGAAATTCTTGAAAATGCATTGGCACAGGCTAGAGAAGGCCGTATGCATATCTTAGGAAAGATCATGGAAGCTCAACCGACACCCCGCGAAGATCTGAAACCGCATGCTCCTCGTATCGAAACGATGACAATCGGCAAAGAATTCATCGGTGCTGTAATCGGCCCGGGCGGAAAGATCATCCAGGGTATTCAGGAAAAGACAGGTGCTGTTATCACGATTGAAGAAGTTGACGGATTCGGTCGTATCGAAATTTCAGGAACCAACAAAGATACAATCGATGCTGCTATCAGAGCCATCAAGGGTATCGTTGCAGTTCCGGAAGTAGGCGAAGTATACGAAGGAAAGATATCTTCTATCATGCCTTACGGTGCATTCGTTGAATTCATGCCGGGTAAAGACGGTCTGCTTCATATCTCTGAAATTGACTGGGCTCGTCTGGAAACAGTAGAACAGGCAGGTTTGAAAGAAGGTGATACTATTCAGGTTAAATTGGTAGACATCGATGCAAAGACCGGTAAGTTCAAACTTTCACGTAAGGTGTTGCTGCCGAAGCCGGAAGGCTACGAAGAACGTCCGCCGAGACCAGAAAGAGGCCCGAGACCGGACCGTGGTGATCGCGGCGACCGTGGCCCTCGTCAAGACCGTGGAGATCGCCGTAACGATCGTTAATAAACGACTTTCTTATATATAATATATAAAGAGCTATCCTGCGACAGGATGGCTCTTTTTTTATACCCGGCCTTCACTTTTCAGACACGTTACAACCCATACACATAAAACTCAAACAGATCATTTTTTCAAATCAACTATCATACTATCATTCAGCAGCACACACCAATTGTATTTCAATACACATAGAGAATGACAGTTCCTATGATAGCTCTATTTTCAACCATCATACTATCATAAAACAGCCTGACAAAACCGACTAAGTATATGACTTATTTTCAACAAAGTAGGGACTTTTCTTTTCTAAGACCCGGGGGTAAATGGTGCTGAGATCCGGGTCTTAGCACCGCTCAAACCCGGGTGCAAAAGGGCCTTAAAAGGGGATCTAAAGGAGAAGAATAAGTAGTTTTCGTGAAAATAACAGCCATATTTGAGCTAAAAATGTAGGGTGTGCTATCGGAAAACAGTACAGGCGGAACAGGCGCATTGCAACGTGAATTACGTGTTGGCAGAGGCACACCTTTTTTAATACACAAAAAAACCTGCCCCGAAAAACAGAGCAGGTTCTTTACCTCTTATTTAATAATTCGTTTATTTACTGCAAGAACAACGTGGCTTCAGTTGTTTGAAGAAATCGTTGCCTTTATCGTCAACCAGGATAAATGCAGGGAAGTCTTCTACTTCGATCTTCCAGATTGCTTCCATTCCCAGTTCAGGATATTCCAGACATTCTACTTTCTTAATGCTTTCCTGCGCAAGGATAGCAGCCGGACCACCGATACTTCCAAGGTAGAAACCACCATGTTTTTGACAAGCATCTGTAACCTGCTGGCTACGGTTACCTTTAGCGATCATAATCATACTACCGCCATTGTCCTGGAACAGGTCGACATACGAGTCCATACGACCGGCAGTTGTCGGGCCGAAGGAACCGGAAGCCATTCCTGCCGGAGTCTTGGCAGGTCCTGCATAATAAATAGGATGATCTTTGATATACTGAGGCAGACCTTCCCCTTTATCGATACGTTCTTTCAGTTTAGCATGAGCAATGTCGCGGCCTACCACGATCGTTCCGCTCAGAGAAAGGCGAGTCGATACCGGATATTTAGTCAACTCTTTCAGGATATCAGCCATCGGCTGGTTCAAATTGATCTTTACAGCATTACCTTCACCTGCCTTACGCAATTCCTCAGGGATCAGGCGGCCAGGATTTGAATCCATCTTTTCGATCCAGATACCGTCTTTATTGATTTTACATTTGATGTTACGGTCCGCAGAACAAGAAACACCCATACCTACCGGGCAAGAGGCACCGTGACGGGGCAGACGAACGATACGTACATCGTGAGCATAATACTTACCACCGAACTGGGCACCCAAACCGATGTTGTGGGCAGCTTCCAGGACCTGTTTTTCCAATTCGATATCACGGAAAGCCTGTCCGCCTTCGTTACCGCTTGTAGGCAGGTTATCGTAATAATGAGTAGAAGCCAGCTTCACTGTCAACAGGTTCTTCTCAGCAGAAGTACCGCCGATAACGAACGCAATATGATAAGGAGGGCAAGCAGCCGTACCTAATGTCTTCATTTTTTCTACCAGGAACGGAACCAGGGTAGCCGGGTTCAGGATCGCTTTTGTTTCCTGGAACAGATAAGTCTTGTTGGCAGAACCACCGCCTTTAGCTACACAAAGGAATTTATATTCCATACCTTCAGTAGCTTCGATGTCGATCTGTGCAGGTAAGTTACATTTCGTATTTACCTCGTCGTACATATTTAAAGGAGCATTCTGTGAATAACGCAGGTTTTCTTCCGTATAAGTTTTGTAAACACCCAGAGAAAGCGCTTCTTCATCGCAATATCCTGTCCATACATGCTGGCCTTTTTCACCGTGGATAATAGCCGTACCGGTATCCTGGCAGAAAGGAAGCTGCCCTTTTGCAGATACTTCCGCATTACGCAGGAAAGTCAATGCCACGAACTTGTCGTTGTCGCTGGCTTCCGGATCGCTCAGGATCTTAGCCACCTGTTCGTTGTGCTCAGGACGAAGCATGAAAGCCACATCACGGAAAGCAGCATTAGCCATCGCTGTAAGTCCTTCTTTTGCAATTTTCAGCATCGGCTGTCCTTCAAATTCGGATACCGATACATAATCTTTTGTAAGCAGATAATACTCTGTTGTATCTGGTCCGAGTGGGAACGGTGCCTGATACTTGAAAGGAGGTGTTGCCATATCTTTATTATTTAATTATGTAATTATTGGTTTTATAATTCAGAATGATCCTTTTTCGATTGGCAAACTTAGATAAAAATCACGAATTACGAGAGAGGTTTCACTATTTTGTTCGCCGAAAGGAATGAAATAGTTGAAAGAAAAACATATATTTGCAAGAACATGAAAAAGCTAGTCGTACTTTTCACGCTATGCCTGTTGATATCCGACCATCTGACAGGGCAAATCAGTCACGGAGGAAAACCTCTTCCGATGACGGTATTAAGTACCCGCTCCGGAAGTATATTCAAAGAAATGCCCCCCTTTGACATAGATGAACAATTACGTATCGATTCACTGAATGAAAGCGACTTACGCAGCGGCTATCATTTCGCCTATAAGTTTATGACAGACTTTACACCGGAAAACTCAGGCACCAGTTTTACACTGGCCGACGGGACTCGTGTGTGGCGGTTAGGCATACGTTCGGCCAAAGCTTATTCCATCAATGTATTATTTACTGAATTCGAATTACCCGAAGGTGCCCAGCTTTTCCTGTATAATCCTGACCAGACACATATATTAGGTTCATTCAATTATCTGAACAATTCGAAACTCGGGATACTACCCGTTTCACCGGTACAGGGTGACGAACTGATCATCGAATATCAGGAACCTGCCAATGTTCCCTTTCATGGAAGACTGAAAGTAGGAGAAGTCAACCACGACTATCGGGGACTGAAAGAATATGAACCTAACGGTGACAATCCCTTTTTCTGGTGTATGAAACCGTTAGCCTGCCTGCGACAGGAAACAGATAAATACGATGACGTCGGACGTAGCGTCGTCCTGATCGTACTTAATGGAGAGACGGCTTGTACAGGTACATTAATTAATAACACAGAAAACGACGGAAAGCCTTATATCCTGACAGCCTCCCATTGCCTGAACAACCAATTTTCAATTGAAAATCCGGACTATGAACAGATCGCCGGAAGCATTGTAACTTTCTTCAACTACGAAAGTCCGCTTTGCGACCCTATAATGAGGGGCACGGAAGAGATGTCGATGGCTTCGACCTACTTCAGAGCGACCAACGAGAGTACGGATATGGCTCTGCTCGAACTATTGGAAACTCCACCAGTCTACTATCAACCTTATTATGCAGGATGGAATGCCAAAGACGAGGGAACAGCACCCTATATCAATATCCACCACCCGAATGCTTCCGTAAAAAGGGTCTCGAAGACTGATAATGTAATAATAGATTCTTATCCACAGTCCTTATTTGGAGAAAACAGACACTGGCATGTAGAGGAGTGGGCGGAAGGGAGTACTTACGGAGGTTCATCCGGTTCTCCCTTGTTCGACGACAATAGCCGGATAATCGGAGGTTTGTCCGGAGGATTTTCCTCCTGTTCGCAGCCATACGACGATTACTTCTACATGTTAAGCCGAAGTTGGGATATATCACCCGACCCGGACAAACAACTAAAAACATGGCTCGATCCATCCAACCGGAACAAAGAACTTATCTGTAACGGTATCGACCCATATG
Source organism: Parabacteroides goldsteinii (assembly GCF_015550595.1). GTDB lineage: Bacteria > Bacteroidota > Bacteroidia > Bacteroidales > Tannerellaceae > Parabacteroides > Parabacteroides leei. Next base: position 14,751 of record NZ_JADNBB010000029.1, read on the forward strand.
CCACAACACCAGCTATCCGCCTGAGCAATATCAGTGAAAGCGGTAAAATAAACACGATAGAAACGACCGCCCTTCCCTCACCCGGAAAAGGACCGGCTTTCGGTAACAACTCATTAGGTATGACCGAATTTACAGAAATGTATAAAACAACAGGGGATGCCTCCATTTTTGGTGCATATATAGTTAATCCATCTATCGCCAACTCTAAAAATATCGATATAGAAATAACCGTTTACAGCGGAAGCAACAAACCGGAAAGACTTTTACATACCGAAGCATTCAAACCGAAGTTCACCACCTTCAAAGAAGAGGGTAAATTATTTATCGACTCGCTTAAGCCTTTGAGCCGTGACCAGGAGTCATTCATCCCATTCTCAGAACCGATCACGGTATCCGGGACTTTCTTTATCGGTTATAAAATCAAATCTTCTACAGATGGTGCCTTCTTTTCGGCATTTAATCTACCAAAAGGAGAAACCAGTAAAAACACGACCTGGATTCATTATAAAGAAGAATGGATCGAAGCGACCGCTCACCCGGCATCACCGATGAATACATCTCTGTTTATCGACCCGGTTATCCAATATAACACCACATCGGCCAACACATCCATCGCAAAAAGTAATCCTATCCGCATATTTACAGGATCGACTCCAAAAACAGTCTATATCCTGCTCCCGGAGAATATCAGACAAGCCCAATACTCAATGATTACGACAGACGGAAGAACGGTACGGAGCGGAACGGTCTATACTGGCCAAAACATAGTAACAACACCCTCTGTCACAACAGGGATTTATCTGATACGAGTTACTTACAATAATGAAAGTTTCACGCAAAAGATATTATTTTAATCAAAAATACACAATAAGCAAGTCGGAAACGCTGCTTTATTGTATTGATAACGATATAGTAAATACAAAAAATTAACCTAATTATATCAGGAACTCAGGCTAAGGAATGTCCGTAAATCCTGCTATTTATATCCGTTTCGGCAAAAAAGGGGACACGGATTCATTAATAAGTATTAATTAGAAAGATTTTATTGTATCTTTGCTATTCATAACAAAAAAATGCTTTAGTTTTGCACTTTGATGGCTAAGGGACAATTGGAAGAGAATATATAAACATAGTAACATTTTAAACTTACATCAAATTATGAACAAAAAGTTTTTATTGTCATTCTTCGTAATGGCAGCAATTTTAACCCTTTCTTCTTGTTCTAACAAGTTGAAACCGCTAGCTGAAGAGTATATCAAAGCTGAGCCGCAGCCGCTAGAGGCTATCGGAGGCAAAGTTCCGGTAACTATCAACGCAACATTCCCTGCAAAATGGTTCAATAAAAAAGCTGTTGTAACAGTAACTCCGGTTCTTCGTTACGCAGGTGGTGAAGCATGGGGAACATCCTACACTTATCAAGGTGAAAAAGTAAAAGGTAACAACCAGGTTATCCCGCAGAAAGAAGGTGCTAACGTAACAATGAAATCTGCTTTTACTTACAAACCGGAAATGAAGAAATCAGAATTGTATCTGACTTTCGACGCAAAGATCAAGAACAAAACAGTTAAATTGCCGGACGTAAAGATCGGTGAAGGCGTAATCGCAACTTCTGAATTGGCTGACGCTGCTACTGCAACTGCTGCTATCGCTGCTGATAAATTCCAGCGTATCATCAAAGAAGCTCACGATGCTAACATCATGTTCCTTATCCAACAGGCTGAACTCCGTTCAAAAGAACTGAACTCTACATCTATCAAAGATTGGAAAGACCTGGTAAAAAATGCTGACGAAGCTCCTAACCAGAATGTAGCAATCGAAATTTCTGCTTATGCATCTCCTGATGGTGGTGTTAAACTGAACACAGGTTTGGCTGAAAGACGTGAAGGTAATACTTCTAAATATCTGGCTAAAGAATTGAAGAAAATGAAAGTTGATGCTCCGGTTGATGCACGTTACACTGCTCAGGACTGGGAAGGCTTCAAAGAATTGGTATCTGCTTCCAACCTGCAGGATAAAGACCTCGTATTAAGAGTTATCTCTATGTACCAGGATCCTGAAACAAGAGAAAAAGAAATCAAAAACATCTCTGCTGTATATTCTGATCTGGCAGAAACTATCTTACCTCAGTTGCGTCGTTCTCGTTTGACTGCTAACATCGAAATCATCGGTAAGTCTGACGACGAAATCAGCGCATTAGCTAAGAGCAACCCTGCAGAACTGAACATTGAAGAAATTCTGTATGCTGCTACTCTGACTAACAACGATGCTGAAAAGATGGCTATCTATACAAAAGCTTCTGAACTGTATCCTAACTGCTACCGCACTTGGAACAACATCGGTATGATGGCGTTCAAGGCTGGTGACCTGGCTAAGGCTGAACAGATGTTCAACAAATCTAACTCTGTTAAGACTAACAACGAAGCTAACATGAACTTAGGTCTTATCGCTCTGACTAAGGGTGACCAGGCTAAAGCTCAGCAATTGTTCGGTAACGCTGCAGGTGTAGCTGAATTAGGCGAAGCTCTGGGTGTTCTTTATCTGGAACAAGGCGAATATGCTAAGGCTGTCAACTCTTTCGGTTCTGTTAAGACAAACAACGCTGCTTTGGCTCAGTTGTTAGTAAAAGATTACAGCAAAGCTTCTCAGACTCTGAATGCTGTTGCTAATCCTGATGCTACTACTTCTTACCTGAAAGCTGTTGTTGCTGCTCGTACAAACGATGCTAACGGTGTTATCAGCAACCTGAAAGCGGCTATCGCTGCAGACAAAGCTATGGCTAAAGAAGCTGCTATCGATCTGGAATTTGCTAAATATGCAACTAACGCAGATTTCGCTAGCTTGGTTAAGTAATTAAGCTTACAACCTACATACAAAAGGCTGCTTCCATACGGAGGCAGCCTTTATTTTAATACATAACAGCCAGAACGCAAGAGCAAACCACACATAAATATGGTTCTTATTATATAATTTAAGACAAAATGTTTTGTCATCTTGTCAACCTTTTACACCTTTGCGTGCTAATTTAAATAAACAGACGTTTTACCAGATGAAAGGATTGCTATCTATACTTGTTTTTTTAAGCCTGATACTGATAGGTACTCAGGACGCTACAAATATAGATACATGTATCCGTCACGGGAACGTACAATTGAGTTCTGCCGAGAAAACGATTAAAGACAGAGCCTTACAACAGCAACATGAGTTAATATTCGACCTGGCAGAGAACTGTAACTATATACATATTCTATCCAAGCTGTCACGCGAAAGAAGTAACTCCAATAATTCACTCCGGCTGGAAAACAAATCTCATTCGGATCAATTTCTGAAAGAGTTCAATCTACGCCAGCGTACCAGTGAATTAATATCGACTTTACAGATTATCGACGCATCATCCCTTCATTACCGCTTCGCACATTTTATCTACGAACTGCGAAGGATTATTATTTAAATCAATTCTTACTGATATCTTATAGGCTATTCCTGTAGACAGGAACGGCACAAATTGCTATTGCCGGAAGTAACCATCTTCGTTCGGCAAAGGTTATCTACCTTTTAATTAATTCATAACAGATATGGGAGCTATATCAATTTTACTAATGCTGTTCGCCGGCATTGGTTTTGCCGGCCTGGCTATAGGCGTAGGCAAACTGGTGTCAACGAAACGCAGAAACCTGGTCAAAGGGGAGGCATACGAATGTGGTCTTCCCACGGAAGGAACATCCTGGGGACAGTTTAATGTAGGTTATTACCTCTTCTCCTTATCCTTCCTCATCTTCGATGTGGAAATGGTGTTCCTTTATCCCTGGGCCGTCACACTGAAAGAAGTAGGTGCCCCGGCACTGGTCGAGATTATCTTTTTTATGCTGTTCCTGTTCATGGGATTGCTTTACGCATTTAAAAAGAAAGCATTGCAATGGAAATGAAAAAAGACTTTTTACCCGAAATACCGGAAGAGTTTCGCGAAAACCTGGGACAGAATGTCCTGGTTACGACCATAGACAAAATTGCCGGATGGGCCCGTAGTAATTCACTCTGGCCATTGACTTTCGGAACCAGCTGCTGCGCTATTGAAATGATGAGTGCAGCATCCGCCAAATACGACTGGTCGCGCTTCGGTTTCGAAGTGGCACGCGCCACCCCACGGCAGGCCGACCTGATCATTGTAGCCGGAACAATCACGAACAAGATGGCTCCGGTACTACGCCGTTTGTACGACCAGATACCGGAACCCAAATACGTGATCGCTATGGGAGCCTGTACGATTACCGGCGGCCCATTTGCTAAAGACAGCTACACAGTCGTACGGGGCGTAGACAAGATTGTCCCGGTAGATGTCTATATTCCGGGCTGCCCACCCCGGCCGGAAGCCTTATTGCAGGGAATGATGGCATTGCAGCAAAAAATCAAATTGCAAAAAGCGTATGTAATAGAGAAACCTAAAGACGAACCGGAGTTATGAATAAAGAAGAACTGACAACATTACTCTCCAACCGTTTCCAGGGGAAAGATATAGGAGAAAGCTTCGGACTTCCGGCTCTGACAATCGCTAAAGAGGAGCTTATGGATACCGCCCATCTGCTGAAAGAGGACCAGGCATTTGGTTTCAATCAACTGGTTTGCGAAACAGTAACAGACCGTAGCGAATATTTTGAACTGGTTTGTCACCTGCGTGCGGTAGGCAAAGGACATGAAATGATCCTGAAAACACACGTGGAGCGGGAAGCGACTCCTCTCCTTCCTTCACTCTATGAGTTATGGCAAGCAGCAGAATTATTCGAAGACGAGATATATGACCTGTTCGGTATCCGTTTCGATAATCATCCGCATCTGCGCAGGTTATTCCTGGATGAAGAGTTCGAAGGATATCCATTACGTAAGGATTTTGTGAACACGCTTGATTTGTAAGCTACACAACTTAATAGGTATTAATCATGGAAAAATATATGGAAATAACACCTGACGAATCGGACGGTTTTATCATAAACATTGGGCCGCAACACCCGTCTACACACGGGGTACTTCGCTTGCGTACGCAACTGGATGGTGAAACGATCCTGAATATGGACCCGCATCCGGGTTATATTCACAGGGGCATCGAAAAGATGTGCGAATCGTTGGGATACAAGCAATTTATCTATCTGACGAGTCGGATGGACTATCTCTCAGCCCACATGAACAATCAGGCATGCGCTCTCTGTATCGAAAAAGGAGCCGGCCTTGAAGTTCCAGAGCGTGCGCAGGTGATCAGGGTTATCATGGCGGAATTACAACGTCTCGCCTCGCATTTGCTCTGGTGGGGCTGTATGGGATTGGATATGGGAGCCGTTTCTCCCTTTTTCTACGCATTCCGCGAGCGGGAAATGATACTCGAAATCTTTGAGGAGACGGGAGGTAACCGGTTGACAATGAATTATATTACGCCGGGCGGTGTTATGCAGGATTTACATCCGGATTTCGTACGCAAGGTAAAAGAGGTACTCGCCTCCCTGAAAAAACATGAACATGAATACGGCGAACTGCTTACCGGCAATATCATCTTCCGTAAACGCCTGGATGGTGTCGGTACACTGACTCCGGAGCTTGCCGTTTCACTGGGTTGCACAGGTCCGGTTGCAAGAGGCTCGGGTATTTCATGCGATGTCCGCAAACAGGCTCCTTATGATGTTTACGATCAGGTAGAGTTCAAAGAGATTCTTTTCTCCGGGGGAGATTGCATGAACCGTTACATGGTCCGGATGGAAGAGATGAAAGAGTCTATCTCCATCATCGAACAACTGATCGACCGCATACCGGAAGGTTCCTTCCGCAATAAATCCAAAGGAATGCTGAGGCTTCCGGAAGGAGAATACTATCAGCGGGTAGAGACTGCACGTGGTGAACTGGGTGTATATATTGTTGCCGATGGCTCTGCCAAACCCTGGCGTGTGAAATTCCGGACACCGAACTTCAGCAATCTGACGGCACTCAAACCTTTGTCAGTCGGTTCGAAAGTGGGAGATCTTGTGGCGATCATGTCGACACTCGACCTGATAATACCTGATATTGACAGATAAAAAACAAAAAGAAATGACAAGTTTACAAATAGATTTCACAGGTCTTATCCAATGGATCGGGCAAACATTGTCCGACTATCTGTCGCCGGGCTGGGCATTGGCTGTCGAGTTAATCCTTGCAGCCGTCGCCCTTATCGTAATGATCGTTGTCCTGGTTATTCTGATGATCTACGCCGAACGAAAGATTGCCGGTTTCATGCAGTTGCGTCTCGGACCGATGCGCGTAGGCTGGTGTGGCTCCGTGCAGGCTATCGCCGACGTATTGAAGCTGCTTCTGAAAGAGTGCGTTACACCGTTTAAGGCGGATAGGTTCCTCTTTGCCCTGGCGCCCTTCATCGTACTGACCACCAGCTTTCTGGCACTGGTTCCATTCTCCTATTCGCCGGGATTGCAGTTGTGGGATATCAATATCGGGGTACTTTACGTCACTGCCGTTTCATCGATCAGCGTGATCGGGGTGATGATGGCGGGATGGGCCAGTAACAATAAATATTCGCTATTGGGGGCTATGCGTAGCGGTGCACAGATCGTGAGTTACGAGCTTTCAGTCGGCATGTCGTTGATTGCCGTGATTGCCATGAGCGGCTCACTGTCGATTCTCGACATTATTAACTCGCAGGCCGACGGATGGTGGATTTACAAGGGACATATCCCGGCTATTATCTCTTTCATGATATTTATCATTGCCTCAACAGCAGAACTCAACCGTGCGCCCTTCGACCTGGCGGAAGCCGAGCAGGAGCTGACAGCCGGATTCCACACCGAATATTCAGGTATGCAGTTCGCCATGTTCTTTCTCTCGGAATACACCAATATGCTGATCGCCTCTATGATGGCTGCAACGGTATTTTTCGGAGGCTGGCAACCGCTCTACATTCACGGGCTCGACGGATTCAATGCAGCGATGGATTATATACCGGGATTTATCTGGTTCTTCGGTAAGGTATTCTTTGTGGTGTTCCTGATCATGTGGTTCCGCTGGACATTTCCACGTATCCGTATAGACCAGCTGCTTCGTCTGGAATGGAAATACCTGCTGCCCATCAGTATTGTCAATGTACTTATTGCAGCGACGGTTGCGGTATTCGAATGGTATATATAAACAGATAAAGGAGAATTGAAAATGAATAAATGCATAAACTATATATACTCTATCGGTGCAGCCATCGGGTCGCTGGGTAAAGGAATGTTCCGCACATTCAGCAGCATGGTGCATCCCAGCCGGATACTGACACAGCAGTATCCCGAAAACAGGGAAACGACACTCTATATTCCTGAACGCTTCAAGGCGGAACTTCATCTGATAGAGGATGAGAACGGTGAACTGAAATGCACAGCCTGTACCCTTTGCCAGACAGCCTGTCCCAACGATACGATCCAAATCAAAGTGGAGAAGGTGACTACACCGGAAGGAAAAAGCAAACGCGTTCTCAGCGAATACATCTACGACCTGGGACGTTGCACTTTCTGCGGCCAGTGCGTGGACTCCTGTAATTTCGGGGCACTGGAGATGACCAATCATTTTGAAAACAGTGAATATAACAAGCGGAAACTGGTGAAGTTCCTCAACGAGCATCACCTGCCCGCCAATAGAAAGGAGGAACAAATATGAATGCCGAAGCAGTTCTATTTTACGTACTTTCAGCAGGGATACTCACACTGGGTGCGCTCTGTGTATTCAGCCGGAGCATTTTCCGGTCGGCCGTCTTCCTGCTCCTCTGCCTGATAGGGGTAGCGGGGTTGTATATAATGATGGAGATGAACTTCGTGGCTGCCTTGCAGATAATGATCTATGTGGGAGGTATTGTGGTGCTTATCATCTTCTCCATCTTCCTGACCCACAATACAGGGGCGAAGTTGCCACTGCCTATTCCCCGGCGAATGTTCTGGGCATTGTTTCTGCCCTTCAGCGGTTTTATGCTGGTACTGTGGGTATTGTTGCACCATCCGTTCCGGTCGGAAACGATCTCCCCAAAGATACTCGACATCCATGAGATCGGACATCAGTTGTTCAATCTGAATGAATACGGCTACATCTATCCGTTCGAAATAGTCAGCGTCTTATTGCTGGCTGCCCTGATCGGTAGTATTGTAATAGCACAAAGTAATAAAAAGAAATAAGATTATGGAACAAATACCTCTTTCACATATACTGATATTGAGTTCGGCGCTCTTCTTCCTGGGAGCTTACGGCTTCTTTGCCCGCCGCAATCTGATTACGGTCCTGATGTCGACCGAATTGATCCTGAACAGTGTAAACATCAACTTTGTGGCATTCAATAAATATCTGTATCCGGATCAACTCGAGGGCGTCTTCTTCACGCTCTTTATCATTATAGTCGCGGCTGCGGAAGTGTCACTCTCGATAGCGATCATTATCAACCTCTACAGGAAATTCAAGACCATAGATATCGATGATACAACGACAATGAAATACTGACCGATATGAATAATTATGAACTATATACAGGATTGATCCTTCTACTGCCTCTGGCAGGGTTTATCACCTTGTCGCTGGCCGGTAAACGGTTCACTCCACGTGGGGCCGGCATACTGGCTACCCTGTTACTGGTACTGACCGCGTTACTGTCGTGGATAGTGGCTTATGGCTATTTCTTCGAGTTCGGCAAGCAGGCAGGTATTTACCAACCCTGCCGGCTAATGGATTTCGAATGGTTACCTTTCACCGATACGCTTTCGATCAATGTGGGCATAACCCTGACACCGATCATTGCGATGATGTTGGTCGTTATCCCGACCGTGTCGCTATTTGTCCACCTTTACAGCACCGGCTACATGAAGGGAGAAGAAAGGTTAGGGAGTTATTTCGCTTACCTGCAACTGTTCACCTTCTCCATGCTGGGGTTGGTGATGGCATTCAACATCTTCCAGGTTTACTTCTTCTGGGAATTGGTCGGCGTCTCTTCCTTCCTGCTGATCGGATTTTATTTTAAACTGCCTGCCGCTATTGCAGCTGCGAAGAAGGCCTTTATCGTCACCCGCTTTGCCGACCTGGGGTTCCTGATCGGTATCCTGATGCTTGGCGCGGGAGCCGGTTCGTTCGACATCGAACAAATTATCAGCCGGCTCACCGATCCGGGATCGGCTTACCTGACGGCCTTTACAAACGGCTCCTTTCTCGGCTTTTCTACATTGACATGGGCACTGCTCCTTGTCTTTGCCGGAGGTGCGGGTAAATCGGCAATCTTCCCCTTGCATGTATGGCTACCGGATGCTATGGAGGGTCCTACACCAGTCAGTGCCCTGATCCATGCAGCTACGATGGTCGTTGCCGGTGTCTTCCTGGTGGCACGGTTGTTTCCGGTTTATGCCATTTCGGCTCCGGCAGCATTGGAAGTGATAGCCATACTCAGTGCTTTTACGGCTTTGTTTGCTGCAATAATAGCTTGTACACAGACCGAGTTAAAAAAAGTGCTGGCTTATTCTACGATCTCACAGATCGCCTATATGTTACTGGCACTGGGTGTTGCCGGATGGGGCAAAGAAGCGGCCGAAGGATATACAGCTTCGATGTTCCATTTATTTACGCATGCATTCTTCAAAGCAGCTCTTTTCCTCTGTGCCGGAGTTATTATCCACATCGTTCATTCGGGAAAACTGGAAGATATGGGAGGGCTGCGAAAGAGCCTGCCCATTACACACATCGCTTTTCTGTTGGCGGCTTTGTCTATCTCCGGATGTCCGTTCCTGTCGGGTTTCTTCAGTAAGGAAGCGATTCTGGCAGCTGCATGGACAAGCCATCCGGTCTTATATGTTGTCGCTCTGGTCACCAGCGGACTGACTGCTTTCTATATGTTCCGCATCTATTTCCTTGTCTTCTTCAATAAGAAAGCAACGGAGGAAAAAGCACATGAACCCTGGCAGATGGCTTTACCGCTGATCGTACTGACCATCGGTACTGTATTTGCAGGATATATTCCTTTCGGCGAGCTGGTCAGTGCCGATGGGATACCGTATAAGCTACACGTAAGTGTCTTGTCGAGTCTTTTACCTGTATCTGCCGCGCTGATCGGGATTCTGGCAGCAGCCTCATTCTATGCCGTACGCAATGACCGGCCGGCTGCGTTTGCAAAGGGCCTGGGGGGCTTTTATCAATGGGCCTACCATAAGTTTTATATAGATACCGTGTACTTGTTCTTCGCCAAACAGGTGATGGATAAAGGATTCGGAGGCCTGTTCTCTTTTATAGACACCCGTGTCATACAGGGAACTCTTAACGGACTGGCGGAAGGAAGCTATTCTTTCAGTGTGCTGATCAAACGGATGCAATCCGGCCGTATCCAGACATACGGCTTCTTCTTCCTCGGAGGTATTCTTTTGATGGCCGTATTACTAATCATTCAATACATTTGATAAAATGGACTTACTAACGATACTTTTACTTATACCCGGTATTACGCTCGTCCTGTTATTCCTCGCCAAGGGACAACAGGCAGTCCGAAAGACAGCCATGGCCGGTGGAGCCGTACAGTTACTCTATACAATCTTCCTCGCCTATCGTTTCATACAGGAAAAGGTCGCGACAGGCAATACAAGCGGGTTACTCTTTAATGACTCGTTCAACTGGTTCGAACCGCTGAACATCAATTTCAGCTACGGGATCGACGGTATCTCGCTGCTGATGATACAGCTTACCGCACTGGTCGTATTCAGCGGCATACTGGTCTCCGGGAATATCCGGGAACAATCCAAAGAGTTTTATGTCCTACTTACGCTGCTGGGCTTCGGGGCTTACGGCTTCTTTATAGCAACAGACTTATTCATGCTTTTCTTCTTCCTGGAGATCGCTGTTATCCCGAAATACCTGCTTATCGGTATCTGGGGATCAGGTGCACACGAAAAGAATGCCATGAAACTGGCACTGATGCTGATGGGTGGTTCAGCACTGGTCTTTATCGGCATTGTCATGCTCTACTTCTTCAACGGGGATGTCTCCGGCCATTTCACCTGGAATTTGCAAGAGCTGGCTCAGACGCATCTGCCTGTATATTACCAACGACCGTTGTACCTATTGACCTTTATAGGCTTCGGTGTATTCACAGCTCTCTTTCCTTTTCATTCCTGGGCTCCGGACGGTCACTCATCGGCACCAACTGCCGCCTCTATGTTCCTGGCAGGCGTTTCTATGAAGTTGGGAGGATACGGATGTCTGCGGGTAGCCACCTTCCTGTTTCCCGAAGCAGCCGACGAATTATCATGGATATTCATCATTCTTGCTTCAACCGCTATCCTATATGGGGCCATCGTTACCTTAAAACAAAAAGACCTGAAGTATATGAATGCTTTCTCGTCTGTCAGCCACTGCGGATTTGTCATCTTAGGTATTGCAATGCTTACCCGCACGGCTATCACGGGAGCAGTGATGCAAATGGTTTCACATGGAGTAATGACAGCCCTCTTCTTCGGTGTGATCGGTATGATCTATCAACGCACACATACCCGGCAGATCAGCGAACTGGGAGGAGTGCTTTATCAGGCTCCGTTCATCGGTTCCGCCTTCCTGATCGCCGGACTCTGCTCACTGGGGTTGCCGGGGATGAGCGGTTTCGTTTCCGAAATGACGATCTTCGTCGGTTCCTGGGAACGAGCGGGGATTTTCTACCGGGTCGCAACTTTAATAGCCTGCTCATCTATCGTGATTACAGCCGTATATATCCTGCGGGCAGTAGGCTCGGTTATCTGGGGAGAAGTACGCAATAAGGCAGTCAAAAACATGACAGATGCAACCCCCTCAGAGAGACTCGCATCAGTCCTGCTGATAGCTGCTATCTTCCTGATCGGAACATGTCCTTTTTGGGTGATTCGTTTGATCGACAGCGACAGTCTTGTTATTGCTCAACGGTTACTGACACAGGCTTTTCAATATTAACTTATAAAACAAAAGATTATGAGTATCGAACTCTTCACCATATTACGATTTGAACTGATAGTATGTGTCCTGATCTTTCTTCTGTTGGTCATGAAACTGATGGATGCGGATAAATCGTGTAAACAACTGCTGTGGACGGTCAATATTCTCCTGTTCATTAATTTTGCAGCCAGTTTCTTGCATATTCCGACAGCGACATTATTCAATGGGTTCTTCCGGACCAACGACCTGATCGAATTAGAGAAAACGATCCTTAACCTGGGTGTTCTGCTAATCCCTTTGCTGGCTTCCCGCTGGCTCTACAAACATGCAGAGATCAGCATCGAGTTTTATATCCTGATGCTTAGCAGCTTGTTAGGTGGCTTTATTACATTGTCGAGCGGCCATGTACTGATGTTGTATCTGGGAATAGAGATTTCAACCATTCCTATTGCTGCCCTGGCAAACTTCAATAAGCATGAACGACGTTCGTCGGAAGCAGGCATTAAGTTTATCCTCTCTTCCGCTTTTTCTACAGGAATGCTTTTATTCGGGATATCCTTACTGTATGGAGCTTACGGTAACCTTGGTTTCGACTATTTACAGGCGAACCTGACACCTAATTTATTGACGCTGCTGGCTTTTACCTTTATGATGGGCGGCTTCTTCTTCAAGATGTCGGCAGTTCCATTCCACTTATGGGCAGCCGATGTGTACGAAGGTGCACCGATGGCTGTCACCAGTTACCTGTCAGTCGTATCCAAATGTTCCATCGTATTTGTTTTCGTATCCATCCTGATGACTGTATTCCAGCATTTGTCCGGCGAATGGCTTGAGATTATATCGGTAGTAGCCATCCTGAGTATGACAGTCGGTAACTTGTTTGCCATGCGCCAGCAAAATCTGAAACGTTTACTGGGATTCTCCTCCATCTCACAGATAGGATTCGTATTGGTAGGTATTACAGGTAACAGTATCCTGGGACTCGATTCCACCCTCTACTTCATGCTGATCTATGTACTGAGTAACATCTGTTTCTTCGGTGTACTCGGAGCCGTTGCCGATGCGACAGGCAAAGAAGATTTGAATTCATTCAAAGGCTTCTACCGCACAAATCCGTTCCTGGCTTTAATGATGGGGGTCAGTCTGCTTTCACTGGCGGGTGTACCTCCCACTTCCGGATTCTTCGGAAAGCTGTTCCTGCTGGCCTCCGCCATGGGTGACAGGATGTACATCCTGATTCTTTTTGCAGGAATCAACCTCGTACTTTCGCTTTATAACTATCTGCGTATCATCAAATACATCTTTATCGATACGCCTGAAGATCGGTTATGCGTCGGCAGGACAAAGGTAATGACAGCCACACTGATGTTTTGCTGCATTGCCATTCTTTGTATCGGATTTATCTCTTCCGTTTACCAGTATATCGACTGGGCAGGAAGGTTGACATTCTAATGTATTAAAAAAGAAAAGGCTGATAAGGATACGGACAAACTCCTTATCAGCCTCATTATGCCTAAAAATATGTCTCTTCCCTATACGAGTAAATCATAAATAGTTTATATTTACAGCAGGAAACAAATATATTAGTAACCACCTAATAGACTATTTATGAAACGGATTCTACTATTTTGCCTGATCTGCATTATGCATTCATCCGGCCTCGTTGCCCAGATAGACAGTACACAGTTCCTGTTAAAAGGTTTTCAGGATGGATATGTATTTTATAAAGACGGACGGCAATTCCGTGTCCCAATGAATTACAGTCTATTAATCAAAAAATTCCTGTTTATCGATCAAAATGACAATAATAATATAAAAGAATTCCTGGAACCGGAAATGGTTGCAACAATCAAGATCGGCGAAAGAATCTTTCTTCCGACCAAAGACGGAGCTACGGAAGTATTGCAAATGAACCCTCCTATTTTTGTCCAATATAGAGGCTCGATGCGTTGGGAAGGGAAAAACGTCGGATATGGCGGACGGTCCGAGACCTCAGCCGTAGACTCATACTCAAGCTTCCAGTCCGGAAATACCGTACATAAACTGGAAACGGAAAAACTGATTTTAACCCGGATCGATAAGATATTCCGGATCGAACGAAATGGAAAGCAATACCGTTTTATCAATGAAAAACAATTCCTGAAAGCCTTTCCGGAAAAGAAAGAAGTCTTGAAAGAATATATCAAAAAGAATGATTTCGACTTTAATGCGATAGATGATGTCTTACAGGTATATAACTATGCTACTGCTCTTTAGACAGCGGTAATATAAAGACAAAACATGCACCGGCAGTATAGGAGGCATCTATATAAACATCTCCCCCCAAACGGGTGGAAATTGCTTTACATATTGGTAAACCCAGACCGGCTCCCTGTTTAAAATCATTCACTTTTTCAAACCGGTCAAAAATAATCTTTCGCTTATCCAACGGAATGCCACATCCTGTATCGCTCACAGAGAAGCAAATCCTCTTATTTATCTCATCCACCTTATAATCCAGACGGATCTCTCCTTCTTCCGTAAATTTGGCAGCATTTGTCAGTAGATTCATTAGCAACTGTTGCAAACGAAGCGGATCGGTACTCATAAAATAAGGAGCATCAGAACAGGTGAAAACAATTTTTACTTTCAGATTAACCCGATGCCGCATCGCATCCAATGCATGCCGACAGCATGCATGAATATCTACTACCTGATAATATAACGTAAAATTATCAGCCTCCAAACGGGATAGGTCAAGCACATCACTAACAAGATTCAACAACAAATCTGAATTATTATTGATGATCTGTATATATTCTGTCCGCTCCTCTTCCGACGAATCGGCCAACAAACCGGTAAAACCAACGATCGCATTCAAGGGTGTACGTATCTCATGACTTACATTGGCAATAAAATTACTTTTCATCCGGTCTGCATTTTCAGCCTTTTCCCTTGCAAATTCCAGATTACGATTTGTCTCCTTTAAGACTTCTTTCTCATGTTCCTGCACATTTTTCAAGCGATGTATACGCAAAGAATATCGTATTAAAAAGATAAGTAAGACTGCCAAAATACTGGAAAACACAACCAACAGGATTAATTGAACCTGTTTATTTTTCAACTCCTGTTTCTGAATTAAAAGAACTTGCTCTTGTTTTTCACGCTCATTTAATTGTCGTAAAGAGCGAAGTTGATCTACCTGGGACAAATAGGCATTGAGTTTTTTCTCTTTATAAACATTCAACAATTGCCGGCTGGTTTCCAAAACGGATTTCTTATCTCCCTTAGCTTTTAATATATTGATTCTCAATTGAAGAACTTCATCATCTCCTTCCTCGATAGGCTTAAGTTCCCAAAGAGCTTGGTCATACTTTTTTATCATAAAGTAGTAATGCCCCATCGCAAACTTATTAATTGCCCATACGAATCCACGTAACGCATCTTTATAAAGCACCTGCTTCTGAATGGCTTCAACAGCTTCTTCTTTTTTACCTTGTAAAGAGTACATCCATATTCTGTATGAATACAGAAAACAACGAGAATATCTGGAATCATAACTCGATACATTTGCAATCGATTCTATCTTTATCAAAGTCTCCTCATAATAATCCAATAAAAGTTCTGCTTTGGTGAATTCCGATTGATAAATATAAGTCCGTACCAGACTTTCTGCCACCTGTAACTTATATCCTAACTGATTGTCTTCTTTATTCAGAAGAGATAAACAAGTTTCTAAATTTGAGATCGCATCCTCGTATCGTCTCGACAACATATAGATCAAGCCTAAATTCTCACTGGATAAAATCAGCCCTCTTATACTACCTGTCTTTTCCGCTAATAGGCGCTGACTGACAGCAATACTCATTGCCGATTCCAACCTGAAGTTTTCACCCGACATATATACACGACACAGATAGTTATATACTTGGAATTGATATTCGACAGCCCTGTTATCTTTTTGCCCTATCGAATCGAGCCTATTGGCCCAAAACACCAAACTGTCAACATCTTTCTTAATGGCATAATATTTACTAATGGAACTCATTGCACGATAACAACAGTCAAGAGAGTCCGCTTGATTTGCAACCTCAATCAGCTGTTTCCAATAGGTTACCTCTTCCTGTTTTCCTGTATTCAGTATAGCCAGTTTTTGTAAAACTTCGATTTTTTCATTCGCGTTATTCAGCTTTGATAAAACATGCAATAAACTATCCTGGTTTTGCTGCAAAACAGCACTTGCTTCAGATGCCTGGATTCGCCAGACGGTCAGAAAAAGAAGCAAGACAGTGATCATCAAGCAATCAATTATGTTAATCTCTGTTACTTTCATTTGTCATCTGCATTTCTGAAAAAGGTAACTCAAAAATAAAACGGGCCCCTTGTGTATAAAGCGGGTCGAGATACAAGCGACCTGCAAAACGGTCAGAAATAGCTCTGCAAATAGACAAGCCCAATCCAGCACCTTGTTTGAATTCATTCAACTTTTGGAAGCGATTGAATATTATTTTCTGTTTATCAGGAGGAATGCCGCAACCGGTATCCGTGACGATGAACTTAATCAAACGACCAGCCTCATCCACCTGATAATCCAAATGTATTTCTCCCTCTTCCGTAGATTTCGCCGCATTCGTCAACAAATTTACCAGTAATTGTTGTAAACGGAGCGGGTCGGTACTCATAATATAAGGCGCATTTGAATAGGTAAAAACAATATTTACACCGGGATTCACCCGATGCCGGATGGTAGTCAGCGCATGTTGACAACACTCTTGAATATCAACTTCCTGGTAATGTAACATAAAATTATCGGCCTCCAGGCGGGATAAGTCAAGAACATCGCTAACGAGGTTCAATAGCAGTTCTGAATTATTATTAATGACCTGCATATATTCGGTGCGCTCTTCTTTGGTTGAGTCACCCAACAGACTTGTAAAACCAACAATAGCATTCAAAGGCGTACGTATCTCGTGGCTGATATTCGCAATGAAATTACTTTTCATTTTGTCAGCCTTTTCTGCCCGTACTCTTGCTACTTCCAGATTTTCATTAGTTCTCATCAATGCAGATTGTTCCTTCAAAAGGATATTCTTTAATTTCCGGGTACGAATTAAATAACGAAACCAGAATAAAAGAGATAAAAACAAAATGAAGGCAAAAATAATTAATGCAATTAATTGTGAATGTTTATTGTCCAGCTCCTTCTGTTGCAAAGAAAGCTTTTGAATTGCTTTATCATCTTCATTTGACTTCTGAATAGAACGAAGTTGATCAATCTGTTTTATATAAGCTTGCTTATTTTGAGATTTTCTAAAATTCAAAAACTGCTGATAGATATTTAAGGCCTCCTGCTTCTTCCCCATTGCCATATAAATAGCCGCTCTTAAGTCGAAAACCGGAGCTTCCAGATCGGTTTTTTCATTGATAAACTCCAAGGCTTTCGGATAATCTTTCAATAGATAATAATAACTTGCCATTGCCAGATTATAAGCAGGTAATATGTAAGATTTAGATATATACTCTTTATGCGGTTGCAAGCGTTTAATAGCCGCTTCAACCTTTTCCTGTATGCCAATTTCGGAATAAAGTCTTATCCGATAAGTTTCCAAAATAGCACGAGCCTCACCTGCACGATAAGTTTTATACCTTGCCTTATCACTTGCTTCAATTTTTGATAGAACATCTTCATAATCATTCAGTGCCACTTCAGCCTTCTGATACTCCTTCAAATATAAACAGGAACGAATCAGACATTCATTCACCTGCACTTCATAAATATATTCATCTCCTAACTGCTTTAATATAAAGATACAATTCGCAAATGCTTTAGCAGATTTTTCAAAGCACTCGGTAACCATATAAATTAATCCCCAGTTTTCATTACAACAAGCAAGACCCAACTGGAAGTTTGCTTTTTCCGCCCAAATTTGCTCTTTAACAGCCTCATTCATTGCCAGCTCAAACTCTCCCCGAATTACATATAAACGACAAAGTGCATTATGTGTTTGAAACAAATCTAACGGATACTCTTTACGAACGTTTGTAATAGAATCAAACTTATTTACCCAATAAACCAGTGTATCTAACTCATAAATATTCGTATAATAACGACTTATGTAATATAGTGCTTCATAACTTTTGTTTATGGAATCTGCTTTGCAGGCCATCTCATACATTTTTATGGAATAGAGTCCCTCTTCGGGGGTATATCTTGATAATAATATCAAATCGTAGTATATTCCAATCTGTTGAGCAGGTTGTTCTGTTTTTGAAAGAAGTCCCAACAGACTATCTTTCTTGTGCTTCATAGGATCACCTTCGTTAGCCTTCAATAACAATGTACTAAAGAACGAACAGAGTAAAAAGAATACCTTAAAGGCTTCCCTTTTCCAAATAACTATTAAAGTAATTCTTTTCATATTACTTTAACCTGCCAGTGGAAGTTTAAAAACAAACCGGGCTCCTTTTATATAAGATGAATCTATTGAAACGGAGCCACCTAAACGACGAGCAATTTCACTACATATCGGTAATCCCAGACCTGCACCTTGTTTAAAATCATCCACTTTCTCAAATCGGTTAAATATAGAGTCCTGTTTTTCCAAAGGTATACCACAACCGGTATCAGTTACAGAAAATATAAGCTCCTGAGACTCCTTATCTATTCTGTAATCCAGATTAATTTCCCCTTCTTCCGTATACTTAGCGGCATTAATCAATAAGTTTGCCAATAATTGCTGAAGCCGTGAAGGATCCGTACGTAAAATTAGGGGGGTATCCGGATGGGTAAAAGTCAGTTTAACACCTTTAGCCAACCTATGGCTAATCGAACTTAAAACTTCCTGGCCACAACTCCGGACATCAACATCCTGGATGTCCAATGTAAAATTGTCCGCTTCCAGTTTGGACAAGTCCAATACATCGTTAACCAGTTTCAACAATAAATCGGTATTTATATTAATAATATTGATAAATTCTGCCTGTTCTTCTTCCGTCACGTCATTCAACAGAGCGGAGAAGCCTACAATGGCATTCAACGGAGTACGTATCTCATGACTAACATTGGCGACAAAAGTGGTCTTCATCTGATCGGCCTTTTCTGCCTTCTCTTTTGCCACCTGCAAATATTCCGTCGACTCTTTCAATGAAAGTTGCTCCCTTTCAAGTACATTTTTTAATTTCCTTATCTTCAATGCATAACGAACAACTCCGATCAGGAGCACGATCAAGACACATACAAATATCAAGGATACAACCAGCAACTCCTGTTTATGAGCAATCTCTATCTTCTGGCTTTGCAATAACTGTGTTTGCTTTTCCTTTTCAATCAACTCATGCAAAATACGTAACTGGTCGATCTGACGTGTATAAGCCGATATATTCAAATTTTCTATATATTTCAAAACCTCGTCATACATCTCAATAGCTTCGTCCAACTTCCCTGCAGCCACCAACACCTTGATCTTTTCTTCTAAAGGCTCTAATGAATAGTCTACCGCCAGTGTTTTATTTACATACTTCAGGGCCAGTGGATAATTACCTATATAATAATAATAACGAGTCATAGCAAGGTAATAAACAGATGTATAACCGGGGGCATACGTTTCGTTCATATACAAGGTAGCTTTTTGAACCATCTCAACAGCCTTCTCCTTCTGACCTTTTGCAACATAGCAATTCAGGTAATATGAATAAAGCATACAATAAGAAGCCTTTTCAAACGTCCGATCATCCAACGGATTTGCCAGAAGAATACCTTTCTCCAATACGGAACTATAAAAATCGAGCATTACCTCCATCTTATCCAACTCATGTATGTGTAAATAGGCTGCAGCCAGATAAGACATAATCTGGACTTCCCATACAGGTGCATCTTTTTTCTCTTTCAACAATGCCTGACTCTTCTCTAAAGGAGGAATTGCTTCCTCATCACGTCCGATCATCAGATAAATCAATCCTATGTTTTCATTACAGGCTATGATTCCATTTTTATAACCGAGATCTTCCACTTCACGCAAAAGATTGACTGCCTGATTCATCGCTATCTCATACTCTGCATTTGAAATATAGTATCGACATACGCAATCACGCAGATCAAACGAGGCATATTTTAGTTCATGATGTTTATGAGCAATAGAATCAACCGTTGCCAAAGTAGATAATATGCTATCGAGCTGATTCGAATTACAGTAATAATGTCCCAAGGAAACAGATGCTTTGCAGAATGCATCGATAGAATCATTCTCTAAAGATACTTTCATAAGCATCTTCAGATATTTCTCTTCGTTGGAGGTTGATTTATTTAAAAAGACCAATTTACGGTACAATTCGATTTGTCCGCCCGGATCTGTTGTATTATCCAAAACATAACACAAACTGTCTGTCATTTCATGATACCTGTCATTATCCGCCTTTACACAGCATAAATTAAAGCAAAATAAAATTAACAATATAAATACATATTGACTACAAGCTCTTTTTATCTTCATACTAGTGATGACGGTACATTTTTCAGACAAATAAGCTACAATGATCGTAAATAAAAATGAGACAGGCAAGTTTTCCATTGAAAAGAAAAGGCGATATATTAATATACATCGCCTTTACCCAATAATATTTTATTTCGAATTAACGTCCTTGACGTTTGCGCTCTGTTTCATCCAAAATAACTTTACGCATACGCATATAGTTCGGAGTTATTTCCACATATTCGTCGGCCTTGATATATTCCAAAGCATCTTCCAAACTGAAAACAATAGGAGGAGCTAATGATACTTTATCATCCGAGCCGGAAGCACGCATATTGGTCAACTTCTTTGATTTCGTTACATTAACAACCAGGTCACCATCTTTAGTATGCTCACCAACTACCTGGCCGGCATAAACTTCTTCCTGCGGAGAAATAAAGAAACGACCGCGGGACTGCAGGTTGTTCAATGCGTAAGCAAATGCCGTACCCGTTTCCATTGCGATGATCGAACCATTGCTACGACGCTCAATCTCACCTTTCCATGGTTGATATTCAAGGAAACGGTGTGCCATGATCGCTTCACCTGCGGAAGCTGTCAGAACAGCATTGTTCAAACCGATAATACCACGTGAAGGGATATTGAATTCAAGATGCATACGATCGTTCTTGCTTTCCATCATGGTCATCTCTCCCTTACGCTTTGTTACCATATCGATAATACGGCTGGAAGATTCTTCCGGAAGATTGATAGTCAGCTGTTCAATCGGTTCACATTTTACACCGTCGATTTCTTTGATAATAACCTGCGGCTGGCCAACCTGCAATTCGTATCCTTCACGACGCATCGTCTCGATCAATACAGACAAGTGAAGTACGCCACGACCGTACACCAACCATGAGTCGGCAGAGTCGGTCGGAACTACGCGAAGAGCCAGGTTCTTATCCAACTCTTTCTGCAGACGTTCGAATATATGACGTGATGTTACGAATTTACCATCTTTCCCGAAGAACGGAGAGTTGTTGATAGTAAACAACATAGACATTGTCGGTTCATCGATAGCAATGGTGGGCAGTGGTTCCGGTTCGTTGATATCCGCAATCGTTTCACCGATCTCGAATCCGTCGATACCAATCACGGCACAGATATCTCCTGACTGTACCGAATCGACTTTCGTACGCCCCAGTCCTTCAAAAATATCCACTTCCTTAATTTTAGATTTCACCATTGAGCCGTCACGCTTACAAAGCATCACATCCTGTCCTTCTTTAAGTTCGCCACGGTGAACACGTCCTACGGCGATACGTCCTACATATTTGGAGAAGTCCAACGATGTGATCAACATCTGGGGAGTACCTTCCAATACCTTGGGTTCCGGTATATGTTCAATGATAGCATCCAGTAATGCGAAAATATCTTCAGTAGGCTTCTGCCAGTCTTCCGACATCCAACCTTGCTTGGCTGAACCGTAAATAGTGGGGAAATCCAACTGTTCTTCCGTTGCATCCAGGCTGAACATCAGGTCGAATACCATTTCCTGTACTTCCGACGGACGGCAGTTAGGCTTATCTACCTTATTAATAACAACGATCGGTTTTAAACCTAATTGAATTGCTTTCTGAAGAACAAAACGTGTCTGGGGCATCGGACCTTCAAAGGCATCCACCAATAACAGGCAACCATCGGCCATGTTTAGTACACGTTCTACTTCACCACCGAAGTCGGCGTGACCCGGGGTATCAATAATATTGATTTTGCAATCCTTATAATTAATAGATACATTCTTTGCGAGAATAGTGATACCTCGTTCCCGTTCCAGATCATTATTATCCAGGAACTGATCCGGCTCTGCCTGTCCTTCACGGAAAAGCTTACCGGCTAATAACATCTTATCCACAAGCGTCGTTTTGCCGTGGTCTACGTGCGCGATAATCGCGATGTTTCTGAGTTTTTGCATCGAAGACTAATTTATTGGCTGCAAAAGTACGATATTTTTACGATATGTATGTGATATTCATGTTGCAAAATATAAAAAAGACGATGAAAATTGTTGCCAGACAAAAAAGTTATGCATATCTTTGTCGCCGCTTAGATAATATAGTATCAATTTATTAAAGTAAAAAGAATCATGTATTTAGATTCAACAAAGAAAAAAGAATTATTCGAAAAGTATGGCAAGTCAGCTGCTGACACAGGTTCTGCAGAAAGCCAGATCGCTCTGTTCACAGTACGTATTGCACACTTAACAGAACACTTGAAAGCTAATCACAAAGATTATAGCACTGAAAGAGCTCTGAAAATGTTGGTTGGTAAACGTCGTCGTTTATTGGATTATCTGATCAAGACTGATATCGAAAGATATCGTTCTATCATCAAAGAGCTTGGTATCAGAAAATAAGAAACTACTTCTCCGGAAGTTCACAAAAGGGTAACTCGGTGACGGGTTACCCTTTTTTTCTTTCAGTAAATTGCATTAGGAAATGAAATATTAATGTAAATTTGCGGCGTTTAGTTACAAATTAAAAGATATACTAATAAAATCATACTTATGGGAAACAACAAAATTATCGGAGCCAAGATAAAAAGTATCCGTGATTCTAAACAACTTTCCATCGAAGAGGTGGCTGAACGTTCCGGCCTGAGTGTAGAACAGATCGAACGCATCGAAAGCAATATAGATTTCCCTTCGCTGGCACCACTCATCAAAATAGCACGGGTACTGGGTGTTCGTCTGGGTACATTCCTTGATGACCAGTCTGAATTAGGCCCGGTAATCTGCCGTAAAAAAGACAGTAACGATTCAAACAGCATCGGTTTCACCAATAATTCAATGGAAAACCGTAAGCATATGGAATATCATTCTCTATCGCAGGATAAATCAGGACGCCATATGGAACCGTTCCTGATCGACGTTGCTCCGTCGGAAGAGGGTGTCGATTTTGTCCTTTCGACTCATGAAGGGGAAGAATTCATATATGTACTTGCAGGCGTACTCGAAATAAACTACGGAAAGAATACATATATCCTGGAAGAAGGCGACAGTATTTATTACGATTCGATCGTTGCACACCATGTACATGCCGCAGCCGACAGTACAGCTAAAATACTTGGAGTTGTTTATACTCCATACTAATTGAACAAAGGATATGGAAATACAATTGCAAGATAAAACACTGGGGCAATGGCTCGAACACTGGGCCGAAACGATCCCGGACAAAGAATATCTGGTTTATTCAGACCGTGACCTGCGTTTCACCTGGAAAGAGTTCAACAAACGTGTAGACCGGATGGCAAAAGGTATGTTGTCCATAGGCATCGAACACGGCACACATGTAGGTATCTGGGCAACCAATGTACCAGACTGGCTGACATTCCTTTACGCTGCCGCTAAAATTGGAGCTGTAGCCGTTACAGTCAATACGAATTATAAGCAGAATGAGCTCGAGTTCCTAGTAGAGAACGCGGATATCCATACAATGTGCATCACCGACGGTGTCTTCGACGGAAGTTATATCGACATGATGTATGCTATGCTTCCCGAGCTGAAAGAGTCACAACGTGGTTACCTGAAAAGCAAACGTTTCCCGAAACTGAAAAATGTTGTTTATATCGGGCAGGAGAAATATCGAGGCATGTATAACACACCGGAATTGCTATTGCTAGGCGAAAACATCAGCGACGATAAACTGAAAGATGCCAAGAAACTCGTCAATTGCCACGATGTAGTCAATATGCAATATACATCCGGTACGACAGGTTTCCCGAAAGGTGTCATGCTGACGCACTATAATATAGCCAACAACGGTTTTCTGACCGGTGAGCATATGAAGTTCACGACCGAAGACAAGCTTTGTTGTTGCGTTCCCCTCTTCCACTGCTTCGGCGTAGTATTGGCTTCCATGAATGTACTGACACATGGTTGCACGCAAGTGATGGTCGAAAAGTTCGATCCGCTGGTGGTGTTGGCATCTATCCACAAAGAAAGATGTACGGCACTCTACGGCGTTCCGACCATGTTCATTGCCGAACTCAACCACCCGATGTTCCCGATGTTCGACCTGACTTCGCTCCGTACCGGTATCATGGCGGGCTCGCTTTGCCCGGTGGAACTGATGCGCCAGGTAGAAGAGAAAATGTTTATGAAGGTAACCAGTGTATACGGTTTGACAGAAACATCGCCTGGTATGACCCATTCCCGCATTGATGATCCGGTAGAAGCACGCCACAATACAGTTGGCCGCGACTTTGAATTTACGGAAGTACGCGTCATCGACCCCGAGACCGGTGAAGAATGTCCGGTTGGTGTACAGGGGGAAATGTGTAATCGTGGTTACAACAATATGAAAGGATACTATAACAATCCTGCCGCGACTGCCGAGGTAATCGATAAAGAAGGCTTCCTCCATAGTGGTGACCTGGGTATAAAAGATGAAAACGGTTACTACCGAATCACCGGCCGAATCAAGGATATGATCATCCGTGGTGGCGAAAACGTTTACCCGCGTGAGATAGAAGAATTCCTTTATCACCTGGAAGGCGTGAAAGACGTCCAGGTGGCCGCCGTTCCGTCCAAGAAATACGGAGAAGAAGTAGGTGCGTTTATCATCCTGCATGAAGGTGTTACTATGACTGACGATGTGGTAAAGGATTTCTGCCGTGGAAAGATCGCCCGTCATAAGATACCGAAATACATCTTCTTCGTCGATACCTTCCCGATGACCGGTAGCGGAAAGATACAGAAGTTCAAACTGAAAGATCTCAGCCTCAAGTTACTGGCCGAACAAGGTATTACTCCGGTATAAAACAAGAATATATTAAAACAGATGGCTTTTGCCTGATAAAAATAGCCGTTGGCCAACGGCTATTTTTATCAGGCAATATACCGTCTTCAGTTCAGGTCAGAACACAAGACTGCGAAACATAGTTTCCTGTCCAATGCGGAATGATTTTTTATAAATCGGTTATGGGAATCGCTTTAACACTTTGAGTTCCACGATCTACCACAAGCAAAGTTCCACGGGAAACCGTTATTTTTTCAGGATTTGTGAAAGAAGCAGTATAGTTTTGCAGCAACTTACCATTAGACGGGGCTATTTCCCATAGTTCAGACTGTTTACTATTGATACGCAAAGTTACAAATAATCGATTATCAACAAAAGCCAATGATTGCGGCGCATTTTCGAAACCAAGAGATACGTTGTTATACATGAAGCCACTATTACCTTCTCGTATGTTTTTCGGGTCGAAAATATGGATTTTCTTCGTGTTTTGAGCGGTTACGTATATGAGCCCCTCTTCGTTAACTGCAATTCCATATGTTCCGGCAGCTTCTTTTAGATTGACACTTCGACTGTAAATAGGAATCCGTCGTGCCGTCCCGGATTGAACGTCATTTTCCAAAACGACGACCAGTTTACGTTTATCCCGGATCAGGATGCTACCTTGACTGGCTGCCACATCAAAAGCATGTACAGTCTGATAACCGCCTTCTCCCCAAGCCCCAGTTCCGATACATGTTATAAATTCATATGTGGAAGCATCGAATACATCCGTTCGACTTCCTGCATTTGTCACATATATCTTATTGAAAGAACGGGTCACACCAGTAGGTTCTCCGGCAAAAGTCTCTTCTGTATTATTATCTGTCCATTTCCGAATACTCCGTATATGACGGATACCGGAAGAAACGTCGAAAATTTCGAGACTGTAATGACCGGGAGCACTGTTGGCCACATAGAGTGTATTTTGATACAAGTGAACGGCTTTAGGTTGAAATGTTTCGACTGTCGCTCCCGGAACATCCAGTACGGAAATGGTGAAAGAAAGCGGAGAGCCTTCATTGCCTGCTTTATCTGTTTCTGTAAAAGGAATACTAAGTCCGCCATCTATGGCATCCAGCTCCGGATCTTCAATGATATAAGCAGAAGCGGTATAGATATTTTTATTTTCTATCAAGTTCTTGTTTCGCCTTGTATGCAAGAAACGGCGTGAATAAACCGGTAATTTCTTTTCCCTGGATAGTTGCGAATACACTTTCATACAAACAGTCGGGAATCCCCCTTCCGCCGGATAATAAGTCATATTGCCACTGTGTCCGTAGCCGAGACAATGTGCCATTTCGTGATAGGGGGTATCACTCCCGTTAGCATCGTCGGCATAATGGGTCAGATAAACATATTCACCTAATCCGTAGGTATTTCCTCCTCCCAGTCCTACCACATTCACGACACGTCCGAAACAAAACCCTGAATGATTAGTGATTTGTTTTTTCAAAATGTTGATGTCAACAATATTTCCATTATTAATCAGTTTTCCCTTCCATTTATCTAACTCTTGTTCAAACAAAGAAGTGGAGAACATTGCTGCCATATTCAGGGACAGGGCTACCGCTTCACGGGCAAGATGTGGGCCAAAACTCCCCCAGTTGGAACCGGAATATTTGCCAAACCAGATGTTCCATTTAGGTTTGACATTGATCATGCCTTGATAAACCGGATCGACAGACTCGATCCTGAATTTAAAATCTTCAGCACTGATATCGGGAGTTGCCGATACAATCACTTCTTCACCCTCTCGGGTAGAATAGATTTTATCGTTATTGATAAAAGGTATCTTTATCCGGAATTCCTGAAAAGGATGTATATGTGTAAATTCCGCGAATCGCAATTCCTTTTCATATCCTTCTACGGTCGCCCATATGATTACATTTTTGATTCCTCTCGGGCAATAAAAGCGGAAAAGAAATTCTTGGTTTTCGGTTACAGAAATTTGTAAAGGTGTGTTTACACGAAAACTGCGTTGATTGCGGTTGAAAAGTAAACTGTCTGGTTCGCCATCCTGCAAAATATAAGCTGTATTGTCAGAATTATAATCACTTTCTGACATTTGGATAAGGCCGTATTTACTTTCTGTCGGCTCATCATTGTCATTATTATCTGTACATCCGGAAATGAGAATAAAACCAATAATCACCCCTAATACCCTGGTGATATCATCCCTTAATTTGATACTCATAACTATAAAACCCTATTTGTATTTTCGACCCGCAAAATTACAAATTTATTACAGGTAATTAGCGTGTTATATAATACAGCGAGGGCAAACGCTGCAAAATTCACTACTACTCAACTAATTACAGGAGTCCCTTCTAAATAAAATTACAGGGAGATTACGGGATGAATATCTTTGTCCGTGCAATTCCTCCCCACAACCCAATAATTTGTTATCTTTGCCTCACATTTAAAATAATTAGTATTTATGTCACAATTATTTCCAACTAATCTGCCTTATAAAGTGGCAGATATGAGTTTGGCAGACTTCGGTCGTAAAGAAATCGAAATCGCCGAACACGAAATGCCGGGACTGATGGCTCTTCGTCAGAAATACGCCGATCAGAAACCTCTGAAAGGTGCCCGTATTACCGGCTCACTGCATATGACTATCCAGACTGCAGTGTTGATCGAAACATTAGTTGCGTTGGGAGCAGATGTACGCTGGGCAAGCTGTAATATCTTCTCTACACAGGATCATGCCGCCGCAGCTATTGCTGCAACAGGTGTTCCCGTTTTTGCCTGGAAAGGTGAAACACTGGAAGAATACTGGTGGTGTACCGACATGGCACTCCGTTTCCCCGACGGAAAAGGTCCGCAGATGATTGTAGACGACGGAGGCGATGCTTCTTTATTGGTTCACATGGGTTATCGTGCTGAAAACGATGCAGAAACGATCAACCGTAAAGGGGGTAACCACGAAGAGCAGGTTATCCTGGATACTTTACACCGTATCCTGGAAGAAGATAACCAGCGTTGGCATCGTACAATAGCCGAAATGAAAGGTGTTTCGGAAGAAACAACGACCGGTGTTCACCGTCTGTACCAGATGATGGAAAAAGGCGAATTGCTGGTTCCGGCTATCAATGTGAACGACTCTGTAACAAAATCCAAGTTCGATAACCTGTACGGTTGCCGCGAATCATTGGCAGACGGTATCAAACGTGCGACCGATGTAATGATTGCCGGTAAAGTAGTAGTTGTTGCCGGATATGGTGACGTGGGTAAAGGTTGCGCTCACTCTATGCGTTCGTATGGAGCTCGCGTACTGGTTACTGAAATCGACCCGATCTGTGCATTACAGGCTGCAATGGAAGGCTTCGAAGTAACTACTATGGAAGATGCCGTTAAAGAAGGAAATATATTTGTAACTACTACCGGAAACTGTGATATCATCACTATCGGACACATGTCCCAGATGAAGGATCAGGCGATCGTTTGTAACATCGGTCACTTCGACAATGAAATACAGGTAGACAACCTGGTCAACTACCCGAACATCAAACATACCAACATCAAACCTCAGGTAGATAAATATACATTCCCTACCGGAAACTCTATCTTCCTATTGGCTGAAGGCCGTTTGGTGAACCTGGGTTGTGCAACAGGCCACCCGTCATTCGTGATGAGTAATTCGTTCACCAACCAGGTACTGGCACAGATGGATTTGTGGCAGATGGCTTACGAAGTAGGTGTTTACCGCCTGCCGAAACGTCTGGACGAAGAAGTTGCCCGCCTGCACCTCGAACGCATCGGCGTGAAACTGTCTAAGTTAAGCCCTAAACAGGCCGACTATATCGGAGTTCCGGTAGAAGGTCCGTACAAGGCTGATCATTACAGATATTGATCAGACTCTTTTATAAACGTTGTTTTTGCTGTTCTTCAAAGATCCTTATAATAAGACTGCAAAAACAACGTTTTCAGTATTACATGGTATTTCCATGCAATAAATAAGATTCAATTACCTATATGTTATACCGAAGTAAAGCACCTTTCAGACTGGGAATTGCCGGAGGAGGAACAGACGTATCTCCTTACTCAGACCTCTATGGCGGTGCCATCCTCAACGTTACCGTCAACTTGTACGCCCATGCGACCATTCGTCCGCTCAATAATGGAAAGATACGGCTCGTCCACATCAACGAAAACATTACGGAAGAGTTTGACGCGGTAAGCCAGTTGCCTCTGGAAGGCCGGTTGTTATTACAACGGGGTATCTACAACTCGATCGTTGCGCGATACAACAACGGGGAACCGCTTTCCTTCGAACTGATTACCCAGATGGATGTACCTTCCGGTTCCGGGCTAGGTACCTCCTCCACCCTTGTTGTCGCTATCCTCGGAGCTTTTTCCGAATGGCTGCGACTACCACTGGGTAAATATGACATCGCTCATTACGCCTACGAAATCGAACGAATCGACCTGAATATGGCCGGAGGTAAACAGGATCAATATGCAGCGACCTTCGGAGGTGTTAATTTTATGGAGTTCCTGGAAGACGACAAAGTCATTGTCAATCCGCTCCGCATCAGTGACGATATCCTGCAGGAATGGGCTATGAACACGGTTCTTTTCTATACCGAACAGCAACGTTGTTCCGGTAAGATCATCGAAGAACAGGCCGAGAACGTCAAAAACAACAAAAACGATTCGCTGGAAGCGATGCATAATGTAAAACATGAAGCCTTCCGCATGAAGAACTGTCTATTAAGGGATGAACTGATCGAACTGGGAAAAGCCCTCAACACGAGCTGGACTAACAAAAAGAAAATGGCCCGCAACATCTCGAATGAATTTATAGATCATATATATGAAACCGCCCTATCTAACGGTGCGTTAGGTGGGAAAATCTCAGGTGCCGGAGGAGGAGGATTTATGTTCTTCTATTGTCCCGGAAATAGCTGCTACAAAGTATCCGAAGCATTAAACAATATGAATATCGGACACATACAACAATTTGAATTTTGTAAGAAAGGACTCAACACATGGACAGTAAAGGAATAATCAGAAAGCGTTTGGAGCAACATTACGACGTTATCGGCCAAATCCTGGCGGATGAGAAGTTGCAGGATATGATTGCGCAAATTACGGAGACCATTGTTACCTGCTTCAAATACGGAGGTAGGGTTTACTTTTGTGGAAACGGAGGAAGCGCCGCCGATGCACAGCACCTGGCCGCCGAGTTCTCCGGTAAGTTCTATCTCGAGCGGGATATCTTGCCGTCCGAAGCTTTACACTGTAACTCTTCATATATAACAGCTGTTTCCAACGATCTCAGTTTCGACATCATCTACGCACGGCTGATTTCTGGCATAGGCAAAGCCGGCGATGTATTGATCGGCCTGTCTACATCGGGCAATTCCACCAATATAGTGAATGCATTCAAGGTCTGCCACGAGAAAGCGATCACCACCGTAGCCTTTACAGGAGCTGACGGAGGCCATATGCGTGAACTGTCTAAGCTTCTGGTCAATGTTCCTTCCACCGATACACCACGTATCCAGGAGGCTCATATCACAATCGGACATATCATTTGTGAACTGGTAGAAGAAGAGATATTCGGTAAAAAGTAAAATATGGAGTGTATCATACTGGCAGGTGGAATGGGAACCCGGCTACAAAGTGTAGTATCGGACGTTCCTAAATGTATGGCACCGGTTGCCGGACATCCTTTCCTGTATTATCTATTTACTTCATTGACTGGGGCTGGCTTCAGGCATATTATTCTGGCCTTAGGATACAAACATGAAATCATCGAGGAATGGATCGGGACAAATCCCTTTCCAGTCAAGATATCTACGGTAATCGAAGATACTCCGCTGGGTACAGGAGGAGCCGTGAAACTGGCCTTATCAAAAGCGACAACAGACGAGGTGTTTATTTTAAACGGAGATACTTTCTTCGACGTCAACTATCCGGAAATGCAAGACCTGCATAAACAAATGCACGCCAGCACAACAGTCGCCCTAAAAAAAATGGAGAAGTTTGACAGATATGGCGTTGTCGATATAGAACGGCAGGCCAACCGTATCCTGTGTTTCAACGAAAAACAATATTGTGAATCCGGACTTATCAACGGAGGAATCTATTTGATCAACCGCCATGAGTTAAAGTATTTCCCTGATAAATTCTCATTGGAGAAGGATTTCTTTGAAACGGCAGTCCATACCTCTACCCTTTCCGGATATATATCGGAAGGTTACTTTATTGACATCGGTATTCCCGAAGATTACGAACGTGCTCAAACAGACTTCAAAGATGAAAAGTACAAAGCCATATAGCACGCTATTCCTGGATCGCGACGGGGTTATAAACAAACAACGCCCGCATGATTATGTCAAATCACCGGACGAGTTTATATTTATCGAAGGAACATTGGAAGCCCTCAGGCTCCTCTCGCCGCTGTTCGATCATATTGTGATCGTCACCAACCAGCGTGGTGTCGGTAAAGGCGTTATGAATATGGAAGCATTAGAAGAGATACATGCATCTATGCTGGCTACGATAGCCCTTCACGGAGGAAGAATTGATAATATATATGTTTGTACGGCCACCAGCGATTCCCACAAAAGCCGGAAACCGAATATAGGTATGGCCCTTCAGGCGAAACTGGATTTTCCAGATATCGATTTCTCGCGTAGCTTTATGGCAGGCGATAGTATCAGCGACATGCTCTTTGCAAAGAATGCCGGAATTACAGGCGTTTTTATCGGAAATAAATATGGCCCGGGAGAGGTTTCAAAAACACTCTACCGGGCCCATTATACTGATCTATTAAGTTTTGCTCAAGCTTTTTTCTTGTAGTGCTTCTTCAACTCTGCCTCCACATCTACCTTTTGTTTAAGGATGAGCTTACGAACAAAGGCATAAATAAAACCATTACCATAACCTCCTAACTGGATAAAACTGGTCACGATAGAAAGCAAGGCAATGGATAAACTCTTATTTACCCATAATGATTCCAGGAATAAGGCCAAAATATAGATGCCTAAAGGTAATAATGCCCAGGGACAAATAAACGAAGAAATCAACAGAAACAATACTCCCAGGACAAATACAGCAGGGAGCAAGTGAACCAACTTCAATGATTCCGGATGCATCAGATATAAATCCACACGGGCCATTCCAAACACATAAACCTGTTTATAAAAGGATTTCAGGCTCACACGGCGTTTATGATAAACATAGGCATCCGGAAATAACTCCACGGAAAATCCGGCCTTCCGGATACGTGTACTTAAGTCTATATCCTCTCCGAACATATCCTTGAATCCGCCGACCTTGAGATAAGCTTCCCGGGAAAATCCCATATTAAATGTTCTCGGTACGAACTTCTCCAACCCTTTTTTACTACCACGTATCCCACCGGTAGTAAGGAAAGAGGTCATCGAATAACTGATTGCTTTCTGCATCAAAGAAAAAGAGGAGTGTGCCCTGTCAGGCCCTCCGAAGCAATCGGCATTTGTTTCTTTCAAATAGTCCGTCACTTTCTGGAAATAATCTTCCGGAATAATACAATCCGAGTCGAAAAAGACCAGATATTTCCCTTCAGCACGCTCCATCCCGTAATTACGGGTCAGGCTTCTTCCTGAGTTGGGTTTAAAGAAATAACGTACATTTAACCGATCGGCATACTCCTTGACTACTTCATCACACCGGATAGCAGAGCCATCTTCTATGATCAAGACTTCAAAATCCTTGAATGTCTGCAACAACAGACTGTCCAACAATTCCCGAACTTCAACGGGACGGTTATATACGGGAATTATGATCGAGTAAGTTATCATTTATCTTTTATATCTGTAGTATTACGACTCTGCTGCCAGTACTTCCATCCGGACCAACCAACTGCTGCTATTAACAGCAATAAAATTAGGAAAGAACTGTAAGACGATACATAAGCTGCCGTTACATAAGCTTCAGGACGGAATTCGAAAACAATTGTATGTTCTCCTGACGGCACCAACATTCCGCGTAATATCCAGTCTGCACGGAAATGAGGGGCTTCTTTTCCATCAATCATAGCTTTCCAACCCGGTTGATAGTATATCTCTGAAAAAACAGCCAATTGTTCAGAATCAGCCTTAGTTTTATAAGTCAGACGATTAGGACGGTATTTCTCAAGTACGATAGTTGCCGTAGAGTCCCGATGGGGAGTAAAACCTTCCAAATCTTTAGCGAAGCGTTTATCTACAACTGCTGTTTCCAACGGATTGATCACATTTAAAGCTTCTATCTCTGCATCTGCATTATCTACAATCTCCACCTTATTTACAAACCAAGCATTACCAAAAGCATACGGATTACGGATCGGAGCCTGATCCGGATTATAGATAATATAACGCATGTTCAGCATATTCAAAGAAGGCGACGCAGCCAGAACCGACATTATATCATCAACAGATTGTGCCTTTTGTAAGGCTCCGATTATATTCCGGTACTCTCCATCTAACCGATGATCGATCAACTCCTGATATCTGCGCAATTTAACAGCATGATATCCGCCGATAGAATGGTGGAAATAAGAAACATTTGTTTCTTGCCAAGGATTATTCAGACCAAATACACGGAATGACTCATCCGTATCTTTAAATATTTCTTTATCGGCAACACTTTCTTTGTATGTTTCCTGTGCAGTTTCTTTCACGTAATTACTATCATTCAGGTAACGACGATCCACACTCCACAAATCAACCAGGATCAGCACAGCCATACCAGCACTCACAAACATAGAAGTTCTGGTTTTATTCTTCGACTTCCAGAACCACACAAGCAATCCGGCTCCCAAAAGAATAAAAATCAAAGAACGTAATGCATCAGCAGACGCCAACGAAGCACGATCCATCAACAAGGCAGTGTAATACCATTCCGGAACCTGATTCTGGAACTGGGCATCGTATGCCGAATGGAAATTCAATAACAATGACGGCATCAGACACAGTATTAAACAAAGGCCACCAGTTATTCCCAGGGACCAAAGAAAACTCTTTTTCAAACGTGCTTCCTCAACCTTTTCCGCAAAGATTTCTTTCAATCCCCAGATTGCGACAAGGGGGAACACCAGCCCGGGTATTACCAACGCCATTTCCACTGTGCGGAACTTGTTGTACAATGGCAGATAATGGAACATGATATCATTAAACGCATCGAAGTTTCTACCCAAAGCCAGGAATGTCAGAAAGACAGAACCTGCCAATAGCCACCACTTCATCGGGTTACGAATCACAAACATTCCCAGCACAAACAAGAAACAAACCAACGCTCCAAAATAAACCGGACCGGATGTAAATGGCTTATCACCCCAGTAAGTATAAGTCTGTATTTCCTTCCCTACTTGTGCACCGTTCTTTTTAAGCTCTTTGTACAATTCAGAAGAGCTATCTAAGGTTCCTCCCGATCCACCGCCATATACGTCGGGCACCAAAACTGTAAGCAATTCTTTCCAGCCATAACTCCACTGGAAGGCATAATCTTTATCTAGACCGGTAGAAGCCTTCTCTACTTTTCCCGTTTCATCAGCTTTAGAAGTCAATTCAGATGCACCACGAATAGAGTGCTGACCTAAATCCCAGTTTGAGTACATATGTTTTGCATTAGGCAACACGGCCAAAACAACACAACCAGCCATAATCAACGAACATTTCAACCATTCACCATACACCTTTTGCCTAAACATCTTTATAGCATATCCCAGATAAATGAATAAACAAAGTAGTACTAAATAATAAGTAATCTGAATATGTCCATTATATAAAGAAAACGCAACACCAAGAAGGAACAGCACGGCTCCCCATAGCCATTTACGCTTGAATAACAGGAACATTCCAGCTAAAGTAACAGGCATATATCCAATAACATAGGCTTTTACTATATGTCCCGCTTCAATAATAATAATATTATAAGAAGCAAAGGCAAATGCGACAGCCCCGGCAATTGCCAACCACCAGTTTACCCCCATGATACACATCAAAAGATAAAAACAAACCAAGCCAACAAAAACCATGGCGGCATCTCCATACCCTACTTTTTTCAACCAACCATCTATAATACTATAAGAGGGCAATTCCGGTGCCGGATTACCATATCCAGGGCCATAGGGCATACCCGAAAACATAGCATCCGACCAAACGCTAAATTCTCCGGGCTCGGCCGTCTTTGCATATTTATCAACCTGGCTTGCCCCCATACCTGTTGCTTTTATATTATCTCCCTGCATGATAACCTTGCCATCAAATACAGCTGGAGAAAAATAAACCATTACTAACCCTAAAAATAAGATCAGGGCAGCAACATGCTTACCCACATTTTTTACAACACTATGCATATATGTAATCTATAATATATTATTTATACTCTTCCTTTAAACCACTTGGCCGTATAAAAACGTATAGCAAACCAGAGATGGAATAATGACGTTGACACTACTCCGTAATACTGACACATAATATCATACCTCTCTTTTAATGAGGCTTTCCGTTGGGTTGTACTAACGCCTCCATCCAGAAAGTTAGCAAGATTCATTCGTGTATTATATATCTTATGTGCACTTTTCATACATCGGATACACCATTCGAAATCAGCTGAATAACGATATTTCAAATCATATAACGGAGCAATAGTACGTTTTGTTATAAATGACTGGTGACAAACCAACATCCCCATCCTGAAACTTTTCCATGTAAGTTTTTTAGGAGCCTTCAATCTTCGCCTTCCCAATGATTTGCCATCTTCATCAACAATAATTGTTTCACCATATATTATATCTGGTAAAACTTTCTTCTTTTGGATTAAAGTCACAACACTTTGCACAGTATCAGAAGTATACAAAAAATCTCCGGCATTAATGAACCACACATAATCACCTGTAGCCTTTTGGAGCCCTTTGTTCATAGCGTCATATATACCTTTATCCGGTTCACTGACCCAATAAGAGAGCCCAGAAGCATATTGTTTGATAATCTCTACAGTCCCATCAGTCGACCCTCCATCAATAATAATATATTCAATATTCGGATACGACTGGCTCAACACATTCAAAATGGTCCACTCCACCCATCGGGAAGCGTTATATGTAATTGTTATGATAGAAAAAACAGGTTGTTGCATATTCATTAATGAAAAAGAAACTATAAATTAATCATTGCCAACAAACGTTCAGCAACTTTCCGGGGTGTGTAATTTTCTAAAACAAACTCCCGACCATTCGCAGCAATCTCCCCTAAAACCGACGATTCATCAAGACTTTTTGCATCCTGGCTTAAGAGTTTATCTAATCGATCCACATTTTTAATATCTATACCGATATAATGCTTACCATTCTCCGGCATTACAGGTAATACACATCCGTATTTTTCCAAATCCACATGAATTACACAACAAGCAGCAGCCCAAGCCTCCCACAATCGCCAAGAATCCCATTGGCGAACTCGATCCCATTCATAAATATTCAAGAATCCATTTACTTCACGTGCAATCTTAGCAGTATACTTATTATAGTTGCCTACAGGAATAGCAAAAACCCCTCCGTAACAAGCACAAGCCATACTTGATGAAAGTGTCTTGTAATATTCAGGATAGTGTCTCGCTCCAGTCTGCTTCCAATATAAAAGATCATCTCCTTCTAAACCCTCATTAGAGAAAGTATCAGACGAGGTGTTCCAAATCATGTACTTTGAAAAAACAGGAGCGACCAAATTCCCAACAAAATCTCTTAATTGATGTTTTGCTCTAAAATTTACCAGAACCTGAGAAACACGTTCTTTATAAGGTAAAGGAGATACAGCTTTTAATATTCTATTACAAAGACCAAACTGCCAAGGATGAAAATTTCGAGGATATTTGTATAGTTTATTATAATGCGATTTCAAAACAATATCACACGAACGACCTCCTTTCCTAAATCCAGGAGTACGTAGACCATCACTGTCATCCAGAAAAACTGTAATATATCTTCTCGGTTTCTTATTCAACCGGACTAACGTTTCGTCAGCTTGAGGGTCCCGCTCATATATGGTATAATGAATAATTACAATATCAGCATCAGAGAGGGAATGCTTGTCATCATATTTTATTAAAAAATCTTTTCCAATACCAGTAAGGCCATTGGAAAAGTCTGAATAGCATACTATTCCCATTTCTGTAAATCCTTCTGCAAGACAAATACAGGAATGATAAATAATATCTCCCAGATTTTTACCCCAATAAAAA
Source organism: Parabacteroides goldsteinii (assembly GCF_015550595.1). Lineage (GTDB taxonomy): Bacteria > Bacteroidota > Bacteroidia > Bacteroidales > Tannerellaceae > Parabacteroides > Parabacteroides leei. Next base: position 52,159 of record NZ_JADNBB010000029.1, read on the forward strand.
TAAACCTCCATCAAAATTTATTTATTGTCTCTATCACTTTATAAATATCATCTTTTGTATGCCCAAATGAAATAGGAAGGCTCAATGTAGTTCTATGAATTTCTTCCGATATAGGATACTCCTCAACAATAATTCCTTCCATTGCTTTCTGCTTATTCGGAGGAATCGGATAATGAATATCTGTTTTAATGTTATTTTTCAGAAGATATTCTTTTAATTCATCTCGCTTTGGATGACGTATATTAAAGATATGGTATACATCAAAATAATCAGAAGAAACCGACGGTTTTATAAAATCATCTTTCAATTCTTTCAGATATATTGCAGCCAAATCTCTCTTATGCTGATTAATTTTGTCGAGATATTTAAGTTTTATATTCAATAGGCCTGCTTGAATTTCATCCAAACGAGAGTTATATCCGATATAATCATTTTGATATTTAATTTTAGAACCGTAATTTCTTAATGCCCTAAACAGATCGTTCTTTTCCCCATCATTCGTTGTAATAGCTCCCGCGTCCCCTAAAGCGCCTAAGTTCTTAGTCGGATAAAAAGAAAAGGCACCAATGCCAAAAGTTCCTACTTTTTGCCCTTTATACATTGCTCCATGTGCTTGTGCACAATCTTCAATAACAGGTAACTGATATTGACTTGCAATCTGCATAATAGATTCCATATCACATGCCTTCCCATACAAATGAACAACCATAATCGCCTTGGTATTCTTTGTTATCTTTTCCTCTATTTTAAAAGGATCGATATTGTAAGTGTGAATATCAGGCTCTACCAATACAGGTTTAAGACCACATTGAAGAATAGATAGAATAGTTGCGATATAAGTGTTTGAAGGGACAAGCACTTCGCTTCCTGCAGGAAAATCATAACAACGTAAGGCCAGCATTAAAGCATCCAATCCAGAGGCAACACCTATACAATGTTTTGCTCCGCAGTATTGTGCAAATGCTTCTTCAAAGGCTACAACTTGTTTACCAAGAATATACCAACCGCTATTTAGCAACTCTCTAAAACACTGTATATATTCATCTTCGAAAGATTTATTCAACCTTCCTAAACTTTCATATTCAATCATAAGGTTCGTAGATATAATCATTCGAATCAAAAAATTCAGATGCTATAACCATAAGGATAGCATCTTTACTAAAATGATGCATAATATGCCAGTCTGCAGGCTCCAATATCAAGCATTTATGAGGAGAATCCAAAACAAATTTTTGTTTCTCCCTTCCTGTATTATTAGATATTGTACAATGACCTTGCAAACAAATTGCTGCTTGTACTGTTTTATGATGGCGATGACCTCCTCTTTCTGAGTCATCAACACCATATATATAAAATATTCGTTTCATATCGAACGGTAATACTTTTTCTATTACTGTCAGATTTCCACGATCATCTGTAAACGTCTTCAAATCTATGATATAAGCCATATTTTAGTTCTCATGTAATAATTTAATATATTTTTTTTCTTTCAGTCCGCGACGAACTAAAAGTTCAAGTAAATATTTGTAATATTTGAATCCGTGCAAATATAACTCAGAAGTTTGTATTGTAGGGAAATTACTTCTTATTTGTTTGATTTCTTTCACATATGGTTTGAAAAGTAATTTGATTGAAGTTTCATTTCTTTCATAATAAGGCCGGGGAGAAAAATAATTGGGACTAACGAAGACAAAAGAATGAAAATGAAAAAAAATCACATTAAATCTTTTATTTGTTTTCAGTTCGAGCCCCATTATGGAATCACCCTGCTGCTCAAACTCATACTGTTGCATATTCCAAGGAGCTACTCCTCCTCCCAAATTCTGGGAAACGTAGATACCTTCAAAACGCTCAGGCCAATCATCTAGATATTTCTGATCTCCGAAACGACCATCTTCAAACCGATTATAGCACCAATCCAAACAAGCATTTCGCCACCACTCAAGTACGATTCGTCCTTGCTGATTATTTTTAAAGGAGACAAATTGCACACAATAGATTCCAGTTTTCTCACTCTGATCATATTCTAGAGTATAGCGATGAGGTGTTATCAATACGGAATTCTCTCCCATCTCATCTATTAAAACCTGGGGAGAAGAATAGAAATACAAATCTGAATCCAGATAAGTACAATGATCCACTTTATAATTATTAAGTACATACAGAATCGTTGAAGAGGAGCATGTCCAGCAATATTCTGCCTGTGTACGAGTAGGTTTTACCTTCAGTAACTCTTCATCTTCAAACTCAGATAAAGAAATCACCGTCGCATTCACTAATCGCAATGATTTCAGAATCGAATAACACTTATCATTAAAAGCAAATATATATAAATGGAAATCCTTACAATGTTGGTTCAGCGAATTATACATTGCCAGCCCCCTTGAAAGATAAACAGAATCAAATAAAGTACAAAAATTAAGCATATCAACTAATTTTTAAAAGATGTTTCAGCCTGGCTTTGACTTTATAATAAAACATCACATATCTAAAATAATAAATAAAAGCCTTTCTTCCTTGCTCCGATTCTTGAATCTCTGTTTCAAGAAGTTCAATAGGAGATTCTGCCAGCGATACATTAAACATTTCATTAACTCCGCAATGCGTACCACTCCCATCCACTCCTATCTGATTCACCAAAGACTGTCCAGGATATAATGTAAATTTATTTTGTAAAAATGCAGATGCATACCAACGGATCGCCCAAGAGTTATTCTTTCCTTCAATTTGTTGTTTTAACATCCTAAAGTAAGGATAAGAATTATCAAAATCAAATTCTTTTTTCAGATTTCGTTTCTCTATTTCATTTAATAATTTCTTTCCATCTGAACAAAACAGATCCCATCCACGCTTCCAAGTAGCCCATCCCCAACAATCAGCACCTTTTATAAAAAAAGTTTCAGGCAGTTTTCGTTTTACTGGATACACATATCCATGAATACAAATAACCTGCTCTTCTTTTTCATAAAAATCGAGCGCTTCATTCATATACTTTAAAAAATAAGGCGAAACGACGAGATCATCTTCTAGAACGATTACCTTTCCATATTGGTGAACTATTGAGGTCACACCATCAATAATATTTTTTGCTAATCCCCAATTTTCTTTACGTTCTATTATATTTATAGACTTAAAACCGGTAACTGTTCTCAAATACTCTCGCACAGATAAAACTTCATAAGTAACATTACTGTTTTTGATTCCATCTGAATAAATAAATAAATCACTTTCCTTAGCACACTTATTCTTCAATAATGAATTAATGAGCTGCTGAGTATGATTAGAACGATTATATGTAAATAAAACAATAGGTGCTAATATCATTTCTTTTTATAAAAATTCCCACATAAAAAATCAATTACTCCTTGACATATAGCCTTAAACAAATCTATCTCACCTTTCAAAATCAACTTTAAGGAAGTACATAAATTAATAACTAGCAACTGATACAAAATAGATATAAATCGTGTTAATCCATGTAAATTTCTTTTATACAGCAAAAGTCTGTTTCTTGTGTTATAATAACAAACTAAAGAAGAATCTTTACCTGTGCTTTGGCTACCTACATGATAGACTATTGACTTCGGCTCATACCAAATAGAAAAACCCAGATTTCTAATATGAATAGACAAATCAACTTCTTCAGAATACAAAAAATATATTTCGGGCCATCCACCTATTTTATTCAAAACATCTTTTTTAATAATAACTGCAGCTCCATGCATTAACGGAACTTCTTGCGATACAGAAAGTCCTTTTTCTAAACTTCCATTCAAATAATGTATCCGCAGTAAATACTTGTCAATAGGCTCACATCCCCCATAACATAATGTATTATCCATATATCTTATTTGTGGCGATATAGCTGCTATATTTGTATCTTGACAAATTTTATCTAATAAAGGTTGTATAAAATTTGACTTAATAATGATATCATTATTTATAAATAATAATAATCCACCCGTAGAATATTTAACTCCTAAATTATTTCCTCCTGAAAAGCCTAAATTTACATCACTCCGAACACAAATTACTCCATTAAACTCATCTTCAAGCATTTTAGCCTCATTATTCATCGAAGCATTATCTACAACAATAATTTCATACTCGACTCCCTGAATCTCTTTTCTAAATGACTCCAAAAAAGCTCTAGTATCTGAAAGTCCATTATAATTAATAGTTATTACAGATATTTTCATTTGAATCTTCCCAACTTTTTTACTTCATTCTCCCATGAAATAATCTTATTATCTATCGGTTTACTCTCATAGATAGATTGAATATCTATTTCTCCATCTATTATTTGTTGTAAACGGAAAGCTAACATGTTTGCATCATTCATAGGATATAATTCACCCATACCCATCGAAATTAATTCTTTAGCACATCCAACATCTGTTGAAAGTATATAATTGTTAAAACGAAAAGCTTCTCCAATTACTATACCATAAGATTCATAAATAGCTGTATGAACAAAAATTTTGGATCTATTAAACCAAGAGTACAATTCCTTTTTATCATAAACAGCTCCTATAAAATGGACTTTTTCTTTCAATTCTTTATTTTCTACAAAATAAGTATCAATATATGATTGAAAATCACATTCTTCTTTTTCAACTGGCCCTATAAATACAACAGAATAATCTTTCAAGTCAATATTCTTTAAAGCATCAAGAAACAGTTCTGTATTTTTCTGTTTAGAACCATGGCGACCAACAGAGATAATAAGCTTTTCTTTTTGATTTATTGGATATTCTTTTATATCATATGTATTCAAAATTTCTTCATCAATTCCCAACCGCATATGAATCAATTTATTTCGATTTGCACTTAAAGGTTCTTGAATCTTGTAAAAATTATAAATATCAACTAATTCTACAGAGATTTTATCTGCAATATTACATGCTTTATACAAGATCTTTTTAATAAAGAAATTTTTAATATTTACCAGTAATGTTTTCTTTCTAAATAAAGCTGCCCAAAGTCCATATCCATCACTAAAAATATAAAATATACCTTTGGGATTTCTCAATTTATAAATCCAACCTATAATTATAGTCAAATAAGAAAAATGTGGCCTAATTAATACATCTATTTCATGCGCATGCATATAAAAAAAACAAAGAAAATACCATTCACCAATTAATGAACCGGTTTTTCTACCCCCCCAAAATTTCAACGGACAAAAATGTACACCTCTATAATATTCAGCAAGATCCTTACTTTTCTCATCTGCACGATAAACTATTGTAACAGACATATTATTCTGTTTACCAATATAATAAGGAAGAGGAAATGTTTTTAACAATTCAACCTTATCATAATGAGAAAAGTTATATACAATGCTTTTTTTACTCATTTCTCAATAATCTCAAATCCAATTGAACATAATCAATTCCAGATATATTAGCAGATATTCGAGCAAAAGAACTATCACCTGCATAAATTTTCTTTGTTCGTGATAATATATTCATCTCAACAAAGGCATCAATAATTCCTTCTTCAGTATTTCGATTGGTTTCTTTCATAAATGCCACTACCTTATCACCATACAAATCCTTCAAGTATTTTTTTTCTTCCATGGAATCCGATGCTAAAAAGAAAGAGATACCTTCATCCATTTCTATTTCATTATTTATTGCATTTACAAATAAGTTTGTCGGACTATATTTCTGAGTATTCCAATTATCTGTTCGCCTAATATGAATACCCACCATACTAGAAATATCAGAGAACTTAAGTGCTTGAATCTTTCTTTCTATTATATCAGAAGGTTTTATCCACTTATACATTCCATCATTCCGCCAATACACTCCACAAGAAACCATGTAAACATTAGAATAACAATCTAATTGTTCATCAAAAGGAGGATATTCACAACTCACATGAAAATCACCATGATAGTAATATATAGCCTTATCATAATAGAATTTCTCAAAAACAGAAGGTATCCACAAATTTTTTCTTCGAGGATTATCTCTTAATAAAAAATCACTCCCTTTTGCATTACAAATCTCCACAAAATCTAACATTGGATCCAAATAGAATAATTTTTCATAGCTACAATTAAGGCCACAATCCTTAAACCATAATATTTTCAAATTCCATTTCTTTTCTATACAAAAAGCTATTGCAGAACTTATTGCTTCTATTCTATTTCCTAACCCACCAACGGGAACTAATGTTATTTGTTTTTCTCTCATAAAAGACATCAAACATTTAAATATATTTTGAATTTTCGAGCCATCCTTAAGAACTTATTTTTAGGAAAGTTCTGATGAATATAACTTACTTGTTTATGAGTTATTCTTTTTAATTCATGGTTTCTCATATAGCTATCCACCCTCTTCTCAAACAATTCGCCACCATAAATCGGATATCTAGAAGATGCTATATTATATTCATTATAAATAGGTTTTCTAAATACTTCACTTTTTACCAAATAACACTGATCTGAGAAACCATATCCTATATAAAACTCTTCTATTTCATCTATAGATTCATCATATGCATCTTGATGCCTATAATTCCATAAAGGATTAGCTACGACAAAATCAGAATGCGTATTCATTAATCGTATTGCTTGTTCTATCCAATTAATAGTAGTATTCTTCCCCATTATAGCATCACTAGAAAAATGAAGATGATAAGTTGTTTTACTTAAATAGAGTCCAACTAATTCAGAAATTGAATAATAATATCCTTTTCCAAAAGAGTTTTTATCAATCTGAAAAAAAACAAGTGAATCTTTTGCATAATCCTCTGCTATATAATAAGCATCAATTATACCTGCTTTTACCTTCTCATCTGCATATTTACAAACCAATGAGATATCACTCACATTATTTATTATTAACTGTTTATACGTAAAAGAGCAAGGGAGCCTTTGTAACATTTCATCCAAATAGTTTGTCTTTAAAACAAACTCCCAATCATTCTCATAACATTTTGTTTCAAATGTAACAGTTTCCATTATTCTATAATTTGGTATTTTATTTGAAAAGTTATTTACGCAACAAATAGTTTACACTTTCTCTAAATATAACAGATTTCATAGACCACATAATAAAAATATATAAAAACACAGATATAAGAATTTTCAAAATAAAATTCACATATATATTCTCCAACTTATATGTAGCTAAAAAACTTCCACCCAATACAGCAAATGTAATAATTAAATAAGGAACGATGTCTTTAATTACATCACAAAATTTAATACCAATTAATCGATTCGCAAAGTAATGCCAAGACAGCAACCAACCCATATAAGCTACCACATAAGCAACAACCATCCATAATATACCATAAGGTAACATTACAACTAACAATAGTAACTGCAAAATACCAAAAATGATATTTGCATATAAGAAAATCTTTGAATTTCCTCTACTAATAACAATGTTTTTATACAATTCGCAGATTGGAGAAAATGCTCCCCAAACACACAAAATCTGTAATATAGGGACAGAAGCTAACCATTTATCTGTAACAGTAATAAGAATTAATTCTTTAGCAACCAAGGCCATACCGAACATTAACGGAAAAGAAATAAAGGCCGTAAAACGAATCATTTTTCTCAGTACTTGTACCTGTCGTTCCTTTTCTGATGTAACCTGTGCAAATACAGGTTGAGCCACACTGGTTATCATTCCAGAAATCAACCCTCCTCCCATATTCATCCATTTATAACCTTGGGAATAATAACCAACTTGCTGCACTGTATAAAACTTACCTAACAAAAGCGAAAAGACATTTGTAGAAACTTGTCCAAACAAATGGGTCAATAATAATTTAGAACTAAATGGAAACATTTCTTTTAATGGCTTAATTGTAAAAGATAATGTGGGACGCCATGGGGAATAATACCAACGAAAAAATGTCCCAATACCCATATATAGTGCATTCTGGACAGCAATTCCCCAATACGCTAAACCTTTTAAGGCCATTATTAATGCAACAGTATTAGATAATAACAATGCAAAAATATCAATTTTCGCACGTTCCTTAACCATTAAATTTTTAAACAAATAAGCAGCCTGAGCAGTTCCAAAACATCCAAACAAAAAGCTTAAAAAAACAATTCGAGAAACCCATAATAATTTGGGCTGTTCAAAAAAAAGAGCAATTAGTGGTGCGAAAAAAAATAAAATAATATATAAAACAATGCCTGTAACTATATTAAACCAAAAGACAGAATTATAATCATCATGTCTAATATTCAATTTATTAGTCAATGCTGCAGAAAAACCACTTTCTTGTAAGCTTCCTGCAATACCTGTAAAAATAGCCAATAATCCAACCAAACCATAATCTTCTGCATCCAAAATTCGAGACAGAAATATTCCAAATAATAATGATAGAATCTGTTGTAATCCATTACTGATACCACCCCAAAAGAGTCCTTTAGCCGTTTTATCTTTTAATGTTTCTTCTTGCATTATACTAATTTCATCTCTATCTCAAATTGATATTATAACATCACACAATAATTGCTATTCAAATTTTCATGAAAACAAATGAAATCGTAATATCGCAGATCTAAATTCTTTTTCAAATATAATGTATCCTGGTTGAATTTCAGTAACACAATTAAACTTTTTCAGAAGTTCTTGTATAACATCCTTGTCATCATGCAGATGATAAATACAAACCGATCCTGAAATATTCTTTGCCTTTCCTAAAAGATTCTTTGCACCTTTCAATGCGTTTCGCTCATAGCCTTCTATATCCATCTTCAAGAAAAGGTTATCAGTTTGCTTATCAGAGAAATAGGAGTCCAACGTTACATTATTTTCATCATTCAAATCACTTACATACTTTCGAACGATTGTTACTTTTTCTTTCCAAGGAGCAAACGTAGCCTTCAAAGCCTCTAACCATCTCTCATCACATTCAAAAAGATATGTATGATTAACATATTCAATTGTATCAAGAGCAAAAATAGCCTCTGCTGCACCGATATCCAATAAAACTTTATCTATCAAGTCACTATATGAAACAACATAACGATGAGCAGAACGTTCATCTTGTTCGATCAAAAGCCCTTTATACATCCCAGGAATATCATTAATCATATCACGCCCAAAATATAATCTTTTACCATGATGTATAACAAATGGAAGAGAGTTTTCCATATCAATATGAACATCAATAAGCAGTTGATCATATTCTCCTTTCCATAAATATGGATATGGAGTAAGGCAGTTTTCTGCCTTACTCCAGGCTTTATAAGCCTGCTCCTTTTCCGTTTTCGGAGTAACTATATTATAATAAATCCTGTTCCATTTATGTTTTATCCAAAACTTAGAATTACGAATCATGAATAAAAAATCACCTAGAAATACTCTGTAAATAAAAGCCCGTATATTACTAGGTATAACTTTTCTATATAATGCAGCTAACATCTTTTTCTTTTTTATACATAATACATTTTACAAAATAACTATCACCCTATCACTCCTCAGCTTATATTAATTGAAATTCAAAAACTACAGAGTGGATAGTATGCATGATAGATGCAAATTATCCTATCATACTATCACAAAAATAGCTATCTATTTACAGATAGTATATTACTTATTTTCAAAGATATAGCTATAAAAATTCATTGAGACCCTGGTCTCGACCACCTCCACACCCGGGTCTTGGCATCATTTAGACCGGGGTGTAAAAACCCTGAAAATGGGGGTCTCAAACAATTTTTCTCCTTGTTTTATCTAAAAAAGATAACTGGTTTGATATAAAAAGTACTGTACTTAATACAAAATGAATAAAAGTAATAGGTGAGTGATAGATAAATACATTAACTATCACAGCAAAACCACTTGTAAATCAAACCATATAGCACAAAAATGATAGAGTGAAGTTGTTTTTCAAAAACTTCCAAGGCCCTATTCCGATTTTCTTTTCACTGTATGCTTAAACTTTAAAACAGCTATCAAGTCACCTGTACGCTACATTTATGTTTTCTGAATACTCTTGACTTTGTGAAATATAAAATTTTAGTACAACAGCACTGATATCCAAAACCTTGCGTTTAAATTGCGTTTAAATTGCGTTTAAATTGCGTTTAAATTGCGTTTAAACTATACGCCAGTTCGAATGGATACCTCTTGACTCATTTTCGATTTTTCCTGATTTTCTTAACTTCGTCAACAAATTCTGAATCTTTGAATGCTTTTGCTTGATGGTCAAAATATCCGGAAGCTTTTTAATCAACAGTTTTGTTATCTCTTGTTTCGTTAAAACCTTATGTTCTGACAATGCCTTTATAATCAGATCACAATAGTAACTATCATCAAAGCCTTTATTATTAGAATACTCTATTTTCTGATCAATCTTTTGAGCAACCGACCTCGCCAAATAGATATTGGGCTTTCGTCCCTCTATCAGTTTCTTTTTCCTCAGATAGTTTAACTCTTCATCAGAAATAAATTTATTTAGTTGAACTCTGTTTAGTATTTCTATTTCAGACAGAGATAAAGATGTATTCTGAGCGAGAATACTCGCATATCCAATATTCAATATCTTACCAATGATAGAAACTTGTACCTTATTATCGTCAAAATTATAATCGGGAAGAGGGAACAACCTCTGTCTTTGATAAAAGAACATTTTCCGAATACCACTACCAATTGTATCAACCATTTTCAGATTAACCATTGCTTGCGCAAGAAACTGATTTCTATAGACCTCTTCCGGAGCATCATTGATCAATACATTCTGAATACTTCGCGGAATAAAACATCCTTTATTGGCAAATACAAGCTTATCATCATATTCCACCACAGTGATCTGTCCTCCTAAAGAATAATCCTGATGAGCAATTGCATTATTTAACGCCTCTCTTATTATATATGGTTCATAGGTATCAATCTCTTCCGGAAATAACGTCTGAAATTCCGGATTTATATAACGATATTTCAAATTACGAATTTTACGGTATATCTCTTCTACAGAGATAATCATAGGACAACCTTTAATCAGATAATCTTTTTCAATACCTTGATGATCTTTTAATATCCAACGGATCTTTGCTGTCGCAGGAGATATCAGATACTCACTTTCTTCCTTACCTAATAAAAGAATAGCTGTATTTGTTATACGTCCTTTTATCGTTATTTTCGCTTTATTCAGGAATGAAACGTTATCCCACGTTAAGATTTCTTCCTCTTTATCCCGATTCTTTGATATATATAGTGAACGGGCAAGCTGAATCGCTGTCGCATCCAAATCTTCAATTGTAGCATCTTCAATGATTTGAGCACTCCAGTCTATTCTTTTAACCTGATTACGGATCGACTCAATCTCTGAAATATTCAATGCTACTAAAGACTCTCCATCCCGACCATAGTAATGTCCTTTATATGAAATAGGAATACCTTGAGGTGCAGGCGGAATCTGAAATAAAAGGACTCTCTTTCCTTCATAAATAAGTTCGAAGATATCATTAAAGGTTATGCCTTCATTAATACCTTCTGCTATTTCTCTTTTTATATGACATAACGACTGGGGAGTCGATTTATAATTCGTCCCTACTATCGCATGATCTTTATCATTTATTCCAAAAACCAACCATGCATTATCTCGCCTTTTCAAATTCGCTTCATTACTTAATGCCGAAAAATAAGCACCAAGTTTCAGAGTATCAAATCCATTACCTGCACGTTTAAACTCAACAACTTCATTCTCTGTTGGCAAGTTCAAAAGACTTTCAAGAAGGATAGTCAACTGTTCAAACGTCATATAACAGAGCGATTAATAATTGACAGATTTACTTCTAAGACTTATCTTCCTATGCAATGATAAACAAATCCATTCCCCTCCATCTCCTTAATATCATAAATATTACGGCCATCAAGGACTAACGGGGTAGCCATCAGCTTCTTTACAGCAGACCAGGAAGGCATACGGAATTCTTTCCATTCCGTTACAAGCATCAGGGCGTCGGCATCCACCACGGCATCATAGATATCCTTTGCATAATGGATCGAGTCGCCAATACGACGCTTTGTCTCTTCTACTGCCACCGGATCATAAGCATACACCTCACAACCTGCGCCTAGTAGTTTTTCTATTAGAACTAATGACGGAGCTTCACGCATATCATCGGTTTCCGGCTTAAATGCCAATCCCCAGAGAGCAACACGCTTACCCTTCAGATTACCATTGAAATGTTTTTCCAATTTACGGAATAAGAGTGATTTTTGCTCATCATTGACTTCTTCCACTGCCTGAAGAATACGCATTGGGTAGTTATTCAATTTTGCGGTATTGATCAATGCTTTCACATCTTTCGGGAAACAAGAACCACCATAACCGATACCTGCATATAAGAAACGATTGCCAATACGATTATCTGAACCAATACCTTTACGCACCATATTTATATCAGCACCAACAATTTCACACAGGTTGGCCACATCGTTCATAAAGCTGATACGGGTAGCCAGCATTGCGTTTGCAGCATATTTGGTCATCTCCGCAGATGGCACATCCATAAAAATCACACGGAAATTATTCAAAAGAAAAGGACGATACAAACGAGTCATCAACTCTTCTGCACGTTCCGACTCGACACCGACAACTACACGGTCCGGACTCATAAAGTCACTGATCGCAGCTCCTTCTTTCAAGAATTCCGGATTAGAAGCAACATCAAATTCAATCTGTACACCCCTCTTATCCAACTCATCCTGAATAGCCTGGCGTACCTTTTGGGCAGTACCGACAGGCACTGTACTCTTTGTCACCACCAAAATATGTTTCTTTATATTGCGACCGACAGTACGGGCAACTTCAAGCACATACTTCAAGTCAGCACTACCATCTTCATCAGGAGGTGTACCTACGGCACTGAACAAGACTTCTACCTCGTTCAGACACTCTGTCAAATCGGTTGTAAAATGTAATCTCCCGGCCAGCTGATTACGATGAACCATTTCTTCGAGGCCAGGTTCGTAGATAGGAATTATGCCTTTTTTGAGGTTCTCAATTTTTTCAGTATTTACGTCTACACAAAAAACTTCGGTACCCATCTCGGCAAAGCAGGTTCCGGTTACCAGGCCTACATAGCCTGTACCAACTATCGCTATTTTCATAATTTATAATCAAATACAAAATTAAAGACTCTTGAAATATTTAATAGTCTCTACCAAACCCTCCTCCAAACGGATATTCGGCTCCCAACCATTCAGTTTTTCTTTGGCTAAAGAAATATTCGGTTTACGCTGTTTGGGATCGTCAGCAGGAAGAGGGGTAAATATTATTTTCGATTTTGAGTTTGTCATTTTAAGTACCAACTCTGCCAGTTCTATCATGGTAAACTCTCTAGGGTTACCTAAATTAACAGGGCCGGTGAAGTCTTCCGAGGCCATCATACGGACCATACCTTCAATCAGGTCATCTACATACTGAAAACTACGGGTCTGCTTTCCATCCCCATAGATAGTAATATCTTCTCCTTTTAAAGCCTGTACGATAAAGTTGGAAACAACTCTTCCGTCATCCGGACGCATACGGGGACCATAAGTATTGAAGATACGGATAATCCTGATGTCTACTTTATTTTGTCTGTGGTAATCCATAAACAACGTTTCCGCACATCGTTTTCCTTCGTCATAACAACTCCGGACACCTATCGGATTTACATTTCCCCAGTAGCTTTCTTCCTGCGGATGAACGAACGGATCACCATATACCTCACTCGTTGAAGCCTGAAGGATACGGGCTTTTGTACGTTTAGCCAACCCTAGCATATTAATAGCACCAATAACAGATGTTTTAGTCGTACTTACCGGATCGAACTGATAATGTATAGGCGATGCCGGACAAGCCAGATTATAGATCTCGTCAACTTCCACATAATAAGGAAACGTCACATCGTGGCGGACCAGTTCAAAATAGGGATTGTCCAATAAATGAACAACATTTTGTTTGCAACCTGTAAAATAATTATCCATACAAATCACATTGTTTCCGTCTTTCAGCAGGCGTTCACAAAGATGAGAGCCAATAAAACCTGCTCCTCCGGTAACTAAAATCTGTTTCATGCCAGTTGTTAAATTTGAGTTTTTCCTATATATCTCAACAATCTTCGAAAAAATGAAGACACATCAAAGTTCGTCAGTCCCATGCAGAGAATAACAAAACTGCCACAAAGATAGGAAATTGAAGGGATTTTAGCCCCTTGAGTTCAACTTATAAATGCAACTTTTTGGGTGCGGATAATAAGCAATAAAAACATTTATTTTTCAGAGAGGAAA
>NZ_JADNBB010000002.1 GCF_015550595.1 Parabacteroides goldsteinii
CCAAACTTAACCGATTTGTTTCATATTCGTGAACTACTGATAATTTAAAGGACATGCTGTAATCCTTTTGTGTACGTCTAACGTACTTGCTTTCTAACTTTTCCATTTCGTTACTTTGTTAGGTGTAACGATATTTTAGGACTAGACAATACTCTGAACGAAAGGGAGACGTAGCTTTGCAACGTCTCTTTTTTTATATCTTTGCATCGCAACTTAAAACTTACAATTATGCAATTATCAATAGACCAGAAAGACGTAGATAAATTCATCATGATAGGCGACAAGGTGCTTATCAAACCCAAGAACCCGCAGAGCCAGACAAAGTCGGGCCTTTACCTGCCCCCTACGGTGCAGCAGGAAAAGATACAAAGCGGATATATCATCAAGGTTGGCCCCGGCTTCCCGCTCCCATCCCAGAGTGAAGAACACGAAGTATGGGAAAAGAAGAAAGAAGGAGAGGTGCATTACCTGCCTTTGCAGGCACATGAAGGCGATCTGGCTGTGTTCCTGCAAAATGCCGCTTACGAGATCAGCTTTAACGACGAGAAGTTCCTGATCGTGCCGCATTCTGCTATCCTGATGCTGCTGCGCGACGAAGGATTGTTCGAATAAGGCCTTTTTCTTTGGCAAAATACTTATCTATTCACATATTTGATGTATTTTTGCAAGCAAATCAACAAGACAAACTATCAACAGTAGCGATTAGAATGAATAAAATTGTAAGTAAAGAACATTTCTCTGCCAACGTGGTGAAGCTGGAAGTTGAGGCTCCTCTGATTGCCCGCTCACGTAAGGCCGGTCACTTTGTGATCGTGAAAGTGGGAGAGAAAGGCGAACGCATCCCTTTAACCATTGCAGGGGCAGACACTCAGAAAGGAACCATCACCCTGGTGATCCAGGCCGTAGGCGGTTCATCCAAGAAGATCTGCGATTTGAACGTAGGCGATTATATTACCGACCTGGTAGGTCCGCTGGGACAAGCTACCCACATCGAAAAAGTAGGTACGGTTGTTTGTGCCGGGGGAGGCGTAGGTGTAGCACCGCTGTTACCTATCGTTGAAGCATTCCATAAGGCCGGAAACCGTGTGATCGTGGTACTGGCAGCCCGTACCAAAGACCTGGTGATCCTGGAAGACCAGATGAAGGCCAACTCCGACGAAGTGATCGTGATGACCGACGACGGTTCCTACGGTACCAAAGGATTGGTGACGAACGGTGTGGAAAGCGTGATCAACCGTGAGAAGGTAGACCTGTGTGTAACCATCGGTCCGGCTATCATGATGAAATTCGTTTCGGCACTTACAAAGAAATACGAGATACCTACCGTCGCTTCCCTGAACACAATCATGGTAGACGGAACAGGTATGTGCGGCGCTTGCCGTATCACGGTGGGTGGAAAGACCAAGTTCGTCTGTGTGGACGGACCGGAGTTCGATGCTCATCAGGTTGATTTCGACGAGATGCTTATGCGTCTGGGTGCTTATAAAGATATTGAAAAGAAATAACCACTTAAACAAATGACAACAGCAGAACTGATTGCAGCCCGTCGTTCCGAACCCTGGAGGGAAGAACTGCGCAAGAGCAAAAAAAATAAAGAACGCACGGATATTCCCCGTGTAGAAATGAATGAACTCGATCCGGAATACCGGAGCCATACCCGCCTGGAAGAGGTGAACCTGGGTCTGACAAAGGAACAGGCCATGCAGGAGGCACAACGTTGCCTCGACTGCCCGAATCCGACCTGTATGGAAGGTTGTCCGGTAAGTATCAATATCCCGACATTCATCAAGAACATCGAGCGCGGCGAGTTCCTGGAAGCAGCCAAAGTGCTTAAGGAAACCAGTGCCCTGCCGGCTGTTTGTGGTCGTGTTTGTCCGCAGGAGAAACAGTGCGAAAGCAAATGTATTCATCTGAAGATGAAAAAGGCTCCGGTAGCCATCGGTTACCTCGAACGTTTCGCTGCCGACTACGAACGGGAGAGCGGCCAGATCTCAGTGCCTGAGATTGCAGAAAAGAACGGAATCAAGATCGCCGTGATCGGTTCCGGTCCTGCCGGCCTTTCTTTTGCCGGAGATATGGCGAAGCGAGGATATGATGTTACCGTGTTCGAAGCATTGCACGAGATCGGTGGTGTATTGAAATACGGTATTCCTGAATTCCGTCTGCCTAATAAGATTGTGGATGTGGAGATCGAAGGCCTTCGCAAGATGGGCGTGAAGTTCATATCCAACTGCATCGTCGGTAAGACGATCAGTTACGACGACCTGCACGAAGAAGGCTTCAAAGGTTTCTTTGCCGCCAGTGGTGCCGGCCTGCCTAATTTCATGAACATACCGGGTGAGAACCTGATCGGCATCATGTCGTCCAACGAATACCTGACACGTGTCAACCTGATGGACGCAGCCAATCCCGAGAGCGATACCCCTGTATTGCAAGGCAAGCGGGTAGCCGTGATCGGTGGAGGTAATACTGCGATGGACTCAGTCCGTACGGCCCGCCGTTTGGGAGCTGAACGTGCCATGATCGTTTACCGTCGTAGCGAAGAAGAAATGCCTGCCCGTATCGAGGAGGTGAAGCATGCCAAAGAAGAAGGCGTGGAATTCCTGACCCTGCATAACCCGATCGAATATATCGGCGATGAAAGAGGCCGTGTTAAACAGATGCGTTTGCAGAAGATGGAACTGGGTGAACCGGATGCTTCTGGCCGCCGCCGTCCAGTAGCCATAGAAGGCGCCATCGATACGATCGATGTGGACGAAGTTATCGTCAGTGTCGGTGTTTCTCCCAACCCGCTTATCCCGCGTGCCTTCAGTGGCCTGGAAGTAAGCAAATGGGGTACGATCGTAGTCGATCAGGACACTATGCGCTCAGCACTGCTGGATGTATATGCCGGAGGCGACATCGTAAGAGGTGGTGCCACCGTTATTCTGGCGATGGGTGATGGCCGTAAAGCTGCCGCCGCCATGGACGCCAGCCTGCAAGGAAAATGATCTGAAATTAAGATACAGTGAGAAGCCCGGCCGGTGAGGTCGGGCTTTTTTATTCCTGCTAAAGAGTGAAACTCTTATAGTTCCCTAATTTTAAGCGCTTCCCAGCAAAAAAAGATTGTAATGATAAA
Organism: Parabacteroides goldsteinii; assembly: GCF_015550595.1. Taxonomy (GTDB): domain Bacteria; phylum Bacteroidota; class Bacteroidia; order Bacteroidales; family Tannerellaceae; genus Parabacteroides; species Parabacteroides leei. Next base: position 3,119 of record NZ_JADNBB010000002.1, read on the forward strand.
TTTATTATTATATTTGCGTTTACCGTAAATACGGTACCAGACATAAAGAGAGGTAAAGAAGGTATTTATACAATAGTTATAAATATTGGTGTGTCTATGAAAGGGCTGCGGCAGCAATGTTGCAGCCCTATTTCTTTATTGATGCTTGAGTATGTCTAAAACATCTTTCTTTAAAGCCGGAATGTGTCTAATGATGAGTCCCCAGAGAAATTCGGTGGTGACACTGTCGTAGCCGTGTATTACTTTGTTTCTGGTATTGACGATCGCTCTGGCATTAGGCAATATAAAAGTCGGATCTATTTTGAGAATTCGATTGATCGCTTCTCACATTATCTCAACATTCCGCTCAACGGCTCTTTGGAGAATGATCTTATTCCTGAATTCCTCGAATAGTTTAGGCCCTTCAGAAAAATAACTTTCCACTTCATTGATAGAAAGAAGCACATCATACAGATGTTTTTCAATGTACTCATCCATAGATTAATTGCTTTGATGAGTCAATGTTTTTTCGTAAAATAGGATTTCGTATAGCTTTATCTTCCAGTAAGTCTACTTCCCTACGGAGGATATTGGATAATGCATCTCTTAAATCAAAGTAATTGTCTGCATAATCTTCCGGTGTGACGCCTTCAAAGTCGACTAATAAATCTATATCGCTCTTATCCGTAAAGCGGTGGGTGAGAACAGAACCGAAAGCAAACAACTTTTTCACCTTATGCTTTTGGCATAAAGCAATGATTCCGGGTAAGTAATTGCTGAAGAAGTTCATATCCTTTGTTTTTAGTTATAACAAAGGTATATATTATTCTTTAAACGGACAATAGAGGATCGTTGTATAAATAAAAAGCCCCGATATTGCAAGCAATACCGAGGCCTTTTGGAAGCGAGCGAAAGACGGGACTCGAACCCGCGACCCTAACCTTGGCAAGGTTATGCTCTACCAACTGAGCTACTTTCGCAAATCGAAAGGGATGAACCCGAAAAATACATCCTTTGTACTCGAAGCGGGACTTGAACCCGCACAGCCGCAATGGCCAAAGGATTTTAAGTCCTTCGTGTCTACCATTCCACCATTCGAGCATCCCTTTCTCTTAAGAGATGAGCGAAAGACGGGATTCGAACCCGCGACCCTAACCTTGGCAAGGTTATGCTCTACCAACTGAGCTACTTTCGCGTTGTTTGCGTTTGCGTGTGCAAAGGTAGATAACTTTTTTATATCTGCAAATAATCGGGTAAAAAAATTAGCTTTAAGTGCCGATTTTTTTAATATTGGATCAATAACTCACTCCCTCTCTGAGTGACATTAAACCTCGTAAGTGCAAATTCTGACGGGCCATCTGACGGAGTTCCAGAGCCATACGCTATTTCGTACTTCGTTCCGCATTCCGGACATTGTGCCCGACCTGTATTGTCCGCTTTTACTTTAATATTCTTCTGGGCTTCGTGAGGGCAGCACAAATCATAAGCATAATATTGTGTACCTCCCGTAGTGGCACTGAAACCGTTTACGACCAACACGCCCGAATAACCGAGCCGTGTACCGTAATTCTGGCCTGCCTCGCTTGTGATCTCTTTGAAGTTAAGGGAACCAACCAGGTCCTTGTCCTTAAACTGCAAGTCCAATTCCAGGTACACCGGTGCATAAGGTACGTTCGATACATTCACCTTATTGCACGACATCACCAGCAACACCACCAAACAAAAAAATATTCTTTTCATCTTAATTATGCTAACAGTTTCTTTTCAGCTTCGTTTACCTTATTAAACGAGAAACCGTCGATAATATTTTGCATCAGGGCGGAAATACTGTCGTTGCACAGATTGCCGATGCTACCTTCGTGTGTATGGTTCACGGCCTTGTTGGGCGTGAAGTTACCCGCTTCGATCTCCAGGCCTACTTGTTTGTAAGCGTCGCGGAAAGGAACTCCTTCCAGGACGAGGCGGTTTACCTCTTCCACGCTGAACAGCAGGGAATATTTATCGTCGTCGAGAATATGCTCGTTCACCTTCACTTCGCGCATCATATGGGTAACCATACGAAGGCAATCCTTCAGTTCGTCGAAAGCAGGCAGGAACACCTCCTTGATGATCTGCAGGTCGCGGAAATACCCCGACGGCAGGTTATTGCATATCAGTGTGATCTGCTGTGGCAGACCTTGTATCTTATTGCATTTCGCACGCGTCAGCTCGAACACGTCCGGATTCTTCTTGTGCGGCATGATGCTCGAACCTGTCGTGAACTGGTCCGGCAACTTGACGAACCCGAAGTTCTGGCTGTTGAACATACAAGCATCGAACGCCAGCTTCGAAAGCGTTGCGGCAATACCCGCCATCGCAAAAGCCACCGTACGTTCCATCTTGCCACGTCCCATCTGGGCATATACCACGTTGTAGTCCATCGAGTCGAAGCCCAATAGCCCGGTCGTCATGCTACGGTTCAAGGGGAAAGACGAGCCGTATCCGGCAGCCGAACCCAGCGGATTGCGGTTGCACACCTTGTAAGCCGCCTGCATCATCTGCAAATCGTCAGCCAGGCTCTCGGCATACGCACCGAACCAAAGACCGAACGATGAAGGCATCGCCACCTGCAAATGCGTATATCCCGGCATCAACACCTCGCTATAACGGTTGCTCTGGCTTATCAGTACCTCGAACAGGCCGTTTGTCAGTTCCACCAACTCCTGTATCTGTGCGCGCGTGTACAGTTTCAGGTCGAGCAATACCTGGTCGTTGCGCGAACGTCCGCTGTGTATCTTCTTGCCAATGTCGCCCAGACGGCGTGTCAGCATCAGTTCCACCTGCGAATGAACGTCTTCCACGCCTTCTTCGATAACGAATTCGCCGCTGTCGGCAACGGCATAGATATTTTTCAGCTCTGCCAGCAGAACCGTCAGTTCCTCTTTCGTGAGCAGCCCGATACTTTCCAGCATCGTGATATGGGCCATCGAGCCAAGAACGTCATACTTGGCCAGGTAAAGATCCATTTCACGGTCCCGGCCTACGGTAAAGGTTTCGACTTCCTTGTCTACCTGTACATTTTTTTCCCAAAGTTTCTGAGCCATAATACGGAGATTAATAGGGCAGGGCGGCAATCACAGTTGATATTTTGTCGAGTGCGTCCTGCAACGGTTTCGATACCATCGGTTTGATAAACGGGTTCAGATCGGCGCGGATCGTCATTTTCAACCGCGTGTCGTTCTCTTCCACCTGTTTCAGTTGGATCCAGAGGAAAAGGGGAACGGGCGAGTTGGTTGTAGTAAATTTGATTGTTTTGTTCGGTTCGCGTTCAACGATCTCGAAACGTATCTTACCTACGGGATCGACAGCGAAACTGCAAGAGTCGCTGTCGAACTCAAAGTCTTTAATTTTATCCTGTGGAATGCGGTCCTTAACCCGTTCCAGGTTGGAAAGGTCGGACAGCATTGCATAGACACGATCCTCGTTGTGAGGGATCGTTTTGATCTCACTTACAAATTCTGTCATCCTGTACTCGTCGTGATTAAGCTTCAGGGTTCCAGTTTGCAGGGTCTTTACGCCATTCCTGCAGCGTAGCGATTTCCGATTCGTCGATATAGTCTGTACGTACAGCTTCTTCGATAACGGCATCGTAATTGCTCAGTGTAGTCAGCGTTACTTTAGCATCCTTGAATTGCTGTGCAGCTACAGGGAAACCGTGTGTGAAGATGGCAACCATACCTACTACGTCGCAACCGAAGTTACGTACAGCCTGTACAGCTTTCAAGCTGCTACCGCCGGTAGATACCAGGTCTTCGATGATGACTACTTTCGATCCCGGTTTCAATTCACCTTCGATAAGGTTTTCCAGTCCGTGATCCTTCGGTGTTGCGCGGATGTAAACAAAAGGCAGTCCCAATAAATCGGCAACCAGCGCACCCTGTGCGATAGCTCCTGTGGCAACTCCTGCGATGGCGTCTGCGTTTTCGTATTTTTCGCTGATCACACGTGCCAGTTCCAGTTTGATGAAACTACGAACAGCCGGATAAGAAAGCGTTTTTCTGTTATCACAGTAAATCGGCGACTTCCAGCCGGAAGCCCATGTGAACGGATTGGCCGGTTGTAACTTAACGGCTTTAATTTTTAATAATTTCTCTGCAACTAATCTTTCCAGTGTTTTCATACAATCCTACATAATATATTTATATCAAAGTGCAAAAGTAGCTAAACAGAATGATATAACCTTGTAGATACCGAAAAAAATGAAGTCCTGAAAAGATGTTATTGAAAACAAATGGCCTCCCCGGCTAAAGGAGGCCATTTGTTAAAGAAGTTTCAGCCGTATCCTAAGGGATAGGCGCAAATACAGGGTTATCCCTTTCCGTGCCAGGCGGAGCAGCAGGGCCGGGATATGTTTCAACAGCGGCAATTGTTTCATCATCCGGTGTAGTTTTAAAGTGAAACAAAAAGTTCAGCAATGCAAGAATGAATTCGATGATTCGTTTGAATTTGGACATGGGGTCGATTGTTTGTTGGTTGTTATTAATTATGAGCATCTCGGTTATTATCAAATGTGAATGTTTCATTATTTGACAGATGTGAATGTTGTGTCGGCCGTAGGGGCGGGGTCTGCCCGCCCTTCTTCACCGGTTGTTATATTATTGTCGCAAAGGGCGGGCAAACCCCGCCCCTACAAAACCTGTCATTTGGTTTCACATTTTGCTACATCCGATCGCGAAGCCCAATTATTCATTATTAATTGAAAAAGGTTTCACCTTTTTCTAACCTCCCGTCAACGCCACGATAGCCTGTACCGTCCTCTCTATCTGGACGAGGCTGCGGCGGTAGGATTCGCGGTCGTCACCGTTCAACTCGCTGATGTAGGGGCTGTAGGCTATTTCTCGGGCATAGGCTTCCGGGTCGTTGCTGCACTGCCAGGCCACGCGGTAGCTATTCCGGATCAGGCGGGCGAAGTCGAGGAAAGAGTTTGCGCGGGTGTCGTAGCGGCGGAAGTGGAGCGAATAACTATCGGTTCTCACCTCCGTTTTCCCACCGTGCCAGTACTCGTTGCTGCAACCGTAAGCTGTCAGGCCGAAGAAATTATTACTCTCCGTTGCCAGCCGGCTCGTACCCCATCCGCTTTCGAAAGCAGCCTGTGCCAGTATCACGGAAGGGTTCATGTGGAAAACTGCGCCTGCAGACACGGCGGCCTGCAGGGAGTCTTTGACGAATCTGATTTGTTGTGCTGTCATAATGCTCTGATTTTCAATTTTCAATTACTCGATGACCGGTCGGTCGTCTTCCCCACTGCCACCGCCTTGTGACGGTTCTGTTTCCTTGCCGATGCGTTCGAGGCTGATCTTTTCCAGCATGGCACGCAGCCGGGCGCCGGGGGTAAAGATGATCTTCGGCTTGCGGATCATATTTGCCTGGAAATCCTTTTCGGTTAGCGAGCCGGAACTTCCCAGCGACAGGCGGAAACGTCCCAGTGTATCCAGTTCCACTACTTCGTTACGCAACAACGCCTCTTCCGTTGCACGCAGCAGGCCGCGCACCACCAGTGCCACATCGCCGTCGCTCGCTGTCGAACGGTCGGCTATCACATCGCAGATCGAATTAAAATTCATCGTTCCGCTTACCGGGGCGGAGGCATAATACCGCTTGGCATCTGCGGCCGCTCCTTTCGTAAGGTCTTTTTTCAAGACCAGTTTGTACTTTACTGACATAACTTTAAATGATTAAGGGTTAGTGTATTAAAATCTATCTCTTGACTACATTACAAAGATACTACACCCTTTGCCGATGATGGGATGCTATGAGAAGGTGTGGAATAATCAGTATGTATTATTTTTTCGATAAATATCTGCGGAAAACCTAACAACGTATCGATTTAATTCTTATATTGTGGTATTGTAATTATTTAAATATCAGAAAAATATGGAAGATAAAAAAACGGAATTATCTCCCTGGAGGAGAGCGTATGGGGTAACGGAATTCGCCCAGCTGTATTTTCCCGGCCGGACACCGGTGATTGCCTATAAACGTATGTGGGAATGGATACGCACTTCGCGCGGACTGAAGGCCAAATTGGAAGCCGCCGGGTGGGTGAAGTTCCAGAAACTCTACACGCCGAAGCAAGTCGGCGTATTGATCGAACATTTGGGAGAACCCTGATAGTATTAAATTTAATTGACTTAGTATGAGGAATTCAGTGAATCAAACTGTCGAATGTACCCTGTTCAGAACAGCATTCGACACCACCTCTTACACGCCGGTCACCCTTGGTGGTTATTTCGACGACGTGGTAAGCGGAAAGTACAAGAGATCGGTAGAAAACGTTCGCGCCCTGGTAGCCGCCGGCAATCAGGAAGGAGCGAAGGCATGTAAAAAGAACCTGTCTCTGTTGGTGGCAGGCGGACGGATGGAAGGCGGCCGCAAACGTGAGCACCTGGTAGACTACTCCGGCTGCGTGGTGGGCGACCTCGACCATGTGTCCGGATCACCCTCGGAACTGCTTGGCCGCGCCAAAGAACTACCGTATGTGAAAGCCGGCCATATCAGCCCATCGGGTACCGGTCTTAAGCTCTTCGTGCTGGTAGACAGCGACCTTGAACACCATGCCCAGGCCTTCGATGTAGTGAGCCGCCTGCTCGAAGCCGACCTGCCGGGCGTGAAGGTAGACCCTTCGGGCAAAGACCCCAACCGCGGTTGTTTCGTAAGCTACGACCCGTCGGCCTTTTATAAGGAAGCATCCGAAGTGGTGAATGTTCCCATTGGCCCCGACAAGGCCGATGTCTTCTCTGAGGCGGAACCCCGTTCGCTGGCCAACTACATCGACAAGTTTGAAACCGGCAACCCCTTCTCCGACGGTGGCCGCCACAGCTACGTGGTGAAACTGGCCTCGGCTCTCAACAGTGCCGGCTTCGGCGAAAGCGAAGTAGTGGCCGAATGCCTCTACCGCTACGCCGCTCCCGGCTTTAGTGAAAAAGAGATCCTGGCCACCGTGTCCGACATTTACCGCCGTTACCGTTCCGCGCATGGCAGCAATCCTTACCGGCAGTCGATAGGGCAGGCGACGAAAAAAAGTATCAAAAGTATCAAAAATCTCACCCCCATTCCCGAAACGGGACTTTCCGACGAAGGGTCTACCCTGGGGCCTGATTTTGAACCGGGAGAAAGCGATTTTCCGCACTTCGGAAAAAGCCTTTTGGCCGGCCTCCCGAACCTCCTTGCGGACACATTGAAGCCGGCCGTCGACGATACGGAACACGACCTGATGTTGCTCGCCGCACTCACCATGACCAGCACCGCACTGCCGGGCGTGACAGGCCTGCTCCGTAAAGAAGTATGTTATGCCCCGTTCTACACCCTTGCGATCGGCCCCTCGGGTAGCGGCAAAGGTTGTGTCAGCCAGGTGCACAAACTGGTGAAACCCTGGCAGCGGAGAGTGTTCGACAATTCCTTCCGTAAAGTGGAGGAATATAAGGTGAAGAAAGAGGCCTGGGAGCTTTACAAACAACAGCAACGTCAGTCGAAAGTAAAGAAAATACCGGGAAATCCTCCTGAAAATCCCCAGCCCGTACAGCAGATGCAGCTCCATGTAGGCGGCTACACCACCACGGCGCGTTTGATCGAGCAGCTGGAAGCGAACGCTCCCTACGCTTCCCTCTTGTTTGAAACCGAACTGGAGTCTGTCAACAATACCATGTCGCAGGATTTTGGCGGCTACGGATATATTCTCAACCAGGCTTTCCACCACGAACGGGTGAGCTGTGCTTCGAAAACCAACGGTACTTTCGTTGCCGAAACCCCGCGTTTGGGAATGTTTGTCACCGGTACGCCCGGCATGTTCTCGCAGCTCGTGCCCTCTACCGAAAGCGGACTTTACAGTCGCCTGTTGATCTACCGGATTGCCGGGGGTAGCGCTTACCACGGACTGACGGCCTCCGATGATGTCTTTCAGAATGCTTTCTATTTTGACGACCTGGGGGTGAGAATGTTGGAAATAGCCGAATTCCTGGAGAAGTCGCCTACGTTTGTGAGCTTCACCGACTGCCAGCGAAAAAGGCTCGACCGTTACTTCGAACGTGAATATTATAATGTACGCGTATTCGGGAACGAAGATGTCACTTCGGTAGTCTTGCGCCACCGCCTGATAATCTTCCGTATCGCGATGGTGCTGACGGCCTTGCGCAAAGGGGAGGCGCGTGTCGACGAACGTCACCGGAGCATTACCGACAACGATTTCGAAATAGCGTTCCATATCGGAACCGTCTGTCTGCGCCATTCGCTCCTGGTGAGTACCACGATGAAACATAGCGATACCGAGATTCATTTTAAGGTGCCCACAGCCCTGAGCGATCTGTTTGCCTCCATGCCGGACAGGTTTAAAACCGCTGAACTGTTGGCCGAGGCCGGTGTCCGCAGACTAAGCCGTGCAAGTGTTTTCCGAATGTTGAAAAAGGCACAGGAATATGGCTTATTGCTTTCATTAGGAGCGGGTTATTACGAAAAAACAGTGTCGGGAAAGGATATCGCTACTTCGGAAAAGGGGTAGATACTTTTGATACTATTGATACTTTTTTGATAATAGTATCTTCTCTTTATGCTGTTGAAAACGGGTAGTTACCGGTCATTCAACGGGTAGTTACCGAAGCTCTGACGGGTAGGCATCCGTTCGGAAACGGGCCGTAAGGGGTTGATCTATTAACAAAAATTCAGAATAACCATTCAGGCTATGAATAGCAAGGCGAGAGATCGAAAAAAGACTGACTAAAAAAATCGATCGTTTTTTCTCGTCACAAAGGTACTGCATCATTTTGAAATACCAATCATTTCTACTAATTTTTTTTCTTTCCCTATCTTCTTTCTTATCAATGGAATAGCAAAGCAAGTACGAAATTACGACTTTTTGACATCAAATCAAAATTCTCGAAAACAGTGACGAGAAAAAACGATCGTTTTAGCTAGTCATTGGTATGACAAACCTGTCGGGAACAGGTTATGAGAGGTTATTTATAACACTATTATTAATATTAAATTTATTGATTATGAACAAAAAGTTTTCTACGTTAGTGGCTGTCCTCTTGGCAGCCGGTGCTTGGACGACGCTGGATGCTAGAGTGATTGAAGTCACTAAGCCGGCAGTTGGTCAGGCTGTAGTGATTGGTAGTAATTTGGATGGGACAGGAGAAGGTTCTGTCATTTACCTGAATGCCGAAGGGCATGCAGCTGCGGTTGAAAAAGAAGTGACTGCTGAAACTGCTACTTGGGAGTTGGAAGCTGTTCCGACAGTTGAATCCAAATCTGAAGAAGTTGCGGTAAAATATTATCTGAAAACAAAGAATGCCAAAGGTGAGGCTGTTTATTTGCTTCAGACACAAGTTGTAGAATCTAAAAGTGGAGATTCGTATACTTATTCAGTAGGAGCAAAAGAGGATGGTGTAACTCCGGTTGAAATTTCTATTGTTGAAGGTCGAATTCAAGTAGTGGAAGGTGATGCTACTAAGAATCTGAAATTCGGTGAGAGTGCAATTACTGCTGAATCTGTAGATACTAAAGCTGCAACAGAATTAACAACAGTAAAATTCGGTGTTTACAGTGCTGACGATGTATTCCCCGGTACTGGTGATGTGGCTGTGAATGAAGATGGTGAGGTAACAGACTTGAACAGCTTTGTTGAAAACGCAGCTAAAGCAACTGCTTCTTTTTATCTGCAAGTAGAAGGTGGATATTTGTATGTGGATGGTGGCGAAGTAAAAGTTTCAGAAAAGGTTTCTGCTACTGCTGCTTATTCCTGGACATTGGATGCAGACAAAAAGATGTATTCAGTCGCTTTGGATCGTGCAAAGAGCGATGTTAAGTACTTGGGTGTGAAAGCTGAAACGAAAGCTGCTACTACTAGCTGGACTTTGGTGAAGGCTGCTGCTGCTACGGAAGTTACTGTTGCAGACGGTGCTTTGACTGTAGGTACTGCTACAATCAGTGGCGTGTCTGTTTCAGCTGTGGCTCCGACTGCAACTAATGAAACTATTACAGTAGGTGGTCAGACTCTGGCTCTGCAGGCTTCTTTCAACAATGGTGAATATTATTTCATTTCAGGAAATAATGCTAGTAAGGCTTGGAAAGGTGAAGAAGATGGTACTGTTTCGGCTACGACAGCTGTAAATGCAGACAAATGCCTTTGGGCAGTAGAAGATGCATCTGCTAACGGCGTAACAAGATACAAATTCAAAAATAAAGCAACCGGCAAGTATGCTATGCTAAATAAATCTATTGAATTTGTTTATACAGCTGCATATAATAGCGGTATGTATTTGTCGATCGCTAATGGTGCTAACCTGGATGCTGACCTTACAAATACAACAGATGCTGTTTCTTTCGGTATCTACAAGTCAACAACCGAAAATGTTGATGCTAAAGAGCTGAATGATGTTTTGGGTAATGGCTTCGGTCTTAGCATCTTGAAGGTAAAAGATAGCAAAGACAAAGTGGAAGGTATGGATGCTTTCGATGGCAAGTTAACAGCTATTGTTCCGAAGAATTCAGAGGCTAAAGATGTTGAAACATTCCAGTTGGTAAATGGTGACAAATATGTTGCTCTGACTTTAGCCAATGAATGGGGTGTTGAAAATACAGGTGTAAACAAGAGAGGTGGTAAGTTCGTTCTTATCGATGGAAAAGAACTGGCTAAGAATGCAGATAAATATTTGACTTATTTCACTATCAAACGTTACTCTGGTGTTGCCGACAATCTGATCGACCGTGTTTCTGTTTCAGATAAAGCTACAGCTGCTACTGATACAAGAAATCTGTACATCATGAAGTTGGGTGAGGATCTGGTTCTGACAAGTACTGTTAGTACAATTACCGGTGAAACCTATCCGTACATCACATTGGGTCTGAACAATGTAGCTAGTGTAAAACAGTTCTTGGGTACATTCTGGAACATTTCTTTTGCTGCAACAAAGAGCGAAGTAACAGAAGCGAATGAATATAAAGTAGGTCGTGCATTTGCAATTGAAGACAATGCTCCTGAATATGTTTCGGCTAGCTCTGTTGAAGCAGGTTTCCCTGAAGCACAGTGGGCTGTAACTGATGCCAACTTGAATACAAATGCGTTTACTTTGGCTAACCGTGAAACAAAAGCTAAAATTGAAAATGTAGTATTGCGTGAAACAAGTGAAAAGAACGTATATATCGTTGAATCGGTAGAAGTTAATAAAAACTTGGCAGCAGGCGATAAGATCAAACTGACTGCTTACGAAGATCCTACTATGTTCGACGGTTTTATGCAGGCAACTGAAAACGCATTGAGAAACCAGAAATATTATATGGGCCAGTACCATGCTATTTCAGGAAACAAGAATGTGTATTTCTCTGAAAACCATCAGAAGTCTCATCAACTGGGTGTTGTAACCGACAAAAATGAAGCAACTCTTTGGAACCTGAGCTTCAGAATGAAAGATTATGACGGTGGTACAAAGAATGCTGTCGATACAGTATTTGTTGAAACAGTATTCGCAACTTTGATCGACGGTAAGATCGTTACTGATCCGGATAATAAGAAAGTAGAGAAATCTAAACTGGCTATCCTTCCGTATCAGTTCCAGAACAGAAGCAATAATGAATATGTTGTTTACAATGACGGACAGGGCTACAAGTTCTATGTTTTGAATCCTGACAAAAAGAAGGAAAATGCTTATAGCTTCGCATTGAAGAAACAGCCGAACGGAACTTATAATATCGTTCAGTTCAAAAATGCAGATAATGAAAATACTACTACAGACGAAAGACATGCATTCGACTCTAAGATTTATGTAGCTAACAGTGAAGTAGACGGTTTCGGCGAATTGAGACAGATGGGTACTTATGCTACCGACAACAACTCATTGATGGTTGTAGAAAAAGCAGATGCACCTGAATACCACAAGATCGCTGTTGAATGGGGTGACACAATCAGCTTGTATCGTGAAGAAAACAATGCTCAGGTATTGTATGAAAAACGTGATAACAAGTCTGTTGTTGAAAAGGATACATTGAGCTTCCTGAACATCGATAATATCAACCAGTTCAGCGTAAATCCGGCTATCTTTGCCGATACAGCTTACATCAATCGTACTATCGACGGTGAAGCTAACACTTGCTACCAGTACTTACTGGCTGTAAATGTAGATAAAGAAAAGACTCACTACTGTCCTTACAATCCGGAACACAACACTGACGAATGGTTGGCTGCTAATGGTGGTCCTTGTGCTGACGCAAAAGAACACAAAGCTGTTAAGGGTCGCTTCCTGGTGAATCTGATCGATACGGCTAATGTTTACGGTGCAACTCACCTGCACAACAATCCGTATGTAAACGAAGTTGAAGCCGGTGAATCTCGTGCTAAACTGTCATTCGTAGAAGGTGTTCATGCTGACGATACTCTGTATATTACTCGCAAGGGTGGTGAAATTGTTAAGTTGGCTATGGATACAACAGACTTCAACGTAGCTAAGTTTGCTTTCCGTTATGTGGATAACGATGCTAAGACATTCAAGATCCAGACTCAGTGGAAGAACTATTTCCCGACTGAAGATGCAGAAATAGTTGAAGAAACAGCAAACAACGACGGTTACCTGAAATGGATCAACGGTACGTTGGTTGTAGAAAATGGTTTCGAAAACGGTGATGTATTCGGTATCGAAGAAAACGTTAAGCGTGATCCGGTTGCTAACGAAGATATCACAACATCTTCAATCAGCGTAATTGCTAAAGAAGGTGCAGTAATAATCAAGGGTGCTGCTGGTAAGAAAGTTACTATCAGCAACGTACTTGGTCAGACAATCGCTAACACAGTTCTTTCTTCTGACGACGCTACAATCTCTACACCTGCCGGTGTGGTAGTAGTAGCTGTAGAAGGTGAAGCTGCTGTAAAAGCAATCGTAAAATAAGCAATTATTTAAAATCAAATAATTCTAAATTGTTTACCGCGTGTCGTAGGGGCGGTTCGCGAACCGCCCTTACCCCAATTACCCTGCGACAGGCGAACAAGCGGTAGATATTAATACTAAAGTAATGAAATAAAGTTCTTCTGTTCGATCTCTGTGAAGAGCAACAACAGACAAAACAAAGCCCCGACAGGATTTCCTGCCGGGGCTTTCGTATATATAGAAAGAGTTTAGTTTTTTTGTGAAGCAAGCATTTATTTGCTCAAACTTTTCCCGGATTATTAAGTTCGTCCACCAGGCGGAAGACCATTGTGCAGGGATTATGTTTGACATATTCTGTTGTGTCGAATGTTCCGGCAAGTTTCTCCGCCCATTTTATCGCTTGCGCTTCGTTGCCATATTTCAGTAGTAAATCATGCATATCTTTAGCATTTTTGCGATAGATGAATTTTCCTTTTTTACCGTCTTGCTCCAGTATTTTCTGGTTCATTTCCTTTTCGATGGCCTGATGAAACCGGGATGCAGGAAAGTCGTCTTTGTCGAATACAGCCCATACACTGTTCAGAGGCTTAGGGCTGCTTTTTTTGAGCTCGATAGCTGCATTGACAACGCCCAACGGATCGCACCCTTCGCCTTGTGTTTCTATATCCAGTGTGTAGGGTGGAAGACTGTTGTTGAACGAAGAAAAATAATGAGGTTCCGTTTTCTGTCCTTCACAAACAATGAGGAAGTAAACTCGCTGATTACGGGTGCCGACTGCCCGTTTATTCCGTGAGCCGTCTCGTTCGAAACGATTGTGGAAACTATTGATGTCAATCCTCTTTGCCATATTTCATCAGATTTGAAAAATCACCAATGAATGGAATGGCGCCATAGCGTCCTTGTATATAATCTTTCTCGTAGTTTCGGTCATTACGCACTTTTGTGCCGTCCGGATCGCGGAACTCGACCAGCGAATATAGGTCGGTTTGCTCTTTCTCATCTTTCTCGGTAAACCATATCTGATCGCGCCGGAAACAATCGCAACCCAACAGATTGGTGTCGTGAGTGGCAAAGATGAGTTGGGCACCTCTTTTGTTTATTTCCGGAGAATGGAACATCTCTATGATTTTCTTTGTCAGTAAAGGGTGTAGTTTGGCATCAAGTTCGTCGATAACAAGAGGTAGACCATATTGTAAAGTGTATAAAATGAATCCAGCAATGTCAAATACTTTATTAGTTCCTGCAGATTCACTCTCTGTAATGATGAAAGAATGTTTACCTATTTTATTGCCTGATATATCATATATATTATGAATAGTATTAGCTTTATCTCGCCAATTATATTCTTCATTGAGTAAGTCTATATCAATAAATCCCAATTGCAGGTCTTGGAAGAATTTTTTAGTTAGTTTTGATTCGTTTTTTAGATATACAGATGTCATACTTTTAAATGGATCATGATTCACTCCAGATAAAATACGAATATCGTTTATACTTTCAATAATTTCTTTTGCTCGCTTTACATTGAATTGATCGCAAACGGAGAGAAAAAGACCATTGTCTCTTGTTCGCTCTTCCAATCCCTTTGCTTCTAAAAAGATGTCCGAAATGCCAATGCTTTCATTTTCCCGAAGGAAAAGAGGTTGTTCTTTCTTTGCTCCTTTGGGAACTGTATATAGCCACTCCGAATGGATTTTATCATTATCTAATTCAAAACCGTATCTATAGTATTCTTCCCATTGGATAAATAATATCTCAAAATAAGAGGGAAGAGAGCGGTTCTCTTTTGCCAACATAAAAGGAGATACATTTAGTTTATCGGTGGAATTGAGCTTTGAAGAGTTCATGATTGTATCTTGCATAAATTTTAAAGCCTTTATCAAATTACTCTTTCCACTGGAGTTTGCTCCGTAGATAGCTGCGGATTTAAGTAGCTTGTAATTGGCTGTTTTCAATATATTATCGGGAAGCTCTTTGATATTGGAGGCTTCCATACTTAATGTTTTCTTATCTTTAAAAGATAAAAAATTCTCTACAGTGAATTCAATCAGATTAATCATTGTCTTGTTTGTTTTGAGAGATATTCTCGCAATTTGCTTCAAATATACCTATAAAAACAATGTATTCTTTAATTATTGCGATTTTTTCTCATTCATTACGCTATCGCCATCGCTAGCACGCTCACCCGTACCCCCGGTACGGTCAGTAACGCTTCGGCGCAGGCTCCGAGAGTAGAGCCGGTTGTGATGACATCGTCTATCAGTAAGATATGTTTGCCTTTCAGGGTTTCGGGGTTGGTGACGATGAAGATTTCCTGTACATTCAGCCAACGGTCGTACACCTGTTTCTTTGTCTGTGTTTCGTTTGCCCGGATACGGCATAGGCTGGAGGTGTCGACCGGTAGTTTCAGTACGCTGTTTATGCCCCGGGCGATCCATTCCGACTGGTTGTATCCGCGTTTCTTTTTCTTTTTGGAATGAAGCGGTACGGGGAGGATCAGATCGGGAAGGTCGGAGAGGATAGATTGACGGTAGTCCAGTCCCGCCATGCGTCCCAGCCGGAAACCGATCTCCTTATTATCGTTATACTTCAGTTCGTGGATAAGCTGTTGCACGTGCCCTCCCCGCTCGTAATGCAGGAAAGCTGCCGCATGGCAGATAAAGACTTTACCGGTGAATAAATGAGTGGCGGGGTTCTCTTTCAGATAGTCGAACCCGGTACGAGGCAGGTCGCACAGACATTTGAGGCAGAAATGTTCCTCACCTCCCATAAGCGGGTCGTTACATAACAGGCAAAGCTTGGGAAAGAAAAGATTCAGCAGGTTATTCAAAGTCTTCCTCATAATCGTTCCCTTTGAATAATTGTTTCAGGCAACGTATTGCTTCACGGCTTTCGAAACCACGGCCGGCGGCAAAGCGGAGGAGTTTGGTGTAGATATCTCTTTCGTCTTTCCCTTTGACAGACTTTTTCTTTGCTTTCAATAAGGCAAGGAGGATACCTTCATATTCTTTTTCGTCGATTCTTTCCAACGCCTCCGAACGGATGGAGGCAGGAATGTTTTTCTTATGTAGTTCGTATGCGATCTTGATGCGTCCCCATTTGTTGAAACGCAACTTGTCGTTCACGAAATAACCGGAAAACCGGCTTTCGTCAATGAACTTTTCCTGAAGCAGGCGGGCAATGATACGCTCGCCTTCCTCAGAGGTGAGACCGGCCGCTTGTATTTTCTTCTGTACGTCTTGTATGCAACGTTCGGCAGTAGAGCAGTAGGCGGCTGCACGACGCAGCATTTCGGCTTCTGTTATCTGTTCCATGTCTGTGCTTTCACAAAACGGTCTTTTCCGGACAAGTCTTGTATAAGTTCGACATTCTTGAATTCCATCAGGCGGAGCATGTTGACCGTCTGTTCTCCCAGTTGTGAGTTGATCTCGAAGTAGATATATCCTTTCTTTTTCAGCTTCTGTTCTGCAAACATAGTGATGCGGTGGTAATACAATAACGGATTGTCGTTGGGGACGAACAGGGCCAGGGAAGGCTCATAGTCGAGTACATTCGGGTCCATGGCGGCTTTCTCCTTCTCCATGACGTAAGGAGGGTTGCTGACGATGATGTCGAACTCTTCTTCGATAGAATCAGCCGTTTTTGACGGGGTCAGGATATCTTTTTGAAAGAAGGTGATTACAGCCCTGTTGCGTACCGCATTTCGTTTGGCTGTTTTCAGAGCCTCTTCCGAAATGTCGAGCGCATATACTTGCGACTTGTTCAGCAACTTCTTCAAAGTAATGGCAATGCAGCCGCTACCGGTTCCTATATCTAGTATATCCAGTTCTTTCTTTTGAGGATAATCGCGGACGATCAGTTCGACCAACTCCTCGGTTTCGGGACGCGGGATCAATACGGAAGGATTAACCTCGAACTCAAATCCGTAGAAATCGGTTTTACCGAATATGTACTGGATCGGTTCGTATTTGGTGAGTCGTTCTACTATATTATGAATCTCCGACTTTTCCTTCTCGGATAATTCTTTATCTTTGCAAAGTAAGAATTGATGTGGCTGAATATCGCACACACGTTCCATTATCAGGCGGGTGAATGCCTTGATTTCACTTAGTGGATAATAGTCTTTCAGCGTGTCTTGTATATAAGCGACGGTCTCAGTCATGATAATTTAATTTTAGTGCAAAAGTAATGTAAAAACCATTTATAAGCAAAGAAAATGGTCGAGGTTGAAAATAAATATATGGCTCGTTGTATTTCACTGGCCCGGGGTGGAGCAGGAAATGTGGCGCCTAATCCGATGGTGGGAGCCGTGGTCGTGCACCAAGGTAAAATTATCGGGGAAGGGTATCACAGGAAGTGCGGCGAAGCGCATGCCGAGGTGAATGCGATCGCTTCGGTAAAGGATGAGTCTTTGTTGAAAGAGTCTACGATGTACGTTAGCCTGGAGCCTTGTTCCCATTACGGGAAGACGCCTCCTTGTGCGGAATTGATCATAAGAAAGCAGATTCCACGTGTTGTGATAGGGTGTCTGGATCCTTTCCCTGAGGTGTCGGGAAGAGGGGTAAGGATGCTACGGGAGGCCGGAGTAGAGGTGGTGACCGGGGTGATGGAGCAGGAAGCCCGGGAGTTGAACCGCGATTTTATGACTTTCCAACAACTGGGACGCCCTTACGTCTATCTGAAATGGGCGCAGAGTGCCGACGGTTTTATGGATCGGGTACGGACGGACAATTCCACTCCGGCAGTCGTTCTTTCGTCGGCAGAGATGCTTCGCAGGGTACACTGTATGCGTGCCAATGTGGCGGCCATTATGGTGGGTACACAGACGGCCTTGTTGGATAATCCGTCGTTGACGGTACGGCATTGGGCGGGAAAGTCGCCTGTAAGGGTCGTACTCGACAGGACATTGCGTATCCCTTCCGGTAATCATTTATTCGACGGGACGGTCAAGACATTGGTCTTTACGGCTGAAGATGCGGTGGGCAGCGAAAATGTGGAGTATGTAAAGATTGATTTTTTACAACCTGTCCTGCCGCAAGTCTTGCATGAATTGTATACCCGTAAACTGAATTCCCTGATGGTTGAGGGTGGTGCTACTCTTCTTGGACATTTTTTACAGGAAGATCTCTGGGATAAGATGTTTGTCGAAACAGCTCCGGTTTTTCTGGAAGCGGGTGTAAAGGCACCGGATATAAATCTGGCTCCTTCTTTGTCGTTAACGGAGGTGATTAAACGTCAGGATCATGTAATATCTGTTTTTTCACGGAAAAATCAGTGAGCGAAGTAGTTTAACGGAACTAAAATATTATAAATATTAGCCGATATTGGGTATAAAGCAAAAAATGTTTCTACTTTTGTGGCTTTATATGCAACAAACTTATTTTTGGATGAAAAATAGAATAGTACTATTTGTAGCGGGATGTATTGCATTGTTATTGTCTTCCTGTCTGGGATCGGACGATAATGAGTATGAGTTACCAAAGGATTGTCAGATTACTTCTTTTACAGTAAAGCATGATTCGATTCTTGGTGGCAAGCTGGATACAGTGAAGTTTGTGATCGACCAGGTGAACGGACGTATTTTTAATCCGGATTCCCTGCCTTTTGGAACTGTAATAGAAAAAGTAGTTTGTACGGTAACGTATGCTAACGGGATGGCTTCTATCGAAGTAACCCAGGACGCCTTGCCCGATTCTACCTATTACTGGAATTTGACAGACTCTTTGGATTTCTCTAAACCCGTAAAGATGGTGACTGCCGCTTATGACGGGATTGCCAAGAAAACGTATATCGCTCAGGTGAATGTGCATCAGGTGGTGCCCGACTCTATGTCGTGGGATCTGTATGCAGATAATGTATTCGGTTTCCCTGTAAAGGAACAGAAAGTGGTTGCCTGGGGATCGGAAAATGACGAGTACTATTATATGTACATGCAAGCAGCTGATGCCAGCAAGGGATACTCCTTGAAGAGTTCTTCCGTGTCGGATGGAAGAAGCTGGACAGAGCTTTCGTTGGAAGGTCTGCCTGCCGGTGAAGTTCGTTTGTCGCAGATGACCGAATATGAAGATGCTTTGTATGTGCCTACAACGAAAGGCGCACTTTATCAGTCGGTTGACGGACAGAAGTGGACGCAGGTTGACCAGGCTCCGTCAGTTAAAACGGTATTGGGTGCAATAAAAAGCGGTGGTTTGAATCAACCGTCGGCTTTGGCTACTATTGTCGATAATAACGGTACATTGAACTACGCCATAATGGATAAGGATCAGAAATGGACGACAGGTGATGTTGTTCCGGCCGGTTTCCCTGTGAGCGGTTTCGGTTCTTTGTCGAGCCTGAATATGTTCCGCGAAAGCCTTACGGTCGTTGCCGGTAAAGATAAAGACGGCAAACTGCTGAATGCAGCCTGGAGTACGATGACCGGTGCTTCATGGGTGCTGTTAACCGATATGGAGTCGGATTATTTCGATAAGAGAGAAGGGGTTATGCTTTCTGCTTACGATGATAAGTTCTGTATGGTCGGCGGTATCGACGAATCGAATAAGGCTTTGAAAGATATTTATTTCTCTATAGATGGTGGTGTGTCGTGGACATTGTCGGATACATTAGCTGTTATGCCGGAAAATTATAAGGCCAGAGGTTTTGCTTCTGTGTTGGTGGATAAAGAGAAATTTATGCTGATTTTCGGCGGTAAGGAGAACAATAGTGCAAATGATCTGGATCAGATCTGGAAGGGACGTATAAACCGTTTAGGTTTTAAGGATTGATAAAGTTCGTGGAGGAAAGTATAATTTTAGGAAGAATTTGACGTTAGAAAAAGAAGTGTAGTAATATAATAGCATTGTTTATGACTTCAACTTTTTTTCAACGGATTCTTATACTGATACTGCTGGCCGGCTCATTTATCGGTCTCCATGCACAGGAATATAAATATGAAATAGGCGGGATGGCAGGAGGCGCCTTCTATATGGGGGATGCCAACAAGAATGCTTTCTTCAAAGGGATGAACCCCGCGGTAGGGGTTGTGTTCCGTTATAATCCCAACTTCAGATGGGCCTTTAAAAGCAATCTGATGTGGGGGCAGGTATCGGGTAATACGGAAGGACTGGAAAATGTTTTTCCGGACAATGCGCAAGCATCGTTCAGCCGTAGCCTGATAGAGCTGGGCGGTCAGATGGAGTTCAACTTCATGCCGTACAGTGATAAATTTGCTTATGCAGGAGCGAAGCGTTTTACTCCGTATGTTCTCCTGGGACTGGGTGTCACGGTGGGTACAGGGAATAAGATGTTTTTCGGACCGAATATCCCATTAGGGGTAGGTGTGAAATATAAGGTCAAGAACAGGATCAATCTGGGTTGCGAGTTCTCGTTCCGTAAGTTATTCGGAGATAATTTCGATGTGACGGACGATAGCAATGCAATATTGGATAATCCCTATCAGACCGGTGGCAGTTTCTTGAAGAACAAAGATTGGTATTCATTTTTACTGCTATCTGTTACCTGGGACTTCGGTCCGCGTAACAGGCCATGTAATAGTATAAACAGCAACAGTACGTTTAGATACTGAAAACACTATGTCATTGATTGAGGAAATAGACAAAAATCGCTTGCCGCAACATGTGGCGATTATTATGGATGGAAACGGACGTTGGGCCAAAGCGCAGGGGAAAGACCGGAGCTATGGACACCAGGAAGGCGTTGTCTCCGTACGTAAAGTAGTTGAGGCGGCAACGGCTATTGGACTGAAGTACCTTACAGTGTACACCTTTTCAACAGAAAACTGGAATCGTCCGGAAGCAGAAGTAAAGGCTCTGATGAGCTTGCTGGTGTCGGCCATCCATCGTGAAACGCCGGATCTGATGAAAAATAATGTCCGTCTGATGGCTATCGGTAACTTGGACCGTCTGCCTGAAGATGCACATGCCACTTTGCTGGATTGTATAAAACAAACATCAGCCAATACAGGTACCACGCTCGTATTGGCTCTCAGTTATTCTTCCCGCTGGGAGATAACGGAAGCTGTCAGACAGCTTGCTGTTCAAGTGTTGGAAAAGAAAATAAACCCCAACGATATAACCGAGGCAGTTGTCTCGGACCACCTAACGACTAAAGGCATTCCCGATCCGGATCTATTGATCAGGACCGGTGGAGAAAAACGCATCAGTAACTTCCTGCTGTGGCAGGCGTCTTATGCGGAATTCTTCTTTACCGATGTGTATTGGCCGGCATTCAGAGAAGAAGAGTTGTATGAAGCTATATTGTATTACCAGCAACGCGAACGTCGTTTCGGTAAAACAAGTGAGCAATTAATCTTATAAACAATAGCTGTTATATGTACAAAAGAATAGTGCTGTTTTTTATTTTCCTAGGTTTTGCCTGCGGAGCATTTGCCCAGGAAAGTGACACTACCAAGGTTGAAGCACCGGCAGAAGTGCCGGTCATTAATTATTCGTTTCCCAAACGGTATAAGATTGCCGACATTAAGGTAACGGGTATTAAGAATTATGATGATTTCGTGTTAATCGGTTTTTCGGGACTATCGGTCGGTGACATGGTCACTATCCCCGGAGACGAGATTACAACAGCGGTGAAGCGTTTTTGGAAACACGGATTGTTTTCGGATGTAAAAATCCTGGCAACCAAGATTGAAGGTGACGAAGTCTGGCTGGAAATCCAGTTGAAGCAACGTCCCCGTATATCGGAAGTAAATTATCATGGAATCAAGAAAGGGGAAAGGGAAGACCTTGAAGCCAAGTTGGGCTTGAAGAAGGGGTTCCAGGTTACTCCGAACCTGATGGACCGTGCGAAGATCGTTATCCAGAAGTTCTTCGATGGAAAAGGATTTAAGAATGTGGATGTGGATATCGTTCAGCGCGACGACCTGGCCCATGAAGGCGAGGTGATCGTAGATATCAATATCGACAAGAATGAAAAGACCAAGATCCACCGTATCTATTTTGAAGGGAATGAGGCTTTATCAGCACGGGATCTGAAGAAAGCGATGAAGAAGACCAACGAAAAGTTCAGTCTTCCGAACGACTGGAAGACTAGTATCCTGGAAGCATTCAGCACCAAGAAATTTACGACCGAAGAATATGAAAAAGACAAGGCTAACATCATAGCCAAGTATAACGAACACGGTTATCGTGACGCAGTCTTGTTGTCCGACAGTGTCGTTAACTACAATGATAAGAAAGTCGACATCTTCCTGAAGTTGGAAGAAGGTGACAAATATTACCTGAAAGATATTCGCTTCGTTGGTAATACGCAGTATGCTTCGGATTATCTGGAAGCAATTCTGGGTATGAAACCTGGCGAAGTTTATAACCAGAAGAAATTGAACGAGCGTCTGTCGCTGGATGAAGATGCCGTATCCAATGTATATTATAACAATGGTTACATCTTCTTTAGCGCCGACCCGGTGGAAGTGGATGTGGATAACGACTCTATCTCATTGGAAGTACGTATTCAGGAAGGCCCGCAGGCAACTATCAACCGTGTTATTATCAATGGTAACGACCGTTTGTATGAAGATATCGTACGTCGTGAGCTTCGTACCAAACCGGGTATGTTATTCAGTCGTGAAGACCTGATGCGTTCTGTTCGTGAAATAGCCCAGATGGGACACTTCGACCCGGAAAACATGGACCCGAAACCACTGCCTGATCCGGAGAACGGAACAGTGGATATCCAGTATAACCTGACATCGAAGGCCAACGACCAGATCGAGTTCTCGGCCGGTTGGGGACAAACGGGTGTGATCGGTAAATTGAGTTTGAAGTTTACCAACTTCTCCATGAAGAACTTCTTGAACCCGAAGACATATAAAGGTATTATCCCACAGGGTGAAGGCCAGACTCTGACATTGAGTGGCCAGACCAACGGACGCTACTACCAGGCATACAGTATTTCATTTATGGACCCGTGGTTCGGCGGAAGACGTCCGAATACACTTTCTGTAAGTGCTTATTTCTCCAAACAGACTGACATTAGCAGTAATTACTATAATAACAGCATGGCTAACTATGGCGGTTATTATCCCGGTTACAACTATGGTGGTATGTATGGTGGCTACGGTGGTTATTATAACAACTACTATAATAATAACTATGAACTGGCATACGACCCGGATAAATCGATCATGATGTTCGGTCTTTCTGCCGGTTACGGTAAGCGTTTGACTTGGCCGGACGACTACTTCCAGTTTATGGCAACGCTGAACTATCAGATGTATATCATGCACGACTGGGCATACTTCCTGGTTCAGAACGGAACTTGTCACAACGTAAACCTGGAGTTGATGTTACAGCGTAACTCTATCGACAACCCGTTGTATACTCGTCGTGGTTCGCAGTTCTCTTTCTCAGTTAGTGCAACTCCTCCTTACTCATTGTGGGATGGCAAGGATTATGCTAACATGAGCGACAATGACGAAAGCAAGTTCAAGTTTATCGAATACCATAAATGGAAGTTCAAAGCGAAGTTGTTCTCTCCGCTGGCTCCTATGTCAGTAAAGCGTACACCGGTATTGATGACTCGTGTTGAATACGGATTCTTGGGATCTTACAACAAACACAAACGTTCTCCCTTCGAAACCTTCTATATGGGTGGTGACGGTATGAGTGGATACTCCAGTACTTATGCAACTGAAACTATCGGTTTGAGAGGTTACGAAAACGGAAGTATCGCCGGTAACGGAGGTTATAACTCGTATGGTTATGCTTACTCCCGTCTGGCCATGGAGTTACGTTATCCGTTCCTGTTGGAACCGTCTTCTACTATCTACGGTCTTGTATTTGTTGAAGCCGGTAACGCTTGGAAAGATTTGAAGAGCTTTAATCCGTTCGACCTGAAACGTTCTGCCGGCGTCGGTGTACGTATCTTCCTTCCGATGATCGGTTTGATGGGTATCGACTGGGCATATGGTTTCGACAAAGTAGATGGATCTCGTAGTGCAGGTGGTAGCAATTTCCACTTCATCATTGGACAAGAGTTCTAATTGTAAGCGGTAGATTAATTGAAAATTAACAATTCAGCATTAAGCGTTAACCATAATTCATTGGAACAAAGTAAACCCTCCGCTATATTTGTAGTCAGAGAGTGAAACTATAAAAAGAAAGCGTATGAAGAAGATTATTGTTTTGAGTTGTATGATGCTCCTTTGCTCTTTTGCCGGGATGGCGCAAAAGTTTGCATTGATAGATATGGAATATATCCTGAAGAATATTCCGGCTTATGAAATGACAAACGAACAATTAAGCCAGGTGTCAAAGAAATGGCAGAATGAGGTGGAAGCAATACAGCAGGAGGCGCAAAATATGTATAAGACCTATCAGAGTGATTTGGTATTCCTTTCAGCTGAAATGAAGACAAAGCGTGAAGAAGAAATCGTGAAGAAGGAACAGGAAGCGCAAGACCTGAAACGTACTTATTTCGGACCTGAAGGTGAATTGTTCAAAAAGCGTGAAAGCTTGATGAAACCAATACAGGATGAAATTTATAATGCAGTGAAGGAAATATCGGAAGACAAGGGATATCAACTTGTTGTTGACCGTGCTTCAGCTATGAGTATTATTTTTGCATCTCCAAAGATCGATATCAGCAATGAAGTGCTGTTAAAGTTAGGATATTCAAAATAAATGCTTACATTTGTGCGCTTTATGCACAAAAAAAATTGATTGATTAATAACAAGTAATATTTTATAGAAAATGAAGAAACTGATTATTTTATTGTTGATGATCCTCCCGTTAGGAGTTTTTGCTCAGGACATGAAAGTGGCAATTGTTAATACAAACGAACTTATTCCTTTAATGCCTGAAGTAACTGCTATGCAGGAAACTCTGAAACAGATGAATGACAAGTACATGGGTGAAATGAAGACCATGCAGGATGAATACGAAAAGAAATATGCTGACTATATCGCTCAACAGGATTCATTGACTGAAAATATCAAGCTGAGAAGAATGCAGGAACTTTCAGATATCGAACAAAGAGTTCAGAACTTCACTCAGGTAGCTCGTCAGGATATGGATAAAAAACAGCAGGAGTTGTTTACACCGATCCAGGACAAAGTAAGAAATGCAATCAAAGCTGTTGGTGACGAAAAAGGTTATGCTTATATCCTCGATTCTAACCCAGGTATGGTGCTTTACACTGGTAGCTCAGCAATCGATGCTACTCCGTTTGTAAAAGCTAAATTAGGTTTGAAATAATACAATCAAAAGTACGATACAACAAAGGATGCCTTTCTATGAAGGGCATCCTTTGTTGTGTTATAAAAGAAGGAAGAATATGTTTTCACAACAACCGGGTCCGATCGGAGTTTTTGATTCCGGCTATGGCGGACTGACTGTATTTGACAAGATCCGTGAGGCAATGCCTGACTACGATTATATTTACCTGGGAGACAATGCCCGGGCTCCTTATGGGCCGCGTTCGTTCGAGGTGGTATACCGCTTTACGCGTCAGGCAGTGATGAAGTTGTTCGCTGAAGGCTGCCAACTGGTTATCCTGGCCTGTAATACGGCTTCTGCAAAGGCTTTGCGTACTATTCAGCAACGTGACCTGCCGGTGGTCGATCCCACACGCCGTGTACTGGGCGTAATACGTCCGACAGTGGAAATGATGGATCGGGTCAGTTTAACGAAGCATATCGGGATACTGGGAACTGCAGGCACCATCTCTTCCCGATCTTATTCGCTTGAAATAGAGAAGATGTTCCCTCATATAAAAGTAACCGGCGAAGCCTGCCCGATGTGGGCTCCCCTGGTTGAGAATAACGAGTTTGATTCTCCAGGTGCCGATTACTTTGTGAAAAAACATTTGGATCATATCCTGTCTCTCGACTCACAGATTGATACGCTGGTATTGGGGTGCACGCATTACCCATTATTGATCGGTAAGATCAAACAATATCTGCCCTCTGAGATCACTGTCTTCGCACAAGGAGAATACGTAGCGGTGAGCCTGATTGATTATCTGAAAAGACATCCTGAAATGGATCGGAAGTTGACCCGTCATGGTGAATGTCGCTTTCTGACCACAGAATCGGCCGGGAAGTTTTCGGATGCTGCCTCTGTCTTTTTGAATAATCCGATAGAAGTAGAACAAATCTCTATCGACTAAGGAGGGGGGATATGAGACAAGTCCGGCATATCTTTTTATTTCTGTTGCTGCTTTCTTGTTTGCATGGCAAGGCAGAAGAACTGGATATCTGGCTGCAAAATAAAGGGATGGTGGATGTATCCGCATGGGATTCGACTATTTGTGTGCAGCTCGTTTATGCAACCTCCGATAATTTTATAGGGGAAGCGGTTTATTCCGGTATTACCCGTGCCTGGTTGCATCCCGATGCTGCCAAAAAATTGGTTGTAGCTCAACATTTGCTTAAGAAAGAACACCCGGAGCTTACGCTGGTGGTATATGATGCCGCCCGTCCGATGTCTGTGCAACGGAAGATGTGGAGTCTGGTTCGTGGTACTGATAAAGTAAATTATGTGAGTAATCCTTCCAACGGCGGAGGGTTGCATAATTACGGAATGGCAGTGGATGTCACGATCCTGGATAAAACAGGCCAGCCTTTGCCTATGGGAAGTCCTTTTGATTTCTTTGGGGAAGAGGCCCACACCAACAATGAAGAAGTTTTGTTGGCCTCTGAAAAGATAACCCGTGAAGAGTTTGATAACCGGCGTTTACTCCGTCGGATAATGATGAATGCCGGATTTCGTACGATCCCTTACGAGTGGTGGCATTTTAATGCTTGCAGCCGGGCCGAAGCCCGGCAAAGTTATCCAGTATTGGATTAATTAATATTCTTACCGAATGGAGTCAGTGCAAGAGCTGCCATCTTGAAATGCTGTCTTCCCCAGGGTATCCCGATTATCGTGATGCACAATAAAAGACCGAATCCCAAATGAGTCAGGCAGATCCAGAAACCTCCCAATATGATCCAAAGTATGTTCATAATGATGCAAAGGCAGCCTCCGGAGTTACCGTTGTCCGTGACTGTGCTACCGAAGGGCCATAAGGCCAGTAAAGCCAGTTTTAACGTCTGTAGCCCGAACGGTATACCAATGATGGTGACCATTAATAACAGGCTTGAGATCAGATACTCGATACTGGTAGCCAGTCCTCCGAAAATTAACCAAATGATATTACCAAGAAATTTCATAAGCCACTGAATTTATCATGTTCACAAATGTAACATAATTCTGATTAAAAACAATAGTTATCGAAGCTGAAACCGACAGGCATCGCTTTACCTCCGGGCAGGCATCCGCAGACTGTCCAGTTCGGCAAACACCTGTTGTTTTACAATCATAAAGCTATCGCGTAGTTCAGGTTTGACCGGTAGTGAAGGAGGAGCTTCCATATTCAGTGGATTGATCGGCTCACCGTTTTTGTGTACACGGAAGTCCAGGTGAGGACCTGTCGATAATCCGGTAGAACCTACGTAAGCGATCACTTCCCCCTGTTGTACATGACTTCCGACCTGTATACCCTTGGCAAATTTGCTCAGGTGCATATAAGTGGTAGTATATACCGAGTTATGCTTTACTTTCAGGAAATTCCCGCCACCGTTCTGATAGCCTTTGGCAATAACCGTTCCGGCTCCGATACTTTTTACCGGTGTTCCGACAGGAGCTGCATAATCGACCCCATGATGCGCACGGTAACGTTTCAATATCGGGTGGAAACGAGCATTGGTGAAGCGTGAAGTTATGCGGAATATATCTAACGGTGCTTTCAGGAAAGCTTTGCGTAAACTGTTCCCATCCTGATCGAAATATTCGAATACGCTGTCCTGGGTAAAAGGAATGGCAACGAAGTCTTTCCCCTGGTGGTTGAATACAGCTCCCTGGATGCTGTTTATATTTAATGCAGTCGTGTCATCGATATAAGCAATGTCGTACAGTACACGGAACGAATCACCCTCTTTTACGTCATAGAAATCTATCTGCCAGGCAAAGACATCGGCTATATTGATTGCCAGTAAAGGATTCACACCATTCGACTGGAGAACGTTCCATAGAGAGGAATTCAGCGTGCCTTCCACGTAGTGCCTTTTTAAGGTGATCGGTTTATTAAATTCGTAAGCGCGTATGGTGTCGCCGGTAAGGTCGATCACAGCGTAATCTGTCCGCGACTTGGCGAAAGCGATGTAACGGATCTGTGCCGTACTGTCCTGCATTGTGAATGTGTAGTAATGCATACCCGCCTGTAGTTTGGTCGGGTCGAGAACTTCAACAGACGACCGGCTGATACTGTCAGCCATCAAAGCAGAAAAGCCCAGGCTGGAAAAAATAGAAGCCGGGTTGTCGCCGTTCTTCATCTTATAGTCTTTCACGTCCAGTGTATCTATACATACGCCATATTGATAGACGCGTTGCTGGCTGTCGATCCATTCGCTGTCGACTTCTTCTTCGGTTTGTTCGGGTGTGTTTTTACAGGAGAGACCTAGTATGAATAATAAGATCAAAATAGGTGCAATGTTGAATCCCTTCATTATATCCTCTTTTATTGTTTATCCATAAAACTGCAAACTTACGGAAAATATAAAGTGGTACATTCGCATGATTTGTATCCATTTGTTAATGTTGACTAAATAGCTTACTTTTGCGAAACAATTTGGACGTATTTGACGTCTTATTCCTGTAAGTGATATAACAAATAGTATAGATTATGAAAAGAGTAATTTTTTATGTATTAATGCTCCCGATGGTATTGGGGATGATGATTTCTTGTTCTGAAGCCAAAACAGACGCTAAGAAACTGGAAGGTAAATGGAATGTAATTGAGGTAAAAGGCGAAAAGATCTTGAAAGAAGGATTACCTCCATATATGGAATTTGATATGGCGCAGAATAAACTGCATGGTAATGGCGGTTGCAATATGTTCAACACCTCCGTAACATTGGATGACAACGATGTATCTTCCATTACGATCGCTCCGGCTGCCGCAACGATGATGGCCTGTCCGGATATGTCGACAGAAGATGCTATCTTTAAAGCAATAGGAGATGTGAAAGCTGTAAAAGCCGGCAACTCTGAAAGCGAAATGATGCTGGTTGATGGATCCGGTAATGTTTTGTTTGTTTTGTCTAAAAACTAATCAGAGATGAAGAAGTATTTATTTCTCTGTCTGGCTGTGGTAGGTATTGCCGTATTTGCTTCCTGTAAATCTCAGAAAGCGGTGGTTGCCACATTTTCCGATCTCGACGGTGAATGGAGTGTGGTTGAACTGAACGGGAAGAGACTGGACCCGGCAGACAGCAAGCAATTAATTGTGATCGATGTTGCCCGTAAACATCTGTCCGGTAATGCCGGCTGTAACCGAATGAACGGTAACATCGAGTATACGGATGCACAGAAAAACATCATCAAGTTTCCGCAGGTGGCTACTACCCGGATGGCTTGTCCTGACATGAAAGGTGAGCAGGAGTTTTTGGATGCATTGAACAAGGTGGTTCGTTTTCAGGCGGAAGGGCTGACAAAACCAGTGAATACAGTTGCTCTCTATGGTACTGACAATGGAAAGTTGATGGTTATTCAAAAGAAATAAGTGATAATTGTAAAATAGGAGAGGTGGCCCTGTTGAAGGAAGCCACCTCTTTTCAGTTCAAAGATAGAGCATAGTTGCATAACTCTCTGACTTCGCCAATAGTCTCGAAATCTATCTTATGACCATCAATATATTTTTTGAGTTGTACCTTGTGTTTAGAGAAGAGTTTCAGGAATTGTTTCTCTGTTGAAAATTGTTTCAATCGTTTGTTTATTTCGACATAAAACTGAAAATCTATTTTAACAAGAACCGTATTCTTTTCGTTCTCTCCCGTTCCATAGATAAGATTGGAATAGCTATCGACAGAAGCTGTTTCGGTTTTTCCGCCGAAAGTAAGATCTTTTTTGATGCGTTTGTTTCCGGTGTATCGGACTAATATGCGTGGTTCGGTTTGTATGACTTCTGCCACTTCCTTTCCATAAATTGGAATAAATGTTCGGGTGCCTGCCTTTATAGAAACGATTTTTTCCGGATCTGCGAATTCCTTCTTTTCGTTGTCTTTATCGATAAACACAAATTTGTTGTCAAACAGGTCGTAATTAACGGGAACCAGGAAAACTCTTCCGTCTTTATAGTAAATATATGAATCTGTAAATTCCGGAAATAAGTATGGGGAATGTTTTTCCTGTGCAAAAACATCAGAAAACCTGAGGAAAACGACTAATAGAATTAAGATGTATTTCATATTGTTATTTGAAAATAATAAGATAGAGAATAGAAAAGAAGAGAAAGTAGTGAGAGTTTTTACTCTTCACTACTTTCTTTTTTGTTATTTCGACTTCTTACAACGAATATGAAGTCTTTTCTTTCGCTTCTTCGGCTGTAACTTCCAGTAAATGTACCTGAACCTCGTATAAACGTTTGTACTCAGGCGCACCTTCCGGTCGGATAGCTATGTTGGTTACCATATATTGCTGTGGTTTTGTATAATCGCCCGGAGTTCCCAGATTAGGCGCTCCGTTAACGGGATCTACTCTGCAAGCATAAATGTCTTTCATTATAAACTCCAGAACCATCTCGTTTTGTTTTACAGGCATAACGACATAGCGATACATATCTTCTTTTGCACTCTTTGCATCACTTTCTATTTTTTCGAAATAACCGTATGGTTTTATTGTTTCGTTGTCGAATGCAGATTGGATAAAAGCATGCCCTTTATTAGGGGTGTGATAACCCACTTTATCGAAAGAAAATATATGAGCAATATATTTTTTCCCTTCCGGTGCGGAACTGTCATCTACAATTTCCAATGTGTTTTTTACCGTCATTTTCTCTCCCGGAGCCAATGTTTTATCTAAAATCGTGATATTAGATCCGGTATTGTTTACATATTCCATTCCGTTTTCGAAAGAATTGAGTAGTGACCGGGCAATATAATTTTCCAACCACTGTCCTTTGCCATCATTATGGTTGATCTGCCATACTTTATTTACAAAAAGTTCCCGGGGACGATTTCTTACTAAACCGGTTCCCATATCCAGTTCCGAATATACCGACTCGGGTACTTCATCCCAGACAATTCCGCTTTGACAGCCGTAAAGAGCCGTTATAGCGAATGTTATTGCGAATAATATACTTTTGATTTTCATGACTTTGTTATCTTTTAAAATAATTATTGATAGCTTCTGTTTTCCCATCCCGGATTTTGAACAAAATTGCGATTCACTTCCAAAGTGGAGCGTGAAAAAGGTAGTTTGTAGAATACGGCATCATCGAATTTACGATCATAATATACACTTTGATCAATCGTGCGAACGTAGAAATAAGGAGTAAAGTATTTAGGGTCACTTTTGGGTGCCAAGTATCCGTTAAGGCCTACTTCTTCACTTTCAATTCCTTTACGGAAAATAAACATACCTCTGGAGTTTTTGTTTAATTCGTCGATAACAGTTTTACCTTCCGACTCTCCCCACCTGAGCAGGTCGAAGTAGCGGTGCCCGGGCACTTCGAATGCAAACTCGATACGGCGTTGTAATTTGTATTCTTCCCACAGGTCGTGACCAACTACCGATGCCTCGAAGTTATCGAGACCTGCACGGTTACGAATCTGATTGATAGCATCTAACGTTTCATTTTCTTTACCTCCCAGTTTATAAGCAGCTTCGGCATAATTCAATAATGCTTCCGCATAACGGACCATAAAGTAGCAGGAGGGTGACTGTGTGCCGTTGACAGTTCCGTTTTCGTTGAAACGTCCGATAGTATATTTAGCGGCATAATAGCTTGTAACCGTTGATTGGGCTCCTCCGGTGATGTCTAACTTTTCAGTGTGTTTGAAATAGGTTCCCAAAGAACTGTATTTCTCCGATTTAGTCGGTTCCGAAAAGTCGATCCAGGTACGGATCAGGTATCTTTCATGCTCGGCACCGGCATAGTAGGTGCTGTCGTGGAGGATAGTTGCATAAAAACGTTTGTCCCGGTCGGTATACATATCGAGGTAGTTTTCGCTGGTTGCGGTGAATTGTCCCTGGTCATTTTGGGTTAGCCCGAGTTCTTTCGACTGGGTTGTTTTCCACCATTGCATCCATTTGCCGGTCGCTTTATCTTTCTGGTAGTAGCAATCTACCAGGTCCTGAGTTGGGTATGCACCTCCGCGTCCACCATCCCAGTCCGGATTGAAGTCGGTTGTACCTCCGTACATTTTAGCCCAGGAAACCGGATGTGAGTAATAGCCGGGGTTGAAACCTGACCTGTTTGATTCGTTGAACATGACGGGCCAGATAGATTCTACCGACGTATGACCGTTGGATGTGTTAAACAGCTTGGCATAATCGGATTCCAACTCATATTTGCCTATCACTGATTTAGCTGCTTCATAAGCCATTTGATAATAATGCCCGGCATCTTTCGTGAACTTATAAAGTGTTTTGCTTTCGACAGAACCGGCCAACTGATCATATAGTCCTTTGGCTGATGCTTCGGCCGCACAGGCTGCAGCTAATGCACTGCGTGATTTCAGTACTTGTACAGCATTTTCATTAAGCAAACCCAGAGTCGGTTTAACCGATGCTTTTTTGAATAACTCCAAAGCTTTGTCATAATCGCTTAGGATTTGATCGAATACCTCTTCACGACTGTTTTGAGGAAGCATTGTTTCATCGAAGATAGTCATTGTATTGGTGATGATCGGCATGATACCCCAATATCTTTCCATATCGGCATAGTACAGGGCACGAAATGCATAACTTTCTGCCAATAGCTGACTTGATTCTTCTTCAGTGATGTTGGGTACTTCCGGAATGCGCTCGATGGCCAGATTCGTTTGACGTATCCGTTTGTATCCATCCCCCCAGGGGGCTCCGACTATACCAGCACTGTTCATTTCGTCATACCGTCTGCCGTTATAGTCGTATTGACGGAATGTATTCTGGTCGCGGTCTATATTACCACATGCATTGTCCGACCATTGCTCGGCCTGGAATGCCTGGTTAGCTCCGGCAGGTCCCCATAAATAGAATTGATTGACGAAAGTACGCGATAACTGTGCGTTTGCCCAGAATTGATCTTCGAATACACTGGTGGTCGGTTCGATTCCCAGCGGGTCACAACTGGAGAGACAAACCGCAGTGCATAACGCTAATATATTTAATTTCTTCATTTTTCTTATGTTATAATGTGATTACAATGTTAATGTTGCGCTCAGTGTGAATGAACGTTGTGTAGGATAACTACCCAGTTTGTTGCCTCCCCAGATAGAGTTAGCCGGCAAGTATTCAGGGTCGGTTAAATTGTGGAACGGATTTCCTTTCTTTACCCAGGTGCAGACATTATTGGCTACAAAATTAACCTGCAAGCCTTTGATATAGCTTATGTTTTTGAGAACCCGGCGTTTCAGGTCGTAGCTGACACTGATGTTTTTCAGTTTCAGATAAGAAGCGTCGTATACCCAGGCATCGACATAATTGTATCCCCAGCCATAAGTCGAGTTGGTAGGCAATGGAAGTTTATTGGTAATAGGATTACTTGGGGTATATGATTCCGGATACAGGTATTTGCCATAATGCCAGTAGTAGTCCTGTTGTGAACGGGCCGGTGAAGTGACATCACCTGTCACATTGCCTGCTCCCTGAAAGAATACTTCAAAACTAAAATCTTTCCAACCCACTCCTAATGTGATTCCGTAAAGAGATTGAGGAACTATACCCCCTCTTTCTTCTATTACCTGGTCGCCGCCATTTAACACACCGTCACCATTGATATCCAGCATACGGAAGGTTCCTAATGCGTGGTTGCGTCCGAAGTGCATATATGAATTATACATGTCCTGATATGAGGTAAACAAACCATTTGTTTTCCAGGATTGCGAGTATGTATCTTGTACATTGTTTTTACCCAGATCGTTTAAGTTGGGATAATAGTAGCTTTCCGATTGTTTGGCGTGCCTTACCGCCACTTGTTCCCAATAGGTATAGTTTCCACCGATTCTATAGGTAAAATCGCCGATGCGATCGCTCCAATTTAAAGAAAATTCAACACCGCCTTTGTGATTGGTTACATAAGGTGCATTCATTTTGGGCGTATTGGGCAGACCTAAAATAGGTGTATAGGTTATTTCTGGATTCATGTCTATTTCTTCCCCTTTATTCAGATACAGATAAGTATCGAACGAGCCTGTCAAACGGTCTTTAAAGAATCCGAAGTCGACACCACCACTGATTTGTTGCGATTCACCCCAGGTAAGGTTGCTGGAAACATTTGTTTCAGTCCAAACCGAATTGGAATTCATGTTTTCTCCCAGGAGGATATTGTTTGCTTTGCTATCGTTTTTGGATAGTCCGTATTGATTCATATAGCTGAACGGGCTTGCCAGCTCCTGGCCTACAACTCCGTAACCGCCTCGAATCTTAAACATGCTGATCCAGTCTTTATCGATAATGTCTTTGATGAACTCTTCTTCCGTCAACACCCAACCGGCAGATGCTGCATAGAAAAATCCCCAGCGTTTATCCGGATGGTAGCATAACGAACCGTTGTAATTGGCACTTAATTGTAGCAGATATTTGCTGTCGTAGTCGTAAGTGATACGCCCAACATAGGATGCCGATCCCCATAGTCCTTCTGTCCCTTTCATTTCCTGCATTGTCGCTCCGGCCTCTATCTGCGGATTATAAATGCTTGGGTAGCCATATTTCTTTGCCATGGTCGAGTTTGTTCTGCGCTTTTGACTCGTATAGTTGATCATGGCAGTCAGATTATGTTTGCCGAAAGACCGGTTGTAATCTGCTTGCAGGATACCTGTCGTCAGTGAGTAGTTGTCCCATGTTTGAGATAAATTGGCATCATTCGGGTTATAACTGTTTTCCTGTGTTGCATAAGGGCTGGAGTATACGCCGACTTCCGGATGACTAAAGCTTTTGTTCATCGAGTTACTGTAATTGAAGTTGACACTACCGCTGACAGATAATCCCTCTACCCATGGTAAACTCCATTTTAAACCGATGTTCGACTGTAGCCGGTAGTCATCCGTATTGTTGAATCCGGTACGCAAGCGCGCGTCCAACCCTCCGGCTCTTTCCAGACCGGTTGTCCAGTTTTGTGGTATTCTGTGCATTTCGTTTCCTTCAATCAAGACAGAGTTGAAGATGCCGTCACCCCCCTGTGGTTGCTTCTTTTTGGCCATCACGCCATTTAGGTTCAGCGTGAATCTCAGGCTCTTGTCTTTCAGCAGGTAAGCATCTGTATTGACAATCGCGTTGTACTGTTCGTAATCGTAAGAATCGCTGATACCGGATTGTTTCATATAACCCAGACTAGAGTAATATCTTACCCTTTCGCTACCTCCGCGCACACTAAGGTTCGTTTGAGTCATCGGCTGGGTATGATTAAAGAAATCCCAGGCATCATAGTCACCATAATAGTTTTCGATATCCTTTCCTTGAGTAACGAACGGATTGAACAAATCGTTTATATCACCAAGTGAGTATCCTAAAGCGTATTTTTGATTGACCATGTCGGTAATTTCCTGGCGATTATGTCCTTGCGAATTCAAATACCCCATGTAATATTTAGACATTTCCGTTGCGTTGAAAGCGGGACTTTCGGCCATACTGGCTGCATACAGATCGTTTTTCATGTTTACATAATCCCAGGTACTCATCGCTTTGGGCCTGTAAGAAGGGGTCATCACGGTCATTTTCTGACTTACCGATATTTCCAACTGGCCTTCCTGTCCTTTCTTGGTGGTGACCACCACAACACCGTCGCTTGCACGGGGGCCGTATACCGCTGTGGCCGAAGCATCTTTCAGGATACTCATGGAGGCTATATCGTCCGGGCGCAAACGGTTGAAGAATACTTCACCCTGGCTGGTTTCCATCACCACGTCATCGATTACGTATAAGATATTGCTACCACCGCGGATCCAGATTTTGGAAGTTTCGCCCGGAGCTCCCGAACGTGCCTGGGAAATAATACCGGATACACGACCTCCTAATCCGTCACTGGGAGAGGTAACCGGTAGTTTTGCGATCGATTCGATTTTAACGTTAACAGCAGCAGCCGTTAACGTCTTTGTCTTTTGGACACCGCTAAAACCGGTGACAACGACTTCGTCCAGGGCTTGTGAGTCTTCTATTAACTTTACGTTAATGGAGGCTTGTCCTGTGTACTTGACTTCCTGTGTGGTATAACCTACGAAAGAAATTTGAATGACACTTCCGACCTTCACGTCTTCGAGGGTAAATCGACCGTCAAGGTCAGTAATAATACCGTTTGTGGTTCCTTTCACAATGACAGAGGCTCCGGTTACGGGGCCGAATTCATCTTCTACTGTACCTGTTACTTTCCCGTTTTGCTGGGAAATGCTCACGCTCGGTCTAATGGGTGTTGTGTCGGCTTTTATGCTCTCGGGAGAACATAATATGCCTGCAACCAACATTAAACCAACCGGTTTGAAGTTTTTTAGCATAATGTGCGTTTTTAGTTTGTTATTAATTATGTAATAGGTAAAAAATATCAATGTTGTTTCGGAGTTTTCCGATCATCGTCCGTCTACACCTAACGAGTTGGTAGTAAAACTGAATTCAATTGTTGTTGCCATATAATATTAGTTTTAATTAGTTCATAGAGAACTATGGCGTATTAGGTTCACGGTCTAAATTATTCTAAGAAAAAGCCGTATTTATCGACTTTTATTTGTGGTCAAAAACGGGTTATGTGAAATAAAAGTTTAATTTTGTACGCTATATATCGAATTATTTTATAATATTTGCAAAATGATAACCATAGTTCTCTATGGACTAAGATTAATTATAAAATATTTTTTCTGTCTTTTCCCATAAGAAACAATATCAAATAACTCTAGCGATCCGTCTTAAGATTCAGATATTTATAATGTACAATTAGCGTAAATTCGTTTGATTATTGTTTGTCGTAAAATTTTGTGAGTGAAACTAGTTTTTACATTTTTAGTTATGCGTTTATTCTTATTGATATATGTTGTGTAAGTTTTGTCTTTTTGTGGCTTTGATGATAGTTGCAATATTTCGGGAAATATTTTTTCATGGGGGCTGGCTTTCTTTTTATATCTGTTTGGCAGGTATCTTCAGTGTAAAGCGACTGCCTTTGCCTTGTGCGGAACTAACCTGTATATCCCCTTTCAATCGTTCAGCTATGGTCTTGCAGATAGAGAGTCCGAGGCCGGTTCCTTGTGCAAATTCATCTTGTTTGTAGAATCGTTCGAACACTTTATCGAGTGCACTCTGTGACATGCCTATACCTGTATCTTCCACGTAGATGTACACCTGTTTCTCATTCAGGTTATAATTGTATCCCAATTTGATGTATCCGCTCTTCGTGAATTTGACAGCATTGTTTATGAAGTTCGTGATCACCTGGGTTAACCGGAAACGGTCTGCATATACCTCGACGGGAACTTCCGGAACATTTTTTATAAACTGGATATGTGCAGGGATCAATAGATGATGTGTCTGATAAATTTCATCTACCAGGTCATTCAGTTTGAATGTCTCGAAAGTGAAACTCATACGGCCCGATTCGATGCGTGATAGTTCCAGGATGTCGTTGATCAGTTTCAATAGCAGATTACTGTTTTTGTTGATCGTGTCTTTGAATACCTCTTTTTCTTCTTCAGACAGATCCGTTTCTTCCTGCAAAAGGTTCGAGAAGCCGACAATGGCATTCAAAGGTGTTCGTATTTCATGACTCATATTGGCCAGGAAAGCCGATTTCATCTTATTGGCCTCTTCTGCTTTCTCCTGCAGGTCAATGAGCTTTTGTTCCTTTTCCTTGAAAGACTGTATGTTCAGGCAGAGACCAATCACGGCTTGATCCGGTTCTGATTTATCTTCTCCGTGATTGTAACGTAATTCCCACCAACTGTATTTTTTTCCGCTGAAGTTAAAACGGCATTGAATGGTCGTTTCTTCCCATATCCCGGAGTTTATATCCCGGATATGACAACTTAGATGCTCCTGGTCGTCCGGATGTGTTAAGGATAACAATTCGGCAAGAGGCATTTCACGCGGTTGTATCTGATTTGCCGTAAAGAAATCATTTTCAAAAATGAACACTCCGTTCTCCAGTCGCCAGGCGTATGTATTTCCACCTTCCATAGCTAAACGGAGGAAACGCCGTTCTTTTATCAGATTTGTCTGTACCAGTCGTTTCCGTTTGGATTCGCTTCTGTACAGGTAGAATAATTGAGTAATGATGTAGATGATCAGAACAAGGAAGAGAATAGTTCCGATAATCATTGCCTTTTGATATCGCTCGTAGAATGGCTGGTTATAAATAATACTATCTGCCGGCAGGTCACTCGTTTTTATATTGAAACGCAGCATTTCATCCCAGTCGAACGCATATACTTTCGGGCTTTCCACCATAGGAAAGGCAGACGGCTTTTTTCCGTTGATAATGGCGGCAGCTCTTTCCGATACGATATCGGTCTGTATCTCCAGTGTGGTAAAATATCCGCCTGTAATACCTTTGCCATCATTGAACCCGTTATTGATCACGGTGAAATTCGGAACATTGGCCAAGCGTCCGATGGTTAACACATCAAAGTCGAGGATGATTTGCAGGCAGGCGGTATATGGTTTACTTTGAAAGATGGCCAATAATCCTTTTGCGGAAAGGTAAGCTGTTTCCGTGGTGAATAAAATAGACTTTCCCGGTTCACCGTGGCAGATATCTTCCGGATATTCATTTTTCTTTTGATGAAATAGGCCGATCCGTATGGTTCTGCCTGTGCCTTTCACTTCCTCCTGGATGGTCTTGAACGATTCTCTTCCCATAAAGCGTGCATGCTTGAAGAAAAGTATATTTGACGATCCGTATAGTTTCTCTATCAGTTCAATGGTCGTTATATAATCCGGTTTATCCCAAAATCCGCAGAAATTCGGGTGTTGCTCCAGTAAGGAGTAATTCGGGAAGTTCACACCGGAAAAGACAACAGGCCTGTTTTTTCCCAGCGGGTGATTGCAAGCCATCAGGGTATAAGTAGCCTGGTCGTCATTTACAAGTATGATATCCGGGTTCCAATGTTTTATCGAGTCGAGATACTGATACATCCTTGCATTCTCCTCAGCCTCATTGTAGCGTTCGCTATCCAGATAGAATGTACGGACATCGGTATTGATCTTCTTTTGTTTCAGCTTTTCTGAAACCAGGTTGCTGAATTTGGAGTAGGTGACAAGATCTTTTGTATAGGAGTGTATTACCAATACTTTGTATAAAGGCTCATTTGTATGTGCTTTTAATACTCCTACCTCTGTCATCGACATACATAAAAGAAGGAAAGTCAGTATTTGTATAAAATTTTTCAAGAAGTATATCCTGTTAAATAGCTTTACCCTATTCTATTAGTTTGCTTATATAATGCACAGTGTTATACATGGCCAACCGGACCGAAGTATAACACTGTGTTTATTCTTTCTGTAATTGCACGCAAAGATAATTAAAAGGTGAACAAAATCAACGGTTCTTAGGGAATAGTTATTTTTTTTCAGGATAATCCGGATAGAGCAGATATTTTTTTCTTGTCTGTTTGTAACTGTCCAGTTCCGGTTTCCAGCTTTCCCGTATTTCTTCTTCCGATAGTCCTCTCACAATTTGGTATCTGAGCTCTTTAGTACCTGCCAGTAAATCGAACCATTGGGGACGTGAGAAGAAGAAGGCCTGGTCTTTTCCGGCTTTATTATAGAAGTCGAGGAAGAAGCGTAAGCTCAACCCGCCTTCAAAAGGATATTCCCGTAGATCTATACCGTAGCACTCTTTGTTTTTTTGCAAAGGATTGGTATCGAACCCGGGAAGCGACACCGGAGTAAAGGAGAAGTCCCCGTACTTCCTGTCCGGAAAACCGATTACCTGGAATGGGTAATAAGTACCGCGTCCGATACTGATATTTGTAGCTTCGAAGAAGCAGAGCGAGGGATAGAGGCGGATCGACTGGTCGTTAGGCAGGTTAGGAGAGGGCTTGACCGGTAACCAGTAAGGATCTCCATGCCGCCAGTTCTCCATCTTGACAATATGTAGCTTGCAACTGTCGGGTGAACTTTTCAGCCATCCTTCGCTGTTTATCATCCAGGCCAGTTCGCCAACCGTCAGGCCATGTAATATAGGAAGAGGATCTACACCGACAAATGACTCGAATCCTTTTTTGCGGATCGGTCCGTCTACGAAATCATTCGGGTTGGGGCGGTCGAGCACGATAAACTCTACTCCGTTTTCGGCACAAGCCTCCATCACATAATGCATCGTGCTTATGTAAGTATAAAAGCGGACTCCTACGTCCTGTATGTCGAATACGATCACATCCAGTCCTTGCAATTGTTCGGCTGTCGGCTTTTTATTTTTTCCGTAGATAGATATAATAGGGATACCGGTCTTCAGGTCGCGGCTGTCTTTAATATCGGCTCCGGCATCTGCGGTACCTCTGAAACCATGTTCGGGAGCAAATACTTTTTTTACCTGGATACCTTGCTCCAGTAAGGCATCCAACAGATGCTTCTGCTGTTTCTCGAGGATAGAAGTTTGGTTAACAACCAGCCCGACTTGTTTATCCTGCAACAGGCGGGTCACTACGTCTAATCGTTCGGCACCGAGTATCAAGGGAGCCTGTGGAGTAGTCGCTTGAATTTCGGGCAAAAACATCATGCTTAGTAGCCAAAGTGTAAGTCTGAAAACTGTTTTCATAATCTGTTTCCTAATATATCTTGGATGCAAAAGTAGCAAATGTTCGCATCATTAAAGCTATGGAAAGAATTAAAAGTGTTTAGATTTAACATGTTTCGGATGAACCATCCGCTTCTTTGTTCTGTTGAAATGACATAAACATTAATAAATAATTATATGGCAACGAGATTACCTAAAATCAAGGACAAAGCAAAGACAGAAGCTCTGGTGTTGGATCGTAAAGATGAGCGTTATCCGGTACAGCAGGTGGCTACCGACGGGAAGGTTACAAAGCAGGAAGTAAAAGAAGCGGTACGAGAAATAAATCCCGATGAAGATAGTCTGGGGAGCCGTGGATGATTTTGTTTCATGCTAGTGAAACAACTGTTTCACCCTGATGGAACAACTGTTTCACTAGTATGAAACAAAATTGTGACAGGGAGAAGCAAGCACTGATCTCAAGGGAAATATTTGAGGATGTCAAAGAGTAAATTATGTATCTTTGCGATCTGAATGTAAAGTGTAAATAAAAATGAATCCTCTTGATATTATTTCAAAGTATTATCCGGCAGAGTCGGATGCCTGGCATATCTTAGTAACACATAGCCGTAGCGTGACAGACAAAGCGCTGAGTC
Organism: Parabacteroides goldsteinii; assembly: GCF_015550595.1. Lineage (GTDB taxonomy): Bacteria > Bacteroidota > Bacteroidia > Bacteroidales > Tannerellaceae > Parabacteroides > Parabacteroides leei. Next base: position 44,314 of record NZ_JADNBB010000002.1, read on the forward strand.
TTGCCCGTCTGCATCCGGAAATGGAACTTGATATTCCGTTTATAGAGGAAGCAGCCATGCTTCACGACATCGGTATATTCCTGTGTAATGCACCGGAGATAGATTGCCACGGTTCTGCCGAATACATCTGTCATGGCTATTTAGGAGCCGACCTGATGCGGAAAGAAGGTTTCCCGCGTCATGCCTTGGTTTGCGAACGGCATACGGGTACGGGCATCACCCAGGAAATGATAGAGGAAAGACATCTGCCGTTGCCTAGTCGGGTGATGGTGCCGGTATCGTTGGAAGAACAGTTGATCTGCTTCGCCGATAAATTTTACAGTAAGACGAAATTAGATAAGGAGAAGCCGGTCGAGAAGGTAAAACAAGGTCTTGTAAAGTATGGCGAGGAGACCGTTATACGTTTTGATAACTGGTGTAAACTCTTTTTAGGGGAATAAAAGCAGAAGGGCTCATTAATTTGTTATACATTTGCATGCTGTAACGGACCGGTTGAGGCTCAACCGGCACTTGTCAACTTAATTAATGAAATACAGAGGCTTAATTATCCTATTATATTTCCTCGCCGGGGCTTTGATGATGTATTCGCAGGAGCTGGTTGCCCCGACGGATACTGTGTTGGCTGTTGTTGGGGATACCATAGTCCCTGTTGCGACCGACAGTACAGTCTTAGCTTCTGATACTGTTCCCAAGAAGCAGACCGGCCTGGATGCTCCTGTGGCTTACCAGGCTAAAGACTCTATCGTAATGACTGCAGGTAACTGGGCTTATCTGTACGGTGAAGGCGATGTTAAGTACCAGCAAATCGGACTACAGGCGGAAGTGATCGAGATGAATATGGACAGCAGTCTGGTATTCGCGAAGTTCGGCCTCGATTCGATCGGTGACGAGTTCGGTTATCCTTTGTTCAAGGATGGCGATCAGGAGTATGAATCGAAGACGATGCGTTATAACTTTACGACCCGGAAAGGATATATCACCGATGTGATTACCCAGCAAGGGGAAGGGTATGTAACTGCCGGTCGTACAAAGAAGATGGACGACGATGTATTGAACATGGTAGGCGGTAAATATACGACTTGCGATGAACACGATCATCCTCACTTCTATATTCAGATGACCAAAGCAAAGGTCCGGCCTAAAAAGAATATCGTTACAGGTCCTGTTTATATGGTTATTGAAGACGTGCCGCTATATCCGATCGGATTGCCTTTTTGTTTCTTCCCTTTCTCGAGTACTTATTCATCCGGTGTGATTATGCCGACGTATGCCGACGACTCCAATCGTGGGTTCGGTTTGCGTGACGGGGGATATTACTTTGCCTTAAGCGATTATATCGACCTGGCTGTTACCGGTGAGATATATACCAAAGGTTCATGGGGGCTTCAGGCGCAATCCTCTTATAGGAAAAGATACCTGTTCTCGGGTAATTTCAATGCCGCTTACCAGGTAACGAAGTTTGGTGATAAAGGGCTTCCCGACTATAGCTTGAATAAAGACTTCCGGTTGAACTGGACACACTCGCAAGACCCGAAAGCAAATCCGTACCGTACTTTCTCCGCCAGTGTGAATTTCTCGACCAGTAGTTTCGACCGTAATAAAGCGAACGGTTTCTTAAATGCGAATAACACGGATGCTATCTCGAATACAAAAGGTTCGAGTATAAATATAACACAACGTTTTCCGAATAACCCGCTTTCTCTTTCGGCGACAATGAATGTCAACCAGTCATCCAGAGATTCGTCCATCGCAGTCACCTTACCTAACCTGACGATCACATTGAGCCGTATTTTTCCGTTTAAGCGTAAGAACCCTGTCGGAAAAGAACGTTGGTATGAAAAGATTTCGATGAGTTATTCCGGCTATTTCAAGAATAGCATCACAACAAAGGAAAACTTATTGTTCAAGTCGAATCTTATCAAGGACTGGAAGAACTCGATGGAGCATAGTATTCCGGTCAGTGCTACTTTTACGGCATTCAAGTATATCAATATATCTCCTTCATTTAATTATAAGGAAAGCTGGTATACCAGTAAGATCACGAAACAGTTCGATCCGGGATTGAATCGTTTGGTTGACCGTGATACAACCTACGGATTTTATCGTATCTACAATTATAACGCATCTGTATCTGCTTCAACAACCTTATATGGTTTCTATAAACCGCTTCCTTTTCTGGGAGATAAGGTGCAGATGATCCGTCACCGCTTTGAGCCGTCTGTCAGCATTAGTGCAGCTCCCGACTTTGGGGGAAGTCTTTTCGGCTTCTACGATCATTACCAGTATATCGATGCGAACGGCGATCCGATCGATTATGTCTATTCTCCTTTCGCACATAACGGTTCTATCCCTAATGGAAAGCAGGGTAGCTTGAACTTTACGTTGGATAACAATGTCGAAATGAAAATCAAATCCGATCGTGACACTACCGGTTTCCGAAAGATCAGCCTGATCGATAAGCTATCGTTGGGAATGAGTTATAATATGGCTGCCGACTCCTTTAAATGGAGTGACCTGTCTGTCGGTTTACGTCTTAAGTTCTCGAAAAGCTATACCTTGAACCTGAACGGAACCTTTGATACCTATACTTACAGAGCGGACAGTAAGGGTAACCCTGTCAGGGTAGATATACCACGTTGGAAAGCTGGAAAAGGTATCGGCCGTTTACGTAATACCGGAACCAGCTTCTCTTATACCTTCAATAACGATACCTTTAAAAAATGGTTCGGAGGTGGAACCGACAGTAACATTCCGGAAGAAAATATCGGCGATGGCGAACTCGAAGACCTTACAGCTGAGAATCCCGATGATGCCAACCCACCGGAAGAGAAGGAAGGCGGTCGTCTGCGTGGAAAGAAGAAAGATACCGGCGAGTATGACCCGGATGGCTATCTGATCACTAAGATCCCATGGAGTTTGTCATTCAATTACAGTATGCAGTTGCGTTACGGAGACTTCGATCCTAGCAAGTTGGAGTATAAGTATAAACTGACGCATGCATTGAGTTTTAACGGAAATATCCAACCGACCAAGAACTGGAGTTTTAACTTCAATGCCACTTACGACTTCGACAATAACAAGATCTCGTTCATGACTTGTAATGTCACCCGTAATCTGCACTGTTTCCAGATGTCTGCAAGTTTTGTACCGGTAGGGCCGTATAAATCGTATACCTTCTCTATCGCTGTAAGTTCTTCCCTGTTGAAAGACCTGAAGTATAACCAGAGCAGTAATGTACGTGAAGGACAAAGCTGGTATTAATAACCGATAAGATTAGATATAAAAGAAAAGGCGATGAATGATCTTCATCGCCTTTTCTTTTATATTGCATAGTCTGTTACCATTCGATAGGTGTCTGGCCTGTCGCTATCAGGTAATCATTTGCTTTACTGAAATGCTTGTTTCCGAAGAAGCCGCGATAAGCCGAAAGGGGTGAAGGGTGTGCTGACTTCAATATCATATTGCGTGAAGCATCGATGAAAGCTCCTTTCCGTTGTGCGTATGATCCCCAGAGGATATAAACGATATGGCTGCGTTCTTCGGCTAGTTTGTGGATAACGGCGTCGGTGAAAGCCTCCCATCCTCTGTTCTGGTGTGAACCGGCCTGATGTGCACGAACCGTCAGAGTTGCGTTCAGTAATAGCACGCCCTGATCAGCCCAGCGCAACAGATTTCCACTGTTGGGCATCGGTTTGCCCAGGTCGCTTTCTATTTCTTTGAATATATTGATCAGCGAAGGAGGGAAAGGCGTTCCGTCCTGCACCGAGAAACAAAGCCCATGTGCTTGTCCCGGTTCGTGATAAGGATCCTGTCCCAGTATAACCACTTTTACCTTTTCAAAAGGGCAATGTTCAAAAGCATTAAAGATATAAGGTCCGGGAGGATATACGGCTCCCTGACGGTATTCCTGTTTTACAAAGTTGATCAACTCATTAAAATAACTTTTCTCAAATTCAGGAGCTAACCGTTCTTTCCAGCTTTCTTCGATCTTTACATCCATAGTTTTATATTATATCAAGTGCATTCCTGCTGCACGGGCTTCCTGACGCATTTCTTCCGGCCAGATACTTGCCTGTATCTCTCCGATATGTGCTTTGCGCAGATAGAACATACACAGACGACTTTGTCCGATACCACCACCGATACTCTGGGGCAATTCGCCGCTCAGTAGGCGTTTGTGGAAGTATAGTTCTCTTTTTTCTTCGGCGTTAGAGATCTTAAGTTGACGTTCCAAAGCTTCTTTATCCACACGGATACCCATAGACGATAATTCAAGCGAGCGGTTCAACACATCGTCCCAAACCAGCAAATCGCCATTCAGTCCGGTCTGGCCGTTTTCAGCCACAGTCGACCAGTCGTCGTAGTCCGGGGCACGTCCGTCATGCTTCTCTCCGTTGCTCAGTTTACATCCTATACCGATAATAAATACGGCTCCGTATTCCTTGCAAATAGCGTCTTCCCGTTCTTTCGGTGTAAAGGTAGGATATTTTTGCAATAAATCCTCGGAATGAATGAAATGAATCTGCTGCGGAAGTGCCGGTCGGATGTTCGGGAACATTTCGTAAACCAGATATTCGGTGCGAACCATAGCGGCATAAATACGCCGTACGATCTCTTTCAGATATTCGATATTGCGTTCACTGGGGCTCATAACCCGTTCCCAGTCCCACTGGTCTACATACAGTGAATGTAGGTTACCCAGTTCTTCGTCCGAACGGATAGCGTTCATATCGGTATATATTCCGTAGCCTTCTTCAATATTATAGTCGGCCAGGGTAAGACGTTTCCATTTGGCCAGTGAATGTACAATTTCGGCTTTTGAGTCGTTCAGGTCTTTGATCGGGAAAGTCACGGCACGTTCAGTCCCGTTCAGGTCATCGTTGATTCCCATCCCTTTAAGAACGAACAAAGGTGCCGTAACACGGCGCAGCCGTAGTTCGGAAGATAAGTTTTGCTGGAAAAAGTCTTTGATTTTCTTAATCCCCATTTCTGTCTGGGATAGGTTAAGCAAAGCTTTGTATCCTGCAGGTTTAATTAAATAGCTCATATACTTGTTGTGCTTTGTGTTTGTAAAATATGCGTGGCAAAGATAATTATTAATGGTAAAATAGCAATGCAGAAGCCTTTTTTATTTGCAAAATGGCAGGATATATGGCAATGAAGATTGCAAAATATCAAAACATGTGTTGTACAGCAGAAAAAGAAAGATTGTAAAAACTCTTAGCCGCTACATTTGCTTTCCTGCGATATTATATTTACTTTTGCATCGTCTTTGGCCTGGTAGCTTAGTGAATAGAGCGTCAGATTCCGGTTCTGAAGGTCGAGGGTTTGAATCCCTCCCGGGTCACAACTGAAAAATAAGAAGTCTTATAAACTAAAGGTTTGTAGGACTTTTTTGTTTTCTGTTGGAACGTATTTTGGAACAAAATGTGTTTTTTAATGAAAATAGGAATGCTGATTTATATTTCGTAATCATCCATATTTAAATAATCGTCTGGATCATCCCAATGTGAGATACCTAGTACTTTTCCTGTTTTGGAATCTTCCAATAATACATACTTATCTCCGTCGATGTGTATTGTATCCGGAAATGATGCTATCATTGCTTTAGCTTTATCAATATTGAATACAGGGCATTCGATAATATCAAAACGTTCTATTTCCCTTTCTAGTTGTTTGAGTAGTTCTTCCTTATCGACTTTCCAGAACTTCATTTTTTTGTTTGTAAACTTACCAAATGAGTACCAAAATTTAAAAGCACTAGCCGGACATGAATTTTGTGGACCGATTGCATTAAGTTTACGGCATCCCCAACCCGGACAACGGTTGTTGACCCAGCAGTGATGTTCTTTGTCCTCTGAACGTGTGTATTGACCGTAACAGATGGCAATAGAGCGGTTATTCATTAAACATTTTTCCTTTTCCAGTAAATATATATTCAAGATTTATATTGTACCGCTCGTATGCCATGCGAATAGCATACAAGGGTACATTCATTGTGTTTTCAATCTCCATACGGTATATGTTAGAGGATGCGAGGCCGACGGACTCCGCAAATTGTTTTTTTGTTTTTATTTTCCTTAATCCGATCAGCTGGTACATGATAGCCAGGAACCGGTCGGTTATAATCCTGTTTTCTGTAATCTTCTCGTTCGCTAACATATTCTTAGTTTTTATATAGGAGATATAAAGCATTGCATCTACTTATAGTATATATTCACCTTGATGAGTAAATCCTGCAACTTTTGTTATTGACTTGTCTAGTGAATATTTTCTTTTTATTAGGTATTTAGTATTGTCTTCTTTTTTCTTAACAACGTATTCATGCGTTATATCCCAATAAGTAGTACCGTTGTTAGGGGTTTTACTTTCTATCAACTCGCTCCAACTTAAAGGATTGTAATAAATTGGATAATAATTCTTGGAATATTCGATTATTACATTTTGTGCTTTTTCTAACCTTTGTTCTGGAGTTAGAGTCATGATATCGATCGTTTTTTCAACTTCTATGGACTCCTTTTTTTCGCATCCTGCAAAAAGGAACAATAACAGTAATGTATTTAGTATTTTAATCATCACATCACTTCTTTTTAATAGCCATGCCTTCCACATAGATATAATCAAGGTATATACCGTCGTATATTGCATGATATTTAAGACCAATAATGCCGTTTGCACCTTTGCTGACAGCATCTTTATATATGGCATCTATACCATCTGTGTATGTTGCCCTTCTGCGATTGGATGGAAATGGATTTTCTTTCGACTTGTGTTTTTTTGCCCACTCTTTGTCCTCTCCACTATATATAATAGTATATACAGATGCTACTGGTTCATAGTTGAATGATACGGATGAAGCTTCTGTCATAAAAAATCCTTCTTTTGTGTATTGACTATAATCAATACTTCCTGTTTCAACATAATAGCTTCTAGTGACACAGCTAGATAATGCAATAATGGTCAGTAATAGTAAAAATGTTTTCTTCATTTTGTGAAATGTTTAATTAGTGATTTTTATTTAGGCACTTCTATGTCATGTTTTTTCTCATATTGTTTTACTTATTCTTTTGTTGTTTGACCACATTGAATAGTTGCGCTATATCTCTGAGGTCCACCGTGAAGTCTGGATAAATCGGATTGAAGGAATGACAGGTAATTATTCCTTTCTCAACATCATGGTCAACAATCTGTTTGAGTACAATACCATCTGTCTTATGTACGATGACGAATGCATCCCATGCGTTGATATGTAATTTGCTTTTCCAGTAATCACAACCAATTTCTCGACAAAGCAAAATGTCCCCTTGCTCATAGCTGTGCTTCATACCGTCATCCATGCTGTCACCTCTGACTTCGAAGCTGATGTACTTACCTTTATATTCTTTGTCAACAATCCACGGGATTTTAGGAAGTGTTTCAATGTAGGCTACGTCAGCCCAACCCATCATATAGCCAGCTTGTGCATATTGGTTGACCAGCGGAACCATCATAAGATATTCGTTTTGGATAGGGATTGCTTCTTCTTTCTGTTCAGTTAGCATATTCCCTATGTCTGCTAGTAACCAAGATGCATTTATATTCTCAATTGAGTGTATTATGCTCTCTAAGAATTTAGCAGAAGGAACACTTTGTCTACTTCCTAATATATTGTTTACGCTAGTGGGCGGTTCATTTATCGCTTTTGCGAATTGGTTTTTATTTCCGTTAAATAGCTTATCTACAATAGTTTGAATTCTTTCCTGTATTGTCATAACTCAATTGAGTGTTAAATAATATCAATTTCAAGAAATAAAATCCTCAAAAGAGTTATTTGTAAAACTCAATTGAGTATATTTGCAATGTGATTAACAACAAACAATAATCACAATACAAAGTAAATAGCAAATATAAGAAAAGTAAATAACCTGATATAGTCAATTTGATAAAAAAGTAAACGATATGAGTAACAAGATTGAACTAATGAAAGCGGAAATTGAAACTTTAGTAAGCATGACAGAAGAAGAAGCATGCAGAGAGTATAACGTTGATAGCAAAGTAGAGGCTGTTCAGTACATCATTGATTTCTGGGTGTAGGAAGGAGGTAGCCATGAATGAATTAAGAGATATTTTAAAGATGGTACAAGTGGTACAATGTGAATGTTTCGGAACGGAAATCACAATAGCAATATTCACCAACCAGAAATATTTTTCAGTCCATGTACAACGTGCCGATCGGGATTATGAGGTTGTCTATTCAGACAAATTCTATTCAACTGAAACATTGGCAATAAACACGAAGAAGTTTGCTGGATTGTATGCATTTGTTGTCGATGAAATTTTTGGTATTGGATATACATTGATAGGAAACAAATTTGCCAAAGTAGAAAACCGCTGTGAAGCTGGCTAATGATTGACTAAAATAAGGTTCAGCCGGGTGAGAATCCCGGCACACGGGCGGTCAGTAATCTGGGATGAAACATTACAGAGTGCGCACGATGTAAAGAGGCTGGTTCGATACCGGCACCGTCCACATTGAAAACGATCTTTGACGTACTACGAGATATGATATGTAACCATTAAGGCGTGTAGGCACGCTGGTTACGAGTAAATAACCCACTAAATGAGTCTGCGATATGAAGGAGAGAACACCAACCTAGAGCAGGCGGTCACAAGTATAGCGGAGTAAACAAAATTATTTGACAATATATTCATTTTTCTGCCAGGCTTGTTACCGGGTTCGACTCCCGGTTGACCACATCAAATCAATAATAAATTAATTATGACTACACAAGAAGCAATTGAATTTATCCGTATAAACAAACAGTACGGAGATAAAAAGGCCATATGTGAACTAGCTGGTGTATCACACCAGACATTTAATACTATGATGAAACATGAGAAAGGCCCTGATGAAGAGAAATGGTATGATGCCGAATACAAAGTATTGTGTGAGGCTGTCGCATATCTAAAACCAAAAGTTGTTCAACGCAAAAAGATGGCGGAGGAACTTAAAAGAAAACTTGCACAGATATGATTCCGCTTACCGCTTCGGAAACTGATGCAGTACTTTACCTGGCCGAACATGAGGTTGTAAAGATTGCTGCCGATAAGCGCTGTGTATCGGAACATACCGAAAAAAATCAAATTAAATCGGCAATGGCTAAACTGGGTGTAACTACCCAGATTGGATTGATAAAAGAATTCTTCCGGTTGATATACGGAGTTGAATTTAACCTAAAGGATGCCCGGCAATTAATGGCTTCATGTTTACTAATCCTTTTTCTTTCAACATTGAGTGGAACAGAACAGTTAACATGCCGAGTTAGGAGGGTGAGAAGGAATGAAGTTGAATTTTATATGGCTGCGTGATGCAAATAAATCAAATAATTCAAATGACGCAAAGTGATTTAGAGACTGTAGTATCTGGATTGCTGTCAGAAAAGGCAAAAGCAGAAGTATATGAGCGCTATTATAGTGTTTTGATACCTGCTTCATGGGTCGCAAAAATTCACGGTATAAGTTATCAGACAGTATTCCGGTATATCCAACGGGGATTGATAACACCAGAAGAACGAAACAGCCGTGATGAACATTATTTATTTCGGTTGTCTGATGTATTGAAGATGGATTTTAAACTACTGCAAAAACAACTAAGGAGGAATACTATATGAAACTACTATTATCATTCTTATTCTTTTTCCTGTCTTTCGGATGCTTATTTCTTGTGTGTAACGCAGATAAATGGGAACCTGGAAATGTCTTTTTCTGGGCGTGTGTATTTGGAGTATCGGTCGTCGTGACGGAAAAACAATTGAAGGAAAAAGAGAATACTAAATAATATTACTAACAAATTAATTTTCAAGCTATGAGTTTATTCAAACAACCTTCCGAACTGGAAGTTTCTACAACAATCAAAGCGCTGATCTACGGACAGCCAGGTCTTGGTAAGTCAACATTAGGTTTGTCTACTCCTTCTCCGGTATTATTGGATTTTGATGGAGGTGTAAAGCGTGTGAATGGCGCTTTTCAGTGTCCGACGTTACAGGTGAAAAATTGGGACATGGTGATTGAGGCATTGCAGGAAGATTTATCTCCATTTAAAACAATCGTTATTGATACTGCCGGGAAGATGTTGGATTTTATGTCTGTCTATATTATTAAAAACGATCCGAAGATGGGCCAGCGTGATGGCTCCCTTTCTTTAAAAGGCTATGGAGTTCGTAAGACAATGTTTATCAATTTTCTTTCTCAGTGTTCAATGATGGGAAAGAATTTGATTTTTGTCGCCCATGAACGGGAGGAGAAAGATGGAGAGAACCGGATTGTCCGTCCGGAGATTGGTGGATCATCTGCGGGGGACCTGATTAAAGAACTCGATTTGGTTGGTTACATGCAAGCGATTGGAAGTGAACGCACGATTAGCTGGTCACCTACAGAGAAATTCTATGCAAAGAATACATGTAATCTCCCGCCCATGCAGAAGATACCAATCATTATTGATGCTTCTGGCAATGTTACCGGACAAAACATTTTCTTATCAAGTATATTCGATAGCTATCAGACTTATTTAAAAAAACAGGCAGATATCAGTAATGATTATGAGGCTTTGATTGATGTTGTAAAGGAAAATGTAGAATTGATTGTTGATGCTGATACCGCTAACGGTGTCACTGAAAACATGGGAAAGCTACAACATATTTGGGATAGCAAACTGAAAGCCGGTCTGATGATCCGGGATAAATGTAATAGCCTGGGATTAAAGTTGAATAAATTAACTAAGAAGTATGAATCAGCCGATGCCGCAGCAACAGCCTAAGTATAAATTCTACCCGTCTCTTTTAGATCAGTTTGAAAAGTATCTGCATGTTGATCGTGAGTTTGAGAGTTTTTTCAATCGAGACAAAGAGACAGATGAGTATAAAAAGACGTATGAAGAGATAGAGACTGAAATGAAACAGTCTCTACTTGACAGTATTAACCGGGTTCCGTTCGATTCAGAACCCGCGGATAAGGGTACAGCATTCAATGATATTGTTGATTACTTTATCCACAACAAGCCTGTCAAAACTCAGATAGTGGAAGATATCAATAGTGATACAATTACAGCGACATACAACAACAGAACGTTTTTATTTTCATATCACTTCTGTTGTAAAGCTGCTGAATACTTTCATGGATCAGTTAGTCAGTTGTTTGTTAAAGCCGTTCTTCCTACAAAATACGGGACCGTAGAGTTGTACGGGTATATTGATGAACTGAACCGAAATAGGGTGTACGATATTAAGACAACTTCCCGGTATGAGTTTGGAAAGTACTCAGAAGGTTGGCAACGACATGTGTATCCTTATTGCCTTATCTCTTCCGGACTAGTCAAAGACATTGATTCTTTTGAATACACCGCTTATCATTTGAAAGGAGGTACAAGCCGGACACCACTCATTACCGGTGCTCAATTTCCGGAACTTTATAAATATGACCACGAACAGAGCCGAACACTATTAACCCGGCATTGTGAAAGGTTTATTGAATTTCTCGAATTGAACCGGGAACTAATCACTGATAAAAAGATTTTTGCTGAAATATGAAAACACGATTTGTCAAGGAACAAGGAGTAATCAAGTGGCTAGGTCAGCCGATCGAGCTTCTCTTTAATCTTGTTGTCAACGGTGAATATACGCTTGAAATAAAGAAAAAAGTAAAGAAACGCACTGTTGACCAAAACGCCCTCATGTGGATGTGGCTTACTTGTATAGAAGATGAAACAGGTACACTGAAACAAGATGTATATGAATATTACTGTAAAAAGTTCCTTTGGCGAAATGTATTCATTAATGGTAAAGAGGAAATTGTCGTCCGGACTACATCGAAACTTAATACGGCTGAAATGACTGTATTTCTCAACAAAGTACAGGCGGATGCCGCTAGCGAATTCGGTATAAGATTACCGTCTCCGGACGATCAATATTTCAACTCATTTACAAACAGGTATGAACATATAAGGTATTAGGATGGAAAAACAGGTTAAGATTGGGAATCTCGCCCATGAACATGAGAGTGAAACCGCTAAACAGACTTTGATTAAATCAGTAAAAGCCACTGAAAGAAGGTTGTTGAAAGCGAAGAAATTAATCCGGTTAGTGATTGGTTCAGCAATAGTAATGACCACATGCCCGGAAAAGTATAACACATTAATTCGTTGATAGTATGGAAGAAAGAGAACCTAAAATTAAAAAGGCCGTTTTGAATGGTCGTCAGTTGACAGTAACTTATACGGAGTTCCGTCCGGAGGGTGACAAGGATATTGTTGTTAAGTCTGAGATACCGGCACATATTGATTGTACAAATGCTTTCAAGAAACTGATTCCTCATTTTATTCTTCTCACAGAAATGAAAGAATCCGATAAAGTAAGTGAGCGAGCTGCGATTGTTGGAATGGATAATCTGACTGGTGACGACGATGATTTTAAGAATGCTGATGTTTACGGTATCAAAATGGGAAAGAATGATAGTAGTACCGATACGGTCATTTTGATGGGTGAACGGTATCTTCAAATTGGTGGTTCAGTTGATTTCAGTTCTCCTGCTCAGGCGTTGGAATCATCGGATAGTGAATTTGAATATCCTTACATTAATGAATTGAACCTGGCTGTACAGGCAGTGATTTATGAAGTAAAAGAATATTTGTTCAATCAAAAATTTGCTATAACTCAAACGACGCTAGACTTTGAAGCAGTACCGGACGCTCCGTTTGAAGCCGGAAAAATGGTAGATACGGATACCGGAGTAGTTACTCCGATCACTGTTGAGAAACCGAAGCGAGGACGTAAACCGAAAAATCAACCTCTTGCAACAGCAGCAGCATGTTAATCCAAGAAGACGAAAAGAATTATTTCCTGCAATTTAAGTATCATCCGCTTATGATTGATGTTGTCAAACGTATTCCTGGACGGAAGTTTGACAGCAAACTAAATATGTGGGTGATACCTAAAAGTTTTTATCCACCTGGAAAATATACTCAAAAGGCCTATGTCGACATTTTTGCTAACTGGGCTGTGAAAAAAGGCTATGAGAAAAGCGTACAAAAAGGAGCTCAGGCTTCAAGACCGGACGTTCACTATACGCTTCCTCCGATGCTGGAATTACTTTCACCGCATGGGCTAAAGATAGAGCCTTTCCCATATCAGAAACAAGGTATTGCCTATGCTTTACAGAAAAAGAGGTGTTTTTTCGGGGATCAACCTGGTTTAGGAAAGACATTGCAGGCTATCGGTACATCTTTTATAGCAAAAACATGGCCGGTATTGGTGATCTGTCCCGCCAGTCTAAAGATCAACTGGCAACGGGAATGGAAGAAATTCACTGGAAAAGATGCGATTATCCTTGATGATCGGAATAAAAACAACTGGCACCGGTATTACGAAATGGGGTGCTGTGATGTTTTCATTACGAATTATGAATCATTGAAAAAGTTTTTTGTTGAAGACTTTGCCGGTGGTGTAACCCGGTCGATTAAGCTAAAGCCGGTAGCCAGTTTGTTTAAGTGTGTGATCATTGATGAAAGCCACCGATGTAAGTCAAGTAAGACACAGCAATCAAAGATTTGTTACAAGTTATGCCAGGGAAAGGAATATCGTTTCCTGCTCACTGGAACACCTTCGATCAATGGTCCGGGTGACCTGATCCAGCAATTAAAGATTATGAATCGTTTGGATGATTTTGGAGGATATAAGAGTTTTGAAGCAAACTTTATGCAGGGGCCACGGCAGGCAAGTAATTTGGAGATGCTAAACTGGCGATTATGGAATACCGGTTTCTTCCGGAGGGAGAAAGCAAAGGTTTTGGATCAGCTGCCGGATAAGATGCGTCAGGTCGTGAATGTGGATATCACAAACAGAAAAGAATATCAGGATGCAGAACATGATCTGCTTAGTTATCTGGCTGCTTATGAAAATGCTGATGATGAAAAGTTACGACGGGCCGAACGTGGTAAAGTGATGGTACAAATGCAGAAACTCCGACAAATTGCAGCTAGAGGAAAAATATCGGCAGCCGTAGAGTTTATCCAGGACATAATTGATTCCGGTGAAAAATTGATTGTTTTTGCCTTTCTTAAAGAGGTTGTACAGGAGATAAAGAAAGTATTCCCTAATGCAGTTACCATCGTTGGAGACAATACCAGCCAGGAACGACAGGATGCCGTTGATCGGTTTCAGAATGATCCGAAATGTAACCTTATCATCTGTAATTATAAATCGGCAGGGGTAGGTCTTACATTGACAGCTAGTAGCCGTGTTGCCTTTGTTGAGTTCCCGTGGACGTTTGCCGACTGCGAGCAGGCGGAAGATAGAGCGCATCGTATCGGTCAAAAGAATAGTGTGAATTGTTATTACTTCCTTGGAAAAAATACAATTGATGAATCGATATGGGATATTATTCAGACAAAGAAAGACATAGCAAACGATGTAACCGGGACAGATGATCAGGTACCGGAGAAAACTGTCGATGCAATGATTTTGAAAATGTCTGCTAAATCAGGAATCAAGAAAAGTGAAACAAGCACGTCTCCGTTCGATCGTCGTCTGGATGGTGCACTATTCAGCAATGCAATATGAAAGGTGAGGCAGGTCTGCAATCTTCATGTATAGAGTGGTTCAATCTACAATTTCCAAAATTGAAACTGCTTCTTTTCGCTGTTCCGAACGGTGGCCGGCGTAACAAGATAGAAGCGGCCAATCTCAAAAGGCAGGGTGTCCGGGCTGGTGTTGCTGATCTTATTTTACTTTTTCCAAAAGGTGGTCACGGTAGCCTTTGCATAGAGATGAAGTATAAGAAAGGTACGCAGCAGGATTCGCAGAAGGACTGGCAGAGGGTAGCGGAGGCGGCAGGCAATAAATACGTTGTCTGCCGGTCATTGAATGAGTTTATGAAAGAGGTCAAGAACTATTTAGGTATTGAGCGATGAATTATATTGAATTAATAAATCGGTTTTGGGAATTGGATGAGCAATGGCAATTCTCCTGCTGTGAAACGAGACTGTATTTTTACTTGGTAAAAACAGCAAATCGTTTAGGCTGGGTGGATAACTGGACGCATTCGGATGATAGAACATCTGCAAATGTGGGAGTGTCATTGAATACAATGAAAACAGCCAGGAACCGGTTATCTCAGATTGGTTTGATTAAATTTATTTCCGGTGGAAAAGGTCAAAAAGATAAAACAAGGTATCAAATTTTGACACCTAACTTAATACCTAACTTGACACCTAACTTAACACCTAATCTGATACCTAACCAGACCCCTATAAATAAACTAAATAAAACAAGTAATAATATACCCCCTATAATCCCCCATGAAAACAATTTGCCTTTTCCGGAAGAAAAGCCGAAAAAGAAATCCAGTAGGGCAAAGAAAGAATTTATTCCTCCAGTACTGGACGATGTATTAAAATTCTTTTCCGGCAGCTTATTGCCTGATTGGGAGAACCAGGGACGGTTATTTTTCTCTCATTACAATTCCCAGGGCTGGCGTAAAGGAACCGGCGTACAGGTTACTGACTGGGATAGTTTAGCAAACAAATGGATTTTAGACGAAAAAATTAAACGAGATGCAAGGAGTACAGGAAGTAAGACAAACAATCCAGCGTCCGGTAACGGATACGCCGGAAAATAAGATTGACCTAACGGCCTATAAGAAATTGTTTCTTCGGGTAGCAGATCACTATTCCAAAGGCACATTTGTAATCGACGAGCGAAACAGAGCGATCGTGTATTCCCTGTTTCTGTATTTCCTGAAACAACCGGGATCGCTCGATATCCAAAAAGGTTTGTGGTTAGCCGGTCCGGTCGGTACCGGGAAATCTACGTTGATGTATATTTTCAGCAGGTTTATGCAAACTTTACAAAGGGGGTTCCGAGTGTATGTGTGTAGCCGGATTACGACAGAATATACAATGCACGGAGATTTGAGCCGGTATCTGGATAATGCCGGATGGTCTTCATTGGGCCCGGTTGATATGTGTTTCGACGAGTTCGGCCGTGAACCGATCCCGGCAAAATATTTCGGGAATGAGTTGAATGTGATGCAGCATATATTTCACATTCGGTACAGCTATTGGCAACAGTACGGATTGAGAACTTATGTCACAACGAACCTGTACCCTAAAGACGTCGAGCGCAAATACGGTGATTATATCCGTGATCGACGTGGTGAAATGTTCAACCTGATTGAGTTGAACGGAGAAAGTAGAAGATAACTAAACTAAAAAATAATATCCTATGAGAACAAAAAGCTTTAATGAAGTAATCGCTGATTATTTGAAACAGCGGGCAGCAGAGGACACACTATTCGCTCCGAAGTTTACAAACCCAAAGAAGAGCGTTGATGAATGTTGCCGCTATATTTTAGGTGAAGCGCGGAAGCGCGGTAATGAGGTGGTAATGACTGATAATGAAGTGTTCGGCTTAGCTATACACTATTACGAAGAGGAAAATATCAAAGTGAATGCTAGAATAGGTAATTCAGTTAAAAGCCGGGTTGTAAGTAGCAAACAGGTTCCTGAGGTTCAAACTGTGGAACAGTTGTCGATACAATATGAACGGCCTGTTTTTTCCACTGTTAAGCGGGGGAGAGGTAAGAGAGAAGAAAGCAAATTACAATTATCTTTATTTGATTAAGCCATGAAGCCAAAAACAAAATTACAAAAGCTGGTAGTTAAACTGAGCGCACAATTACCGAAATTTACTGAGAAACATCGTCAATGGGCTATTGAAAATGTCGTTGATCGTATTGGTCTTCGATTGAAAAAAGGTATTATTACTTGTACTCATTGTAGTGAAGTTTTTCCTGATACAATGAAATTTGAAGATGGCGAAATTGATATCTGTCCTAATTGTGGAAGTAAATTGAAGATCGAAACAACTACGAGGAAAAATGATTTTCAAGCAGAGTATTTCTGTATCATAACAACATGCCAGGGATTTCAAGTATTCCGTTATTTTATGATTAAGAAGGAATTCAAATTTGGTTGTGAGGCACAATATAAAATTGCGGAAGTTGTCCAGCGATGGCTCCTGCCTGATGGTAGATTTGAAACATTTGCAAAACTTACTAATACACATCAATATTATAATGATGCGTGGTGTTTTGATAGTGATATGGAATTGAGAGGTAGAGATAAACATGCCTACAATGTTGGATGCGACGCATGTTATCCAGTTCGAAAATATCTTTCTGTTTGGAGAAAGTACGGATTCAAAGGTAAAATGTATGGCTTTTTCCCTTTTAACTTCTTTCATCTGATCAGTACAAATAACCAAGCTGAAACATTACTTAAAGCCTGTCAGTTTGATTTGCTCCGTAGAATGTGTGCAGGGTATGATGATGAAATAAAAAGATACTGGCCATCGATAAAAATATGTATGCGTAATCATTATCTTGTGAAAGATGCAAAAATGTGGCTTGATTATTTGATGTTACTCAGTTACTACAAAAAGGATCTACGCAATGCTCACTATGTCTGTCCTGTTAATTTAAGAAATGCTCATGATGAGTATATGAATAAGCGGAATCGCGAATTGACTAAAGAACGAGCTGCCTTTGATCGTGAAAAAGCTATTTATGCAGAACAACGACGGAAACGACTTTTTGAAAAGATGAAGGAAGACAATCTCAAATATCAAGAACAGAAAGGTAAATTCTTTGATGTTCAATTCAATGATGGTGTTGTAGTGGTACGTGTACTACGTAGTGTTGAAGAGTTTAAAGAAGAAGGGGATGCTTTGAATCACTGTGTATTTACAAATGAGTATTATAAAAAGACTAATTCCCTTGTTCTTTCCGCTCGAATTGGAGATAAACACATTGAGACAATCGAAATAAATTTAACGACTATGACGGTCAATCAATGTTATGGGCATGGAAATAATAATACAAAGTATCATAATCAGATACTTGAACTTGTGAAAAAGAATATGAACCTGATCCGTCGAAGGTTGACGGCGTAAATATTAAGTTGTTATGAAATATGTTCCTGTTTTTGGTAGAAATATTGACAGCTATATTCAAAAAAGATTGAATAACAAAACTCATTTGATTTGCACATTCGATAGAGAAGACGGTTTAAAATTGTATATACTAGCAATAGAAATAAATATGAGACTTGAAGATAACTCCCTTATGCCCTGGGGAAAATATAAGGGTGAGAAAATGGCAAATGTTCCGGCTACATACTTGATGTGGCTATACAACAATGAGAAATGTAATGCGGAAGTCCAGGCGTACATTGAAGATAACATGGATGCTTTAAAAGAAGAAATCAGGCAATTAGGAGATAAAAAAGATGAAACTAAAAGATATAGCAAGCCAATTGGCTAACCGAATAAACCAACCAGCCGTAATCGAAGTGTATCTTCGACAGGTATATGCGAAGGGTTTTATAGATGGTACCAAACAGTCTCCCTGGATAAGCGTTAAGGAAGGGTTACCATGTGATCAAAATATCGTCTTGGTAAGGAGCCAATATGGAAGCAAATCTACAGCTTATTATTGCGACAATAATATCGGGTTTGTAATTTACGGAGAAAATGCCTATAAGGTTTTTGGAGTAGTAACGCATTGGATGCCGATACCGGAATTAGAAGAGGACTGAACTTTTGCTCACCTTATTTGCAAGGCGAACAAACGCGAAAAAATTGAAAATTAAGTGTTAAGTCGACATTAAAATGAACATAAATGTATTATCTTCTTTACAAAGATATTTCATGTAGTATATAATGTTGGCAACTTATACAAATAATATTTAAAAAGTGAACCGTGCCGGATTCGAACCGGCGACCTCTGCCCTGTCAAGGCAGCGCTCTAAACCAGCTGAGCTAACGGTTCGGTTTAGCAAATATAAGAAAAGTTATAAAATAGTAGATATGGAAACAAATGAGAATTTCAATTTATGGTGTATTGTCGAATTATTCGGACATAACCGGATAGCAGGCAAATGTAGTGAACAAAGCATAGCAGGGAATAATTTCCTCCGGGTAGATGTTCCGGAAACGAAAATGCAGCCAGCATTTACTCGGTTCCTGAATCATGCTGCCATCTATGCTATTAATCCAATCACAGAAGAAGTAGCGCGGGATCGGGCAGAAGTTTATAATTGTGCTCCTATTGATAGATGGGATGCGAGGTCTATGCTTGAAAAAATTCAGGCAGAAATAAATAATGACAGAAAGACGATTGATTCTCCTGCTGACAATGATAAGGATGATTATCTTGTATTTTAATTTAAAAATGAGTAAACCATGAAGATAATAGTCAGTTTCTCTGGCGGTAAGGATAGCCAAGCTTGCCTGATCCAAGCCGCAAACCGATACGGAGCAGATAAGATAGAAGCCGTTTTTTGCGATACAGGCTGGGAACATCCGGATACATACCAGCATATAACAAATGTTTGTCAGCAGATGAGTATCAAATTAACTACACTCAAACCTGAATTAGGCTTTGTGGAATTAGCAAAGAAAAAGAAACGTTTCCCCTCGGTTATCGGGCGATTTTGCACTATCGAACTAAAGATAAAACCTATGATTGATTATCTTCTCTCCTTAAAAGAGAGCTGTATTATCATTCAAGGGATTAGAGCACGTGAAAGTTCTGTTCGTGCTGCTATGGAACCGGAATGTATGTACTTCCGATCCTACTTCCAGCCGAATGGAAGTGGCAGAAAGGAAACATATCGGGGCAAAGAAGTTAGGGAGTGGTGTTCTAAATATGATGCTTCTGTTATTCGTCCTATATTCAACTGGTCTGCCCAGGAAGTAATTGACTGTATTCTAAATGCTGAACAGAAGCCTAATCCACTTTATTACAAAGGTTTTTCTCGCGTTGGCTGTTTTCCTTGTGTTATGTGTCGGCAAGTAGAGATTAGGGAGTTACTAAAAGATGAGCTTATGAAACAACGATTGATTGATGCTGAAAAGTATGTAGGCAGATCGTTTTTTGCGATTGATACTATTCCTAAACGGTTTTGCAAAAATGGAGTGTACGCGATGGCAGAGGAAGTTTTCAAGTATGTTTCTGACAAAAATGCCACATTGGATATGTTTGGGCCAGAGGGTGGATACGCGTGTATGTCAATCTTTCATGGACTTTGTGAATAATGCTTTAATGGTAGTAAATATAAGAGGCAGAGTTTACCCAGCCTCTTATATTGCCTCGACATAAGGACTTTCATAATTACCTTTTAGTCCATGTCTTTCCATATATGATCTAATTTCACTTCTATAAGCGATTTCAAAAATGTATCCATCTTTAGGTGATGGGCCAAGCGATCTGTCGAATTTGTAATAATCGCCATTGTGATAAAAAGAAATACGATAGTTTGCCATAATGTGCAGTATTTTAATTTTGTTATCTCGGTGTGTTGATAATAGTGAAAATTTATTTATGATTGCAGTTTGGGTTAAAGCTCCTAAATTCATCGAGCATTGTTGACAAGCAATCATTTTCTTTAATAAAATCTATAAGATAGTCTTCTGTAATAATAAATTGTCTATTTGTTTCTTTTTCTTTTGTTGCTAATATTTGCTCTCCGTTTGATGTTATCTGAAAACCATGAATAATTCGATTCCTCTTATCACATAGTTCTTCAAATAAATTAGCTATTTTATCATCTGAATTTTCTGTAATTGTATTTTTGATTGCAAATTTCATCATCTTAGATCCTGATGTTGTATCAATTAAATCATACCAATCATATTGATGTTTTCCTTTATTATTTAGAATATTTTCAATGACAAAAGCATTATTTGAATTGAAAACACATAGAGCAATTCCCAACAATTTTATGTATTCTTCTGACGGTAAAGCCTGTTTTGTAATTGATTCGTTCATTTTTATTTGTATATAATTTATAAATAGGTCGTTTAAAAATTCCCCCATATAGCAGGGTTTGTTATAATATTGGCAATAACATTTGAAGCAACATCAGAACCAAAACTTTTAATCTTATCTATAAGTCTATTTTTAGCTTGTACAGGATCAGATTCATTTTCTATGATTGCTTTAATCTCTTTTTGTTGTTTGCCTGTTAACTCATCTTTTATTGCTTCAATGAAGATGTCAATAGCTAAAGACTGTTCTTGAGATTGTTCTTGAGATTGATTAACATTGACATGTATAGAATTGTCTGTCTTATTATTCTCATTTTGAACTTTTGGGAGTTCTGGGATAACAAGACATGATTCCAATATTCCTAGTAATTTGTCAAATAAACTAGGTGAATTATAGGATTTAGTAAAATCTTCAGCAGCTTTTTCAAAATCATTAATACATCTGTCTCCTGTAAATTTGAAAGATAAAAACCTGATAGTCTTATTTTTCCAAATTTCATATTCTGATATACTTTTTAGATTATAAGCGTCAAAAGTCCTCCATTCATTTTCTAATGTAGGTATATAAGAAATCCCCTTCCTAATTTTGTTACCTTCTTCTATAAGGTCTTCGAGAGTTATTGTAGCCATATAATATTATTGTATGAATTTCCAAAGGTATAAATTAATTTGATGTGATGATATTTAAGGAACCATAAACTTAACAGTTGTGTTTTGTAAATATCATAATGATTATATATTATTCAATATGATATTTTTATTATATTTGTCTTTACATAAATCTGTATGTATGAGTAATATAAAGATTGATCGAAATAACTATCGTATCCATGATGACAAGAACAAACGTCTGATCCGGAAAAGCCTTGAAGAATGTGGTGCCGGGCGTTCTATCCTTTTTGATAATGATGATTGTATCATTGCTGGAAATGGTGTATATGAGCAGGCCCAGGAGCTAGGTTTAAAAGTCCGTGTTATTGAAAGTGATGGTACGGAACTTATTGCGATCAAACGTAAAGACTTATCGACAGAAGATGCCCGGCGTAAGGCATTAGCTTTAGCGGATAACCATACATCTGATACATCATTCTTTGATTTTGATGCTATCGTAAAAGATTTTGGCGTTGATGAACTGGAAGCATGGGAATTAGAGATAAATGAGGCTAAAGATTATTCCGATAAAAACAGAGAAATTGATGTAGAAGAATGGGAAGACGCGCATGAACTGATATTGAAGTTTGATGCTGAAACTTATTTACGAGTTAAAGAGTCATTAATGACTATTGACTCTGATCCCAGTAAGGCCGTATGTAAATTACTTTTTGAAAATGTCAATGATGAAATTACAATTTGAGTGGTATATAAAGAACGGTTATCCCTTTAAAGGGATGGAACCTCACAGGCTGAAGGTCTTTGGCACTTTTATTTGTGGAGGTGGCTCATCTATGGGATATAAACTGGCCGGCTATGACCATCTCGGAGGGGTTGAATTAGATCAACAGGTGTCAAGAGTATATAACAGGAATCATTCTCCAAAGTACTTATATACAGAAGATATTCGACTGTTCAATGAAAGAGAAGATTTACCTAACGAATTGTATAATTTGGATATTCTGGATGGTTCACCACCTTGTTCTACATTTTCCATGGCCGGGGAAAGGGAAAACGCATGGGGTAAAAAGAAGCGCTTCAAGGAAGGTCAGGCAATGCAGCGCCTGGATGATCTTGTTTTCATTTACATTGATACGATCTGCAAGTTACGACCAAAGGTTGCTATACTGGAAAATGTAAAAGGAATAATACAGGGTAATGCCCGCGCCTATTCAAAGGAGATCGTAAAACGTGTGCAGAAGATAGGATATGATGTGCAGGTCTTCCTTCTTAATTCTGCAAGTATGGGCATTCCTCAAAAACGCGAACGTGTATTTTTTATCTGTAGAAGGAAAGATCTTGGCTTTTCAAAGTTGTGGCTAAGCTTTAATGAAACACCTATCCTGTTTAGAGAAATCATGGATAAGAACGATCAGTCAGACAATCTTACCGAATACCAAAGAATGTTATGGAATAACAAACGGAAATCTGATAAATCATTTGGAGATGTAATAGATCGGCTAGAAAAGCGCCTTAGTATGTTTTCTAACCCTATTATTCATTCAGATGATGTGGCGCCTACATTAACAAGCGGGGCCGGTGTGAATGCTCTTTATGATATCCCTAGAAGTCTAAACAAAAGAGAAATGTGTCTCATTGGCTCATATCCTTTAGATTATGACTTTGCCGATATTAAACCTGAATATTTGATAGGTATGAGTGTTCCTCCTATTATGACAGCTCGTATCTCTTATGAGATATATAAGCAATGGTTTTGTAAGAAGAGTAATAGTTTAACAATATAGGTTTAACAAATGGCAGCAACAAGAAAAGCAGGAGAAAAAGAGCAGGACAAACAGTTGATTGCCCCTCTTTACTTTAAAGCGTATACATTCCGTGAGATTGCGGAGTCTGTATCTGCCATTACTGGCCGTACGATTTCCCATGTAACAGTATTCAATGATGTTAAGGAGATACTGAAAGAGTCTGAGGAGGCCCGGAAGGATTTTGTTAATAATCAATTGACAATAGAACTCGGGAAAATCAACAAGCTGGAACGCGAGTATTGGGAAGCCTGGGAGAAATCAAAGACGGACCAGAAAAAGAAGTCTGTTGAGAAGAAAGATGATTGTGAGGGTGATCCGGCAAAAGGTAAAAAGAAATCTTCTACCCGTGTTCTGGGAGAGGAAATTATCAACATGGGCGATCCGCGTTATCTGGCCGGTATCGAACGATGTATTGAAATGCGTTGTAAACTTCTTGGAATAAACGGAACTCAAAAAGTTGATGTGACAACGGGCGGTAATAAGATACAGTTTACCGGTTTCAATTTCCTGCCGGTGACACCGAACGTAGAACAGCTAATAAAGCAAGCTGATGAATGAAGATAAATTTAAAACAGCGGCTTGCCTACAACTATCTAGCGGATAGTGAACATAAATTCATCCTGTACGGCGGTGCGGGAGGTGGTGGAAAATCTTGGTTAGGGTGTGAATGGTTGATGCAATGTGCCTTTCATTTGCCTGGTACACGCTGGTTTGTTGGTCGTAACAATCTAAAGGACTCACAGGCTTCAGTATCGGTAACGTTTAGTAAAGTTGCAAAATATCACGGGTTTACCGGTTACCGTGTCACAAACGACGGAATCAAGTTCGATAACGGTTCGGAGATCGTTTATCTGGATTTGACTTATTATCCATATAAAGACCCAATGTATGAACGGTTAGGATCGAAAGAGTTTACCGGGGGATGGATAGAGGAAGCCGGAGAGATCAACGGTCTGGCTTTTGAAGTGTTGAAAACTCGTACAGGTCGACACCTGAATGATGTCTATAATATCCCGTCGAAAATACTGATAACCTGTAACCCGAAAAAGAACTGGTTATACAAGACTTTTTATAAGCCTTGGAAAGACGGTAAGATCAAAGCACCGTATGCATTCATACCGGCATTAGTACAAGATAACCCGTTTGTAACAGAGGACTATGTTGATACCCTTCGTCAGACAGAGGACAAAGTAACGTATCAACGTCTTTATCTGGGTAACTGGGAGTATGACGGTGATCCGAACTCTCTAGTTGATTACGATGCAGTGATGGATTGCTTTACCAATACCGGTGCATTGATCGGCGGGAAGGCTATAAGTGCCGACCTGGCAATGAAAGGACGAGATCACTTTGTCGCGGGTTACTGGGAAGGCTTACGGGTTTCAATCGAGATTGATAAAGACAAATCATCTGGTCGGGAGATTGAAACAGATTTGAGAAAGCTCATGGTTACGCGTGGTGTCGGCAGGTCCCAGACAGTTGCAGACAGTGATGGTTTGGGAAGTTATCTGGAGAGCTATCTAAACGGGATCAAAGAGTTTAAGAATGGTGCATCTGCATTCAATAATAAATATGCGAACCTGAAAGCCGAATGTGCATACAAGTTAGCTGAGATGATAGACAAACGGCAGTTGCAGATCATTTGCCGACCGGATCAGGCGGAACACATTGCTGAAGAACTACAGCTGTTGATTGCAGCGAATGTAGATAAGGATACCCGGAAAAAGGATATCATCAGCAAGGAAGCAATGAAGGGTATAATAAAGCGGTCTCCGGACTATTTAGATATGCTGATAATGGGAATGTATAGACTTGTTGCCCCGCGTACGGGTAACTCAATATATAACTGGTAATGAAGATAACGAGTAAGACTACTATTGAAGATGTGATTCTGATGCTAAAAGGTATTGACTTTTGGGATCAGCTGGAGACTGTATTTATTCCGGTGAAAATACCAGAACTGACATACGGCCAACGTATTGACTTATCCTCCATGAATACAAGGTATGACCTTCTGTTTATTCCTCAAAAAGTATTGTTAGGGTTAGAAGAGAAGGAAGTGATGAGTAAACCTTTTATCTCTGTCTACAACTATGGTCTGTCTGTTTACCGGGAACTGGAACGTATGAGAATCCGTGACGAAAAAACATTCAAATATAATCCGACGGCGGAAGAAGTAAAAGCAGGATTTTATGGAATCGATCACGGTGTTTTTGGCGTTGTCGATCGGATTGCCCAACGTCTGTCTATTTCTCATGAAGCAGTATTCGATTTGCCGGAGAGACGGATATATGCAATGATGAAGATCGACTATGATAACGGAATGTATCAAAGGAGGTTGAACCAAATAATAAGTAAACAGAAATGACAGTACAGGATAAATTGAAACAGGTTGCTGAATCACTAGGAGTACCGTTCGTTTTTGAGGATTGGACCCTGGCTAATGTGGAGATTGACAGGACACCACTTCCGGCCGTCGTGTATGTTCTTCCTGCTTCCGGGGAACTGGACTTTAAGAATGGAAATATCCGTGACAACCAGAACGGGATGCTGGCATTCTTAGATAAAGTCGAGTTGAATGGTAATGGCCAGGACAATGACAGTGTTGTTGATCGGATGAAATCATTAGCCATGAGATTTATTGTGAAGTTGAACGAAACGGGATACTTTGAACCTTTGGGTGGAGTGATGAAGTACCAGGTTGCATATAATAAACTCAATGCAGTGACATCAGGCATTGTCTTTGAAGTGACATTGAAAGAGATAACCGGAATATGTGAACGTAATCTATGAAAGAAGTACAGAACATAATATTTGAAGAATTGGAGGATCTTCGGAAACGAATAATATCTAATATTGACAGTACCGGGCGTAAAGCTTCTGGTCGTACTTCTGGCTCCATGCATACAGATGTTTCAGAGAATCGCGGGATATTGTTCGGGCGTATGGCTTTTGAAACATTAGAGACTGGACGTAAGCCGGGTAAGGTTCCGGCAGGATTTTATCAGATCATAAAGCAGTGGGTAATTGATAAAGGTATCTCTTTCGATAGCCAGTCAGAGCGCAATTCTTTTGCTTATTTGGTTTCCCGTAAAATAGCCAGGGAAGGAACACAACTTTGCCGTACGGGCGCCGAAGCCGATGTATATACAACAGAGGTTCCAGATACAATTGAACGCATAAAGGATCGTGTCGGCTTCTTGATGAGATTGGAGTTTGAATCTATAAAATTGAACAAATAATATGGCAACAGTAAACGCACCAACGGATACGCAGTATGTTTTTGATCCGGTTCTTTTCATAATGGAAGGAGCAGGGGAGTATGATATCACTATTGAAGGGGTGAAGACAAAAGTGTCTGCAATAGCTAACACTGCTGTGTTTGATGCATCAGGACTTTTAAAGTCCTTGTTCACTATTGATACGTTGTCAAATGGGATGGTACGGAAGAATGTTGCCTGGTCCGTGGTGCAAGCCGGTGTATCTCTCGCTTCCGGAATCTTTGAAGTTGTCTATGGAAGCAATAAGGTTGTCAATTTCTCCGGAGACGGGGCACATATCACATTACGCTGGATTAGCCGTAGCGGTGAGTTAGATTCATACGAATTCTGTATTCATCAGGACAGCCGGAAATTAGAGAATATTCAAACGGCCGGTATCGGAGGATTGACTTATAAATTATCATTCAGCCAGGTTAATAAAATAACTCTGTTCACAGCTTTGGTGAACCGGGAAACATTTGAAGACTTTACGGCCATTCAGGAAAGTGCTATTGTACAGGCCTCTGTTCTTGATGGGTGGTTGAATGTAGAGGTTGAAGCAAAAGAGTATAAACGAACAAAAGCCGCATTGCAGGATTTTGATATAACAATAGTGTTACCGAATGAAAGATAAACTATTCATTGATAATGTAGAGGTTGATTTACCGGAAGGTGGATCGGGTGTCGTATTGAATCGTGCAGTGAGTAAGCCTGCTGATATGTCAACGATATTGTCGGGATATTCTTATACTATCCAGCTTCCTAAAACAGCACATAACATTCAGACGTTTGGTTTCTCAACGGAGGTGAATGTAGAAAGTGACTACCCACATGTAGAACACACAGCAAAAGTAATCAGGGATGGTATCACTCTGTTTGATGATGGTGTTGCAGTCGTTAAATCTGCCAGTAAAACAATTGAAGTTCTGATCAAATTCGGAGGAAATAAACGGTTGACAAGTCTCAATGATTACAAGCTAAAAGATATTTTTCCGGATAGTGGTTTGATTCCTTGGGACTATAGTGTGACCGAAACGGATTTTGTAAAATGGGTTCCAAAGTTAGACGGAATGCAAAGACAGCATCCCGAACATTTACGGCCAGCAGTTAAAGTGTCTACATTATTCGATATGATTGTTGGGCAGTCGTTTGTCATGAATAACGCTTATCGATCTGTGATCGAAAAAATGTGGTTGATGTTACCTACAACAAATGGGAGTGAGGACGTTGCAAAGAATCTGGCTTTCCGTCTCAAGGGGACAACAACATCTGATCTGATCTCCGGTAGGGAACGTTATGATATTCTACCTGATTTGAGTTACCAAAATGCTCCTTATCATCAGAAACTGCATGACCTTATATATCGCACATTGCCTGTAACCTTTATTAAAATTCCATTAGGTGGACGATATCGGATAAAAGGTACAGTAAAAGCGAATAATGCTGCAACTGGGTGGAAGTTCGGTATATTCACTCCTTCTGTTGAGTTTAAGGAAGGTGAGCCTCCTATGTTCGATATATTTGAAAGTGCATCAAAAGATATTGATGAGTATAGAAACATTGGTGCAGGTGATATTTGTTTTGGTATTTACGATCCTTTTAAGACTGGGAATTTTGAAATAGATTTGACTATCTCTTTTGCTCCGGAGAATGAAAAGGATTATTCCCAGACAGCATTCTTATTGGATTATCCTATACGGGAGAACCTTCCGGATATATCGACGATGGACTTTATAAAGTCTGTCATGGGGGTGTTTGGCTTGATGGTTGAACAGCAGGGAAGTGTTTTATCATTCTACAATGTGGATGATGTAATCCTGAATAAATCCGGAGCGATTAATATTTCAAAAATGCTTATCGATAAAAAAGATGATAAGCTGGAATATTCCTATGGATTGACTAAAAAGAATATGCTGAAATATGCAGAAGATGATTTGGTTGATAAATTGTTCGGAGCATATACGTTTACAGCAGACACGTACGATAAGCAGGAGAATACGGTATATCAGTCTCCTTATGCTGCTACTAACAAAAACATTCCTCTATATACTTATAAAGTTGAAGAAGGGAAAGCAGAATATACTTTGAATAAAACGTCAAAGTGCCGGTTATTGTTGGAGAATGGGACCGTTGCGCTAGAAGTTTGGGGGAAATGGATAGATGCAGATATGAAAACTGTCACTTTCCGTTCATTTACTTTTGAACCTTTGAAATATGACAACCTGGTCCGTAGATATTGGACGGGGTATTTAGGTGTTTACGCAAATAAACCGAGAATTTCATATCGAAAGGCGAAACTTGATCCGACCTTTTTCCCGAATCTATCTTTTTGTAAACCATTGTATGCAGATGGTAATTATTACATGTTGCTATCGGTAAATAACTATACAGAAGTTGGTAAAGCTGATTTAGAACTGGCTCTCATTGATGGGGTAGATGTAACGGGGGAAGGTGAAACCTCTTTGAGAAACGCCATATTGGTAAATCCGACAACACCGTTGAAATTTTCACCTACTACGGTCGCTCTTTATACGGCAATGTCTTTGGCTGTTGCAACATCTACTGATGGAAAGCTGATTCGTGAATTAGACGAAACCGGGACGGTGACAAATGATATGTATTTGCCATTGGATACAGGAGAGGGGGATGCTAAAAGAGTTGCTTTAAAAACTATCAAGGATAATATTCAGAGTGACAGTGAAGGAATATTCCTTCGTAAAGACAAGCCGGATTCAACTGAGTTTCCGATCGCCTTTAAAGGAGGCGCTACCTTTGGCAATTATGTAGGCGGCTTTCATGGCTCCGGTGCCAGGATAAATGAAAAAGGGGAAGGCGAAATGCGTAGCCTTCAACTATGGGAGTTCTTGGAAGTACCTGAACTACGGTTTAACCGTATCGACGTTGTTTCGGGTGAACTTTGGAATGCCATAGCTTTCGGTTTGATCGAGTCTGTCGATACAGAGAATAAGATCGTGAAATTGAAGCTGGAAGAGGGCGAACTTGCCGGATTACATGTGAATGATTTTTGTCGTGGCATATTTCATAACCTGACCGGAAATGAGACAACGGAAGGAACCGACAGTGCCGGATTTAAGACAATGGTTGGTTTCTCGACTGCTTATTTTACTCCGGTAGAGATCATAGATAATGCTCATTTCAGATATGAACTGAAACCCGGTACAACGATTCATCCCAGCATGGCTATGAAGTTTGCCGTGTACGGTCATCCTACTGATAAGAACCGGCAGAATTCCGCTTATTCAACAAGGATTTATCAGCGATATCTTCGTAATGTCAGCACGTGGGAGATTAATCCAGGGAAACATATTTCGTCGCAATGGGGTGATCTTTCCGACCTTATCATAAATGGAGAGTCCCTAGCCGAAGGATCAATCTATTTGAACAATGTTTATTTCGGAGGAAACGTTTGGAACGTTCCTGGCTTGGATAACAATTTGAAGGGACAGGATGCATATTCTGTAACCTTGTCGACTTATAGTGCTGTATATAATACGAAAGATGGATTGACTGAACAGGTTGATATCGTTACCGGTGATAAAAATGTTGTGACGGGAATGAGTCAGGTTGTTGCACAAAACTTTCGTATATCAACCAAAATTCAGGTAACAAAAGGTACGGAGTTATTACGGTACAGTACTGTTATTGGAGAAGGTAAATATCTGGTTTCCTCTGTGGGTACAGGATGCACATATACAGTAACCGATGGCCTTGTCGTAGTTCATAGCGTAACGGAGGAAAAGGCAGAAATAAAGTTGGAGATTAATTGTGAGGGACTAGCTGTCTATGAACAGGCATTTACAATTGTCCGGGTAATAGATGGTGTGGATGGTACAGATGTGGAATGGATATTTCAGCGTACCGCAACCGAAGCCGCGAAACCGGCCAGACCGACTGTCTCTGAAAATGTGGCGGATTTTGTTCCTGAGGGTTGGACAGACGATCCGGTAGGTCCAGATATAACGAATCAGTTTGAGTGGAGTTGTAAGCGTGAAAAAGCGAATGGTGTTTGGGGATCATTCTCCGAAGTATTCCTATGGTCCAGATGGGGTAAAGATGGTACTAGTACCGAATACATCTATGCCCTTTCAAAGAATTATGCGCCACCAGCGATAACTAACAGCCAGGAAGATGGCCATGTCCCTATGGAATGGTATTCTGCCCCTCTTAGCGTTACCGCAGAGTATAAAGTATTATGGGTGTCTCAACGGGTAAAAAAAGATGGGCGATGGAGTAATTTTTCTAATCCCAGTATATACGCAAAATGGGCGGAAGATGGAAAAGATGGAGATCCTGGTATAGATGGTTATTCCACATATGGAGTTTATAGAAGGTCAGAGACGCAACCGGACACTCCTGAGGAAGATAAATTGCCTCCTTCTGGTTGGGCACGGGATCCTCCTTCTGGAACCCTTCCGCTCTGGATGAGTAAGGCTGTATTTTTTAGCAGTGGTTTTAAAAAGGGGCCTTGGTCTGCTCCTGTAAGAATATCGGGAACAGACGGTCAAGATGGAGGAGCCGGTCCTTCATTGACATTCAGAAAAAAATATGATGCTTCGAAAATCTATACCGGGACGGAACAACATGTTGATGCTGTTTATACTGAAGATACTCCAGGGACTAAAGTCTTTTGGATGGCTAAAACGTCTGCCGGTTCATTTAGTAATAAATATCCGAGTGCCGGGTCTGCATATTGGGAAAGATTTCAAGGTCAATTTGAAAGTATAGCGACGGGACTGGCATTGATCGAAGAGGCAAATATTGCAGGTTGGTGGTTCTCTGACCTGACAATCCAGAGTCAAAATAGGAATGTGGTTATTGACGGCAATGCCGATACTCATCCCCGTATAGCGTTGGGGGCCTCGTATGAGAATAGGGATAATGCACCGGCAAGAATGTATGAAAATGGTGAAGTTTATTTTGAGAAGGGTACTTTTGGAGGTAAGGTCATAAGTTCACTTAATGGCAATAGGATTATTATTGATCCGGACGATCAGTCTCTAAAGATGATAAATTCATCAAATAAAGAAGTTTTTAATATTTCATTTCAGAATACAGTAGGACAACAATCGTTTCCAGAAATAAACATGTATATGCACACTGTCGATGGTGGTTTAGCGCGACATATAAAATTACACGCAGGAGGACTTTATATGCTGGGGAGTGACAGTTCTAATACAGTATCAATAACACCATCTTCTTTGACATTTCCAAATCTATCATCGATTGATCCCAAAATCAAAGGAGCTTTTTGGAGGGATGGAACAACCGTAAAGGTTTCGCAAGGATAACACTATTAAATTATAAGTAATATGGCAGGAACAAAAGATATAAAAGATTTCACAAAGTTTCCCAGTTTATCGGACAATGATTATCTGTTGGGAACAAAGACCGATTTAGGTGGTACGGATGCCGGTATAACTGTCGGGAACTTCAAAAAGCAGGTGGCCAATGATGCGGCCCCTTCAATTAATGAAAATGGATACTGGGTCGTTAATGGTGTTAGCACAGGAGAGAAAGCCCGGGGAGAAACTCCGGTGTTAAACAGCGGTACGACGACCACAGGGGAGGAAGGAACCGGAGCATCGTCCGAAGTCGTACCTGACGGGCAGACACCGGAGGGATCGCCTAAATACAAGCTAAACCTGACCCTTCCGCGTGGATCGGCCGGTAAGGCTGGTAAAACAGCAATCTTCGGAATAGGGAATGTCTCTGATGGCGAAAAGGCCTCTGCTACCTTGACTGCTGATGGAGAAGACGGATCCGGTAATCCCAAGTATAAATTGAATCTTGTGTTACCTGCAGGTAAAACCGGAGAAAACGGAAAAACTCCGAAGTTCGAAGCCGGGAGTGTCTCGACACTGGAACCGGGCCAGTTGGCCTCGGCTGAAATAAGCTTCAAAGAGTACGATATGGACGGTAGCCCAATATACGTAATTTCTTTGTCTATCCCGAAAGGAGATACAGGTAGTCCCGGTAAAACCCCGGTTCTTAAATCAGTCAATGCCAAATCCGGAGACACTCCTTCCGGCAGTTTCATCGCTGATGGTACAGATGAATCCGGTAACCCGAAGTATATCCTGAATCTTACATTACCTGCCGGAAAAGACGGACAACCGGCAATATTTGAACAGGGAACGACGACTACATTGGAACCGACAGAACCGGCCTCTGTAGAAGTTGTTGAGAATGGGACAACTCCGGAAGGAAATCCCAAGTATATCCTGAACTTTAGTATTCCCAGAGGCCAGGTAGGTAAACCTGGAATCGGATCGGGTAATGTGTCTGCCGATGGTACCGGGCTTGTAGCTGGTAAAAAGTATTTGTTTGTCCCGGAATCGGACGGAAGTACATCTGGTGCGTTTGTCGAGTATGTCGCCCCTGAAGCATATGATGATACCCCACTTAGAAAGGAAATAGCCGATAATCTGGCTGCAGCCAAGACTTACACCAATGAACAGATAGCTGGTATCGTTCAATTTGATATAAAAGCGGTCCCGGAACTGCCGGATACCGGAGTAAAAGGAACGATCTATTTAGTTCCTAAAACCGGATCGGGAAATGATGTCCATAATGAGTATATCTGGGATGAAACTTCAAGTAAATTTGAATTGATAGGTTCTACTTCTGTCGATTTATCAGATTACTATACTAAGAATGAAGCCAACGAACGTTATGTTTTGAAGGAAGCAGGGAAACGTTTAATGACGAATGCGGAAGGAGCAAAGCTGGAAGGTATAGAATCCGGTGCAAATAAGTTTGTCCTGCCAACAGGGGAGGGATATAACTTTATTCCGGCAGGTGGGGCAGTGGGACAGGTTTTAACAAACACTGCTCCAGGTGTAGCTGAATGGGGAAACTCAAATAGTGAATATATCGAAATAGGTGATGTTACTCAAATAAATAGAGTACGAACCACTAGTGAATTGGATTGGGGTTCATTTATAAACGGTAACACAATAGAGGATATGGAAAGGGCATATCAAGAAAATATACCTATATATTCTATGACAGAGACTAATTATCATTCAGGCAAAATAGGTTATTCACGATGTACTTCCATTATGAAAAGGGTTGATGGAACTGTAGTTCATTACTTGTTATCTTTTATCATATCCGAAAGTGTTGCAAATTCTGACAATATATATCATTATTTATTGGATTTGAGAGGTGTAGCAGGTGAAGGTTGGCAGGATGCTACTGTAAGGGCAGCATGTACATACGCTAAGACGGTCATTACTTCTGGTGAGAATATACCTTTTACTGGTGGTTATGTGGTGTTTGATATGAGTATTAGCAAAAATTTGCTAATTGTTCCAGCAGGATTTTATCCACTTCATAACTCGGTTACTACTTTGCTAATTAGAAACACAAGTAGTTCAACCACTAAAATAACTTTTACCATCAAGTTAAATGCCAATGCTGGTTCAGAAGGTTCAAAACTGCTTATTGTATCAGAATTGCCAGAACTGGCAGGTAAAGAAGCGTGCGAACTTAGCATATTATGGGCGGACTGGAAATATACTGTTCGTGCGTCTGAACCTTTTATTTATAATGAATACGTAGAATAATGAACAGAAGAAGATCAATGCTATTTGCTTCTGGAATGATAGAGGTCACCCAGATGGTTGTAATCAAATCATCGGAGATTTATACAATTCCTGTTGACACTGTTAAACTTGAAGTGTTTATAGTGGGTGCTGGTGGTGGAGGTGGTCTGCCTGCAGCATCCACATCTTATGGTTCCTATACAGCTGGATATGCTGGGGAAGGTGGTGCAGTTGTATATCAGGAAAACATGCCATTCATTAAAGGAGAAGAAATAAATGTTGTGATCGGACAAGGTGGGAGTGCTGCAACAACAGCCAATAATGCGGGAAACAAAGGAGGTGATACATCTTTTGGAACTCTCATTGCATTGGGTGGTAATGGTGGAACTGCCGGAACAAATTCATCGCCATCAATCGGGAGTGATGGAACAGCTTGTCCATTTGGAGATATAGAATCGGAAGCTATTACGTCTTCTGATTTATTTGGAGCAAATGGTGGAGATGGAAGTACTACCACTACGGCTAATGTAGGAGGGAATACTGGCGCAGGAAAAGGGGCTAATCGTTCTACAGCTGCTGCTAATGCTGCTTTTTACGGTGCTGGTGGTGGAGGTGGCACTATTTATAGAACTTTTAGTAATACGATAAGAAATCCAGGATTAGGATATCAGGGTATTGTTATATTGAAAGTTACCCGTATGATAAAAGAAAGTGAAATACCCCTTGTTGAAAAATTTGAGATAATCACTGATATATCTCGGACCTCTTGGACTGTGCCTGACAATACAAAAAAAATAGACATCTTTATAGTAGGTGGCGGAGGTGGTGGTGACGGTTCAAACTCTGTAAACACTAATGGAGACTGGGTCAGTGGTGGCGGAGGTGGAGAAGTATTATATGTAGAAGATATTTCTTTCACAAAAAATCAAATATTTGAATTATCAGTTGGGGATTGGACTGCTTTATCGTATGGTGGTGAAAAAGGAAACCCAACAACATTTGGAGAATATACTGTAGCAGGAGGAGAAGCGGGAAAAGAAAGCAATGGTGGATATCCTTATACCAAAGATGGTACACTTTGTCCTTTTGGAGACTTATCTCATATAGACCCGGAATTGACTGCAACAACAAAATATGCGGCAACCGGTGGTTATGTAAGATATTCTAATGGTGAATTGCAGGGATATTCAGGTAATAAAACCGGCGGAGGTGGTGGCAGTATTAAGGGCAATGCCGGAAATGGTACATTCTATGGATCCGGTGGCGGTGGCATGGGAGTTTCTAGCGGCCAGTTTTCTCGTCCCGGAAGAGGGTGTCAGGGTATAATAATAATCCGATATTATGTAAAATCCTTTGAATAAAGTCTAATTATAGGATCTAATTAGTAGGAGTATCAAATATAAAAAATTAGAGGTATGGCGGATAATAAAGAACAAGTAATATTAGAAGTAGTTATTAAAAATGATGCAGCATCGAAACGGCTCAAGGAGAATAAGCAGGATATTGCGGAACTTCGGGAAGAACAAGCCCTGTTGAATAAAACGACACTGGAAGGAAAGGAAGCCTATAAACAGTATGAAGATGAAATAAAGAATCTGAGGAAACATAATGTACTGTTAAATCAAGAGATCAGGAACAATAATAAATCAATAGAGGACCAGGAAGGCAGTTTGCAATCTATGCGCGCTGAACTTTCCCGGCTGAATAAGGTATATGTGAATCTAAGCCAAATCGAAAGAGAATCAGCGAAAGGACGTGATTTGCAGAAGAAAATTAAAACTCTCAATGATGAAATTAAAACAACGGAACAAGGTTTAGGTGACTTTCGTCGTTCTGTTGGTGGATATGAGGAAGCGATTAAAACGGCCGCTGATGAAACCGGCCTGTTTTCAAAAGTGAATAGTTCTCTGAAAAGTGTAATTACCCCTTTTCAGCCCCTATACAAAAAGGTACGGCAAGAGGTCGGTTTACTTACTACCGATTATAAATTGAACTCTGCTGCTACAACTCAAATGTCTGGAGCCCAAAAAGCGGCTGCCATATCTTCAAATCTACTTTCTACGGGGCTGAAAATTTTGAAGATTGCCCTTATCAGTACCGGAATCGGTGCGATCGTTGTCGCGCTGGGTTCTCTTGTCGCTTATTTGACAAAAACACAGAAGGGAACTGAGTTACTGAGTAATGTCATGGCCGGATTGGGAGCAGCTATTAATGTTATAATTGATCGGGTTGCCAAATTTGGAGGTGCATTGGTTAAAGTATTCTCTGGTGACTTAAAAGGGGCAGCTCAAGATATGAAAGCGACCTTTGCCGGGATTGGTGATGAATTACAGCGTGAAATAAAACTAGCTTATGAGTTGAACGATATCAGTCAGCAGTTGGAAAAGCAGGAAGTAATGTTGAATATGCAGCGTGCAGCTGGGCGGAAAGAGATTGAACGGCTAAAAATGATTTCCGATGATACAACAAAATCGACCAAAGAACGTATTGCAGCAGCAAAACAGGCTAGTGAAATAGAACAAGCCGATATGAAGCAACAGATCGAACTCGGGGAAAAGAAGTTGGCTAATTTGTTAGGTCAGAAAGAAGTCACTCAGGAAGTTCGGGATATGTTAGAAGCTGTTTCTAGTGGGTCTATGAAAGCCGATGATGCTATATCTAAACTTGGTCTTTCCGAGAGTACAATATCTGATTTGAGAGAGTTTTCAGATTTGTTTCAAAATGTAGTAGACAAACAACGTGATAGTTATACGAAACAGATTGAACTTCAGAATAAGACAAATTCCATAACAAAAGAGAGTTCAAAAAAGGCCCTGGAGATAAAAAAGCAACAGCAGGCTAAAGAATTAGAGTTGAGCCGTCAGGCTGAAGATGCAGCTTTATCTTTAGTTAAAGAAGGGATAGAAAAACAGAGACAAACGGTAAATGTTCAGTATGATCGACAGATCGAAGATTTGAAACGCAAGCTCAGTACTGAAAAGAATTTAACTGATGCAGCAAAGAAAGCGTTGAATGATTCTATAATTCTGGCTGAAGAGAAGCGTGACGCAGATTTGAAGAAATTATCTGATGATTCTATCCAGGTTCAGATAAAAAAAGAAACTAAACGTATTCAGTTACAACTTGCTGCGGTTAAAGCAGGAACAGAACAGGAACATAATCTCCGTCTTTCTCTGATTGAGCAGAACCGACAGGCTGAGCTTGCTGCTAATTTGTTGCTGGCTGAAGAGCTTCGGCAATCGGAAGCCAATATAAATGCCGCATATAACAAACAGGTTGCAGATGAAAATAAAGCTTTTCGGAAAGAGCAATTTGACAAACAAATAGATATGCTTAAACTAGAATGGGAGAACCGGCTGCTACAGGTTCGTGAGGGTTCTTTGGAAGAGCATAACATAAAGATTCAACAAGCACAGTCAGAATATGATGCTTTAGTGAATATGGATGCTCAGGCAAAGGCGACTATGTTTAAAACTGAAGAGGATTACGTGAACGCTGTATTAAGATTACGTGCTAAGATTGCGGAAAGCACAAAACAGATGAATGAAGACTTGGAGAAAGATGCTAGAGATAAACGGGCAGCCATCGCTTCTATTGTTGGATCATTAGGGAGCGTATTGGGTAGTATAGCGGATGACAATATCGCATTACTAGCGCTAACTAAAACTTTAGCTATTGCAGAAGTAATGCTAAATCAAGGTGTTGCGCTTTCAAGAGCAGCTTCCAGTACTAAAGGCATTACTACATGGGATTATCTTGCATCTTTAGCGACTGTGATAGCTGCTGTTACCGCTCAGTTTGCTTCAATCAAGAGTTCTGTAAACAAAGTGGAGACAAATGTTAAGGCACCAAGTTTGGAGACATCAAAATATGCAGATGGTGGCGATATTGTTGGTCCATCCCATGCAAATGGAGGTGTTAAGATTGAGGCAGAGGGGGGTGAAGCTATAATTAACAAGCGATCTATGTCT
This sequence comes from Parabacteroides goldsteinii, assembly GCF_015550595.1. Taxonomy (GTDB): domain Bacteria; phylum Bacteroidota; class Bacteroidia; order Bacteroidales; family Tannerellaceae; genus Parabacteroides; species Parabacteroides leei. Next base: position 82,388 of record NZ_JADNBB010000002.1, read on the forward strand.
AATCCCTTACTGCGTTCTATCGCTAGCGCGGTAAATGTAGCTGGTGGCGGTGTTCCTTTCTCCAATGCAATAAAAGCGATATCTTTTTCAGAACGTTCTCAAATTCAACAAGGAGTAGCGATAGGAAATCTTGATTTAAGTGAAGATTGTATAAACAACATAGCTAAAGCTGTCGCTTCGATGCCGGCACCCGTTGTTAGTGTTGTTGAGTTTACAGAGGTACAAGATAGAGTGAAAATGATCCAAAATAATTCTACTATATGAAAGTTCATGAAATATTAGCCTTTAATAAGGAGTTATTAGAAAAACTCTATTCTGCTGGTTTGAATACATCTGATTTTTTACATGTCGATCTTTATAATGAGTATGCCCGGCTAAAAAGGGATGGATTGAAAAAGGCTTATATTGTTTCTTTCCTTTCCGATCAGTATAATATGAGTGAACGAAAAGTGTATCAAGTTATTTCTAAGATGGAACGCTCAGTTTAATCTCTGTATTATTTATTTCATAGGCTGTATCGTTTTATCGGTATGGCCTTTTTTATTACTGCAAAATATGTGCAGTGCTTTTTCATTTTATTTTCTCTTATAATATACAATATGATATAAATTTGCACAAAAAGATATTTTAAATATGGCGGTATTAAAGATTCACAGCGATATAGTAGATGAAGAGACAAGGCAAATGAACTTGTTTTGGATCGGAGTGGACGGAACTTCCTTTGATTCCGTCGATGCTTTCATTGAAAGTATTCCGGAAGACGATAACAATATAGAGTTACGATTGAATTGTCGTGGTGGTAATTGTATGGAGGGGTGGACCATTTATGATAAGTTACGTTCAACGGGTAAAGAAATAACTGCCATTATTGAAGGTAAATGTGCATCTATGGCTTCTGTCCTTTTGTTGGCCGCTCCTAAAGAACGACGTTACGCCTATCAGAATGCTACACTATTGATACATAATCCTTATATCCCACCTTACACTTTGGCAGATGCTTATGATGCAGAAGATTTGCGACGTATGGCGGAGGACTTAGAGGCCGAAACGACAAAGATCGTGAATCTATACGTTGATCGTACCGGCTCCGAGGAAGATGTACTGCGTGCCCTTATGGCGGAGGATAAATTTGTTGATATGGATAAAGCAAAGGAATTAGGCTTTATATCCGAGGTGAAGCCTCCTATATCCGCAAAGGAAAAGCAACCAAAGAAATGGAATCACTCAAAAACAAATAATATGAATCAAGAAAAAAAAGTAACAGTAGCACAGGCTTTTCAAATGCTAGGAGTAGCATTAGGAGTCGTTAAAGCTCCGATTGTCAGTCTTGATCTGTCAACGGCAGACGGAAGTACTTTAACAGTAGAACGTGAAGACGGGGAACCACAGGTCGGTGATACAGCATCCCCGGACGGAGAACATCTTATGCCGGATGGAAGTACAATCGTCGTAGAAGGTGGAGTAATAACAGAAATCCGCGATCCGGAAGAGGAAAATAATAATGACGAATTGGATGCTGCCAATGCGCGAATAGCGGAATTGGAAGCTGAACTAACGTCTTTGCGTGCTCAGGCTAAAAGCCAGGACGAACTTGTAATTTTGAATAAGGTCAAAACTATGGGAGGTTTGGAAGGCTTGAAGAAAATTGCAAGTAGCTATGTTCCTGATGCGCGAGGTTTCCATGGCAATCAAGGTGGACAGGGCGGAAACAGTGATCCGGTTTCTCTGATTGATAAAAAACTGGCCGAAAAACGTGATGCCCGTAAAAAGAAGTTTAACAGATAAAAAATGTTTGTATGCCTAAGTTAGATTTTACAAAATTAACCCCGACAAATCATGCAATTGAGAGTTTGCGTGATTTGTTAAACATGACTGTGTTTCAGGATGAAAACTTGGAGCAGTTTATTACGTCAATGGGTAAAATAGTCCACGGTAAACGCCTTGGCTTCATTGGAGAAATGGAAGATGTCGGTAATGAGGGGGCCGGTTGTAATCCAACCTACAAATCAGTAGGTATTCCGGCTGCTGAAAAGCAGTGGGAACTAGGGGACTGGGAAATACCTTTGAATCTTTGCTATGAAGATTTGGAAGGAACGATCGCTGATTACTGTTTGAAAACTGGTACTGAAATTGGTGATCTTACATCTACGGAATACATGGATTACATTGTGTTACCCAAATTGGAAGAAGCCATGCGGAAAATGATGTGGCGTATTGCCTGGTATGGTGATAAAGACGCGAAAAATAACGCTGATGGAGGTGTGTTGACATCTGGTGTCGATTCAACTTTGTTTACGATGGCCGACGGTTTTTGGAAGCGTATTTTTGCTATTGCTGCCGGTAACTCTAATCAATATACAGAAATCTCAGCGAATGACACAGCATCTTATACCGCTCAGAATAGTGGATTATATACGAAAGGGGTTGCTACTTCCTTGTTTGAAAAAATCAGGAGAGATGCGGACGGACGTATTGAAGCTATGAACGGAGCCGCAATTTTCTGTACAAGATCTCTATCTGATGCTTTATCATGGGATGCAAAGCAATCTTATAACACAATTATGCCATGGCAAGTATTGTTTGATGGTTTGAAGATATCAGAGTGGGATGGTGTGAAAATTTATTCTATTTCGTTATTTGATAGGTTTACAAGTAAGTATCAAGATAACGGAACAAAGTTGAATTTACCGCATCGTGCTGTATATACTTCACCCAGTCAGTTGCTCATGGGCTATCCGGGTAGTTCTGCTATTTCAGAACTTGATGTGTGGTTCGAACGTAAAGAACGTATGAACTATATCTATTCAACGGGTAAGATCGGTACTCTTATCAAAGAGGACGAACTGATTCATGCTGCTTATTAATAATCCGGGGTATGGTATTCTGTACCCCATCAAATACTCATAGATATGGCAGATTGCGAAAGTTTAATTAAAAAAGATATTGATATCAACTGTGATACTCCGGTTACTCGTGGTTTGGAAGCTAATGCAGTAATCATTAATCGTTCGGATATTGATTTTGCAAAAAGCGTGTTTGCTACAGGAAAAAGCAATGTTCTTGAGGCTCTTGTTTTGAAGACAGGAAAGAAAGGATATAAATGTTTCGTACCGGGTAAAACACCCTTTACCGGGACTAAAACAAGTCTGAATGTTGGAACCTATGTAAATACATTCAATAATGAGTTTGCAATTGTGATCCTTGACAACGGACCGGAGACTAGCGAAAGCATTATTGATGGTTTGGCAAATGGGACGTTTGTAGTCGTTTATGAAAATAAACATAAAGGTACAACGAAAGATGCTGCATTCCAGGTTTCCGGTTTTTATCAGGGTATGACTGCAACGACATTGGAGAATGACAAATACAGTGAGGAAACTGAAGGAGGTTGGAAAGCTGTGTTGACAGAAGAACGGGCCCCGAAATCAGGTTTATTCCTGCATAAAACTGATTATGAAACGACGAAGGCTTTGTTTGATAGTTTAATAGCAGCAGCTTAATACTGTATAGGAATGAGAGTGGATGAACTATTGACAAATGAAGTGATCGAGCGTTTTCGTCTTCGGAAAGAAACACCGCAAGAACGGGATACGCTCGTTTCTTTGGCTTCTAAAGCTCTATGTCGCAAAATATCCTACACTTGTAGGAACTGTTATTTTGATGCGTTGATGGAACTCGTCAACCTTTATAAAACTAATCGAATATTATTTGAGGAACGTATGAAAGAAAAAAGATATCAGATTGCCCGAGGTATGTGTATGCCTCTTGGCTTTGGTTCCAGTCGTATGATCGTGTACCAGAATTGTACGGATGAGTTAGCGATCGAATTTTTGTCTTTGGATGAAAAAAACAGTAAGTATTTTGAACGTCTGCCTGATGGATGGAAGGATGATGTTGCAGAATATTTGGATAAGTTGTCAGGGAAAGAACATATTCCTGTTGAATTAACTCCTGCCGAATTGGATGCTATCGCCGATATGAAAAGAATGCTTATTGAAGGTATGACAAAAAGAGCTGTAAAGGAGCATTTTGTGACCTTTGATAAGGTTGGTGATGTAAAGGTTACGAAAAAGTATATTGATTCTTTACTGAAAGAGGCATCTGAACAATTGAAGGCAGAAAGTGAGAAGAAAACAGATGATCCGGGTAAAGATGGTGCATTGGAGAACGGAGAAAATCCGGATCAGACGGAAGTGGATTAATTGATACAATAGACTTGTGAAATATGACAATTGATGAAGTAAAAATACCGAAAATACGTATTCCTGTAGCAGATGTAACCAACCTGGATATACAAAGTTATGGAAAGGGGAATAACTATCCTCAGATGATATTGCAGTTGTTGGGTGCTTCCAGTAATGCGAAAAGTTGTGTTGGTCGGTATGCAAAATTTATTAGAGGTGCAGGTTTCAAAGATTCCTTATTTTACAAGTCTATTGTCAATATGAAAGGCCAGACATGTGATACTTTGTTAAGACTCTGTTCTGATGATTTGGCAAAATTTGGTGGATTTGCTTTGCACATAAATTACAATCTTCTATGTGAGATTACCAGCGTTGAGCATATTCCTTTTGAAGACTGCCGTCTGGGTATTGATGATGATACCGGATATATAGCCCAAATTGGCATACACCCAGATTGGACCTGTTTGAAGGGAAAGAAAAAGATCAAGAAACCCAGTAAAAGTACTATTGCCTATACAGATGTGTTTAATCCTAATCCCGACGTTGTACTATCTCAGATTGTGGCAGCAGGAGGTATTGAAGCCTATAAAGGTCAGACGTTATATGTGTCAAAAGATGGGTTCATGGTCTATCCATCTACCATTTACGACAGTGCCATTACTGATATAAGCACCGATGAAGGTTTGGCAAATGTTCGTTATCGTAATGTCCGGAGTAATTTTTTGCCGATGGGTATGTTCGTTTATCCCAAAGGACAGAAAGTCATGGTAGAAGATAAAGATGGAAATTGGGTTGAAGGGACAGAATATCAGAATGGTTTTGATGCAGCGAAATTTAAAGATTTTCAAGGTGATTCCGAAGCATGTAAAATTTTAGGTGTAGGGCGTGAAGATGGAGACGATGTTCCTCAATTTGTCGAGTTCCCAACCAAGAACTTCGATAAAGACTTTACTGTAACAAAGGATGCTGTAGCGGAGGAAATACATGCAGCGTTCAATCAGGAGGTATTTTACCGTATTCGTTCCGGTGCACTGGGGTTTTCAAACGACATTATTAATGATGCCTTTAACTTTTATAATGCTATGACGATCGACGAACGTGTCCTGATGGAACAAAGTTTCCGATCTGTGTTCTCACATTTTACATATCCGGTTAATCAAACAAACGACTATTCATTAATTCCTTTAAGTTATGAAGTCCAATCTGTTTAATAAGCAATTAACGGACGTAGATAGTGTAAAAACTACCATTCGCCCCATGTCGACGCATGTTGATGTTGAAAAAATACTTGTGTACATTGATGAATCCCAGCAGCAGGATATCAAGAATGCTTTAGGTGATAACCTTTTCATTGATTTACTCCGGTATGTCAACCGTGAGGAAGGCTCGCCGGTCAATGATGCCTATGAGAATTTGCTTTATGGCGGTATCTATAAAAATGGAAATGATGAGTTTATTTTCTCAGGGCTTGAAAAAGCGCTAAAATATTTCGTTTACGCTCGTTTGGTGAAACATGGAGACAGGAACCTGTCACGGGTGGGATTGATGCAGAATCAGGTTGAATATAGCTCACATGCGGAGTTAAAAGAAAAGCAGGAAGAGTATAAGGATGCTTTTTCTGTTGCTGAGGAACTGATGAATGATTGTCTCCGGTATATCAAGCATAATTCAGATAAGTTCCCTAAATGGAGAAAAGGAAGCATTACTCCGGTTCGTGGTCCTGTAATTTCTAAAATAGGGGACTGATGGAGAACTATACAGATAAATTCCTTTTTGGACTGATCGAGTTTTTCAGTTGGGCGAAATGGCTTTTCTTCCTGGCTTTAGTGCTGACACTGGGTGATCTGAAGTTCGGTATTGAAGCATCTCGATACAGGAAAGACCCGATCAAACGATCGCGAGCTGTCCGGCGTACAATGGATAAGATTACAAGTTATATCATTTGGGTTGTAATGGCTTATTCGTTCGGCCAGGCTTTTGGGCAACCATTTGGGATCGACTTGCTACCGCTTATAATTCTACTCGTTATATACGGTGTTGAGTTAGAAAGTATATATGTCAACTACTTTGCTGCACGTGGAAAGCATGTAAAAGTGAAGTTCTTGAATTTCTTTGGAAAGAAAACAGATATAATAGAAATAGAAGGTGATAAAAATGAGACAGATAAATAAAATCATAATGCATTGTACTGCATCGCGTGAAGGGCAGTCTCTTACCGTTGCTGATATTGATAAGATGCATCGGGCACGCGGATGGAACGGTATCGGCTATCATTACGTAGTTTATGCTGATGGATCAGTTCATAAAGGGCGACCAGTAGAAAAAGCCGGGGCGCACATTTCTGGGCACAATGCGGACAGTATAGGCATTTGTTATGTCGGTGGGCTAGATGGTTCCGGAAATCCCAAAGATACCCGTACCGAAGCGCAAAAGGCTGCCATCTGTGAATTGGTGAATGAGTTGTGTCGGAAATATCCGGCTGTTGTAGAAGTAAAAGGTCATCGAGATTATTCGCCTGATCTAAATGGTAATGGTGTGATTGAACCTTTTGAATGGTTAAAGGCTTGTCCCTGCTTTGACGTACAGAGTGAATTTACATCGTTCCTTCCCAACGTAAATGTAAAACCATGAAAGGCATTGTATTACTCTGGTGTATGTTTCTCTTTTTTGGATGCGGAACAAAAAAGCAAAGCTACAGATCGGAAACGGTTAGTACAGCTGTCAGCAGTCAAAAGGATAGTACACATGTCACGGAATCTGTTCAGCGGACAATTACGGAGTTACTGGAGTATAAAGGAACCGGTATCATAACTATAACAGAGTTATCCAAGCCGGACAGTATCGGCAATCAATATATTGTAAAGACTACCCAGATGGATATCCATTCCGAACAAAAACGATCGGTGACAACAGAAGAGAATTGTGATAGGCAGGAAACAGATACATCTGTCAAAGTGAAGGATGAAGGTATAAAAGATGTCGTTACAGATGATGTGCTGATTGATCGGGAGGCTGTTTTACCTAATTGGGTATTTGGGCTGATTGTTATTCTGTTTGGTTGTTTGGGTTTATGGATAGTCAGGAATATTAAATAGAACTTTTTCTCATAGTAATAGTTTAGTTAGTAATGTAGGCCGCTTTGCCTGAGATAGGTAGAGCGGTTTTGATTTTTTGTGATGAAATTCTTATTTAAAAATTATATTACTATTATATTTGCAAAAAAAAGAATTACTATGACGCGGAATGTGATTTCAACAGCTTTTGTTGGTGTTTTTAAGAATTTGCACAATAATATTCCTGTTTTGGATAATAAGTTTTGTAAGGATCTTTTTGGTAATCCTTACGATACAAATTGTGGTATAGGACCTGAGGGCTTTTTTATTGGAATGAATAAACCTGTTCCAAGGGTTGTGATCTCTCCTCAAAAAATAGTATTTGTTATGTCTAAATTAGATGACGTTTTTAATACAGTAGAAAAAGTTCAAGAGGAAATAATGAGAGTTACTGATAATTCTTTTGATTTTGCATTGTCTTCGTATGGGTTAAATTATGAATATGAGTTTTTAGAACTAGAAAAACCAGCCCCAATTTGGTTAGGTTGTAAATTTGCTAGTTCGATAAATAATGTTGCAGAATCGGATAATTTGGTATCGTGTACAGGTATTGGTCTACAGTTTGTATTAGATGAAAGTAATGCCATTGCTGTAGATATTCAACCAAGAAATGGGGTCATTGATGGATTGTTTATGTCTGTTAATCATCATCATGATGTAAAAATGGAATCTTTACCTTCGAAACAAATTTTGGAACAGGCATTTGATGAATCTCAAAAAATGGTGGAAAATAAGGTTGTAAATACAATATTGAACTAAGTGCTATGAATTTAAAAGTGTCAACAAATAATCAATCGGAAGCTTTTTCCATGCAAAAAATAACTTCACAGAGTGCATCTGTGGTAGTTTTTGCAGCGTTATTATCTTCTTCTCAGTTGAATGTTAATCAATTGTATGAAAGACAAAGCCCCAACATGTTTTATCCTTCATATCAAACGGGAAATCATATAAGTAATATTTCTAATTTAAAAAATGGGAATACTATAATTTCTAAAAGAGATTTTAGAGAGCGATATTCAAAAATTTCAAAGTCAAAGTGGTTTGTTCAAGCTTATGAAGGGCAGAGTCTGGGCGATGTTATAAAAGTTGAAGAATAGTATGTCTTGGTTGAAAAATCCAGAAAAAGAGATTACTCAAGGTTCTATCATTGATGGAATAGAATGGGGGATGGGGGATGATCCATTAAGTATTGTTCTTTCTAATCCTTGTGATTTAGAACATGGGAAAGCCAGTTTTTTAATAGTTGCAGCATTATTGCCTGCTAATGAAACAATATCTATGTCTAAAGAATTTTTGAGTAGAATTAATGATGTGGAAAGTTTTGAGTTACCTAGAAAAAGATGGACTTCATTGTCTAATTATTTGTTGGATATTATTCATAATAAGGTAATAATTCGTTATTTTTTTATTGATCCTTCTGATGTAATAGACTCTCCATCTTTGCTGGTTGATTTTCAATTAGTTAGATCTGTCCCGATATCTAGAAAGAAAGACTTAAAATATATAGCACAATTACCAGATCCTTTTAAAGAGCAAATGATTATGCATTTTGCGGCATATACTTCAAGAATTGCAGTTAATAGGGTTGATAATTTTAGAGAGTCTCAGTTGATATTGGAATTAGCTAAACCGTATAAATCATCGGTATAGTTGAAAAGTTTCAAAATTTTTACGGGCTGGATGTTTTTTCTAAACTCAAATACGCTTTTGATTACACAATTGTATTTAGTCTGGCGGGTCCGGTAGTTAATTTCTATCGGGCTTTCTTTATTCTCCTTTAAAAAAGGAATTGTCTGCTATCCGTCTGGCATTTTCTTCAATGGACACTTTTAAGTATTTGATTGTAGTCTCAATTTTAGAATGTCCTAATAAATCCTTTATAACAAAGATGTCTGCTCCGGAAAAGTATAAGTTAGTAGCAAATGATCTACGTGCCGTATGTGTAGATATACATTCGTTCTTATTATATGTATATGTATTGATAACTCCACCTTCAGTTTTAGAAATTTTCACTTCATCTGTTATACCGGCAATTAAGCCAAGTTCTTTAATATGGTCGTTCAATCTTTGATCTGACATCTTAATACTCATGATATTTGTTTTATTCAATAGGGTCCGGAAGTTTTTATGTATTGGTATAGAAACAATTTTATTTGTTTTTTGGGTGCGTATTTTAATGAGTTCTTTATCTATGTTGAAGTCTTCAATGCGTGAATAGTCTGATATCCGGAGACCGGTATAGCAACCAACTAGAAATATAAGGCGGGCATTGTTCAACGCTTTTACTTTTCGGGTGATACCGGATGGTCGAACATTTTTAAAGAAAGTTTGAACCGTCTCGGCTGTAATATTTAGATCAAAAATCTTTTGGACCTCTTTCTTCGTAAGGTATATCGAATCAGTTTCCTCCTTTTCTTTTTTGAACCTTTTATCTATATAAGCTGTGTTGTTATGTAGTTCTCCGGCAGATTCATTCATGAATTTGGTTATCATCTTGAACAGTCCTCCTATATAGTTTTTGGAATAATGGCGTTGTTGGTCTTTTATGGTATATGTCTTTGTGAGCATATGTGTACGGAACCCATTATAGAAGTCCATGTTTATGTTAGAGAAACGAAGTTTGTAACCTGTTTCTTGTTCGTATGCGACAAGATGATTGAGTAAATTTTGATAGTTCCTATATGTACCAGTCGTTTTATCGCATGTCTGGATATAGTTCGATATATAATTAGTTAAAAGAGAGTCATCTTTTACTACACCTCCGGCTCCCTCATTTATTTGTGCAATTTTGCTATCAACGGCCTTTTTGAATGATTGCTGGGTTGGAGTAATCAGTTCCTTGTCAAATTCGATAAATACTGAATCTATGATATTGATATATTTTTTTATCTGTTCGTTTTTTAGAAAGCCATCAGGATACTTTTTGCCTTCGCGACACCAGCGTTGGCTATCGATCCAGTGTTCGGTCCGAATAGATATACCTGGAGTGTAACGATATCTTTCTCCATTTTTTCTAATGATAAACTGTATAGATGTTGTTTCTTTACTTTTGTCAACAAGGAACGGATTTATCTTATTTGCCATTTGGAACGAATTTTGGAACGATTTGTGTAAATGTTGTGAATGCGAATATAGTCAAAAAATAGTAATGCCTGAAAAAAGTGATAATGCATGTGTTTAATTTAATGATAAACAAATGCTTTAATCCCTCCCGGGTCACGGTTGCAATCATAAAGGCGACACCCTGTAAAGGATGTCGCCTTTATGTTTCCGTACTTATCCTTAGCCTATCAACATTTGATGGATAATGAACCTATTTTGTTACTGATATCGCGTAACGCAAAGTTTAGTATGTCAATTTCTTCCGGGCTAAGTGAATACACTTGTCCTCTAATAGAATTACCATTAATGCGCTGATATAGCCAAGCACGGCTTTTACCAAAATATTTTTTGGCAATGTAAGAGAGGGAAACAACTTCGGAAATGTCTTTTAGCTGTTCTTTTATCGTGAGCGCTTTGCCAATGTCAGCTATTTCCGACTTGATATCGGCAAGTTCTTCTATCAGATGTTTGCGGATGGCCTCTTTATCTTCCGGTGAAGTGTAGTGGGCTTTCATTTCATCCATGAATAAATCTAACTCCTTTCCGGTAAGGCTATCCATTTTTTTCAAGTCTTCTTTTAAAGTTCTCATATTACATAGGTTTAAATCCCCTCCGGGGAAGGGAAGTATTACTTTTTCTTTTTTAATTCTTCAATTCGATTTTTTAATTTTGAAATCTCATCTAGCATTTTGTCAGTTTCGATTTCATCTGTATGAGGATCGATTTCAAGTACAGTGACTTTTCGTTTCCAGGAATATATACGGGCTTCAACTTGAGCAATCTTAAATTCCAGTTTTTGAATATCATCCATCTTAGTTTGGTTAACATTAATACTCGTGTTATCTGATAATGCAAATATACATAATCATTTGGTTATGTGCAAGGGTTAATCCAAATAATTAAACAGATATATTACTTTATCAAAAGTTTCCAATTGATGATTCAGTATGTCCGGATTATCTTGATACATTTTGATACTCTTAATCAATAACGGTGTTAGTTTAATTCCTTCGACAGTCGTAATAGAGCTCCTTTCTTTTTAATTGTAGTAACGAGTATCCTACTTCGGAGATTTGATACGGTTAATGAATTTGATTTCATACGATAATGTAAAACAAAGGCATCTTTGAATTAGGAGCCAATAGCTTTGTAGTTAGAAAGCTATTAGGTTACAAGGTGTGGAAGCAATGAACATTTCTTTACTTCTTTTGTTTTATATATAGTTATTAATCTTATGTAAAAACTAGATAATATGTTGGCGATATACAGATTTTTATTCCCGTCTAAACCGAATGGAACAGCTATTTCACTGTTGTTATTGGCGTTACGTATTCTTTTCGGGGGATTGTTGTTAACTCATGGTATCCAGAAGTGGACTAATTTTTCGGAAATGTCAGCCGTATTCCCTGATCCGCTGGGAGTTGGTAGTCAGGTTTCACTCGGACTTGCTATATTTGGGGAACTGGCTTGTTCGATAGGTTTTATCTTCGGTGCCTTATATCGGTTGGCTATGATACCGATGATCTTTACCATGTGTATGGCATTTTTCGTTATTCACGGAAATGATGCTTTTGCGGTAAAAGAACTTGCCTTTATTTATTTGGTCGTATTTATACTAATGTATATAACCGGGCCGGGTAAGTTCTCAATAGACAGGTTTATCTCTGTGCCGTTGTCGAAAAAGAAAAGATGATTATGAAGTAATATAATAAAAAAAGTCCGTTAATCATTCGACTAACGGACTTTTCTTTTAGTGGGCGTTGACGGATTCGAACCGCCGACCCTCTGCTTGTAAGGCAGATGCTCTGAACCAGCTGAGCTAAACGCCCTTTCATTACTTCAGTAAGTTTTGTACGCCTTATCTCTCTAAAGCGCTGCAAAGATACGGCTTTTTTTATTACCTCCAAATCTTTCGGCAAAAAAATAGAAAAAAAGTTCATTACTGCCCTTTAGTCTGAAGAAATATAGTAACTTTGCATTCTATATTATTAATGTACATGAAGTAATCGATATCGTTGGCATATCGCCCGAACACTCAGGGTTATAGGTGTATAAACTAAATGAATATGATATTTTCGACACTAACTGCCATATCTCCCGTTGATGGGCGATATAGAAATAAAGCCGAAAACCTGGCGGCTTACTTCTCAGAGTATGCACTTATCAAGTATAGAGTGCAGGTAGAGATAGAGTATTTTATTACTCTTGCTGAGTTCCTTCCACAGTTGAATAGCCTTGCTACAGTGGAAAACAAGGAAGCATTGCGTAAAATTTACCAGGAATTTTCTGTAGAAGATGCAACACGTATCAAGGAGATCGAGAGTGTAACCAACCATGACGTAAAAGCTGTAGAATATTTTATCAAAGAAAAATTCGACCTGCTGGGTTTACAGGATTATAAAGAATTCATCCATTTCGGATTGACGTCACAGGATATTAATAATACCTCTGTGCCTTTGTCTATCAAAGATGCGTTGAATGAAGTTTATTATCCGGGTATACAGGAAGTGATAGACATATTGAAGAAGTATGCCGAAGATTGGAGTAACGTTTCTATGCTGGCCAAGACACACGGACAACCGGCTTCTCCTACTCGTTTGGGAAAAGAGATTATGGTGTTTGTTTATCGTCTGGAACAGCAGGTGACTTTGTTGAAATCTATTCCTGTATCTGCTAAGTTCGGCGGTGCAACCGGAAACTTTAATGCACACCATGTGGCGTATCCGTCGTACGACTGGAGAGCTTTCGGTAATAATTTTGTGAATGAAGTGCTGGGACTGAGCCGTGAGGAATGGACTACACAGATTTCGAACTATGATAATCTGGCAGCTATTTTCGACGGTCTGAAGCGTGTGAACACGATACTGATCGACCTGAACCGCGACTTCTGGCAGTATATCTCTATGGAGTATTTCAAACAGAAGATCAAGGCCGGAGAAGTCGGTTCGTCTGCAATGCCTCATAAGGTGAACCCCATTGATTTTGAAAATGCGGAAGGTAACCTGGGGATGGCAAATGCAATACTGGAACACTTAGCTACTAAATTGCCTATTTCTCGTTTGCAGCGGGATTTAACAGACTCTACCGTATTGCGTAACGTCGGTGTACCTTTGGCTCATATCGAGATCGCATTCAAAAGCTTAACAAAAGGGCTGGGTAAACTGTTATTAAATGAGAGCGCCTTGTATCGGGATTTAGATCATTGCTGGGCGGTAGTTGCGGAAGGTATCCAGACGATATTACGTCGCGAAGGATATCCGAAACCTTACGAAGCCTTGAAAGCCTTAACCCGTACAAATGAAGGGATCACTGAAAAATCAATCAGTGACTTTATTGAAACGCTGCAGGTTAGTGATGCAGTAAAAGCTGAATTAAAGGCGATTACGCCGCATAATTATACAGGTATTTAGTGTGAGAATCAACGTAGCCGTGAGGTTACCAATTAATTAATTATTATTAATTTACAACAATGAGCACAGAAGAAAGAGAAGAATCTCAACCGCGTCCTAGAAAGGTGATACCAAGTATCAGACGGGAAAACACAGATCAGGAAGGTGAAAGAAAACCTTACAATCAAGGTTACAGCAGACCTGAGGGAAACAACTATGAACGGAGACCATATAACCGCCCTAGCCGGGATGACCGCGGTGGTTATAATTCTTATGGTGATAACCGCTCATCTTACGGAGATCGCCCGAGCCGTCCCCGTACGTATGACAATCGCGAAGGTGGTGGTTATAACAGCAGACCTTCTTACAACAACCGTGACAATAATCGCGGTGGTTACAGCAATAACCGTGAAGGAGGTTATAACTCAAATCGTGAAGGTGGTTATAGTTCTAACCGTGAAGGCGGATACAACCGTCCTTCTTATGGCAACAATCGCCCCTCTTACGGTAACAATGATCGTTCTTATGGAAACAACGATCGCTCGTATGGTGGTGGTTTCAACCGTCCTTCTCGTCCTAGCTATGACGAAAGACCAGGCAGAGCCTATTCCGCTTCTCCGGAAGGAGATGCAACCGGCGACGGAATGAAGAAAAGAAGACCCAGAGTAGGTGATACTCGTGTCAATTCTTATGACTCGCGTGATAATCGCGGTGGTGGCAGACCTTCATTCGGTAACAATAATCGCGGTGGAGGATATGGAAATAATGGCGGTGGATATGGAAACAGACGTCCGCAGCAACGCCGTACAAACGATTACAACCCGAATGCCAAGTACAACTTCCAGAAACAATTGAAGTATAAAGAAGTATTGGCTGACCCTAACGAACCGATCCGTCTGAACAAATTCTTGTCGAATGCAGGCGTTTGTTCACGTCGTGAAGCTGACGAATTTATTACAGCAGGTGCTGTGAAAGTAAATGATGTAGTGGTAACTGAACTGGGTACTAAAATTACCCGTCAGGATAAGGTTGAATTCAACGATAAACCGGTGCAGATCGAAAGCAAGGTATATATCGTACTGAACAAACCGAAAAACTGTGTAACTACATCCGACGATCCTCAGGAACGTCTTACCGTTATGGATCTGGTGAAGAATGCTTGCCAGGAACGTATCTATCCGGTAGGTCGTCTTGACCGTAACACAACCGGTGTATTGCTTCTTACTAATGATGGCGACTTGGCTTCAAAGCTGACTCACCCGTCATTCAAGAAAAAGAAGATCTATCACGTTTGGTTGGATAAGAACGTTTCTATCGAAGACATGGAAAAGATTGCTAACGGATTGGAGCTGGAAGACGGCGAAATCCATGCAGATGCAATCAGCTATGCCAGCGAAGACGACAAGAGCCAGGTGGGTATCGAAATCCACTCGGGACGTAACCGTATCGTACGCCGTATCTTCGAATCATTGGGATACCATGTAACGAAGTTGGATCGTGTATACTTTGCCGGATTGACCAAAAAGATGCTCGGACGTGGAAAATGGCGTTACCTGAACGAACGTGAGGTGAACGCACTCCGAATGGGCGCTTTTGAATAATAGTAAGATTAGCCGGTAGTCAATACCGGCTATCTTGTTTTGATTATCTAAGAATAAACATATAAACATGGAAACAATTACTAGAACAAAAATTGTAGATGTACTGAAAAGTGAAGCTTATGGTACAGCCGTTAACGTGAAAGGATGGGTGCGTACCCGTCGTGGTAGTAAACAGGTTAGCTTTATTGCGCTGAATGACGGTTCTACAATAAATAATGTTCAGATCGTTGTGGATGTGGAAAAACTGGGTGAAGAATATCTGAAACCCATTACTACCGGTGCTTGTATCAGTGTGAACGGTGAACTGGTAAAATCTCAGGGACAGGGACAGAGTGTAGAGATCCAGGCTACTGAAATTCAGATTTACGGTACGGCCGATCCTGCTATTTATCCGTTGCAGAAGAAAGGACACTCGTTGGAGTTCCTGCGTGAGATAGCTCATTTACGTCCACGTACCAATACGTTTGGTGCAGTGTTCCGTATCCGTCATAACATGGCGATCGCTATCCACAAGTTCTTTCATGAAAGAGGTTTCTTTTATTTCCATACTCCGATCATTACTGCTTCAGACTGTGAAGGTGCCGGACAGATGTTCCAGGTGACTACAATGAATCTGTATGACTTGAAGAAGGATGAAAATGGTTCTATCATTTATGATGACGATTTCTTCGGCAAACAGGCTAGTCTGACAGTGTCAGGACAGTTGGAAGGTGAATTGGCTGCCATGTCTTTAGGTTCTATCTATACGTTCGGACCGACATTCCGTGCAGAGAACTCCAATACTCCACGCCACCTGGCCGAGTTCTGGATGATCGAACCGGAAGTTGCCTTCAACGAGATCGAAGAGAATATGCAGCTGGCTGAAGACTTTATCAAATATTGTATTCAATGGGCTTTGGATAACTGTATGGATGATATCCAGTTCCTGAACAATATGTTTGATAAGGAACTGATAGAACGTCTGCAATTCGTCCTGAAACATAACTTTGTCCGTCTGCCTTATACGGAAGGTGTCAAGATCCTGGAAGAAGCAGTGGCTAAAGGGCATAAGTTCGAATTCCCGATCTATTGGGGGGCTGACCTTGCTTCAGAGCATGAACGTTATTTGGTGGAAGAGCACTTTAAATGTCCTGTTATTCTGACTGACTATCCGAAAGAAATAAAATCTTTCTATATGAAGCAGAATGAAGATGGAAAGACGGTACGTGCCATGGACGTATTATTCCCGAAGATCGGAGAGATTATCGGTGGTTCACAGCGTGAAGAGGATTATGAAAAACTGGCAAGACGTGCTTCAGAAATGGGTGTACCTGAAAAGGATATCTGGTGGTATATGGATACCCGTCGTTTCGGTACAGCGCCTCATTCCGGCTTTGGTCTGGGATTTGAACGTCTGTTGTTATTCGTTACGGGTATGACGAATATTCGCGACGTAATTCCTTTCCCGAGAACTCCGAATAATGCAGAGTTTTAATAAAACATCCCTGCTTTAAGGCAGGGAGTTTTCAATAATAAAAAAGGACTTTCCGATATCGGAAAGTCCTTTTTTATTTATTATTCGTCATCCAGATCAATCGGTATTTGTCTCTTGAATGCTTCTTTGAAAGAGATCAGCGATTCTGTACGGGCTAATCCTAACGGCTGAAGTTTATTGTGGATGATATTCAGTAAGTGCTGATTGTTTTTTGCGTATATTTTGATAAACAGGTCATATTGCCCCGTAGTGTAATGACATTCCACTACTTCCGGAATCTTCTTTAATGCCTCTGTAACGGAAGGGAACTGTCCCGGTGATTTCAGGAATAACCCCATATAAGCGCAAGTCTCATATCCGACTTTTGTATTATCGACGATAAACTCAGATCCTTTGATAACCCCCAGGTTGGTAAGTTTCTGAATTCTCTGGTGTATGGCTGCTCCTGATACATTACATTCCCTGGCTACTTCCAGAAAAGGCATTCGGGCATTCCCTATGATCAGTTTTAATATTTTTTCATCCAATTCATCAAGTTGATGGTGTGCCATAATTTCTGTATATTTGTATTTCTGTTATTCTGTGTGTTACATTTAAATACAAATATAGTCAAACTATAATGATTAGATGCTATAATTCGTCCAATTATTTTATTTCGTAAGTTTTCTTTTATTAATCAATCAATATTATAAGAGTATGAGTTTAAGTGCGGTAATCGAATGCAGGCCGGTAAAAGATTTTTCCGATCCTTTGTTGGATAAAGTAGAAAAGACATATAACGATTCCTTTCCGGAAGCCGAACGACGGGTATTTTCTCTAGTGAAAGAACTGGTAAAAGAAGAGCCCCGTTTTACTGTATATACATTGTTTAGGAACGGAGCTTATGCGGGTTTTATTACTGCCTGGCAATTTGAGTCTTTTGCTTATGTGGAGCATTTTGCCATCGATGAGTCAGCGCGTAACGGTGGAATAGGAGCAGAGGCTATGAGGCAGTTTATGGCTTTGTGTGACGTTCCTGTGATATTGGAGGTGGAAATACCTTCTGAAGAGATGAGTAAACGCAGAATCGGCTTCTATGAACGTTTAGGATATGCTTTGGATAATCATGTCTATTACCAGCCTCCTTATCGTCAGGGAGAAGAGTTTCTGGAAATGCGTTTGATGGCTTATGGTAATATAGACCTGCAACAATCTTTTGAAGAGGTAAAAGATTGTATTCACCGTTATGTATATGGTGTCAAATAGATTCGGTTTTTATCCCAATAAAAAAGGCAGAACTTTTAGTCCTGCCTTTTTCTTTATTCTAGAATTAATTAATCCACTTTTTGTCTTGCAGAATAACTAATCTTCAATGCGTATGCTTCACGAAGCGCCTGTTTTACGTCTGTAATAACACCCATCTTGGTTTCTTTATCCGCCTTGATGGATACAGTCATAAACGGCTGGTCTTCCTCTTTCATACTTGACTTTTCCTGAGCGATGTAATCTTGAATCTCATCAACGTCTGCGATCTGATCGTTCAACTGCAGACGAGTTTCAGAACCCATTTTCGCTCTCAGTTCCTGAGTCGGCTTACCAACATAAATGAATGTTACCAATGATTTCTTTTCCAACTTCTGAAGCTCTGTAGCCTGAGGAGCCTGGAATACCACCTTTAAAGTAACTTCACGCATAGAAGTAACCATCATGATGAAGAACAAGAAAGCAAATACCAAGTCAGGTAATGATGAGGTATTTAATTCGGGCATTTCTCTTCCACCCGCTTTACTAAATTTTCCCATTACTTTTTGTCTCCATAATTTTTAGGTTCTGCTTCGGAAATCTTCTGAGGATAGATCACCTGTACAGCCTTTTGTTGTTCTTCTTCCAAATCTGCAAAAGCTTTACCGAATTTCTTTCTGGCAACATCGTCTCTCAGTTCGTTATAGGCTCTTGCCAATTCGTTCTGAACGTCGATGTAGGCCTGGTATTCCGTACCGCGGTCATTTTGTAAAGAGATAACGTGATTTTTCGTTACCATCATTTTACCATAGAACGGTACATCTACTTCTACCTTTTCGGGTTTATGCTCATCGTTATAAGGATTTTCAATGAATTCTTTAACCTTGTCTTTCAATTGCTTAATATCGATGAATTGATTATCACAGAGAATTTGGTTGTTACTGTTGATCAGTACCACCAGAATATTTCTCTTTTTGATATCCATTTCTTCATTTTTCTTCTGATCTTTGGGTACAGGAGGCGGTAAACGTCTTGCCAAACCTTTATCTGTATCCATTGATGTAGTAATAAGGAAGAAGATAAGCAACATGAAAGCAATATCGGCTGAAGAAGTCGCATTCATTGCGGGCACTTTTCTTTTTTTTCTTCCCATATCGCTTGATTTGTTTTATATCGTATTCTTATTACTATTATCTATTAAGCATTCTTTTTACAGAGCCGGCAGCAACAGCAACAATGATTAAAATCATCAAGATAGCTGAAGAATAAATCCACATGTCTGTAATTTTGAGCCAAAGAGGAATATTGTATTCCTGTGAATCTGCATTCAAACCTTTCAAAGGTGTTGCATCGCCTATTGAATAAGTGATTAACAACATTGCTGCGAAGCAAATGATAACGATGAATGATGCTAATGCTGATTTCGGACTGGTTTTCAATAATGATGTAAATTGCCAAATAGCGAATATTACTGTACTAACAATTGTCACGAAGAACAATACACTTGTCCAGTTGAGCAATAAGCCAGTATATATAGGCTCTTTCATTTCAACAGAAGGGTCTACAACGCCTCCTGCGTAGAACATACCCAATACGACAATACTGATAATAGATGTGAGCAGTAATGTCCAGCTGGATATTTTTCTTATTTTAGTAACTGCCATAATTCTGAATTATTTTTTGAATTTAAGGTTGTATTTGATAACCATATCAAGCAATGTGATAGAAGCATCTTCCATCTGGTTCAGGATAGCTTCCAGTTTGCTCAACAAATAGTTATAGAATACCTGAAGGATCAAAGCAACAACAAGACCACCTACTGTTGTGATCAAAGCCACTTTCATACCACCAGCAACAACCGTCGGGCTGATATCACCAACCTGTTCGATTTTATCGAACGCCATAACCATACCTACTACAGTACCCAAGAATCCTAATGACGGAGCCATAGCGATAAACAATGTGATCCAAGACATGTTCTTTTCCAAAAGACCACCCTGTACACCACCGTAAGATACGATTGATTTTTCAACAACGTCGATACCCTGATCAATTCTCATTAAACCTTGGTAAGCAATAGAAGCGATAGGACCTCTTGTGTCGCGAGCAATAGCTTTTGCACCTTCTACATCACCTTTATCAAGTGCATCTTCGATACCTTTTAATAATTTGCTGGCATTAGTTTCAGCTAAGTTCAGATAAATAATTCTTTCAAGGCAGAATGCCAAACCGAAAATCAAAGCGATAGCAACCAAACTCATGAAGTCTGCACCACCCTCGATGAACTTAACTTTTAAAGCCTGGTACATACCACCTTCAACAACTTGTTCAGCTCCGGCTGCAGCGTCCTGCGCGAATGCTACGGTAGAGATTCCAAGGGCACATAAACCCATGAATGTTTTTGCAAAATACTTTTTCATTGTGTGTTTAATTTTTAAGATTAATAATTCTCTTATTTGTTTTTATTTTTGTTGTTAATAATATCCTCATGGTATCTAAGCGGAGAGAGCGGGATTCGAACCCGCGATACACTTTAGGCGTATACACGCTTTCCAGGCGTGCCTCTTCAACCACTCGAGCATCTCTCCAATTTTCAGCCTTCGTCTCCTCTAAAACGAGCGCAAAATACGAAAAAAATCGCATATGCAAACGTTTCAGTGCACAAATCTAAAGTTTTTGCTTGACATATACACAATATCTGGCGGAATAAATTTGGTCTTCCAGCTGAAAAAGTCAAACTACGCATGTTTATTAGTAATTTTAAATAAATCCAGTGCGTTTTTTCTTGTTATTTCTACCGTTTCACCCAGTGTAAGACCATATGTGTCCGCTACCTTTTCTGCCGTTTTCCATATATATACGGGCTCATTTCGTTTCCCCCGATATGGGACAGGAGCCAGGTATGGAGCGTCAGTTTCGAGTACTATGTTGTTAATGTCGGTAGATAAAATTGTCTCCGACAGTTTTGAATTTTTAAAAGTAATTACCCCGTTAATACCCAATTTGAATTTTTTCAATTTCTTAATTTCTTCCAGTTCAGTCTTTGTACCTGTAAAACTATGGAAAACTCCCTTTAGTTTTTCGGCTCCGACTTTATGGATACTCTCAAGAACTTCCGGGTAAGCCTCTCTTGTATGGATCGCAACCGGGAGATCGAGATCGATGCTCCATTTTAGTTGTTCTTCGAATACTATTATCTGTTCTTTCAGGTATGTCTTATCCCAGTATAAGTCTATTCCGATCTCTCCAATACCACAATAAGGCCGTTTGTAGAGATAGGATTCCGTTTTTTTTAGCGTGTCAATATAGTGTTCGTCCACACTTGTCGGGTGTAATCCCATCATCGGATAGGCAAAATCGGGAAAACGGTCGCATAGGTCATGCATCCGTTCTATCGTTGTGAGATCGACATTCGGGAGAAGCAATGTGTCGATACCCGATTTCAGGGCGGCATCAACCAGTGCATCTTGTTCCGGGTCGAATTCTTCCAGGTACAGATGGTTATGCGTATCTATTAAATTCATGTGATTAAGACTGGCGATACATTAAATGGTTACTTACTTCTTTTAATATAGTCAGTTTTTCCTGCGATACATTTAATGCGGAGAGATGTTCCATTGCTTTGTCGTAATATCCCTGCATTTTAGCCGTTGTGATATCTTTTAGATTTAATGTATTATATATGGCAGTGATTGCTTTGATTTTCTCAGCGGGGATGAAAGACTCTTTACCTATCCAGTCTTTTAGGATTTGCTTTTGTTCCATGCTGGCGAGTTCAAAAGCATGTATCAACAGGAATGTTTTCTTGTTGCAGATAATGTCTCCACCGATATTTTTTCCGAATGTCGCTGTATCTCCATATACATCCAGCAGATCGTCTTGCAATTGGAATGCGAGTCCGATGTTTATTCCGAACTCATAAAGATTCGTGGCATCTTCTTTGGATGCACCTCCCATGATAGCACCTGTTTTTAAGCTACAGGCAAGCAGAACTGCGGTTTTTAACCGGATCATTTCTATATATTCCGCTTCTGTAACATCCGTCCGTGATTCAAACTCCATATCATATTGCTGGCCGCCGCATATCTCGAGTGCGGTGGTAGTGAACAGGTCGAACACTTCTTTCAGATGTTCCGGTTCCGTTTTTCCGATCAGTTGATAAGCGGCGATTAACATTGCATCTCCGGAAAGGATTGCCGTGTTGTCATTCCATACCTTATGAACTGTCGGTTTGTTTCTTCTTTTGTCAGCCTTATCCATCAGGTCGTCATGCAATAGGGTAAAGTTATGGAAAACTTCTATTCCCAATGCCGGGTTGATCACGTTGTCTACATTTTCACGGTATAAATTACAGGCCATTAATGCCAATGCCGGACGGATCCTTTTTCCTCCCAATGACAGTATGTATTCGATCGGGTCGTATAAACTTTTAGGGGGATATTCGAAACTGAGTTGAGATATTTCGTTTTCTATTTTTTGCAGGATCTCGTTGAAAGATAACATATCGATATTGAATTATAGATAAGACAAAATAAAAAAAGGCTGCAAGTTTACAGCAGCCTTTTTAATATGTTTAGAAATTATTATTGTAATCTGAAAGTTACAGGTACTGTATATTTTACACGTACAGGTTTACCTCTCTGCTTACCAGGAGACCATTTGGGCATGCTATTGATCACACGCAAGGCTTCTTTATCCAGAGATGGGTCTACACCACGGATAACTTCTGCGTCAACAATAGAACCGTCACGGTTTACAACGAACGAACAAGTTACACGACCTTGAATACCGTTTTCCTGTGCAATAACCGGATACTTGATTGATTTTGCAAGGTATTTCAGCAATTCACCCTGTCCACCCGGGAATTCCGGCATTGTTTCTACGACTGTGAAGATCTGTTGAGCGGATTCTTCTTCTTCTTCTACAACTGCAGGTGCCACATAAGCTTCAACCTGTGCTGAAGTCTGGTCATCTTCAGATGAGATAAGATCCACTTGATCCAGTTCCACGTCGTCATCCACAATGTTCAGTTGTTCTACTGCAGCAGGTGCTGGTGGTGGGGGGGGTGGAGGAGGCGTATCCTCCGGTCTTGTAATTTCAATTTCCTCTTCAGCGATGATATCAGCGACGCCTTCTGTTTGGACTACCTGAATATCACGGGTTCCCCATTCGAACCCAACGAATAGAACGGCTAAGCCAACAACCATACCCATCAGGATACCGAGTGTTTTGCCCCCTTCTAAGTCCGCTTTCGGTGATTTCTTAATTTCCATACTCTTATAATGTTTAAATATGTGTTTTCCAGTACGCAAAAATACAAATTATTTTATATATCAATAGTAAACTGGGAAAAATACTTTTATATTTTCGTTTTTTTTTGAACCGAAAGAAAAATAACAGTGTTTATATACCTTTTTCCTGTTTTTTCCGTTTCTGTTTATGAAATATGTAATAACCGTATTTATATCTTTGTACGCATTTTGTTGAAAAATATGAGAAATATATTAGCTGTATTGTTCCTTTCGTTCTTTGTGCAATCTGTCGCGGCCCAAACCGGAGAGCAGGTGTTTACTTTTTTGAACTACCCTTCATCGACCAGGGCGAATGCTCTTGGAGGTCATACCGTGTCCCTGATAGAAAGGGATCCTTCCCTTATTTTTCATAACCCGGCTTTGCTGGGAGGTGAAATGGACGGTATGATAAACCTGAACTATATGAATTATATAGCAGACGTAAATGTTGGAAGCGCCCTGTTTACAAAAGCGTTCCGTGAACGTGGAGCCTGGGGTGTCGGAGTCAATTATTTCCATAACGGGAAATTCATAGGGATGGATGAGCATAATCAGCCGACCGCTGATTTTACGGCAAACGATATTGCTGTCAATGGTTTTTTCTCGTATGATTTATCGGAACGTTGGCGCGGAGGTGTTTCCATGAAGTTCCTCTATTCCAATTATGATATTTATACATCGCTAGGACTTGCGGTGGATGCCGGGTTGAGTTATTATAATTCGGAAAAAGAGTTCTCTTTCGGTTTTGTGTTCAAAAATATCGGTGCACAGTTGAAACCCTACAATGATGATCGTCAGAAAATGCCTTGGGATATTCAGATGGGTATTTCAAAAAAGATGAATCATGCCCCTTTCCGTCTATCCGTTACAGCGATGCATCTGAATCGTTGGAAATTCGACTATCTGGATGATACGGATCCCGACTATAAAGGTGATAACTTCGCCCAGGCATTGTTTAAGCATTTTGTGTTCGGAGTAGATTATATACCCAGTGAGAATTTCTGGATTGGTGTCGGTTTTAATCCGAAGACAAAGATGGATATGAAGCTCCAGGGGGGAGGAAATGGGTTATCCGGTTTCTCGGCCGGTGCCGGCGTGAAGATCAAAATGTTCGACGTAGGTGTTTCTTTCGCCAAATATCATCCTTCAGCCATGTCGATGATGGTCAGCGTTTCTACTACACTGGCCGATTTTAAACCTTGAAAATATAATTAAAGTAAGAATGAAAAAGATAGTGATCGCCATAGATGGTGTTTCTTCAACAGGAAAAAGTACCATGGCAAAAGATCTCGCCAAAGAGATTGGTTATACGTATATAGATACCGGAGCTATGTACCGGGCTGTAACATTATATTGTATTCAGCATAATCTGTTCAAGGGAGACCGGATCGATGAGGAAAAGCTTCAGGCGGCAATGAACGATATCCATATATCCCTTCGTTTCAATCCGGAAACCGGACGACCAGATACTTACCTGAACGGTGTTAAAGTTGAAAAGGAAATACGCGGAATGGAAGTGGCAAGTTGGGTAAGTCCTGTGGCCACGTTGGGATTTGTCCGTCGTGCCTTAGTCGCCATGCAGCAGGAGATGGGTAAAGAAAAGGGGATCATAATGGACGGAAGAGATATCGGAACTGTTGTTTTTCCGGATGCAGAACTGAAAATATATGTAACCGCCAGTCCGGAGGTTCGTGCGCAACGTCGTCTGGATGAACTGAAAGCCAAAGGGGAGGCTGCCTCTTATGAGGAAGTTCTTGAAAATGTGAAAACCCGCGATCACATCGATTCGACCCGTAAGGAAAGTCCCCTGCGTAAAGCAGACGATGCGCTAGTATTGGATAACTCGCATATGACCATTGCTGAACAAAAAGCATGGCTGCTTGTTCAATATGAAAAAGCTATCTCTAAATAGGTAACAGTTACAATGATTGAAGTAGAAATAGATAAAGGCTCCGGCTTCTGTTTTGGGGTGGTGACAGCTATTGAAAGTGCAGAACGTGAACTTAACAATACCGATATATTATATTGTTTAGGGGATATCGTGCACAATAGCCTGGAGGTTGAGCGGTTGCAGGCACATGGCTTGCGGACGATCGATCATAGAGAGTTCTCTACTTTGAAAGGAAAAAAAGTCTTGCTTCGTGCTCATGGAGAACCTCCTTCAACCTATGAGATTGCCCGGAAGAACGATATTACAATCGTCGATGCCACTTGTCCGGTAGTTCTTCAATTACAACGTAAAATACATAAATGTTACCAGGAAACCCGTATCAACAATACGCAACTGGTCATATATGGTAAGAAAGGGCACGCCGAAGTGAACGGTCTTGTCGGACAGACGGAAGGAACCGCTATTGTCGTGGAAAAGATCGAAGACCTGGATCGTCTGGATTTTAACCGGGATATCTGCCTGTTCTCTCAAACGACCAAATCGCTGGACGGTTTCCGTAAAGTCGTGAAAGAGATAGAACAACGTAGAGCTGAAAATGTCCGCTTTGAATATCACGATACAATCTGCCGCCAGGTAGCCAATCGTCTTCCCAATATCAAAGCTTTTGCATCCAGCCATGACTGGGTCTATTTTGTAGCCGGGAAGAAAAGTTCGAACGGAAAGATGTTGCTGGAAGAATGTCGTAAGGCAAATCCCAACACGATCTTCATTTCAGAAGTGAAGGAGATTACCGAACCGCTTCCGGCCGGAGTACGCCGGGTAGGCGTTTGTGGGGCCACATCCACTCCGAAATGGCTGATGGAAGAGGTGGCTGTCCGTATTCAGGAACTGAATGCCGGGCGTTGATAGAATGATTAAGATTTCATTAAGTTTCAGAGAAAATGAAAGAATGTTGGCAAATAATTATTATTTTTGCCGCGAATAATATAAAATAAAGACGCTATGTCTACTATTAAATGTATTGGCATTTTAACGTCCGGAGGTGATGCTCCCGGAATGAACGCTGCCATCCGTGCAGTGACGCGTTCCGCTATTTATAACGGGATTAGGGTTAAAGGTATTTTTCGAGGCTACAGAGGATTGATCACAGGTGAAATTGAAGAATTCAAGACTCAGAATGTAAGTAACATTATCCAGCGTGGTGGAACAATATTGAAAACAGCTCGTTGTATGGAGTTTAAAACTCCTGAAGGCCGTAAGCAGGCATACGACAAGTTGGTGGAAGAAGGTATCGATGCTTTGATTACCATTGGTGGTGACGGTACATTGACCGGTGCCCGCATATTTGCACAGGAATTCAATTATCCGATAGTCGGTGTTCCGGGAACGATCGATAACGACCTGTATGGTACGGATGTTACGATCGGATACGACACTGCCCTGAATACGATCATGGAATGTGTCGATAAGATTCGCGATACCGCCACATCCCACGATCGTTTGTTCTTTATCGAAGTGATGGGACGAGATGCAGGTTTCCTCGCACTGAACGGTGCGATTGCTTCAGGTGCAGAAGCTGCGATCATCCCGGAAATATCTATGGAGAAGGACCAGTTGGCGGAAATGATCGAAAATGGTTTCCGTAAGTCAAAGAACAGTAGTATCGTACTGGTTGCCGAAAGTGAAGTAACCGGCGGTGCAATGGGGGTGGCCGAACGTGTGAAGAATGAATATCCGCAGTTCGATGTTCGTGTCTCTATCCTGGGACACTTGCAGCGTGGTGGATCGCCTACGGCACAAGACCGTATCCTGGCAACCCGTATGGGGGTCGGTGCTGTCGATGCGTTACTGGACGATCAGCGTAACGTGATGATGGGTATACAGAATGACCAGATCGTATACGTGCCGTTCTCCAAGGCTATTAAGAATGATAAACCGATCAACCGTGATTTATTGAATACACTTCGTGTGTCTTCCATCTAAGCATGAGTTTCAGAAATAAATAAACCCCGCCGGATATCGATCCGGCGGGGTTTATTCGTTTTAGGCTATACCTTATTTCTTCGATAAATTCTCCAGGAATAAATCCATCATCCGTTTAGCTGCGACAAACGAACTGATCTCGTTGTTCAACACCTGTTGCTCTGTCGGTATCAGCATGCCTTCAACGGCCGGATTATGATAGAACGTTTCACGTAATGTGTCGTTGATACTTTCATACATCCAGTACTTTGCCTGTTCATTCCGTTTGTAATTGAAGTAGCCGTTTTTCTTGGTAAACTCCATGTATTCGCCTACCATATCCCATATTTCCTTGATTCCGATGTTGTAATAACCTGAGTAGGTCAATACTTTGGGGAACCATCCGGAATCTGCGGGCGGGAAAAGATGCAGGGCATTTCTGAACTGTGCAGCGGCCAGGTTCGCTTTGTCGATGTTATCGCCATCTGCTTTATTGATAATGATACCGTCTGCCATCTCCATGATACCGCGTTTGATACCTTGCAGTTCGTCCCCTGTTCCTGCCAGCTGGATAAGCAGGAAGAAGTCGACCATTGAATGTACGGCCGTTTCGCTTTGTCCGACACCAACCGTTTCTACGAATACGGTATCGAAGCCGGCAGCCTCACACAAAACGATCGTTTCACGTGTTTTACGTGCCACACCACCCAGCGAGCCAGCCGATGGCGAAGGGCGGATGAACGCATCCTTTTCGCGTGATAAAGCTTCCATACGGGTCTTATCCCCCAGGATACTACCTTTGGAGCGTTCGCTACTCGGGTCGATGGCCAGTACAGCCAACTTACGTCCTTCTTTGATCAGATGCATACCGAATGCGTCGATAGAGGTACTCTTTCCTGCACCGGGTACTCCGGTAATACCGATACGAACCGATTTACCGGCAAAAGGAAGACATTTTTCGATGATTTCCTGAGCTAATTGTTGATGCTCGTATTTAGCACTTTCAACCAAGGTTACTGCCTGGCTGAGGATGGTTATATTTCCTTTCAGTATCCCTTCTACAAATTCGGAAGGGGTATATGCTTTACGTTGAGGTCTTTTGAGATACGGGTTTACAGTCGGTACGTCGGCTACTCCCTTGTTTACCTTTAATCCTCTGTAAAGATCGTCGTTTTCGGGATGTTCCATGTTTAATTGACAATTTATTATTTCTCAGCTGTT
Organism: Parabacteroides goldsteinii; assembly: GCF_015550595.1. Lineage (GTDB taxonomy): Bacteria > Bacteroidota > Bacteroidia > Bacteroidales > Tannerellaceae > Parabacteroides > Parabacteroides leei. The sequence goes on from NZ_JADNBB010000002.1 coordinate 110,837, forward strand.
ACTTTTATAAGGCGAACAGGGCCATTCGGGTCATTGCATACCACATTGATAAGCGCTTCCAGTTTTGTCTTGATTTCTCGTGGACGAACCGAAATCTTATAAGTAGCAGTCGTTCCCGGTTTAATTTCTTTTTTGCCTCCGGAGATATCCACCAATTCATTATCGCAGCTGATGCTGTGGATAAGAAGCGGCGACTTTCCGGTATTGGTAATGTCGACAGTTCCGGTCACTTTACCTCCGATCAGAGGAATAAAACTACCTTTCTCCGGTAATTTCCCGAAGTCGAGTAAAGTACCCGATAGCTGTGCAACAGGAGCCTGCGCCTTCTCTGCAGCCGATAACTTTCCAAAGTTATCAATAATATTGGCTGCTACGTGCACTTTTCCTGAAATTTCTTTTTGTCCTATGCTTTCAACCGTTAAAGGTATCTCAGTTGTAACCCGTCCTTTTCTTTTGGTCGCTTTGGCATCCATCAATAAAGTAATTTCGCCGACTTCATCCGGTGCCAATTGGGCTGGACGAATTTCTACGGTCAGGAAGTTGGGAACTTTACCCTGATGGATCGTAAGAGTTGTTTTTCCTTCGTTCTTCACACTGATCTTCTCCCCTAATGTTTCATCCGGACGGATACTGCTGTACAGAACCGTTTTGGTCTGCATCTTCAGGTCGCCGATGGAATAAGGGTAAATAAATGTAGGCTGAAGTGGTTTCGGTGTTACGTTTCCTTTGATAGCCAGCGTATAGCTGCCTTTTTTACCATTGCTGAATATGGAGATCGTTTTGTAGAACGGGCCAGGACGTCCTTTGGGGTTATAGGTCACTTTTACGTTTCCGGTCTTTCCCGGGGCGATAGGTTCTTTTGTCCATTCCGGTTGTGTACAGCCACAGGAAGCAGTTATACGAGTGATGACCAGCGGACCGTCCCCTGTATTTTTAATAACAAAAGTATGACTGGCCAATCCATCCGCTTCGGCGATAGTACCGAAGTTGTAGGTCAGTTCGTCTGCACTTATCTGAGCTCCGTTCTGTGCCGCTATATTAGCTGTTATCAGGAATATGCAGCATAGAATAAAGCCCAGTCTTTTCATATTCAGCATTCTTTGTTTTTAGTTTAGCTTGTTGTAAATTAAATTACCTCTCCCCGTATGGTCAGGATGTAACTTCCGGTTTTACCGTTGCTGTAAACTGAGATCGTTTTAGAGAACGGTCCGGGACGTCCTTTCGGATCGTATGTTATTTTAATATCTCCGGTCTGACCGGGAGCGATCGGCTCTTTTGTCCATTCAGGGGTTGTACATCCGCAGGAAGCGATTACGCGAGTGATTACCAGCGGAGCTTCGCCTGTATTTTTAACTACAAATGTAGTGGATACCTTTCCATCGGCTTCTTTAATTTGTGCAAAGTCGTGAGAAGTTTGTTCAGCAGAAATAACTGCTTTTTTCTGAGCAGAAGCCATTCCTGTAGCAAGCAGGATTGCCATAAAAATAAAAATAATCTGTTTCATTTTACTTTTTATTTAGCTATTGTTTATTTTACAAAGATAGAGATTTAGAATGGAAAATCGGGAATTGAAGGTCTAAATTTACAATCGGCGGATAGACTGTTTGTCTGTCTGTTATGATATTCAATCTCTCAATTTCAATTCCCGACTTTCGATGTTTACTTAACCAGGATTGTCTCGCTTTCCGTATGCGAAACAAATTCGGGAGCGTACAGGCATTGAATTGTACTGATTCCACCTGCATATTCTCCAGTACGTGTTACGTAAACCGGATATTCGATAACGAAAGTTCCTGCCGGCAGACGGTTAAAGAAGAAGTTCTCCGATACGTCTGTCGGTGACTGGTAATACATTACTCCGTCTCTGAATTTTGTTCCGGAAATCAGGTCGGCCGGTTCGAAACATCCTGCCCGCAAGTCTTTCAGGAATACATAATCCATTTCACGATCCGTGCGGATAGTCAGGCGTACTACCACTTTGTCGCCTATGCGAAGTTTACCGTCGGTTACCGGCTGTATCTGCAGGCCGGTGCCACTGTTGCTTTCGATGAACAATTTCTTTTCAACGTTGAGTACACCCTTCTGTTTTTCTACTTTATTTATATTTTCGAAGTACTGTTCGTAAACGGCTCCCCAGGCAGGTGCATTTCCTTCCTTTCGGATGGAAACGGAATTGCTTCCGGAAGAAATTTCTTTTCCGTCCAGTACAACCTTCAGATAACCTGTTGCCGTTTCACCTTCGGCTGTGTTGTAGGTTTTACCTCCCCAGTCGACGGTGCAGGTATTGTTATCATTCAGCCAGTCGTTTCCGGTCAATAATAGGGCGTAGATCGCATTCTGTGTTGCAGGAACCGACTCCCAGTTCTGAGTACGTTTCTGGTTCAATAGCCATTGCTTCATACGGTCGGTATCTTTAGAGTCCGGCGATAAAGTATTGAATACTTTCATCAACAGGCAGTGCGTATCGATCGGGGAGATAAAGAAACCGTTCTCTCTCCGGTTGTTCGCCCAATACATGCCCTGCTCGGTAGAGACGGTAGCCGTTTTACGCAACCAGGCTAGGATTTCGCTGGCCACTTCCTTTTTACCGTTCCGGTACATCAATAGGGCAATTTCTCCTTTACCGTAAAGGTTCTGTTTATTCCATGTTTTTTCAGCCTGTGTCGTGTAGAAACGAATAGCTTCGCGGGCATCACCCTGTTCAGGAATATCCCTGTAAGAACTACGTACGAATAAGAATTCCAGTTGCAATGAGTTCGGTGAACTGGCCTGCCACTTTTTATCGACTTGTTGTAGACGTTTGTAATCCGATTGCATCTGTTTGTCCAGATACCTGAGTGCCTTCATCTGCATCTCTTTTTCTTCTTGTCCGTATTGAACGGCACCCAGCTCTACCAGTTGCGACATTCCTTTCAGGATATGCAGTGTGATCTCGCGGCTGGGATAGAAACCTTTGAACCAACCCCATGCACCGTCTTCATTCTGTTGCTTCAACAGTTGTTGCAAAGCCAGTTCGCGTTGCTGGGCAGCACGGTTCAGGTCGAACAATAAGGATAACCGTTGTTTCTGTTCTGTTTCGTTGTCGGCAGCCAGTACCCACGGCGTTTCTTGAAGCAGGATATTTTTCAGTTCCTGGTTCTTTTCCAGGTTTGAATACAGGGTTGAAGCTGTTCCTCCCTGGGCCTTCCACTGGCTGATCACTTTCTGTATGCGCGGATTGGCTGTAGCGATATAGTTAGCCAGTGTGTTGCTGTAATACGAAGCGAACCATGAAATGATATTGTCGTTTGCCGGCTGCGTTAATGTCGGCAGGGCCTGTACGGCATACCAGATCGGGTTGGCTGTCAGTTCCAGTGTCATACTGAACGGCTTACGGGTTCCGGTGGATTGATTGCCGGATACCCGGATCTGCTTTTCGCTTTCTCCCATCAGGTAGAACGGCGTACTTTCCGTAACAAGCAGCTGGTTCGACAGTACCGGGATCAGGTGTTGTTCGCCATCGCTGCCTGAATCCGAGTCGGCTACTATACGGATTCCGATCAGGTTGGTTGTTTCCGGCACGCGGAATGTCCATGAAGCTGTCGTAATACTGTCGGCTGCCAGTGTGAATGTTTTCTGCGATTTGCTCAGGCAGATCACCGGCTGGTCGGTTGCCGGATCAAACAGTTCCAGTTTCACCCGTCCGGTGATGGACTCTTTCGAATTGTTTATCACTTGTGTGCTGACGGAAACTTCATCCCCCTGGCGCATAAAACGCGGGAGATTCGGCACAACCATCAACGGCTTACTGCTGATCACTTCTTTTGTCAACAGACCGTATTTCATATCGGATGTGTTAGCCACAGCCTGGAACTTCCAGGTCGTATTGCTTTCAGGTAAAGTGAATTGCAACTCTATATCACCTTCTTTGTTCGTCAAGAGGGAAGGATAGAAGAAGGCTGTTTCATTAAAGTTCTCCCTTACCTGCAACATTGTTTCCTGCGGTGTATCGGCTGCGCCTTCATCCGCTTTCCGCGACTGTGAAATAACTGCATTTTCTTCCAGTACACCTCCGGTTATCGTTGCGGCATCATCCGATGCATATTCAACAGCCATAGATTCTGCTATCATCGGGGCGGCCGACGATTTCATCATGATACCTCCGCCATAAGCTCTACGGTTTCTGAAATCCATAATACCCTGCCAGTTCAAACGGTCATACTGATAATCAGGTATATTAATACGATCAGGCCTTCCGGCATCGTACATCATTTTCTGATCCATACCGGTTCCTGCATTAAAGAATGGAATGTTCAGGTAAACGGAACGTTGCGGATTAAAGTACCAGTTGAACGGTAAAATCTTATCCAGTGAAGCGTCGTACATGCTTGCCAGTACCTCTGCACTAACGGGAACGGAATCTGCATCCAGTATGCGGAATTTCCAGGTTTCCTGGCTACCCGGCAGCAGACGGTCGCGGAAGGTCGTCGGTTTTATAGTCAGACGGCGATCCGGTTGCCGGCGTTTGATCTGCGACTGGGTGGTGTACAACTTTCCGTTCTTTACGAAGGTGAAGCTGGCAACAATACCTTTTCCATAGTTTTCCAGGAATGGGATACGGAAAAGATGGTTCTCGTTATTTAATACCAGGCGTTTACGTGAAATACATTTGCCATCCTGATACAATTCATAAAGGACATGAGCCTCTTTGTCGGATGTACCGAACAGTATATTGGCTTCTTCTCCCGGCAGGCAATCGGTCTTTTCATTCAATAACCATAGATGTGTGAATACCGGTGGTCGTTTATCTTGCAGACTATATAAGATAAAGTCCTGTTGTGCAGTGGCTGGACGACCTTTTGAATCTTTAGCTTCCAGTTTGATACGATAACGACCGGCAGCCAGTTTTTTGAATGCCTCTTTATCGATGGTCTGTCCTGAAACGAATTTACCGGCTTTGACCTGCTGTTCTTCTTTATATTCTTCTTGTCCGTAGATGGTCTCTGTTCCTTTATCACTTAATTTATAGATTGTATAAGTACCCTCGATAGTTAGTTTCTCCCCGTTCAGGGTCTGTGCCGATACGATTGCATTAATAGAATCCTTGTCTATTTGTGAAGGGATATCGGTATTCAGGACGATGCTGGTTTCTCCGACTGAGAACGTATAGGTTGCTTCCTGTGTCTCTCCGTTGCTGTCGGTCAGGGTTGCTGTTACGATGTAGCTCTGATAAGGGAAGAAGCTGTATCCGTTTGTCGATTTCTCCGGACGGAATTTGAAGGAGAACGTACCATCGTTGTCGATTGTTGTGGTACCTTCTGCCACCTGTTCGTTCGTGTTACCTCCAAAATAACCACGCATCCAGAAAGGCTGCTTGTTAATGCGGTAAGTCACTTCTCCGCTTTGCAGGGAAACGCCGGAGAAAGTCTTTGCTTTCCCTTCGATCGTCACCTGGTCGCCGAAAGAAATATCTCCTTTGATAGGTAATAGCTCGACAAAGAAAGTCGGGCGTTTGTATTCTTCCACACGTACGGTGGTGCTGGTATACTCTGTGGAAAGGGTGAACATTCCGCTAAGTGTCTGCTGAGGTAATGTAAACTCACCGTTGAAAGAACCGAATTTGTCGGTCTTCAACTCTTTGGTAGCCACTTCTTTCGAATTGGCATCCCGTAAAGTGATCTTATAGGTTTCTCCTTCCACGGCGTATGGTGTTTCTGTATCGTTGACATAAGCTATACCTTTAAAATAAAGATTTTGTCCCGGACGATACAATCCCCGGTCGGTGAATAAAGCCAATTGCGGACGGGCTTTTGTTTTATTTTGAATGATCTGTCCGCCCGGATAAACAAGCGTCAGCATTGAAGAAATATCTTCCCGGTGTGTAGCCTGATAACCCATCAGTTCGCTTTGGCGGGGAAGAATGGCTAATCCGTCACGGTCTGTTTTCACTGTTCCCAGCTTTTGCAGGTTGCTGCGTTTTCCGGAATAGTAAACGACGGCGGCATCGCTTACCGGCTTTCCGCTCAGGTAGTCTGTCACCAGCACTTCAGTGGAACTGTTGGGCATATTACGTGAAACAGTAGCCAGGCGGCTTACGCTGAACAGGTTGTTGGTCTTTATCTGCGTACCGGGCACCGTAATGATACATTCGTACAACCCCATATCTCTCATCGGGATAACAAGGCTTGTGTCAGACTCTGTGTATGTGTTGGGCTGTGATAAAGAGAAAGTGACCTCTTTAACAAGTGCACCGAGTGCCTGGCTGGTATCTTTTACATTATAATAGGTTGTCTGGAGAGGTGTTTTCAGACTTTTGTATATACTAACGGTGATCTTTGGAATATTCCTGTAATTCACTTTCAGGTTCAGTTCTTTTCCCGGATAGACTGTATTCTCCGTATTGACGCGTAACAATGGATTTTGCATTTCCGCCAACCGGTTCTTTACTAGGCCGATCCGTTCGTAATTCGGGAAACGGGCAATTGTTTCCTTGCAAATATTGTATTCTATTGTATTGAGGGAATCCTGTTTTGCCGGATTGTTATAGTCGCCGGCAGACGTCAGTGCATTTAACCGGGCGGCAACGATTTCTACCGAGTAATCCTTTTCGGCATACACTTTCTGCAAGCTATCGAGGGCAGCCTGGTAGGGGACTCTGTCCTTTTCCTGATAAAGGGAAGGGTATTTGAACGACAGGTAATCAAGGGTGGTAAGTACCACTGCCTTTTTATCCGGTTGCGTATTCAGATAAGCGATCAGTTCTTCGTATATCTCTGTCGAGGGAGCAATATCCAGGGCACGGAATGCCAGGAAATCATACAGGGTAGGGCGAAGGACCGGAGTATCTTTCCCCGTCTCAAGGATTGCCTTGAATTCGGATACCGGTGTTTGCTTCAACAGGTCGGCCGGTTGCAGCGAAGCATTTAGTTCCTCTTTGATCTTTTGGGTGAAAAGATTGGAAGTCCATTCGCGGATATCTTCCGGAACGTAACCGACCAGGTCGGTCCGCTGGTTGATCTTCCACCGGTTCTGTATGTAATAGCGGTTGTACATTTCTGCCACCATCGAATGGAGTACGGCTGTCGAGGCCGGATCTTTGCATTCGGCTGCATAGTTTTCCACTTCTTTAATAAGTGCAGGGAAGTTGTCCTCGTTCACTTCGAGTTGCTCTTTCATCCGGCTGATCAAAGCTTTAATCAGTTGCGGTGTGTTCTTACCTTGAATGGCTTCGGTAATCATTTTGCTTTCATTTTTCGATTGTGCCGCTGTTGTATACATGATAGTTGCCGACAAACAGCAGAGTATCAATGCGGAAACAATAATAGCTTTTATCTTCATATCTGTAATGGGTTTACATGTTAAACAACGTTCTTTGCTATATAGATACAAAGAAAGGGTAAAAAGATGTAAACTTATTGTTAATAAGGTGTAATAGTTGAGGCGAGGGAAACACCGGATGATAGTTCAGTTTATATTTTGTTTTTCTGAAAACAACTATCATACTATCATCTTTTTGAAATAAAACACTGTTTGTTAGGTGGTTATATAATGATAGTTGTACTTTTATACTGTCATTCATCTATCATAAACTATCATATTCCTATTTGAAAACCCAACGGGTTACCTCCTGTTTTCGATAAGTATAGGACTTATTTTCAATAAGATAACGACTTGTTCTTTTTGAGATCCGGGTCTCGGTCGGTTTGAGATCCGGGTGTGAGCATCGTCAACATCCGGGTCTAAAAAGGGGCAAAACCGGGGTCTCGGATACTATTGGTAAGCATTTTCGTGAAAAAAAGAGAGGAACTGTCGAAAAAAGTCAGGGAGGAAACAAAAATAGCCAAGGGTAAATCATGATAGTGTGTCAAAAGTGCCGGATTGAGACTTTTGACACACTGTATTGTTATTTCTTACGGTGATAAGTAAGGAACGTATACGGATAAGCATGTTTTGCATCAGCCGGGAATTCCTGGCGTTCCACTTCTTCCCACATATCCCAGTTTACCACAGGGAAGAATGTGTCGGCATCCTTAAACTCTCCATGTACGCGTGTGATGTACATCTTATCTGCTATACGCAATGCCTGGCGATAAACCAATGCACCACCCAGAATGAATATTTCTTCTTCTTTTTCGCAGATATCTAATGCTGTACCCATTGATTCGCAAGCGAAACAATTTACAAATCCTGCTTCCGGCAAAGTAGTCAGGACTACATTTTTGCGGTTGGGAAGCGGTCCTTTCGGCAATGACTCGAATGTCTTACGTCCCATGATCACGGCATGTCCTGTCGTCAAATCTTTAAAACGTCTCATATCGGCTGGCAAACGCCACAACAACTTATTGTTTTTACCGATAGCGTTGTTTTCTGCTATGGCAGCAATGATTGAAATTGTACTCATAAACTTATCGATTTATATAGTCTGTTTATATTCTATTACTAGTTACCTAACCCCTCAGACCGCCACTTCTCCTTTGATGTGCGGATGCGGGTCGTAACCGGTCAGATTGAAGTCTTCGTATTTAAAGTCGAAGATACTTTTTACATCCGGATTGATCTCCATCCGGGGAAGAGGACGCGGCTCACGGGTAAGCTGCAACTTTACCTGTTCGAGATGATTACTGTATATATGCGCATCACCCAGCGTATGAACGAAATCACCGGCAATAAGTCCTGTGGCTTGTGCCATCATTTGTAAAAGTAAAGCGTAGGAAGCGATGTTAAAAGGAACGCCGAGGAATATATCGGCACTGCGCTGATACATTTGCAGACTCAGGCGTCCGTTCGCTACATAAAATTGAAAGAAAGCATGACATGGCGGAAGGTTCATGTTGTCGAGGTCGCCCACATTCCAGGCACTGACAATGATCCTCCGTGAGTCGGGATTGTGTTTGATCGTCTCGACGGCTTCGTTGATCTGGTCGATAGAACCGCCTTTGTAGTCCGGCCACGACCGCCACTGGAATCCGTAGATATGTCCCAGGTTCCCGTCGGCATCAGCCCATTCATTCCAGATACGTACACCGTGATCCTGTAGATACTTTGCATTCGTATCCCCTTGTAAGAACCAGAGCAGTTCGTATATGATAGACTTCAGATGTAGCTTCTTTGTCGTAAGGAGAGGAAATCCTTCTTCCAGATTGAATCGCATTTGATGGCCAAAAATACTTAGTGTACCCGTTCCTGTGCGGTCTTCTTTTTTGACTCCTTCGGCTAATACGCGATCTAGCAATTCTAAATACTGTTTCATTTTTATCTTTCTAGTAGAATACAAAAGTACGAAAGGGATTTGTATTAAACAACAGGTAATTTGTAAAACGATCTGTTTCAGCCTGCTGGTGGTTTGAAATTGAAAGGGTGTGAAGGCTATGATTATATAAATCCTATAAATATTAAAATATTAGGCCGGAGGGATAAGCTAATTTTGGAGATGAATTTATTAATATTAAAGTGCAGGTACGTTATAATAAGGCCTTTTCAACCTCTGGTTGTATCTGGCTTTTCTCCTATTTAACAAATAGCCCTGGTTTTATGTATTGCTTGATAATTATCTGATATGCTGTGATTTGAACTGACTAAAAAAAACGTTCCTTTTTTTCGTTCAGCAAAAATACGCATTCCTTTCGAACCTGCAACCCTTTTCAGAACTTTTTTCACTTTTCTATCTGCTTTCTTATCAATACGATATGGAAACAGGGACAAAATAGCCACTTCTTGTTACAAAAGTAAAAGAATCTTAAACGAATGACTAGAAAAAAGGAACGTTTTAGCTCGTCAAATCGGCAATCGGCGTGTAAAAAGGATGCCGATATACAGGCGTTTAACAGTTCCGTTAAAATGCTTTTTTCTTGTGTCCTACGGGTTTAGGTGGTTGAAATAAGCGGAGAGAGGCTAAATGAGATCAAAATAATCAATTTGAGTATAGATCATAATTTTATTAATTAAATGTTTTACGTATGAGAAAAAGTACTTTGGTAAAAGGCGGGTCGGCCGCTCTTTTATGTGCTATGGCCTTTTATGGCTTGTCTCCGATGCTGAATGCAGCAGATCCGGACTATGCCAATATTAAGGCTAAGTGGTATGAAACAGTGAACACTGAAGGTGCGTGGAATGATGAAGGAGGCCTTATTGATGGCTCGATTCATTTGAAACCGATCGACAAGGTGAACGTTCACGATCATTGGGAAGCTAATTCGACTTCTTTTGGCAACTATGAGTCGATGATCGACTTTACAAAGATGGATGCAGGTTTGATGAATGGTGCTTTTGTGACCTTCTTTAATCTGGATGCAAGCGATGGTTCTAACTATCTGAAGCCTTTCATCGGAAAGTATCTGGAGATGGCTTATTCGGATATTAAGAATCACGAAGAGATGAACACCGCCGAATATCTGAAGTTCACAGATGACAAAGGTAATACCGGATTGGGTATTTATCAGAACCAGACGGCCAGTTCACGTGTAGATTTCCTATATAGCACAAAAGGCTTGACAGGTGTTGAAAGCGTTGAAATGGATATTCGTGCTTTTGGTAATACAGACCTGGTAAACCGTAAGATCGACTGGACATATGACGTATATGTTTATGATCTGTCTGGAGAATTTGTGGGTCAGATGGTTAGCGATCGTGCAGTTTTCACTGCCAGCAATCATGAAGTGGCTACAGCCCATACACATCATATTAAAGCGCATGTTTCTGACGCCGATAATACGAATCCTAATTCATGGCAGCAGGGATCTTTGGACAACAAGATGATTATTGTTATGTTCAGAGGTGCTAAATCGGTTGCTGATGATGCAGTAGAATCTACAGGTTCAAAGAACACAGAGCCGTTGACAGTGTTCACAAATGCAAGATTGGCGTTCAATCGTCCGAGCGTTGCTTTCGGTGCTGCAAATGCAAAGATATTTGAAGCTGGTGCCGGACGTAATACTTCTTGTGCGACCGATACATTGACAACAACAGTAGATCTGTGGAATACATTGTATAAGAACAGTAAGTCAAACAATGTGTATACTGCAACCTTCAGCGGTGTATCTCGTGACTTACTTTATACAGTAGATGAAACTCAGGCTCCAAAAGAAGAACTGGCATACTACGAATTAAACGTTGAGTATCCGTTTATCGCTGAAAAGATGGAAATATCAAAAGAAGCTAATCTGGCAGAAGTAGCAGGTTGGGTTTCTTTGGATGAGATGTTTGATGACGGTAAGATCGGTAGAAAAGGTACACCGGGTGTAGATAAGAAAATTACTTATCTGATCCCTCGTGAATTCTTCGTTCAGACAGATGCTACCGACGATCGCGATTGCAAATCAAGCGCTCGTTTCACTTATTACTTTGCTCCTCAAGAAGTAAAAGCATTTGAAAAATCTAACTATATCTGGTCTACTATCACAGCTGAAGCTTCAGATACAGCTCGTTATGCACTTCAGGCTACTTCTGTTCCTGAATATAACGAATTGAACGATCTGTTCTTCGACGAATATCTGGATTTCAAGACTGCAAAAGTTAGCTTCAAGAACTTGCCTTATTTCAACTCATTCGACAACGGTCGTACAATGGATGAACTGCATTATGGTGAATTATTGCTGGTTAACCAGACAAAAGCTCCCAGACATTCAACCGGTCGTTATGATGACGATGTGAATATCAAGGGGTGGAAGATTGTCTTCATTAATGATCAGAATAAGAAAGACTCTACTTATGTACCGGGTCGTTATCTTCCGATGACAGTTCAGGGACATAGCTATACTGACTATGCTTCATGGTTGGAAGAACATGGTTGTCCTGATTGCTATATTGAAGATGAACCGGAAGAAATCGGTTCTTATGCAACAGTAAAAGTAATCGACTGCTCAGGTAATATCTACCCGAACATCGTTAGCGTTAATGCTATCTTCAAATATCACCGTGGTGATGTAAACATCGGTGACGACGAGTCTAAATATGTAAATGAAACATATACTATCAATCCGGCTCTGACTTACGATGCTTCTATCGCAAGATATTTTGAAAATGACGACGTATTGAGTGGTACAACTTATACTTATACCGGTCAGAATCTGATGGATAAGGTAGGTGGTGCAGTTTATTCAGGTCCGATCAAGATCTTCGGTAACAATACATTCGTATGGTTCCAGGATACTGACCAGTCTCTGTTAAGCCACGCTATGGGCGTTCTTAGCTCTGAATTCCTGAAATATTTCGAACGTATCGACCGCAAAGATTTCTTCTTCGCTCCTTACGACGAATGGGATAACTACAAATATGAGTCAAGACCTCACACTGTTAAGATCTTCGCAACAGGTTTGAAACCTGATGTTGCTGGTGGTACGGTTGCTTCTATCAAGGTATTCAAAGAAAAGTTCTCTAAAACTGAAAGCTTTGACGATGCAGTTTATCATACAAATGCGTTCATGTTCACAGGTGCAAGTCTCGATTTTGCAAAAGTATATGTGAAGAAAGGTAATCAGGAAAAACCGATCGAAGAATACGACGGATACCAGTGGGGTAAATTTATCGGTATGAGCACAGGTGATACTTTGATTTATAAAGTTGACCTGGATAACGACTACGCTGTACAGTACTTGGAAGAAAACGGTCTTGATATGACTGTTAAATATGTACCTTACAACGACGTGAACCTGCTTCCGATCGCTAAAGAATATTGGGATTATTGCTGCTTCGAAGGTACTCCTAACGTATTCAACCACGTAGCTCAGTTCGGTGTAACTACATCCAACAAGAAGGGCTGGAACGAGTTCTATACATTCGGTACTACCGACAGAGGTTTGACTACAACAATGAATGCAGATAAGATCATCGGTTCATATACAAGCTTCTATTCATTCCTGACTCAGCAGTTCGGTTCATGCAACGATTGTGGTGGTGGCAATCCTCCGGCACAATATAGTACTTCAATTGGTAGCTCCGGCGACAACTGGGTTCCTGCTCCTAACCTGATCTATAACGAAATCTTCCGTAAGGATTACAAGACTCGTTATGTAAATACTTGCTATCCGGTACGCGACGGTCAGTTCATCATCTCCGGTTTGAACATTGTTGATCCGGTTGATATGGATGTATTCTCTAACAAGAAAGGTGCTTTCAATTATGAAGTAACAGTTCTTGCCGACCTCAATGGCCAACCTTATGGTAAAGTTGATACGGTAGGTACGACAGTTCAGATCTCTCCGAACAAATACGGTGAAGTATTGGCTCTTGTTTCTGCTAAGTTCGATCCGAAAGATCGCGATGGCATTGCAATGACTATTGATACAATCACAAGTGGCTCTGAAAAGGGTATGTGGGCTCGCTACTATGCGAAAGACTCTATCCGTCTGGCTCCGCAACAGCATGCTTCTGACGTTGAAAGATGGAATCGCGTATACTTCTTCGACCTGGATGATTACAAACACATTCTGTCATTCGAAGATGAAAAGTGGAAGAAATTCGGTATCTGGGCTCCTTACGGTGTTAATATTACCGATACGCTGACTGCTTCTATCAAGGGTGACGTGAAAGTTCCTGAAGTATGGTATAGCTCTGACGCTGCTGGTAAGAACAAGATCGATGCATTCCAGTTCGGTGTTGTAAATGGTGGTACTTCTAAAGACTCGGTATTCTATATCCAGGGTCGTGACCTGCCTCATTACGGTACTACTGTAAATGATACGGATCCTAAGGTAGAACAGGAAATCAATGTATTGAGCACTTCTGACTTGTTCACATTCGGAACAAACAAAGCTAAAGAAGTGAAACTGTTCATCCGCGAAAAATCTATGGAACTGGCTGCTACGGCTGCTGATGCTCCTTACGAATTCAAGGGTGCTGAAGGTGACTTGGTGAACAATGTTCTTCGTGGGGACGTAGCTGCTAAGATCGCTGTTCGTGCAACTCCGAACGTAGAAGATCTGTGTGACGTAGAAAATGCACTGTCTCTGTCAGCTGTATGTGACGTTCAGAAGAATCTGCCGTTGGCATTCACTGCCGGTCTGGAAAAACCATATATCAAAGATATGGAACCGGGCGACGTAGGTGGTAGCGACGCTCGTATTAAGTGGACAGCCACTCCGGGTGCTCAGTACTATCAGGTTGCCGTAGGTCGCTTCACTCCGAAGTTCACTTCTGAAGACGTATTTATGTCTGAAGTTCGTGCTGACGATGCAAGCAAGACTATCTGGGTTGAATTGTTCAACGCAACAGGAGATGTTATCCACCGTGATAATAAAGTTAACTACTGGTTGGAAGTAACTAAAGAATATACTGATGCTGCAGGTAAACCTCAGAAAGAGGTAACTAAGGTAAGTGTAGACAACTTCGAACTGCAAGGTAATACGCAACCGATCGACAGAAACTGGGGGTATGCTCCGATTGCCCACCAGATGGACAACATGGATCTGACAACAGACATCACGAAACCGGTTAAATATACAATCCGCTTGATGGAAGGATTCCAGACAGACGAACACCAGATCGACATTTATCTGTTCGATACTCCTGCAACATGGATGGTTAGAAAGCCTGTTAACGGTATGCCTATCAACGGTGGTGCATTTAACACAGGTGACTGGAGAACTGAAGTAGGTTCATTGCCTATGGCATATTACGAATGGCAGGATGATGTCAATTTCGACGGTGAAGAATCGTTCAAGGTTGCTGCAACATCCACATCGATAGCTGTTCATAACTTGATCCCGCAGACAGCTTACACTGCACGTGTTCGTGCATTCAATGAGTGTGTCGGTGGTGAAGAAATGATTCCGTCAGAAGACTTCTATGACTTCGCTACATCTAAGACTGCTACCTCTACTGGTGACATCTACTTCGATGACGCAGAAGAAGTGGGCGTATCCAACGAATCTATCAATACAACTGCTGTAACAGTTCTGGGTGGCCAGGGTAAGGTAACGATCCTGAATGCTGCTAACAAGAAAATTGTCATCAGCAATGTATTAGGTCAGACTATTGCCAACTCAGTAGTTACTTCCGACAATGTTACATTCGACGCTCCTGTTGGAATCGTAGTTGTAACAATCGAAGGTGAAACAGCTGTTAAGGCAGTCGTTAAGTAAGACAATGAATAACTATTGATATAAAGAAGTTTATAATCAATAATTTCTAATAACCGCGTGGCGGATGTAGAGACGTTGCTTGCAGCGTCTCTACCTAATACCAATTAACCTGCGAAGGCGAAAAGGCGGGTATTAATACTAAAGTAATGAAATATAAATTCTTCCGCCTTAGCTCTGTGAAGAATGAAAGCGGATACAAACCCTGGCGGAGTTTTCTTTTGTCAGGGTTTGTATTATGTTTTATACAGACTTGATTATAAGCACTTACTGTCTATTGATTGAAGTATTAACTAATTAAAAAAATTGCGCATGAACAAAGTATACTTAATCGATGTGAGTAGGCGACTACTTATATTCGTTCTATTATTGGGAGGGTATATCACACAATCAGTTGCAGCAGACATTTATGTCCCCGTGAAAGATGTCCTGTCGGTTTATGAAGGAACCAGTGACGCAAATGCAGAACAACTAAAAGCCCATATCCAAAGTTTATTGCAGGAAGTTGTTGACCTTAGTGATCAGACAGCGACAATATCCGATGTTACTATCAGAGGAGCAGGTGGCGATCAGACCGGCGATTTAGTGGCCGGCAGCTATAACTACACTTTCAAAGTAACTTCTAGCAGTACTGTTACATTAAATTTTGAACGGGCGATCGGAACAGGGAATATTAACCCTGCCACTCTTTTCGGCATACTTGATCATGAGTCGGTTGTCGTAACAAATGCTATCGAGATCAAAGCCCGTCAGGCTGTCGGTAATCTGAATTTTCCGGCAAACTGGGGTAATTATGTGTATGGAACGCCTGTCAGTGACCTGAATACCAAAATACAGGTATCAGGTATGTCCGGAGTATCATTAACTGATGCTTCGGTTTTCCTGGTTAAAGACGGTGTGGAAACACTATATACAGGCAATAATAGTCTGGAAGCGGGAGAATATGACGTAGTACTTACGTTCCCGCCGACTGAACAGTTTGCCTATTCTCCCTCTCTGAGTAACTGTGCCCAACAAGCTATCGGCTCTTACATTTCTACAGCAAAGTTGAAAGTAAAAGAGAAACCGATCAATAATACCGTATTTCCTGTATTTGCAGAAGGTGTAGGCGGCCTTGGCAAGATGGCTGCAAACACGAATCTGAACAGGGCGAAGAATCAGATCAATAACAACATTAATCCTTCCGACTTTATCTCTGAGATAAAGATCTATTCCGATGCCAATTTCAGCAATGAAGTAACAGCGGGCAAACTGGCCCCTGGAGTTGTATACAGCTATCGCGTCGTGCTTCTGCCGAATTATGGTAAAGGAAATAATGTGTCGGCCAGTGTTGGAGGTAAAACGATCAACTTCAATACAGCACAGCATAGTTATGATATCGTAAATGCAATTTCGGTTGAGAAGAATACGTTGGCAGTAAAATTGCCGGACTTCATTTCCAGCCCGATCCGTATCGGCGACTATAGCGATAATGCTGCGATGGCAACGATGCTGAAACAACTGATCCAGGATATCAATCCGGATATGGTCGACCAGAACCTTGTTCCGAAGGTGGATATCACCGACGGTACGGTTTCTTCTTCTATGCCGGACAATAGCCTATTGGGTTACAAGGTCGCTGTACAAGGTGATCTGACAAAGACCGATTTGAATTTTGTAACGAATGGTAGTGTAGCGTCTACAAACCTGACTGTCAACGGAAATGTTTGTACGTTCAAGAATTCACTGCTGTTCGTAACTACATTGCCTACAACCCATTCTTTGGCTTATCCTGGCAACTATCAGATCGACTACGAAAAAGATATGCTTCCGAATGCGGTTATCCGCCGTATCAAGAGCGACGTACTGGTTCGTAATGCAGGTGTATTAGGAAATGAAACATTCGTTGTTCGCCTGATCAATAATGACCTGAGCAATAAGAATGCGATAACTGAAACAGATGATTCGTTCGGCTATAAGATCATTATCACCAAGAGTGCTACTTTGCAGGAAATAGAAACACCGGCCAACCAACGGATCAACGTGGTTGATAAAGGTACGACTATTGAAATCACTTACTCGAGAAGTATCGCTATCGTTCCTCGTCCGACTATCGACTTCACGTTCGGCGAATATACCGTTCAATATGTGAAAGGCATGACGCGTACACAAGTAGCAGATAAAGTACGAGACTTCATCTATCTGGCAAATCCGTTTATTGCAGAGTATATAACTAATGTACAGATCACCAATAACCGGATCACGGAAAATATGGGTACGGCTACTTACCGGGTAACGTTAAGTTCTGACCTGGATGTTCTCTTCTCGGAAGTAACCGTGAACGGACAGCCGCATAGTTCGACAACATTTGAAGGTACTGTAAACATCACTCCGCGTCCGATCGCAAAAGTGAAACTTTATAAGTATGAGTTCAAGAAAGATGGTGCATCCGACGATATGATCGAAAAAGCGATCCTGGCTGACCTGCTTTTGAAGAACCCGGATATGAAGGGGGCCTATATCTCCAGCGTAACATTAGTTCCTGCCATCGGCAGAGATCTTTATTCGTATACTGTCGTATTCAATCCGAATGACAATATCCGGAAGATCGAAGTATCTAATGAAGACGGAGGTCTAATCATTCCGATAGAATTATTCGGTTATACAACGGCTACTTACCTTCGCTCGGTACGATTAACCGACAACGGTCAGTCGCTGGCGGAATACCCGCTTCCGATCAATGTGCAACTGCCTCTGTGGGAACGTCCGTTCGGACAGACTGCCGACGAGTATGCACAAGACTTGTTGAATGATTTCAGACTGACTCCGGGTGCAGACCGCGTAACGGTTCCTGACCTGAATAACTGGGGTGTGAAAACATATCTGATCAACAACGAAACTTCTACGGGAGATGTTCCGGTGCGTATTGCCGGTGAAAGTTATCCGCAGGTATCCGACCTGTATGGTTACGAAGTGGTTGCAGGTGCTAATACCCAGTTCTCTGAATACTATACATTAAATTATACGGCACCATCCAGCATTCACCTGACCAGGAACGGTAACGATGTGATTGCCAAATTGGCTCTCCGTATAGTAAAAGCAAAACGTACGCTTATTTTACCGGAAGTGAATGTCACTTACAATGACATCAATACGAAAGTAGCTTTACTTGACTCCGTAAAGAAAGCAGTACTCGAAGATCCGGCTAATGTAGAATTC
This sequence comes from Parabacteroides goldsteinii, assembly GCF_015550595.1. Taxonomy (GTDB): domain Bacteria; phylum Bacteroidota; class Bacteroidia; order Bacteroidales; family Tannerellaceae; genus Parabacteroides; species Parabacteroides leei. The sequence continues at coordinate 129,088 of NZ_JADNBB010000002.1, forward strand.
TTCGAACTGGTAGCTAAGACAGGTGTTAAACCTTTGAAGAGCTTTACAGTTACTATCAATAATATAGAAGAAGAAGGAACAACCGTTGCCAAGACTTATACTTATTCGGTAGCATTCGTTCAAAAGGTAACGGATAATATCGAAATAAGAGAAACAGGTCCGAAGACACTGGTTGTCGGTCAGGCTCCGGTTGTCTTTACATTCCCGACAGATATTACATATCGTTATGGAAAACGTAAAGTGGCTATCGAAGCTGACATCCTCGGTCAGTTCCTGGCGGCTAACGAAGGTTTGTTAAGCGCATATGCTTGTTTCGAAAATCCGGCGGACCTGTTCAAGGTGATGTTGACTAATGCTGATTGTTCAGCTGAAGAAACAGAAACGTTGCCGAAGAACGGTGATTACGGTTACAGAGTAGATGTACTTGATCCGAACCTGTTGTCGAACTTCCTGCTTGACAACCAATTCGGCAGTAACTGCCATAATGTACAGAACTCTGTTCAGATCGGTCAGCGTAAACTGACTATCACACTGCCTACTTATCTGGCCGCTACAGCCGAAGAAGAAACAGCCGCGAAAGCTGCATTTACATTCGGTAAAGCGACAAAGGCAGAGATCGAGCAGATGATCTACGATGATATCGTTGCATTGAATGGTGCGAAGATCAAGAGTGATTATACATTGGTAGTCAGCCTGGTTGCTACCAAGGCGCAATTGGATAAGAATAATCCTGTAATTGGCGACTACAACTATACCGTTGAACTGACCTCAGCCGATTATACTTTCGTTTATCAGATCGAAGGTGCTGAAGTGACTGACGGACCGGGTATGGATGTCGTTACTGCTGTCAACGCAGTGAAGGTGGTTGCTCCGGGTGTCGTTGTGATATTCAGCGAAGAAAAACTCGAAGGTGTCTGGACGATCGTAGCCGGTAAGCCGGTATATGAACTGACCAACCTGACACTGGCAAGTGATGATTATGGATTTACTCTGATCTCTATTAAGGAAGATCCGGAGAATCCGACACCGGCCATGACGTCTGCACGTTGGAACCAGTTGTTTAAGAACAATAAGTTACATTGGGCACTGTACCGCAACAATAAACTTCAGTTCCACGGTAATACATTGAACAGTGTCCTGGTCGACTCTGTAAAGAACAATGTAACCCAGGGTAATTATAAACTTCGTATCGTAGATGCTTCGACATTGAAAGCGGCTATCGGTAACTTCGAAATCCAGTTGGATGCTGACCTGGCTAACCTGAAGGTGACTCCGGCAACAGTAGAAGTGAAAGCGGCTAAAGATGCTTATACAAAAGTATATGGCACAGTCGTTACTAAAGATGCCGACCTGAATGCGAAACTTGTATTTGCAACAGAACCGAAGCTGAATGCAGCTAAACTGCTGGCAGAAAAGAATGTGATCGACTTGTTTGAAACGGTACATCCGCTCGATACAGACGTTTATGAAGCAACTGCCCCGATAGGCGACTACCAGATCCGTGCAATCGATGCAATGGTGAAAGAACTGTTTACTCCGGTTATCGGTGTTAAGTTTGCAGCAAGTGAAACGGAGGCTGAAGTAACTGTTACTCCGGCTCCGCTGACGGCAACCGACTTAACGGTTAAAGTATCCGTTACACGCGAATATGGCGAAGAGGCAACAGATGCCGATGTATATGCAGAAGTTTCCGGCAACTTATCCGAAGCCTTCCAGGCTGAGATTACCCAATTGCTGAATGCAGATAAAGTAAACCGTACAAGCTGGCTCGACCTGTCGGGCGTAAACAAGAAGACAGACGTCGGTACATACGAGTTGCGCTTTACATCTTCGGCTGCTGCCCGGATCGCAGCCCTGCTTCCGAACTTCGATATCTCCGCTGCTACGCTTATTAATGCAGGCCTGACGGTAACGCCGGCTCCGCTGACCGTACGTGCGAAGAGCTATAACCGTCCTTACGGTGGTGGTAACCCGGATCTTGAAATCGAATACATCGGTTTGAAGAATAATGAATATGAAAACCTGGCGGATGTATTCTCTGTGATGCCGAAGATCGCGACAGATGCGAAATCCGACTCACGTGGTACATACGATATCTACTTCACGGTAAAAGGGGAAGCACGTAATTATACGGTAACCCACGAAAACGGAACCTTGTCGATCGATAAGATCCGCCGTACAATCATTTGGCCGGAAGATCAGCGCAACCTGGTAATCCCGGTAGGTGAAACAGTTGAATTATCAGCCTACCTGAAATCGGAAGCCGACGGCAAACCGTCTATCTATGATATCCGTTACGAACTGTCGGGCAACGATCGCGAACGCGTGATCCTGTCTGAAACAGCAAGAGGCGTTTATGCTGTAACCGGTAATGTACGTACGGAAGGAGACAACTATGTGACCATCACAGTCTTTGCCGATGGCGATGATACCTACGAAGATGCAACACCTGTAACTGGAACGATCAAAGTAATCGCTCCGGAAGGTGATGCTGCCAAAGTAAATGTAATTGTTTCTAATGTAACCAGCATTTACGACAGCAACCCGAGAGCAGTAAGCGTGAAGGTAACCGACGTGGAAACTGGTGAGGCTGTGAAAGACTTCAGCATCTATTACGAAGGTGACCAAATGGGTTCTGTTCCGACCCTGTATCCGTCTACCCAGGATGCTCCGACAGATGCCGGTGTATATATTGTAACGGTGAAGGCTACGCTCGGTTCTGTCACTTATTCTTACACAGCTAAGAACAAGATGGTGATCGCTCCGAAGCCGGTTGTGGTAACAGCCCGCAGCTTCAATATCCGGTACGGTAATGAACAGCCCGCTTACGCGAATGCATACGATTATAATAAGAGTGACTTCCTGAACGGCGAAGACTTCCTGGTTGGCCAGGCTCCGGTTGTCCGTCTGATAGCATACAACGGTAAAGCCGGTTCATATAAGCTGACTCCGTATTCTGCTCAGGACTTCGGTCGTAACTATGTGATTACTTATGTGTCCGGACTGTTGAATGTTAGTAAAGCTGCCGTGACTATCCAGGCTGATAACAAAGAAACAGTTTATGGTAAGGATCTGGAAGAACTGACCTACACGGCTACCGGCTTCGTGAATGGTGAAACGCTGAAGGACCTCGGTTTTGCTCCGCGTATCAGTTCGACTGTAACACGTACATCGGATGCAGGTGTTTACCCGATCACTTTCTCTGATAATTATACATCTGATAACTATGAAGTCTCTTACGTAGACGGTAAATACAACTTGCAGGCTGCTTCACAGAAGATCAGCTGGAGCCCGGAAACTACAATAGATGTAGAAGGTGGTGATGTGGTTCTTACGGCTACTGCTTCAAGTAAACTTCCTGTTACTTTCAATTCGTCTAACGACGCAGTTGCTTATGTAAACCAGATTGGTGACGCATGGATACTGACTCCGGTTACTTCCGGTACGGTAACGGTTACAGCTATGCAGCATGGTAATAAAAACTACAACGCTGCTGAACCTGTGGTGATAACATTCCTTGTGGATGATGAATATCTCTCGGTAGGCAATGAAAACCTGGTCGTTGCAGACCGGATCGATGTATATCCGAGACTGTTTACCAACACTGTCACAGTTGCTGCTCCGTCTGAAATCAAGCAGGTTGAACTGCTGTCGATGAACGGAACATTACAGACAGTTATTCGCAAACCGGGATCTGTTATTGATCTGTCGACATTTGGATCAGGCATCTATCTGCTCAATGTAACATTGGAAGACGGAACCTTCAAATCAGTGAAGATCATTAAGAAGTAACCTGTAAAACTAATTTAGTATGAAGAAATATATTAAATCAATATTCACATCGAGGAAGCAGCTTGTGCTGCTTCCCCTGATGCTTGTTTCAGGCGGTATCATGCAGGCGCAAACGGCTGCACCCGATACTGTGTACGTAAGCTTCAATACGAATACTGCGCTGACGATGACTTATGGTGACAACCTGAGTACGGCTGCCGCGGGTATCAGTGGAGCCAGTTTCAACTATTTCTATGTGAATGGGGATGGAAGTGAATACGGAAGTATCGGCTCAGGAGTATCATTCAAGTCTCCGGCACAAGCGATCGACATCCTGAAGTTTTCGGCTACTCCGACAGTGAGCGGTGGCGAGACATTAGGTTTCGTGGCCAATAACCTGACTGAATATTTCCAATATACCAGTCCGAATGTAGTATTCTTTGTCAGCAACCGGGCCGGTGCTTTTACCAGCCTGCCTTTAACGGTGAATCCGGCTACATTGGATATCGCAGCCCGCGACACCAGCCGTTTCTACGGTGATGAGAACCCGGCAACGCCCTGGTCTGCCAAAGACTTTGTGTTCAGCGGTTTTGTGAATGGCGATACGGAAGCGATCTTTACCAATTCGCAGGTGAATGTTTTACCGGACGTTACGTATGGCGGAGCAGATAAAAACTCGGCTCCCGGTACATTTGTAATCGGTATGACCGGAGGACAAGCAGCCAACTATACACTGAACCTGCAGGTCTGGTCGGATGCCTGGCCCGATGGTAGAGGGTTGCTGACAGTTAAGCAAGCCCCTCTTACCTTGGCTGTCCCCGACAGTGCCCGTCTGTATGACGATGCAAATGTGAAGAATATCTCCGGAAAAGAACTTCTCATCACAGACGGAACTTTGAAGAACGACCAGACACTTGAGGCTTTGTTCGGTAATATCAAATTCCCGGTTACTCATACAGCAGTTTCCGGTGCATTGGGCACAACCAAAAGTGATGTAGGAACTTATAGTTATGAGTTGAATGCAAATGCAGCTAACACGGTTGCAACCACTCTTTCTAACTATGATATCCTGGCAATCACCGCCGGTAAATACGAAGTGAAGAAAGACACAATCACTATCACCGTATTCCCGGCAGAAGTAGAAGTCGTTATCAACGACAAGCCGGTTAAGGTGATGCAGAAGGTGTATGGTGAACCTAATCCGGATGGTTATTTCTATCTGACTAAACGTTTGGAAGAAGGTAGTGCTCCTTCGTATGCTTTCTCGAAAGCAGCTGAGGCAGTCGATTATATCTCCGCAACAGCCGAAGGCGACAAAGGTTTCAAAGTGGCTCCGCTTGCCGGATACTTCGATTATGAAGGACGCAAGGCTACTGAAAAGACCGAAGTAAACCTGAAGCGTGAGAAACCGAACCAGAAAGAAGACAGCCTGTATGTCGCCAAGGTGGACAATGCAGACAAAGTATCTTCTCTGAACTACGCTTTCAAAACAGTAGACGGAACCTTCCTGATCAACCAGCGTCCGTTGGCCATCTGGAAAGTGATCGTAGACCGCATATATGGTGAAGCCGATAAGGATACGACCTGGACTTTCGAACCGAACGATGCCGAAAAGAAACGCGGGCTCGCCAGCTTCGATGTTAAATATCAGACAACAACTACTCCTGACGACATTATCGACTTCATGCCGAAAGTAGTCGTTAAGCCGGTTGCTGCCGATAATACCCTGCACGCGGGTTCTTACAACGACACCCTGCATATCAAGGTTATTACCGAAAATAAAACAATCCAACCGCCGTATGTGGCAAAGGATCGTAACTATAAGCTGATTATGAACACACTGGTTCCGGGCACAATGACAAACGACAGTGTACGTCTCGAAGTTGCCAAAGCTCCATTGATTATCCGTCTGGATACCATCAAGAGAGCATTCGGTTCGGCTGATCCTGAGTTCAACAAAGCGGAAGTCCAGAAAGAGTTTATCTCTTACGAAGGCTTCAAATTGGATGAATCGGCCAATAGCCTCGACTCGACGGCTACCGTTGCTGTCGGCAACCGTATCAAGAACCTGGTTATCAACAACCGTCCGGAAGGAATTCTGCCGGTAGGAACATACGAACTGACAGGTATTACCGAACTCAACAAGGTAAATCCGAACTACGAAATCACCATCGTAGGCAAAGCCCGTTATCAGGTATATCCGGATAATAGCTATGTAATGGTTTGGACGCCGATACAGAACGAACTGATCGTGGGCGACCTTGTACGTTTGAATGCAGTCGTTAAACAAGGATCGACCGTAATAGCCGAAGGTTCCCGGATCGTTTACGAATCATCCAACCCGGCTCTGATCCAGGTAGAAAAGGTAGAAAGTATCTGGTATCTGCGTGCGAAAGCATTGACAGGCGATGAAGGCGTAACGATCACTGCCCGCTACAATGCAGAGTCCGGACAGGAAGAAGCCTTGAAGTCGGAAGTGTTCAAAGTCTTGCGTCTGAAGAATGAAGCAGACTTCAACGTGATCCTGGGTAACATGGTATTCGATTACGACGGAACCGGCAAAGAAGCCGATGTGAAGCTGACTGACCTGAAGGGTATCCAGACATATACTCCTATCATTACTTATAACGGTGATCCTGAACTGCCGGTTGCGGCAGGTATCTATAACATCTCCATCTTCGTGAAACATAACGGTTCCGACCTGCTTGTCCGCAAAGAAAAGATGCAGATCAAACCGCGCGAAGTAACCGTGAAACCGAAAGATGCTCTGGTTGCATTCGGTGAAGTAATGCCTGAATCATTCGAATATACCTATTCCGGATTTATCGGCAGCGACGATTTCAAAGCCGCTTCTGCTCCTACGGTAAAAGTGGCAGGAACAATAACCGGTGCAGGAAATTATACCCTGTATGTCGAAGGTGGCGATCCGGGTGACAACTACACCCTAGTAGGTGGAACCGGAACCCTGACTGTTTCGAAAGCTACACTGACAATCAGTGCCGGTACGGTAGATATCGTTTACGGTGATGAGATACCTGAGCTGAAACCGGTATACACCGGCTTCGTAGGCAACGACAACCCGGATGCCCTCAACTTCATCTACACAGTGAAGACCAGGGTTAACCCTGTCAACGCAGGCTCTTACGATCTTATCATCGACTGTCTGAGCTCTGAAGAAGACAACTATGCCGTGACTTTGGTTCCTGGTAAGTTGAATATCGCAAAAGCAGCCGCCGGCCTTGAATGGTCTGTCGAGTCAACATCGATCACCGTTGGCGACTCTGTTCTGTTGTATGCTTCCTGCGAATCTCCGGCAACAATCTCTTACACAGTTGAAAACATCGCTGTCGCAGGTACGAGAAACCATATCGAAGGTGTGCATGTGATCGGTAAGAACGAAGGTATAACGAAGTTGTACATCACAATTCCCGAGTCGACCAACCACCTGTCACATCGTGACTCTGTCACCTTCAATGTGAAGCTGGGTACGGTAGGCAACGAATCGATCACCCTGCAGGGTGTAGGTCTGTATCCAACTTTGGTAGAGAATAATGCAACAGTAGTTTCCGAATCTCCTGTAGATGCCATCATCGTGATCGATGCAGCCGGTAGAGTACAGAAGGTAATCAACAAACCGGAACAGGTAGTCGACCTGAGCCGGTTGCGTAGCGGTTATTATCTGGTTCGTATCGTTCTGGATAACGGCGAAGCGAAGACTGTCCGTATTATTAAGAAATAATCCTGTTTTGTTCCCTTTTCCCCCTTAAGGGAATGAACTATAAGGAGAAGCTGTTCCAGGCATTGTCCTGGGACGGCTTCTTTTGTTCTTATAACCGGTGTATGCATGCGTTGTATGGCGTCTTTCAACCCTCTTTCATTTAAGACTATGACAACTAAGCCGGAACATCACTACATGTAAGGTCTTTCTATATGATAGTTAAACCCTAAGTAGCCTACATTAAAAAAAGTAAGGCACTAACTGCAAATATGCAAGGCATGCTCTACAAAAAAGTAAGGCTTGCCTTACATATTTGCAAAGCATGCCTTACTTTATTAAAAGTCCTAAGAAAAGCCATTAATTCCCACGTTCTCAAACCTTAAAGATAATGATGAAAATGCTTAGTTGTAACCATCTTCTGAAAATAAGATAGGAAGTCGCTGGAAAACAGTTAGTATCGTACTGTGTAATATATTTAAATGTACGTGCGTACATTAATATATATACTTTGTTATTTTCCTATAATATAATAAGTGATTGTTGATTGTTTACACCTTGAAAAGCAATATATTTATGAAATATATTAGGTGACTAGAAAAAACGGTCGTTTATTTCCGTCAACAAAAGTAAGCATAAGTTTTAAACCTGCAATTCTTTTGATAATTTTTTTTCCCTCTCTATATGCTTTCTTATCAATTGGATAGAAAGATAAGTATGAAATTACTTCTTTTCATGACAAACTCAAATACCCCACCTGATGATGGCGATAATAAACGACCGTTTTTTCTAGTCATTATATATAATTCGCCCATAAAAGAAGGGCTGTAAAGGAGTTTTTAGTAACACTATTATTAATATTAAATTTATTGATTATGAACAAAAAGTTTTCTACGCTAATGGCAACGGGCCTACTTCTGTCAGGTGCGTTGTGCGGTAATGTGAACGCGGCAAAAAAACATGTGATAAATGATGTTGCTGGTTTACAAACAATCGCTCCAGATCCAAGCAACGCTTCTAGAGTTTTAGGAAATGATGTTGCTGTAGGGGATACTATTTTCTTTGCAAAAGATATAGTATTTCCTAAATATACGATTAATGGAGATAAGAATCATGACTTTCTGAGAATTAACAAGAAAGGAATTGTTGTTCTAGCTGACAAAGGTGTTAAAGTAACAGGGCACTTTGATATTGCCGCTGATGAGGTTACAATAAAGGGGCTGAATATTGTAAATAACTCAATCGGTTATTTGGTTCAGCAGAAAACAGCTATTTATGTAAATGCAAGTGCTAAAATTCATGAAGGAGAGGGTGATGCTATTACTAAAGTAACTGTTGAAAATAATACTATTACTCAAGGAACCGTTATTGAAGATGGTATGACTTACGGTATTTTTGTTAATGCAAATAAAGCTCAAAAGGCCGCATTCAATATTACAGGAAATACCATTACTGCTAATGCTTTCGCCAAGAATTCTAAGGATGCCAACGGCAAGGATGCTTCTTATAACTCAGCAGCTATCGCATTTACAGAATTAGCTAGTACATCTCAGGATGTATCAAAAATCCTTGCAAAGAATACATATAAGGATTGTGCAATTGATTATTTGGATGAAAGACCAACTCTAACGAAGGCTGCTGCAACAACTTATGTGAATAAGGCACAAGTTACTTATGATGCAACTCGTCCGGAAGCAGTAGTTGAATTAGCTAGTTATTATTCAGAAAATAGTAAGTCATTGGTTGTTAAAGGCGCTAGTGCTTTAAATGTAGTTTCTGCGATTAATGCGGCTGATACAAAAACAGCTGTTCCAGAGGACTTTGCTGTTGTGGCAGGTAATGTAAATGTTATTGGTGGTACGGCTGCTGCATTAAATCCTTCATTGGAAAATGTTGTATTAACAGTAACAAGTGCTGGAAGTGCGAATGCAACCGTAGCTGTTGATTATACTAAAACAGATGACAGTCTTGCAAAGGAATACACCGCAACAGAACTTAACAAAATTCTGGGCGATGGCTTCATCTTAACATTAACTGATGTAGATGACAAAGCTATTGATAATGGCGATGTTATAAGTGAAAAGTTACTGACTGCAACAGGAACTACTAGTGAGTTTAAGTTGATGTCAGGTAAGAAATATTTGACTGTTGTTGCTGAACAATGGGGTAATATTACTGATGCTCCTTACAAAGTAAAATTTGTAGACAAAGAAGCTGATGCTACTGAATTTAAAATTACAAATGTAGATGGTAAGTTAGCTATCAGCTCAAAAGTTGGTTCTGACAATGTTTATTTGACAGTCGTTTCTACAGATTTAGGCACAGTATTGACTGCTGTTAAGTCTGATGTTGTTAAGACTGATTTGACTGCTGTTCTTAGCAAAACAAACATGGTTAACGGTAAGGTTGATGAAAAGAACAACCCGTTGTTAAACAAATATGTAACATTTACTTTCGCAACAGCAGACAAGAACATTGCTGCTAAAGACGGTAAAGTATTAGGTCTTGACAATAACGGTGGAAATGCAATGGATTTAGTTGCTGCCGACAGATATCTGCAATCTAAACCGGAAGGTCAGTGGGCTGTAACTCTGGAAAATGATTCAGAATACAACTTCAAGTTCACAAACCGTGAAAAGAATGTTTCTTTCTCTGCTTCTGCTCTGTATCTGATTGATGCTAAGACAAACAAATATGCAGTTGTTTATAATGGCGGAACTAGTACTTTCTCTGGTGGTGTAAGAGATACTTTCGTTATCAATGGTGTTGATTTGAAACTGGTTTCTAAAGATTACTATGTAAACTACAAGAACGACGAAATCAAAGATACACAGTATAAGATGGCTATCGCTTCTACAGAAACAACAGACTTCTATGTAACTGAAAACCACGAAGGCAAACACTTGTTGGGTCTTACTAAAGAAACTGCTAATTCTGTAAACTGGAAAGTCGTTGCTACAAAAGATACAGTTCTTTTGATCAACAACTATGGTAAATATGACGAAGATGGCGACTATGTAGCTCAGCCTGATACAATGAAGATCCCGACTTATGCATTCCAGAATGTTGCTAACGATGAGTATATGACTTATGCTCCGGAAAAATTAGCTTTGGACGAAGATGCTATGTATTGCGATCCTAACTCAGTTAAGTTGACAAATGAAAATGATCTGTCTGCTTATGCATTCGTACTGAAGAAAAGAGCTGACGGCTTGTTCAATATCATCGGTATCAAGAAAGATGGTGATAACTATGTATTAGATCTGAGCAAGAAACTGTTCGGTGCAACTACTGAAAAGAATGGCCAGGTTCAGGTTGAAGAATCATGGGAACAGATCAACTCTAACGACTTGTTCAAATTGACACCTGTTGACGCTCCTGAATACCACTTCGTAGAAAATGGTTTCGGTGAAAAGGTTAGCATCTTCCGTGAAGAAAACGATGCTCAGGTATTGTATGAAAAACGTGATATTAAGTCTGTTGTAGACAACGATACATTGAGCTTCCTGAATATTGATAACGTTTATCAGTTCGACAAGATCAATCCATCTATGTTTGTTGATACAGCTTATATCAACAGAGGTGAAAACACTCGTTGGCAGTATTTGTTGGCTGTAAATCCGGAAGTTCATAACCCTGATACTTGTACAATCCCGGGTCACCCGAGAAATGACCGTATGGTAACAGGCCGCTACTTGATCAACCTGATCGATACAGCTAACGTATATGGTGCAACTCACCTGCATAACAACCCGTACATCAACAGAACAGAAGCTGGTGAATATTTGGCTAAACTTTCGTTCGTAGATGCAATGCATATTAACGATACTCTGATCATCAACCGTAAAGGTGGCGAAGCTGTAAAACTGTTTATGGATACTCCTGACTTCAATGTAGCTAAGTTTGCATTCCGTTATGTAAATCCTGCCAGCGAATCAGATAAGACATTCAAGATCCAGACTCAGTATAAAGATTATAAGAATGGTGATTTGACTGCTAAAGACAATGCATCTAACGAAGGTTACCTGAAATGGATCAACGGTACAGTAGTTGTTGTTAACGGTTATGCAAATGGTGATGTATTCGGTATCAACGAAAACGAAGACCGCGATGCAGTAGCTAACGAAGACGTTACAGTATCTTCAATTAGTGTTGTAGCAACAGACGGTGCAGTTATCATCAAGGGTGCTGAAGGCAAGAAAGTTGTAATCAGCAACGTACTTGGCCAGACAGTGGCTAATGCAGTAATTTCTTCTGACAACGCTACAATCTCTGCACCTGCCGGTGTAGTTGTAGTAGCTGTTGAAGGTGAAGCAGCTGTAAAAGCAATCGTAAAATAAGCAATTATTTAAAATCAAATAATTCTAAATTGTTTACCGCGTGTCGTAGGGGCGGTTCGCGAATCGCCCTTACCCCAATTACCCTGCGACAGGCGAACAAGCGGTAGATATTAATACTAAAGTAATGAAATAAAGTTCTTCTGTTCTATCTCTGTGAAGAGCAAAGACAGACAAAAACAAACCTCCCTGGATTATCTCCGGGGAGGTTTCTGTTTATTAGCGCAATTTTATCTTAACGGACACAAATATTATTCAGAGAAAAGTGTATATTTGCCCTCATCTGTAATGAAAACACTTTAAATTATTAATTTTCAAATGAAGAGACTATGTATGGCTGTCATGGCAATGTGTTTATTGCTGTCGTGCGCCGAAAAGAAAGAAGAGGCTACACTCTCCGGGTTATTGAAATCTGATTTCGTGTCAGAGGTAGAAGGAAAACCAACAGCATTGTATGTGTTGAAGAATAAAAACGGTGCCGAAGCGTGCATTACCAATTATGGCGGACGTTTGGTTTCTGTCATGGTGCCCGACAAGAATGGGAAAATGACCGATGTGGTTTTAGGTTATGATAATGTGGATCAGTATGTGAAATCTGATGGTAACTATGGTGCGCTGATCGGACGTTACGGTAACCGTATCAATCAGGCTAAATTTTCTTTGGATGATACAGAGTATACGCTCCCTGCAAATGACGGCATGCATTGTCTGCACGGTGGTCCTCTGGGATATCATACCCGTATGTGGGATGCAAAACAGTTGAACGACCAGACTTTGGAATTAACTTATCTGTCGAAAGACGGAGAAGCAGGTTTCCCCGGAAACCTAGATATAAAGGTTACTTATACTTTGACAGATGATAACGCTGTCGGTATCAAATATGAAGCAACTACCGATAAGAAAACAGTGGTGAACCTTACCAACCACAGCTATTTCAACCTGTCGGGCGTTCCCGGTTCCGATGTCCTGGATCAGGAGATCATGATCAATGCCGACAATTATACTCCGGTTGACGAAACATTGATCCCGACAGGTATAAGCACTGTTGCTGAAACTCCGCTCGACCTGCGTACTCCGGTAGCTATCGGCCGGCATATCAATGAACCTTTCGATCAATTACAGAAAGGCCGCGGGTATGACCATAACTGGGTGTTGAACTCAAACGGTGATAAGAACGTACTGGCAGCAAAGGCCTATTCTCCAACTAGCGGTATAGCTTTGGAAGTATACACGAATGAACCGGGCATACAGTTCTATACAGGTAACTTCATGGATGGAAAAGATACCGGTAAACACGGTGTATTGTATCCCCACCGCGGTGCATTCTGTCTGGAAACCCAGCATTATCCCGACTCTCCAAATCATCCGGACTTCCCAAGTGTTGTGTTGAATCCGGGAGAAAAGTATGTCAGCGAATGTATTTATAAGTTTACAGCAGAATAACTCAGTTATAGGATATACGGATAGAACAAGTCTGTCTGTTGATGCATAAAGGGTACCGTTTACGGTGCCCTTTTTTTGTAGTTAATAATTCTTTGCAATCAATATATTTTATTGCTTTTCGCTATCTTTGCTCCGACAACATGTTGGCCGGACATTGAGTTTCGGCTCTTCATCAGTTGGCAACGTTAAGCGTTTAAGATATTATCTTTGGAACTGAAAATCGCCAAGTTTCAAGTCGAACAAGGATAATAGGCAACTAAACGCTCACGCTTGTTATATATATTCATGTATATAATAGGGCGTGGGCTGTTGTCTTATTATTTGTTCGATGGGTGTTTGGCGATACCTCAGTTCTGAATAATAGATTAACAGTTTCCACGCTTCTTTATAATATAAAATGCCAAACGAGGGAAACGGGGCGGCACAGAGTTAGAATATGAATCCTAAAGAAAAAGAACGGATTGCTGTTTGCTGTGTTTTACTGGATATCGCCGAAAGTATAGGAGGCAGTGTTGCTATATCCGATTGTCCTCATTATAAACAGCTGAAGGATAGAATCGTCCTGACGGAACAGGATTTTGAAATGGCCCGCAACGCATCTGTGTTGACAAGTTTAGCGGTTTTGAAGAATGTACATTATAACACAAAGATGATGCTGGCCTTAGCTGTCTGCGACCTGTATTCCGAATACATGGTTGTTCCGTTCGACTATCGTGTTGCTTTCGAAACATTGATGAACGCGATAGATTGGCCTATCTCATTCTCCGAAGTTCTGGCACGAAGCAGAACGGAATAACAATCGCAGTTAGAATAAATTATAGTTTGTTCGAAGTACCTTGAACTCTGTACGACGGTTTATCTGATCGGCCATTTCCTGTTGTTCGGGAGTGAGCGTCAGGATAAACTCTTCCGTCAAAACATCCCCTTCTTTCAAAAAGTCGAAACTTTTTGCCAGTTTCTTATTGATTGTCTTCGGCACGCTTTCACCATATCCTTTGGCTTCCAGGCGTTCCTTGTCGATACCTCCGGCGATCAGATAATCGACAACGGACTGGGCACGCCGCTGGGCGAGACGTTCGTTGTACTGGTCGGTTCCTTTACGGTCGGTATGTGCTCCTAATTCGATTGTCACATTCGGATTATCATTCAGCATCTTGATCATTTCATCCAATGCTTTTTGCGATTCGGGGCGCAGGGTCGCCTTGTCGAAGTCGTAGAAGATATTATCGATCACTACCGGTTTACTGATCGGGGAGAGGTAGAAGTCGACGATATAGGTCTCGTTTTTTTCTTCCGGGCCTGTCTTCAATTCGAAATTCTGGTTGAGGTAACCGCGTGCACTGGCCATCATTACGTAACGGATGTCGCGTTCCAGTTCTACCCGGTAGCTACCGTCTTTCTTTGCCGGAACTTTTACATTCAGGCCATCTTTACCGACAATGCGTATGGTGGCGTCTTCGATCGGGTATTCATCCACGTCCGAAACGAGTCCTTCGATAAATATAGTGATGGTTGGCAGTTCGAATGAATAGAGGTGGTCGTAACCGCGTGCGTCGTTGCGGTTGGAGCTGAAGAAACCTCGTTCCTTGTTTCCTTCGAAGGTTATACCGAAATCATCACCCATTGAGTTGATCGGGGCTTTCAGGTTTTCCACATGCCACTTGCCGGTACTGTCCTGGGTGGCTTTGAAAAGATCGAGACCGCCCATACCCGGATGTCCGTTCGATGCAAAATAGAGCGTGACGGAGTCGCGGACATACGGGAACATTTCGTCACCGGGAGTATTGATCTCCGGTCCCAGGTTTTCCATCGGGCCGAAGTCGCTACCCACGAGTCTGGAACGGAAGATATCTTTTCCCCCGAAACCTCCGACGGCATCGGATACATAATAAAGATATTTCCCGTCGGGAGAAACAGACGGATGTCCCAGGGCGGTTACGGAGTCTTTTACGATGGATGCGCGTGTTCCTTTTCCCCATTTGGCGCTGCTACGGGTGGATACGTATATTTCAGAGGTACGCGGTCCTTCCGGATCTTGTGCGCAGTAGGTGTAATACATGGTGTTTCCGTCTTTAGAGAAAGAAGGTGTTCCTTCATCAAATTCGGTGTTCACTTCATCTTCCAGTTCGATAGGAGCCAGCCAGTTACCTTGTTCGTCTTTTTTGACCAGGAAGAAGTCATTATTTCTTATTCCGGTGATGGCACTGACCGTTTCCTCCTTATCTTTCCCGGCTCCTTTTGGGGTACGGGAAGAGGTGAAATAAAGCTGATCGTAAGCCTCTCCGAATAGCATCGGGCAGAATTCACCGCGGCGGGAGTTGAACTTCTCCATACGTTTAACGGTGTAACGGGTGGGGTTCTGTTTCCATTGCGGAGCCAATTCGCTTCCTTTGATACCGTTCAGGGCCAGTTCGCTTTCCGGGTTTAGTTTCAGAAACTCGTTATAGTAGCGGATTGCTTCGGCATACCTGCCGCTTCTCTGGTACATCTGTCCCAGGCGAAGGTTTACAATGCTGTCGGGATAGTCGTAGCGCAGTGCATTCATGTAGGCACTTGTCGCTCTCGGCGTATTGTTGATAAGCCGGTTACATTCAGCCATTCGATAGGCAATATATCCGCGTAGGTCCCGCTTCTGGGGAGAAGTTTTCGTATAAACTTTCCGGTAAATGGCTGCTGCTTCAAAGTATTCACCAATGCGTTGCTTCTCCTCCGCATCACTCAGTTTGGCTGATTTACAGGAAAACAAGAAGAAGAATGTAAAAAGCCCGAGTATATAATAGAATAATGTTTTCAGTTTCATTGCTATATCTTACTTCTAAAAATAACGTAACAGAGTAAATCTTATTGCGTGAAAAGGTATATTTCATTTAAAAAGAATTATATTTGTCTCTAATAAATTATTAAAACCAGATACTATGTTGAATAATACAAATGAGATAAAAATGGAAAACCAGCCGGTAGACTGTGTTACCATAAAGAAAGAAGTTGATGCCGATTTTATTGAAAAGGTAAATACCGGATTATATGAATCTGCATTAGGATTAGTAAATACAAAAGAAGAAGCAAAGCAGAAATTATCCAAATGGTTGTAATAAAATGGACTAATTTTGCTATCCAAAACCTTAACGATATAGGAGACTACATTGAACAGGATAGCTGTAGGCAGGCGGCTTTTGTTGTCAATTATTTATTTGATTCGGTTGATATTTTGGGGCATTATCCTTTTATTGGTCGAATGGTTCCTGAATTTCAGGTAAAACAATCCGTGAACTTATTCGTTTGAAATATCGTATAGTTTATCTGGTTCTGAATGAAGAACGGATCGACATTCTTACCGTCCATCATTCAGCTAGATTATTGCCTGATTTACCGATACTTTATAGGAGAAGTGAACTATCCCCGTAACTCAGGAAACGGAAATCGTTAGCGAGTGCATAATCGTAGATATTCTTCCAGTCGCCTTTGACAAAAGCGGAGATAAGCAGAAGCAAGGTGCTTTTGGGTTGGTGGAAGTTGGTGACGATACCTTTGACAATCTTGAATTCGTAGCCCGGGGCTATGATGATCTGGGTGGCGGTTACCAACGTATTCAATTGATGCTTATCCAGATAATCCAGGATGTTTTGCAATGCCTCGGCGGGTGTCAGCCGGTTATTGGATTCGTCGTATGGCATCCATTGTTTGACAACCAGTTCGTCGGAAGTAGCTTCCGGGTTAGATGCCAGTGCAACACCTATATAATACAGGCTTTCGAGCGTGCGGACAGAGGTCGTGCCGACGGCAATGATCTTACCGATATTCTGCATCACCCGTTCGATGGTGCTTCGGCGTACGGAAATGAACTCCGTATGCATCTCATGTCCTTCGATCGTCTCGCTTTTTACAGGCTTGAATGTTCCGGCACCCACATGCAACGTCAGTTCTTCGCGACCGAACCCTTTTGCATCCAGATCGGCCAACACCTCCGGTGTGAAATGCAGTCCTGCCGTCGGGGCTGCCACCGAACCTTTGATCTTGGAGTAGACTGTCTGGTAAGTTTTTAGGTCGCTCTCTTCTGTTCTCCTGTGAAGATAAGGAGGAATAGGTAACTCTCCCGCAGCATCGAGCACTTCGGCAAAGCTGAATCCACCATCCCACGTAAACCGTATCTGATGCGTCTCTCCGTAACTCTGTACTTTTTCAGCACGTAGTGTCACCTTTTGTCCGTTGATCTCGATCTCCCGGCTGAGGCAAGGCTCTTTCCACTTCTTCGCATTCCCGATCAGGCAGATCCAGCAACAAGTTTCCGTCTCCAGGAAGATCCGTTCATAATCGTGCGGCTCGGAAGGATCGAGACAGAAAACTTCTATCTGCGCTCCCGTTGCACGTTGGAACAGTAGTCGGGCTTGTATTACGCGGGTATTGTTGAAGACCATCAGTGAACCTTCCGGAAGATAATCCGTGATCTGTTTGAAGATACTTTCGCTGACCTCTCCGTTGCGGTAGAGTAACAATTTAGACTCATCCCGTTTCGGCAGCGGGAACTTGGCGATTCGCTCGTCGGGCAACGAATAATTGTAATCTTCGATACTTATCTGTTGAGTTTTTGTGACCATTGCATTCATTATTACGGGGTACGATCTTACCGAACCCGGCTGCAAAAGTACAAATTTGTATGATATTATGGTATAATGAAGTATCTTTGTCGACACGAATATAAAGATAAAATAAGTATGAATATAAAGGTTGGTGATAAGGTGCGTTTCCTGAATACGACAGGAGGCGGCATTGTACGTAGTTTTAAAGGGAAAGATCAGGTATTGGTGGAAGACGAAGACGGCTTTGAAGTTCCGGCCCTGATCCGGGAATGTGTTGTTGTCGGCGGCGATAACGAGATGCAGGTGCATAGCTCTAACCGTCCGCGTGTGCAGCCTCAGCCCCAGGTTCAGCAACCGATGCCGAAACCCCAGTCCAAAGAGGAAGAGGTGAAGGTGGAAGAAACAGCTGAAGGCGAACGCCTGAACATCCATCTGGCTTATTTGCCGGTTGAACCATCGAAAGTTATACAGGATAGCGGCTATGAAGCTTATTTTATAAACGATAGCAACTACTATCTGTTCTTCAATTATATGAACCGTCATAACAATAGCTGGATAAGCCGTTACAACGGTCTGGTTGAACCGAACACAAAGATATTTATAGAAGAATTCGGCAAAGAAGAGTTGAACGACCTCGAACGCATATGTGTGCAGCTGATCGCTTTCAAGAAAGATAAACCTTACTCGCTGAAGAATTCCATCTCGGTTGAATTGCATCTCGATACGGTCAAGTTCTACAAGCAACATTGCTTTATGGAAAATGATTTCTTTGAAGAAGACGCTATGGTTTATTCCATCGTACGTAACGACGTTCCGGAAAAGGAATTGCTTATCTCTGCAGCAGAGTTGAAAGAGGCTATGTTTCAGAAAGCCCGTGAAGATCGTCATGCTCCGCAGCCGATCGTTAAGAAGAAGTCTGACGGTGCCATCCTGGAAGTCGACCTGCATATCACTGAACTGTTGGATAATACAAACGGACTGAGTAACGCGGACATGCTGACTTATCAGCTGGATAAGTTCCATGAAATTCTCGGTAAGTACGCAAACCATAAAGGGCAGAAGATTGTCTTTATCCACGGTAAAGGCGACGGAGTACTTCGTAAGGCTATCGAAAAAGAGTTGAAAACGAGATACAAACAGCACTATTATCAGGATGCTTCTTTCCGCGAATACGGTTTTGGTGCCACTATGGTAACGATCAAATAAGGATTTGCTCCTGATTAATAAGAAATAAGTACCGTATGAATACTGTTTTCCTTTGCAGAAAATCTGTTGCCGACGCCCTCGACAGCTTTGCCGACGTCGTCGACAATATTGCTGACGCCCTCGACAATGTTGCCGACGCTGTCGGCAACAACTTTCCTGCAAGGGAAAACTGAAACAGGTGCTGTCCCAATACAGCTAACAACCGGATAAACGAGAATGATATGGCTACTGAAATAGAAAGAAAGTTTATTGTAAGAGGAGACTTCTCAGCCGATGTATTCAATTCGCAACGTATTGTGCAGGGATATATCTGTGCAGTGCCCGGACGTACGGTGCGTGTACGGATCCGTGGGGAGAAAGGTTTTCTGACTATCAAAGGCCCTTCGGACGAAAAAGGGCTGAGCCGTTACGAGTTCGAACAGGAAGTGCCGCTTGCGGATGCCGAACAGTTATTGAAGTTATGCGAACCGGGAGCCATCGATAAAGTGCGCCACCTTGTCCGTGCAGGGAAGCATATCTGGGAAGTGGATGTCTTTCACGGAGCCAACGAAGGTTTGGTTATGGCCGAAATAGAACTGGCTTCCGAAGACGAAGTATTTGAGAAACCGGAATGGATAGGGGAAGAGGTAAGCGGTGACAGGAGATATTACAACTCGATGCTTACCAAAGAACCTTATACCGGATGGGCAAAGAAATAATACTAATTTAAACGATAAAACACTATGAAGAGAATCTTATTATCCCTTTTGGCTGCCGCTCTGTCATTGCCGGCCGTAGCCGACGAAGGAATGTGGTTGCTTCCTTTACTTAAACAACAGAAATTTCCGGAGATGCAGGCACTGGGCCTGAAGTTGCAGGATTACGACATTTATAGTCCCGACTCTGCCTCGCTGAAAGATGCCGTTGTCATCTTCGGTGGCGGTTGTACCGGTGAGATCGTATCGCCGGACGGTTTGTTATTGACCAACCATCACTGCGGATACGGTCAGATACAGCAACACAGTACGCTGGAGCACGACTACCTGACCGATGGTTTCTGGGCAACCACTCGCGACCAGGAACTTCCCAATCCGGGACTGACCGTGACCTTCATTGACAAAATAGAAGATGTCACCGACTACGTGAAAGCGGAACTCGAGAAAGATACCGATCCGAACAGTATGAACTTTCTTTCTCCCAAATACCTGAACGGACTGGCTAAAGCCCGGGTAGGAGAAAAGTTCCTGCAGGATAACCCCGGAACGGAAGTGGAGATCAAAGCCTTCTACGGCGGTAACGTATATTATATGTTCACGAAGAAGATCTATTCGGATATCCGCCTGGTCGGAGCTCCCCCTTCTTCTATCGGTAAGTTCGGTGCGGATACCGACAACTGGATGTGGCCGCGTCATACGGGCGACTTCTCTGTCTTCCGTGTTTATGCCGATGCCAATGGTAACCCGGCTGAATATGCCGAAACCAATGTTCCCCTTCATCCGAAACGCTGGTTTAAGATATCTATAAAAGGAGTGGAGGAAGACGATTACGCCATGATGATGGGATTTCCGGGACGTACGAACAAGTATTATACTTCCTGGGAAGTAGCCGAACGTCGTGATATCGACAATGCAGTCCGTATCAATGTCCGCAACCTTCGTCAGGAAGTGATGCTGGACGAGATGCTCAAAGATCCGTCTGTACGTATTCAGTACGCCAGCAAATATGCCGGATCGACTAATGCTTACAAAAATGCTATCGGTAGCAATTGGGCGATAAAAAAACGTAACTTCGAACAGGTAAAGAAGGAAGAGCAGGATCGCCTGGTTGCCTGGTCGCTGGATAATGACGAGTCTGATTACCCGGAAGCCTTATCGACGATCGAACAGATCGTTTCCGATCGCAAAGACCTTCGCTTTCGCAACTGGATGCTGGATGAAGCAATCCTGCGCGGTATTGAATTTACAAAAGTGCCTTCGGATATTCAAGCTATCAGCGAAGCCCTGAAAGGTAAAGACCGCAGCGAACAACAGAAGCAGGTGCGTATGTTGGAAATGGCCTACCATCGTTTTGCCGATAAGGATTACGCACCCGAAGTGGACAAGAAGATAGCCAAAGTGATGTTGAAGGAATATCGCCGGCTGGTTCCGGCTAAGTCACAACCGGCTTACTTTGCCCTGATCGACAAGAAGTTCAAAGGTGATGTAGACCGTTTTGTGGATTATCTGTTCGACAAATCTATCTATGGAAGTGAAGAAAACTTCGATAAATTTAAAACGCGCCCGTCCGTTAAAGCACTGGAAGAAGACCCGATGATCCTGTTTGCTAAATCTGTGCAGGAAGAAAAGTCTAACCTGAATGCTGCCCTGGCGGATTTTGATGCCGGTTATGCCATCGCTCACCGGATGTATGTAAAAGGGCTATTGGCCATGTATCAGGATAAAGCCAATTTCCCCGATGCCAATTTCTCCCTGCGTCTGACTTACGGCCAGGTGAAGGGATACAGTCCGCGGGATGCCGATTATTACAGTTGCCAGACTACGCTTGACGGTGTGATGGAAAAAGAAGACTCGACCAACTGGGAGTTTGTTGTTCCTGCCCGCCTGAAAGAATTGTATGCCGCAAAAGACTTTGGCCGTTATGGTATGGCGAATGGTAAGATGCCTGTTGCTTTCAGTGCGACGACGCATAGTACCGGAGGAAACTCGGGTAGCCCTGTTTTGAATGCAAACGGAGAACTGATCGGTATTAACTTCGACCGTAATTGGGAAGGTGTAGGAGGCGATATACAATACCTGCCGGATTACCAGCGCAGTATTATCGTAGATATCCGCTACGTCCTGTTCCTGATCGATAAATATGCCGGTGCCGGCTACCTGTTGGAGGAAATGGATCTGGTGGAATAATCGAATAATGGAAGTTACTACCATAAAAAAAGCGAATGATCTTTCGATCACTCGCTCTTTTTATATCTGATATAATTAAAATATGCCTTTTTCCAAGTCAGCTGCCTTTACGCGGAAAATATATCCGTTACGAGAGAAGACTAATTCTCCGTCTTCTTTCTTTTTCTGGTTAACTAAGCGTTGAAAAGCTATATTGGCACCTTTAACTATATTCTCTTCAAATTCTCTTACTTCTTGTTCACTCATGATGTTCAAGTTTAGTGTAAATATCCGAATTATATATCTCTTTTTTATCATTCCTGAATCCTTTGGCAATTACTTCCATCGGAGACATAGAATTGTCTGTTACCATCCAATAATCACTAATGGGGATATATAGTTCAAAAAGATTGTGAATACCCGCTTCATATCTACGACGGATAGTACTCTCCGGTATGTTATGACCACCGGCTGCCACTCTCATTTTTACCCGTTCCACTGCCAAATCCGGCGTATTCAGCCAGAAATACAACAATGTAACATAATATCCTTCCCTTTGTGCTTCCCTGATCAGGTTTGCGACTGACCGGGTGGCAAGCGTAGTTTCCATTGCAAAAGTCTCACCGGCTGCGATGAGTTCTTTAATGCGCTTATACATAATTCGGCTTGCTTCTACAGCTACGGCGATGCTATCTGCGTTAAAAGGGGAAAGCCCCTTGGCTATCTCGTCGGAGTTCACAAACTCTTTACACTTCAACATCTCTGGAAGAATTGTAAATGAAGCTGTGGTCTTCCCTGCTCCGTTGCAACCTGATATTATATATAAATATGGCACTATTTGCTGCTTTTTGACAGGGCAAATATAGATAATAGTTTTATATGTTGTACTATTTATTTCTCAAAAATCGTGAAAATGTGCAGAATTTGTACGAATAACCCCCTGTTTCGTTGTTTCGGAGGCCTGTTTTGTTAATTTTAGACCCATAAAAGGTCGCTCATTATACTATCTGATATGAAAATTCCGTTGCGGGAAAGCGTTAGGGTTTCGTCTTTTTCGATAAGAAGTCCTTGCTTGAGGTAAGGGGCGGCCTGCTTTTGGCAATAGATTAATTTGTCTTTTCCGAACTGTCCTTGAATTTCGGTTAAATTGACGCCCCACATAGTACGAAGCCCGGTAATAATGAAATCGTTATAACGGGTGCTTATATCCAGCTCTTCCACCTCTATCTCTGGTGATCCGCTTTCAATCCCCCGGATATAGGCCGGAAGGGAAGAAACATTCCATTGACGGCTTTCCCCATTGTAGGAGTGAGCGGACGGACCTGCTCCCAGGTATTTCTTCCCGGTCCAGTAGGAACTGTTATGACGGGAGATCATTCCGGGACGTGCGAAGTTCGATATTTCGTAATGAAGATAGCCGTTTGCCGTTAGCCGGTCGATCAGAGAGGTGAACAGAGATACGCTGACCTCTTCTTCGACAGGAGATATCTTTCCGGCTTCCTTTAATTTATATAAGGCGGTTCCTTCTTCATATATTAAATGGTAGGCTGAGATATGGGGAATATCCAGGTGGATAGCCCTGTCGAGGTTCGACTCCCATTCTTTCAATGTCTGTCCGGGGAGACCGTAGATCAGGTCGATACTTATATTCGAGAGGTCATTTTCTTTACATAACTCAACGGCCCGCAAGGCTTGTTCCCGGTCGTGCCGGCGGTTGAGGAAGCGCAGGTCTTCCGCCTTGAAACTTTGTACCCCCATGCTGATACGGTTGAAAGGAAATGTACGAAGGCTGGCAACGTACTCGGGTGTCATATCATCCGGATTGGCTTCGAGTGTGACCTCTTTGCAACCGGATATGTCGAATAAGCGTTGTATGGCATCAAATATGCGTTCGAAGTCAGTGGCTTGTAATTGGGAGGGAGTTCCTCCTCCGAAGTAGATCGTTTCCAACGGTTCATTGCCGATGTAATCCTTTCTTATTTCCAGTTCTCGAATAAGGGCAGTCACATACGGTTCTTTGTATTTCATTTCCGTGTTGGAAAAAAAATCGCAATACAAACATCGTTTGGCACAGAATGGAACGTGTATATAAAGACCTGCCATATCGCACTGATTTAGTTATTTCGATAACAAATGTATATAAAAAAGCTGCTTATCAAAAACTCCGGAATGTTAACGTTGCATAGTCCGACCGGAGAATTAAAGATTTACCGTCTGCTTTGATTACGTCGAATACTGTTTCCGTACTGTCCATGCCAAAAGGCAGGAGCTGCTCCCCGGTAGCCATTACATTTTCATTGTAGGGAACATTAAACTCTTTTACTGTAATCTTTTCGGCCTCCTGGTCGTAGTTGAAACGGCCGACGAAAGTACCGTATTTGTTCTCACTTTTATCTCTGATTTCCACCAACTGTAATTGTATGGCATAATATATCCGTTCGCACGGGTGAATGGTTCCGTCCGCCGTTTCGAAATGTATCAACTGCCATTGTCCATCTGCATTGCCGTTCATAGGCGCTTTCTCGCAGCCGCTTGAAAAGATCATGCAGCAAAGAAGCATGATAAGTATATTTAGGTTCTTATTTATTCTTGCTTTCATATGTCTTATTTCAGGATGATCCCTTCTTTTTTGATTACTAACATGCCGCCGGTGTTGTTCCCCAGATAAGTACCGTGGTCGAGTCCCAGTGCAGCAGAGATAGACCAGCCCCGGAGTTTCCGTGGACTGTATGTGACTTCATACAGGGAGTTGAATTGTTTGCGAACTTCATCCAAAGGATTATCGTATGTCCCCCAATGTCTGGTGTAACTCATCAGTACGCGGTAGCTTATTTCTTTCGAGGGATTTCCGTTGAAGCCGATATGTTGTGACAATATGCGGTTACTCTTAAACAGTAAACTTCCGTCTTCATTATAAAGAGGTGCCGGAAGGAGAGGGTTCCCCATTCCCATACCCCAGTGCTGCCAGCTTTGGTAATAGTAATTATTGTAATAGTTGTCTTTCGCGCTGATCTGGTATTCGCTGAAGTGGCCGGCAAACCCGTCGTACAACATCGGACCTGTCTGGTCTTTGGTGGCCAGGCCTTCCCATACGAACGTACTGACCCACCGGTTATGAGGCAAGGTTACTTCCAGGCCGATATGTCCGTCCTTCCACCGTCCGTATTCAAAGAACATCTGTGAATGGTCGTCGAAGAAATGTTCGTAATATCCTCTCAGTACCCAGTTGTCCAGATAGTAACTCAATGAAAGGTTCCAGCTGCCCACATGGTTACCCTGGATATTGACCTGGTCTCCCCAGGGCGAATCATCGCCTCCCTTTCCGGGTATAAATACATCGAAAAACTCCTTTATCCCATTCGGCATGGTGTAGATTTGTTTGGGATGCCGGTTGGCATCATATTCGTAGACCTTGCCGCCGAACTGTGCTGCCATGATCATACCGAAATCGAGTTCGAGAGGAAATTTCTCTTTTTTACCGATACGGAATAATAGAGACTTACTGTGATATAATATATCTTCTACATATTGCTTGTTGACAGCCACATAATCACGTTGCCAACGGTCGTCGGTAAAACGTCCGTAGGCTATGTGTCCTTTCACTTTCAACCAGGCGTTGGTAAAAGGCACATCGGTGAATTCCTCAATGCCGACTCTTACCTGGGGAACGGGGCGGGTATTATTCCCTTCTACCATTCCTCCGCTGCTTAATTGCGGATTTTTCCCAAAAGGATTGCGTTCCTTACTGCCGACACTCATATTTAGGCATTGCCAGGATATATCAGCATAAGCCTGCTGAATAATAAATGCAGAAGTGTTGTTTGCCGCTGTTGCCAGATCGAGTCCGGCTTGTAGGTTCCAGTGATGCTTCAGCTTTCTATTAAAGGTAAGTCCGGCTTCCAGATAGGCACTGTTAGGTTCAATACTGGACAGACCGTTCCTGTTGGCGGTAAACCAGAGTGGGGCATAATTGCCTCTCCCCGCAGTGGCTCCTGTTTCTACATGATAGGTAAGAGACGGATCTGTTGTTTGTCCATATAAGAATGTAGTGTGACAACAGATAGTCAGTAACACTGTTCGTAATTTGTATATCATTAAATACTTGTTATAGATATTTACTTCAGAATATAGCTATTCTGTTTAGTAAATTCATGTACATAAAATAAGTAGAGTGCGAGCCTCCGCAATAAAAACAAGAGGACAAAGATAGGAAATATTCAATAATGACTTTCCTGTAATCCGCTAAATTTAATTCTAGCCTTGTAACCAGTTTGCCGTGTTAGTCAATCGGATATGTGGCATAGTGGGTAAGGCCGGATCTATGTAATAAGCATAGTCTGCTGCATAACATAGTTCTCAAACACCGGGCGATAATTGCATTTTTCCTGTACATTCTCTAATTTGCGGCCTCGTGAGTAATTCACGTGGTTGATATTTATTGTTAAACTCAATTAATACCTGATATCATGAAAGTATACCAAACAAACGAAATTAAGAACATCTCTATCCTGGGAAGTTCGGGCTCTGGGAAAACCACTCTCGCTGAAGCTATGCTTTACGAGGGTGGAGTTATAAAACGTCGCGGTACTGTAGACGCAGGAAATACGGTGAGCGATTATTTCCCGGTTGAGAAAGAGTATGGTTACTCAGTGTTCTCGACCGTTTTCAGTGTTGAATGGCAAGACAGGAAGTTGAACTTTATCGATTGTCCGGGTTCGGATGACTTTATCGGTGGAGCAGTTTCAGCCCTGAACGTAACCGATACGGCACTGATGGTATTGAATGCCCAGTATGGTGTGGAAGTGGGAACAATGAACCAGTTCCGGTATACAGAACAATTTCATAAACCCGTTATTTTTGTTGTAAACCAGTTGGATAACGACAAGGCGGACTTCGATGGTACTATTGCCCAGCTGAAAGATCAGTTCGGTAGCAAGATCGTCCAGATCCAGTATCCGGTCAGTACCGGTTCTTCATTCAATGCTATTGTCGACGTTTTGAAGATGAAGATGTATCGTTGGAAGCCGGAAGGTGGCGTACCTGATGTATTGGAAATTCCTGAAGAGGAAATGGACAAAGCGATGGAACTTCACAAGGCCCTTGTGGAGGCTGCTGCCGAGAACGACGATATGCTGATGGAAAAGTTCTTTGAAGAAGGTACTTTGAGCGAAGACGATATGCGTGCAGGTATCCGTGCCGGTTTGGTCATTCGCGGTATGTTCCCTGTCTTCTGTGTATGTGCAGGACGCGATATGTGTGTGCGTCGTACGTTGGAATTCCTTGGAAATGTAGTTCCTTGTACAGATAAGATGCCTCGTCCGGTGACAACCGAAGGTGTGGAAGTTACTCCCGAATCGAGTGGACCGACCAGCCTGTTCTTTTTTAAGACGACTGTAGAACCGCATATCGGCCAGGTTTCCTATTTTAAAGTGATATCAGGAAAAGTAAAAGAAGGAGATGATTTGCTGAATGCCGATCGTGGATCGAAAGAACGTATCGCTCAGTTATTCTCTGTTGCAGGTCAGACCCGTAATGCTGTGACTGAAATGGTTGCCGGTGATATCGGTGCGACCGTGAAACTGAAGGATGTACGTCGCGGTAATACATTGAACGGAAAGGGTTGCGACTACAAGTTCGACTTTATCAAATATCCGGATCCTAAATATCGTCGTGCCGTGAAACCGGTTAACGAAGCCGATTCGGAAAAGATGATGGAGATCCTGAACCGTATGCGTGAGGAAGACCCGACATGGGTGATCGAACAATCCAAGGAGTTGAAACAAACGATTGTTTCCGGACAGGGAGAATTCCACCTGCGCACATTGAAGTGGAGAATTGAAAATAATGATAAGTTGCCGATCGAATATATCGAACCGAAGATTCCGTATCGTGAAACAATCACGAAGGCGGCCCGTGCGGACTATCGTCATAAGAAACAGTCCGGTGGTGCTGGCCAGTTCGGTGAAGTTCACCTGATCGTGGAACCGTATTACGAAGGTATGCCGGCTCCGGATATGTATCGTTTCGGCGGACAGGAATTTAAAATTAGCGTACGTGATACGCAAACTATTGATTTGGACTGGGGTGGTAAGCTGGTATTTATTAACAGTATCGTTGGTGGAGCCATCGATGCACGTTTCTTGCCGGCTATTCTGAAAGGTATTATGGCACGTATGGAACAGGGACCGTTGACCGGTTCGTACGCCCGTGACGTGCGCATCATTGTTTATGATGGCAAGATGCACCCGGTAGACAGTAATGAAATTTCTTTCATGCTGGCCGGTCGTAATGCCTTCAGTGCTGCCTTTAAAGAAGCAGGACCTAAGATCCTGGAACCGGTTTATGACGTAGAAGTATCCGTTCCGGGTGATTATCTGGGTGATGTAATGAGTGACCTGCAAGGTCGTCGTGCCATCATTATGGGTATGAACAGTGAAAAGGGATTTGAAAAGTTGTTGGCCAAAGTTCCTTTGAAGGAAATGGCAAGCTATTCAACTTCTTTGAGTTCTATTACTGGTGGCCGTGCTTCATTTACAATGAAGTTTGCCGCTTACGAACTTGTTCCTTCCGATGTACAGGATAAACTGTTGAAGGCTTACGAAGCTACTCAGGCGGAAGAATAATCAAAAAAGAATCTCTAACCATAAGGCAGCCCTTGTTTCAAGCGGCTGCCTTTTTTCTTCCTAAAGCTCCCTCTTCAACTGCTCCAACACCTCAAAAACACCCGGACAAGTTTGCGCATTCTTAATCGTCAGTGCATGTATCTGATAAAACTTCTTCCTGTCCGTATGCGGATACTCGCGGCAAGCTTTCGGCCTGTCCTCATAAATACTGCAATAGTTATCCGCCCCCAGAAACGGGCAGGGCATCGACCGGAACACATAGTCCTTATCTTCGTCTATATGCAAATGGCGTGTTACTACTTCATGTGGTTTGATGCGGAGCGCCTGTGCAATCCGTTCGATGTCGCGATCTGTGATACGCGGTCCCAGCGTACGGCAGCAATTCCCGCATTCCAGGCAATCGATCGAGTCGAATACCTCTTCGTGGATGGCATGAACCGTATCGTCCAGTACCCGCAAACGATTCTTCTTAATTGATTTGAAAAAGGCTTTTGTCTCTTTTTCTACTTTCTTAGCTCTCTCCGGGAGGGAGTTAATATCCATAAAACGATTGGGTTTTAATTTGAGGGAACAAATGTAATCATTTGCAACGGAAAAAGAAAAAGCATCTTCACACGGTTGTTGCATCCCTGTAATAGTAAACCGCTTCTTTTGTACAGTGTAAATCTCTTACGTATGAAATTAAGAAAATATTATCCGACCGTTGTGCTTTCTGACATTCATTTGGGTTCCGAGCACTCAAAGACAAAAGAAGTAACCAATTTCCTTAAATATATCGACTGCGACTGCCTGATACTGAACGGCGACATCATCGATGGTTGGCAACTCCAGAAGTCAGGCAAACGATGGAAGCAGGCACAGACCGACTTCTTCAAAGTCCTGATGAAGATGATGGAAAAGAAAGGAACAAAGATCATTTATGTACGTGGTAATCACGATGATTTCCTGGATAAACTGGTCCCGTTCCAGTTTTCCAATATCTCTATCGTCAAAGATTATCTGCTGAACAGTCACGGGAAGCGTTACTTGGTGACTCACGGTGATGTCTTCGATACAGTGACCACCCACATGCGCTGGCTTGCCATGCTGGGCGACATAGGATATACCTTCCTGTTATGGCTGAATAAAATCTATAACAAGAACCGGGAAAAACAGGGTAAACCTTATTTCTCCCTTTCCCAACATGTGAAGCATCGGGTAAAAAGTGCCGTCTCTTACATCTCCGACTTCGAAAAGGAACTGGTGAAGCTGGCTTTATCCAGAAAACTGGACGGTATTATCTGCGGACATATCCATCAGGCGGCCAATGTCCGGTATGACAATGTGCACTATCTCAATTCCGGCGACTGGGTGGAGAGTATGACTGCCCTGGTTGAAAACGAGCAAGGCGAATGGAGCATTCTCACTTATAACAAGGCTGAATATGAGGCCGATGAGGAAAAGATTTCGAAAACTGTATTATACGCAGAAGTGATATGAAGATACTGTTTGTCATACAAGGAGAGGGAAGGGGCCACCTGACCCAAGCCTTATCTCTTCGCCAGAAGTTGACCGACGAAGGTCATCAGGTAGTTGGCGTACTTGTCGGGAAAAGTCCGGTCCGCCGTATCCCGTCGTTTTTTACAGAGAAGATCAATGTGCCGGTCTATCACTTCGAAAGTCCGAACTTTCTGCCTACGGCTAAGAACAAGCAGGTGAACCTATTGAGTAGTATCGGTTATAATCTGCTGCGTTTACATAAATATGCCGGTAGCATCCGTTACATCGACCGGATGATCCGGGAGACGGAAGCCGATGTGGTGGTCAACTTTTACGAATTACTGACGGGACTCGCTTATCTGTTTACCCGTCCGAAAGCCGTTATGATTTGTGTCGCTCACCAATATCTTTTCCTCCATCCCGACTTCTCTTTTCCGAAGTTGAATAGCGTTTCTTTATCCCTGTTGAAATTCTTTACCCGTGTGACGGCTATCGGTGCGACGAAGAAGCTGGCTTTGTCTTTCAGAAAAATGCGTGAAGTGCCCAATGATAAGATCGTTGTAGTTCCTCCATTGTTGCGTAAGGAGATAATAAATAAAACCTCGCGTAAGGGCAACTACCTGCATGGCTATTTATTGAACAGCGGTTTCAGTGAAGAAGTAAAAGCTTGGCACGCCAGGCATCCAGACGTTCCGATGCATATTTTCTGGGATAAGAAAGATGCAGGAGAAACAACCCGGATAGACGATACCCTTTCCTTCCATCAACTCAGCGACATCCGCTTCGTTAAATATATGGCAGGAGCGAAAGCTTATGCGACGACTGCCGGTTTCGAGTCTGTTTGTGAAGCAATGTATCTGAATAAACCCGTTCTGATGGTTCCTACTCATATCGAACAGGCTTGTAATGCCTATGATGCCTCTTTGTCGGGAGCCGGGGTAGTTGCCGGCCGTTTCGATTTGGATGCTTTATTACATCTGTCCGAAACTCACCAGCCGAACCCGTCTTTTCGTCATTGGGTGAAACAGGCGGATTGGTTGATCCTGCGTGAGTTCCGAGAAGATTTGTTGATGGAGGAGATGCCTTCTTCCGTATGGCATCGTTTCTCGATGCACTGGGTGTATAGGCTGGCGAAGAACTTCTCGTTGTAGCACACCGGATAGTTCCCGACAGATAAGCCTTTTACTCAGGATATCTAACATTGTAGCTCAGGAGTATTAAGCTCTTAATATCCTTCTTTCAACTATGTAATGTATGCTTTTCAAAAAAGTAATGCCTGCCTTGCATAAAAGTAAGGCAAGCCTTACGTATCTGTAAGCTAGGCCTTTCTTATTTTAAATAAGGGAGTCTGATGATTAATCATGGTATGCCGGAAGTTTAGCTCCCGGTAGCTGATCGCTTAATGGTAGGCAGCTGCCGACGGGGATCGTGTCATGCAATATACACCAGAATTCATGTTGTGTCAAGCATTTGCGATTAAAAATGTATGAATGAATCCGGATTATATATATAAAGTACGCGTACATTAATATATGCATATTCTTTTGACATTATTATCGACAGTCTTCTGTCCTTTTATATTATCAAAATAACTTTCCCCTCTCTGGGAGGGGGTAGGGGATGTGTGAATTTCTTCTTTGTAACCCTAACTCCCCCTTTCGTACAGAGTACTGTATTCAATTGATAAGAAAGGATATGATGATGTAAAAAAATCAATGAAAATAATTGCGGATAAAAAACTATTGCTTACTTTTGCTGATGTATTTGACGATCGTACAAGCAAGCCGATAGAAGATAGATCGGCATTATTATAGAATAGAACTTAGAATTACTTAGTATTAATATTAAATTTTTGATTATGAACAAAAAGTTTTCTACTTTTTTGGCAGGTGCTGCGCTTTTGAGTGCAATGTCTGTTTCTGCTGCTCCTGGTGATGCAGTTCAGTCATTGATCTTAGGTCAAAATGCTGGCTTATATCAATTGGCTGCAGAAAATGGTAAAGTGCTTTCTATGGACAATGAAGGTAATTTAACTGTTGTAACTGCTCCTACTAATTCTACTGGTTTAGCGAACACTCTGTGGTGTGTTGAGGTTGCAACACAAGTTCAAGGTCAGGCTCCTAAGTTTGATTTTGTCAATAAAGGAACAGAACGTCGTTTGGATATAACTATGGCTGGTTTGGAAGGATTGGTAAAATATACTGCTTCTGATGCTCCAGTTCAAGTTGGTGGAGAAATTTCTGGTTGGGCATTTTCTAAAACTTATGAAAATATAGTAGAAGAAGAAAAGCCGCTTTTTTCCTATTTTAAGACTGACTCTGTTATTGGATTTGTTTTGACTGGGGATGATGTTGCTGTTGCTAAATGTGGAGCGAATGAAGATGGTGTAACTGTTGCTAATTTTGAGAAGTTTACTTTGAAGACATCTGATCTCGTTACTCTAAATGCAAATGAATTGAATACAATTTTAGGTGTTCAAGATGCAGATAAGGGTGTTAAGCTAACTTTCAAGCCGGATACATTGGGTACTACTTTGGAAAACCCGTTCAGCTCACAAAAATTTGTTGCAGAAGAATCTGGTGATGCTGGTTATCTGAATGTAAAGAGAGGTGATACTTATTTAAGAGTAGATACTACTTTTACAAATGATAAGGGTGCTCGCTTCCTTGCTTATAAATGGACTTCAGCTGATGACAAGACTGCTTCAACTATTGGTGAACAGTATAAGTTTAAGTTTACTTACAGCCCTTCAAATGATAGTTTGACTATTCAGGTTAAACAAGCTACATTTGATAATGGTCGTGTTCTTGAAGCATTTGTTTCATTACAGGATTTGATCAAGGATGAAGCTCGTATCTTAACAGTTGATACATTGGCTCAGAATACAATGATCTCTTTAGGTTATAAAGGTTGTAATGCTGTTTCAAACAGAACATCTATTGCTTCTGACTTATATGTAATTAAAAATGCTGATAATAAATATTTAGCAGTTCCTTTGTATGGTGATAGCACTGCTCAATGGGTTACTCTTGACAAAAATATGGATCCTTGGCATATGCCTGCATTCCAATGGGTTGTAGAGAAAACTCGTACAGCGGCAGAAATGGAAGCTACTTCCCCTATCAAAATTACAAACCGTGAATTTGGTGTAGTTGTTAATGCTTCTCTGCAATTGTATACTGATGGTACATCTTCAGTGGTTGGATCTGATATTTCTGCATCTAACTTTATTGCTGACCCTGCAAATGTTAAAGCTAATCCTTATGTGGGTTATAGATATCTGGATTTCGACTCATTGACTGTAACTACTTATAAATTGAAATATCTACATGAATTTGCAGACGATAAATACATGGGTACTTCAAGTGATGCTACTGATTCTGTATTATATGTAGGTGCTAAGTCTTCTTTCGAATTAGCAGGTATGGATACATTAGGTGTAAACTATGGTTATACTACAAACGCTATTGCTTCAATGAAACAGCTTGTTAGAAAAGCTTATACATTGAAACTGAAATCTACAGATAAATATGTTATGGCTGATGCAGAAAAGAGATATGCTGTATCTGCTACAGGAAAACCAGCTGTGTTCTATCTGAAAGAAAACAATGATAAGGCAAATACTCACTATTTCGCTTTAATTGATACAGCTTCTTACGCAGATGTTCGTAAGGTCGGTGTTGATGATAACAACGTTTACTTGAAAGTTCAGAATTTGAAAGAAACTCGTACTTCTGCGTTCTCGGTAGAAATAGATGATGCTCCTCTTTACCGTCGTTTCAACAATGCTGTATTAAATGAAAGCGCTGTTGATGCTGCTGATAGCTTAAGATTCTTTGAAAATATTCGTCATGAATATTTGATGGATGAAACTAATAAAGAACTGCAGAATGATGGTGTTAATTACTTAGGTATCTGGACAAAAGATAAAGCTAAAGCCGGTTTGTCATTCCGTATTGATACAGCTTGGGTTACACGTGGTCTTGGCTTTGTTAAACCTCAGTATTTGATTTCTGTATCTCGTCAGGATCAGGCTGCTATTGCTGGTACTCCTTGTACAGAAAATTCTCATCACGTAGATGCTGAAGGAAATCCGACAGATGCTGAACATTGTGTTCACGCTACACCTGGAAGAGATGGTTTCAACTATGGTAAATATCTGGTAAGCTTTGCTGACTCTGTAACATATGTTGGAAAGGATAAACCTTATACTGATGTTAAGGATGGTTATACTCGCGTAGGTTTTGTAAAGGCAATTCAAACTGGCGATAGCTTGATCGTATTGGTTAATGGTTATGAAAACATGGATCCGAAAGATCTGAATGTAGAAGAAATTATTAAAGCATATACTAAAGCTGGTATTAATGGTAAGTATATCAATGACTTGAGAGGTGATAATCACAAAAACTATACTTGGTCATTCCGTTATACAAATCCGGACGTTGCAGTAGGTGTAAGTGAAGAAGGTGCTGAAAACTCATTCTTGATCGAATCTATGGCTTATGCAGAAGGAACTCCTGCTACAAAGAAAGCTATTGCTCCTGAAAAAGCAGCATGGATCAAGATGCAGAATGGTTGTATTGTATTAACAGATGAAAAATCTGAATTCAATAATGCTAAGACTGGTGGTGACGGTGCTTTGGTTTTCAATGTAGAAAACATTGAAAACGATGAAATGGCTACAGATACTAAGGATATCACAACTAACACTGTTAGCGTAATTGCTGGTAACGGTACAGTTATTATCAAGGGTGCTGCTAACAAGACTGTTACTATCTCTAACGTTCTTGGTCAGACAATCGCTAACACAGTTCTTTCTTCTGACGATGCTACAATCTCTGCTCCTGCTGGTGTAGTTGTAGTAGCTGTTGAAGGCGAAGCTGCTGTTAAAGCAATCGTTAAATAAGAAATAAATAATAATTAAATGAATGCTTCTCTACTCTTCCCTTCGGGGAAGGGTGAGTAGCCTGTGAAGGTGAACAGATTGGAAGCGCAATTTTAGTAATAAAAATAAAATAAAGTTCATCCATGAGTACCACTGTGAAGTGAGG
The DNA here is from genome assembly GCF_015550595.1 of Parabacteroides goldsteinii. GTDB lineage: Bacteria > Bacteroidota > Bacteroidia > Bacteroidales > Tannerellaceae > Parabacteroides > Parabacteroides leei. The sequence continues at coordinate 164,151 of NZ_JADNBB010000002.1, forward strand.
AAATGGACAAAAAACAACCCCGTCGATATTTATTATCGATGGGGTTTTGTTTTTAAAGAGCTCCAGGAAACAGAGTCTATTATGTTAAATAGAAAAACCGTATTATATAGAAGACGATTCCTGACGGAAAGCATCTTTCACATAATACGGTTATCTTCTATGAACTAATAATTTTTACTGCTTCAAAGCCTGTTCAATATCAGCAATGATATCGTCCGCACATTCGATACCGACAGAGAAACGGATCAGATCCGGAGCAATACCGGCTTCCTTCAACTGTTCGTCCGTCAATTGACGGTGAGTATGACTTGCCGGGTGAAGCACACAAGTACGGGCGTCTGCTACGTGAGTAACAATAGCTGCCAGCTTCAGGCTATCCATAAACTTGATAGAAACATCACGTCCACCCTTCAGACCGAATGACAACACGCCACATGAACCGTTCGGGAGATATTTCTTTGTCAGGTCATAATACTTATTCCCTTCCAGATCCGGATAGTTCACCCAAGCAACCTTATCGCAGTTCTGCAACCATTTAGCAACAGCTAATGCATTTTTACAATGCTGTGGCATACGTAAATGCAATGTTTCCAGACCCAAATTCAACAGGAATGCATTCTGCGGAGACTGGATAGAACCCAGGTCACGCATCAGCTGGCTGGTTGCTTTCGTGATATAAGCCATTTTGCCGAATGTCTTTGTATAAGTCAGTCCGTGATAAGATTCGTCCGGCTGGCAAAGACCCGGATATTTGTCGGCATGTGCTTCCCAGTCGAAGTTACCGCTGTCGACGATACAGCCACCGACTGCAGTAGCGTGTCCGTCCATGTATTTGGTGGTAGAATGTGTTACGATATCTGCACCCCATTCGAACGGACGGCAGTTGATCGGTGTGGCAAATGTGTTGTCGACAATCAAAGGTACACCATGCTTGTGGGCGATGTGGGCAAACTTTTCGATGTCCAATACCATTACTCCCGGATTGGAGATCGTTTCGCCGAACAATAACTTTGTATTCGGGCGGAAAGCCTTACTGATCTCTTCTTCGCTGGCATCCTGATCGATGAAAGTACATTCGATACCCAGCTTTTTCAGTGTAACGGACAACAAGTTGTATGTACCTCCATAGATACCGGTTGCACTTACAATATGATCGCCGGCTTCGCAAATATTGAAACAGGCAAAGAAGTTAGCAGCTTGTCCCGATGAAGTCAACATGGCTGCAACGCCACCTTCCAACGCAGCAATTTTGGATGCTACGGCATCGTTTGTCGGATTCTGCAGACGAGTATAAAAATAACCACTCTCTTCCAAGTCGAACAATTTAGCCATCTGTTCGCTGGTTTCATACTTGAATGTAGTACTCTGATAGATAGGGAGCACACGCGGTTCTCCCTTTTTCGGTTGCCAGCCACCTTGCACACACAAAGTTGCCGGCTTGAATGAATTGCTCATATTTTTTATGTTTGCTATGTAATTATATTCTGCAGACAAAAGTAAAGAATAGTTCGTTCTATTTACACAAATCTTTGATCAATTATAAAAAATACACTATTGTTTCAAAATAATCGTGTACCTTTGTACCCGATTTTGGTGTCACGCTTCCAATTCCACGGAAAAGTGATGAAAAGGGAATCAGGTGTAAATCCTGAACAGACCCGCTGCTGTAAGCTCCGCCAAAGTCTTTGAGCACGACTCAATCCACTGTTCGCAATGAATGGGAAGGACGCTCAAAGATGGAGTAAGTCAGAAGACCTGCCAAGATAAGAAGTTTAAAGCTTTCGGGAGATAAGGCTAAAAACATATGAGAAAGAACATTCATCTACTTTACCGGAGGTTCTGCCTGTTCATGTGTTCTATTGTTTCTTTCATCGAAAGCATGTAAAAAACAATTAATGAATTTGGTGAAATGAGAGGTTTCATACATGTATTTCTTTTATTGAGTTGTTTGTTTCCAGTAAGTCTGGCGGCACAGAATAAAGTGATTCTATCCGGCGAAGTGAAAGAGAAGGATGGGACACCGCTTCCGTTGGCTACTGTCGCTATAGAAAATACGATTTCGGGAACGTATACAGACGACCGGGGACGTTATTCACTGTCGGTAATCCCCGGCAAACGCACTCTTATAATTACCCTGTTAGGTTACAACACCATAAAGACCGTTGTCGATATCCGTAAAAATATGACAATGAATTTCACGATGGAAGAAAACTCCATAACCCTGAATTCGGTTGAAGTATACGGTAAAACGAAAACCCAACAGGTGAAAGAAAGTGCTTTTGCAGTCAATGCGTTGGATGTTAAACCACAGATCAACACTCTGAAGAATCTGAATGATATGGTGAACCGTACAACCGGTATTAAGATTCGGGAAGAGGGTGGAGTCGGTTCAGACTTCGACTTGTCTATCAATGGATTATCAGGAAATTCCGTTCGTTACTTTATTGATGGGATGCCTCTGGATACAAAAGGAAGCGGTGTCTCGCTGGCAAATCTTCCTGTCAATATCATTGACAGGGTGGAAATATATAAAGGGGTAGTTCCTGCCAGCTTGGGAGCAGATGCTTTGGGGGGGGCTATCAATATTATTACCAGTCAGGAAAAAAAGAATTACCTGGATGTTTCTTATGGTACAGGTTCTTTCCATACGCATAGAACTGACCTGAATGCCCAATTCGTAGAACCGAAGACCGGATTGATCATCAAGCCGACTATCGGAGTCAATTATTCGAAGAACGATTATAAGATGAAAGGCGTTGAGGTATGGGATGAAGATAGCCGTAAATATATTGAAGTCAACCGTAAACGGTTCCATGACGATTATTTTTCCTTGTTGGGCCAATTGGAAGCCGGCTTTGTCGATAAAGCGTGGGCAGATGCTTTCTTTGTTTCCGGGTCTTATTCCAAAATAGATAAAGAAATACAGACAGGGTCTATCCAGACAAAGGTGATCGGTAATGCGGAGCGTCATTCCGATGCATGGAATGTATCAGCCCGTTATCAAAAGCGGTTTGAGAAAATTAATACAAATGCATCGCTTTCCCATACCTGGGACGCATCGCTTACTGTCGATACGGCTTATCGTATCTATGATTGGAACGGAGATTTTACTCCTTCATCCCGTAATGAGCTTAATGGCCGTGGGCGTTCCATACGTCATTACAACCGCCCTATGACTATTTTTCGAGGAGGCGTCGATTATGCGATCAACCGGCATCATTCAGTCAGTTTGAACTATCTGCTTAACCGTACCGGAAATAAACGTCGTGATGATGTCGACGAAACTTTTGAGCCAACCAATGATGTGCTGACCAAGCATATTCTCGGATTGACTTATAATCAGTCTTTTTTCGACGGAAGATGGGAGAGTACCGTTTTTATTAAAGATTATATCAATGCCACCTCTATCGAACAAAACGATCTTGCCTGGATAACCGGCTCGGAAAATCTCAAAGGACATTTTTCGAAGAGTTATTGGGGAGGTGGTTTGGGGCTGCGCTATACCATTTGGGATGTACTGGCGGGAAAGGTTTCTTATGAACATAGTGTGCGCCTTCCTTTGTCGCGTGAACTGCTTGGAAACGGAACGACTATCTATCCGAATCTCGCCCTTCATCCCGAAAGCAGTGATAATATAAACCTGGGTCTTTTTGGTAACTGGTATCCTTCTTACGGTCATTCCTTCTATTATGAGGTTAACGGATTTCTTCGGTTTGTCGACGATTATATTCAGGCAACCGTATCGGAAAAAGAAGGTATGATGCAATACGAGAATATTCCGGCTGTACATGTGAAAGGTATTGAAGGGGAGATGCGCTACAATTGGAAAAATAGCTTTCAGATAATGGTCAACTGTAGTTATAATGAAGCACGTGACCAAAAGAAATATAAAACCGACGGTAAGCCTTCGGCTACTTATAATAACCGTGTACCTAACCGTCCCTGGGTGTATAGCAATGCTGATGTAAGCTATACATTTCATGATCTGGCACAGAAGGAAGATGATCTTCGCATCGGATATTCCTGGCAATGGATACACTGGTTTTACTTATCGTGGGAAGCATACGGAGCCCTTGAAAGTAAGTCGCGTATACCGACTCAGAATGTATCGAATCTTAATGTGAGCTATTCATGGATGAAAAGACGCTATAATGTGTCATTGGAATGTAGTAACCTGTTTGACGCTACGGTTTATGACAATTATAAACTCCAGAAGCCCGGTCGTGCATTCTTCGCTAAATTCAGATTATTCATTAATTAATAATTTAAAGATTATCAAATGAAAAAGTTTCAATTACTATTTTGGGCATTATTAACGGCATTGCTTACCTTGTCTTTTAGTGCTTGTTCCGACGACGATGAGCCTACTCCCGGACCGGAGCCTGCTCCAGAAGCACAAACCTATCACTTCGACATCTGGATTGCTCTGGATAAACACGGTGGTATGGGACGTGACGTACAAACTCTTGTCAAGAGCATCGACTCTCTGAAGGCTGGTTCGGAAAAGATCAGTTTTGAAGGAGATGGAACAGAAGTTCATAGTGTTATGTCTTTGGAAAGTATTATCAAAGGGAAATACTACTATCAGGTTCCTGTATCGGGGGATCGTTTTTCCAAGTATACGCTGTCGAATAATAAGATCAATGTTATTCAAGAGCAGAAATTCGGCACAAATACGTACGATACCCGTAAGTATACACATGCCTGGATCGATGATAATACGCTTGTGATCATGGCTTCTAACGGGGATGGAGATAAAATTATCTGGACGAAACTGAATGCGACCGATATGAGTATTATCAAGGAAGGCGTTCTTGATATTCCTCTTCCTGAAGGAGATAAATTATTCTCTACTTCAGGTATTCTGAACTATCGTAAAAGCGATAATAAACTTATTTATTTCTATTTGGGGAAGAAAAGTAAACGTGGAGATACAACACCTTTCTTCTTTACAACTGTAATCAATGCTGAAACAATGGCCGTTGAAAGTAATATACGTAATACGATGGCTCATCAGATGGTTGGTAGTGCTTATGGTGAATTGTTACAGAAATGTACGCTGGTTGACGAGAGTGGAAATCTTTATCTTGCAGGTTTCTCCGAAAATGAAGATGGAACGGAGAAGAGCCATCTGATTCGTATCAAAGCCGGTGAGAAAGATTTTGATCCTAGTTACGATGCTTTCACTAATACAGGAAAACTTGTTTCTCTCGAATATCTGGGTGATGGTAAAGTTCTTGCATATGCACGTCAGGATGAACTAGGTATGGAAATTGATAGTTACAGCCATTATTATACGATCATCGACCTCAATAGTAAAACCAGCAGCCGTGTAAAATACAATGGACAGGATCTCCCGTACAGCGGTGGCCGCTTCTCTCAGCGTACTGCAGTGGTTGATGGTAAGGCTTATATCGGTGTTAATCCGGAAAGTTCAAATCCTTGTGTCTACATTTATGATATAAAGACAGGCAATATAGAGAAGGGTGCTGATATTAAAGAAGGCTACTACTTCGAGCAGATACGTGTACTTGATAACGAAGATGCTGAATAAGAACCTTTCAGGTTCCAGTCGAAATGTAAATTGAAGTGCACTCCTTTGGTTGAGTCCAACTTTTGGGGGCACTTCAGTTTGACTTATAATCTTCCGGAGGTTTTGCTCATTATCAATACCGGTTTCCCTAACGGAGGATATGACTTTTGAGATTTTGTTTTTGTCTCAGTCCAGGGAGCTACATTATCAGACTGCATAAAGTCTTCAAACGTATATGGTTCTCCTGCAAGCCTCCTGATTCTGTCAACAATCGCCCAGCGGCTGGGAGCATTGTAATATGGAATGTTAATATCCATACAGCTGACCTTTTCAGGACGCCAAATTCCTGATTGATAAAGAAAAGCACCTTCATAAGCTCCTACATAAGTATACTTTTCTTTTCCTATAAAATCACTCCAGGGAACCCGGGATAAATCATTTGTCAAAGAGATATTCCGATAACAACCGAATTTTTGCCAAAGGAACACTTCGGCCTTTACATCTTCTGAAGCTTCACCTCCATAAATATATTCATCTGCTAAAAGTCCGAAAGCGTGTCCTCCCGCTTCGTGATGCACTAATCCTTCAAAATCATAAGGAGGTGCCTCTTTACTGATTGGACAGGCTGCAATACAAAATCCGCTTGAATAGAGACGGGCTGTTCCGGCATATTTACTGCTGTTCAGGAAGAGGATCGTGGTCATTTCTACGACATCTCTTAATTCCGGGATCAAATTTAGATAAACTTCGCAAATGCTATCGCTCCAATCAATATTAGTGCCTTCTCCATATATCGATCCGAAGCGGTTATTGATCGTAATACCCGGTATCTCTCCGTTTACGCCGGCTTCTTCCGATTGAGCAAAGATCATATAAACATTAAAATATTTTCGGTTTGATTTATAGGGTTCTATGTTGAAAAAATGTTCCATCGTTTGGTTTGCCAAATTCTCATATCGTCCGTCTTTCAACAAGTCTGCTTTGGTGAATCCATCTCCCATAATTGCTACATTTACGCCTTTACCGGCTGATGCCGTCTGCAAACGTACATATTCACCATCTGCGTAATAGGTCAGTCCGTCTTCTTGTTGTATGACACGGACTGTTGTTGTTAGAACGGAGGATCTTATGTTGATTTTTGCTTCACGTCCTACCTTTGTATCATTAGCAGAGACTGAAACAAACAGCAGTTTTGAGTCTTCGCTTTTTTTTACTTGACACCAGGACGCTACTTCCGGTTCAATGGTATACGTATATTCAGGATTATAATCGTGGTCGGTATGTGTTGAATTGACTGCTATTATTCCACTGCCACCCTCGGAGGTGAAATCAAGTTGTTCGGTGGACACCGTAAATTGAAGAGCCTCCTGTAAAACTAAAATCGTATCGGCAGCAGAGATATTTGTTGCTTTGATATAGATAGCTCCTTTACGCATTTCAGGCTCCGGGTTCTCGCTGATCGTTAAATATAATGTATCTGTCGTTACGGCTTTTGTTTCAGAGATTTGGAGCCAATTCCGGGCTTCCGGAGATATGCTGACTGTATAGTCTACATTCCGGTCTATCGGAAATGGCCATTTACCTCCGGGTTGTCCTATGTACCATTCCCTATCGGTCGCAACAAGTGTCGTTTTTTCCTTTTGAGTGACCTTTAAACTCTGAGCAACCTTGCCTGCACGAAACCGAATTTCGGCTGTACGTTCTTTATCTGTATCATTTTCAGCGAACATAATACGTACCGAGGAGGTATTTACATCCCCCGATATTGTACTTAAGGTTACCCACGAAGAATTCCCTGTCGGAATTACCTCTGCAAACCATACCGAATTTGTATTGATCTCAATAGATTGTTCTTCTCCTTTAGCCGGTATGTTCAATTCTGAAACAGAGATTGTCAGATATTCTTCTTCATCTTTGCAACCTGCTAGAAATAGTAATGACCAGAAAATGAAAAAGAAAATATTTGTGCAATAATAAGATTTGCAGATATTCATATTGATGGTGTTTTCAATTATTTACAAAGGTACACTATTTTCCTGATTGTACAAGAATGGTATATAATTCAACCTTACCCTTTAGGGCTGTCTAAGACATTGTAAACACAAACTTATTTTAATATTTTTTTCTGCAATGCCCGGAACCAGATAAACGAAACAACCCCTTTCAACATACTCGATATACTGATCGCCCACCATACACCGATAATCCCTAATCCCATTGCAGACAAAACGATCGCCATCGGGATACGCAGCGAGTTGAAAGTAATGCTGATGATCGCAGGCGGAACCGTACGTCCTGTCCCGTAGAACAGACCTTGCATAGTGATCTCAAGCATCATGAACAGCATTGAATATCCGTCTATCCGCAGGAAAATACCTCCGGCCTCAAATGCTTCCTTCTGGGGAACGATCAGTGAGAAGACTTCGCTACCATAAAAGACGAATAATAAAGTGCACAGAGTACCGAATATGGCCGTCATTTTTAACGTCGTGTGATAGGCCTCCAATACCCTATTCTTTTCGGAGGCCGCATAGTTCTGGGCAACGAAGGCGCTTAATGCCGTACTGAATCCCTGGGAGGTGTTCCAGGCAATCGCTTCAATCTGCCCTCCGGCCGTAAGCGTCATCAAGCCGATATGCCCTCCGTAAGTGGAGGCAGTCCGTGCCATAAAAATATTGATAATGGCAAATAGTGTATTCAGCATGGCAACCGGTAATCCCAGTTGCAGTATCCTTCGTGAATAGTTTTTCTTTAGTTTGACGAAGAATGAGAATCCTCCCAATAACCTGCTTTTCCATTTTAGTTGATATACGAATATGGCGCATACTGTTGCTTGCGACAGCCAGGTTGCCCAGGCTGCTCCGGCTGTTCCCATGTCGAATACAAAAATAAATACCGGGTCGAGTATCATATTAATGATAAGTCCTGTTCCGCTGATGTAAAACGGTATTTTACTTAGCCCTGCTGCATTGTGGATGCCGGTGAAGGCTGCCGACAGGAATATAAAAGGGAAGGCTGTCGATACGATCCGTAAATACTCCACGGCATTAGCAGCAATAGGTGCTTCCAGTTTATAGACTCCGATGATAGGGGTTGCAAAGACGAACAATAATAATCCCCAACAGACGGAAATGATCAGGGCGATGGTAAGATTATGGGAAGAATAATTTCTTGCATCTTCTTCGTTGCGTGCACCGATGCTTTGTCCGACGCTTACTTCCGAACCTACTTTGTTCAATAAGGAGATCGAGTTGGTCATCCAGGTCAGGATACCGACGGCCCCGATGGCGGCAACAGCCTCGCTTCCCAAGCGCCCAACCCAGGCCATATCGGTAATGCTATAAGCCATCTGAATAAAAGAAGTTCCCATGATCGGTAATGCCAGATTGAATAATTGGCGTTTGATGGGACCTTGTGTCAGGTTCTTTGTTCCTTGCATGTTCATCTAATTTGCTGCAAAAGTAGGAATAATCGTGCAGTTTATATTACTTTAAACTAGTTTGTGGCTTTAGATTGATTAATATTTGTAATGATTCTTGCGCTATAGAAGCAATTTTTGTGTTGTTTCTAATAGAGAAAGCCGTACTATAATTTGCTTATAGTACGGCTTTCTTATTGAGTGGGGGATTTAGAAATTAATATTAACTCCAATCATAGCACTGAACTTCTGTAACGGGTAACCGCTGTAAAGTTCGTATTTCTGGAATAATACATTGTTCAACTTCAGATACAGACCGAAAGTATCGTTAAAGTTGTATGCTCCGGTCAGGTCCAGTTCGTTGATATTTTTCATCTTGTTATCATTGATATGATCCATCGTTGTTTTACGTCCTGTGGCCAGATAGTAATCCAATGATGCTGACAAATTTTTGATCGGTCTGACAGTTACACCGGCTGTGATCTCCATTTCAGGCATACCGTATGCTTCCGGCTCTTTCAGGTTCATAAAACCATTTCTCCGATCTTTAGAGTATTCAACGTTCCAGTTATTGTAAACTCCTTTTAAAGATATTTCAAATAATTGCTGGTAACTGTATTTCAGGTTGGCTCCGACAAATAATTGTTTGGAGTCCACAAGGTTTAACGGGTCACTAAAGTTTCCGAAATGATCTTTTGTATTGTTTAGGCTTGGGATAAAGAAATAATCATCACTTGTAATTCTATATCCTCCGAAAATATCAAACCAGAAACCTGGAGCTACCCCGCTCTTAATCCCCAGTATTCCATCTAACCAGTTGCGTGAAGGAGTTATTCTGGATATAGGAGAAGTATAACGGTTTACCTGGAACAAGTCATACATGCTATTTGATTTTAACTTACCATTAGCATTCAGGTACAATACAGTCTTGTCTGCCACTTCAACGTCTGCTGAGATATTGGGTGATGCCATGAATTCTTTATGTTCTCCGCTGAAGAACATTGCGTTTACTCCTAGTTTGACATGCCAGTTATCGCCTTCTACCTTATAATAAGGACTTAATGTGGCAGCAGCAAAATTGTCGAAGTAATATGCGTACCCGGCTTTTTCTCCATCCGGTATCTTCATTTCATTTGGTAAGCTATAGTTGAAGTATTGGAAGTTTCCATCTAATCCCACTCTTTGGTTGCCTCCAAAACCTGCATTTAATCCAAAATTAAGATTGAATGTTCCTTCTGTCGGTCCATCTAAAGGTTTGCCAGTAGCATATTTATAGGAGAAATTGGTATAACCTAAATCTAACAGATAACCGACAGGCGCGTCTTCTTTTGATTCAACACCTACATTAGCTTTGACCGTTTGGGCTACCTGGTTGGTTTCCACATCGCTTACTAAGTCGGGAGCTACACTCGAGGCCGGATCTAAATCAACTGGGATCCCGTAATAATTAAATCCGGAATAACCATATTTAATACCCATCTTCAATGCCAGCTTATCGAAGTTGTGCTTGAAGTTAAGGCCTCCCATATTATCGTTCAGTTTGGCTTTCACCTTTTCATCTATCTGAAGATATTTCACCTTCCCATTCGTGGAGCGGTGGGAGAACCAGATATTCAGCTGATCTTTGTCGGTGCTGAGGATGTGATATCCCAGGTCGCCATTCAGATTAAGATAAGTTCCGGCACCGAAGTTGAAATAACCACGGCGTTTGTTGTACTGGATATCCGTCATGATGTTGCCTGAAGGAAGCAGACTGATCTCTTTCGCCGGGTCGGCTGGCACCGTAAAGTTGGCATAGTCTATCGGCATCTTCTTTACCACCGGTTCTTTGATGACCGGCAGGGTGTTGACTTTACTTGCGTCCTGTACCGAAGGATCATATTCGCGTTCGAGCGTCATTTCCCGGTCCAGATTCTGTTTCTTCGAAGTATCTTCCTGTGCATTGACTGTGGCTGCTGTTCCCAACAGAGCAACGACACACAGTGTTTTTACATTATATATAGTCTTCATTGTATTCAATTATTGCTTTAGTTTACCTAATCTATCTTCTATCATGCCGGCAATTTCGTCGTCACCTTTATAGTTATTCTTCAGGTTGTTCAAATAAGCACGAGCCTGAAGGTCGTCTCCCTGGCGGATATAAATATCAGCCCACAGGATAAAGCCACGTGCCAACCAGTACTGGTGAGGTGTACCGTTCTTGGCAAAATCTTCCAGAACCTTTTCGGCATTCTTATCGTCTTTGGTATCGTAGAAGTATTGAGCCAACAGATATTTGGCTTCGGCTCCGTGAACCGTACGGGTATCTTTACTAAGAACCTTCAGGTCTTCCAGCGCTTTCGCCGGCTGCTTATGGTCGATATAAGCCTTAGCGCGGATATAGCGGGCTTCGGCTTCTACCTCAGGAGACAGTTTCGGATCTTTCAGCAATTCGTTGGCAGCGAGTTGTGCTTCTTCCTGTTGTCCGGTCTGTAAAGCGCAACGCATGATACCCAAGCGGGCTGCTTGTTTGTTTTCCGGATTTTCTGCGATTACCTGTAAGCGTTTGAAGGTTTCCAGTGCCGAAGCGAAATCCTGGGTGAGATATTGCATTTCTGCTGTACGTGCCACCGACTCTTCAAGGAATTTAGTATCGCCGTTATCGATAACCGATTTGAAGCGTTGCAGGGCTTCATCATATTCTTTCTTTGTAAAAGCAATGCTTCCCAGGTAATAATTGGCATTCGAACTGAATGCTCCTTCCGGGAATGTCTGCAGATAATTGATCAGGCTGCGACGTGCTTCTTCGTTATTACCCCGGTTGAATAGTTTCTCGGCAGCAATATAAGTCAGTGAATCCTGTTCTCCCACTTCCAGACGAACGTTGCCGCCTATCGAATTTACATAGTTGGCATAAGCATTGATATCGTTCAAGTCGATGTAAACAGACTTTAAGTCTTGCAGAGCTACTCTTGCTTCTTCGCTTCCCGGATAGTTGCTGATCACCTTTTTATAGGCTTCGGCTGCTTTCTCCGGCTGGTTGTCGTTGAAGTAAAGCAGACCTAGCTGGATGCCGGCTTTACGTGCCAGGCTGCTTTGCGGGAATCGCTGAACTAATGACTCGAAAGCCTGGGCGGCCTGCGAACTGTTATCCAGTAATACATAGGAACGTCCTTTTTCGAAAAGGGCATCGTCTACATATTGTGATTCAGGATAGTCGCGGATCAGGCGGTCCATCATATTGATCTTCCCTTTATAATCTTTCTGCAATCCCAACAGGAATCCTTTCTGGTAAACTGAATAGTCTCCGGCAGAAGGTTGTAGTTGTGCAGCGCGAGAATAGTTTTCTTCGGCTTGTGCAAACTGGCGGTTCTGATACTGACAGTCGCCGATACGGTTGTAGGCATCTGCCAAGGCCGGAGCATTTTGGTTACCTTCAAGGTCGACATACTGGCGGAAGCGATTTTGTGCCTCTCCGTATTCTTTCAGTTTAAAGTAGCAGTATCCCAGATTATAATGAGCCAGTGCGTACATGTCAGTATTGCGTTGGCGGGTATTGTTCAGGTAGGTGCGGTAATCGGAAATCGCTTTCTGGTATTCTCCGAGTCGGTAATAAGACTCTCCACGCCAGAAGTAAGCATCGTTACGTGACTCCATGTTATAAGAGCCCAGATTGATAGCCTGGCCGAACAGGTCGACCGCTTCATCCAGCTTCATATTGGTAAATGCCTGTGTACCGAGCTGGAACAGGATATCCTGTTTAGCTTCCAATATCTTTGTACTCGGACGGTTGATCTTGTTGATCGAACTGAGGGCGGCCTGATAGTTCTTTGTTGTCAGATAGACTTCCACCAGATAATCGTTAACCTTATCGGCATATTGGGAATTAGGGAAGTCATTCAGGAAATCTTCGAAGATGGTAACCGACTCGCCGAATCCGGTAAAGGCCGTTTCGTGGATCAGGAGAGCGTAGTTAAACATGGCCGTTTCCTTTATTTGTTTGTCGAACGAAGAGGTTGCTGCCGCTTCGAATGCCATGCGGGCATTGTTCTTGTCGTTCAGCTTCAGATAGCTTTGTCCGAGATAGAGGTAAGCATTCTGTGAAAGTGCGTCGTCTTCACGAACGGTCTGCGACAGGGCATTGACAGCACTGTTATAGTTACCTTTATTATAATAGCAAACTCCGAGGATATACAGGTCACCTCTTAGCGGACTGTCGGTAGACGATACGTATTTGCTTAGCATATTGATCGCCTTGTCCTGATTACCCAGGTGATAATAGGAATTACCTAAGACACGGTATATTTCGCTATTATTTTTACTGTTAGGGTAGGAGGATAGGAGTTCTTCTCCTTCGCTGATAACCTTTTCGTATTTATTTTGTATAAAATAGATCTGTGTGATGTAATATAACGATTGTTCGCGGTAGTCCGGCATCTCTTTCAAACGACTGAATTCTACTAGTGCGTTATTATATTTGCCGGTAGCGTAATCGATATAGGCTACATAATAAGTAGCTGCTTCACGATACTGTGTTCCGATCTGTTGGATACGTGCAAAATATCCGCGTGCCTTATCCATTTCTCCTGTTTGTAACAGAGAGTAGGCCAGACGGAAGCTGTAAGTCTCCTGTTGTTCCGGACTAAGCATGTCGATATTCGACTCGTTGAACCAGAAAATAGCTTTCTGATATTCGCCACGTCCGAAATGAACCGAACCGATCAGGAAGTTTACCTCATCACTGTGGCGTGAAGCCGGATAGTTTTCCAGGTAATCTTTCAATAGTTGGTCGGCATTGGGTCGTCCTTGCTCATAAGCCGCATATACGATCATATAGTTGGCTTCCTGGATCAGATCGGCATCTTTCGAGTGCTGTTTGTAAGCTTCCAGCTTATCGATACAACCCGGATAATTCTTTAAACTAAACAATTCTTTACCTTCTATGAACAAACGGTCCGGTGCCTCAAACTGGTACGACCGTTGCCCGCTAGCCACATGACTTCCTACCACCAGGCACAGTGGAATAAGTATTCTTTTCATCACTCCTTCGCTTTAATGTACAGATATTAAACAGTCTCTGTTAGTTCTAAGTTGCAAATATAAAGAATAACATACAAATGCTAAGTAAGTTATTAACAAAAAGAATTAATATTTGGAATCATAAACAAACGTGTCAAAACAAAAAGTGATGGTATCGGTCATGGTTTCGTTTAAAAATGTCTTATATTTACACTCTCTTCATACAGCAAAAGATGGGTGGATCGGAAGACATAAAAGAATTAAGCAGGTTGTTGGAAAGCTATAAAGGCCGTTTTATCAGCTTTGCAAATTCCTATGTGCAGGAATTTTCCGTAGCGGAAGATTTCACGATGGAGGCTTTTATGGATTATTGGGAAATGCGGGAAATGCTGCAGCCTGATTCGAATGTGCCGGCCTATATCCTGACTTTGATTAAGCACAAATGTCTGAATCACTTGAAAAGAAGACAATTGCAGGAAGATGTCTCTCAAAGGTTACGAGCGGTTGCCGAATGGGAGCTGAATCTGCAAATATCCTCTTTGGAAGTCTGCGAACCCACAGAGCTTTTCACTACAGAAATAAAAGAGATAGTAAACCGAACCCTTCAGCAATTACCCGAACAGACACGGCGTGTTTTCCTGATGAGCCGTTTTGAGAATAAAACCCGTAAAGAGATTGCCGACGAATTGAATATGACTTCGAAAGGCGTAGAATACCATATAGCCAAAGCTCTGGCTGCCCTTCGTGTGAATTTGAAAGACTATTATACGATCCTTCCCTTTTTATTTTATAATCTGAAATTTTTAACTTTTTTAAACTAGGCGCTTGCTTCTCCCGATTTCTATATATACAGAAGATAGAAATATGGAGAAAGAATTACTATATAAGTTTTTTGCAGGAACTGCTACACTGGAAGAAAAAGAGTGCATTATGCGTTGGATACAAGTATCTCCGGATAATAAAGCAACTTTTCTGAAAGAAAGGAAATTGTATAATGCGATGCTGTTGAATGCTGAACCGGAGAATACATCGGTTGCCGGGAACAAAAAACAACATTGGTTGCATTCAGGTTTCATGAAATTCCTGCGGATAGCGGCAATGATCGTCATCGCTTTCGGATTAGGGTATTTCGCTCAGGACAGAGACGACAAGGGACAGGTAGCTATGCAGACTATAGCCGTTCCTGCCGGCCAATGCGTCAATATCACGTTGCCTGACGGCAGTAACATCTGGCTGAATGCGCAGACAACTATACAATATCCGGTTTCGTTCAACAAACATGAACGTAAGATCAAGCTGGATGGCGAAGCTTACTTTGAAGTGGCGAAAGATAAGAAACGGCCTTTTATCGTCAATACAAAAGAATGTAGTGTGGAGGTCTTGGGAACGAAATTCAATGTGGATGCCTATTCCAGCCGGGATAAATTTGAAACGGTGCTGATGGAAGGAAGCGTCAAGGTATCCATGCATAATAGTCCTTCGGAAACAATTTCACTAAAACCCAATAATAAGGTGTATCGTTCGAATGGTAAACTGTTGACACAGAAAATTGATAATTATGAAAGATACCGCTGGAAAGAAGGGTTGATCTGCTTCCAGGATGAACCGTTCAGACTGGTGATGGAAGACTTTGAGAAATTCTATGGGGTGAAGATAATTGTGAACAACCAGAAAGTGACAAAGTATTTGTACACAGGGAAATTTAAGCAAACAGATGGTATTGACTATGCGCTTAGCCTGCTGCAAAAAAATATCCACTTTGCCTATCAGCGTGACCGCGAAAATCATGTGGTGTATATTAATTAAATAAAATAATAACCTTTTTAAATCTGACTGCCTATGGTATAGTAAAAAATGTTTTTGTTAACGAAAAAGCCGGTTGATGGTGACGCATCAACCGGCAGGAATCTCAATCACAATTAATTAAATTGTATTATTTTGAAACACACAAATGTATGAAAAAAAATACTTTACAGGGACATTATTGCCTAAAAAGTCCCAACCTTAAACAACTCTTTAGAATTATGCGAATAACTACATTCTTGTTATTGGTCTGTATCTTTTGTTCGTTTGCCTCTACTTCCCATTCACAAAATATGCGGGTGAGCATAAGTAAATCAAGCACACAGTTAAACAAAATTTTCTCTGAAATAGAGAAACAGACGGAGTATCTGTTTGTTTATAACAACCAGATAGATGTGAATCGAAAAGTTTCTGTTAATGTAAAGGAGAAACAAGTTGTCCAGGTATTGGATGAGTTGTTCCGCGATACCAATATCGAGTATATGATCCAGGGTAATCATATCGTTTTGTCCTCCAAAGAAAATAAACAGGAGACACAGCAGCAGTCGAGACGTCAGATCTCCGGAGTTGTTGTAGATGATAATGGTGATCCGGTTATCGGAGCCAATGTGCTGGTAAAAGGAACAACGACCGGGAATATAACGGATGTGGATGGTAAATTCTCTTTCGAAGTGC
The DNA here is from genome assembly GCF_015550595.1 of Parabacteroides goldsteinii. GTDB lineage: Bacteria > Bacteroidota > Bacteroidia > Bacteroidales > Tannerellaceae > Parabacteroides > Parabacteroides leei. Next base: position 180,578 of record NZ_JADNBB010000002.1, read on the forward strand.
CGGATAATGCCGTGCTGGAAGTATCCTATATTGGTTATTTGACGCAGGAAGTTAGTACAAAGAATAAATCGATTCTGAAGATTATTTTGTATGAAGACACTCAGAATCTGGAAGAGGTCGTGATTGTAGGTTACGGTACGATGAAGAAAAGTGACCTGACAGGTGCTTCCGGTTCTGTAAAAGAAGATGCGTTGGCACAACGGACAGTTACTTCTTTCGGACAGGCTTTGTCGGGACGCGTATCCGGTGTGAATATCTCGACTAATTCAGGTCGTCCGGGCGGACGCGCTTCCATCCGTATCCGTGGTAACTCTTCTATCAGTGTAACGAATGATCCTCTTTATGTGGTGGACGGTGTGATCCTGAATGTAAGTACATTGACCAACGGAACATCTCCGATCGACTATCTGAACCCGAACGATATCAAGTCGGTGGAGGTATTGAAAGATGCGTCGGCAACAGCCATCTACGGTGCCCGCGGTGCGAATGGTGTTATTTTGGTTACAACCAAGAAAGGTGAAGGTGTGGGTACAAGTATTCGTTACGATACCGACTTCGGTATAGGTGTTCTTCCTAAAAAACTGGATGTACTGAATGCTGCCGAGTTCCTGCAACTGGAAGATCTGGCCTATGCGAATGCTCAGAAGTTCGATCCGGAAGGATGGCAGAATGGAAACTATAAAGATCCGAAACTGAAAAGAACTGACTCTCGGTTGTTCGACTCTAATGGCCAACCGTTGTACGATACAGATTGGCAGGATGAAACCATCCGTAATGCTTTTTCGCAGACACACCAGATATCCGTGTCCAATACAAAAGGTGGCGACAGTTACGGGTTGTCTGTCGGATTCAGAGGCGAGGATGGTCTGATCATCGAATCTTACCTGAAACGTTATTCCGCCCGTTTCTTTATGGATAGCGAGTTGACCAAATGGTTGAAAGTGGGAGGTAGCCTGAGCTATGCTTACCAGAAAGAACGCCAGACCGACTCAATGGGTGATGGCGGTATCACGGTAGGACGTCAGATCGTGGAGGCATTGCCTTTCCTGCCTGTCCGTTATGAGGACGGAACTTTTGCCGGAAACAACGATTATCCGGGGATGGAAGGCGGTAACAGTCCGGTGCAGGTTGCTAAAGATCGTAACTATACATTGGAAACACAGACTATGTTGGGTAATGTATATGCGAACATCACTATTCTTCCGGGACTGGAGTTCCGTTCCGTATTGGGAGCCAATATCATCAATCAGAAATCGAATTATTATGGAGGTCGTCAGTTGATCTGGATCTCTTCTCCGAACGGCAGTGCATCCATAAATAATAACCGGAATAACTCCTGGCAGTTTGAAAATTATGTGACTTATCATAAAGATTTTGCCCGGGCACATTCATTTACCGGTATGGTCGGTTTATCCTGGCAGCATGTGGATAACTCTTCGTCCACAGCATCGGCTACAGGTTTCGAAGATGATTTCTTCCAGTATAACAACCTGGGGATCGGAACTTCTCCTACGGCAGCATCGAGTGCCAATGCGTATGGTTTGAATTCTTATTTCGCCCGTGTCAATTATGGCTATAAGAGTAAATATTTATTGACGGCAACAGCCCGTTTGGACGGATCGTCTAAATTCGGCCAGTCAAACAGATATGCATTCTTCCCGTCTGTAGGTGCTGCGTGGCGTATCTCGGAAGAGAGCTTTATGAAACCGGCTACTGCTGTCTCTAATTTGAAGTTGAGAGCCAGCTACGGTTTGACAGGTAACTCGGAAACAGGTGCTTATGCTTCACAGGGTAGTTTGGGTAATTATACGACTGTTTTCGGCAGTTCGAAAGCATCCGGTATCGGTGTTTCCTCTTTGGCTAACCCTGACCTGAAATGGGAAAAGACTTCTCAGGTAAATGCCGGATTGGACATCGGTCTGTTCAACAACCGTGTAAATCTGGAAATGGATGTATATTATAAAAAGACGACAGATATGTTGCTGAGTGCTCCGGTACCGGCTTCCAGCGGTTTCACATCGATTACGAAGAATGTCGGAAGTATGAGCAATAAAGGTTTCGAGTTTTCTATCAATACGGTAAATATTACCAATGAAAATTTCTCATGGGAAACGACGTTCAATATCTCATTCAATAAGAACAAGGTGCTGGCATTAAGTGAGGGAGACGATGATATTTATCCGGGACCGGATATTTTGTCTTCAAGCAATAACATCATCCGCGTTGGTGAACCGGTAGGTTCTTTCTACGGTTACAAACGTCTGGGAACCTGGGGTACGGATGAAGCGGAAGAAGCAGCCAAATATAACTTGCGTCCGGGTGACCTGAAACTTTGGGACCGTAACAATGACGGACAGATCAATGATATGGACCGTCTGATCATCGGTAAAGGTATTCCTGACGGTTACGGAACACTTTCCAACTCATTCCGTTATAAGAACTTCGACTTGGTTGTCGATCTGCAGTATATGTTCGGCAACGATGTACTGGATATTTCCAAACACTCGGCAGAAGACCGTACCGGTATAGCAAACAGTTATAAGACGGTACTGAATGCATGGACTCCAGAAAACCAGAATACGATGATCGCACAGATCAGACCGACCGGTGCGGGATATACGACGAACATCGATTCTCATTTCGTGGAAGACGGTTCGTTCCTGCGTGGAAAGAATCTGGTTTTGGGATATACTTTCCCGTCTGAATTGACAAAGAAGATCTCGATCAAGTATCTGAGAGTATACGGTAGTGTTCAGAACTTCTTCCTGATCACTAAATATAACGGTTATGACCCGGAAGTGTCGGATGCGACACAGACGTTTGCTCAAGGTATCACCGTATTCGGTTATCCGAAACCGCGTACGTTTACGATTGGTCTGAATGTTAGTTTTTAACTCTTAATACTATTATTAAATATGAAGACAAAATATGCTTTATTGATATTATCACTGGTGCTCGGTTGTAGTTGTACTGACTTTCTGGACGAATCGAATCCGTCTAACTTTACTCAGCAAAACTATTTTAAGACAGCGGAGCATGCGCGTAGCGTGGTTAATTCTATCTATGCAGATCTGCGGTATTCGGCAAACGGCGACTATGGTGGCAATCCGTATTTTATGACCGATTTCCTGACCGGGCTGGCAGGAACGAAAGTAAGCCAGAACGTCAACATCAATAATATCCGTTTGGTCGTGAATAATTCGGACAACGAGTATAGTAAGAGTTGGTGGAACTATGCATACCGTGCTATTGCCAATGCAAACCTGGCAATCACTTACATACCGGGAATCGAGATGGATAAATCGATCAAAAGTAAATGTTTGGGCGAAGCCTATTTCCTTCGTGCCTATAATTATTTCAACCTGGTACGTTTGTTTGGTTCTGTTCCATTGGTATTGGTGCCGGTGGATGCTTCTTCCCCCGAATTGTATCCGCAACAGGCTTCTACGGAAGAAGTGTATAACTCGATCCTTTCGGACCTGAAACAGGCGGAAGAATCTGATCTGGGCTGGACGGATGAAACCGGACGTGTGACAAAAGCGACAGTGAAATCTTTGCTGGCAAGCGTTTATCTGACAATGGCGGGATATCCGATGGAAAAAGGAAAGGAATATTATGCGCTGGCTGCATCCAAGGCAAAAGAGGTGATCGATAACGGTAGTTATAAACTTTTTTCTTCTTACAGCGACCTGCATAATATTGAAATGGAGAATAAAGGGGAGCATCTGTTCATGATACAGTATCAGTCCGGTATCGTAGAGAATCCGTTCCAGAGCTTGCTTTTGCCTTATAATATGGACGTTTCTTATTATTCGACGGAAACAGGTTCTGTATATGCACTGGATGAATTTATCAATACCTATGAAGAAGGGGATAAGCGTACTGAAGAAGGTGAGTTTTATTATACACAATTCACATCGAATGCCAATCGTGAAGAAGTTGTGAAATTCGGCGGTTATTACATCTATAAGTTCTTCGATATGGATGCTCATTTGAATACGGCTAAGAGTAGTCTTAATTATCCGTTGCTTCGTTATGCCGATCTTCTGTTGATGTATGCGGAAGCTCAGAATGAAGCGGAGGGCAGTCCTTCGGCTGCTGCTTATGCTTGTGTCAATCAGATCAGGCAACGTGCAAATCTGAAAGATTTGAGCGGATTATCGCAGGAAGATTTCCGTTATGCAGTCTGGAAAGAACGTTACCATGAACTGGCTTTCGAGAATAAGATTTGGTTTGATATGGCACGTACCCGTAAGGTGTTGAATCTAGCGACCGGTAAGTTTGATGACTATGTCGGACATAAGTTTGCATATGGTCCTACATTGAGTTCACGGGAATTATTGTTCCCGATCCCGACGAACGAGATCAAGAACAATAAGAACCTGAAACAGAACGACGGTTATTAAAAGAATGGTTATTTAAGTAGAATAAAAAAGGTATATTTGCCGGTTGACTTTTCAGAGGAACCGGCAAATATTTTAATAAGGAACAGTTATGAGAAAAAATGTATCAATTCTTTTGTGTCTTACCTTTTTATGTTGCCTGGCGGTACAGGGTAAAACACAACCGACAAATGGAACTTCGGATCTGCGTACTTTGCAGCAGCAATTTGTCGATCTGAAATTCGGGATGTTTATACACTTTAATATTCCGACTTTTATGAGTGACGACTGGGCTGATCCCGATGCCAGTCCGGCTATCTTTAGTCCTATGAAACTGGATTGTAACCAGTGGGCGGAAGCAGCCAAAGCGGCCAAGATGCGTTATGGTTGTCTGACGACCAAACATCACAGCGGTTTTTGTATATGGGATACAAAAACGACTGGTTATAATGTTATGAACAGTCCGCTCAAGCGGGATGTAGTAAAAGAATATGTGGAGGCTTTCCGGAAGCAGGGACTTAAAACGATGCTTTATTATTCTATACTGGATACGCATCATAAATTGCGTCCCGGATTTATCACGAAAGAGCATATCGACATGGTGAAGGCACAGTTGACGGAACTTCTCTCTAACTATGGCGAGATAACCGCGATCATCATCGACGGCTGGGATGCTCCCTGGTCGAGAATATCTTATGAAGATGTTCCTTTCCAGGAAATATACCGCCTGATTAAAAGGCTTCAGCCCAACTGTCTGGTGATGGATCTGAATGCTGCCAAATATCCGAAAGATGCCTTGTTTTACACAGATATAAAGTCGTATGAACAGAATGCCGGGCAGCATATCTCGAAAGAGTCGAACCGACTTCCTGCTTTGTCTTGCTTACCGATCAATAAAAGCTGGTTCTGGAAAGAGTCTTTCCCGGTATCGCCTGTAAAAGATCCCGTTGCGATCGTTAAGGATAATCTGGAACCCTTCAATCAGGCTTATTGCAATTTTATATTGAATGTGGCTCCTAACCGTGACGGTCTGATCGACCCGAATGCCGTTGAGGGATTGAAGAAGATCGGAGAGCTTTGGAAAGACGATGTAGCCGTACCCCGACTTCCGGCCTATGATGCCCCGATAATTGCAACGAACATAGCCAAACATAAACCGGCCAATTCCAGTTGGAGTGAGGATATGATGATCATGGATTTTGGTAATGATGACGACTTTACAACCAGTTGGCTCTCGAACAAGGCTGTAGCAAAGCCCTGGTTTGAAGTGGATCTGGATAAATGCCATTCTTTTAATATGATAACAATAACCGACCTTAAGGGAAGTATACAACGGTATCGCTTGCTATATGAAGCTGATGGTATCTGGAAAGAGATCTGTTCGGGCGATAAAGCTGATAAAGTTAAAGTACATCGTTTCGACCGTGTCTGGGGAAACAAAGTCAAAATAGAAATAGATAGCACCAATGGGCAGGCTTCAATTGCTGAGTTCGGGGTGTATGATGAACAACGCTGATATAGTATATAAAGTAAAACCGCCGCGAATCACTTCGGGGCGGTTTCAGTCTCCACATTTACCATCAATTATGTTTTATTTAATTGTTGTGGAAGTATCGTTATTTCTAGATAAATTGTATTCGTATATAGCAATTGACTACACTGCCATTATTTTCAACTTGAATAGGCAGATCGTAGTAGCCTTTTTGCTTATTTTTAAAATAAAGCATTTCAATTTCTCCATCCGAAATAGTCATACTTTGGGTGTAACCATTTACAATAGTAGGTGTTACAAATGCACAATATATAGGTAGGACATGACTGATAGGAAAATTATAAAATAAACCTTGTGTCGGATCTTGTCGGATGACATCAATACATGAACCTTCGAAAACAGGACCCTTTTGTGCTTTTGCTTGTATCCCTACCATTAAGATAAGAGAAAGGATAAAAATGATTCTTTTCATGACTAATTAGATTTAATGTGTTAATAAATTCTTTGTAATTGAGTGTGGCAACATTCATTATTGCCACACTCATTATTATAAATAAGTTTATTGATTATCTAACCATTTTGTAATACTCTTTCTTAGCCCAGAACAGGTTGGTATAATAACCACTTGGCTCTTCGTAATTCTTGGCGATCGCTGCCTGGCAGTTGTCACTGTTGTATGTCAACTCATCGTTCGGATAGGGCAGACGGTTAGGAGGAGTCGGGTAATTAGATACCTGGTTGTCTGTTGCAAATTCTACAACAGGATAACCGGTACGACGTACTACATTCCATGCTTCCAGCTTGTTCATGAAGCCGAAGTCTAACCATAGTTGTGTGCAGATTGCTTCCTGTGTCGGTTTCCAGATACTTTCAGCGTATGTTGTGATTGCGTCGTCTGTCGGTCTGACCAGCGGACGGAATCCTCTGTAGCTGTCATTACCTGCCTTGTGAAGTGAACTTGTCTCTTTCATATCCCAATAATATTGGGTAGATAGTTTCACACCTTCAACGAAGTGAGCTTTTGCCTTGTTGACATCGGCTGCCACGCCATACCCCATCAAATAGGCTTCTGCCTTGCTGAGACTAACCTCTGCAGCACTCAGCCATAGACCGAATATGTTTTCATTTCCCTGATATGTATCCCAGCCAGCGGCAGCGATGGTGTCGATTTCACAAAAATAGTTGGCTTGTGACATACCTCTGTTTACATATTCCTGATGCTTTTTGTTTGAAAGATTCGTGATTTCAACATCAGTCATCATAACATCGTAAGCAATGTATTCCCCATCGGGATTACAATCGTACATAACTTCCAGACGTGGGTCAGTATTTTTGCCGGGTATACCGTTTGCAGGTACATTCATCGCATTCAGAACTGTTTGTGAACAAGCTGCCATACCACTTGAGCGAAGTGCTTGAGAGAATGACTTACCGAAGTTAAATTCATCCTTTTGGGTGTCGGCTGTTACTCCCATATTTTCCGTATTGTTGTCAATCAGCGGATACTTGCCCGGATTATTCAGGATTTCGGCAATGGCAGCATGTGCTTCTGTTACGCAATCGCCGGCAGTTGACAAATGAAGGGCAATACGCAAGCGGAGCGAGTTTACATATTTTTGCCAAATTGTTGCATCCCCGGCAGCGATTGTATAATCCTGACGGCTTAAAGAAGTAAGACCGATTGCGTCCACATTGCCACTGGCGAAATAGTCACCTACCTCTTTCAGGTTGGTAAGAATCTGTTTGTACAGTACAACGTCGTCATCATAAACGCATTTCTCTTTGGCAGCATTATAGTCTCCGTCTCTCCAAAGCGTACCGGCTCCGTTGAAAGGAACATCGCCGAACACAGACAACATTTCATGTAGTTGCGCTTCAACCATTGTACGCCCTAAATAATAGAACACCAAGTTAGAAGGTTTTTCCGTATCCGAAAGATTTTCGTAGTTATATTCCAACAAACGTAACTGAGTTACCATATCATAGAAGTTTTTCCAACGATCGTCATAACGGCCTTCACCGGATCCCATATAGCGACCAGCTGCATTGTTGGTGCCAATTATACCGGAGAAAATACCGGATGTGGTAGATTGTATCCAATGACGATAATAAATTGGGTTCATCCATGTATTACCTTTGTACATCACGCCGGTAAATACCTGAGGAACGCCTACTGTTGTAGTCTTCGAGGGATCAGCATACTTGTCATCATACGCTGAATCGGCGCATGATGAGGCGAGCGATACCAGTACGATTCCTCCTGCTAACAATGAAAATATCTTTTTCATAAATTCTTCTTTTTAATCTGATTTAATAATTAGTAAGTTAGAAGCTTGCGCGGACTGAGAAACCGAATGTACGTGCACTGGCTGTAGAACCGCCGATTTGTGCCTGGTAGATCCAGTTTGTTCCGTCTGTCGCTTCAGAGTCGAACAGTTTCAAAGTACGATATACATAGAATGGGTTACGTACGAAACCGGAAACCATCAGGTTGTTGCAAGCAAACTTTCTGGTCCATTCTGCTGGCAAAGTGTAACCCAGGCTGATTTCACGACATTTGATGTAGCTGTTTTTCTGGATAGCATCCTGATAAGTCCGGGTTGCATTTGTTCCCCAACCATAAAGTTTGCTGTTAGCTTCCCTTTGAGTTACAACTATATCGTTCGGTGTACCGTCTTCCTTTACACCCGGAAGGATCAAACCGTTGTCCCACAGATAGTGGCCGTTATACATATCGCCACGTTGGTAGTTGCCTTCAATACTTGCGACTTCATCCGGAGTAAGCACATGAATAGCTCCTTTGTCTTCCATCTTTTCTGTCTCACTGTAGTAGAACAAACCGCCGGTTGAACGGTCACGGACACCAATAGCATCGGTAATAGTACCGGTGTTCATCATAAACTGCCAAGGGCTGTTCAATACATCGCCACCGAAGCGGAAGTCGAATGCCATGTCTAATGTGAAGTTCTTGTAGCTTAGGCTTGTACCGAAACCTCCGGTTACCTTTGGCATGGCGTTACCTACTTTATGACGCTCTGAAGTGTCGCTGATATACAAACCATTACTACCTACGATGTAGTTACCGTTTTCGTCGGTTTTCCAGGTATAGGTGTACCAGTCACCCATAGATTCGCCTACATGCGATTCAAGAACAGCAGCTCCACCGTCGATGTTGGTGTGATTCAATACGTCCAGACCATCGGCTAGTTTTTTCACCGTGTTTTTGTTCCATGCTACATTGGCACGCAAATCCCATTTCCAATCCTTGTTTTCAAAAGGCGTGCCATATACGCTTAATTCGATACCTTTATTGCTCAACTCGCCGACGTTCATCAACATGCTTGTTGCCCCCATTGAAGCAGCACTGGTTGTAGAAAGAATCTGATCTTTGATGGTGTTGCTATAGAAGTTGAATTCCATGCCCAAACGGTTCCCCAAAAATTTATTTTCCAAACCGATTTCAAATTCATATTTGGTTTCCGGTTTAATACCTTCGTTACCGATGCTTGTATTTATATAATTATAGGCATAAGTAGATGATCTCAGCAAAGAGCCCTATTCGAATGCCAGGTTTGCGCGATAGATTTCGGGGGCATTACCTACGATACCGTAAGAGGCACGAACCTTACCGTAATTCCACCAAGTCGGCATTTGGTCTTTCAGCAACTCTGTATAGAGTACGCTGACGCTGGCAGAAGGATACCAGAATGAGTTATTGCCCTTCTTCAAGGTCGAACTCTTTTCCTGACGGATAGAACCTTCCACAAATCCCCATCCGTTATAACCGTAGCTGGCTGTCAGGAAGGCTCCTGTTTTAAGCAATTCCTGTTTGGTCATGCTCGCATTCTTTGTGCCGACGGAGGCGTTCAAGTGGAACCAGTTTTCCTGTGTCAGCCCCTGATTGGTACTCACATCTGATTTGTAATAGGATTCTTCGCGAGCTGTCCAACCCAGGTTGGCTGTTACGTTATGGAGCTCATTGAATGTTCTGTCGAACATCAACATCACATCGCTGTAGATAATCTGGTAACGACTGTTGTTCAATCCGTAAGAGTCGCTGTACTGGCCGTTGGTAGAAAATACATGAGCGTTACTTGCGTAGTTTTTGTTTTCGATTTTATCGACGGTGAGGTCGGCAGCCAGACGTCCACCTAATGTCAATCCGGGGATGATCTCCCAGGTCGGGTTGACGGAACCGATGAAACGCTGATGTTCTTCCAATTGTTCATTACCCATAATCTTCCAGAAATATTCATCCATCAGTGAGGTTGAACCCATTGGTGTGTAAAGGAATTGTTCATCCGGTGTTAAAGTATCGCTTGTACCGCCGTTGTTAGCTGAGATACTGTTCATGTAACCGAGGCTTGTCACCGTATGGTCGCGTATATAAGCAACATCGGTGAAACCATTGAAGAAACCGGTAAAGTTATTAGTCAAACGGCTGATACGATACGGACGGTTCTTAATGTATTGGTTCTGATAAGTGGCTGTATAGTTCAACTTGATTGTCTTGCTCACATCGAATGTACCGTTCAGGTTGAAGTTATGCTTGTGGTTGTTTGAGTTGAGCTGCATGGCCTGCGCATCGTTGTAGGTGTACGAGAAACGTACATTATTATGCTCAGTACTATTGGTTAGTGACAGGTTGTATGTCTGATTTATACCGGTGCGGAAGATGTCTGCCCACTGGTTGTGGTCGATCGGAGTGTATGCACGCTGTGTACCGTCGAAATAGGTTACCATCTTGCTCGGATCGTATTTGGCACCCCATGCGGAGTATGTTTCTTGGTTAGGTGTAACGATCGTGTTGCCGTTACGGTCGACAAGTTGCTGACGGAAACCAGTCAATGCCTCTGGGTTATCGTTCCCTAAGGAAGAGTTGTCGGTACCTGGGCCATATTCTTTCTGGATTTCAGGCATGTAGGCAACTTTGTCGAAACTTACGTTGGCACTGAAATCGATTTTTGTACCAGTACCAGCTTTTGCCTTCTTGGTCGTGATCATCACAACACCGTTGGCAGCTTCCGAACCGTACAATGCTGAAGCGGCAGCACCCTTTAAGATAGAGATGTTCTCGATATCTTCGGGGTTGATATCGACCATACCGTTGGAGTTGATACGTTGGTTACCCCAATAATCATCATTATTGGTGTTTCCGTTGTGAAGAGGCACACCATCCATGATAATAAGCGGTTGCGTATTACCCGTGATAGAGGAAAGACCACGTACGGAGATAGATACCGCTGATGTACCGCCACCGGGAGCAGCCTGAATACGTACACCGGTTGCCTTGCCGTAAAGTCCGCTAGCGATGTTCGAACCACCGGTTCTGGTCAATTCGTCAGATGATACATTACTTACTGCATAACCTAACTTCTTGGCATCTTTCTTTATACCCAAAGCCGTTACAACTACTTCGTCGAGCTTTTGGCTGTCCTCAGCCAATTTAATGTTCAATGAAGCTTGTCCTGCATAAGCAATTTCCTGAGTCGCATATCCGATAAAGGATATCTGGATAATGTCTCCGTTTTTTACTCCTTCCAGGCTGAAGTTACCATCCATGTCGGTAATACTACCGTTTGTGGTTCCTTTGATCACTACTGATGCTCCGGCTACAGGGCCGAAATCATCTTCTACAACACCGGTCACTTTCCCGTTTTGCTGAGAAATGGCGGTTCCTTGCTTCTCTGGCGCTAAGTCAGCATAGGCACTTGCGGGAAGTGTTATCGCTCCTGCGATAAGAATTAAGCTGACAGGTTTGAAGTGTTTCAACATAATTAATGAGTTTATAGATAATAATACTAGTGTTAGTGGAGTTACCTTAGATTTGACGTTTATTGATGTTTTTGATCTTAGTTCTAAAAGTACTAAGGCTATCCTGGTCTCATAACATTATTATTATTAGGTATATACGGATTGTTAAGTCTGATTAAAAAAACTTTTTTACAAAACAGCTGTTGGAGACTTGTGATTGATTACGTTCTTTGCAGTTAATAAATATTGTGTAAATTGATAAGGTGTAAATTGTGGTTGATATATCGGATTATAATACGAATAAAATATACAATATGAATATAATCAAAGGGTAAAGTTTGTAGTCGGATTTTCCGGTTATTATATTTGCTCTCTTATTGGAAGTGTTAAAAACAAAGCAAAATATCACTTTTATTGACGTAAAATAACAATACGTAATAAATAATTAATACATTTGTGCCAGATATTTAGTACGGAGTTCTTTTAGAACTAAGGTGCTATTTATGATTATGTGTCCTATTTTTTTGAAAAAAATCTTATAACTATAGTTGGGTGTAGAGATCTATAATATAGAAAACAAAAAGAGCGGAATGCGCCGCTCTCTAATTGTCAATTGTAGAAATGAAAATGTGAAAGTTAACTGTTGCTTTTTTGATAAACCCCAATAGCCTTCTTTATTGACATCAATCCGAAATCGTCGGCATTTAACTCTTCTTTTTTCATAATAACGATTTCGGCAGCATCATCTTCTGCATGAACATTGTTGAAGTTTTCCACATGGCATTCGAAAAACATGTCTACTGTGTGCACTTCAAAACCACTATACATATAAAGATTAGGGATAGAAAACAGATAACGGCATTTGGTAATATCCAGTCCTGTCTCTTCTTTTACTTCGCGATGAACTGCTTCTTCCGCCGACTCGTACATATCGACAAATCCTCCCGGAAGATCGAGTGTGCCTTTGGCCGGATCTTTGGCACGTCGTACTAATAGCATTTCACCTGTCGCATTACGTATGAAGCAAGCGACAGCTGACGAAGGATTGAAATAATAAACAAAACCGCATGTTGTACACTGTTTGGCTTTTTCGTTGCGTTCTACGAATGTTTTGGCACCACATTTGGGACAGTAGACGAACTGATGTAAAGGATGACTCATAGGATAGGTTTATTATAAATGTATATAAATGAATAAGGGCGGCTTGAAGCCGCCCTTGATCCGGGGCAGACCCCCTGTGAAATACGATTACTCTTTTACTTCCCAACCTAAAGCGCTGGCACCTAATACGGCGGCATCGCTTTCTTTCAATTGAGAGAAAAGAAGTTTAGTTTTACCTTCGTATACTTTCAGCATATTCTTTTCCATAGAACGTTTGATCGGATTCATAATCAGATCGCCAGCCTTGGTAAGACCACCGAATAGAATAATAGCTTCCGGGCTTGAGAATGCAACAGCATCAGCAAAAGCTTCACCCAGGATATTTCCTGTGAATTCGAAGATTTCGAGAGCCAGCTTGTCATTCTTCATAGCTGCTTCATATACATCTTTTGAAGTAATTTCGTCCGGGTCGAGTTCACGCAACAAACTGTCGTCCTTGCGGATTTCCAGATATTCGCGTGCTGTACGAGCCACACCTGTTGCCGAAGCATACGTTTCCAAACATCCCTGACGACCGCAACCGCAAGGACGTCCGTTGTTACGACGCATAATTACGTGACCAAGTTCACCGGCAAATCCATCGTGTCCGTAAACCAGGTTACCACCGATAACGATACCGCTACCGACACCTGTACCCAACGTGATTACGATAAAGTCTTTCAGACCGCGTGCTGCGCCGTAAGTCATTTCTCCGATTGCAGCAGCGTTAGCATCGTTTGTCAATGCAACGGGAATACCTCCGATCTGTTCGCTGATCAACTGTGCCAAAGGAATTTTGCCTTTCCACGGAAGGTTTGGGGCAAATTCAATACAGCCGTTGAAGAAGTTACCATTGGGAGCTCCTACGCCTACACCTTTGATTTTGTCCGGACCTCCGGCCTGATCGATTACTAATGACAGACCCTGACCGAGTTCGGTAACATAATCATTGATATCACTATATTTCCCTGTTTTGATTGATCCACTGTACAAGATTGTTCCTCTTGCATCCACAACACCGAAAACAGAATTGGTACCGCCTATATCAATACCTACTACATAAGGCTTCTCCATGATTTTATATTTATGATTAATAATGAGTTTTCTGGAAAGCAAATATAAGAGGAATATGGTTAGCTGCAATGATTTTCTTCAAAAAAATGTAGAATGAGATTCGTTTTAGAATATTACGATAAATGTAAGTTTAGTTAATTACAGGATCAAAATATGTCATTTTCAGCTTTTTCACCTCTTCAGATAGTGCTACTTTCAATGATTGTTTTATCTTTGATAAATTCTTAACCCATTAATGAATAACACTATGCCACAGGTTTCAGACATACGGTTCATGGTCAGGGCAGAACAACCTGTTTTATCGGCTCGCATGAAAATCAGCTACAAAGAATTGGAAAGGCAGTTTGCCAAAAAGCGCGAAGATGTGCTAGCTCTTCTCCGTCCTACCGGAGTATATATGACCGATGTTCCTTTTATTATTTACCACGATTATTTGAATCTGGATGTGGAAAACCTGGATTTGGAGATTTGTTTTCCCCTCTCTATCTGGATGGATGGTGATGAAAACCTGCAACCTCGTATCATTCCTCAGACGAAAGTGGTTCATTGTATGTTCAAAGGCGATTATGAAGAGATGGATTATTTGTACGGAGAAATGACTGCCTGGATCATGCAGAAGGGATATGAACCGGAAGGTTCGGCCTACGAATTCTATTATATAAAGAAAGATCAACCTTATGATGAAAGGTTGACCAAAATTGTATTGCCTGTAAAGGGCTGATACAATTTTGGTAGATGGACAGTTTGCCCGGTTTTATTTAGCAGGCAATACCTCGATCCAGTAATCGTCCGGATCGTTGATGAAATACAATCCCATATCGGTGTTCTCATAACATACGCAGTCCATTTCTTTGTGGAATTTACGTACTTTGTCGTAATCACCGGCTACGCGAAAACAGAGATGACTTTCGTTATCTCCCAGTTCGTATGGTTCGTTGCGATCTCTTAGCCAGGTCAATTCCAGTAGGAAACCAGTTTGGTCGTCTGTCAGGTAAACAAGGATGAAGGAGCCGTCGGCTGCTTCTTTTCGGTGGTGTTCTTTCAATCCCAGCGCCTTGTTATAGAAAGCGATACTTTTTTCAAGGTCGAGTACGTTGATGTTGAAATGATCAAATTTGCCTTTAATTTCCATAATTGTTTTCTTTTAAATTAAAAATCAGTGCCTTCTCCGGGGACGGACAACAATATATAGCGGCATCCTTTCGACTCTGCATAAGGTCCGAAAGCCATCACTTCGGCCGGCCGTTCCCAGAAATGCATCGGAACTAATACATCCGTTTTTATTTTATCGATAAATTGTTCGGCTCCACGCATAAAGTCCGTGCCGATACGTGGATCGACGGGAAACATAGCCAGATGCAGATGTTGTGCCGTTTGAGCCAGTGTTGTCAGTTCATGCAGATAATCGCCCTCAGCCTTTGCCACCTCTTGTGGGGTAGACTCGTCTTTCCAGTGCCAATTGTTGAGGTCGCCAGCATGAAACAACAGTTTGCCTTCTGCTTCTATCAGGAAAGAAATACCGATGTCGGTCGAGCCGAAAGCCTGTATCCGCAGATGTTCGTCTTCGAATACGTCTCCCTTTTTCAAATAAGTTGCGTCCTCGGCGTTTGCACGTTTCCGTTTCAGGATATCCTTGGAGAAAATATATTTGATATCCGGTTTTATCTCTTTCCACTTTAGGATATCCGGGTTGAAATGGTCCGGATGGAAATGGGAGGACAGTATATATAATGTACCTGTGCGATGAAGCAGTTCGTCATGGACGAATCCTGTGTCCGGTGTCTTGCCCGTGTCTTTAAAATAATCGATCAGGATCGCATATCCTTCTCCTTCGATGGCAAAGCCACTATGATAAATATAAGTAAGTCTCATACTGTATTCTTTTTTCTCATGTAAATAAAACATGATACCAGGTGATTAAGTTGCTTCCTGCGGTACAAATATACAAAAGGATGGGGTGATTTGGAAAATAGTAGGCAATGGAATGTAAATATATCTTGAGAAATGTACTTTTTGTTACCAACCTGATTGGCTGCCGATAATTGTCAACAGGCTTGTCGATAATTGTGGGAAAGCTTGTTGACGATTGTGAGCAGGCTTGTTGATAATTATCGGCAGCCAATTACTTCATGAATAAAATATGAAACTGTCGCTGATAAGTATTGGTCAGAATGTTACTTTTGTAGGATAAGTATAGTATCTGGTCTTGATTGTCGGTTGGTATTATTTTATTAATTAATACTTAAAATTGATGGAAGATGCAGTAATAATAAGAATAATCAGTTTATTTAATAAGTTTTATGTGTTTACATGGTAATAAAGCAATAGTTAATATAATGTAATAATTAGTACCTTGTGATACAAGGTATCTTATATAAATATACATTTGTTCCGTCAGAGAATAAAAAAGTTCCTTAAACATGTAACATTTTTAGCAATGTGTACGTCTAATAATAAAAAGAAATGACAGATATTATGATTCAGCTGAAAGGAATTAACAAAACGTATTTCAATGGTGCTCCGTTGCATGTCTTGAAAGGTATAGACCTGGAGATAGAAAAGGGAGAGATGGTTTCGATCATGGGGGCTTCCGGATCGGGAAAATCGACACTGTTGAATATATTGGGAATATTAGATACTTATGATACCGGTACTTATCATTTGAACGGACAATTGATTCAGAACCTGAGCGAAACCCGTGCAGCTGAACTTCGTAACCAGATGATCGGTTTTATCTTCCAGTCATTCAACCTGATCTCTTTTAAGAATGCGATGGAGAACGTGGCTCTTCCTTTATATTATCAGGGAGTGAATCGCAAGAAAAGAAATGCCATGGCGATGGAGTATCTGGATATGGTCGGTCTGAGAGACTGGGCGGAGCATATGCCGAGCGAAATGTCCGGTGGACAGAAACAACGTGTTGCGATTGCCCGTGCCCTGATTGCCAAACCACAGGTAATCCTGGCCGACGAACCGACCGGTGCACTTGACAGTAAGACTACGGTTGAGGTAATGGAACTTCTTCGCAATGTGAATAGAGAAGGCATGACTATGGTGATCGTTACCCACGAACAATCCGTAGCCGATGCAACAGAAAAGATTATCCGCGTCAAGGATGGTTTGATAGAAAACATAGAAAGAGGAAAAGGGTATGTTCGACTTTGATAATTTCCGCGAGATATGGAGTACGATCAAAAAGAACAAGCTCCGTACATTCCTCACCGGCTTTTCCGTAGCATGGGGGATTTTTATGCTGATCGTCCTGCTGGGAGCAGGTAACGGGATGAAGAACGGTATTATGAAAAACTTCGACCGCTGGGCGGGAAACCGTGTGGAGACATGGCCTCGCTTTGCCAGCAAACCTTATAAGGGAATGCAGACAAACCGACGGATCAAGTATAAGGACGATGACCTGGTGGCACTGAGACAACAGAATCCGGAAGTGAACCTGGTATCGGGCATTCTTTATCAAAGCGATACGCTTTCATATAAAGAGGAATATAATACTTATTCGTTGCAGGGAGTCCATCCGGACAAGGCTATAATCGACAAGATCACGATGACGGTAGGCAACGGACGTTTTATTAATGAAGTGGATGTCTTGCAAAAGAGGAAGGTGATCGTTATCAGTCCGCGAATGAAGGAAGTCCTTTTCAGGGGAGAGGATCCGTTAGGAAAATATGTAAATGCCAGTGATATTGCTTATCAGGTAATCGGTATCTATACCGATGAGGATAATAACAACAATGCTCCGGCCTATATCCCCTTTTCTACCGCACAGCAATTGTATCGTTCGGGCTATGGCCTGGATAATATTATCTTCTCTCTGAATGGAGTCAGTACCAAAGAAGAATATGAAGCCTTTGAGAAACGTTTCCGTCAGCAGATGGGAAAACGACATTATTTTGACCCGGAGGATCTGCGAGCGATCGGTATGTGGAGTACGATTGAAGATTTTGCCATGTTTAACGGTATGCTGAACGGTATTACCTTGTTTATCTGGATTATCGGTATAGGTACACTGGCTGCCGGTATCGTGGGAGTAAGCAATATCATGTTGATCACTGTACGGGAAAGAACCCGTGAGTTCGGTATTCGTAAAGCGATCGGTGCCACTCCGTTCTCCATTCTGAAACTGATCATTGTGGAGTCTATCCTGATAACGGCAGTGTTCGGTTATATTGGGATGATAACCGGGGTAGGACTGACGGAAGCCATCAATGCCGTAATGGAGAGTAATAGTATGGGACAAGCCTCGTCGAATGATGATATGAGTATATTCCTGAATCCGACAGTAAGTCTGAGTGTCGCCTTGTCTGCTACCCTTTTGATTATTGCAGCGGGTGTGTTGGCTGGTTATTTCCCGGCGCGTAAGGCAGTGAAAATTACGGCTATCGAGGCCATGAGAAACGAATAAAAACAGAAAGATATGTTCGATATAGACCGTTGGGTGGAGATATGGGTGACAATCACCCGCAACAAGACCAGAAGTTTTCTGACCGGGTTCGGTGTGTTCTGGGGAATTCTGATGCTCGTTATCCTGCTGGGTTCCGGTACAGGGTTTAAGAATGGGGTATTGATGGGAGTGGACGGTTTTGCAACAAACTCTGCTTTCTTCTTTTCCGAGCGTACCGGCGAAGCGTTTAAAGGATATAAGAAAGGACGTTATTGGCAGATGCGTAACCGTGACCTGGAAACGATCCGTCAGCGTGTGAAAGGGGTTCGCTACCTCTCGCCGATGGCCATGTCGTGGGGCGGACAGAATAATGTGGTGAGAGGACAGAAGGCGGGTACATATAATGTACGTGGTGTGCACTCAGAATATTTTCAGATTGAAACGCAGCATGTGCTGGAAGGCCGTTTGCTGAATGAGATAGATGTATTGGAAAAGCGTAAGGTTTGTGTGATCGGAAGTATTGTCCGTGAAGTATTATTTTCTCCGGGCGAAGATCCGATTGGCCAGTATATCCGTGTAAACGGTATTTATTATCAGGTTGTCGGTGTGGTAAAGCCCAAACCGCGCGTACAGATTGGCGGACGTACGGAAGAAAGTATTATGACCCCTTTTACAACCTTGCAGCAGGTGGCTAACCAGGGAGATAAGTTCTGGTTCCTGTGTGCTACGGCAGAGGATGGGTATAATTGTCAGGAGATGGTGGATGATATTACGATGGTGCTGAAAATGCAGAACGAGATTTCACCGACCGACCCGCAGGCTGTTAGCAGTTTTACGATAGCCAAGCAGTTCGAGACATTCGATATGCTTTTTACCGGGATCAATATTCTTGTATGGCTGGTGGGGATGGGAACGCTGTTGGCCGGCATCATCGGAGTTAGTAATATTATGATGGTGACTGTCCGGGAACGAACCCGAGAGATCGGTGTACGACGTGCTATCGGAGCCAAACCGTTCGATATCATTTCCCAGATTATGAGCGAGAGTTTGTTGCTTACGGCTTTGGCCGGATTAATGGGACTGAGTTGTGGGGTATTCCTGCTCGATGTGGTGAACAGGATGCTGGCAAGCGGCGGACAAGAGGCTAATAACGGCACTTTCTTCAGTAACCCGGAGATTCATATCGGAACTGCAGTTGTCGCTACATTCGTGTTACTTATCAGTGGCCTGATGGCAGGATTGATTCCCGCCTGGCGAGCCATGCAGATTAAAGCTATTGATGCAATCAGAGAAGAATGAATATAATTGAAAGTTGAAAATTGAAAATAAGATAAATCATGAAGAATCGTATCGTAAAGAAAGTCCTGCGAATCATCTTTTTAGTATTGGTGGGAGCCGCCGTGATCGGCACTTTCTACTTCTTGTGGAAAAAATCACAACCTGTTATTACTGTTTATGAAGTAGTAACGCCCAAGCGCGACTCCGTGGAAACGAAAACCGTAGCAACCGGAAAGGTGGAACCTCGCGACGAAGTTCTTATCAAACCTCAGATGTCGGGTATTATTTCCGAATTGCTGAAAGAAGCCGGTCAGAAGGTGAAAGAAGGCGAGATCATTGCAAGAATCAAGGTGATCCCGGAAATGGTTCAGTTAAACAGCGCCGAATCGCGTGTGCGTGTGGCTAAGATCAACCTGGAACAGATCACAGCCACCTATAAACGGGATGAAGAACTGCATAAGCAGGGAGTTATCGCGAAAGAAGATTATGAAACATCTTTGTCCAACTATAAAAAAGCACAGGAAGAAGCTGAAAATGCACAGGATGCATTGGAAATTATCCGTGAAGGTATTTCCCGCAGGTCTGCAGCTTCCAGTACGACGCAGGTTCGCTCTACCATCACCGGTATGATTCTGGATGTACCTATCAAGGTGGGTAACTCCGTGATCCAGTCGAATACCTTCAACGATGGTACGACGATTGCATCTGTAGCCGATATGAACAATATGATTTTCCGGGGAAAAGTGGATGAAACGGAAGTAGGCCGTATCCATGAAGGAATGCCGATCAAATTGACTGTCGGTGCACTGGATAGTCGTACGTTTGATGCCGTATTGGAATACGTGGCTCCGAAGGGTGTGGAAGAGAACGGCGCCGTGATGTTCGAAATTAAAGCTGCCGTACAGATGCCCGAAGATGCCTTTATCCGTGCCGGTTACAGTGCCAATGCCGAGATTGTGTTGAAACGTGCGACAGATGTAATTACTGTTCCTGAAAGCTGCGTGGAGTTCAGCGGCGATTCTACTTTCGTGCAGATCGTGACGCAGGAGAAACCGGAACAACTGTTTGAGAAACGTCCTGTAACAGTCGGCCTGTCTGACGGTATCAAGATCGAAGTAAAGGATGGTTTGGCAGAAAATGATAAGATTCGTGGCGGTATTGTTGCTCCGGATAAGAAATAAAATTTAAACGAATAAGCTATGAAACAACTAATATCATCCGTAGCGCTGGCTTCTTTCCTTTTCTGTCTCCCTGCGGGAGCACAGGAGGCACCTAAGCAGTGGTCGCTGGAGGAATGTATCCGTTACGCTATTGAAAATAATATCGACCTGAAGCAGAAAGAACTGGAACGGCAAAACCAGGAAGTAACGTTGCATACCAGTAAGTATAGCTGGTTGCCCAGCCTGAATGCCAGCATCGGGGAGAACTTCGGTTTTGGTCGTTCTGAATCGAAGGACGGTCTGATTGTAGACCGTAACTCGGCAAATACGTCTGCTAATATTCAATTGAGTATGCCTGTGTTCGATGGTTTTAAGATCCCTAACGATATTGCAGCACGCAAGCTGGACCTGAAAGCATCTATTGAGACACTGAATAAAGCGAAGGAAGATCTCTCTATAAATGTGGCTTCTTATTATCTGCAAGTACTTTATAATAAGGAAATGTTGAAGATCGCCGAATTGCAGGTCGCACTTAGTTCGGAACAGGTAACAAAGACGGAAGCGCTTTATAATGCAGGAAAAGTCCCCGTTTCGCAACTTTACGATATGAAAGCGCAGTTGGCAAAAGACGAGGTCACACTGACCGAATCGAAAAATAACGTAAAACTGGCATTGCTCGATCTGACTCAAACGCTTGAACTGGAACGTGATGGCGAAAACTTCGACGTGCTTGAACCTGAAACTGGTGATGCAGTTGAACAATATATGAGCAGCATTATTCCACCGGATCAGGTGTACGACTATGCAGTCGGTGTCAAACCGCAGGTCAAGGAACAGGAATACTTGCTTGAAAGCCAGAAGAAAATGCTGAAGGTGGCTCAGGCTGGTTTTTATCCCAAACTGAATTTCAGTGCAGGTTACAGCAACGGTTACTATCATAACTTCGGTGACGGCGATTATAATAATGCTCCTTTTAGTGATCAATTGAAGAATAACGGACAGAAATCGATCGGTTTCAGTTTGAGCATTCCGATCTTTAACCGTTTTCAGGTGCGTAACAGTGTTCGCTCTGCCCGAATCGCTATCCATAATCGTGAGTTGATGATGGAGAACACAAAAAAGACACTTTATAAAGAGATCCAGCAGGCCTATTACAATGCCACAGCGGCACAGGAGAAATATGTGTCATCCGACAAATCGGTCGATGCGAGTAAAATAGCATTTTCTTATGCGGAAGAACGTTATGGAGCAGGCAAGAGCACCGTTTTCGAATATAGCGAAGCGAAAACCAAATATGCACAAAGCCTTGCCGAACAAACGCAATCGAAGTATAACTTTATCTTCCGGGCCAAGATACTGGACTTCTATAACGGAACACCAATCACCTTATAATATTACAGTTGGATTTTAGATCCTATTTTAAACATAATTGATGGACACACCAAGAGGGAGGGAGGTTTCCGTGAGGAAGCTTCCCTTTTGTTTTTATTCAGTAAATTCTGTTCAAAAGAAGTGAATAAATATTATATTTGCTGCATAAAGCGGAGATTTAATTCCCCAAAAGAACGAGTCCATGAAGAACTATGGAATAGTTAGCGTACTATTCTTATTGAAATCAAAGGATAATGTGATAAAGAAGATAATGTGATTTTTTTTATAAAAAAAACGAAAGTGCTGATTCTTATTTATATACAAAACAGAAGCGGACATAGTTCTTCATGAACTAATATTTATTGGAAAAAGTTGCAGGGGTATTTTATGAACATAAACCATATAAATAAAGAGGTAATTGAGCAGATTAGAAACGGCTCGGAAAAAGCATTTTCCGAGTTGTATAGTGCTTATTATAGCTATTTGAATGCTGTTGCTTTATGTTATCTATTGGATAAAAACAGTAGCGCTGAAATTGTAAATGATGTTTTTGTCAATATATGGAATAAGAGACAAACCTTATCTTATCCTATACATTATTATTTAGTCCGTTCTGTCCAGAACGGGTGTCTCAATTACATACGAATGCAAAGAGCGCAACAAAGTGTTTTGGATGAACATAAAGACCAAATGTTGGCTTTTCAGGAAAATTATATCCAATCAACACCGGTTCCGCTACAATATGTGGAAATGCGCCAGACGGAAGAAGAGATACGTTTGGCAGTAAATCAATTACCTTTGAAATGTCGGCAAGTCTTTGAAGAGTATTTTTATGCAGGCAAGGAAGTTGATGTTATTGCCAATGATATGGGGTTGACTGTCAGCACAGTACGTGTTCAGTTAAAGAACGCAACAGATCGTTTAAAACCGGCATTAAAACATCTTCTATTTCTTTTCTTTTATTAAAATCAAAAAAAGTTTGATTTTATCTAAATGTTTTCCGGTTGAGGTGTGTATTAATTCTAAACAACCGGAAAATTTAGCAGTATATGCAAGATAAAGATATATTATTTGAGGAACTAATGAGTAACTATATTTCAGGTTCCATAACGGACGAGGAGAAGGTTTCTTTGTTCGCTTTGGTAGAGGGATCGGATTTATACAGAGAACGGTACAACGAGATGGTAAAGTTGTATGCACTTCTTCATGTTCCCGCCTTCGAATCTCAGAAAGAAACCAGATATGCCCATTTGAAAGAAAGGTTACATATAACGTCCGGAGCTACTTTACGGCGCCGATGGTTTATCTATGCACGAAACGTTGCAGCAGTCCTTTTATTGATGGTTTCTGTTTCCATCGGTTCTATTTTTACATACAATGAATTGGATGAATCAGGCGAGCTGCTATATAATGAAATGACGGTTCCTTTGGGTTCGCAAACCAAAGTGATTCTACCGGACGGTTCAACGGTAGTCCTTAATTCCGGCTCTGTCTTGAAGTATCCGTTATCATACGGGAAGAAAGAGCGAAACGTTCATTTGGTAGGTGAGGGCTATTTTGAAGTGGCTAAAAATGTCGAAAAAGTTTTTCAAGTCTATGCAGGTGGTATGCAGGTGAAAGTGACCGGAACGACATTTAATCTTCGTTCGTATCCGGAAGACTCGGAGACAGAAGTGGCACTGATCAATGGTGGGGTAGATGTATTGGCTAATAATAAACAAGTTCGTTTGAAACCTGATGAAAAAGCGATATATAATCGTGAAACGGGTACCTTGTACAGCGAAACGACTGAGTCGCGTAAATCATCTTTATGGACGACGGGGCGGTTGAGTTTTGTGAATGCTTCTTTCCTTGATATATTGAAAGATATAGAGCGGAAATATAATATAAAGATCCATGTAGAGAGTAAAAAAGCAGCAGATGAGTATTTCACCGGAAGTATCAACCTGACCATGTCACTTCAGGAAGTATTCAACTTTATCGACGTGGATAAGAAATATCGTTTTGAACAGAGTGGAAACGTAATAATGTTAAAGGATAGATGAAACTGCGATTAAAATATGATGTTTAACTTTAAAAGAGTATTTATGGAAAACACCGGTTAAAAAAGAATCGGAGATGGTTGGCACTTCTCTCCGATTCATTAGATGATTTTTTGAATTAATTAGTTGTTAACTAACAAAGTCGTTACAAAAGTATGAAAAGAAAGTATTTCTCAATTAAACAATTGGGTTTATTTTTGGCGATGGGGGTAATCTCGACTTCTGTATATGCCAATACGGCATTACAAAGTGTAAAAGTTACTGTACATTACAAAAATGCACCTATCAGTAAAGTTCTTGATGACATAGAACAACAAACAGGTTATTCAATTCTGGTACGTAATAATGATATTGATATCAAACAGAAGGTTACGGTAAATGTGACGGATGAAACTTTAAATCGAGTCCTGACTGATGTTTTTGAAGGAATGGATGTTAAGTATGATGTTGAAAATGGAACAATATCTATTTATAAGCCAAAAGAAACTTCTGTTATAACAACAGTAGTAAACCAGAATAAAAAAACAATTTCCGGTGTAATTTTTGATCCGAACGGTGAACCGGTAATTGGAGCTAATATTGTGGAAAAAGGAACTACAGATAATGGTACGATATCCGATATCGATGGTAAGTTTACATTGAATGTAGATAATAATTCAACTCTGCTTGTCTCTTTTGTCGGTTTTAAAAGTATGGAAGTTCCGGTAAAAGGGAAAAATGCATTCAAGATAACGATGGCGAATGATACGGAGTTGTTGGATGAGGTTGTAGTGGTCGGTTATTTGACACAGAAAAAAACATCGTTGACAGGAGCTGTCTCTAGTATGAAGATGGAAGAAAACCTGACAACCATTCCGACAGCCTCGGCTGCAAACTTGCTGGCAGGAAAAATGGCGGGTGTCAATATCTCTTCTAAAAACGGACTTCCGGGTACAAATCCGAAATTGCAAATTCGTACCATTTCTTCCTGGAAGGAGGAAAAAGATAATCCGCAGCCGGTAACTTATGTTATTGATGGTGTCGTCAGGGATGCTACGTCTTTCAATGCGATGAGCGCGAATGAAATTGAAGATGTTTCTGTTTTGAAAGATGCTGCTTCGGCTGCCATTTACGGATCACGTTCTTCCGGTGGCGTTGTTATCGTAACGACCAAAAAAGGTAAGATCGGTAAACCGACTATCAACTATTCATATGGTTTTTCAGTTGATACACGTACAAAGAGTTACGATGTGACGGATGGTGTACAAACAGCTTTGATCTATAACCGTGTCAATCCTGAATCTCCCCAAAAATGGACGGAAGAGGAAATCGACCATATGAGGTCCATCAATAACGGTTATGGATATAACCAATTGGATGAAGTGTATCAGAATCCGACCACTCAGACGCACAATATTAACATCTCGGGTGGTAATGACCGGATTCATTACTTCGGTGCGGCTTCCTATATGAAACAAGAAGGGTTCCTGGCTCCGCTTACATACGATAAATATAATATACGTATGAATGTGACGGCCGATGTGACCGATGATTTTGAATTGTATACAGGTTTCTCATTGACAAATGACAAGATCGGGCGTATTGCCAGTGACGGTACTGATTGGGCATACGATACGTATGGAAAATTACGTATCTGGCAACCGGAACAACCTGTGTTTACGGATAGTGGTAAATTTGTGGATTATGGTTGGATTGCCAATGTGGGTGCTCGTGTATTGGGGGATGACGGATATCGTCATGATAAACGACTAAATCCGACATTTACTGTAAAAGGAACATATAAAATGCCATTTTTGAAAGGTTTGAGTGCAAGTATCCAATACAATAAAACCTGGACGCATAATACGGTAAACGGATATTATACCAACTATGATATGTATATTACCAAACATACTGGTGCTAACGGACGTATTATGTCTACACGAGATGAGGATATTGTTGGTGTTAAACGGTCTAGTCAATATGGCAGAGACTATTTACGCAAAGATTCTAAATGGGGAGACACACAACAGTTGAACTTCTATTTGAATTATGCCAATACATTTAACGAAGTACACAATGTGGCTGCGGTATTGTTGACAGAGTGGTCGGAAGGTTTTAACGATAGTGTATATGGGTTCCGTGAAACATTCCCGTTCTATCAGACGGATCAATTTTGGGCTTTTGCTAGTTCTCGTGAGTTTACATCCGGTGGTGGAGATGTTTCTTCAAAGAACGGGCGTATGTCTTATGTAGGGCAGTTCAGCTATTCGTATGCCAACAAATATTTGTTAGGATTCTCTTTCCGTGAGGACGGATCTATGAATTTTGCCCCGTCTCAGCGCTGGGGGTTCTTCCCTGCCGGATCTGCAGGTTGGGTATTGTCTGAAGAAAGCTTCTTTAATAAGAAATGGATTCAGTTTATGAAGATTCGTGGTTCTGTCGGTCTGACCGGTGATGACTCTGTCGGTGGATGGCAATGGCAAGAATCCTATAAAAGTTCGGGTGATGATATCAAGAATGCTTATTTCGGTAAGAACCCATCCAAAGTGGCAGGTATGAGTTACGGTAGTGTGGTCAATCCGAATTTGACATGGGAAAAGGCCTTGAACTACAATGTTGGTTTGGATATGAGCTTCTTAGATCATTGGAATTTGAGTGCCGATTACTGGTTCCGTAAGTCTTACGATATCTTGGATAACCGCCAGGCTACATTGCCTACTACTTTCAGTCGTGATATGCCTGCTGAAAACTATGGTAAGATGAATGCGCAGGGTGTAGATTTCCAATTGGGTTATAAAGGAAATACTCGTGACTTCGACTATCATGGTAATTTGACTGTATCTTATGGTTGGAACGAAATCAAATATAAAGACTACGCTGAAAATGCTCAATGGATTGACGTTCCTATTGGTACGTCCACAACTCGTTGGATCGGGTATGATTTTGACCGTATCATTCGTACACAAGAAGAGTTGGACGCTTTCAACGCAGAGCATCCGAATTATTCATTCCAAGGGATGAAGCCTGAATTAGGTATGATGGTTTATAAAGACCATACCGGTCCGGACGGAAAACCCGATGGCGTTGTTGATAGCTGGGACCGTGTCGTATTGCGTAACAAGAACTTCCCTGTTCAGTATGGTTTGAACTTGGGTGGTAGTTGGAAAGGCTTGAGTTTGGATATGATGTTCTCGGGTGAATTGGGTAAAGACCGTTCATTCCGTGATCTGGCTGGTAATGTGGAATGGAATCGTGTGTGGAATGAGTGGTACGACAATAGCTGGACGCCCGAAAATCCGAATGCCATGCTCCCGAAACAGGTAAGTGCCAATGCTCCGAGTTCGTATCGGAATGATGACAGTCAGTTCTGGTTGAAAAAGACCAATTTTATGCGCCTGAAATACATTACATTGAGTTATGACTTGCCGAAGAACCAGTTCTATAATAAACTGTTTGATAATGTCAGATTGTTTGTGACCGGATCGAATCTCTTTGTATGGAGTAACTTCAAATATTATGATCCGGAATTGGATAATGGTAATGCTTATCCGATTATGCGGTCATTCAACTTTGGTATTGATGTGAAATTTTAAATCTGAAGTAAACAATGAAACGAATCAAATTATTAGCAGGTCTGCTTTCTGTCTTTTTGATGTATGGATGTAGCCTGGATTACGAAAATAAAGGATCGATCACTCCGGATGGCGTGTGGAACAACCCGGAGATGATTGATGCATTTTTAGCGAATATTTATGGTAACATGATGCCGGGGTGGCCGATTGCGTCAAACAATACGGACGAAGGTATGAATGGGGTGACGGAAATGGACCAGTATGTGCGTGGTGAATATTCAGTGGATAACCACGGACAGGGACTAGGTTATGGTAATATCGATAAGATCAATTTCTTCCTGACTAATTTGGCGACGGTCGACCAAGCTGTGCTGACAAAAGAAGAAAACGACCAGTTACGTGGACAAGCCCTGTTCTGGCGTGCCTGGGATTATTGGGGAAAGGTTTTCACGTTGGGTGGTGTCCCTTTGATCCTCGAAATTCAGGATGTGTCGGATGTTAATTCTTTGTTACTCCCTCGTAATTCAACGAGCGAGTGTATGGCTCAGATCCTAAAGGATTTGGATGAAGCGATTGCATTGTTGCCCGATACTTGGGATGATGCCAATTACGGTCGTATCGATAAAGGGGCGGCAATGGCATTGAAAGGTCGTATCCTATTGGCATACGCCAGCCCGTTGTTCAATCCGAACCACGATCAGGCTCGTTGGGAACAGGCATATAAGGCAAACAAAGATGCGGTCGATTTCTTGCAAAGTGTAGGTAAAGGCTTGTATCAAGGCAAATATGCTGATATTTGGTATGATGAGCAAAATTGTGAGGTGATTATGGTGAACCAGTTCTATGGACCGGATCATTATCTGGATCAGAAGAATATCCGTCCGTTGCCTCTTACAAAGGATATGGCTGAACAGAACCAGGCTATCTTGCCGTTGTTGATGGCTTTCCCGAAAGCCGATGGAACACCGTTGGAGTTGGATGTAAATCGTTTGGCTGATCCGGATTATAACCACAAGTTCGTCGACGAATTTTATAATAACCGCGATCCGCGTTTCCATCAGGCTGTATTTTGCCCGGGTACTGAATATCCTTGTGACGATATTCTTACTGGTGGTAAAAAGTATTGGAATGCTTGGAGGGTGATGGATGATGGTGCTTATGCCTCTATTTTTATGGATGAAATTGGTAAGGGTACAGGAGTTAGTTCTAATTTCTATCAACGGAAAGGTTTGGATTATGATGTCAATGCCTCTAAAGTGTATGAAGCAGATGTCGACTGGATTGAAATCCGTTTCACTGAAGTGCTGATGAATTATGGCGAATGTGCCAATGAATTAGGAAAGAGTGCTGAAGCGTTGCAGGTATTATATGATGTCCGTAAACGTGCCGGTATAGAAAACACAGCCGGTAACTATGGTATTACGGCTACTTCTCAAAGCGATATCCGTGAAGCTTATATGAATGAACGTTACATCGAGTTGGTTTACGAAGGTAAGCGTTGGAGCGATTTGCGTCGTTGGAAACGTTTCGACATCCTGAACGACATGAAATATCGTTCATCCTTATGGCTGGTTATTGATGATTACAATACAGTGGCATCCGGCAATTTCGATTGGTCGAAAGATATGTTTGATCCGGAAGTGAACAAAATGTTCCGTTTCGACTATATCGAATGTGTGGATGGCGATAAGGCGTTGTGGCGTTTTAATCTGGATAATAACCACTGGTTCTATCCGATCAAGAAAAATGACCTCGATCGTAATTCTAAATTAGAACAAAACAATGAATGGGGCGGTACTTTTGACCCGTTGAAATAAGTGTTTGATTTGAATTGATTCACTAAAGCATGCAGATTCTATCTGTAAAGATTTGTCTGCATGCTTTTTTATTTTGCAGAAAAAATAAAACTAAGTGTTAACCTATATGACAACGCTATTACGGAAGTAAAAGGTGACTATGTGGCTAAACGTACCGAATACCGCAAAGAAACTATTGTGAACATCCTGGATCTTGCCGGCCAGGAGAAGGTCAATGCCATCGCCGAAGGCAAAAGTGTGGTGGCTGGGGTTGGCTAGTATCTGGTGAATGTCAGCGGGTCGTTCGACTGCGAGAAAGCTCCGTTCAATCCCGCTATCCATAAATTAGGTGTTTCTTATACGCCGAGTAAGTTGTTGCGCGACACGTTGAAGAATGTTATCGTTGAAACTCGACCGGCCGTTACCGGACCAATCATCAATGATATTGTCGATACTACGACGGGTGAGAAGAATTTGCAGTTGACCTCTTCCGGACCTGCGGTCATTACAGGGACAAACATCAAGGTGGCAGGCGACGACCCGACGGTGGGTATTTATCTTACCCCAACGGAGGGAGATGCCAAGAAAGTGGCTTTGTTGATACACAACAACCCGTCGCAGGTTACATTCATGCTTCCGGTGTTGGCTGACGGTGAATACAAATTGAGCCTTACGACACAGTATAGTGCTGGTAACAACTTGGTGAAGGAATCGCGTACATATACTTTCCCGGTCCTGCTTTACGTGGGTGATGTACCAGGAGGTGATGACGATGACCGTCCGGTCATCGAATAAGCAGCAGGGATTTACTTACACGGTCTAAGTTCCCTAGACTTAGACCGTCTCAGTCTAGGGACTTACTTTTCCACTGTTCGGCAGGGAATAATAATCCACTGAAAAGGCAGTTTTTTGCTATTTTGTGAAAAAGGGGCGGTTGATATATTTGTTAAGTTCAAGAAGTGACATTCAAATGAGTTTTAAAAGATGAATAAGATTGTGTGTTTGATTGCGGTATTTCTTTTGTGCGGACAATTGTCTGCCAGGGAATACCATGTATCTGTAAAAGGAAAGGATACGAATGTGGGTAGTTTGTCGGCCCCGTTGCGGACCATCCAAGCGGCTGCCGACAATGCGATGCCGGGGGATGTGATAACTGTACATGAAGGTGTTTACTGGGAACGGGTCGTCCCACCCCGAGGGGGCGAGTCGGACGGGAAACGGATTGTTTATCAGTCAGCTGAGGGTGAGCAGGTCGTTATCACCGGCTCGGAACGGGTAAAAGGCTGGAAAAAGGTGTTGCATAATACCTGGAAACTGACCTTGCCCAATTCATTCTTCGGAGAGAGCAATCCTTTCGATGAACAGATTTATGGTAGCTGGTATCGGGGTAAAGGCAGACCCAATCATACCGGGATGGTGTTACACGACGGTAAACGTATCCGCGAAGCGTTCTCGTTGGATGAAGTGCTAAAACCGCTTGATGGCAAACAACCGTATTGGTATGCCGAAGCCGATGGCAACGGTGGCCCGGTGTTGATGAACTTCGAATGGGTACAACCGATGGGAGGGGAACGTAAAACCTCTATCTCTGCTTCTGTAAAAGGAGGGGATGCGGCTATCTGTATCGCTATTGTCAACCGCTGGCCTTTCGGTTATCTGGAAGACGGTTCTGAGATGTATTTCGACCAGGTGGATTTCGGAAAGGGAACGGATACATTGCTCTTCCAAGCTGCCACCCTGGCGAAAGGCGGGTTGGTGGAATTACATGTGGATTCGCCGGCCGGTGAATGTTTGGGTACGGCGCAGGTGACGAATACGGGCGACTGGGAGAAGTTTGCTGAATTTCGTTTACCGATGAAACGCTCATTGGAGGGAAAGCATAATTTATGCCTCGTTGTCCGTGCTCCGGAAATGCCGGAAGACGGGAAGACGACCATTTGGGCACAGTTCCCGGCGGGCGTGAATCCCAATCGTTCGGATGTGCAGGTTGCGGTGCGGCCGCAAGTCTTTTATCCGGACAGGACAGGGATAGACTATATCACCGTCCGCGGATTTATCCTGGAGAATACCGCCACCAACTGGGCTCCTCCCTCTGCCGAACAACCCGGTCTGATCGGCCCGCGATGGGCTAAAGGGTGGGTGATCGAAAATAACATCATCCGCAACTCCCGTTGTACCGGTATCTCATTGGGCAGGCCGACTTATGGCCATTCCCACCATTACCGCTTCCTGCCTCCGCGCATTTATCCGGAAGCGGACGGAGGACAGACCGAACAGCAGTTGCTGGACTATTTCAAAAGTGCTTCCTGGGATAAAGAGGATGCCGGGTTCCATGTCATACGCAACAACCATATCTACGATTGCGGACAAGCGGGTATCGTGGGATGTAGCGGTGGCGCATTCAGTGTGATTGAGGGCAATGAGATTCACGATATTTGTGTGGACGAGACTTTCGAAGGCGATGAGATGGCGGGTATCAAGCTGCACTTTGCCGTAGATGCCATCATCAGAGACAACCATATCTATAACTCCATACGTGGTTTGTGGCTCGACTGGGGCTCGCAGGGTATGCAGGTGACGGGCAATTTGTTTCACGACAATAATGTACTGGAGGATATATTCGTAGAGGTTTGCCACGGTCCGATATTGGTGGCTAACAATATCCTGTTGTCAGGGACTTCGTTGAATTTGTCACAGGGTATCGCCAGTGTACACAATCTGGTGACGGGCAAGGTGTCTGCCGGTATGGACCGTTGTGCCGGTGGTCGTTATTCCTTCTTTTATGAACCACATGGTACGGTTTCGATCGGCAATGTCCGTAACATGGGAGGTGACTTGCAATGGGTCAACAACCATTTTGCCCGGAAGGCTTCTTTGGGTAACTGGGACGAATGCCTGCTGCCCATCCGTTACAAAGGCAACCTGTTTACTGACGGGGCGCATCCCGACAAGCATGAAAAAGATTTTGTGGATGCTTCCGGCTTTGATTCTGCTATCCGGTTGGAACAACGTGCCGACGGGTGGTATTTGAAGATGGATGTACCCCGGGAAGGAATCACAAATACGCAATGCCGGTTGGTGGCTACCGAAACATTGGATAAAGCAATCATCCCCCAACAGGCGTTTACGAACCCGGATGATAGCCCAGTTGTCATTGACAAGGACTATTTGGGAAACAAACGGAATGCCGTGCATCCTTGTCCGGGACCGATAGAGGTGAAAAAAGGTGGTGTACAAGAATGGAAGGTATGGCCGAAGAACATTTGAATAAAATATAAATATGAAATACAAACTGTTAGTATTAGCTCTCGGTGCTATTGTTTCCGTCCAAACAGGAGCGGAAAACCGGAAGTCATGGTTGCCCGATGGACAGCCCGCTGCAAACAACATCCGTTTGTTGGAGTGTACATACGATAAAGCACTCTTGAAACAGTGCGAAGAAATTACACCGGCCTCTTCCGATTGGGAGGTGAGTGTGACAGGTGATTTGGATGGACATGCATCTCCGTATGGAACGGAATATGTCTATGAATACACATTCAAGGCGAAACGGGCCTTGCAGTCGGCAGGGGTAGCAGTTGCTTTCGACCGTTATAACTGGAGCAGCGACAATTACGTAATGATTCCTTCAGTTGTATATAATGGTAATAGGCAACGAATAGTAAACCGTCAGTATGCAACAGGGTTGGACGAGACGGATTACAGAAGACCGGATTTGGCATTGACATCCAACCCGATTCCTCAATTGTCGCCAGAGTTTGGTGCGACGTCCCGGTTGGAAGTGCTTGTAAATAATGCAGCTACTCCGGCTATTGCTTGGTTGGAACGTGCTCAGCAGAAGGGGTATGTTTTATTAACCGATCAGGGAATAGAACAGAATGGCACGATTTACGACCATGCTTTAATTGTAGAAGAAAGTCCCGATCGTTCTCTGGCTTCGCTGGTGGTCAGTGCACCCGGAGTACGTGAAAAAAGGCTGGAGTTTATCGGTTTCAGTGAGAGTCGTGACCGTGGCCTCTCTTTCCCAAAAGGGGAAGAGGTGAAAATACGGGTCCGCTTGTTTGCTTTCGATGCACCGGCTGTGCCTGCCGTGCTGGACCGTTTCCATAAGGTGCGTAAATTACAAACCGGAGAGAATCATCCGCGTAACCTGAAACCGGCCAGCGAGGTGATGCGTTTGATGACCTCCAATATTGACCGCCGCTATATGAAATGTGACGATTGGGAGTTTTATCGTCCGGAAAATGCCGATTGGATCTCTTTCGGATGGATCGGGGGGATGATGAATACTTATCCCATGTTGGCATTGGGCGACGAGGAGCATTTGCAGAAAGTGAAGAACACGTTTGACTTCGGGTTGAAAGGTCAGGGAAAAGCTGGGTATTTCCATGATTTGTTAAACTCGGACGGTAAGGTCTTGGGAGGATTAAGGGATAAGCCGGAGGTCTCTTTGGTTCGTAAGAATGCAGATATGTTGTACTGGATGGTGAAACAGTTCATGTTGTTGAAAGCGCAGGATAAAGCCGACGCAATCAATCCGGAGTGGGAGAATAGTATCATGCGATTGGCAGATGCTTTCGTGAATACCTGGAATAAATGTGGCGAACTGGGAAATTATATCAATGTGGAAACCGGTGACATCGAAGTCTATAATTCGACTAGCGGTGCCATGGCCGTGGCGGGTCTGGCATTGGCATCGCAATATTACGATAAACCGGAGTATCTGGTTGTTGCCGAACAGATTGGGAATGTTTATTATAAAGAGTTTTCACGGATTGGTTTTACTTCCGGAGGTTGTGGGGATATCCTTCAGAATGCCGACTCGGAAACTTCTGTCGCTTTTCTGACCTCATGCAATTTATTGTATGAACTGACCCGTAAAACTGTTTGGTTGAAAAGGGCGCAGGATGTTGCCGATTTATGTTCAACGTGGGTAATTTCTTACGACTATGTGTTGCCTAAGGAGACTGAATTGGCCAAAGTGGATGGTCGTCTGACCGGTGCCGTATGGGCCAGTACGCAGAATAAGCACAGTGCACCGGGCTTTTGTACCTCTTCGGCAGATGCGTTGTTCCGTCTGTTCCGTGCGACAAGTGATTTACGTTATGCGGACTTGATGCATGATGTATGGCATGGATATGTGGAAGGAATCACTCCGAACGGTTTTATTTGTGAACGTCTGGGCTTTTGTGATGTGGAACTCAGAGGTACTCGTCTAAATGGAGACGGAGGCAATGGTTGGACTGAGTTGAACGGTTGTATGATGGCCATGGAGTTGCCGGGTATCTACATCCGTCCGGAGAAGAATCTCTTTTATGCCTTCGACCATGTCGATGTCAAGCTCATCAAAGGCAACGACCGGGAGATGGTATTGTCGATCACTAATACCACTCCTTTTGACGCCGAAATATCCGTTTTAAGTGAGAGCGAAGCCGAAGCAACTCAACCTTTGTCCAGCGTCTCTTTTGTAAACTGGAAGAAGATAAAGGTAAAAGCGGGTAAGATGATAGAGTATCGTGTAAAAAAATAATAAGATATATATGAGTTTGAAGTTATGTTTAGCCATCACTTTGTCGTTGATGGCAAGTTATGTTGCAGAAGCGCAACAAGTCTGGACTCCGGATAACGTAGACGGAACGTTTACGAATCCGATCATGTGGGGCGATTGGCCCGATCCGGATGTCGTTCGGGTGGACGATAAGTTTTATTTTGTATCGACCAGTATGAATTATGTGCCCGGTTGCCCGATTGCGGTGTCGAAAGATTTGGTGAACTGGGAAATGGCAGGATATGCCTTGGAACGGTATGATGAAGACCCGCGCTTTGATATGCAAGGCGGTACGATGTATATGAATGGTTCTTGGGCGGCTACCATCCGCCATCATAACGATAAGTTTTACGTCGGTTTCTGTACGCCCAAAGGATGGGGAAATAAAGAAGGGCATTTCTCGATCTGTATAGCCGATAAGGTGGAAGGCCCTTGGGAACGGACGATATTCCCGGAGTACTTGTATGATCCGGGGCTGTTTTTCGATGATGACGGAAAGGTGTATGTGGTACATGGACAACACAAGTTGTTTATTACCGAATTGAATGCCGATGTGAAGTCGGTTAAAGGGAAGCCGGTACAGATCTGGGAGAAAGGATTTAAGGATAGCAGGACTTGGGGACCGAATTTTGGAATGGAAGGCTCTCATATGTACAAAATAAATGGTATGTATTATATCACTTGTCCGGCAGGAGGTACGGAAGGTTGGCAGGTCTGTCTTCGTTCGAAAAATATTTACGGTCCTTACGAACATAAGGTGATTGTGGAAGATGCGACATCTTATCCGCCGAACGGATTACACCAAGGGGGAATGGTGCAGCTGGAGAATGGTGACTGGTGGTTCATCATTATGCAAGACCGCGGTCCCATTGGGCGTGTGCCTCATTTGTTGCCGGTGAAGTGGATTGATGGATGGCCGATGCTAGGGACAGAAGGGAAAGATGTAATTACCTATCAGAAACCGGAAGTAGGAAAGAAACAACAACGACTGACGGCTCCGGCTACTTCGGATGAATTCACTGGGAAGAAGCTGGGCCTGCAATGGCAGTGGAACCATAATCCGGATAATGCGAATTGGTCGCTTACTGAGCGCAAAGGTTATATGCGCTTAAAAGCGTTGCCGGCAGATAACTTGAAAGTGGCTCGTAATACGTTGACACAACGGGTACAGGGACCATCGTCGGAAGGTTCGGTGGAGCTTGATTTGACAGGCTTGAAAGATGGCAATGTGGCCGGATTGGGTATTTTCCAGTTGCCATACGCTTACGTGGCTGTTGTACAAGAGGGAATGCAACGTAAAATTGTCATGAGTAATCAGGATAAAGTGGTAGAGTCGGTCGATTTGAATCAAGCAGATAAAATTCGATTTCGTGCACGGGTGATGGATAAGGATTTTACGGCTCGTTTTTATTACAGCCTGGACGGGAAAACTTATTATCCGATTGGTGACGAATTGAAAATGGGGTTAGGTTTCCCTTGGACAGGAAACCGCTTTGCGTTGTTTAACTTTACGACGAAAGAGGGCGGACAAGGAGGATATGCCGATTTTAACTGGTTCCATTTTACTAATAAATAGAAACTCTATATGGTATTAGTAAATAATATTTTAGACTATGGGAAAAATAGTTCTCAATGGATAATTTATGAATTAAAATAATAATAATGAAGAAGAATTTAGTATCATTGGCTGCAATGGCCTTATTGTTGTCTGCTTGCGGAACGGGAGAATCCCGTTCATTCAAAACAGACCGTTTCGGTATCGATGTGGATAACCGGGGATATATCACCGGTATGTGGAACTTGACACGCGAAAGTCGTAATTTCAGTCCGGCGGACCAACCGTCGCCCCTGTTGTCTCTTTATGACGAAGACCTGAAATGTTATTATTATCCGCAGAAGGCTCATTACAGCGGAGGCAAGTATCGGTTGGAATACGAGAACGGCTCTGTGGCAACGGTTGCTTTGGATGAGAAGACAAAATACTTCAAACTGAAGTTGGAAAGTCTGGAACCTCGTAATGGAATCGACGGTATACAGTGGGGTAATTACTATACGAATATTACCAATTTGCTAGGTGAAATGATTGGAGTGGCGCGTGATACGTCGGCGGCAGTAGGTTATGCCATCGGCGCATTGGCATTGGACGATAATACGATTGGAGGAGAATCGCGTTATACTTCCGAAACAGGTCCTTCGGGGTATATCGCCCACACGCCTGATCCTGTAAATCATCCACTGCCGCTTACCTTGCATGAGGGGCAACAGTTTACGATGGGGGGCGATGGTATCAATGATGTGGCTTTTTATAACCGGAAGGAACCGTACTTCCGTATTTTATATGGGACAACGGCTTTTGTCGATTGCAACGGACGAATCAATATCCGGTATCATTCGCGTGACCGCCGGAAAGGTAAGATGATCTATTCTCCGGAGGGTAATCCTATCTTCCAAAACAATGAACCTAACCACATGATGCGTCAGGATGTGCCCGGAGTGGACTTCATCGGCTCGTCCATCGCTTTGTGGGGTAGCCCCGACAGTACGGCTTTGATGGAAGTTATTCAGGATATCGTGTTGAATGAAGGATTGCCTTATCCTACTTTCCAGGGTAAGTGGGTAAAAGATCCTACTAACTTCATGCCGGATATATGTACCTACGGCGGACTGATGGATAGTGTCGCTTCGTATGCCAAACAGATGGGATTGAAAGTGATTCATACGTACGACCAGCCTTTCTTGCATGCCGATAGGGGGAATGGCGGTTTCATCGACGGACCGAACCATGAAAAGAAACGGTATCATTTTACGGACAAGGATTTGTCAACCCGTGAGTATGCCGATCTTTTGGCGAAGGATGGTTTGATTCTGGGACGTACCTCCATATCCAACTCCATGGCACCTGGTACCAAGGATTGCAGCCCGGTCCCATCGGACAGTATCTGTATCTTGCATCGTCGTTTCTTGACGGCCGACTTGAATGAAACTGACACGCTGGTTTATATCGATGATCCGACTCATCTGGAAGAGATCGCTTGTTGGGAGGGGAATAGTAAGGAATTGAACATGGTGAAGATCGGTAAGGAGTTGATTCACTATTTAGGCGTAACCAAAGAGAAACCGTATCGCTTGATGAAAGTGACACGCGGTTATTGGGGAACTGAGGCTGTAGCCCATGCCAAAGGCAATGCTGTAGATAAACTTCAACCGGCTGTGGGAGGAGCATACGCAGGATTGATCCCGAACCTGGAATTGCAGGACGAGTTGGCGCGTCATTATGCTGATATATGCAAGAATAGCGGACTTGGTATGTTCGATTACGATGGACAAGAGTTTTATTTCCATACAGGATTCGGCTCTTATTCCGTGAAACGTTTCTTCCGGAATATGTTTGCACAAGCAAAAGATTATGGTTTGCCGGATATCCGTTTTACGGGAGCAACCCTGTCGGAAGGTTCCTGGCATTACCAGAGTATTTGGAATGTGGGAGGTGGTTTGAATATTTATGATGTAAAGAAACGTGTATGGGGTAGTACGACCAGCCAGGGGAAAGACCTGCGCGATGTTACTTATGCCAACTTCTTCCCGTCGTCATTTGGAGGTAATTTCCCTATCACGGAGAAATCTACTGTAGAAGATTTTGAACATATCGAGGCTACGGCTGTCGGTTATGGTTGTACATACGCGTTCAAGATAGGTCAGAAAGACGTGGAAAGTTGTCCGCAAAAGTATGCCATCTTTAACGTCATCCGTACTTGGGAGGAAGCTCGTCGTGCCGACGCTTTCCCTACTTACATCAAAAAGATGTTGCAAAACCCGGCACTCAGCTGGCGTTTGGAAGAAAAGGCAGACAATAGTGGCTGGATACTTTATCAAATGGAGAATGGCGAGAGAGTTCGTTCTTTTGATTTGAGATCATCTCTGAGGTAATTGCGACGAAGTCCCAGATAATTGAATTTAGCTCCCAGCTGATCGCGAATGACTCCGAGGAAAATTCATTTTCCAGAGTACAATGATTAAAAAGGGCTTTTAGAAGAGGAAAAATCATCTTTTTTTCTTCTAAAAGCCTTTTTTCTACAATACTTTTACAACTGACATTTTGTTATTGAAAGATTTGTATCTTGGCTGGTTTTTTTATTGGTAGCCAGGACTTTCTGTTTCGGATGTTGAAATGACTATTAGTTGCTTATAAAAACAGTCGAAATGATAATCCTTAACTTTTCAACAGTGACCTATTTCGGTTCATGTTCGATGGTAGATACGTAGAGGACAAAGCAATAGGGGAAAGAATGACAAAAGATATTTTGACAAAGGTAGTATGGAGATTGGATGTTTATCTCATTTGTGTTTTTTAACTCTTTGGTCTAAATGTTTTAGGTACAAGAAGTGTCTTTAATATAAACGAGTAGTAATAGTTGATTTAAGTCTAATCTGAAAAATATAAAAGTCTATGAATTTGAAAAGGATGACGATGGGGGCAGCGTTGATGGCTTTGACTCTGTTGGCAGAAGCAAAAGTGAGACCTATCGTACATTATAACTTTGGAAAGTCAGGAAATGTTACTTACGCCGTGGCACCCGAGAAATTAACGCCGTTGGCCGGAAAAGGCGAACTGGTTGCTGTTGGTCGCCCTGTCTTCTATGCCGATGCGCCCGGTGACAAAAAGATGAAAGGAGAAGGTGGTATTTTGTTTAACGGTAATGGCGACGGATATAAACTGGCAGAAGCTGTAGGTTTTCCGACTGACAATCAGGTATTGGAAATATGGGTGAAGCCCCGACTGAATACGCAGGAAGAAGAGCAGGAACAGGTCTTGTTATCCAATGGTACAACCAAGGAAGGATACGTATTTACGCATCAGAAAGGTCATTGGTTTCTAATCTCCGGCGGCACGGGACGTGTTGAAATCGGCGAAGTGTCCAATAACGCCTGGACGCATCTCGCTATGGTAGTGGAAGATGGAAAAGGCTCTGTCTGGATGAACGGGAAAAAGACCGGGACATTCAAGCCGACCAAAGCCGTGGCTCCTCATTTCTCCATTGCCGTTTCGGAAGAGGGAAAAGAGGCCTTTTACGGTGAAATATATGAAGTAAGATACAGTACATTCGCCACCGGAAAGTTTAATCCCGAATCTGATTTCCTGCTGGATTATAAAAAGATAAAAGAGACAAGCAAACAACGCTTGGCCGAACGCCGTACCTTGGTGCAACAACTGGAACAGGCGAGTGCGGGCAAGAAGATTGTTACAGAGCTCCCCGATGTTCGTCAGGAAAAAGACTGGCTGATCAGTCAGGTAGAAGAACCGGCCTGTTTGTATGTACAGAAATCGAAAGATGGGTTGACATCCAACCTACAGTTGAATAACGGGTTAGTTTCACGTACCTTTTATGTCGGTGAGAATATTGCCTGTGTAGGATATAAGAATCATTCGAATGAGGCTGAATTCTTACGGGCGGTGAAGCCGGAAGCACGTGTTTGCATTGACAGTGTATGGTATGAAGTCGGCGGATTGAAAGGGCAGCCAGAATTGTCTTATCTATTGGATAGTTGGTATACGGAAATGGAGGCTTCCGACCTGGCGTTTACACTGGAGAAAGTGGAAACCGGCCTTCCGCTGATGCGTTATCCATGGACACCGAAATATAATGCCGTTCCGGCAGACTGGCCTGCCAAGGGATTGCGCATGGAGATGACTTTCGTGCCGACTGAAAGTATGGTGGAGGTGAAAGACATACAGGTGAAAGTAAACTATGAAATCTATCAGGGATTGCCTGTGATTGCCAAATGGATTGAGGTGATTAATGAAGGAGAAAAGGAAGTGCTGCTAAATGAGATGGAGTGTGAAGTGCTGGCTGTTAACCAGGACCAGGTGAAGCGTCTGCATGTGGAGAGTGATTTTTCCTTTGCGTTGGTGAATGCGGATATAGAGGGTAGTGCGTTGATGCATTACGCCGGTACCCCCAAGCCTTATCATGTGGGCAGCTCTACTACCAAATGGACGGTTGACAAAGACTACAATACCTGGGCCAGTCATAATCAGGCGGAGGATAAGTTCCTTGGCTTTCCGCATCATAACTTATTACTGAGTAAATTGCCGATGGGACCTTATACGAAAGTAAGCAAAGAGGTTCCCTTCAAATCATATATCACCTTCGAATTGTTGCAGGATAGTGACGACCGCGAACGCCAGTCGCTCGGACATCGCCGGATGTATAAGAAACTGGCTCCGCAGACTACTGAGTCGTTGATTTCTGCTGGCATTACTTCGCACGATGAAACAAAGTTGAAAGCACTGATTGACCAGGCTGCCGAACTGGGACTTGAACAACTGGATATTCAAGCCTGGCCGGGTGTCAGTCATGACAACCTGGATTCGGTTTATGTGCAGTTGTGGCGCCGGGTGGCGACATACGCTAAAGAGCGTGGTATTGTGATGGGAGGCTACGAGTTGCAGGTTGCCTCTCGCGGGCGAGGTGCCGAGGTGGATTGCGTTCATCCGGAAACAGGAAAACCGGGTAGCCTTTTCGGTCAGAGCGTCTGCATTGCCAGTGAGTGGAAAGATACATACTATTCGAAAATGTGGGAGTTTTTCGATAAGACCGGATTTATGACGTATAATATGGATGGACCGTACCACGGTGATCCGTGTGCTTCAACTGTTCATCCTCACCATACGCGGTTGGAAGATTCGCAGTGGCAGCAATGGAAAACGCAGGTAGAGGTTATTCATGAACTGCAACGCCGAGGTATGTATATCCCTATTCCCGACTGGTATTTCCTCAACGGGCAAAACTCAACCGGAATGGGATACCGTGAAGCCAGTGCCAACCTGACTCCGCAACAGCAGCTCTTGTTAGGCCGTCAGTATATCTATGACGGAACCTGGCATAAGATTCCGACTATGGGATGGATGACCTTACAGCTGGTCGGCTTCTATACGAACGATCCGCGCGTAGGCCTGGAGCCTCTTTGCGACAATTTGGATCGCTATGAAGCGCAGTTGATGCAGTTCTTGGGAAGCGGTTGCCATCTGACTATTCGCGGAAATCGCTTGTATGATACGCCGGAGACAAAGCAGATGGTGTCTCGTTGCATCAACTGGTTTAAGAAGTATCGCGACATATTGACTTCTGATATTATCCACGTCAGCCGTCCGACCGGCCGCGACCTGGATTGCATGATGCACGTGAATCCTTTCATCCGTCATAAAGGTATGGTGGTTGTGTTTAATCCGACTGACAGGGATATCACTAAAGAGATGCGTTTGCCTCTGTATTATACGGGCTTGAAAGGCAAGGCTACGGTCACCTCTTCAGACGGAAGCAAACAGAACTTCTCTTTGAACCGGGAAGGTGAATTACTGCTGCCGGTTTCGATAAAGGCGCAGGGTGTGTCCTGGTTCCTGATAGAAGAATAAAGTATAGGTTGATTGAATGAAATAGGGAGATAGATATGAAAAAGTTGTTATGGTTACTGATTGGCGGATGCGTTTGCGGTCTGTTGGCTACAGGATGTAAGGATGCCGCAGATTCGAATAACCGCTATGTAAATAAATGGATTGGTACGGCTTGGGAGGGCAGGGTGTCTCCTGTCGCCTCCGTACCGTTCGGCATGATGCAGATTGGTGCGGATACGCGTCCTTATGGTGCAGGCTATCATTATGACGATCCGACTGTTTTAGGATTTAGTCATCTGCATAAAAGCGGAGGCGGATGTGCCGACTTCCTGGACATCTTGTTTATGCCGTTACCCTTGAATCAGCCGACAGGCGAGGATGAATTGTACTCTAAACAATACCAGGCGGCTTTG
The DNA here is from genome assembly GCF_015550595.1 of Parabacteroides goldsteinii. GTDB lineage: Bacteria > Bacteroidota > Bacteroidia > Bacteroidales > Tannerellaceae > Parabacteroides > Parabacteroides leei. The sequence goes on from NZ_JADNBB010000002.1 coordinate 223,371, forward strand.
TCGCATCAGGAAGAAAAGGCGGAACCGGGCTATTATTCGGTTAAATTGTATGATAGGCAATTGACGGTAGAGTTGACCGCTTCCCGCCGGTGTGGGATACAACGCTACAAGTATGCATCCCTAGGAGAAATGCCGGTAATTGTCGATTTGAAGTATGGTTCTGAAAGTGCTTGTACCATACAAGCCGAGCACGATGTGGATACGGTATATGCCTCTGCGTTTGAGAAGGTCGACCCGTACACGATTCGCGGCTATCGTTTTTCAAATGGCTGGACACCGAAACAACAGGTCTATTTCTATTCTACCTTCTCTTCACCCATCAAAACGTGTGCCTTGTATGTAGACGACCGGCGCGTCGAGGAGACCGCTGCTGCCGAGGGACGCAATGTCAAGGCGCTACTTACCTTTGAAGATGGACAGGGGGAACTGGTAGTCAGAACGGCACTCTCATCGGTGAGCATGGAAGGGGCTGCCGCCAATTTGTTGTCGGAAACGAAAGGAAAGACATTTGAGGATATCAGGGAATCGGCTTTCGATGTTTGGAGCCGTACGTTGGGACAAATCGAGGTAGAGACCGACGACCCGAAGAAGAAAGAGCTTTTTTATACCTCTTTACACAATGTCATGCTGTATCCGTTCCTGTTGTCGGACGTGGACAATCGTTTCAGAGGGCCGGACTGGCAGGTGCATCAAACCGATGGTTTTGATTATTACGGAGGTGTGGTCGGTTTTTGGGATACGTTCCGGGCGGCTTGTCCTTTATTGGCGATGTTGAATCCGGTAGTGGCGAATGATTATATAAAGACGTTGCTGGAGCATTACAAATATGCCGGACAGTTGCCGATATGGACGTTGTGGGGCATTGAGAACTATCAGATGACAGGTATTCATTCGTTGCCGGTGATAGCGAACGCCTATCTGAATGGCATCCGTGGTTTCGATGCCAGGTTGGCGCTGGAGGCTATGGTGGCATCGGCTATGAAAGATACGTGCGGCTCTTCCATGGGCTATTTTGTCGGATTGGAGAACTATAAGAAATATGGATATGTTCCTTGCGATATGGAGATGGAGTCGGTAGCGCGTACGCTGGAGTATGCGTTCGATGATTATGCACTGGCTCGTTTAGCTGAAGCGATTGGTGCACAAAAGGAGGCCGCTTACTTTGCAAATCGTTCGCTCAACTATCGGAATGTGATCGACCCGACCACCTTGTTGGCGCGAGGGCGGCTGAAGGATGGCAGTTGGCGTACGCCTTTCGACCCGTTGGCCTCTTCTCATCGCAGGGATGATTATTGTGAGGGCAATGGTTGGCAGTGGACTTTCTTTGTCCCTCACGATGTGGAAGGACTGGCCGGTTTGTTGGGAGGCAATGAGTCATTGGAGGCACGACTGGATACGCTTTTCGGCATGTCTTCCGAATTGCGCGGAGAGAATGTCTCCGGTGATATTACCGGACTGATCGGGCAGTATGCACATGGCAATGAACCGGGGCATCATACCGTTTATATGTATAACCGGGTAGGCCGTCCAGACAAGACGCAAAAGTATGTCAATCAGGTATTGACAACTCTCTATAATAATACTCCGGATGGTATTTGTGGTAATGAAGATACGGGACAGATGAGTGCCTGGTATGTCTTTAGTTCGTTAGGCTTCTATCCGATGAACCCGGCTTCCGGGCAATATGAACTGGGTGCCCCTTTGTTTCAGAAGGCAACAATTAAGCTCTCTTCGGGGAAAAGCTTTGTTATCAAGGCTAACAACTTGTCGGAAAAGAATATTTACGTAGACAAGGTTTTTCTGAACGGACAGCTTCTGAATCGAACGTATATTACGTTTGACGAGGTGCTGCAGGGCGGCGAGCTTCTCTTTGAAATGAAGGGTGAGGTACCGGTTATTTGATTTATGTAGCAATAATAAGCAATAATAATCCACGAAATAGGCAGCTATTTGCTATTTTAAATGGGGATAGCTGCCTTTATATTTGCGTCATTAAATAAATGTGATACTAATTAATATTTGAACCATGAAAAAGATACTATGCTTTATCTCGATGTTCTGTTTGTGCGGAAATATGTTGTCAGCCAGAGAATATCATGTGTCGGTTAAAGGAAGTGATGCCAATAATGGTGATGCTTCATCCCCTTTCAAAACAATTAACCGGGCTGCTCAGAAGGCTTTGCCGGGAGATACGGTTACGGTTCATAACGGAACTTATCGTGAATGGGTGAATCCACTGAGCGGCGGGGAACGGGAAGGTAAACGTATCCTGTATCGGGTAGCCGATGGTGAAAAGGCTGAAATCAAAGGCTCGGAATTAGTAACGGGCTGGAAAAAAGAGAAGAAAGGCAAAGGCGTATGGAAGGTTGTTTTGCCGAATACATTCTTTGGAAATTATAATCCGTTCAACGACCGTCTGTATGGCGACTGGCTCTGGTCAGAGCGGGTTCACCATACGGGAGATGTTTATCTGAATGATGTTTCACTGTATGAAGAATTTTGTTTGGATAAGGTGTTCGCACCGGATACACTTCGTACGATCCGTGATCCGCAAGGATGTACGAATGTTTGGTTTGCAGAGGTGGACGCTGACAATACAACTATTTATGCAAACTTTGGAAACGTCGATCCGAATAAGGAAACAGTAGAGGTTTCAGTTCGCCCTACCTGCTTCTATCCGACTCGTGAAGGACTGAATTACATCACAATTCGTGGCTTCCATATCAGCCAGGCAGCTACGCAATGGGCTGCCCCGACGGCTGAACAGGTCGGTATGGTCGCTCCTCATTGGAGTAAAGGTTGGATTATTGAAGACAATGTCATCAAAAACTCCCGTAGCAACGGTATTACCTTAGGAAAAGAACGTGCCAGTGGGCATAACCTGGAGTGCAACGATCCACGTTTGGATGGCACATTGCATTATATCGAAGTCATATTTAATACGCTACGCCGTGGTTGGAGCAAGGATAATGTCGGCTCACATATCGTTCGGAATAATATTATTTCCGATTGCGAACAGACCGGTATTTGTGGTAGTATGGGAGCTGCGTTCAGTGAAATATATGGAAATCATATTTATAATATCTTAGTGAAGCAGCAATTTGGCGGCGCAGAAATGGCAGGTATCAAATTGCATGGTGCGATAGATACTTATATTCATCATAATCGGATCCATAAATCCGGTAATTATGGGATTTGGTTGGACTGGATGGCTCAGGGAGCCCGGGTATCATCCAATTTGCTATATGATAATCTGGCTCAGGATTTGTTCTTTGAAGTTTCTCACGGTCCTTACATAGTAGATAATAACATCTCTTTATCGCCACGCACAATACAGGAAAATACTGATGGAGGCGCGTACCTGCATAATATTTTCTCAGGAGATATCAATCGTTTGGACGATCAACGCTATACTCCGTATCATTTGAATCATTCAACTGAGGTGAAAGGTATCCGGACTATTACTGAAGGCGACCATCGCTTCTATAATAATATCTTTATCGGAGGGGAGAACAGTAAGTTGAGATATGGTATGGTGGTGTTCGATGTATCTCAACGGCCGATCTATGCAGACAACAATCTGTTTCTTAACGGAGCCCTGCCTATGACGAATAAAACGCAGGATTGGGTAGAAAAGGCTGTCGATCCGAAACTAAAAGTGGAAGAAACGGCAGATGGAGAAGTGTATCTCGTTAGTGACATTAATCTGCAAGAACTATCTTCTTTCAAAGGGAAAGGAATTGATGCCGACCGCCTTGGTATTACCCAGTTGACCGGATTTCCGTTTGAGAACTTTGACGGTACTCCTTTCTGCTTGGAGAAAGACTATTTCGGTAAGGAACGTTCTACGTCCCCGGTTGTGGGACCGGTAGAAAGTTTACCTTCTTCCAATCGTATAAAAGTGTGGCCTAACTTAAAATAACAGTCAATGTCATATAAGAATCATTTATTTCTGGTGGGCAGCCTGCTTATGGGAGGGCTGCTTACCTGTTGTCAGTTTGATGCGAAACAGGTATCGGATGATAATATCATCCCCGTTTCAACAAACCGAATGCTTAACCCTATCGCCCCTCCGGGGGTATATATTGCTGATCCGGAGGTAAGACAGATGCCCGATGGACGTGTCTATGTCTACGGATCGCGTGATGAACCTGGTAACGCCTGGTGTTCGCGTTCCTATAACGTGCTTTCTTCGTCCGACCTTGTGAACTGGAGTGTGGAACAATTTTCATTTGCTACTGAAGGACCGGGTAAACAAGTGGATTATACCGACAGGATCTTATACGCTCCGGATTGTATTCATCATGGCGGGAAATATTATCTGTATTATTGTTTGGCCGGAGGGGGTGATGATGAAGGTGTGGCTGTTTCCTCTTCTCCTTACGGTCCGTTTAAGGATGGAAAAGTGATAGAGGGCATAAAAGGTATCGACCCGTCCGTGTTCATAGACGATGACGGACAAGCCTACCTGTTTTGGGGGCAGGGGTATGCCAAAGGGGCGAAGTTGAGTAAAGATATGCTTTCGATAGAAGGAGCCGTACACGATAGCTTGCTGACGTATGAAACACATTTCTTCAACGAAGGCAGTTCTGTCCGAAAAAGAAATGGTATTTATTATTTTGTGTATGGAAGTCATTCGCAGCATGGAGAATCCAACTGTGCGACGTTGGATTATGCGACATCAACTTCTCCGTTAGGTCCTTATACTTATAGAGGTGTTATCGTTGATAATTGGGGCAGTGGCCGGAATTTGGTAAATAACCATGGCTGTATTACTGAAATCAACGGTCGGTGGTATATTGCTTATCATCGCCCTACTCATGCAAGTGCGACCATGCGAAAGGCTTGTCTGGAGCCAATCTCTTTCAATCCGGACGGGACGATCCCAAAAGTGGAAATGACTACGCAGGGAATTGGCGGACCTATCTCTCCTTTATACCGGATGGATGCTGCCAGGGCTTGTCTGATGTCTGGTAATGTAATGGTATCCGTACGTCGTCCGGAGAATGATATTCCTGTCGAGTATTTGGCTGCTGTTCGCGATGGCGATCATGCTTATTGGAAATATTATGATTTTACCGGTTCGGATGTCAATCATTTCATATGTAAGACCTGGGGTAAAAACAAAGCAGCTAAGATCGAAATTCACCTGGATAGTCCGGAGGGCGAACTGATCGGAACCAGCGAGTTAGCTCCGATGCAGGGTGAGACGGCGTATGCTATTCATGAAACGAAAATCAAACCGGTGACAGGGAAACATGCACTGGTCTTGGTCTTTAAAGCGGTTGATCCGAATACAAAGGATGTTGATTTAATGAATCTGGAATGGTTCGTTTTTGAGAAGAAGTAATATAAATTTATACTTATATATGAAACGAATTCTACTATTTATTGTACTGGCATTATTTATATCCCGGTCAAACGCACAGATTGCTGCGATAGATGTTGATAAAGGTTCTGAAAAGACGCCGGTAGAGGATATCATAATCGTATTTAAAATGCATTTTGATATCGGATACACGGACTGGGCGGAATCAATCCTTCAGAAATATACTACTTCTATGATGGATGAGACACTGCATTCTGTAAATGTAACAAATAAATTACCACGGGAAGAGCAGTTTGTATGGACTCTTCCCGGTTGGCCTATGAAATATATTCTGGAAAATGTATCGGCAGACTGTAAGCCGGGTATTGAGGCTGCCTTAAAAGAGGGTCGTTTCAGGGTACATGCGCTTCCTTTTACCTTTGAGACAGAATCGAGCGATCTGGAAACGCTTGTACGCGGAATGTCATATTCTTCCAATATCAACCGGACGTATGGACATCCGCTGACAAGAGGGGCAAAACTGACTGACGTTCCCAGTCATTCCTGGATTTTACCAACACTGCTGACACAGGCAGGAGTAAAGATTTTACATATCGGATGTAATCCGGGGTCAGTTTCTCCGGAACTTCCGACATTGTTCTGGTGGGAAGGTCCTGACGGCTCCCGGTTACTGACGTTTAACTGGGCTGAATATTATGGATCAGGTGTTTTGCCGCCTGAAGGGTGGAAACATAAAACATGGTTAGCCATGATCCATACACATGAAAATACCGGAGCTCCGAAACCGGAAGAGGTTGCGGCTGTATTGGAAGAAGCCCGTAAGAAAGTGCCCGGAGCCAGGGTCAGGATAGGACAACTGGAAGATTTTTACGATACATTGATGAAAGAAAATCCATCTATTCCTGTGGTACGCGGAGATATGCCCGACACCTGGATTCATGGTTATATGTCGATGCCCAAAGAGGTGAAGATCAACAAATCGATGCAACGTCTGATCTATAATGAAGAGACCTTGAACACGTTGCTGAAAGGCTGGAACGTAAAAGCTGAACCTGTGAAACCGTATGTCGACAAGGCTGTTGAACAGTCGGTATTATTTGACGAACATACTTTCGGACTGGCAATCAGCCACGGTCACCAGGCTTTCTGGAAATATGGCGATCCGTTTGTAATAGATCGTGCGAAAGGTGCTTATGATTTTATTGAAGAATCATGGAATGAAAAGGCTAACCGGGTACATCGGTCGAAACAATATCTTATCCCCTCTTTGCGTAAAGACATGCGTAATCTGGCCAATGCCGTAGAAGGGGATGGGCAGAAGGTGGTGGTATATAACCCGTTACCCTGGAAACGTTCGGGTGTCGTTTCCTTGTTTATGGATGTGTATCAGAAGAAATTTACTGTTTATGGATTGAAAGACGAACAGACCGGTGAGGTCATTCCTGTTTACATTGAGGGTAACTATCTCTCATTTACCGCTCGTGATGTACCTACTTTGGGATATAAAACATATTCGGTGATAACTGAACCTGTTTCGGAAAAGGCTCATACCATTCGTGTCGATCAGGCAGAAAATGTTATTGAGAATCCCTATTTCAAAGTCGTTATTTCACCGGAAAACGGTGCCCTGTTGTCTGTTTGGGATAAGAAACGGCAACAGGAGATGGTCGATACCGGCAATGAATACAGCTTTGGTGAGTTTATTCATGAGAAATTTGGTAATGAAGAGATCGAACGATATAACAAGGCATACGTTAAACCGGGTCATCACGGTTGGGCAGATCCTGAGATGGGACGTCCGGTCGATCCGGCTTTAAAGTATGAAAAGATAAAAGGTAGAGCTTTACGGATTATTTATAATCAAACAGTACACTCAGTGGAAGCCACAGCCTTCTGCCGTACCAGCCGTGGTGAAGATTATACCTTGACCTATACGCTTTATGAAGATTCTCCTTACCTGGAAATCTGTTGGGGGATGCAGAACAAGCGAGCCGATATGCAACCGGAAGGCGGATGGCTGGCATTTCCATTCAATGTCTCTCAGCCGACTTTCCATTTAGGACGTACGGGGGCTGTTGTTAATCCGGCTACGGATTTTATAAAGCGGTCTAATCATGATTATTATTTTCTGAATACGGGGATGGCTGTTGTCGACCCGAAAGGAAAGGGATTCGGATTGAATACTCCGAATGCTCCGGCAGTCAGCCTGGATCGCCCGGGGTTGTATCGTTTTACCGGTGACTTTATTCCTCAAAGAGCGAATGTGTTTGTCAATCTGTTCAATACCCAGTGGGGAACAAACTTTACAGAGTGGGTGGAAGGTGCCCTGTCGGCGAAGGTCTATTTATGGTCGGTCGATGAATATAAAAATGAGCCTTCACTGATTACTCCGACAGAAGAAACACGTGTGCCTCTTATGGCTGTTTACCGGGAAGGGAAAGGTGGCGAACTGCCTGTGTCGGCAGAAGGAATACAGTTGTCGAAGAAAGGAGTTCTGGTTACAGCCTTCGGGGCCAATACGGACGGAGACGGAGAAGTCCTACGTGTCTGGGAACAGGCAGGGGATGCGGGTGAATGTGTGATCACATTACCTGATTGCGGTTATCGTACGGCTCAGTATTGTAATTTGCGTGGAGAACGTCAGGGAAAATCCTTTCCTGTAAAACAAAATAAAATAGCTATTAACTTGAAGGCTTACCAGCCGTTATCATTAATTCTGGAGAAATAAGCAAATGAAATTCAATAAGTGTGTTTTTATATGTATTAGTCTTTTTGTATGCTCTGCTTTTATGCAGAACTTGTCGGCAGAACCTTCCGGGAGGAAGGTTCATGCTGATAAGAAAATTCCGCAGCTTTCAGAGAAAGAAAGCTGGTTACCGGTAGTGAAGGATATAACTAAAAATATCCGTTTGCTGGAGTGTTCTTACAATGAAGCCGAGTTAAAGCATTGTGAAGAGATCATTTCGTCTTCTGCCTGGGAGGTACGGACCGAACAGACAATGGCTAATGGAGGCAAACTGTATACTTTTTCTTTTACAGCCAGACGGGATATGAAAGATGCCGGCGTGGCAGTGGCATTCGACCGGTATGGCTGGACAAGTGATAATTATGTGATGATCCCTTCTTCCGTTTATAATGGTAACAGGCAACGTATTGTCAACCGTTCGTATGCTACAGGGCTCGATAAGACAGATTATAACCGGAAGGATCTGGCTCTGACTTCCAATCCGATTCCGCAGCTTTCTCCTGAGTTCGGAGCTTCCTCCCGTTTGGAGGTCAATGTCAGTAATGCGGCGACTCCGGCCATGACGATGCTGGAACGGGGGAAGAAGTCCGGAACGATTTTACTGACCGACCAGGGTATCGAATGGAATAAGCAATTATTGGATCATGCCCTGATCGTTGAAGAAACACCGGATCGCAGTATTGCCTCTTTTGTCATCAGTGCTCCGGGAGTGCGGGAACGTAAACCGGAATTTATCGGTTTCAGTAAAAGTCCCGACCGGGGAATACAGGTGAAGAAAGGAGACAAAATCGTTATACGGGTTACCGAGATCACTTTTCCCTGTGAAGATGTTCCGGAATTGCTGACCCGCTTTATGAAAGATCGTAAACTGCATACTGCCGGGGAAGCTCCCCGTAATCTGATGCCGATGAGCGAAGTACTGGCACGTATGGTACGGAATATCGATGATCGCTATTATGTGGGTGACCAGTGGGAATATTACTGCCCCGAGAATGCCGACTGGATCTCTTACGGCTGGATTGGCGGTCTGATGAATACCTATCCGATGCTGGCTTTAGGCGATGAGGAGCATTTACGGAAAGTGAAAAATACGTTCGACTTCGGACTGCCGCGTGCAAAAGGAAAAAGCGGTTACTATTATGATGTTCTCGGATCGGACGGGAAAGTCTTATACCGTGATGCGGCGGTCAACAATCCGGGAATCGGCCTGACCCGTAAAAACGGCGATGTGCTTTACTGGATGGTCAAACAATTTATGTTATTGAAGGAACAGGGGAAAGCCAATGCCATCGATACCGGTTGGGAAACGAATGTGCGTCTGTTGGCAGATGCCTTTGTCAATACCTGGAAAAAAGAGGGAACATGGGGTAATTATCTGGATGTGGAAACAGGCGACGTAGCTGTATATAATACGACGAGCGGAGCAATGGCAGTGGCCGGACTGGCTCTGGCTTCCGAATATTATACTAATCCTTCTTATCTGGAAGTAGCCTGCGAAGCTGCTGCTGACTATTACGATAATTTTGCTTTAGTCGGCTTTACCTCCGGAGGTTGCGGTGATATCCTTCAAAATGCAGACTCCGAAACGGCGGTTGCTCTGCTTACTTCTTTAATGACACTTTATGAAGTGACAGGGAAAGAACAATATCTAAAACAATCAGCCGATCTGGCAAATCTATGTGCTACCTGGACAGTCTCTTTCCCTTACCGTCTGCCGGAAGATACCCCATTGGCAAAACTGGGGGCCAATCTGACTGGTGCCGTTTGGGCAAGTACGCAGAATAAGCATGGAGCTCCGGGTTTTTGTACGCAATCAGGAGATGCCTTGTTCAAATTATATCGTTCTACCGGCGATGTTTCTTATGCGGAATTACTCCGTGACGTGATTCATGCCCATGCAGAAGGCATACAACCCAATGGAAAGATTACAGAACGTCTGACTTATTGTGATGCCGACAGCCGTGGTTCTCGCGGAGACGGCGGCAAGACTGGTTGGAACGAAACAAACGGTGCTATGATGGCATTGGAAATCCCGGGTATTTATGTGCGGACAGATCTCGGTTCCCTTTATGTATTTGACCATGTAGAAGCGAAGGTAATCAAACAGAACAAGAAACAGTTAGTCCTGCAAATTACGAACCCGACTGCTTACGATGCTACTGTCACCCTTTTTGCTGAGAATGCAGAAGATGCTGCCCGTCCGCTGGGCGACAATGCCTTCCTCGGGTGGAAAGATAAAGTGACCGTAAAGGCAGGTAAGTCCGTAAACTATAAACTAAAAACAAATTGATAACAACCCTTATGACAGAATATAAGAAAGTCCTTTCATTGTGTGCCGCCTCTTTGCTTCTTTTCAGTTGTACGACCGAAAAGACCTGGGATTTCAATACTGACTATTTCAGTATTGGCGTGAATGACAAGGGATATATAACCAGTATGAAAAATACGACAGTATCACCGGCCCGCGAGTTCAGCCCAACTGACAAACCCTCTCCGTTGATGTCGTTATACGATTCTGAGAAAAGGGTGTTTTACACACCGCAAAGTGCCGTTTTCAATGACGCAACTCAGTGTTTTACGTTGGAATATCCGAACGGCTCTGTGGCCGAAGTCGCATTGCAGCCTAATAGTAAATATTTCAAACTGACATTAAACAGCTTAGAGCCGAGAAACGGTATCGATGCGATCCAATGGGGAAGCTATTATACAAACATCACCAACCTGTTAGGTGAAATTATCGGAGTTGCCCGTGATACCAGCGATGTGGTGAATTACAGTATCGGTGTGCTCGCTCTCGACGATAATACATTAGGCGGTACACCCGATATCGAAGGCGATGCCGCCCCTTTCCAGTACATCATTCACACGCCCGATAAAGAACGTTACCCCTTACCGGACAGCCTGCATGAAGGACAGGTGTTTACCCTGGGAGGGAATGGCATCAGCGATGTGGCTTTCTACGCCAATAAGGAACCTTATTACCGGATCATGTACGGAAATGCAGCTTTGGTGGATAGCCTGGGACGCATTTACCTGAATTATCAGTCGAGGGACCGTAGTAAACCGCGCCAGGTCTTTTATTCCCTGATCCCGAACATGCCGGCAAATATACCGAACCATATCGATGTGGAACCTATACCGGGTGTCGATTTTATCGGCTCTTCCGTCGCTTTATGGGGTAGTCCGGACAGCACGGCGCTGTTGGATGTCATTCAACATATTGTCCTCTCGGAAGGATTGCCTTATCCGACCGTAAAAGGAAAATGGATCAAGGATCCGGCAGCTTTTAGTCCGGATGTAATGACCAGCGGTAACCGTTACGACAGCATTATTTCGTATACCGCCCGGTTAGGTTTCCCTGCCATCCATGCCTACGACCAGGGATTTTTACGTCCCGACCGTGCCAACGAAGGGTATCTGGACGGAAAAGCTCAGACAAAGAAGCCTTTCCGTTTTAACTCAGGAAATAAATCACATCGTGAATTTGCCGATCTGGCGGCATCACAAGGATTGATGCTGGGACGTGTCTGCATCACCAACTCGCTGGCACCGGGAACAAAGGATGCCAGCCCTGTCCCCAGCGACAGCCTGTGTTATCAGCAGAAACGCACTTTGATGAAAAGTATTACAGCCCAGGATACGCTGATTGTGGTCGATGATCCGAAATACCTGGAAGAAATAGCCAGTTGGGAAGGTCATTGCAAAGAATTGAATATTATAAAAATAGGAAAGGAATTGATCCATTACCTGGGAGTTTCCGAAACGGCTCCTTATACATTGCAAAATGTAACCCGTGGATATTGGGGTACGCAGGCCACGAGTCATGAGGCTAATGAACCTGCCTATAAATTGCAGGTGACCATTAATTACGGTTATGACGGATTGATTCCGAACCTGGCCCTTCAGGATAAGATTGCCGAATATTATGCAGAGGTGGCTGCCCATAGCGGTCTGACCCTTTATGATTTCGACGGACAGGAATTCCTGTTCAACAACGGCCATGGTTATTATTCAGCCAAACGTTTCTTCCGTAAACTATTTGAAAGGGCAAAAGAACTGGATGTCCCTTATATCCGTTTCTCCGGTGCCACCTTGTCGGAAGGTTCCTGGCATTACCAGAGCGTCTGGAATGTGGGCGGCGGACGTAACCTGTATGATATCGATACCCGCGAGTGGGGAAGTGCGACCAGTCAGGGAAAAGACCTGCGCGATGTGACCTATTCGAATTATTATCCGGTTTCATTCGGCGGTAATTTTGCGATCAAAGATACTTCTACCGTAGAACAATATGAACATGTGCAGGCTATCTCAGTCGGCTACGGTGCAACCTATTTCCTGGCAATCAACCAGGAAGATGTAGAAAGTTGCCCGCAGAAAGACGAGATATTCAAAGCGATCCGTACCTGGGAAGATGCCCGCAGGGCGAATGCTTTCCCCCGGCAGCTGAAGAAACTTCTCAGGGACCCGTCCTACGACTGGAGGCTGGAGGCCGGTGTAGACGGAAATACCTGGACGCTGTACCGCCTTGTCAATGGCGATAAGGTAGAATCGTTTGTTTTACGAAGAGCGGAAGGGTATTGAAAGTATGCGAGCTTATTGTATGTAGGATGATTACATATAGATATTGTTTGTAAGACAGTATATGTTGCTGTTTTTCTTGTATATCTACTTGCTAATCTGTATATTTGTTCCCGTAAATACCTGGAAAACTCAATCTTTATATGTGATAAATACAAGAAGTATGAAAAAGTTATTGCTAACCTTGCTGGCTGTACCTCTTTGGGTAAGTTGCCAGGACTCTCACCAGATCGAAGCTAAAATAGCCCAGTCTCCGAAAACGTTTTGTAATCCGGTTAACCTCAATTACCGGTTTATGAAAATAGATGGAGGCGAGGGGATTCGGGAAGCTGCCGATCCGGTTGTAGTAACCTTCAAAGAGAAACATTATCTGTGTGCATCCAAGTCGTCAGGTTACTGGTATTCGGATGATTTTACTAATTGGAAACATGTTTTTATAACCGATTCCGTGCTGCCCATCGAGGATTATGCACCGGGGCTTTTTATACACAATGACTACCTGTATTATGTGGGCTCCACGCATGGAAAAGGAATGTTGTACCGTTCATCCGCTCCGGAAAAAGGAGAGTGGGAACCGGTGAAGGAAATCTGGTCTTTCTGGGACCCTGCTTTTTATGTGGAAGGGGATAATTTGTATATGTACTATGGGTGTTCGCCTGTCGACCCTATCTATATGCAGGTACTGGACCTGAATACATTGGAAGCAAAAACAGAAGTGATCACTTGTTTTAATAGCGATAAGGAAAATCATGGTTGGGAACGGACAGGGGAACTGAACGAACTTCCCCGTCGTCCTTATATCGAAGGAGCCTGGATGACAGCCCATCAAGGCAAGTATTATTTACAATATGCTGCTCCGGGAACCGAATGGAAGTCGTATGCGGATGGTGCTTATGTCAGTGCATCTCCTACCGGTCCGTTTACCTATATGGAAAACAGTCCGGTTTCGTATAAACCGACCGGATTTATCGGTGGTGCCGGACATGGCTGTATGTTTACGGTCGGTAACGAAAACTATTGGAAAGCGGCAACCAACTCGATCTCTGTCCGTCATATGTTTGAACGGAGGGTTTCTTTCTTCCCTGCCGGTTTCGATAAGGATGGTTACCTGTATACGAATACTTATTTAGGAGATTATCCGATGTATCTGCCCGGAGGTAAAGAGCAGACAGCCGGAAGTTATCAGCCTGGCTGGATGTTGCTTTCCTATAAGAAACCGGTCACAGTCTCTTCTTCACTGGATGGTTATCCGGCAGAGAATACGGTGGATGAAGATTCCCGCACGGCATGGGTTGCCGCATCGAATAAAGCAGACGAATGGCTGCAGGTCGATTTACAGAATCTCTCTTCCATTCAGGCAATACAGGTGAATTTCGACGAATACGGAGCGAACCAGCGAGGCTTTGTTCCGGATGTTTACCAGAGTTATTTGATCTCTGCTTCTGCTAATGGCAAAGACTGGTATCCGGTGGTAGATTACAGCACTAAAAAGACAGATACTCCTCATGACTATATCGAATTCGAGGCTCCGTTTAAGGCACGGTATATCAAATTGCAAAATAAAGAATATACAGTCTCGTCGAATCTTTCCGTCCGTGATCTGAGAATCTTCGGTAACGGCCTGGGTAGTAAGCCGCGTGCAGTGAATGACTTTACAGTGAAACGGGATCTTACCGATCCGTGTAGGGTACGTCTGAGTTGGAATGAAGTGCCGCATACCCAAGGGTATATTGTTCGTTATGGTGTGGCGGAAGATAAACTGTATAACAATTTCCAGGTAATGGGAGACACTACCCTGGAAATAGGAAGCTTGAATCAGGGTGTTACTTATTATTTTACCATAGATACTTATAATGAGAATGGCGTTACTCAAACGTCGCAGGTGGAAGTTTGCCAATAATAGCAGAATAGAAAACAAAAGATCGAAGAATGAAAAGATTGATTTTTACGGTGATGTTATTGCTTCCCGGCCTTTGGATGGGAGCTCAGTCACAGCGGGAAAAAGAGTTGTTGAATCAAGATTGGCTTTTTGCTAAAGGACATGCGGCTAATCCGGAAAAGGATTTTAATTACGGACAGGCACTGTCGTTTTCAAAGGTGGCTTTTCTGCAGGAATCGACCTTATTGAATGCAGACCAGGAGTCGCGTCTGTCTATTCCTCATACACAGAAGTTTGATGACAGTACGTGGGAGAAGATCTCTTTGCCACATGACTGGGGAATGGCATTGGATTACAGCAAGGAACAGTTTAAGGTGAAAGGATATCGTAAACTGGGTGGACGTTCGCCCGAAAATAGTGTGGGCTGGTACCGGAAACGGTTCACTCCCGAACTGGTGAAAGGAGACCGTTATACGCTGGAGTTTGAAGGTATATTCCGTGATGCCCAGGTGTGGATGAACGGCATTTATCTGGGACGTGGTGAAAGCGGTTATGTCCCTTTGGTATTCGATGTGACTGAATGCCTGAATTATGAACCGGATGCAGAAAATGTGATATCCGTACGTGTAGATGCAACCCATTCTGAATTATGGTCGTACGAAGGTGCCGGTATCTACCGGAATGTATGGTTGACCCGTACGGCTCCCGTGCATATCCCGCAATGGGGAACATTTGTCACCAGCGAAGTGGATCTGCAGAAGAAAGAAGCCCGTGTGAAGGCTCAGATAGAAGTTACTAATCAGAGTGGAAATACATCGAATGTCATTGTAAGGAATACTATAGTAGACAATCAGGGTAAAGAGATAGCCAGTGCAGATGCACAGGTTTCCGTGAAATCATTGGAGACGGAAGAAGTCGGGACATTTATGAATGTACCGGATGCCCGTTTATGGTCATTGAAGACTCCGACTCTTTATACATTGCATACAGATATTGTTGCAGATGGAAAAGTCGTAGACAGTTACGATACCTCTTTCGGAATCCGGAGCATCCGTTTCGATGCCAACGAAGGTTTCTTCCTCAATGGCGAACGTGTCCAGATCCAGGGCGTATGTTGCCATCAGGACCATGCCGGCGTAGGTATTGCAGTTCCGGATCAGCTGAATGCGTGGCGAATCGCCCGTCTGAAAGAATATGGAGTGAATGCATATCGTGCATCCCATAACCCTCCGACAACGGCTGTGTTGAATGCCTGTGATACACTGGGTATGCTGGTCATGGATGAAATGCGTGTATTGAGTTCCAGTGATGAAGGATTGAATCAGATGAAGACTGTGATTCGTCGCGACCGTAACCATCCGTCCATTATCATTTGGTGTCTTGGAAACGAAGAACCTGCGATACAAGGTACGGAAAAGGGGCGTATGATCGTTGAGCGCATGAAAGCCGTCCAGCGCAAACTGGACCCTTCCCGTCCGTGTACGGCGGCGATGAACGGTAGCTGGGGGGAAGGTTTCACCTATGCTGTCGATGTACAAGGATCAAACTATTATAAGATAGGTAATATCGACGCAGTGCATGAGAAATTTCCGAACCTGCCTTGTATCTTCACAGAAGAGGCAAGCACGGTTATGACACGCGGTATCTATGAAACGAATGCCGCCAAAGGTTTCCATCAGGCTTACGACCGCGATCATCCGGGATGGGGTGCCCGTGCGCAGGAATGGATGCGTTATGTAGATGCACGTAAATTTGTGGCCGGTGCCTTTGTCTGGACCGGTTTCGATTACGGGGGCGAGTCGGTAGCACATTACTGGCCGGGCGTGGTGTCTCATTTCGGTATTCTGGATTATTGCGGTTTCCCGAAAGATGCTTTCTGGTATTATAAAGCCTGGTGGACCGAAGAACCGGTGTTGCACGTGCTTCCTCATTGGAATGGAATCGGAACCGATTCGGTCGATGTACATCTGTATACCAATTTGGATGAGGTGGAACTGTTCCTCAACGGTAAAAGCCTGGGTAAAAAGACTGTTGAGAAGTTCGATATTCCTGCCTGGCGTGTTAAATATGCTTCGGGTAAGCTGTTGGCTAAAGGAAAGAAGGACGGAAAGAAATATACAGAGTTGGTAGAAACTACCGGAAAGCCGGCTTCCCTGCAACTGGTCAGTGAAAATGGCTCAGCTATCCAGGGGGACGGCAATGACGTGGCAATTATCACCGTAAAAGTCTTGGATGCCAAAGGTCGTGTAGTGCCGACTGCCGAAAATGGAATTCATTTCGATGTCCGTAACGGCAAGATCCTGGGAGTGGGTAACGGTCATCCTTCCAGCCACGAGCCGGATGTTTTCCCCGCAGGCAGCGATGTACATAGGAATGCTTTCGGAGGATACGCCCAGGTACTTGTTTCCAGTGACCGTTCAGGACAACCAATTGAACTGACTGCCGTATCGGAAGGACTGAAAGAGAGCAAAATCATTGTCGAAGTAACAAAATAAAATAGATAATCTCATGAAAAATAAACTGAAAAGTATCGTTTTACTGGCCGTTGTCTATTTGAACGGTTTGGTAGCACAGACGTATGAGTATCCGTTCCGGAATCCGGATCTTCCATTGGATGTACGTGTACAGGATATTATTTCCCGTCTCACTCTGGAAGAAAAAGTTCAGTTGATGAAACACGCTGCTCCGGCGATTCCCCGCTTAGGTATACCGGCTTATAACTGGTGGAATGAAGCGCTTCATGGCGTAGCCCGTACAAAGGAAAAGGTGACTGTTTTCCCGCAGGCGATCGGTATGGCTGCCACCTTCGACACGGAGGCTTTGCAACTGATGGGGGATATGACCTCTTCGGAAGGCCGTGCCCTCTTTAACGAAGATTTGAAAGCAGGAAAGACCGGAAGTATTTACCGTGGACTTACCTATTGGACTCCGAATATCAATATCTTCCGTGATCCCCGCTGGGGACGTGGTCAGGAGTGTTACGGCGAAGATCCTTATCTGACAGGTAAGATGGGAACGGCTATTGTCCGTGGTTTGGAAGGTAGTGATTCTCACTATCTGAAAGCAGTAGCTTGTGCCAAGCACTATGCCGTACATAGCGGGCCGGAAGGTAATCGGCACTATTTTGATGCACGAACCTCTTTGTATGATTTATGGGATACTTATCTGCCGGCTTTCCGCGAACTGGTGATGAAAGCGAAAGTACATGGGGTGATGTGTGCTTACAATCGGCTGGAAGGACAACCTTGCTGTGGCCACAATGAGTTGTTACAGGATATTCTTCGTAACCAGTGGAAATTTGATGGTTATGTGACTTCCGACTGTTGGGCTGTAAAGGATTTTGCTCATCATCATAAAACGCATAGCAATGATATAGATGCTGTAGCAGATGCTGTACTGAAAGGAACTGATCTGGAGTGTGGTGATTTGTATCAGAAACTTCAGCAAGGTGTTCAGCAAGGCATTATTTCGGAGAAAGATATTAATGTCTCTTTGGCTCGTCTTTTCAAAATACAGTTTAAGTTGGGTATGTATGATCCGGCTGACCGCGTACCGTATGCTACGATCGGGCGTGAAGTGATCGAATGCGATGCGCATAAGGCACATGCTTACAAGATGGCGCAGGAGTCGATGGTCTTATTGAAGAATAATAAGAATATACTTCCACTGAACGCGTCTAAGATTAAACGAATTGCTTTAATCGGTCCGAATATGGATAATGGCAGTACACTGCTGGCCAATTATTTCGGTGTTCCAAGTGAAATCATAACCCCGTACAAGAGTTTGAAGAAACGTTTTGGTAATACGATTCAGATCGATACGCTGACAGGTGTCGGTATTGTTCAGAAACTGGAAGGTGCCCCCTCTTTTGCCCAGGTGGCTGCTCAGGCTAAGAAAGCAGACATTATCATCTTTGTTGGCGGTATCAGTGCTGACTATGAAGGAGAGGCGGGTGATGCCGGAGCAGCCGGTTACGGTGGTTTTGCCAGCGGTGACCGTACAACGATGAAGTTGCCTTCTGTTCAGACAGAACTGATGAAAGAGTTGAAGAAGACGGGCCGTCCGTTGATTCTGGTCAATATGTCCGGTTCCGTTATGAGCTTCGACTGGGAGAGCCGCAATGCAGATGCTATCCTCCAGGCCTGGTATGGCGGACAAGCTGCCGGTGATGCTATCACCGATGTTCTTTTCGGTGACTATAACCCGGCTGGCCGTATGCCGTTGACTACCTATATGAATGATGAAGATCTTCCGGATTTCGAAGATTATTCGATGGCGAACCGTACGTATCGTTATTTTAAAGGCGATGTTCGTTATCCGTTCGGTTATGGCTTGAGCTATACTACATTCGCTTATCAGCCGTTATCGAATGCTTCTGTCGTGAAAACCGGCGAAAGCATCCAGGTGACGACAACAGTGACCAATACCGGTAAACGGGATGGTGATGAAGTGGTTCAGTTGTATGTCTCCCATCCTCAGAACGGAAATACCCGTGTCCCGCTACGTGCCTTGAAAGGCTTCAAACGTATTCATCTGAATAAAGGCGAAAGTCAGACAGTTACTTTTACGCTTTCCCCGGAAGAGTTGGCATTAGTAGATGACAAAGGAAATCTGGTTCAGAAAGAAGGTCCGGTAGAATTATATATCGGCGGAGGCCAGCCTTATAAATCGGAAGGAAGTTTCGGTGAGTTGAAGATTGAGGGCGAACAGTATGTCGTATATTAAAAATATAAATATAGTAGTTAGTTTTGCTGTTAGCCTGTTGCTGATCGGATGCGATCGTCAACAGGCTAATGCCTTACAGGAGTAGGGTGAGATTGAGATTTTGGGCTTGCGGGTGTATTGGCTAATTTTCATATCTGTTTTCTGCCAGTTCCTGCAAGCTCTTTCTTTGTTATATCTTGGAAGTATGTTATATTTGTCCTTTGAAGAAACTGTACTACCATGATTATTAATGAAAAAACATTCGAAGAAGTATATAATGACTATTTTGAAATTATCTGCCGCTTCTTGAATTACTATACCCACGATTATCAGGAAATAGAGGGGGTAGTACAGGATGTTTTTGTCAGTTTGTGGGAGAACTATGAAGGAAAAGAAATAGCATACATCAAGACCTTTTTATATAACAGTGCCCGTAATCGGATGCTGAACTATCTGCGTGACGAAGATAATCATGCTGCCATATTGGAAAAGTGGGCCCGCATCGAATTAGAGAAAAATGAGTCGGTCGATTGTATAGATCGTGAGTTATTCTATCAATTGCTACAGGCTGCCGTTGAATCTCTGCCGGAAAAATGTAGGGAAATCTTTATCCTGGGCCGGGAAGAACGGTTAAGCTACAAAGAAATAGCACAAGTAAAAGAAATATCTGTTAAAACAGTTGAGAATCAGATGGGGATTGCTTTAAAGAAGATACGGGAATACATAACATCCCGTGCCAATGAGTCGATGCTATCTATTCTGCTTTCCCTGAATCTGTTTGAGTAATCACAGATAATAATGTTGACTAATAAAGAAAATGAAAGATGAAAACAATACGAAGTATATGGTCTTTAATTTTGATTCTGCTCATACAACTGCCAGTCGAAGCGGTGGCTGTTGCTGATGAGAAAAAGGATTCGCTCTTTTTTGAATCGAAAAAGGAATTGATGACTGCTTTTTGGGAGGAACCATTCAGCTGGAACGCAATTCGTAGTAACCATGCTCCTTTAGGTCCTTATATGGGGAACGGAGATGTGGGAGTGGTTGCTTTTACATCCGATAACAGCCAGACGTTGAAAATATCCAAGGTTGATTTCGTCACTGACGGTTTTTCTAATTGGGCGGGGAGCGGCCCTTCAGCATTGCCGGTCGGTGGTGTTACGCTGACCGTTCATTCACCGGTTCATGCCGGGAATTATTCGATCAACCGCCCGGATAAGACTGTCTTTCGTTATGAAATGGATCAGTTGAATGCTGAATTACGTATGAAGACGGCTACCGACCAACCGATCACTATGACTTCCTGGATGGGAATGAATGAAAACTTTATAATAACAGAGCTTTCTACCACTTCGGAGAAACCAGTCAGTGTATCTGTCGATACATACGCAGATAGTCGCTTTGCGTACTATAAAACAACTTCTTCGGTCGTTGGCCCTATCGCCCAAGTTACTCGGCAAACAAAGACCACGGAGACAAGATGGATTTGCTGTGCCGGAATTTCGACTAAGATAGTAGGAACTGAAGCGCGTCTGTTACAAATTTCTGATGCCATGGTCAGGATTGACTTTAAAGTCTCTGCCGAGAATCCTGTTTGGGTGATAACCTTTGTATCCGGTGGAGGAAAAGGTAATGCCCCGAGATTAAAAGAGGCTGCAAGCCGGTTGGCAGCGGTGGATGAAGCAGATGTAAACCGTATCAAAGTGGATAAGATTGCCTGGTGGAAAGATATGTGGACACGTTCGTATGTGGAGACGAATGACAGTCTGCTCAATCGGCAATACTTATCTTCTATCTATCTGCTGGCTTCCGCATATAATCGTCGTTCACCCGTGTCTGGTGGTATGTATGGTGTCTGGAACATGGACGACGAGATGATGTATCATGGCGACATCCATTTAAATTACAACAGCCAGGGAGGTTTTTATAGTGCCTTTTCTGCCAACCGGCCAGAGATAGCTTTGCCTTTCTATAAATCACTTGAATTATTGATACCCGAAGGAAAGCGCCGTGCTAGAGAGGAGGCAGGCAAGGTGCATAAGTCGTTGGAAGGGAAGTCGTATCGAGGCATATTATTCCCGGTAGGAGCATTGGGTATCGGTGAGTTTTATAATTATTACTGGCAGCAAACCATGGATGCCCCTTTCAATGTCCCTTTGTTCAGCTGGTATTACGAATATACGGGAGATAAGGACTTTCTGCGCGACCATGCCTATCCGTATATCCGCCTCTGTGCAGATTTCTACGAAGATTATCTGGTGAAAGAACCTTATGGCGATTCTTATCGCTACTCCATAACAACCGGAGCGCATGAAAACTCCTGGGATGTGAACCCTTCTTCCGATCTGGCTTTCGTGGAACAGACGTTCAGCCTGTTGCTCAAATATAGTGACTTGTTGGGCGTAGACAAGCCAAGGAGGAAGAAATGGCAAGACATCCTTAACCATCTGCCCACTTATAAAGTAATACAACCGACTAAAGAACCCAATGAGGGATTACCTGTCTTTGCCAAGAATGAAGATGGATGGGACTTGCCTAACCATGTCATACAGATGCACCCTGTTTATCCTTGCGAGGTCTTGAACCTGCGTTCCGACTCATCGGCTCTTCAGATTGCACGCAATACTTTATATTACTATGAAGTATCACAAAAAGGGTTTACCGAATCGATGAATGCATTGGGACTGAGTGCATACGTGATGTGGGCAAGGCTTGGAATGGATCCGAATCTCTTGATTAACAGTATGAAAAAGTTGATTGAAGGCACCGGACGAAACTTTTTGATTGTAGATGGTCATCATTGCGCGGAGAAGACTACCGTGGTGGAGACAATCAACTCCATGATGCTCCAGTCAGTTGACAATATACTCTACTTGTTCCCCTGCTGGACGAACCAGCCGGCCTCCTTCACCCGCTTGCGGGCGAAAGGGGCCTTTGTTGTCTCTGCCGACTATGACGGTTCGACCGTCACTGACCTGGAAGTACATAGTGAACGAGGTGGTAAATGCCAATTGTATGCCCCTGCTTTAGGAGAAAAGATAGAGGTCGTATGCAGCGGCAAACCGGTATCGGTAAAGAGAAAAGGAAATGTATTCTCGTTTGCTACCCAGGCTGGAGAAACCTATAAAGTTATTCATCCCTCTAAATAAGTTTTTCAACACACACGTTTTAGGCTTTAGCTGTATGTATTGAAATACAATTGATGCAATCGGCTGAAGGCTGAAAGGTGTGTGTTGAAAATTTTCTGCAGAAAGGTGCAGTAAAAAATATTTCAAATTCCTTTGGGGGTATTAAGGGGCATTATGTGTCAACTAATAAAAGAAACGGAAAATGAACGAACGACAAATACCATATAAACTACTAGCCAAGTATTTATCCCGGCAATGCACACAGGCAGAACTGGAAGAGATAAATCGTTGGTTGAACGAAGATGCCGAACATCCTCTTCTGCTGGAAAAGCTGAAGAGGCAATGGGAAGCAGTTCGGGTGGATGACTCTGCCTTTGTGATACCGGATAAAGCAGCGGTATGGAATAAGGTACAGGCACGTATCCGCGATAAGGCAAAGCAGATTCCGATGTATTCCCGTTCATTGTTGATACGTGTTTCATCGGTTGCGGCTGTTATTGCTTTAGTTTTGGGTTTTTCACTCTCTTTTTTATTGAATGATCAGAAAGAATCCTGGCAGGCTTCTCAGTTCGAAAATGTAGTTATGGCACCTCCCGGACAGAAAACTCAGCTTGTTCTTCCTGATGGTACACTGGTCTGGCTGAATTCCGGATCACGTTTGTCTTATAACTATCAGTATAGTACACAAGATCGTATTGTCAATCTGGAAGGAGAGGCTTTCTTTGATGTTCAAAAAGATACGCAATATCCTTTTATAGTCAAGACCGGTGCCGTTGATGTAAAAGTACATGGTACGGCATTTAATGTCAGTGCTTATGCCGACGAAGAAGATATAATGGTGGCTTTGCTTCGAGGTAAAGTAAGTTTACTTTCGGCTGACAGCCAACAATTACTGACGTATCTGTCTCCAGATCAGATCGCAATGGTGTCGAAAAACAACTTATCCTGTCAGGTGACTCCCTGTGATGCAGAGGTTGAATCCAGCTGGCATCATAATTTGTTGAAGTTTGATGGTACACCGGCAAAAGAGGTATGGAAGAAATTAGAACGTTGGTATGGAGTGGATATTACATTGTCGAATGTGTCTCCCTTTCAAGTTTATTGGTTTACCATTAAGACGGAGTCATTGACGGAACTATTGAAGATGATTAATAAGATCACTCCGATTGAGTATAAATTAGACGGAAAGGAGGTGACGATCAAATATAAGTAGACTTTTTTCAAATGCAACGCGTCTAGCCTTATGCGTAAAAGGCACAGAGACCCCTAATCTCCATGCCTTTTGAAGTATATATACTTGTAGGTTTACTAAGCTCATATGAGCTTAGTAAAAAGTGATATATAATGGCAAAGATATAGATATTTATTTATAATCTTAAAGCTATACTCATGTTTAAGTTAAATTGGAAATTATTTCCGGTATTAGCTGCATTTGGTGTATATAATATTGCGTATGCACAAGCAGAAAAGCTGGATTTGGCTGTAAGGAACAGAACGTTAAAACAGTTCATTACACAAATAGAGAAAGAAACGGATTATACTTTTATGTTGGACCAAACGGTTGACCAGAATCAAAAGATCACAATTGATAGCCAGCAGGAGAGTTTGGAAGATATTTTGGCGAAGGCTTTTGCCGGAAAACAAATTAGTTACGAAATTGTTGGTAAACAGATTATTTTGAAATTACCACATACTACCCAAACGAATCAAATAAAGAAGATTACTGGAGTAATCAAGGACCAAAATGGGGAACCTGTTATCGGAGCAAATGTGTCTGTAAAAGGTACAGCTATAGGCACGATTACAGATCTTGATGGAAACTTTATGCTGGAAGTACCGGAGGATGCAATAATTTCTGTTTCTTATATAGGTTATGTATCTCAGGAAGTTAAAGTTGGTAATAAAACTTTGTTGAATATATCTTTAAAAGAAGATTTACAAACGTTGGATGAGATTGTAGTTGTTGGATACGGAACACAGAAAAAGGTAAATTTGACAGGAGCTGTTACAGCTGTTTCCGGGGAAGAAATGACAAAACGTCCAGTGACGAATACTTCAACTATGCTGCAAGGACAAATTCCCGGATTGCGTGTCGTTCAAGGTACAGGACAACCTGGTGATGAAAATGTTTCATTCCGTATACGTGGCGTGGGTACTTTTTCTGGAGCTGGGTCGAACCCGTTGGTTTTGGTAAATGGTGTCCCTGGTGATATGAGTGCTTTGGATCCAAGTATGATTGAAAGTGTATCTGTATTGAAAGATGCTGCTTCTTGTGCTATTTATGGTGCTAGGGCTGCAAATGGGGTAATTCTTATTACAACTAAGCAGGGAGCAACGAATGGTGATAAAGTTTCTATATCGTATAGTGGAAATTTTGCGGTACATACACCTACGAAAATGTTTGATTTGGTAACCAATTCTGCTGATTATATGACTTTGTTCAATATTGCAAAAACGAATTCTGGGGAAGGAGGTCTTTATCCGGAAGAAGAAATTGAGAAATATCGAAATTCCAATGGTTCTGTTGAGTATCCTAGCTTTGATTGGTTAGATTATACTTTTAATCCGGCATTTGTTCATCAGCATAATTTGAGTTTGGCAGGCACAGCTAATAAAACGACTTATAATGTCGCTTTAAATTTTGTGGATCAGGATGGTACCATGAAAGAATCTAATTACAAAAAGTATAATGTGACGGCTGATTTGGCTACTCAAGCAACAGATTGGATGCGGGTCGGTTTCTTTACAAATTTGATGAAAGGTGATCGTGTTTATTATGGGCATGGTCAAGATGATGCTATTTTATCAGCTATGTCGCAGGCTCCGACGTATATGCCTTGGCTTCCAGATGACGGAACCGGTATTAGGAGGTATACAAAAAAAGCTTATGATAATGAGGTGATGAATAAAAATATGGCAATGATTTTTGAAGAAGGGCTTCATCGTCATACGGATATCAATACGGATGTAAATACACAATTATGGTTGGATATTAATTTGGCAAAGGGGTTGACTTGGTATACTAAAGGCGCTGTAAGACAGATTAATACCAGAAGTGAATATTGGAGAGGTAATCCACAGCCGGTTTATAATTATCATACAGGAGTGATGGCAGAAATGCAAGGAGGATATGGATATTCTGTTGATGAAAATAGGACGTTTTATACGAATCTGTATACTTATTTGAAGTATGATTTTACAACACCTAACAAAAATCATAATTTTTCATTGATGGCAGGTTATAGTATGGAGTCTAATAAGTATGAAACATTGCAGGCTTATCGAAGAGATTATGATTTTGATTTACCGACTATCGATGCAGGTGCCGGTGCTCCGAATTGGAGTAATTCTGGAAAAGTGGAAGAATGGGCATTGATGTCTGGATTTTTCCGTGTCAACTATAATTATAAGGAGCGTTATTTGTTTGAAGCAAATGCTCGTTATGATGGTTCTTCCCGCTTGTCACCGGAAGGACGTTGGGGATTGTTCCCTTCTTTTTCTGGCGCTTGGCGTTTGACAGAAGAATCATTTATAAAAGATTTGAATTTATCATGGTTAAATAATGCGAAGTTAAGGGCCTCTTGGGGTAAGTTGGGAAATCAGGAAATAGGATTGTATCCTTATCAAGCTATGATTTCTAAGGTTAATTCATATACGTTTGATAAAAGTGCAATTTCTTCAGCTTATACTCAAACGG
This sequence comes from Parabacteroides goldsteinii, assembly GCF_015550595.1. Classification (GTDB taxonomy): domain Bacteria; phylum Bacteroidota; class Bacteroidia; order Bacteroidales; family Tannerellaceae; genus Parabacteroides; species Parabacteroides leei. The sequence continues at coordinate 249,432 of NZ_JADNBB010000002.1, forward strand.
CTTACGTTAATCGGGATATAGAATGGGAAACAACGACAATTGCTGATGTCGGTGTAGATTTGTCTTTCTTTAATCGGTTGAATGTAACTTTCGATTGGTATAGAAAAGAAACAGATGGAATTTTGCGTTCTGCTCAAATTTCTGGTTTGCTGGGAATGAGCGCACCAACTATAAATGACGGAACCATGTTAGATAAGGGCATAGAACTATCTGTAGCATGGAGCGATCAAATTGCCAGAGGTCTATTTGACGGTTTGAATTATAATGTGGGATTCTATGTGGATAGGACTCGGAACACATTAAGTCATTTTGGTGTGACGGAAAAAGACGGTAAAGTGATTAGGGAAGAAGGTTTACCGTATAATTCTTATTATATGTTGGATTGCATCGGTATTTTTGCAACTCAAGAGGAAATAGATAAGGCCCCGAAACAATATAGTGATGATACACAACCTGGCGATTTGCGTTACCGAGATGCTAACAATGATGGAGTTGTTAATGATGATGACAGGATGTTGATTTCGGGTAGATATCCAGCTTTTGAATATGGTTTTAATGCAGGTGCCAGTTGGAAAGGTTTTGATATCTCTTTGTTGACACAAGGTGTTTCTGGATTAAAAAGTTATATAGATCCAAGATGGGGAGAAGCTCCTTTTTTTCAAGGATCAGCTCCGACGAAAGATTATGTAGAGGGAATGTGGACGGAAGAAAATCCATATAATGCAAAATATCCTAGATTGTACTATCAAACATTGGGTGGGGGTAAAAATACTCGTACGAATAGTTATTTCTTGAGAAGTACCTCCTATTTTCGTCTTAAAAACTTGACGATCGGATATACGTTGCCTAAACAACTGACAGAAAAAATACGTATGGAAAAAGTACGGTTATATTTTTCTGGAGACAATTTACTCACGTTTACAAAATACGAAGGACTTGACCCGGAAAGAAAAGGAGATGGCGTATCTACACAATATCCTCAAAATCGTATTTGTTCAGTTGGTATAAATGTTGAATTTTAAAAAGATTGATTTATGAAAACGAAAATATTATGTGTTGGATTATTGTCTATTCTGACTACATTGATTGCATGTGATGATTTTTTACAAAAAGATCCTCCTTCCAGTCCTTCAGAGTCCATATTTTGGCAGAAAAAGACTGATTTTGAATCTGCTTTGAATTCATGTTATTCGGTAGCATATGAATGGCCGGGTGTTTTTTCCCAAGCATTGCCTAGTTATGATAACTTGACTGATAATTCTTTATGCCAATATGATGAGGATACGTATGGTCAGACAAAAAGAATGATGATGGGAGATTTGTATCCAACAACGACTGGTTTTGTTTCCGGTAATTTTTCATTGGCATACAAAGCTATATCTCGTTGTAATTTATTTTTGACAAAATTGTCTGAATATCAAGGTAACGATATTTCTGATGAAGTACGGAAATATATGGAAGCACAAGGAAAAGCATTGAGAGCTTATTATTATCATTGGTTGTATTTGTGTTATAAAGAGGTACCTCTGTTTACAGACTTTTTATCTTTGGATAATCAATATCAGCCGAAAGTGACAAGGAAAGATATTTATGATCAAATTATAAAGGATTTTTCAGAAGCTATTGCGGGTTTTGATGATCGTACTTATATGGAGGCTCCGGGACGTATGACGAAAAGTGCTTGTTTGGCTTTTATGGCAAAAGTGACTATGTTTAACGGCTTTTCCGATGAGAATGGAATCCCGTGTGGTGTATCGAATTCGGATCAAATGCGTAAAGTGGTAGAGTATTGTGAACAAATAAAAGGATATTCATTGGATGAAGATTTGCGTATGGCATTTGTTGAGTCTAAACAAATGGATTCGCAAGAAATGATATTCTCTGTACGGTATGGCTCTCCTGATATCTGTAATAATGTGAATGAAGTATATTGTTGCTGGAGTTCTTTGATGGTTCAAAGAAATTTAGTTAATGCTTTTGAATGTATAGATGGGTTACCTTGGGGAGAATCGCCACTGACAATTCCTGTTGATGAGGATTTGATAAATTCCAGGACTGCAGATCATGATTTGATAGTGGCTGAACGTGAAAAATTGTTTGAAAACAGAGATAAAAGATTACGTAATAGTATTACTGTAGCATCTGTTTATCGTTTTCCTGAAAGGGCTAATTATCCGGATAATGCAGTAATTTATAATAATGAACCAAGTTTAACTGGTTTTGGTCCGATACGTTTTATTCAACCATTTGAAGAAGGTGTTAATCCTGGAAATATGAAGGTGGGACCGGATATCAATTTAATGCGTTATGCTCATGTTTTGTTAATGCTTGCAGAAGCGGAGAATGAATTGAACGGACCTACACAAAAAGCGTATAATGCTATTAACCAGGTACGTCAAAGAGCAGGACAACCGCTATTGCCAGAAGGTTTGACGAAAGAGCTATTTCGTGATCGCGTGAGAAAGGAATGGCGTTATGAAACTCCTTTTGAAGGATGGCGTTATTTCCAATTGAAACAATGGAATGAATTGAAGAATGTTCCGGAAATTGTTGCAAAAGAACCTTTTTATTCTGTAGCTGCAAAATATGAAGATCGTTTTATGTTCTGGCCTTTACCACAAGCTGAAATAGACAAAGCTAATGGTGTTTTGATTCAGGATCCGGCTTATAATTAATAAAAGAAGGCTGTTGCTGAAAAAGGTAAGGGTTTGTTTACTGAATGGTTTAGCAACAGCCTTTTTTGTATCTGTATATTAATACCATGAAGTTATGAATTCTCTAATAAGTAAATTATTTTTATTGATATTAATCTGTAGTTGTTGTGATGTGAAAGAGGTAGAACATGTGGAATTTCTACCTCTATATAAAGGTGAATGGAGTACGCCACCATCTAACACTCCTACTAATAAGGTGCCAGATGGAGCCATTTGTGGTAATGGTGATATCGGAATGGTTTGGGGAGGGACTCCGGATAAACAAGTCTTTTATTTTTCTAAAAATGATTTTTGGAAAGCACAGAACGGGTATCCCAATGGCGGGGTTTGCTATGTAGGACAATTACAGATTTCCTCTCCCGCTATGGAAGGGGCATCTTATCACGTTGAACAGTCTATTGCCGATGCTACATTGAAAGGCTCTTTTGCGAAAGCAGATGGTTTTTCATACCGATTAAATGCTTGGTGTGCTGCAACGCAAAACATGGCATTCATAGAGTTGGAGGCTGGCGACAAGCCGCTTCATTTAAACCTCGATTTCGTGATGGATGAAAGTATGGGGGCACAGTTGAGTAATGGTTGCACGGATGATATCAATTGGTATGTACGCAAATTTGACAGTCAAACTTTGGAATGGCCAACAGCCGTGTCGGTGGGAATGTTTACTCTGGATAACAAGAATCTGTCCGGACTTTTATTGGAAAAAGGCCAAAAGGTTTTTGTTGTTTTATCGTTTTGTACAAATCATGAACAGCAAGCTTATGTAGAACGTTCCGTGGAGCTTCTTAAAGCGATAAACAAGGAAAAGATAGCATTTTTGTTTGATGAGCATAAGCAGTGGTGGTCTTCTTTTTGGAATGAATCGCAGGTGGAACTAGGTGATCCTATGCTGGAGAAATATTATTATGGTTCACAATACCTACTGGCTTGTTGTAGTCGGAATACAGATTTCCCTCCCGGATTATGGGGAACAAGCCTGACAATGGATGCGACAGCCGGAGGATGGGCAGGTGATTATCATACAAATTATAACTATATGGCTCCCTGGTGGGGCGTTTATTCCTCTAATCATATCGATTTGTCAGAACCTTATGATACTCCAATTTTGGAATATATGGACAAAGCACGGTCGCATGCGAAAGAATTTTTAGGTAAAGAAGGAGTTTATTATCCAGTCGGTATCGGTCCTAAAGGTTTTTGTTCTAGTATGTTTCCTCTTACATCCGAAGATATGATGAAGCAGTACGGTACTCCTGATACAGGTATTGAAGGTGGCTATATGTTTTTGGGACAAAAAAGTAATGCCTTATTTTGTACGACCAATATGTTTATGCGTTTTTATCATACTTATGATAAGGAATATGTAAAGAAAGTATATCCTTTTATCCGGGCAGTTGCTGATTTCTGGGAGGATTATTTGGTGTATGAAAATGGTCGCTATGTCAGTTATAACGATAATTTTTGGGAAGTGGGACCTTGGGAAGGTAAGAATTGGAAAAAAAATTTTGGAGATATCAATCCGACTGTGTCATTGGGGTTATGTCGTATGTTATTTACTGGCATTATTGAAATGAGTAGATTTTTACAGACTGATGCAGACAAAGTGGAAAAATGGGAACACATCTTGAATCATTTAAGCGAGATACCGACTGTGGATATTGATGGAATAACTCGTATTAAAGCCTGTGAAGGAGGAACTGGGTCAGGAAGTCGTACTGCTCCCGGATTTGGAAGGGTCATGATGCACGGATTGGTGTTCCCTTCAGGGGTATGTGGTACGGTAACTGATTCAACTATGTGCGATATTTTGTTGGACGAGGTGTATCGATGGAAAACCGATACATTACAATGTAGAGGTTTGAAAGATGCCCATTGGGATAATCTGGGTAATGGTTTTGAAACATATTATACGGCTGCGGCTCGATTGGGATACGATGGTGAAAGCTTATTATCAGAGTTAAAAAAACGTATAAATAAAACTGCATTACCCAATTTGTGGATTGAACAAGCCGGAGGAGGAATAGAGACTTTGAGCGCTGTACCTTCTTGTATCAATGAAATGTTATTACAAGGATACGAAGGTGTAATCCGTGTCTTTCCTATATGGCCGAAAGAAAAAAATGCCAAGTTTACTAATTTACGGACTTATGGGGCCTTTTTAGTTTCTTCTTCTTGTAAGGATGGGGAGATAGAATACGTGACAATCGTTAGTGAAAAGGGACGAACATGTAAAATAGAGAATCCTTGGGGAAATACAACTTGTAAGGTTATATATGTCAATGGAGAAGAGACTGTTTATAAATCACAACAGTTCGAAATAAAAACATCTCCAGGGCAAATAATAAAACTAGTACGATTAAATTAATAGTAAGTTTATGAAGATGTTGAATTTCAATTATTTGATATTGTGGTCCTTGTGTGCTTGTTCTTCAGCCTTGCATGCGCAGGATGCAACGATTCGGTTGGAGACTACTCCGACAGATGACTTATCTTTTTGTGTTTTTTATAAAGGGAAAGAAGTGATAAGGAAATCTCCTTTGGGAATGACCATTGATAATAGAGCCATCGGAAAAGAGGTTCGAATAAAATCAGTTACTCCCGGAGAGCAGACGAATGGCGAGAGATTATGCACTTATACGATTGAAAGACCGGAAGGAGATATCTATTATATCGATACACGCGAATATGCGGACGGAATAGCCTTACGGTACAGAATACCGGCATCGACAAACATCTGTATTTATGGTGAAGCAACTTCGTTTACGTTTCCTTCCCGTACAAAAACATGGTATGCGAGCGGCCCTTTCCAATATGGCTGGTTGCAGGAGTACCAGGATCGGTTTACCGATGATATAGAGGGGGAGATACTAGCTCCTCCAGCTACTTTTTTGACACCTGACGGAGTATATGCGGCTATAACGGAAGCTAACCTCTTTAATTATCATGGTGCGGTTTTATTAGGGACTGAGCCTAATCAGGTTCGGTTCGGCTATGTGGAAAATAAGGGACATCTGGAGACTGGAGTTATTACAGGATTACCGCCTTCAAAATATTGGCATGAAGCGGTAAGGAATGTGCCTTGGATTGTCTCACCTAAAGAAGGTGTAAATGAAGTGATAACTCCCTGGCGTGTTTTGATGTTGGCCGAAAACTTAAACGGCTTGGTGAATAACAAAATATTGGCAAAGGTTTCGGATAAACCAGACAAAAATCTTTTCCCTGATGGTTCGGAAACTGATTGGATTAAGCCTGGCAGAGCTACATTTACTTGGTTGGTGGAAGGTAAAGATCGCCTGAGTATCGCTAATCATAAAAAATATGTAGACGGATGTGCCGAGTTGGGAATTGAGGCCGTTGTGGTGGATGACGGCTGGGAGTTATGGCAACAGACAGAAAAGAATGCGAATGGCCGGACAAAATGGGAAATGTTGAAAGAACTGGTCGATTATGCCGGTGAACGGAATGTAAATATATGGGTATGGCGTTCTTCATCCCCCCGTTCCGGTAATAAAACGGATATCGGATTAGTCGATCCGAAAGAACGTGCTGATTTTATGAGAAAGTGTTCGGAAATAGGTGTCAAAGGTTTGAAGATCGACTTTTTCCATACGGAAAATCTATTTACGGTCAATCTGATGGAAAATATATTAAAGGATGCCGCCAAAGAGAAACTGATGGTCATCTTTCATGGTGTGAATAAACCTACCGGCGATTCTTATACGTATCCTAACTTACTGGCGAAAGAGGCTGTCCGGGGATTGGAAACTGTAGGAGGAGAGAATAGCTGGGCTCCCGGTCCACCTTGGCCTTATCATAACACGGTCTTACCTTTCACTCGTTGGTTAGTGGGACCGGCTGATTATACCTCTTTAAACTTCCGGGCTTTTTGTCCGCCGTCTATAACGTTTGCCCATCAGCTTTCGTCTATTTATATGCTGACATCTCCCATGTTGATCTTTGCAGCCGATATGGAGGACATGCTTTCGTCTCCCGGCCGTTCGTTTATTGAAAGTGTCCCTGTCGTATGGGATGAAACGATTGTATTGCCGGAAAGCGAAATAGGTAAATTGGCAGCACTGGCCCGTCGTAAAGGAGATGTCTGGTATTTGACAGTCTTGAACGGGGAAGAGGCCGGAGTGTTTGAAACGAACCTGGATTTTTTACCGAAAGGGAAGTATAAGATGGAGATAGCTACGGATACTCCCGGTAATAGGAAGTTGATCGAAATAAAAGAAAGTAAGATATGTTCCGGTCAAAAAATGAAAGAACAATTGATGTCCGGAGGCGGATTTGTTGCCCGGATATCTGCTATTTGAAAGCATTGAAATTGTAACGTTTTGAAAAACAGTATTATAATGTTATCTAAGTAGATGTTATGCTCCTGCTTGTATGGATATTATTATACTATAATAAAAATCTTTCATTCCTTCATCTGTAGATACTATCTTGTTTAAGATCATTTATTTACAGATGAAGGAAATGAATAAACTCTCGTGCTCCTATCCCCGTCTTTTTCTATATGTCTCGTCCTGATTTTAGTGGTTCTTTTCAACTAAATTGCAAAAGAACCACCTATTTCAGGACAAGTCATGTAGGTGTTTGAAAAGGTAAGCAGACGGCTCATACGTCAGTTGCCGTCATTGAAAGGGTGGGAACCAATAGATACAGAAAGCAATAATAATCCACAGAATAAGCAGCTATTTGCTATTTTTTATAGCAATGGCTGCTTTTATATTTGTTGGCTGTATGCAAATGGCGGAAACAGCGAAGTGGTGACATTACAATACTGTTTTGTGAAACAAAGTTAAATAACCACAGCCGAGTCACGGAAACTATAACAGTATAGTATCCTTACTATAGATTCGGTAATAATGTATCATTTATAGAAAAAATACCACGAATGCACAAGATTGAGCAGTTATCAGATCAGCAGTTAATGAAGGAGATCATATCTGATAACTTTAAAGCTTTCACAGAGCTTTACAATAGATATAAACATACTCTCTTTCAGTTTGTCATCCGACTTTCGCACGGCGATCATTCGATGGCAGAAGATGTTGTGCAGGAGACATTTATTATCATTTGGGAGAATCGAAGGAAGATTGTAGTGGAGTTCTCATTCCAGGGTTATCTGAAAAAGGTATCCCGTAACCTATTCCTGAAAGAAACGGCAAAGCGTATCCAGGAACAGTTGATGATCTCACAAATAGAGAATGTTAGCGAAACAGAGAATACTGTGGAGAATGAAGTCGAATTGAACCTTTTGCTGGAGGAAGTCGAACGAATCATATCCTTGTTACCGCCTGCCAGACAAAGAGTTTATCGTCTGAAACATATAGAGCACCTTTCACAAAAGGAAATAGCGAGCCAGTTGGGTATCTCCGAAAATACGGTGGAAAGTCATCTGAAACAGTCAACGAAGTTCCTCACCCAGATGTTGAAAGTGAACAGAGCTGACTTGCTAAATGATATAGTTTTATTGCTTTATCCTATTTTTTCATTCTTATTTTAAAAAGACTATGAGTAGACAATTAGAACTATTAGATAAATTCTACGACAACAAGGCTACCGAAAGTGAAAAACGTCAGTTAGCCGGACTGTTGAATGATTCAGATCGGTGGGCGGATGATTTTGACGAAATATGGGATCACTCCTTTGGTAATATACCTGAGCCGGTAAATGAGCGGGTTTTTAAGGCACTAAGTGCAACTGCTAAACCTGTAAAGATTAATGTCAGGAAGGTTTTTATGCGCATTGCTACCTACGCAGCTGTTTTTGGTGCTGTTGCCATATCCTTATTCTATTGGAACGAGAACCGGCTGTTAACTAAATATAATGATATGACCGTAGAAGTAGGCCAGGGACAAAAATCGGATATTTCCCTACCGGATGGCACAATAGTTCATCTGAATGCCGATTCCAAACTGTGTTACGGCAGTCATTTTAACGGGAAACAACGTCAGGTAGAACTGATCGGCGAAGCCTATTTTGATGTGGCAAAAGATGCCCAATCTCCTTTTATCGTAAAAGCAGGAGATATCCAGGTGCGTGCTTTGGGGACTTCATTTAATGTCAAGGCTTATCTGGAGGATCAAAATATCACGACTTATCTGACAGAAGGTTCGGTTATCGTTTCATCGGCATGGCAATCTTTTGAGTTAAAACCGGGAGAGGTAGCTGTTTATTCGTTGAAGGAAACGCAGATGGTAAAAAGAGAAGAGGAAAACGAGCGGTTGTTTACGGCTTGGATGAATGATGAAATAGTATTTGAAGATGAGCCGGTAACAAACATAATCAAGTTGCTGGAACGGAATTATAATGTGAAATTCATGCTAAAAGATGATCGATTAAATCAAGTCACATTTTCGGGAACGCTGAAGAATACCAGCTTGCAATCGGCTCTTTATGCATTGCAGTTTACTGCTTCTATTTCTTCTAGGAAGAAAGAAAATGTGATAGAACTCTATATAGATTAACCTTTTAAATTCAGATAGGATGAAAACATAAAAAAGAAACACACAAAAAAGGGAAAGCGCTTGCAACACTTTCCCCGTCAGTCAATTGAAAGAGCGATGTATCAATAAGAAGCTCTTTATTAATTAACCTTTATTTGTTATACAAAAGTATGAATAAAAAATCAGAAACCATTTCTTCTTTTTTATTAAAAGGGAAGATTCTCAGAAGAATGGGGGTATTGTTTGCTTCGGCTGTCATTTCTTCTTCTGTTTTTGCACAGGTAACAGTGAGTGTAAAACAACAAACGATTAAGCAAGCGTTACGTTCTATAGAACAAGTTTCCGACTATCGGTTTTTTTATAGTAACCAACTTCCGGATTTGGATAAGAAAGTCACTTTCGAAGTGAACGACCAATCCATAGAGGCGGCAATGAACAAGTTGCTGAATGGCACAGGCTTGGTCTATGAAAAGAGAGAAAACAACCAAATTTATCTGGGAGTAAAAGGCGGAGAAGAAAAAGGAAAAGAGAAGAAGATCACCGGAACAATTGTCGATGATAAAGGAGAACCTGTTATTGGTGCGAATGTTTCTATCAAAGGAACAACGAGTGGAAGCATTACTGACATTGACGGACATTTCAGCTTGGAAGCAAAGTCTGGTGAGACTTTGTTCATATCCTACATAGGATATGAAACTCAGGAAATAATGATCGGTAATCCATCTGTTTATAACATAAAGCTATCGGAAGATACCCAAGCGCTGGAGGAAGTCGTGGTAATTGGTTATGGCACGCAGAATAAGCAGGCGATTACCGGTTCTATCTCTAAAGCAAAACTGGAAACGTATAATATTGTTCCAACAAACAATGTTCTTGAAACGATAAAAGGTAGTATGCCGGGGGTGAATATTGGTGGAACAAATACTGCCGGTAGTACTCCTTCTTTCTCTATTCGTGGTCAGAATTCTACTCGAAATACTGCTGAAGATAATGGAAACCAACCGTTAGTTGTAGTTGATGGTGCTATTTTTAATGGTAGTTTGAGTGATATACCTTCGGATGACATTGAATCTTTTACGGTTTTGAAAGATGCCAGTGCGGCAGCAGTTTATGGTAGTCGCTCTGCAAATGGTGTCATATTGATTCAGACCAAGCGCGGACGTAGTAAGGATGGTAAGCCTACTTTTAACGTGAATCTCTCTTATGGTATCAGCAATGAGATGGAGCGTTTGAAAATTTATGATGCTCCAGGATATTTGAAACGTATGCTGGATATTCGTAGTCTGAACGGAATGGAGGCTGACCCCAATAAAATACCATACTATTTGGAAGTAGAAGAAAAGAAGAACTATGAAGCTACAGCCGAGCATCGTCCGACGGTAGAAGACCCATACGATCAGTTTCGTCAGAATGCGTATGATTTGAAAGCGAATATAAGTATTTCCAACAGCTCAGATCTGGCTAGTTATTATATTTCAGCGAATATGACGGACCAGAAGGGAGTCATGATGAACGACCGTTATAAGAACTTTTCCGGTCGTATCAATATTGACACACATCTGACTGATTGGTTGAAGATAGGGGTGAAAAGTAATTACAGTATTCGTGATTATTCAGGAAGTGCTCCAAGTATGGAACAGGCAACTCATTTTAGTCCGTTTGCTTCTATTTATGACGAAAACGGGAATTATTTGCAATTTCCTCAAACAACGACCTCTTTTCAGAGTCCTTATTGGAGCATGCACACCAGTGATACGGAAAAGTATAACAACCTGGGAGCCATTCTGGATGCAACGATTACGATACCTTGGGTAAAAGGTCTGTCTTATTCGATGGTCTATTCAAACAATTTGCGTTGGTCTCAGAAATATTACTTCGACAACGAATTTACGACTGAAGGTTTAGGTAAGAACGGTAAGGGCGAACGTAAATTGAATAACGACTACAATATGTTGCTGGATAATATGATCAAGTATAACAATACATTTGGAGGTAAGCATAATGTAGATGTGACTTTACTGTATTCACGTGAACGTAGTACGTGGGAAGAAACGAAGGGGTACGGAGAAAACTTCGATAATACTGTATTGGGGGATAACAAACTGGAAGATGCAAAGAAACAGACGGTGAATACAGGTTCAGGAGAGAGTGGTGCTATCGGTTGGATGGGACGTGCTACCTATACCTTTGATAACCGGTATTCAATTACCGGTACAGTGCGTCGTGACGGTTATTCAGGCTTTAGCGTGAATAAGAAATGGGGTACGTTTGCTTCTGCCGGTGTAAACTGGAATATTTCCCGTGAAGCATTTATGAAACAGGTAAGTTTTGTGGATAATTTGGCATTGCGTTTATCTTACGGTTCGAATGGAAACCAGTCTATTAGTCCGTATAGTACATTGGCGAAAGTCGGAACAGACAAATATATTTTTGCTGGCGATCCTTCTTACTCCATTACGCAATATATTTCTTCTTTTGCCTTGAATAATTTGGGTTGGGAAACAACGACCGGCTTCAATTTCGGTTTAGATTTTGCTGTGTTAGACAACCGTTTGTCCGGAAGTGTGGATGCTTATTCTACATCAACAAAAGACCTGTTGTTTAATTTAGCTTTACCGAGTATTTCAGGAAAAAAAGAAATGTTGTCTAACATCGGTAAGATCAAGAACAAAGGTGTGGAAATTAACTTACATTCTGTAAACATCCAGAATAAAGATTTCAGTTGGACTTCCGATTTTGCTTTCTCTCTGAACAGAAATAAAGTGGCCACTATCTATGGTGACGATAACAATGGAGATGGAATTGAAGATGACTTGATTAGTTCCGGATATTTTATCGGTAAATCGTTGGGTACGATCTATGCCTATAATGTCAATGGAATGTGGCAACAAAGCGATGTAGATAACGGTACGATTATGGAAGGTATGCGTCCCGGTGATTATAAATTGGAAGATGTGGATGGTGATGGTACTATTTCTTCGGATAAAGACCGCCAATTCATGGGTAATTCTAATCCGAACTTTCGTTGGAGTTTTACAAATACATTGAATTATAAAGATTTCTCTTTGATGCTGTATTTTAACTCTGTATGGGGTGGAAATGGATATTATTTGTCTAATAACAACACACCTTACAATGATGGTTACGCAAATAATCCGAATATCAACCATCCCGTATATGATTATTGGACTCCGGAAAATACGGGAGCCAAATATCCTCGCCCGGACTATAAGGTTTCTGCATATCAAGGTGTAAAATACATTGATCGTAGTTTTATCAAATTACAGAAAGTGGCGTTGAGCTATAATCTGACTCGCTTTGTGAAACCTGTCGGATTGGATAATATGGTTTTGTCTGTGAGCGCGGACAACTTGTTTACATTCGCTCCGCATTGGGACGGATTGGATCCTGAAACAGATCAGGGAGTGAGGGATAATGCAATACCTTCTATCCGTACGTACCAGATGACATTGATGTTTAACTTTTAAATTGTTAATTGAAAATGAAAGCTATTAAATATTTATTTGTAGGATTGTTGTTAACAGGGTCTTTGACTTCATGTTATGATCTGTTGACTGAAGAACCGAAAGATTTTCTTACACCCGAAAACTCTTATACGGATAAGAAAGGTTTTGAATCCGCTCTTTCAGATATTTATAGAAATATCCGTAATAACTTCTATGCAGAGAACGATGCTGTTAATAATTATGATTTGTTGTCTGGCTTGGATGTTGACTTGTATATGAAGCATTGGAATCTGGGAGGTCCTTACTTTGAATATTATTTCTGGAATCAGTTTAATGCGGATCATGACATGCCTAAGACTTGGTGGTCTCGTTTCTATTCTTATATTTTTAGTTGTAATGTGATTGTAGAACGTGCCGAAGCAAATGTTGTCCGTTGGAGTTCTGATGCAGAAAAAAATGCTATTGTTGGTGAGGCAAAGTTTTTGCGTGCTTTTGCCTACCGCTTTTTAGCTAATATGTGGGGAACGGCTCCATTAGTATTGGAAGAAACTAAAGATCCTCGGTTTAACTATACTAATTCAACGCAAGAGCAACTTTACAAACAATGTAAGGAGGATCTGGAATTTGCTATCCAATGGATGCCTGATATAGATGATCAGAAGGGTGGTCGTGCTTCAAAAGTGGCAGCACAACATTTGTTGTCCGAAATTTTAATCGGATTGAAGGATTATGATGGCGCTATAAAACAAGCATCAGATGTGATTAATAATCCGGCTATGCATTTGATGACCGAACGCTTCGGTAAATTGAAAGATTTTACATTCGAGGGATATGATTACCAGGGAGAAAAAGAACCTTGGGGTGATGTTTGGTGGGATTTATTCCGTGAGGGAAACTTTAATCGTATAGAAGGTAATGCGGAATGTATCTGGAATGTGCAGTTTGATGTCGATCTCGAAGGCGGTGGAAATGTGGGCCAATGGGGAGGTAACTTTACTATAGAACGTTGGTTTAGTCCGACCTGGTGGAACCGAAAAGATCTTGATGGAAATGCCAATTGGTTGAAAGCCGTTTTAAATGGTCGTCCTTCTGCTGCTGCGTTTGCCAGTGATTACTTGGGACGACAGATTTGGGAATATAAAGATGATTGGGACCGCGATGTGCGTAACTCCATGTATAATATTAAGCGAGTGCATTATTGGACAAATCCGGAAAGTCGTTTTTATGGCCAGCCTATGACTGCCGAAACGATGGCTACACCTTCGCAGATGGACTGGCAGGCTCCAATGTTAATGAAGTTTGTCAGCGATATACCTCATGGTCAGTTCCAGGATCCAACGAGTAAAGAATGGCATGATAATGGCCGAACTTATAAAGATTGGTATATCATGCGTTTGGCAGAAACTTATTTGTTACGTGCAGAGGCTTATATGAATAAGGGAGATTTATCGGCTGCTGCTAATGATATCAATGTTATCCGTAAACGTGCTCATGCGACGCCTGTGGTTTCAAGTGATGTTAACATCGAGTTGATTCTGGACGAACGTGCCCGTGAGCTGTGTATGGAAGATTTTCGTCTAAATACATTGATGCGAACCGATAAGTTAGTGAATCATTTAGGTCTGTATAACCCACAAGTTATCCAAGCCGGATATAAGTTGGATGACCATTTGAATAAATTACCTATTCCTAATTCTGAGATAGAAGCGAACAAAGAAGGTGGTTTGGTTCAGAATAAAGGGTATAATTGATCGTTTTTTATTTAGGCTTTAGTCGAGAAGAGGATGTGTCGATCTGTTCCGCTTTCACATAAGGGTGGAGATTTAGAACTTTTGCCACATCCTCTTTTTCTTTAGAGGAGGGCGAGTTTAGGTGTTTTTTTATAAAGGAGGATGATTGATGAAGAGTTTTTATATAAGTATATTATTGTTTTGGACTGTATCTTTTGTTTGGGCGCAACAGGTCTTATTACCGATGCCTGCCATGCTACAGCATGGAGGGGGAAGTTTCGTATTTAGTAAGGAGGTCGAAATAATAACCTGGGGAATGTATGCCGATAAACTAGGCAAGGAATTTCGACAAGAATTAGAAGGATTGGCTTTGTCGCAAAAAAAAGAAAGCGGTGTAATTGTTTTTGAGCAAAATGTGCAGTCTGGAATGCCTTTGGATGCTTATGAACTGAATATTGGTCGTGATACGGTTCTACTCAGTGCTTCAACTGAATCCGGTCTGTTTTATGCCAAAGCAGCATTACTGCAGTTGATTGATTTTCATAAAGGGACGATTAGCGTTTGTCGGATCCAAGATAGTCCTCGTTTCTCTTGGCGGGGATTCATGCTAGATGAAAGTCGCCACTTTTTTGGAAAGGAAAAAGTGAAGCAATATTTGGATATAATGGTATCTTTGCGTTTGAATGTTTTTCACTGGCATTTGACGGATGAACCGGGATGGCGCATCGAAATTAAACGTTATCCTAAACTGACAACGATAGGAGCTGTCGGTAATTGGCATGATCCGAAGGCTACTCCGGCTTTTTATACGCAGGAAGATATAAAAGAAATTGTAGCTTATGCAACAGAACGTCATATCATGGTCGTCCCGGAAATAGATATGCCGGGACATGCTACCTCCGCTTGCCGTGCTTATCCTGAAATATCAGGCGGAGGAAAAGGACGTTGGGATGGATTTACTTTTCATCCATGCAAGGAGGAAACATTCGAATTTATAAGTAATGTACTGGACGAAGTTGTCGATTTGTTTCCTGCTCCTTATATTCATATCGGAGGTGACGAGGTTCATTATGGAAATCAGAATTGGTTTACGGATCCGGAGATACAGGCTTTCATAAAAGAGCATAACTTGATGAACGAAACAGGTCTGGAGCATTATTTTGTTCGTAGGGCAGCAGATATTGTTGCCTCAAAAGGTAAGATAATGATTGGATGGGATGAAATAGTCGATGCTGAGGTTTCTCCGGAAAAGTCGGTTGTCATGTGGTGGAGGCACGATCGTAAATATCAACTGGTGAAAGCTTTGGAGCGGGGATATAAAGTGATTATGACACCACGTTTACCGTTGTATGGGGATTTTGTGCAGTATCCGACACACCGGATGGGACGTTGGGACGGATTTAATCTGTTGGAAGATGTGTATCGTTTTCCGGCTCCTGTTATGAACTTGGTGCAAGGGTATGAAAACCAGTTGCTAGGTATCCAATTTTCGGTATGGAGCGAACGTATTGCAGATAGTAAACGGCTCGATTATATGACATTCCCACGGTTGCTGGCTATGGCGGAAGCAGCCTGGACTCCTGTTTACAAGAAATCGTACGGGAAGTTTATGGAAAAATTACCTTATTATCTGGCCTTATTGGGAAAAAAAGGAATTTATTATTTTGATCCGTTCGCCCCTTTTTCTACACCGGAACCTTTTGCTCCGGATAAGGAAGATACATTAAAGAACGGATAAAGGTATTGAGAGAATAGATGTTAAATGTGAAAGTAATCATATCATGAAAAGAACAATTGTTTTATTTGCTGTCTTATTACAGTCGGTTGTTGTTTGCGGACAAACTGTAATACCATTGAAAAGCCCTTCGGAAAAATTGAATGCAGAAATCCAGGTAAAGAATCAATCTGTACAAATTGGTTTGTATGAAAAAGGAGATAAGGTTGTAGATGTGAAAACCCTTCAGTTGGATTTGGAAGAAGAAATTTTGTGCGGTAACTGGTTGGTCACCAACCAAACTAGAAAAGCCATAAATCAAACCTGGCAACCCGTATATGGAGAACGGTCTCTTGTGACGGACCAGTATAATGAGTTGGAATTATCGTTACAATCGGATCAAAACCAAAAGGAAATGACACTGTTCATTCGTTTGTACAATGAAGGTTTGGCTTTTCGCTATGCTTTCGATAAACTAGATTTCTGGAACTGTACGTTGACGGCTGAAAATACGCAGTTCCTCTTTGCTCATGACTGTGATACCTGGGTTACCGGTATGGCGCAAGGTACTTATTCGAAGAAGAGCTTGAGTGCATTGAGTGGAGCTGCTGATCGTCCGCAGGTTATTCAGATTGATGACCATCGTTTTGTTGCAATCGGTGAAGCGGCTTTGGTCGATTATTCCCGTATGAAACTGGAAAAGAGTGAAACAGGTTTTGGAATACAATCCCTACTATCGGGAAAGGTAAACCTGGATTTGGCAAAATACCAATCCCCCTGGCGCTATATTATGGTGGCTACTCATCCGGGGCAACTGGTACAAAATAATGATTTTGTTTTGAATTTGAATGAACCTAACCAAATAGCAAATACCAGTTGGATTAAACCGGGACAAGTGATTCGTGAAGTAACTCTAACAACAGCCGGGGGATTGGCTTGTGTTGATTTTGCAGCAGACAATGCTATTGAATATGTTGAATTTGATGCTGGCTGGTATGGAGATGAATACAATCCGGAGTCAGATGCATCAACTATAACAGTCGATCCTAAACGTTCCAAAGGTCCATTGGATCTCCACCAGGTAATCAAATATGCTGATCAGAAGGGAGTAGGGATTATATTATATGTAAATATGAAAGCACTCTCTAAACAATTGGATCAGATTTTACCTCTTTATAAGAGATGGGGCGTGAAAGGCCTGAAATATGGTTTTGTAGATGTAGGTGATCAATATTCGACAGCTTGGTTGCATCAGGCCGTACGTAAGGCTGCCAAGTATGAGTTGATGGTGGATATTCATGATGAATATCGTCCAACAGGTTATTCTCGTACCTATCCAAATCTGATCACTCAGGAAGGTATCCGCGGCGATGAAGAAAGTCCGTCGTTGGATCAGGCTATTTATACTTTATTTAATCGTATGATTTGTGGGGCAGGCGACTATACAAACTGTTATTTCGCAGAAAGAGTCACAGAAAAGATGGGAGGACGTGCAGGTCAATTGGCTAAATTGGTTGCAATTTATAGTCCCTGGCAGTTTGTTTATTGGTATGACCGTCCGGAAAAATCTCCGGCACGTGCAGGCGGAGCCGGTTCTGCTGAATCGGTGATAAAGACGGATGTAGTAACCCGTTTTTATAATTCTATTCCGACTGTATGGGATGATACGCGGTTTATGGATGGGAAGATGGGAGATTATGCCGTAGTGGCTCGTCGTTCCGGTTCCGATTGGTATATCAGTGTGCTGAACGCAGGAGAGAAGAAGCAGGTATCTGTCCCACTGGATTTCCTGAAAGATATGACAGCCTATAATGCAACTCTTTATTATCAGGCTCCGGGAAAGAAAAAGGATGTGGTAAGCATTAAAACGATGAAATTACAACCGTCGTTGACTTTGGATGTCGAGGCAAACAGCGGATGTGTATTGCATATTACCCGTTGAGAAATAAAATAAATAGGCAATAATAATCCACGAAATAGGCAGCTATTAGCTATTTTTTGTAGTTGTAGCTGCCTTTATCTTTGTTTAGTAATATTGGAGGGAGATAAACAATGAAAATGAAGTTAATCGTATGGAGCGTTTTGGTTTTACAAAGTGTTTGGGCTTTTGGTAAGAGTGAGGGTCGGCAAGCGACAATACTTGTAAAACCTGGTTCGGGAACCTTGCTGCAGGCTATTCGTAAAGCGGCATCTTTGGAAGGAGATGTGATCATTGAAATGAAGGGCGGCGAATACCGCACGGACAAAACTATCGGAATCCACCCAGGTAAATGGTCTTCTTTACTGATAAAAGCGAGGGAAGGAGAAAAGGTATCCGTATCCGGTGATAAAGTGATTCCATTAAGTAGAATAAGACAAGTGAAAGACCAGGTTATCCTGTCCCGCCTGCAGGAAAGTGTACGTGGAAAAGTGGTAGAGGTGGATTGTAAAGGTATTGTCGAGGCTTTGGCTAATATCCGTCCTTCCGGTTTTGGACGATCCTGTCGGGTGTTTGGATGGATGGCGTAGGTAACCGGGTTACCAAATGCGACATATCGGATGCACCGAGCATGGCTATCCTGTTTCATGGAAATGAGCATACGATAGAATATTGTGATATTACGCAGGTTTGTCAGGAAGTAGACGACCAGGGTGCCATTTATTATGGACGTGAGCCGTTGGAACGAGGTAATGTGATCCGTTATAATTATTTCCACGAATTAAGTCCGCGTCATCGGGTAACAGCCACTTACCATGACGATGGTGCTTGTGGAAGCGAAGTTTATGGTAATATCTATTTCAAAGCCGGCTCATTGCCTGTACTGATTGGAGGCGGAATGGATCATAAATACTATAATAATATCTTTATTGATTCTCCTACGGCTATTCATCTGGATAATCGTTTACAAAACTGGGCTGGAAGCATGCTGGATAAAGGCGGTATTTACGACAAACGCTTGCAGGCTGTTAATTATACGCAACCACCTTATGGCGTGAAATATCCGGAATTGGTTAATTACTGGCAGGAAGACCCGGCTTTTCCGAAACGGAACCGGATATACGGCAATCTCTTTTATAATATAACCAACCTGCTGCATGGCAACAGCCAGTGGGGCGAATTCTGGAATAACTGGGCGACTAATGAAGATCCGGGCTTTGTCGATCCGTCCGACCCTTTAAAAGGATTCCGGAAAGATGCCCCTGTCTTTAAACGGATAACCGGTTTTAAAGAGATTCCTTATGCTGAGATCGGGTCGACGTTGAAATAATCTTAAAAGTGTTTCACCCTGATGAAACAAGTGTTTCTCCTAAATGAAACAACTGTTTCTTTAAGGTGAAACACTTTTGGGCTTGTAGTTTAACGATTTTAGAAAAGCTGATATATGCAGTTGAATAATCTGTTGTTTCGATTTTTCTGATGACGGAGTAAGTAAATGTTTGATTTAAATCGTTTTTGTTGTGTAATTGTTATACCGGCGATTCTAATCTTATGAAATTAAGTGGAGAAAAGGGAGATTTGATTCCACGGGTTGAGGTGGAATTATTTAAAAAGATATATGTAGCCTATACCCCTGACTTAGTTGCTACAGCAGCCCGGTATGTCGGTATGGTAACGGCAGAAGACCTGGTGCAGGAGCTTTTTTTGAAGGTTTGGAATCAGAAACTCTTTTTATGTGTCAAAGCTTCCGAACTTAAATATTTTTTGTTTGCATCTCTTCGCAATGCCTGTTTGGATGTGCTGAAACACGAAGAGGTAAAACAAGGATATGCCGAGTATTATAAGAAAGAGTTGATGATGGAAATATTATCTTGCTCTGAACAGCCTTTTTATTATGAGGAAGAAAACGACAGCCTCAATACTCTTTTTGGGAAAATTAATCAATTACCTCCTAAATGCCGGGAAATATTTCTTGCCTCTTACATCGATGGGAAAAAAGCATCCGAAATAGCCAATGATAAGTCCATCTCACAACGTACGGTAGAAGCTCAATTGTATAAGGCCTTGAAAATACTACGCGGAGTGCTGACTATATTTATTTTATTTTTTTTCATTTCTGAGTAAGTAAATCTTTAGTGAAAATCGTTTTCGGGATAGAAAAGCAAAATAATGGAACATAAAGAACATATCGATTATGAAAAGTTACTGATCCGGTATCTACAGGATACAGCTGATACTCAATCTTTGCAGCAGCTGTTGGATATTGTCCGGAAATCGGAAGACAAGAAACGGGAGTTGGCAGAGTTGCAATCAGTTTATGATTCTTTATCCATACAGCTTGATGCGCAAAAATATCCGATAGAGGCTAGTTGGGAGAAGATGCGGCAGAAAATAAATGTGGATAAACAACCGAAAGTGTCTCGAAAGTCCATAACTCTATTATTGTCTTATGCTGCAATTATCCTATTGGCTTTGTCGTTGGGCATACAGTATTTGTATTATCGTAATCTCCGTCAACCGCAAGAGGTGGCAGATAGTTATACACGATTTGTGGTGGAAAAAGGGGGAGGAAAAAGCTCTTTGTTCCTTCCGGATGGAACTAA
This sequence comes from Parabacteroides goldsteinii, assembly GCF_015550595.1. Lineage (GTDB taxonomy): Bacteria > Bacteroidota > Bacteroidia > Bacteroidales > Tannerellaceae > Parabacteroides > Parabacteroides leei. The sequence goes on from NZ_JADNBB010000002.1 coordinate 270,033, forward strand.
AGTCCTGTTGAATGCCGGAACGACTATTCAATATCCGACACGCTTCGACCAGAAAGAACGGATTGTGATGCTGGATGGTGAAGGTTTTTTTGAAGTTGCCGAGAATCAGCAGAAACCATTTGTCGTCCGGTTGAAAGGACATGACGTAAAAGTTTTAGGGACAGTCTTTAATGTAAAGGCCTATTCGGATATGGATCATACTGTGACCTCCTTGATTTCAGGAAAAGTTCTTTTGACTTCTTATGATACGGAAGGTTCGATATGTGAAGAACAAGTTTTACATCCGGATGAGACAGCCCGTATCGATAAGCAAACCGGAACAATAATGACTTTCCGTAGTGATGATGAGTTTCAGTTAGCATGGACAAAAGGTCTTTATAAATTTAAAGATAAACCTTTCTCGGACGTAATGTCTGAACTGGAACATCTGTACGATGTAACTATTTTGATAGAAGATGACAAACTCGCTAAGTCTGTTTATACCGGTAGTTTGGTTTTGAAAAACACGATCGAAGAGGTTTTGAAACCTTTAGGCCAATACAATAAGTTTCGGTATAGGAAAGAGGGGCATGTGATCCGTATTTACTCCGAAAAATAATTGTTTTGATGTATAACTTTAAAAATAGAAAGGATGGAACCACCAGAGAAGTAAACAATTAAAAAAATTCGGGAAATGCCAGGCACCTCCCGAACTATTATTCATTTCAGTCTTCCCGCGAACGTCGGCAAACAGTAACGGAAAGACTTCAAACTTAAAATAATACACAAAAATATGGAAAAATATCAAGAGTGGGGCTTTTTGTCTCCAAAAATAAGGCGTATCATGAAATTAACACTGGCTTTTACGCTATTATGTATCATACATATATCTGCCAATACGTATGCACAGACCACACAGGTATCAATAGATGTTAAAAACGGTACTTTTTATGATGTGGTGAAACAAGTGGAGAAACAGTCTGAATATCTGTTTTTTTACAATAGTAAAGATATTCCCAACGATTTGCCGTTTAGTCTTCAGAAGACTAAATCCAATATCACTGTGATATTGGATTATCTGGTAGAAAAGTATGATTTGTCATATAAAATAGATGACAGACAGATTTTTTTGACAAAGAATGCGGTTATTCAGCAACAACAAGGAAAACGAATAACGGGTATCGTAAAAGAGCCGAACGGTGAACCGATAATTGGAGCCAATGTGATGGAAAAAGGGACGACCAATGGAACAATAACAGATGTAGATGGAAAGTTCTCTCTGGAAGTCTTTTCGGATAATGCGACAGTGATTATTTCGTATATAGGTTATCTTTCCAATGCGGTATCAATCAAAGGTCAATCGGTGTTTAATATAACTCTGAAAGAAGATTCTCAGAGCTTGGAAGAAGTTGTTGTTGTCGGTTATGGAACGCAGAAGAAGGCCACTTTGACTGGAGCGGTTAGCAATATTGGTAACGAAGAATTGATAAAGACGCGTAGTGAAAACGTAAAGAATATGATTTCCGGTAAGATACCGGGAGTTCGTGTTGTACAGAAGTCTGGTGAACCGGGTAGTTATAATACCGATATGCAGATTCGTGGTATGGGTACCCCGTTAGTGATTATTGATGGTGTACCTCGTTCCAATATGGATCGTTTGGATCCGAATGAAATCGAATCATTCTCTGTATTGAAAGATGCCTCTGCTGCCATTTATGGTGTAAAAGCTGCAAATGGTGTGGTAATCATTACGACTAAACGTGGTAAGACTCCTAAACTGACATTGGACTACAATGGTTCTGTTGGTTGGCAACAGGCCTCGAACATTCCGGAAACACTGAATGCTGCCCAGTGGATGGAGTTGACCAATGAAAACGCAATCAATCAGGGAAGAAGTTTGATGTTTACACAAGAAGATATAGACCAGTATCGTATGGGATTAAAACCGGAAACCAAATGGTCGGATGTCGGTTTTGATAAAATAGCTCCACAGACACAACATAGTATCAGTGCCCAGGGCAAATCGGATAAAATAGATTATTTCATGAACTTCGGTTACATGAAGCAAGATGGCTTCTATTCCAGTGGCGACTTGAATTACGAACGGTATAATGTGCGTACCAATATCAACGGGCAAATCACTAAGAACTTGAAAGTTGGGATGCAGTTGAATGGGATGATGGGGACGAAGAACGAACCGATCATGGATGCTTGGGAAGTGTATAAAGCTGCTTGGATGCATATACCGACATTACCGGTTTATGCCAATAACAATCCAGCCTATTTGCAACAGTTGCCAGGTGCTTATCATCCCATAGCTTTAACAACTGCAGATATAAGTGGAGCACGCAAAAATCATCAAAAATTATTTCAAAGTACTTTTACGTTAGATTATGCTGTTCCTTTTATCAAGGGTTTGAATGTTGGGGCAATGTATAGTTATGATTATGATAGTTCTGATAATCGTTATTCAAGGAAGGAGTACGCATTGTACGAATACGATGCTGTAGCTGATTCTTATCAACCATTTAAAGCCTATTCTCCATCTCGAATTAATCGTAGTTATTATAAGGATGAAAAGACCTTGTTGCAATTGAAATTAAATTATGAACGGACATTTAAAGAAATTCATAACTTAAAGGTTCTGTTTTTGTATGAGGAGACAACCCATAAAACTGATAATTTTGCAGCTCAGAGAGATTTGCCGATGGATGCGGTAGATGAAATCTTTGCGGGTGCAACCGATAATCAACAGGCAACAATGAATACAGACCCGAAAGTCTTTTTCGATATGGCAAATAAAGCTTTTGTAGGTCGTATCAATTATGATTTTAAGTCGAAATACTTAGCAGAATTTAGTTTTCGTTATGATGGTTCTTCTAAATTTGCCAAAGGTTCTCAATGGGGCTTCTTCCCCTCTTTCTTGGGGGCATGGCGTATTTCGGAAGAAGACTTCTTTAAGAATTGTGAGGCGTTGTCTTTTATAAACAATTTGAAGGTGAGAGGAACGTATGGTGTGCTGGGAGACGACAATGCTTCTACTTATCAATTCCTGTCGGGTTATACTTATCCGAGTGGCGGATATCTTTTTAATAACTCGTTTATCAGTGGATTGGGATTCCGGGGGATGGCTAATTCGAATATCACTTGGTTTGAGGCGCATACTGCTGATTTAGGATTGGATGTAGATATGTGGAATGGATTGTTGAGTTTTCAAGGAGATATTTTCCGTAGATATAGAAAAAATTTGTTGGCAACTCGTTCGCTTTCCGTACCGGGAACCTTAGGGGCTGCCTTGCCACAAGAAAACTTGAATAGTGATTTGATACGTGGTTTTGAGATCGGATTGTCTCATACGAATTCGATTGGTGATTTCCGGTATACGATTTCCGGAAATATCTCTTATTTCAGAGCAATGAATAAATACATCGAACGAGCCGAGTCGAACAATTCATACAGAAATTGGCGGGATAATTATAACGACCGTTATGGCGATTTTTATTGGGGATATGAATTTGTTGACTATTTCCACAATATGGGGGATATTTGGTCAGCTCCGGTGCAGGATAATAAAGGAAACTCCATTCTGCGTCCGGGTGATTACCAATATATCGATTGGAACGAGGATGGCATAATTGATGGGAATGACGAGCGTCCGATTGATTTGAAAGGTGATCCGCGTATCAATTTTGGTTTTACATTGGCAGGCTCTTATAAAGGGTTTGATGTGAATTTATTGTTCCAAGGTGCTGCCAAAGGCACGGTGATCAATCAGGTACAGATGGAACGTCCGTTGACTTGGGACCGTGGTGGCTTGTCTATGTTTATGGATCGTTGGCATACGGCAGAAATGGGAGCTGATACGAAAGATCCTAATACGGAGTGGATTCCAGGATATTATCCTTCTACCAACAATGGAGGAGAGACAACAAACTATTGGACTTCTTCTCGTAGTATTCAAAATGTCAATTATTTGCGTTTGAAGAGTGCAGAAATAGGTTATACATTTCCGCAAACGTGGATGCAAAAGGTGGGTATCCAAAACTTACGTCTGTATTTCAATGCCTATAACCTGTTTACTTTGACAGGATTGAAGTATATTGACCCGGAACATCCGAGTGATAGTTACAGTTGTTTGTATCCTATTACAAAAACGTATAATGTGGGAATGAACATTACATTCTAAACTTAAATTGTAAGAACATGAAAAAAATAATAGCTAGTCTGTTTTTGGCGATCTTAGGAACCAGTTGTAATTCATTGGATGTACCGCCTGTTGATATCATTCAGGATAAGGATATTTTTGCTTCCGAGTCCGGTATTACAGCTTATATGGCTTCGTTATATAATGATATGCCGATACCAAACCATGGAGCTACGGTTTGGGGATTTAATAATTATTGGAATACATGGCCGCAGGGAGGACACATGTCGGGCGAATTGTTGAACAATCAGTTGTTCTTTGTGTATAATTCGCCTTCCGGGGATATGTTTCAGTTTTGGGCATACGACCGGGTGCGTAAGATCAATTACTTTATAGAGAATATGCCTCAGTATGAAGCCAGTTTCCCGGCAGACAAGATTAATACTTGGTTAGGGGAAGCCTACTTCTGTCGTGCTTATTATTATTTTAATATGGTAAAACGGTATGGCGCGGTTCCTTTGGTAAAAGAGGTGAGGAACTATCCCGAAACGAATATCGAAGAGTTACAAATCCCGCGTAATACACAACAAGAAGGTTGGGATTTTGTAGTGGAAGATTTGGATAAGGCCATTGAGCTTTTACCGGAAGAAAGCATTGAAAAAGGGCGTGTCAATAAATATGTGGCGTATGGTTTGAAATCGAGAGCAATGTTGTATGCCGCTTCCATTTGCCAATTTGATACTCCGGCTGCCGGTTATGAAGAATTGTTGGGTATGCCAGCATCTAAGGCACAAAGTTACTATCTAGCAGCTTACGATGCTGCTTCCAAACTGGAAGGTAAATATTCGTTATACAACAAGTTTACCGATAAGTTTGAGAATTATTGGAATCTGTTCTTGGATGAAGATAATCCAGAGGTGATATTTGCGACTTATTATAAATATCCGGAGCGTGCTCACAGTTGGGATGTGCACCAGGTGCCATTTCAAGTCAGAGGACCGGAAGGATATTCCGGTATATTGAATCCGACGTTGGAGATTGTGGAGTTGTTTGATGATGTGAATGGCAATCTGTTTGTGTTGAAAACAACAGATGCCGGTGGTAATCCGATTCGTTACGACAATCCGTATGATATATTTAAGGATGTGGAACCCCGTTTACGTGCGAGTGTAATTCTTCCGAATGATGTATTCAAAGGAGAAACGATAGAAATACGGAAAGGCATTTGGACGAGTTATCCGGATGGAGAATTAAAAACGACAACGGATTTTTCTGCCATGTATCAGGATATGACCATACAAGGCAAAAGTGGCATGGGGCATAATGAAGCGACAACGACGGGATTCTTGGTTCGTAAATACCAAGATCCGACCTTGGAAAATAGTTATGTCGTTCATGGACATTCCACAGCCCAGTATATCGAAATGCGTTATGCCGAAATCTTATTGAACAAGGCCGAAGCCGCTTTCTATCTGAACAAGAAGCAGGAGGCTTTGGATTTGGTTAACCAGGTGAGAGAAAGAGCCGGTGCCAAATTGTACACTTTGGAGCAATTGACAGAAGAGAATCTCCGTAAGGAAAGACGTATGGAGTTGGTCTTCGAAAAGCATAGTTTCTGGGATTTGCGCAGATGGAGAATTGCGGATAAGTTGATGAACAATAAGAAATATACTGCTTTATGTCCGTATTATATTTATGATGAAGGTAAATATATCTTTACTAAAGAGGAGGTAGGTACAACTTATACATATGATGTAAAAGTAAATTATGCCAAAGTCCCGGATGGTGAAATATCCAAGAATCCGAAGCTGTTACCTAATAACCCCGGGTATTAATCTTATAAATGATTATTGAAATGAAGAAGAATTTATTAATGTGTATGTTGTTTGCATTGGGTATGATGTCGTGTGGCGATATTGATAACATGGAAGGTCCTAATGCAGCGATAGCAGGAAGTTTGATAGATGAAACGACTAATAAACCTATTATATCTGAACAACCGAATGGTTTCAGAATAAAGATGGTAGAAACGAGTTGGAGTGAATCGGCGACACCGGAATATTTCTGGGGAAAAGCCGACGGGACATTTAAAAACACGAAGATATTTAGTGCGACTTATGATGTACAACCGGTGGAAGGAGCTTTCTTTCCGGTAGAACCAGTATCTGTAACAATCAAGAAGTCTGAAAATATAGACTTTAAGGTTACTCCTTATTTATCGATTCACCCTAAAAAAGTAGAGATAGCAGGGGACGCCATTGAGGTGGAATGGACTATATCTCGTCCAAAAGTAGGTGATAAGATATTGGATACACGTGTGTTTGTGGTTCATGACAACCTGAATGTGGGGACAAACTATTTTACAACGGCATTGAGTCCGATGATCGATTTGAGTAGTGTTCCGGATGAGGAAGCCTTGTCTACAACGTACAAACAGACGATTACCGGATTGACCAAAGGTAAGACTTATTATGTAAAGATTGGTGCACGAACGGACAACTCCAGCAAACGCTACAATTTTGCAGAAACAGTGAAGTTGGAGTATTGATATGGCATGTCGGAACCTTGTTCCAAAAGGATGACGATGACCATCCGGTCATCGAATAAAACGGGAGGTGAGGAGGATGCTGCCGGTCTGGCAATCTTACTCCTTAGACTTAGATCGTCTAACTCTAGGCACTTAGCCGGTCTAACTCCCGTTGGTTAGGGTGTCTAACTCCCGGGACTTAGACACCCTAACCAAATTATCCCCGTTTGAGGAGTACTTTTGTAAACTGATAATCCAAGCAATAATAATCCACCAAATAAGCAGCTATTTGCTATTTTTTATAGTAATGGCGGTTTTTATCTTCGTACATTGAAATAAAAGTAAATATCATGAGAAATATTCTGAATCGGATTTTAATATTAAGCTTGTGTTGTAATATGTTGCAAGCGAAAGAGTACCATGTCTCACCCCAAGGAAGTGATAAGAATGCTGGAACAATTGAGGCTCCCTTCAAAACCATCAATCGGGCGGCTCAAAAGGCATTACCCGGTGATGTGGTGACGGTACATGAAGGAGTGTATCGGGAATGGATAAAACCGATGTATGGCGGGACCAGCGATAATCGGCGGATTGTTTATCAGGCTGCCGAAGGGGAAAAGGTGGAGATTAAAGGCTCTGAAGTGATCAAAGGCTGGAAGAAAGAGGGAAAAGGTCTTTGGAAGGTGGTGATTCCCAACACGCTTTTCGGTGATTTCAATCCTTATAAAGAATTGTTTGATGGCGACTGGATTATCAATGACGGGCGTGTCACGCATTTGGGGGAGGTCTATTTGAATGGCGAGGCCTTCTATGAAGTGGATTCTTTGAGTAAAGTACAAAATCCGAAGCCACATGTATGCAAGGCTGATCCGGAGGGGACGGTTGACTTCTGGTATTGTGAAACGGATGACGAAAACACGACCATCTGGGCGCGTTTCGGTACTGTAGATCCCAATAAGGAATGTGTCGAGGTGGTAGCCCGTCCGACCTGTTTCTATCCGGATAAGCAGCAACTGGACTATATCACCATCAAAGGGTTTGAAATGAGCCAGGCCGGTACGAAGTGGGCTTCGCCGACGAATGAGCAGGTGGGCGTAATCGCCACGCACTGGTGTAAGGGTTGGATTATAGAAAATAATATCATCCACGATGCCAAGAGCACAGGCATTACGTTGGGTAAGGAGCGTACAACCGGCGACGGGGTACTTCCTACCGATGATGCCGATGGAGTGAAAGATGGGCATATCTCTTATATAGAAGTCATATTCAACACGACACGCCATGGCTGGAACAAAGAAACGATAGGTTCTCACATTGTCCGCAACAATACGATCTATAATTGTGAACAAACGGCTATTTGTGGGACGATGGCTGCTTTCAGCGAAGTCTACGGCAATCATATCTACAACATACACGTAAAGGACCAGTATAACGGGTATGAGATTGCCGGGATCAAGTTTCATGGGGCGATCGATGCCGTGATACGGGACAACCGCATCCACGATTGCACCTCGTTTGGCATGTGGTTGGATTGGATGACGCAGGGGACACGGGTGTCGGGCAATTTGTGTTATCGTAATTCGATTGATTTGTTCATAGAGGTGAGCCACGGCCCGTATATTGTGGATAACAACCTGTTCCTTTCCCCTCATTCACTTATGCAATCAACGGATGGGGGAGCTTACCTGAATAATCTTTTTGGGGGAAAGTTGACCTTGCAAGCAGACTATACCCGTTTTACCCCTTACCAATTGAATCATTCAACCGAGCTGAAAGGTGTAAGTCCGATAAAACATGGCGACCTGCGTTTTTATAACAATATTTTTGTGAGCGGAGCTGATAAGAAATTGTATGGCTTGGAGTTTTTGAACGAGGTGAAAGGTGTGATCTATGCCGAAGACAATCTGTTTTGTAATGGTGCCCGTCCTATGAAAGAGAAGGAACAGGGTGTGGTGGATGATGCGTTCGACCCTTCTTTCAAGGTGGAAGAGGTTGCGGATGAAGTGTATATTACATTCGAAGGAAAAACGAAATTGTCGCAGTTGAAAGGTAAACCGGTCAATACCGACCGTTTGGGAGTTGCCGAGTTGACTACCTATCCGTTCGAGAATGCAGATGGTACTCCGTTTTCATTGGATACCGATTTCTTGGGAGAAGAGAGATCAACTGTCTCTCCTTCTATAGGCCCGTTTGAAATAGTATCAGGCAATCGTATTAAGGTTTGGTGATGTTTAGCTAGCAAGCGACAAATCTACCGAATGGGCTGGAAGAAGAATGTTTAAATTAAAAAAATACAAGATGATTATGAAGCGAATGTTAATCCTTCTACTGCTGGTTGTGGGAGGATTTTGCCAGTTGGTGGCACAGGAAGTAAATACCTCTGTCGATAAAGTTTACGTCGTTTTTAAGACGCACCTGGATGTTGGTTTTACCGATTTGAGTTCCGTGGTGACACAACGTTATATCACAGAGTTTATACCCAAGGCATTGGATGTGTCAGAAAAACTGCGGGCAGAGAATGCAAGTGAAAAATATGTCTGGACAACAGGGGCATGGCTGATTTGGAAATATCTCCATACGGCATCGCCAGAGGAAGTGAAACGCCTGGAGGCTGCTATCGGACGGGGGAATATTGTTTGGAACTCTGTTCCTTACACCGTCGAGTCGGAATCGATGAACTTGGATTTGTTTGAAACAAGCCTGCTTCTTTCTCATAAGCTGGATGAAAAGTACGGAAAAAAGACGATTGCCGCTAAAATGACGGATGTGCCGGGACATACGCGTAGCATTGTGTCGCCGATGAGCCGTGCAGGGATTCGTTTTCTGCATATTGGTGTGAATCCGGCTTGCCCTATACCTGGTGTACCGGAGTTCTGCCGTTGGAGAGATACGGATGGTAGCGAGTTGATTTTGGTCTATCAGCAAGATTACGGCTCGGAGAATATACTTCCGGGAGGAAAGGCTGTTATTTCTATCAACTTTACCGGTGATAACCACGGTCCTCATTCGTATGAAAAGGTGAAGGAGATTTATGCCGACCTGCATAAGCGTTATCCGAATGCCCGCCTGGTGGCTTGTTCTTTCAATGAGATTGCCGAAGAGTTGATTGCCATGCAGGACCAGTTGCCGGTTGTCACCTCTGAAATTGGTGACACTTGGATTTACGGGTATGGAAGTGCCCCGATACGAATGGCGAAATTCAGAGCCTTGTCTGAACTCTATTCCCAATGGTTGCGTGAAAAGAAAATCGACAAGAACAGTGATGCAGCACTCGATTTTGTATTGGAATTGGGTTTGATTGCCGAACATACGCAGGGAGTTGACGTGAAAACTCATCTTCATAACTGGGATAAATATGATATGGACCTTTTCCTTCCGGCTCGTGCTACCGTACCTTTTCGGAAGGCGGAAGCATCGTGGAAGGAATTGGACGATTATATTTATAACGCGATCCAATACCTACCTCAGCATTTACAGGCAGAGGCGTTGGCGAAGATGAAGGAAATCGACCAGCCGGTTGTTCCTACCTTTACGGAAAAAGCCCAATCGGTTTCTTCTACTCCTTGGCAGGCTGCCGTACTGAAGAAGGGGGCATTGAAGCTCGAAGGTTTATCATACCAGATGTATGATGCCGCCGATTATAAGCAGTATCTGGATAACTACCTGCGTGCCCACTATGGATGGGCTTTGGCTGATATAGGCAAGCCGGGACTGGATAAGTCGAAAGCCGTCAGTGTTTCTCTCTCCGCACAGACTATCAGGCAGGAGGTTCGTAAAGAGAAGAAAGGGATACGGACGGTAAGCGAGCTGGTCTTCCAAAATGAAAGTAAGGTGGATAAGCGGGTACTTCCTGAAAAGATGTATATAGATGTATTGGACTATAAGAACGGAAAGAAGGCGGAAGTTACTTTGACGATAAAAGGCAAACCTGCTGTTCGCTTGCCGGAAGCCTATTGGCTGTCTTTTACTACGGATGATATTCTTTCCATCGTTGCTGAGAAGGTAGGTGAGCGTGTCGATCTGTTCGATGTGGTAGAAAAAGGGAATCGCCAGCAGCATGGTATCGACCGCTATGTAGATTTGATTACCTCTAACGGAACCATCCGTATATGGAGTGAAGCCGCTTTCCTGGTTAATGTCGGTGAAGCGAGAGGTATAAACTATTCATTGGAATACCCCGACAAAAAGGGCGGCGTTCATTTTAATCTGAGTAATAATCTTTGGAATACAAATTTCCGTATGTGGAATGAGGGATCGTTAACTTATCGTTTCACGATCGAAAGAATAGATTAACGACGAATAAACATAAGAGTAATAGACAATGAACTATATAAAGAAAACAGGATGGCTTGTTTGGGGTTTGATTGGTTATTTTACCGCTTTCTCACAAACGAAGCCTATCTATCAGGATGCAACAAAACCTGTGGAAGAGCGTATAGAAGATGCTCTGTCTCGTATGACTCAGGAAGAGAAAGTACGATTGCTACATGCCAATGGCGGCTATCGTTCGTGGGGTGTTCCCCGTTTGGGAATACCGGAGAATAACCCGACGGATGGTCCTACCGGTATGCGTCCGGAGTTCCGTTGGGAAAGCTGGTCGGATGCGAATGCGAATAATGACTATTGTACGGCGTTCCCGTCCCTTATCTCTCTGGCTGCCACTTGGAATCCGGACATGGGTATCTTGTATGGAAAGTCATACAGTGAAGAGGCGTTGTACCGTAATAAAAACATCATATTGGGTCCGGGAGTGAATATATGTCGTACACCTCTCAACGGGCGTAGCTTCGAGTATATGGGGGAAGACCCTTACTTGTCGTCTCAGATAGCAGTGTCGTATATTCATGGTGTCCAGTCAAATCATGTGGCAGCATGTGTGAAGCATTTTGCTGCCAATAACCAAGAAACTGAAAGGTATAGTGTCAATTCGCTGGTCGACGAGCGTACGTTGCATGAAATCTATTTCCCTGCCTTCAAGGCTGCCGTACAACAAGGTCATGTGTGGACAGTGATGGGAGCCTACAACCGGTTGAATGGTCAGCATTGTTGCCATAACGACTATTTGTTGAACGACATATTGAAAAAGGAATGGGGCTTCGACGGAGTGTTGTTGTCTGACTTTGGCGGAACTCACAGTACTCAAGAAGCAATCCTTAATGGGTTGGATCTGGAGTATGGAACAGCATTAGGATCTGAAGAGGCTTTTGAAAACTATTACTTGGGAAATGCTTATCTGCAACTGTTGAAGTCGGGAAAGGCTGACGAAAAAGTATTGAATGAGAAGGTTAGACGTGTTTTACGCATGATGTACCGTACCAATATGTCGCCGAACCGTCCTTGGGGTGTTATGAATAACCGGGAGCATACGGATGCTGCGCGCCGGATTGCCGAAGAGGGAATCGTATTGTTGAAGAATGAAGCCTCTATCCTGCCTTTGAGTCTTTCAGGTTTGAAAAAGATAGTAGTGGTAGGCGAGAATGCCATACGTACTGTAACCAATGGAGGTGGATCTTCCGAAGTGAAGGCTTTGTATGAAGTGACTCCTTTGGAGGGGATAAAGAACATGGCGGGCGATAAGATAGAGGTCGTTTATCAGCCCGGTTATTCATCCAGGTTGAAAGGAGCATCTGCTGATAGCCTGAAGCGGGAGGCGCTAAAAGCGGTAGCTGGTGCAGATGTGGTTGTTTATGTCGGTGGGTTGAATAAGGAACCGAACCAAGATAGTGAAGGTTCAGACAGGTTATCGTATAATTTGCCGTATGGGCAGGATGAATTGATAGCGGAGTTATCGAAAGCCAACCCACATTTGGTTGCCGTGATGATAAGCGGCAATGCGTATGCTATACCTTGGTTGAAACAGGTACCCGGTATACTTCAGGCTTGGTATGGAGGTACAGAAAGTGGGAATGCCATCGCTTCGGTATTGTTTGGCAAAACAAATCCTTCGGGTAAGTTGCCGGTAACTTTTCCTGTCCGGCTTGACGATGTGGCAGCACATGCATTAGGAGCTTATCCCGGAGACGGAAAGACGGTCGAATACAAAGAGGGTATTTTTGTCGGTTACCGGTGGGCTGAAAAAGAAAAGATCAAACCCAACTTTGCTTTTGGGCATGGCTTGAGTTACACGACATTCAAGTATGGGAATGTAACGGTTGATAAGAAGGTCGTGGATGCGACAGGACGTTTAACTGTAACGGTACCTGTTACGAATACAGGGGCGCGAGAAGGATCAGAGGTGGTTCAGTTGTATGTCAGCGACCTGAAATCTTCCTTGCCTCGTCCGGTAAAGGAGTTGAAAGGGTTCTGCAAGGTCCAATTGGCTCCGGGCGAAACCGTCCATGTATCGTTTACAATTGATAAAGAAGCACTGAGTTTTTATGACCCGGCACAGCATGGCTGGGTGGTTGAACCCGGCAAGTTCCAGGTGCTGGTCGGCTCGGCATCGGATGATGTCAGGGCGAAAACTATGTTTGAGTTGCAATAAAATATAGTTTTATGGATAAGAAAAGTATATTTTGTGGATTGTTGTCTCTGCTTCCCTTTCTGGCAAAAGGAGAGGTGGCGGAAGAATACAATACTAAGGTGAAAGAGGTCATTGTGATCTGTAAGACCCATTTTGACATTGGCTATACGCACCGGGTGGATGATGTGGTGAACTATTATCAAACGGACATGATCGACCGTGCCATTAAAGCGATGGATGCTTGTGTCGATCTGCCCGAAGAACAGCAGTTTGCCTGGACGATCCCCGGATGGGTATTATCGAAGACGATGGAAGACTGGGATGGGCAGACTCCTCTACGCAGGCAGATATTGGACGAAAAGTTCAGGTCGGGGAAGATCATATCGCATGCGTTACCTTTCACGCTGATCTCTGATATTTGCGGAGTGGAGGATATGGTACGCGGATTGGGCTTTTCGTCTGCGTTGAACCGTAAGTATGGTCTGCCTTTGTCACACTCCGGCAAGATGACCGACGAACCGTCGCAGACAGGAGCCTTGGCGACGGTATTGGCTCATGCGGGTATCCGATTTTTGCATATCGGTTGTAACTGGCCGAGCGGGTTTGTTAAAACACCGGGATTGTTTTGGTGGGAAGGACCTGATGGCTCGCGGGTGATGACATTGTACTCTGCCAGTTACGGAACAAACTGTGCCGTGTGTCCTGTAGAATGGCAGGGACCGAATGATCCGATGATGGGAGTAAACCTGATGCCGGCAAAAGATTGGCCTTATACGGTTTGGCCGGCTATTCTGGTGACAGGTGATAACTCGGGACCTCCTACGGCAGAACGAATTAAGGAATTGTTTCAGGAGATAAAAGAGAAAATGCCGGATGTGAATGTGCACATGGGAACGATGGATGACTTTTACGATGCCATCATGAAGGAAAATCCGCAATTGCCCGTGGTGAAGTCTGCTATGCCGGATACTTGGATACATGGGGTGATGTGTGACCCGGGTGGAATACGCCTGTTGCGGGAAACGCATTCATTGATACCGGCAGCAGAGGCGTTGCATACGCAATTGGGCTGTTGGGGCGTTGAGACACCGGCTGTTTCGGATGAGATAGCTACAGCGTATGAAAAGATGGCTTTGTATGGCGAACATACGTGGGGCGGATCAAGACAAGTGGATGTTTACGGAAAGGCTTTTCAGCAATTACCGGCTGAAAAAAATAAAGATTTGGAAGCTTCGTGGGAAGATAAAACGGATTATGTGCGGAAAGCTTCCGACATCGCGCATTCGGTTACAGATAGGAACATGAAGTCTTTGGCTACTCACGTGAAATGCAACAAACCCTCTTCCATTGTCTACAACCCGCTACCTTGGAAGCGTTCGGATTGGATAGAGGTGGAAGGAAAGAAACAGTTCGTAAAGAATATCCCCGCAGGAGGATACCGAACTGTCCCGTTGAAAGAGGTAAGTACCAAAGAACAGAGATTGTCAGGCAACACGCTTGAGAATGCCTATTATAAAATCACTTTTGATGCGGAACGGGGATGTATCACTTCCTTGGTAGATAAGAAGAGCGGGCGCGAGTGGATAGACCCGAAAGCCGAACGGGGCTTCGGACAGTATCTGAATGAGCGGTTCACGTATGAACAAACGTTGGATTATACGATGACTTACCAGCAGGGGCGTGCGAAGGATTGGGCACATCCGGGTATCTGCAAACCGGGTATGGTGTCGGAAAAGGAGGTGCCTTATCGGGCGGCTTCACCCAAGCAAGGTGTGTTGAAGATGACTGCTGAGGGTGACGTGCAAATAGCCGAACTGACTATGCCTTCCGACCGCTCCAACCATCTTCCGGCTTCCGTATTGCGCATCTCTTTGTATAAAGACCAGCCGTATGTGGATATGGAAATCACAATACAGGATAAAGCGAAAGACAATTGGCCGGAAGCGGACTGGCTCTGCCTGCCTTTCCGGATTGATCAACCGGAGTTCAAGGTTTATCGGCAGTTGGGCGTGATGAATCCGGCAACCGACATTCTTCCCGGAGCAAACCGTCATTTATATACGGCAGAACATGGTGTAACCATTACCGGTCGGGATGGAGCTGGAATTGCGGTATGTCCGCTCGATCATCCGTTGATCAGTTTGGGAGTTCCCGGATGTTGGAAATATTCAGACGATTACGTACCGGAACAGCCGGTTGTCTATCTTAATTTGTTTAATAATCAGTGGAATACTAATTTCCGTTATTGGTATCCTGGTACGTGGAGTTCCCGGGTTCGTATCTGGACGGTAGAAGAAGGTACTACTCCGGAAGAAAGATCCCAGCTGTTCGTGACTTCGGCATTGGAAGCGCGTAATCCATTACAAACTATATCTGTAAAGAAGAATGAAGGAAATCTTCCTGTTGCCCAATCGGGTATAGAAGTCTCTCGTCCGGGAGTGACAGTCACCGCATTTGGTGCCGATCCGGATGGAAATACAGGAACATTACTACGCGTTTGGGAACAGGTTGGAGTTTCAGGAAAACTAATGGTCACATTGCCAAAGGGTATGGATGCCTCACTTGCCATACCGGTAAATTTGCGCGGGGAAAAGAAAGGAGACCCCATCCACATTAAATCCGGAAAGTTTGAACTGGAATTGGGAGCTTATGCACCGGCCAGTTTTATATTGGATTTTTCGGACTTTTGAGATTCAGGACTATAGTGTTGTCTAATAGGACACTATAGTCCTGATTGTATTATCACTACTGTGCTAAGGGGAGGCAGACTATAGTGTCATTACAATAAAAAGCCACCGATGAGGAAATACTGACTTTAAACTTGATCTCTTAATGTTTTTAGTACATAAAGAGGGGGGCTGGGATATTTTGTATATCTTTATCCCCCGTTAGCGATATTGTTATGAAGGAGAGCACCGAGATACAAACATTTAATCACCTGTTTACAAACTACAAAGGACGTTTTATTCACTTTGCCAGGACGTATGTGGATGACGAGATGATGGCTGAAGATATAGCCGTCGAAAGCCTGATGTACTATTGGGAAAATCGTCGGAAACTCGATACCCATACCAATGTGCCGGCATATATATTGACCGTTATCAAGCATAAATGTCTGGACCATTTGCGGCAATTGCGCGTCCAGGAAGATTATGAGGAATATGTGAAAACGAACGAGGCCCGTAAGTTGAACATCCGTATCACTACTTTGGAAGCTTGCAACCCCGAACGGATCTTTTCAAAAGAACTACAGGAGTTGGTTGATAAGGCATTGTTGTCTCTTCCCCCACAAACCCGAGATATTTTTACAAGGAGCCGCTATCATAGCCAGAGTCATAAAGAGATAGCCGATGCATTGGGCATCTCTACTAAAGCTGTGGAGTTTCATATTACCAAAGCATTGAAGGTGCTTCGTGTTGCATTGAAAGATTATTTACCTGCATTGTTTTTCTTTGGTATTTGTTAGTAGACCGATCTTTTTCCCTTTTAATGAATATTTATTTCAAAAAAGTTCACTTTTCCGTTAGGGATGTTTCCGGCTGGAACGCTTTATATATAGAACGATGAAAAAGATGCAAAAAGAAACATTATATAAATACTTTGAAGGTATCGCTTCTCCGGAAGAAGAAGAGGCTGTTTACCGTTGGTTGGATGCCTCTTCTGAAAACGAAGAAGAGTTGCTGAAGGAGCGTGAGTTCTTCGATGCAATGATCTTTGCCGGAAGTGCGGATGAAAGGACAGAAGGAAAGAAGCTGGCATTGAATGTGAACAAAGGACCGTTTATTCGTCCCTGGATGCGCGAAGTACTGAAAGTAGCAGCCGTTGTGGCAGTGACGGTAGCTTGTGGACTATACTTCTATGTGTCAGAAAAGAAAGAACTGTTGGCTGCAATGAATACGATAACGGTTCCGGCAGGACAACGGGTAAACCTTACATTATCGGATGGAACGACAGTTTGGTTGAATGCCCGTTCAGAGATGGTTTATCCGGCAGTTTTCTCCGGAGCGAAACGTGAGGTGAAGCTGGATGGTGAAGGATACTTCGAAGTAAAACATGATAAGGAATCTCCTTTCGTGGTTCATACCCGAAAATGTGATATCGAAGTATTGGGGACAAAGTTTAATGTGGAAGCCTATTCGGATTCGGAAGAGTTTTCAACTTCATTGATGGAGGGATCTGTTAAAGTGACGGATAATTCAGCTGTCTCAGCTTCGGTCCTTTTGAAACCGGATCAGGAGGTTCATTTGAAAGATGGCCGGTTATTAGTTTCATCCATTGATGATTATGATCATTTCCGTTGGCGTGATGGATTGGTTTGTTTTGACAATATCGTTTTTCATGAGTTGATGAAACGTTTTGAAAAATGTTACGGTATCTCTATTGTTGTGGAGAATAAGAATCTGGAAGGATATTCGTGCAGCGGTAAATTCCGTATTTCCGACGGACTGGACAATGCGTTACGAATTTTGCAGCGGAATGCTAAATATACCTTTGAACGAAATGAAGACAACTCGATTGTCTATATAAAATAAGTCTAATTAAAAATGAAACAGCCTATGAAGCATGAATCGTAAAGTTAATCTTAAAGAAGAAAGTTAATCTTAAAATGAAATGCCGACAAGTGTCCCCACACCCATCGGCATCCAATTAACACAGTTAAAAATAAATGTATTAATCAATTAGCAACAACAAAGATATGAATAAAAAATTCTTATCGTGGGTTTTCTATGACAAAACCCAACGGTGTAAACACTTTTTTAGAATCATGAAGCTAACCACAGTGTGCTCATTAGCATTGACATTCAGTCTACATGCTGGAAATGTAGATTCTCAAAATGTCAAAGTGACGGTGAAACAAAACAATACGGAACTATCCAGTGTCCTGACAGATATTGAAAAGCAAACGGATTATTTGTTTGTATATGATAAGTACGTGAATGTGAACCGGAAAGTGACGGTTAATTCGAGTAAGAAGTCTTTGGAGGAGCTGTTAAAACAGCTATTCGATGGGACGGATGTGAAGTTTACGGTAGATGGGACGTATATCATTTTATCTCCCAATAGTAAATTAGAAAATACTGTACTTGCGGTTGCCCAGCAGAACCGTCAGGTAACAGGGGTTGTAAAAGACGAAACAGGAGAGCCGGTTATTGGTGCGAATGTTGTGGAAAAGGGAACAACGAATGGTACTATCACAGATGTCGAAGGGAGGTTCTCCCTTAACGTTGCGTCTGACAACGCAACGTTGGTAGTTTCGTATATTGGATATGTTTCAACGGAAATGGTAGTGAAAGGACAATCGTCTGTAAATGTAACATTGAAAGAGGATAGTGAGACATTGGAAGAAGTGGTGGTGGTCGCGTATGGAACACAAAAGAGATCTAATTTAACGGGTTCTGTAGATGTAGTAAGTTCAAAAGAGTTAGCAAATCGTCCGGTGACCAATACTAGTTCTATGTTACAAGGGAAAGCTAGTAGTATCACTTTCTCTACTCCTTCTGGAGGAAATACTCCCGGTAAAACTCCAACGATTCAGATTCGTGGGCAGGCAGCTTTGAATGAGTCGACTCCTCCTCTTGTTGTTATTGATGGAATCCCTTCCAGTATGGATGATTTTAATGCTTTAAATCCCAATGATGTTGAAAGTATTTCAGTTTTAAAAGATGCTGCAGCTTCTGCCATGTATGGGGCACGTGCTCCGTATGGAGTATTGATGGTAACGACAAAAATGGGAAGAAGGAATGAGAAGCCTTCTATTACTTATAGTGGTAATTATGGTGTAGTAACTCCTATTAATATGCCAAGAATGGCTGATTCATATACTTTCGGATTATTGAAGAATCAGTCGAAAGTCAATGCTAAGATGCCTGTGGCTTTTACAAACGATCAGTTGGATCTTATTTTAGATAATATCCAGAATCCAGGAAAGTATACTTTATCGGATTTAGTTTCTGATGAAGGTAATACTTGGGGATGGGGTAATCAGTCTTATTGTAATAATGATTTTATTGATATTTGGTTACGTTCTTCGTTTCGTCATCAACATGATCTTTCCGTGAGAGGTGGTAATGATAAGACTTCTTATTCTGTGTCTACGGGGTATGTCTATCAACCGGGCATCTTGAATTTTGTAGAAGATATAGATAATTATTCTCGCTTCAATATTAATGGGGGAGTGGAAACAGATGTCACTTCTTGGTTGAAGTTGACTTATCGGTCTCGTTATTCATATGAAACAACCAAGGATCCTAATTTTGAGTATGGACAGGGAAGATCACGTGCTTATGAGTTTGCTTACGGAGCGTGGCCTGTTACTCCTGTTAAAAATCCGGATGGAGTTTATAATGAAGGAACCCGTATTGCAACAGGTATAGGAGGGGGACATCAGACAACCGTGTATCACCGTTTGGATAATATTTTAGCATTGGATTTTAATCTGGCCAAAGGATGGACAGCTCATGTGGATGGTACTTGGCGTATGAACTTTAAAGATTATCAGTCTTTGAAGATGCCTGTTTACGGATTAAGACCTTCCGGGGATAAGTTCCTTATGGGAGGTACTGAGTCGTCATTGGCAAAGCATACAGGAATGAATAGATATTGGACGATACAAGGGTATACAGCTTATGAGCATCAGATAAAAAAGCATAATTTCAGGATTCAGTTAGGTGCTCAGACTGAGGAGAATACTTATAGAGAATTGTCTGGAACAGCAAAAGATTTATTTGTTCCGGATATGGATGCTGTTTCAATTGCGCAAGGTATACGAACATTCGATGATAAAATAAATGATTGGGCTACTTGTGGCTTTTTTGGACGTATCAACTATAATTTTGATGAACGTTATTTTATCGAACTAAATGGGCGTTATGATGGATCCGGTAGGTATTCGAAAGGTTCTCAATGGGGATTTTTCCCTTCTGCTTTTGCTGCTTGGAATATGAGTAATGAAAGTTTTTGGGAAGGTCTTAAAGATGTGATCAATTTTGCGAAATTAAAAACATCTTATGGTACATTGGGAAATCAAGGTAATTCTGCAGGTTATTTACATATACCGACCATGGAAGTTGCTTCAGAATCAAGCTGGATTTTCAATGGAAGTAGATTACCTTATGTTAAGACTCCGGGTATTTTAAATATGAGCAGGACTTGGGAGAAAATTACGACATTGGATGTTGGATTAGAGATGAGAGCATTGGATAGTCGGTTGTCTGCAGAGTTAGGTTATTTCAATAGACGTTCGTGGGATATTATTGGACCTCCTACACCTAAAGCAGCAGTTCTTGGGACAAGTGCTCCTTCGATAAATAATGCAGAATTTGTGACGAATGGTTTTGAAATGCAGTTAAGTTGGAGAGATCAAATTAACGAGCAATGGGATTACGGTGTTTCTTTAAATTTAGCAGATGCTCGCAGTAAAGTAACAAAGTATAATTCTGCATCTAATTCATTTGGACAAAATTCGGATGGTTCAGAAAAATGGTATGAAGGAAAAGTCTTTGGTGAAATATGGGGATATAAGGTTAATAGATTCCTGACCAAAGATGATTTTGATGAAAATGGAAAGTTGTTAGTTGATCAAAGTAAGATCCATGCCAATTGGTATCCGGGTGATGTTAAATATGAAGACCTGAATGGAGATGGAGAGATAACCCCCGGCAACTCTACAGTAGAGGAACCTGGTGATAAACGGATCATTGGTAATACGACTCCTCGGTTCAGATATGGTATAAATTTGTCTACTGGATATGAGTTTGAGAAAGCGGGACGTTTGGATTTGTCGCTTTTCTTCGAAGGTGTTGCGAAACGTGATCTCTTTATGAATGGTTCTTTCTTTTTCTGGGGAACAGGCGTTGGTAATTCATTTGCTAGTTCTGTATATGATAATAAATGGCACATGGATTTTTATCGGGATGGTACAACGGATTCACGTTTGTTGGAATATATGGGTGAAAATATCAATTCATATTTTCCACGTCCTTATGATAATGCGGAAGGAAACAAGAACTTTCAAACAAATACGAAATATTTGCTAAATGGAGCTTATCTAAGATTGAAAAATCTTCAATTGGCTTATACATTACCTAAACACCTGATTTCAAAAGCAGGAATAACTAATTGCAGAGTTTATTTTTCTGGAGAAAATATGTTTGTGTTATCGGCTTTACCTTCTTATATAGATCCGGAAGCGGTAGGTGGAGGAAGAATGTATCCGCAACAAGCTGTTTATTCTTTTGGAGTTAATGTTAGTTTTTAATGAATATAAGATATGAAAAATATATATAATAAAATAAAAGCAACGTACAAAGATTTTTTAGTTTTACCAATACTTGTGGCCTTATTCTCTTGTGATGACTTTTTGGATAGAGAACCTTTGGATGAAGTTTCTCAGGTTACTTTTTGGAAAACCCCCGAACAATTAGATGCTTATATTGTAGGAAAATATGAATGGCTTCCCGGGAGTTTAACGGATTGGGGAATGGGATATTATATCGATGACCAGAATTCGGATAATATGGTGATCGGTTTGAATCATCCTACTTGGATGAATGGAGAAGATAATACGACACCAACAAGCGGCGGTGAATGGAAATGGGGACCTATTCGAGAAATTAATATGTTCTTCGATAATTATGTTCTATGTGAATCTCCATTTAGTGAATATGAGCATACTTATGGGGAAGCTTGTTTTTTGAAGGCTTTGAAGTATCATGAACTAGTTCGGAAATTTGGAGATGTACCTTGGTATTCTTCGGTTATTTCCGATTCAGATGAGGAAGCATTGAATAAAGCTCGTGATCCACGTTCTTTGGTTGTCGATTCAATAATGAATTTGATGGATCAGGCTGTTGAACATTTGAAATTGAGAACAGACGTTGGTGTCAATAGGCTTAACAAAGAGACTGCACTGATATTTAAGTCGAGAATTGCTCTATTTGAAGCAACTTGGGCTAAATATCATGAAGGAACAAAGTCGGCTTCGGATGTTGATGCTGATAAACTTTTTCAAAAGACAATCGAAGCGTATGACCAGTTTAAACAAATGTGTGGAGGATTTGAAGGTAAACTTTATTCAACCGGACATCCGGAATCGGACTATTATAATTTGTTTAATAGATTTGATTATGCTGATATTCAGGAAGTAACTCTTAGTAAAAAATATTCAGAAGCATTGGGTATAAAAAATAATGTTAATGTACAGTCTTGGTGGTATGGATATTCTAATTGCTCTTATACGTTAGATTTGGTTCGTAGTTATTTATCGAATGAGGGAAAATCTATTGATATTATGGATAAGTCGGCTGTTCCGGGAACGGGGGTTGTCTATTTATCTGAATTGGCATCAAAATTGGATCCTCGTTATAAGCAAAGTGTGTTTACTCCAGGGGATTTGTTGAATACTGTTACTCCTGGTTTTATAGATTCATTGTTTACTGTTCCTCAAATACACATCTCTGAAGCGGGTCGTAACACGACTACTGGATTTGCTCCAAAGAAAGCACATAATGTGGAAGGACCTCTTATAAATCAATCAGATCCTTTGGTTTCTGGTATTTCGTTTAGAGTTGCAGAGTTGATGTTAAATTACGTAGAAGCTTATGTTGAATTAAACGGTTCGTTTCCTGATTTGTCGGATAATATAGATTTGCTGCGTAAACGTGTTGGGATGCCAGCTTTGACAGAGGTTAAACCGCAGGTTGAGTCATGGTGGCCTGATTATGGTTATCCGATTTCTGATAATTTGGCGATTGTTCGTCAAGAACGAAGAGTTGAATTGGCTGGTGAGGGATATCGTACAGATGATTGGAAGCGGTGGAGAGCTCATAAATTATTTGACGGAAAACGTCCTAAGGGGTATCGGTATGAAAAAGAAGATTATGTAAAACAAGGATTGAATATTCCGTCAATACCTGTTGATAAAGATGGTTATTTAGATCCGTATGTAATTAGTTTGAATGGAGGTACATTTAAGTTTAATCCGGATAGGGATTATTTAAGTCCGATTCCAATGGATGAACTGCTTATTAACCCGAATTTGAAACAAAATCCGGGGTGGGATTCTCCACAATAAAAGAGGTTCTTATTATTGAGAAGGTGTGCCAAAAACGATTACCGAACGTAGGAAACGTAGAAAATACAGATCTGTTTTTGACACACCTTCATTGATTATTCTATTTTTTCAAATAGCAATACCATGAATTTTGATAAAAGAAACTATTTTGTAGCCTTAGGCGCATTGATTTCCTATACAGCTTGTGGGGTTACAAAGAATCCCAATGTAATTTTTATTTTGGCAGATGACATTGGGTATGCCGATTTTGGTTGCTATGGAGCCAAAAAAATAAAGACTCCCAATTTAGATAAGTTAGCTCGTAATGGAGTAAGATTTACCAATGCTTACGCTCCGGCATCAACATCAACTCCTTCGCGTTATGCTTTACTTACCGGAGAGTATGCTTGGCGGGTAGGTGCTCATATTCTGCCGGGAGATGCACCTTTATTGATAGATACACAGAAAAATAACTTACCTAAAACATTTCAGCAGGCCGGATATAATACTGGCATTGTCGGTAAATGGCATTTGGGATTGGGGAGTAAAGAGGATAAAGTGAATTTTAATAAAACGATAGTCAATGGTCCCAAGGAGGTTGGTTTTGATTATTCATATATATTTCCAGCAACCAATGACCGTGTGCCTTGTGTGTATATTGAAAATAGTAAAGTGGTAAATTTCTCTTCTTCTGACCCCATACAGGTTTCTTATTGGCAAAAGGTGGGAAATAATCCAACGGGGAAAGAGAATCCGGAATTACTGACTTTGCGACCTCACATGGGACACGACGGAACGATTGTGAATGGAGTGAGCAGGATCGGTTGGATGAGTGGTGGAAATGCAGCTTTATGGAAAGATGAAGAGATGGCTGATACTTTATTGGACAAAGCTTTACAATTTATTAAAGAGCAAAAGAATGATCCTTACTTCCTCTTTTTTGCTACTCATAATGCACATGAACCACGAATTCCTTCTCCAAAATTCAGAGGAAAGTCGAAGGCGGGTATTTATGGTGATGTGATTGAAGAATTTGATTATATGGTAGGGGAGGTTATAAAGGTTCTGAAAGAAAAAGGAGAATTGGATAATACCATACTTATTGTAACCAGCGATAATGGACCGCGAATCAGGGAAGGGTATGCAGATGGTGCTTTGGAGAATTTGAACGGACATAATCCTTTTAGTATATTCAGGGGTGAAAAAGGAACATTGAACGAAGGTGGAATTCGTGTCCCTTTTATTTTTAGTTGGCCACAAAAGGTTAGAAAAAGCTTTGAACAAGAACAACCTGTCTGCTATATAGATATGTTGGCTACATTTTCCCGGATATTGGGTAATCATACAAGTGGTCCGGATATGAATGATAGCCGGGATGCATCTGAACTATTTTTTGATCCTCGGTCAAAGCCATATCGTCCTTATTTTATTTTGCAGGATAATGGTGGAAACATCGCTGTTCGTTCTGGCGAATGGAAGTGGATTCCTGCGCAGAGAAATCAAAACCAGGAATTGTATAATTTGAAGAATGACCCGTCGGAGCTACATAATGTCCAATTTGATTATTGGATGGTTGTGGAAGATTTTGGACGAAAAGTGTCGGAAGTGTCACAAATGAATAAGAAAAAATAAGTGGGGAAGACATGAGTTCTTTCTTGGTATCCATTAAAGTAATATAATACGAAAAACTACCTTTTATAGAATGAAAAATATAGTTTTATCAATACTAATACTATGGTTTATAAATCCCGGAGTATATGCCGACCAAGTTGTCTACTTGTCTCCTACGGGTAGTGACGATGGGAAAGGGACGGTTGAATCCCCTTATTATTCACTGAATAAAGCGATAGAAGGGCAGTTGGATAACCGGAGTGAAACGGATACTTTGTTTATAAAGGTGGCAACAGGCAACTATTATATGGATCGTCCTTTTGTTATTGATCGACCGTCTTCTCGTCCGATTATCATCCAATCGGACGGAGACGTAGGTAAACCTTGTTTCATAGGTGGTGTGTCTGTTAAGGGTTGGCAAAAATATGGAGATAAGTTATACCGGGCTTATGTGCCGGAGGTGACCCGTTATGGATTGGAGTTTGAGCAATTATATGTAAATGGAAAGCGGGCAATTCTGGCCCGTACTCCCAATACGGACTGGTATTATGTAAAAAGTTCTTCCGAGACTCCCTTTGTGGAGGATGTCCGCTTTGCTGATTATGCCGTTCAGCGGATTAATCTCAATCAGGAAGACTGGCAGGAGATGAGTAAACTACAACTTTCCGATTTGCAACAGTTGAAATTCCGGTTTTATCACAAATGGGATATCACTCATAAACGTGCGGCCTATGTGGATGTCGATTCAGCTTTTATTTATGTGAATGGGAAGGGGATGCATCCCTGGAACCAGATACGGGAAGGTTCCCGCTATTTGATGTATGATTATATGGAAGCGTTGGATACACCGGGCGAATGGTATCTTGACAGGAATACGGGATATCTGTATTATATGCCTTATGAAGGGGAGAACATGGAAACTGCCGAGTCCTTTGTACCTTCGCTTGAACAGCTGGTTGTGTTTAAAGGGGAAGCCGGAAGTCCGGTGAAACATGTGACATTTGAAAACATCTCTTTTCAATATAGTTCCTATCGAATGCCGGAACATGGAGAAGAGCCTATGCAGGCGGCTGCCTTTACTAAAGCTGCGTTATCATTTGATTTCTCCGAATATATATCTTTGATCAATTGCGAAATAGGTCATACCGGAACTTACGCTGTCTGGTTCAGGCAAGAGTGTCACAATAATAAAGTGGAACATTGTTACCTGGCTGATTTGGGTGCTGGTGGTATTAAAATTGGCGAACCTTATTTCAGGTCAGATAATCGTAAGGTCACCAGCCATAATGTGATACATAATAATATTATAACGCATGTCGGACGTGAATTGCCCAGCGGTATTGGAGTTGCTATCTTTCACAGTAGCGATAATCAAGTGACTCATAACGAGATTTCCGATCTATACTATTCCGGCGTTTCTGTCGGTTGGGTGTGGGGATATAATGACTCTCCGGATCTTTGGACACATCATCTCAATTCTAGGGGAGAAGCTGAGTTTTACCAGGCAAAACTGAAAAGTCCGGCTGTCAGGAATATCATCTCATATAACCATATCCATCATATCGGCTGGGGAGAACTGTCGGATATGGGAGCTGTTTATACGCTCGGCGAATCGGAAGGAACGAAGGTGACATATAATGTCATACACGATGTCTTGTCTTACGACTATGGCGGCTGGGGACTTTATACAGATGAAGGTTCTACCGGTGTGGAGATGAGCAACAATTTGGTATATCGGTGTAAAAGCGGTGGCTTCCACCAGCATTACGGCAAGGATAATAAGATAGAGAACAATATCTTTGCTTTCGGTCATTATTATCAGGCACAATACACTCGTGCAGAATCACATCTGTCATTCCATTTCAAGCACAATATCATCTTACATAATCAGGGAGAAACATTGGCTGGTGTCTGGGAGACTGGTTTGTTGGATATTGATTCTAATCTGTATTGGCATTTGAACGGTGAACCTAAGTTTGGCAAATATGCATTCAAAGAATGGAAGAAGCTGAAAGAACCTCATTCCGTCTATGCCGACCCTCTGTTTAAGGCCCCTTTATCGGATGATTATACCCTGTTGTCTTCAAAGGCTGTCCGGAAAATAGGATTCAAGCCTTTTGATTATTCGAAAGCGGGTGTCTACGGAGAAAAAAACTGGGTGGAGAAGGCCTGCCTGAGTCCGCAGACGTTGGATGATTTTCAACAGAAAAGTCGGGAACGATTGAAGAAATAACAAGATACAAACACTTTATAAGAAACAGAATGAATAAACGAATTCTATCAGGAGCCTTTCTGATTGCTTTATTGGGAATGTGCTCATCATGTACAAATAACGACTATACGTTATCCTCACCTGACGGCAACCTGGTTATGCAACTCCATCCGAATGAGGAGGGAGAGTGGACTTATTCTTTTCAGGCGGAAGGTACTCCGCTCATCAACGAATCTGAATTGGGATTTGACCTGGTTGGTGGCGATGACATACCGGGCGAAGGCTGGAAAGTCAATGATGTCTCCAAGAGAGAAGTGCGCGATGTATGGAAACCGATATGGGGAAAACGTACGGAGGTTGATGACCATTTCAATGAAGTGGTCCTTGAATTGAGCCGCAAAGGTGCTTTCCCCGAAAAGATCACCTTGGTGGCACGTGCCTACAACGACGGCGTAGCTTTCCAATACCGTATTCCCGAAGACACGGCGGGAGAGGCCAAGGTGGAATCGGAAGAAACCTCCTATAACTTTGCCGGCGATTATACGGCATGGTATTACAACGGTGAGTATCACAATCTCGGTCCGGAGAAATTGACGGAAACCGGAGAGGAACGATTGCCTGTAATGATGATCCAAGCCGGCGACCGCCATTTTATGGCTATCCATGAGGCAGACTTGCGTATGGGCGAACCGCTTCGGTTGAAGTCGGAGAAAGGGAAAACGGAATTTACCGTGGCTTCCAAACCGTCTGCCTTGGTTCCCGGATATGCCTCCGCCTGGCGTGTCATCATGCATGGCAACCAGCCGGGTGAACTGGTCGACTCGCATTTAATAGAACTTCTCAACCCCGACCCGGATCCCTCGTATGACTTTTCCTGGGTGAAACCGAGCGTCGCCTTGTGGGATTGGCGTATCGACGGTGCGGAATGGGAAGGTTTTAAATATACGATGTCTTACCCTTCCTGGATTCGGATGGTAGACTTCGCAGTTGAGCAAGACTTCAAATACCTGGTGCTGGATGCCAACTGGTACGGTCCTGAGTTTGAGTCGGATTCCGACCCGACGAAGGGAGACAAGGCACGCGATGTGCAAAAGCTGATTGCATACGGCACTGAAAAGGGCGTAGGCATCTGGCTGTATCTGAATGATGTGGGAGGACGCAAGTACCCTATCGAGGAGACATTGAAACAATATGGTGAATGGGGTGCTGCCGGTGTGAAATACGGATTTATGAGTGGAACACAGGAGGAGAAAAACCATCGTACACGGATGATAACCGAACTATGTGCGCAAAATCATCTGCTGGTGGATTATCACGACGGTCCTGTTCATCCCTACGGGCAGATGCGTACTTGGCCGAACGCTGTCACGCGCGAATACAATTTTGCCCAGTTGGATGCTCACCGCGTGTTCGAACCGAAGACCTTCGTCACTTCCGTATTCGTCAATATGGTGGCCGGGCCGTTGGATATGAACAACGGTATGTTTGACTTGCGCCAGGGACCTACCACCCGCGTGGACAATAATCAGGAATGTCCTTCGACCGTCGTATCTGAGGCGGCTCGCACCTTGATAACCTTCTCCGGTGCCACTATTCTTCCGGATATCCCTGAGTATTATAAGAAATATCCGGAGTTACTCGATTTCATCTCTTCCCAGAAGATGCCTTGGAAGGAGAGTCGTACATTGCAAGGTGTAATTGGCGAATACATTGTCATGATGCGTCAGACGGAGGAGGCTTATCTGGTAGGCGCAGCCACGAATGAATCCGGTCGTACTATCAACCTGTCGCTTGATTTTCTGGCTGAAGGTAACTATTGGGCTGAGATTGTGGAGGATGGAGATAATGGGCATTATCAAAACAATCGGGAAACGTATAAAGCTTCGAAGAAAGAGGTGACCAGTAAGGATACGATTACGCTTACGTTGGCACCAGGCGGAGGCGCTTGTTTGAAAATTACAAAGAGAAAGTAAAAAACTTCATCATGAGAAACTTATTAATTATTACAGGTTTATGGATGGCATCGGTATTTTCGTTGAGTAGTGCCTATGCTATAGGGGATATCAAACCTTTGGTAAGATATCATCAAAATAATAAAGTAGTGGCTTCTACCTCTTTTGAGGAGAAGGGAACTTCGATAGTAACAGACTCCAAAGGGTGTCAGTGGGTATTGAGAACAGATAAACAACCGGTTCCAGGCGACAAAACAGCACTTGATTATACTTTTACCTGGGAGTTGAAAAAAGGGATGGCGGAGAATGTCTCGTTTGCCGTAGATTTTGAAATGGACGAGTGGACGCCGGATAATTATGTCTTTGTCCCTGCTATCGTTTATGACGGGAACCGGTTTGCTACCAAGGATATCGGTTATCCTCCTTTTTGGTATGATAAAGCCGAGTGGCGTGTGGATATGCCTACGACTGTCACCTCTTCTCAACCTACATTGGGCAGGAAAGGCGAACCGTCTAAACCGATTGAGTTGACTTCCGGTAATGCATCCACTCCTTTGATGGCTTACTTCTCGGAAAAGGATCGTAAGGCTTGGATGGTGCAGACCAACCAGGGAAATGATTTAGGCGATTATGGTTTGACCATAATGGAAAATGAAGATCGTTCGGAGGCTACTTTTTCTATCACGGCTCCTGTTACACGTACTGGCAATGGAGCTGATATTCCGGCAACCCTGAAAGAGGGAGAAAGAGTGTCTATCTCTTGTCGCGTGTACGACTTTAAAGCAAAACGGTTGAATGATATGATGGATCGTTTTGTAGAGGTTCGTAAGGAGTTCAATAAGAGTGAACGTCATGACGTGGTGCCTTATAGCCATTTGTGGACGTTGATGAACAATCTGTACCAAACTCGCCGCTGGGATGATCGTATCAATATGTATTGGTTGAGTGATGTAAAAGATAAAGCAAGCTGGAATTTCATTTGGCAACTGGGGTGGTGCGGAGGTGGCCAGGCTACTTATCCTATCCTTTTGAGGGGAACTGATTCAGATAAGGAACGTGCCATGAAGAACCTGGATGCTATTTATGATCGCACGCAAGCCAAGTCCGGTTTCTTTTATGCCTATGGCGATGGCAAAGAGTTCTATGGATTTGGGTACGGGAAGCCATTGGAAGATAATGTAACATTTGTTCGTTCGCAAGGTGACTGGTTATACCTTGCGCAATTACAGATGAATCTGCTGAAGTCGAGGGATGAACAGGTAAAAGTTTCTTGGAAGGAAGGTACGCGTAAACAGGCGGATGCCTTTGTCCGTCTATGGGATAAATATGGTCAGTTCGGTCAGTTCGTAGATGTGGAGACTGGTGATATTTGTATAGGCAATTCATGCGCAGGGGCTATTGTTCCTGCCGGTTTGGCTATGGCGGCTAAGACCTATAATAACCCGCACTACCTGGAGGTTGCCACATTAGCGGGACGATGGTTCTATGACGAGTATGTCAAGAAGGGTTACACTACCGGGGGACCGGGTGAGATTTTGTCAACACCGGATAGTGAATCGGCTTTTGCTTTGTTCGAATCTTTTATGGTGCTTTATGAAGAGACGGGGAATAAAGAGTGGTTGAACTATGCAGCAGAATTGTTACCGGTTTGTGCCAGTTGGACAGTCTCTTACGACTTTCACTTTCCTAAAGGATCAGCTATGGAGAAAGCGGGTGCTCATGCTACCGGTGCGGTTTGGGCTAGTGTAGCCAACAAACATGGTGCACCTGGTATCTGTACTTGGTCCGGACATAGTTTGTTGAAATATTATCGTGCGACGGCAGACAGGCGTGCGCTTGATTTGTTGGAAGACATAGCTCATGGATTACCTCAATATGTCAGTCGCCAGGAATGTCCGATCGGTTCCATGCCTTGGGGAGGAATGTGTGAGCGTGTCAATTTGAGTGATTGGGAAGGTAAAAGTGGAGTTGGCGGCAATATTTTTGCCTCTTGCTCTTGGTGTGAAGTTGGTGCCTTGTTGACAGTTACCCAGATTCCAAGTATTTATGTACAAACAGACCGACAGGAGGTAACTGTATTCGACCACCTGAAGGTTGAAAAGAAGCAGGGAGGCGATGGCCGTATAGTATTGAAAATAACCAACCCCACGACTTACTCTGCCGATGTACGGATTTTAGCGGAAACTTCCGAAGAAGCACGCAGCGTATTGATGCCGGCTTCCGTGAATGAGCTGGAGTCTCTCTCCCTGAATCCGGGAGAGACTAAAGAAATTAATCTCTGAAATACTTATGTTATAACTTGAAATTCTGCTTTCTGAACTCTAGTGGAGAAACCCCCATCACATTGGAGAACGTACGGGAGAAGTATTGAGACTCTTTAAAGCCAAGCTTGTGAGCGATCTGATTCACCTTCATATCTGTTTGGATCAGGAGCTTGCAGGCTTTGTCTATTTTCAGGCGGATGAAATAGTCCATTGGGGGATGTCCGATCTCTTTGACAAATTTGCGATAGAAATAGGATTCCGAATAACCGCAGAAGTTGGCAAAGTCCGTAATTTTCAGGTTCGATTCGATATTATCATTCATGAAATGTACCACACGGTTGATTATGTTTTCCGAATACTCCTTTTGCCGGAAGCGGTTACGGTAGATATCGATGAAAAGGAACGATCCCAGGAAATGGGCAAAACATAGATTGGCATAATGCATATGATCCATGTCCGTACTCTCATTCAGAGTGTTGAACATCTCTTCGAACAAATCGATCCGTTCCTCTATCCGCGACTGTGCAGAGGGAGGGACCGATGTCGGCTTATCGAAACGGGAGGAGAAAAGAGGCGCTTTGCTTCCTCTGAAATGTAACCAGTAAATAGTCCAGGGATCTTCTTCGTCTGCTCCGTAAGCATGCGGAATGTGGCGTGGAAGTATGATGAATTGATTAGCCTCCAGTATTTTCCGTTTTCCGTATAATTCGACCCATCCCCGTCCGTCCTTGCAATAAATGAACAGATATTCGTCACATCCTTCGGGACGGTTTATATAATGGTGGGAAGCACGCGCAAAAAAGCCCATGGAATAAAGATACAGGTCGCCTGTGAGGGGACTATCTTCCATCAGATTGATCATAGGGATCGGCAGATAGATGAAACGTTCGCCGGAAAAACCAAGTTCTACTTTTGCCATAATACATGTAATCGGATTGACACTGTAAAGTAAGCAATAATAATCCACGGAATAAGCAATTATTTGCTATTTATTATTGAAATTGTAGTTTCTAATTTTGCTTAAACTTACACTTTACCTTATACCTCGTCGCAGTA
The DNA here is from genome assembly GCF_015550595.1 of Parabacteroides goldsteinii. GTDB lineage: Bacteria > Bacteroidota > Bacteroidia > Bacteroidales > Tannerellaceae > Parabacteroides > Parabacteroides leei. Next base: position 302,292 of record NZ_JADNBB010000002.1, read on the forward strand.
ATGGTGAAGTAAACAGAATATCGCAAGATTGTATAAGTAAACAATCGGAATGTCTATTGAATAGGAAGTAAAAGCTCTTTTATTTTGTATGATGTGTAAATAGTTAATCTAAATGTAATAGAATGAGAAAGAAAATAGTGTTCAGCTTATTGATAGTTGTGTTTTCCTCCATGGTTCAGGCAGATATAAAACCCGGTGCAATCGATTATATCGTACGCCCGCTTTACGGCTACAGGACCGATGGGGCACCCGGACGTATTGTGACGGTCCGGCTGAAAGGAGAGGAACTGAAAGGTGATCTTTCGGTCGAAGTGATAACCAAAGGGAAAACGGAAAAGAGTCATTTTGCATTAAATGCGAAAGATTCGACAGAGGTAGATGTTCTGTTACCCGCCACAGTACCTACAGGGAGGAAGTCGGAAGTCACATTTGTCCTCCGTGGAGCGGATAAGACATACAAGCAAAAAGTCAGCATTAACCCTATGCGTCACTGGAATGTCTATCTATATAATCATGCCCATGTGGATATAGGTTATACAAATACGCATAAGAACGTAGAGCAGCTTCATAAAAACAATATCATTGAAGGAATAAAACTGGCGGAAGAGACGAAAAACCATCCTGACGGTGCCCGTTTTGTCTGGAATCCGGAAGTAGGCTGGCCTATGGAACGGTTGTGGCAATCCAATCCGGAGATGCGGGATGAACTGGTTGAGGCTATGAAGAAAGGGCAGATATGCCTGGATGCCAGTTATCTGAATCTGAATACCAGTACCTGTGCCGATGAGGAATTGTTTCATGTCTTTAAGTTTACCCGCGAGATGCAACGGTTGAGCGGAGTTCCTTCGGATGTTTTCCAGCAGTTCGATATACCGGGTATGTCGTGGGGATTGATCCCGGTTATGGCACAGGAGGGTGTTAAGTATATTATCTCATGGCCGAACACCGACCGCGCAGGAAATGCTCATAAGAATATGGATGGAAAACCCTTCTGGTGGGTAGGTCCCGACGGTAAATCGAAAGTCTTGTTCCTTCAGCCGGGCGGTTATGCCAATAGCGGCAGTATGGGAAAAGGCGGGGAGACCGGACGTCCCTGGTTTGGACAACGTGACCCGGCAAAAGTGCCGAAAGTGATTCGTATGGGATATGCCAATGTCGATTTTACTGAGAAACTGATGGCGTTGGAAAAAGAGAATTATCCGTATGATTATACCGTTCTTTCCTGGTCGTTGTGGGATAACAACCCGCTTGATGCCGATGTTCCTTTTGCGGTGAAAGAGTGGAATGAAAGATATGCTTATCCGAAAATCATTATCAGCGGTGGTCATGAGATCATGTCGATGATAGAAGAGAAGTACGGTGACCAGCTGCCGGTTGTTTCCGGTGACTATACCGAATACTGGACGGACGGTCTGGGTACGGCTGCCGGCTTGACAGCCAAGAACCGGAATGCCAAAGAGAAACTGGTGCAGGCAGAAACGATCTGGTCTATGCTGGCGGATGGAGGAAAAGCTCCGCGTGAAGATTTCGATGAGGCCTGGCGTTATATCCTTTTGGGTTCGGAACATACCTGGTGCTTTGAGAACCCAACCGAACCCTATTTCCAGGATGCCATCTGGAAAGTGAAACAGTCTTACTTCCATGAAGCTGAAGACCGTTCGATCGATATGCTGGATGAATCGTTGGCTCCTGCCACGGATAAATCGAATGGGGCACTGGGTCCTAAGGAAGGTCCGGCAAACGGAGGTATCGCCGTCTTTAATACACATTCATGGCCGCAGAGCGGTGTGATCCGGCTGACGGCAAAGGAAAGCCTGAAAGGGGATAAAGTGGTCGACCAGAATGGTAAAGAGCTTCTTTCCCAACGTCTTTCTACCGGTGAGTTGTTGGTCAATGTGCCGGAAGTACCTGCTCTGAGTTCCCGTCATTTTCGGGTAGTGGAAGGTAAATGTTCTTTGTCGGGCAGTTGCAAAATAGAAGGAACGACACTGGAGAACGATTGTCTGACGGTTCATGTGGACCGGACAACCGGTAATATTGTTTCTTTATTGAAGAAAGGTTCTGAATATAACTATATTGCCCAGGGAGCCAATACCTTCTCCTGGTTACCGGCGAATGTGGATGCTCCGCAGGCGGATACGGTATTGTCTGTTTCCGTAGTCGAAGAAGGTCCTTTGGCCGTAGAACTGTGTGTGACATCGAAAGCAACCGGTTGCCGGAGTGTCTCCCGTTCTGTCCGTTTGCAGGCAGGGCAGCCGTGGGTGGAAATCTCCAATGTTGTAGATAAATTGCCTTTGGTGGAGAAAGACGGTATTCATTTTGGCTTTGCCTTCAATCTTCCGAATTCAAAGACCCGCGTAGATATTCCGTGGGGTGTGATGGAAGTGGAGAAAGACCAGTGGCCGCAAGGTAACCGTAACTGGCTGGCGATGCAGCGATGGCTTGATGTCTCGAATGCCACACATGGCGTAACCTGGTGTTCGCTGGATGCTCCTTTGTTTGAATACGGCGATCGTTATGCCAATATCGCAATGGGTTGGGGAGGTCAGGGAAACTGGATAACCAAACTTGACCCCGGTTCAACGGTCTATTCATGGGCGATGAATAATCACTGGCATACCAACTTCCCGTTGACACAGGATGGGCCTGTCCGGTTCCGTTATCGTTTGTATCCGCACGAAGCCTACGATGTGGTGGAAGCCAACCGTTTCGGAATGGAACAGTCGCAACCGCTGGTATATGTTACAGCCGACAAAGATCCGCAGGTACAGCCTTTGATTGCTATCGACAACCAGAAGGTTTACTCGACGATCATCAAATCCCTGGAAACGGATCATACTTTGATTATCCGTCTCCGTTCCTTGTCCGACAAAGAGGAAAGTGTAAAACTGTCTTTCCCTAAAAAGACCCCGGCACGTGTCTCTGTCTGTGATCGGGAGGAGATAGCCGGAGAAAGAACCGACGGTAATCTGGTGATGGCTCCGTACGGACAAATAACATTGAGATTGGAATATTAAGATGCAATAATAATCCACCAAATAGGCAGTTTTTTGCTATTTTATATCGGAAAAGGACCTTCTATATTTGCATTGTGCTTACATAAGAAGCTACAGTAACAATACCATGAAGAGAAAGCAGTTTCTTTTTATACTATTCTAAAATCAATATTGAACATGACATCTAAACAGCGTGTGCAAAGCGCACTAGCCCATCGTATGCCCGATTGCGTACCGGTCGACTTCGGAGCAACTTCAGTTACCGGTATCCATTGTAAGGTCGTAGAGGCTTTGCGGCAACATTATGGATTGGATCCGCATCCTGTCCGCGTCATCGAACCTTTCCAGATGCTGGGAGAGATAGAGAGTGACCTGCAGGAGATTATCGGTGTAGATTGTGTCCCCGTTTTCGGACGGAAGGATATGTTCGACATCGATGAAACTCAACTTCACGAACAAATAACCCCCTGGGGACAGAAAGTGATGATCGCCTCCGGTATCGACTTGACGACCGACGATCAGGGAGACGTTCATATCTATGCGGCTGGCGACCGTTCTTATCCCCCCAGTGCCGTGATGCCTGCTGACTGCTATTTTATCAATGCAACCGAACGTCAGGAGTATGTCGACGATGATGCGATTCAGCCGGAAGATAACCTGGAAGAATTCGGTCCCATTTCAGAAGAAGATCTTCAGTATTATAAGGAGACAGTCGAAAAGGCTGCCGCCACCGGGAAAGCGGTCGTTGCCAGCTTCGGCGGTACGGCACTGGGCGATATCGCTTTCGTTCCGGGTATGGGACTGAAAGATCCGAAAGGTATCCGTAATGTAGCTGAGTGGTATATGTCTACCGCCATGCGCCGTGACTATGTGCAAACCGTTTTTGAAAAGCAGACCGATATCGCGATAGCAAATTATCAACGCCTTTGGGATGCAGTGGGTGAAAAAGTCGATGTTGTCTTTACCTGCGGAACCGATTTCGGTACACAGGATTCTCAATTCTGCTCCCTCGAGACTTTCAGGGAATTGTGGCTTCCCCACTACAAGAGAATGAATGACTGGATCCATAAATATACCACCTGGAAAGTTTTCAAACACTCTTGTGGGGCTATCATCCCGATTCTCCCAGGTTTGATAGAGGCCGGCTTCGACATTATCAATCCCGTCCAGATCAATGCGAAAGATATGGACCCGAAATTCCTGAAGAAAGAGTTCGGCAGCCAGGTGACGTTCTGGGGCGGAGGTATCGATACGCAACGTATCCTGCCGAATGCAACACCCGAAGAGGTGCGGAGCCATGTCATGCAGGAATGTGAGATACTGGGGGCAGACGGCGGTTTCGTCTTTAATGCCGTCCATAATATACAGGCCAACGCACCGGTACGGAATGTAGTGGCAATGATAGAGACATTGCGTGAGTTACGAGGTTAAATAATAAAAGAAGAATAAAGTTATGGCAGATTTAGATAAATTGTATGAAGCTATTTTGACAGGAAAACTGAATGTAGCCAAGGAGGTAACCAATGAGGCTATCGCAGAGAATATCGACCCGCATTTGATCATTAATAATTATATGTCGCGGGCCATGGAAGACATCGGTAAACGTTTTGAGGAAGGAAAAGCCTTTGTCCCTGAACTATTAATGGCAGCCCGTGCCATGAAAGGTGCGCTCGACCTGCTGAAACCGCAAATGAAAGGTGCTGCTTCCCACAGTCAGGGAAAAGTGGTGATCGGAACGGTGAAAGGTGATTTGCATGATATCGGAAAGAACCTGGTAGCTTCCATGCTCGAAGGTTGCGGATTCGAGGTGATCAACCTGGGTACCGATATTTCTTCGGAAAAGTTCATCAATGCTTTGAAAGAAAACCAGGCGCAGATACTTTGCCTTTCAGCGCTGTTGACTACGACGATGAACTATATGCAGGAAGTTATCAAAGCTCTGGAAGAAAACGGTCTTCGTAGTCAGGTAAAAGTCATGGTTGGCGGCGCACCGGTCTCTGAATCCTTTGCCCGCCAGATCGGGGCAGACGGTTATAGCGACAATGCCAATGCTGCAGTAACGCTTGCTAAATCCTTATTATCTGCCTGATCGTATGCAGGAGTACGAGTTGGATTTCAGCCTGCTATCCCTGACGGCAAACGATTTGTTTGCTGAGATGGGATATGGCAATACGCAGCCGGAAGAACCCGTAGAGGCATTGGCCGTCTCTATGCTGGAAGAGGTTTCGTCCTGGATCGTTCCGCGTTGTACGTTCGGATTGTTTGACGGCAGGATTGAAGGAAATACTGTTTTCATGACTGGTGGCGAGAGCTTTCTAGTGGGAGCAACGATCTCTTTCCTTCTGAAAGGCTCCCGGCACTTCGCCCTCTTTGCGGCAACTGCCGGCACTGCTTTTCAGGAATACCAGAACCGTTTGAAAACAGAAGATGATATCCTGAAAAGTTTTATTGCCGACATTATCGGAACCTGTGTCGCAGAAAAAGCCGGCGACTACATGGAACGGTTACTCGAAAAAGAGCTGGCAGGAGAACGACACACGAACCGTCTGAGTCCGGGCTATTGCGGCTGGCATTTGTCCGGTCAGCAGACCTTGTTCCGGCTGATGGGCGGAACCCCTTGCGGTATCAGCTTGTCTGAAGTCTGCCTGATGACACCGATCAAGTCGATCAGCGGTATTATCGGCATCGGACCTGATGTGGATGAGAAAAAGTACGGTTGCCAGTATTGTGAACTGGAAACCTGTTATAAACGAAAAAGAAAGAAGAAATAATGGAAATACAGAAATGGTTGCAGGAAACAATGAGCCGGCAGGAACGAAGGGCTGTTCCTATCATGACACATCCCGGTATCGAACTATGCGGTAAAACGGTAAAAGATGCAGTTTCCAGCGGTGAAGTACATGCAGAGGCTATCTGCCGGTTGAACGAACAATATCCGGCGGCAGCTCCGACGGTCATCATGGATTTGACGGTAGAGGCCGAAGCCTTCGGGGCGAAGGTGGTTTTCCCGGAAGATGAAGTCCCCAGCGTAACGGAACCGTTGGTATCAGACAAGGAGTCCATAGATAATCTGCAGATCCCCTCGCTGGATGCCGGACGTGTACCCGAATACCTGAAAGCAAACCGCCTGACGGCTGAGCGGGTGAAGGGTAAGCCCGTCTTTGCCGGTTGTATCGGTCCGTTTTCGTTGGCAGGACGTTTGTTCGGTTTGTCCGAATTGATGATTGCCCTGTATGTGGAACCGGAGAATATTGCCGTCTTGCTCGAAAAGTGTACCCGTTTTCTGATCGACTATACCCGTGCGATCAAACAGACGGGCGTTCATGGCGTGATCATGGCTGAACCGGCAGCAGGTCTGATCTCAAACGAAGATTGTATCTTGTATTCGACGAATTATGTCCGTCAGATCGTGGATGCGGTGCAGGATGAAAACTTTATGGTGATCCTGCATAACTGCGGAAACTCCGGACATTGTACGGAAGCCATGGTTCAGTCGGGAACTGTCGGACTTCATTTCGGTAATAAAATAGATATGGCAGATGCGTTGGCTAACTGTCCGGAAGACCGGTTGGTTATGGGTAACCTGGACCCGGTCGGACTTTTCAAACAGGCATCGTCAGAACAAGTATATGCAGAGACGATGACTCTCTTAAAGAATACCAGCCAGTGGAAGAATTTCGTTTTATCGACAGGTTGTGATGTCCCCCCTCATATTCCTTCTGAGAATATCGAGGCGTTTTATCAGGCACTTAATGATTTTAACAACCGATCAATGTAAAAAAGAATGTCCTGTGTAAGTTCTTTACACAGGACATTGTATTTAGAATCGTATTTATCTGTTTCTTACCGGATAAATAACAGTTCCCGGTATTTCGGCAACGGCCACATCTGGTTATCCACCATCAGTTCCAGTTCGTCGATATGCTCGCGGATATCGTCCAGGAACGGAACAACCGTATCATGATAAGCGATCGCCTTGCTACGAAGGTCGGTTATGACGTTTGCTTTCTTACGGGCTTCGATCATTTCGTCCGTCATGCGTGTTACGGCATTTACGTGTTTGGAAATTTTACGTACCAGGCGGCGCGGTTCGGCTGACAAGTCTTCGTATTCTTCCGGACTGAATGTCTCTTTCAGCTTGGTGATATTGCTGAGCAGTAAAGACTGGTAATGCAATACGACTGGAATAATATGGTTCATCGACAGGTCGCCCAATACGCGGGCTTCGATCTGTACCTTTTTAATATAAATTTCCCATTTCACTTCGTTACGGGCTTCCAGTTCCTTTTCATTCAATACGCCTGTTTCCTTGAACATGCGGATCACTTCCGGTTTCAGGTAAGCATCGTATTGTAGTGGAACGCTGTTTTCGCAATCCAGTCCGCGACGGGCAGCTTCTTTCTTCCATTCGTCGCAGTAACCGTTGCCGTCGAAACGGATCGGTTTGGATTCTTTGATATATGCTTTCAGTGTTTCGAAGATAGCCACTTCTTTGCTCTTTCCGGCAGCCTGGAGTGTTTCTACATCTTTCTTGAACTGTTGAAGCTGATGAGCGACTGCCGAGTTGACAGCCAGCATAGCCGAGCCGCAGTTTACGGAAGAACCCGGTGCACGGAACTCGAAACGGTTTCCCGTGAAAGCGAACGGAGAGGTACGGTTGCGGTCGGTATTATCCAATAGTAATTCCGGTATCTGTCCGAAGCCCAGGCTCAGACGTTTCTTGTCATCTACCTCGATCGCATCCTCGATCGAACTGTTCTCGAATTTATCCAGTACTTCGCTGATCTGCGTTCCCAGGAAAGAAGATATGATAGCGGGAGGCGCTTCGTTGGCTCCCAGACGGTGTGCGTTGGTCGCAGAAGCGATACTTGCTTTCAATAAGGCATTATATTTATAAACGGCCATCAGCGTATTAACGACGAACGTGATGAAACGCAGGTTGTCTTCGCGGTCTTTACCCGGCGAGAAGAGGTTGATGCCCGTATCGGTACCCATCGACCAATTACAATGCTTACCCGAACCGTTCACACCCATAAAAGGCTTTTCGTGAAGCAGTACGCGGAAATTATGACGGCGCGAAACACGTTTCATGACCGACATCAACAGTTGGTTATGGTCGTTCGCCAGGTTACATTCTTCATAGATCGGTGCCAACTCGAACTGGTTCGGGGCAACCTCGTTATGACGGGTTTTCACCGGGATACCCAGCTTGTAACATTCCACTTCCAGGTCTTTCATGAATTCCTGTACGCGTGAAGGGATAGCACCGAAATAATGGTCGTCCAACTGCTGATTCTTGGCACTTTCGTGTCCGAGAAGCGTGCGTTCTGTCAGTGACAGGTCGGGACGGGCCGAATACAATTCTTCGTCTACCAGGAAATATTCCTGTTCCCAGCCCAGGTAGGTGATCACTTTATGAACATCTTCGTTAAAGTAGTTGCAGACCTCTTTGGCTGCTTTGTTCAGAGCTTCAACCGAGCGGATAAGCGGTGTTTTGTAGTCGAGCGCTTCACCGGTATAAGCGATAAATACAGTCGGGATACACAAGGTGTCGTCTACAATAAATGCGGGAGAGGAGGGGTCCCAGGCAGAATATCCGCGGGCTTCGAACGTGTTGCGCAATCCGCCGTTAGGGAAACTGGATGCGTCCGGTTCCTGCTGGGCGAGCAGTTTGCCGCTGAATTCTTCGATCATACCGCCATTGCCGTCGTGTTCTACAAAAGCGTCGTGCTTTTCGGCAGTTCCGTCGGTAAGCGGTTGGAACCAGTGTGTGTAATGGGTTACTCCTTTTTCCAGTGCCCACATACGCATACCGGCAGCTACATGGTTGGCTATTTCCCGGTCGATAGGTGTTCCATTATCAATGGCGTGGGTCAGGGCTTTGTACGTTTCCTTGGAGAGATACTTTTGCATAGCCTTACGGTTAAATACGTTCTCGCCATAGTACTCGGATACTTTCTGTTTGGGAGTGATGGCTTCTACGGCCTTACGGTTGGAAGCTTTCTCCACTGCATTAAAGCGTGAGATTGACATACGGATTATTTTTTTGTTTTACCGGCTGCAAAGATACGGGCAAATCTTGGTTTGTGCTTTCAATGGGTAGTTAAAAAGAAACAAAGCCCATCCGACTTGGGATGAGCTTCGATTATCCTTTTTTAGAGTGCAGTATGTTAGGACTGAGCTAGCAAGGGCACTATCATGGTGCAAAGTGGGGGATTCGTCTCCCTGGGTTTTCGTTGTTAAGAATGTGAACTGTTCTATCCTATTTGTCTTTAAAACAAACTCCACGCCACTGTCAACCCCGCCATCACAATGGCTACCATACTCATCAGTTTGATCAGGATATTCAGGCTGGGGCCGGAGGTATCTTTGAACGGATCGCCTACCGTGTCGCCTACAACTGTTGCTTTATGGGCTTCGCTGCCTTTGCCGCCGTGGTTGCCTTCTTCTACATGCTTCTTGGCGTTGTCCCAGGCTCCACCGGCGTTTGCCATGAAGATGGCCAGTACAAATCCTGTACTCAGACCGCCTATCAACAGGCCGATCACTCCGGTCACACCGAATATCAGTCCGGTTAATATCGGGGCAATGATAGCCAGCAGTGAAGGTACGACCATTTCATGCTGTGCCCCTTTGGTGGAAATCTCTACGCAACGGGCATAATCGGGTTCCGCTTTTCCGGTCAGGATACCCGGTATTTCACGGAACTGACGGCGTACTTCTTCCACCATATGTCCGGCTGCACGGCCGACGGCATTCATTGTCAATCCGCAGAACATAAAAGCCATCATCGATCCGAGGAACATGCCAGACAGCACTTTCGGGTTCATCAATGTGACATCATAATAAACCATGAAGTCGGAGAAAGAGGCTTTTGAAATCTCTATCGTGCGTCCGTCGGCAAACGAAAGAACGGTCTCGCCCAGTCGCAGGAGGCCGATTTTTATCTCTTCAATATAGGAAGCCAGTAATGCCAGTCCCGTCAGGGCAGCCGAACCGATGGCGAAACCTTTACCTGTGGCAGCCGTGGTATTCCCCAGCGAGTCGAGGGCGTCGGTGCGTTTGCGTACTTCTTTTCCCAGGCCGGACATTTCGGCATTTCCCCCGGCATTGTCGGCTATCGGCCCGTAAGCATCCGTAGCCAATGTTATACCCAGGGTGGATAGCATTCCGACAGCAGCTATACCGATACCGTAAAGTCCCATTCCGGTATTATTGAAATCAAAACCGGAAGCAAAGAGGAAGGAGCAGATGATACCTACGACAACTGCCAATACCGGAATGGCGGTAGACATCATTCCCAGCCCGAGCCCCGAGATAATAACGGTGGCCGGTCCTGTCAATCCGGATTCGGATACCCGTTGTGTCGGTTTATACGATTGTGAAGTGTAATATTCCGTAGCCTGCCCGATCACGATGCCGACCAGCAAACCAATAATAACCGAGCAGCTGATCCAGAACCAGTTGTCGAGTCCCAGCAGATACAGGATGCCGAAGGTGGAAATGGCGATCAAAGCCGAACTCAGGTTGGTGCCGACGGCCAGCGCTTTCAGCAATTGCCGGATCGTGGCATTCTCGTTCGTACGTACGGCAAATATTCCGATGATGGAAAGAATGATACCTACAGCGGCGATCAGCATCGGGGCGATAACTGCCTTGTATTGCATTTCCACATTACCGGAAGAAACGAAAGCGGCAGCACCCAGGGCAGCCGTGGCCAGGATAGAACCGCAGTACGACTCATAGAGGTCGGCGCCCATACCGGCAACGTCGCCTACATTATCGCCTACATTGTCGGCAATGGTTGCCGGGTTTCTCGGATCGTCTTCCGGGATGCCGGCTTCAACCTTACCTACCAGGTCGGCACCCACGTCGGCAGCTTTTGTATAGATACCACCTCCCACACGGGCAAAGAGGGCCTGGGTGGAGGCTCCCATACCGAAGGTCAGCATGGTGGTAGTGATTATGGTCAGTTTATGTGTAGGATTCAATGCTTCGTCGGGGATAAGAGCATTCAACAGGAAATACCAGAAAGAGATATCGAGCAGTCCGAGTCCGACTACTACCAGTCCCATCACGGCCCCGCTGCGGAAGGCTACCTGCAAACCCTTGTTTAGGGAGCTACGGGCAGCGTTGGCGGTACGGGCGGAAGCGTACGTGGCTGTTTTCATTCCCAGAAATCCGGCCAGCCCCGAAAAGAAACCGCCGGTCAGGAAGGCGATGGGAACCCATTCGTTCTGCACGCCGAAACCATAGGCCATAATGGAAAACAGGATGACCAATACAAGGAAAACCGAAGCTACTACCTTGTATTGTTGTTTCAGGTACGACATCGCACCTTCACGTACGTACGAGGCGATTTTTGCCATCGTTTCCGTTCCTTCACTCTCTTTCATCATTTGCCGGAAGAAGAACCAGGCAAATACCAGCGCCAGGATCGACGCAACGGGAATAATCCAAAAAATACTTGTTATCATAGCAGTTCGATTTAAAAGTTTCTTTCGGAAGAAGGCTTTCAAAGCCTTGTTTCAGTCACCGTAAATGTAACAAAAATAAAGACGTAGAGAAACTTTTTTGGAAATAATACTGTTTCATTCTAAAAAAAACAGCATATTTGTTACCGTTAAAAAGATGAGACATACAATGACGCAAGATTCAAACCATACGACAACCTATAAGTTGGGCCTGGCCCTGAGTGGAGGAGGCGCAAAGGGATTTGCACATATAGGTGTATTTAAATTATTGGAAGAGTGTGGATTGATGCCTGATGTAATCGTGGGAACGAGTGTCGGTGCGTTGATGGGTGCTTTGTTTGCCGACGGTTATTCGGCAGACGAGATAAAAGAACTTTTTAGCGGCCGTGAATTCTCCGAGTTTGCACAGCTTCAACTTCCCAAGTCGGGATTGTTTGACAGCAAACGTTTCCGTCATTTCTTACGACGCCATTTGAGAGCAAAAACGTTTGAAGAACTGAAGACCCCTCTGATTGTAATGGCTACCGACCTCGATAATGGTGAAAGCCATGAGTTCCGTAGCGGGCCGATTGTGGAAGCTGTTACTGCTTCGTGCAGTATACCTATTATTTTTAGCCCGGTGGTTATCAATGGGGTGCATTATGTAGACGGCGGTCTGTTCCATAACTTCCCGGTTTCCATTATCCGCGATTCGTGCGAAAGGGTGATCGGGGTGAACGTGAGTCCGCTTGTTTCACAGAAATACAAACAGACGATCTTCCATATTGCCGAGCGTTCGTATCATTATATGTTCCGCGCCAATACGATAGAAGATCGCGAAATGTGCGACGTATTGATCGAGGCGGAAGAATTCGGCATGTATAAAACCTTCGATCTGGAGAATGTGGATCAGATTTCCAAAATCGGTTATTCTGCCGCTGTCCGGGCATTCGAACTGGTGATACAAGAAAATAAATATGAAACTCTGGTAAAAGCAATTACATCCCATAAGACGAATATCCTTATGCCGTGATTGGACCCGGCTTGCGTCGGAGTAACTTTTACCGATAACTTAAAAGTTGATAAAAGCGATGAAACAAAAGGACAAAATGATTATATATCAGGTCTTTCCCCGCTGGTTTGGAAATTCAACCTTTCCATTGGTGAAAAACGGTAGTATTGCGGAAAACGGAGTAGGTAAATTTTCAGCCTTTACTCCTACGGCGTTGGCAAAGATCAAGGAGCTGGGTATTACGCATGTTTGGTATACCGGTGTGATCGAACATGCTACCCAAACGGATTATACTGCTTACCAGATACGCAAGGATCATTCCGCTGTTGTAAAAGGGAAGGCCGGTTCTCCTTATGCCATAAAAGATTATTACGATATCGATCCCGACCTGGCCGACCGGGTGCCCGACCGTATGAAGGAGTTTGAGGCATTGGTGAAACGGACGCACGATGCAGGAATGAAAGTGATTATCGACTTTGTTCCGAACCATGTGGCACGCGAATATCATTCGGATGCGCGTCTTTCGTTTGTGGAAGACCTGGGACAGCATGACAATACAACGAAAGCTTTCGACATAAACAACAACTTCTATTATATTCCCGGACAGCCTTTGCAGCTGCATTTCGGTGCCAACCAGGAAGATTTTGAATACAGCGAGTTTCCGGCTAAAGTAACGGGTAACAACCATTTCGATGCAGCCCCCGGCCGGAACGACTGGTATGAAACCGTGAAGTTGAATTATGGAGTGGATTATGTGAATGGCGGCATCTGCCATTTCGACCCGATACCGAATACCTGGACGAAGATGCTTGACATCCTTCTGTTCTGGGCTGGAAAGGGTATCGACGGTTTCCGTTGCGATATGGCGGAAATGGTCCCGGTAGAGTTTTGGAATTGGGTGATTCCGAAGGTGAAAGAGAAATATAATGTTTGTTTTATCGCCGAAGTGTATAACCCGAACGAATACCGCAATTATATCTTCAACGGCCATTTCGATTATCTGTATGATAAGGTAGGCCTGTATGATACCATACGTGCCGTGATGTGCAACCAGGCTCCGGCAACTAATATTTCCGGCTGTTGGCAAGCCCTGGAAGGTATACAGCCACACATGCTGAATTTCCTTGAAAACCATGACGAGCAGCGGGTGGCGTCTTACTTCTTTGCCGGTGATCCGCGTCCGGGTATTCCGGGTATGATCCTGTCGGCCACCATGAATACCAATCCGGTGATGATTTATAGCGGTCAGGAACTGGGTGAGCCGGGTATGGATGAAGAAGGTTTCAGCGGGTGCGACGGCCGTACCACGATATTCGATTATTGGAGTGTGGAAAGCCTGCGTAACTGGATCAACGATGGCACTTTCGATGGCGGCAAACTGACGTCCGAGCAGCGTCTTCTTCGTACGAAGTATGCAAAAATACTGAACATCGCTAAAACAGAACAGGTTATTACCTCGGGGGCGTTCTACGACCTGATGTATGCCAACTCGCGTAATCCGTATTTTAACGCGAATCGCCAGTATGTGTTTATGCGTAAATACCAGAACGAAGTGTTGCTGGTTGTTGTCAATTTCGATAAGAGCGAGCAGACCGTACGGGTGAAAATTCCATCGGAAGCATTTCATTCGCTTGGATTTGACGATAATAAGGCAGCTGTCCTGACCGATTTGCTGACGGGAGAAACGAGTATCAGTACACTGACGGCGGCTTGTCCGTTTCAGTTGACTCTTCCTGCCTATTCCGGTAAGCTACTGAAGTTTACGTATAAGAAATAATGGGTTTACATACGAAATACTGATAAGAGGGGCGGGGGTGACTCGCCCTTCTTGTTGAAAGTTTTCTGAAGATAAGGAGATTATTGCAAATAAGTTTTGTACTTTTGCACCACAATTCAAATCTATTTACTTAAGATAAATATTCGGAATAATGAGTGCACAAACTCCTTTCTTGGTGTTTTCGGGAACCAACTCCCGGTATCTTGCAGAGAAAATTTGCAATAGTCTTGGTTGTCCTCTGGGACAGATGAACATTCAACACTTTGCTGACGGTGAATTTTCAGTTTCTTACGAAGAGTCTATCCGCGGCCGCGATGTGTTCCTGGTTCAATCAACATTTCCTAATTCGGACAATCTGATGGAACTTCTCCTGATGATTGATGCTGCTAAACGTGCTTCCGCACACTCTGTAATTGCTGTCGTTCCTTATTTTGGTTGGGCCCGTCAGGACAGAAAGGATAAACCCCGTGTGTCTATCGGTGCGAAACTGATCGCTGATATGTTGAGTACAGCCGGTATCGACCGTTTGATTACGATGGACTTACATGCTGACCAGATTCAGGGATTCTTTAATGTTCCGGTGGATCACTTGTATGCTTCTTCCATCTTCCTTGATTATATTAAAAGCGAACTGCCTCTCGATAACTTGTGTATCGCTACTCCGGATGTGGGTGGTACGAAACGTGCCAGCAGCTATTCCAAGTATCTGGGATTACCGATGGTTATCTGTCATAAGTCACGTTTACGTGCCAATGAGGTGGCAGAAATGCGTATCATTGGTGATGTGGAAGGCTTGGATGTCCTTTTAATAGACGATATGGTGGATACAGCCGGTACAATCACGAAGGCTGCCAACCTGATGTTGGAGAACGGTGCGAAGTCGGTTCGTGCTATTGCCAGCCACGCTGTTATGTCTGATCCGGCTTCAACACGTGTTGACCAGTCGGCGCTGACTGAAATGATCTTTACAGACTCTATTCCTTACGCTAAGAAATGCGAAAAGGTGAAGGTATTGTCTGTTGCTGATATGTTTGCCGAAGCAATCCGTCGTGTTTGCAGTGGCGAGTCTATCAGTTCTTTGTATGCTATTTGATTTTATACAAAATAATAAACAGGCACGGATTACACATTTACTGGTGGTTCCGTGCCTGTTTTTTTATGCTTATTCCCCGATATATCCTTTCAGGGCATTGACGTAGTTTTCGAATGCCTGCCTGCCGGGAGGTGCTATGCGGCAAGTGGTGCGAGGCTTCTTTCCGACAAAACTCTTTTCAACTTCTATATAGCCGGCTTCGCTCAGTTTATCTATCTGCACACTCAGATTGCCGGCCGTTGCCTGTGTCTTTTCTTTCAGGTAGACAAAATCCGCCTCCTCGACCGAAAGAAGTATAGACATCACGGCGAGCCGTAATTGTGAGTGAAGTAGCGGATCTAGTTCTTTAAACATTGCTTTTGGGCTTTATTGTTGACGATATGTCCGGGTATGATCATCATAAACACGAACGATAAACCGAAGTAAAGATACCATAAAGTTGTCGCTTTTTCGCCAATCGTCAGCATGGTGAGCATATAAATTGCGATAATAAAAGCAATCAGAGGTGTATAAGTCATCCAGCGCTCCTGTATGATAATGCCGGTAATGGAAACGCCGATTCCGCAATAAATCAAAGAGAGCGGCAGCATCAGGATAAAGTCGATATACCGGGCGAAACTAAATTCGATGATACCGATCGTCAGAAAAGTAACGATGATCCCATTACCTGCCATACCTTTGAGATGACTTTGTCGGTGTAAGTCACTACTTTCGGCGGTTTTTGTCTTTGTCTGTAAGACATTATCGGCCATATAACGAACATCAGCATCCATCCCCAACTCCATATAAAGTTGTGTGTCAGACTAATCAGTGCAAATAAAACGATTGATAGGACCGTTGTGAAATAGCCATATATTAGCATGATATTCCCTTGCCCAATCTCCATGTTCTTTTTACTGGAGTTTATCATTTGAGTGATGAGCGCCAGGCTCTCTTTCTCGTTTAGTGTTCTTTCTTCCATGATTTTATATGTTTTTTATTTTGTTCTTAATATGTTTGTTCAAAGATAATGTCATTGTTTTTAACAGTCAATCATTCCGGTTTATTTTTCGTTTAACCGGTTTCTTTCCGAGTCGGGACTTCGCTCTACCGTTTTCTTTTTAATCTTCCGACCGCTGTTGAAGTTCCAGGTCAGGGAGACTTTGAATGTACGTCCCAGGCTATCGCTTTCGTAATGGCTCCGTGTCGTATATGCATCGATATGGCTCACGAAATTATTGTAGCGGTTGAAGATGTTGTTGACCGATGCTGTTAACAGGAAGCGGTTGCCTGCGAATTTTTTTCGCGCGGACAGACTGAATATATGGCGGGAGGCGATTTCGCTGTTTCCGGAATACAGGCGGCTTGTTCCGTTGTACTGAGCTTCCAATGTGATGTCTTCCGGCAATCGGAAAGACGTATTCATGTTGGCAAAGGCCAGATAATGATCTGCGAAAGCGGCTTCTTCCGTCATGCGGATATCTTGCTTTACGCCTACGAAATTAACCGTCAGGTCGAGCCACGGGGTAGGTTGCAACGGTATGTTGGCTGCGACGAACCAATGGTTTTCGATGTTATGGTTCTCATAGGTGATATAAGATACATCCGGATCGGTTGCATCCTGTTTACAGAATTCGCGGATCAGGTCGTGGTGCAGGTTACCGCCGATAGTCAGTGTATAACGGTAGTTGTAGACTACGGTGGCACTGAAACGGTGGATATACGTCGGCCTCAGATAAGGATTACCGATGTTATAGCTGTAATCGGATGTCTGAAGGCGGTTCGGATTCAGGGTGTAGAACGCCGGACGTTCGATATTGCGGGCATATTGTCCGACAAGCATCCATGTTTTCAGGTTGTTGAAAGCATATGTGATATTCAGGTTCGGGAAAAGGTCGAAATAATCCCGGTCGATGTGGTCGCTTTTATTGGATGTCCGGGTATATTCTCCCCTTACGCCTGCGATGAACGACCAGCGGTTGACATCGGCAGAAAAGGAAGCGTATGCTCCGAAGATGTTCTCTTTATATTTGAGCGCGTATCCATATCCCGGGTTTACGTTCCATTGTTGGTTTTCCGACAAACCTTCGTAGCATGCGTTATCGTCCATGAATGTAAAGGTGTACTTCAGGCCGGTGTTCAGTGACATTCCCTTTTCGACATATTTCCTGAGCGAGATGTCCGAAGTGACGATCTGGTAGGTTGCATTCGAATTGCTCCTGTATGTACTGTCTCTATGCCATTCTTTCTGCATGGTGTAATAGTTGTTCTTTCCGGTCGACTTTTTATTGGCGTAATCCGTGATCAGTTTAAGGACGGAACCTTTATTATCGAGTTTATGCAGGTAGTTTACCGTGGCGGATAACGTATTATAGTCGTCTTTCTGATAATAATCTCCTGTACTGTTCAATAGAAAACCTTGTTTCGTTAATTCTGTTTCGCTGTAAGAACTACTTTTGGAAACTTGTCCGATATATTCTATTTCTGCACCGATACTGTTGAGTGTGTCGATTTCAAAAATGGAACTGATACGTCCGGTTCCGTAGTTCGAACGGGTATCGAATTCGGAAAAACTCGAAAAACGGTCGCTATCGTTTGTGTATTCTCTGGAGGAAGTCATTGCACTATTGTTTTTAGGAGTGAAAGAGCCTGATGCCGCTGCATTTACCGTCCATTTTCCCATACGGGCGTTCAATGTCGCGGAAGGCAGAAAACGGTTCAGGGAAGATGATAAAGCCGTCCCCATCGTTATATTTCCTTGCACGCCGTTGTTCTGTCGCTGCCGGAGTGTGATCGAAATGATCCCGCCACGGGTACTCGCCTCATATTCTGCCCCGGCAATGGGGATGACTTCTATCCGTTTGATCTCTTCCGATTTCATGGAACGCAAGTAGGAGAGAAGTTCTTCGCCGGTGAGTTTGATCTCCCGGTTGTCGACAAAAACTTTTGTGCCTTGCGCACCATTGATGGATATGTTTTCGTCCGTCAGCCATACGCCGGGAGCCTGCGAGAGTAACTCGGTTCCGTCTTTCCCGCTGGAAGGGGAAACGGATAATATGAAGCGGTCGGCTTTCCGTTCAATGTTTTTAGCTTGTATCACAACCTCTTTCAAGGCATAGGAGGATTGTTTCAGTGAAATGGTATCGGGATGGGAGAGCGGTAACCGGACAGTTTTCCGCACCGGATCGTATCCGAGACATTGGGTGACGACAGTATAAGTTCCGTTTTTTACTTCCAGTTTGAAGTCACCTTCATCATTGGTCGTAGCCCCGGCTTTCTGCATATCATCTTTCAACAGAACAATGGTGGCATATTCAATCCTTTTTCCCGGTCCATCCGTTATATGTCCGGAGTAAACCGTCGTTCCTGCCGGCTTTTGGGCTATCCCCGAAAAGCTGGCAGCGAAAAAGAACAGGATGAATAAAATACTTTTCATGATATTATTCGCTTGAAGGATAATATAATTTAAGCTTGACTGTCTCTTCTTCTTTTGGGGTTTTGCAATTTTTCATGACATATCCTTCGGCCGGTTTATGGTCGTCTGTGAAATCCATTTTATGATTGCCGTTCTCATCGTGGAAGACTGAGAGGTCGAACTGTTCCCATTCTACGTTTTCGAGTGTGACGGTGGCTTCTCCTTTTTCGGGTTTAGCCATACCGTATACGGGTTTGCTTTCTTTTCCTGACTGGGCCATGACGAGGATCATGCCGTTATCTCCTCGGATATTACTGATTTTTACTGTAATGGTCCGCGACCAGGCCATGCTGCCGGTAAAAAACACTGCCATGATAATTAGTAATATTGTTCGTTTCATTTTTCTTCCTCCTCTTCTTTAATCATATAATGACTCGCGATCTCTAATCCCAGATTGATGCCCCAACCGGCAATTACCCACAAAACCCACCAGTAATATGGACTTGTGACATAATTTACTACTGCCAAAAAGCAGCATATAACGATATAGCGGAGGATGTTCATCTTCAGCTGCGCTGGAAATGAATTGTTTTTCTTGTTTGAGTTTACTGTTGCTTCCATTGTCGTTTTCTCTTTAATTGTTGTTTGTAAAATAGTTTATATCATAAACTATGTATGGATTAAAAAAGTGCAAGGAGCTGCGCATTTCTCACTTACACACTGCAAATATAAAATGGTTTATATTATAAACCAAATGAAAGTAAGGAAAAATGAACCGATTAGGTATAAATTTATTTTTCTATCCTATCTGATTAGATTTATATAGCATACTAAATGGATTTACTATGGCGGGAAATTAGTGGTTGATAATTGTCAGCCATTAAAAACTACCAGGGATAATGAGGAAAGTTTAGGATAAACTTATTTTGTAAGTGCTTTAAATAAAAAAAGAGTACATAATATGTGAATGTACTCTTTTTTTATCTAAAATAGATCGGCATGAGAACCGGTATCTGTAAATAAAAGTATTAATTCCGTATCGTTTTGGTCCCAGACTAACAGCCAGTCCGATTGGATATGGCATTCCCACAGGCCTTCGTATTTGCCGCTTAATTTGTGTGGGCGAAACGAAGGAGGGAGTGTACCTGTTTCACAAAGGATATCAATCACGTTACGTAAAAGGTTCATGTTATAGCCTCTTTTCTTACAACGTTTGAAGTCTTTGTTGAATTTGTGAGTCGTATCAGGTCTGTATCTCATTTTATAAGATCCTTCCACATTTCGTCTACATTAGAATAAGAATATACTCTTCCGGCTTTTACATCTTCCAAAGCCTCGTCCAATCCACATTTCTTTTCTTTGCGAACCGTGATGCTTCCTCCCATACTTTTTACCAGTTTACGTATAGCAGATACGTATTTTTCGGGAATGGAGATTTCGAATGTTTTTAAAGTTGTTGTTTCCATAGTTGTTTATATTATAGTCTGATACAAAGATAAGTATAATTATTGACAAAGGTTTATTTTTCTTCGTCGATTATCATACCGCTACCCAGGCAGAGATGATGGTCTTTGTCGTAGACAACGCCGTACTGGCCGGGGGCGATGCCCTGTATTTTGTTCTCGGACTCGATACGATACAAATCTCCGATACGGCGGATACGTCCCGGGGTAAAGTCCGGGGTATGGCGGATTTTGAAGGTGATCTCCTTCTCGTCGGTGAACTCTCCCCACGGGTCTTCAGTGATGAAGTCGAAACCGTGCAGGTTGATCGTTTTGCCGTATTGTGTTTCCGGGTCGTAGCCGTTGGAGACGTAGATGATATTGCGTTTGATATCTTTCTTGATAACAAACCAGGGACCGCCGCTCAATCCGAGACCTTTGCGCTGCCCGATCGTATGGAACCAGTAACCGTTGTGTTTACCTAAAACTTTACCTGTTTCCAGTTCGACGATCTTGCCGACACGTTTTCCCAGGTAACGTTCGATAAAGTCATTATAGTTGATCTTGCCGAGGAAGCAGATACCCTGGCTGTCCTTACGCATGGCACTGGGTAGCTTCTGTTCGGCGGCGATGGCGCGTACTTCGGATTTCATCAGGTGGCCGATCGGAAACATCAGCTTCCGGATTTGAAGACGGGTGATCTGTCCGAGGAAGTCGGTCTGATCCTTTACCGGGTCTTTGGCGGTAGAAAGCCATACTTTGCCGTCTATCTCGGTCGTTGTGGCATAATGGCCGGTTGCGATCTTGTCGAAGTCTTTTCCCCATTTCTCTTCGAAGCAACCGAACTTGATAAATTTGTTGCACATCATGTCCGGGTTGGGAGTGAGGCCGCGTTTCACCGAGTCGATCGTGTAGCTGACCACTTTGTCCCAATATTCGTCATGCAGAGATACCACTTCGAAGCGGCAACCGTATTTGCGTGCTATATAAGATGTTATTTCTATGTCTTCTTCGGCAGGACAGTCGATATATCCGTCTTTATCTTCCATACCGATGCGGATATAGAAGATGGTAGGATCGTATCCTGCCTCCTTCAACTGATGGACAACTACAGAGCTGTCCACACCTCCTGATACTAATGCTGCTATTTCCATATTCTTAGAACATATTGATGACAAAGGTACTACAATTTTGATTTGATGCAAAGATACGTCTCCTTGCGTCAGTTGCACAACGAGGAGGGTACCTAAAGTGTGAAAAACAGTGAACAGGTTTTTTCGCCTCGTAAAACAGGTTTTTTCACTGAAGAAAACTATGTTTTTGTGCATCCCTTGCTTACGCCATTACAATTACAATTATTACAATTAATTTTTCCGTAATGCTCTTTGGAAAATGTGGTATGTTAATTTTAATAATATATATTATTAACTTCTATAAAGAGCGGCAATAGTGCAAAAAAATAATTGTAATAATTGTAATTGTAATGGTAACGGTTGTTGCTGTTTTTTGCGCGAAAGGAGATGTGGAAAATAGGATATCGGAGATTTGTTTATTACCTTTGCAAAAGGACCATCGCACTGGTGGAGTCGACGAATAAAAAGAAATTGTAATAGTATGAAAAATATATTTGTATCGCTTATGACAACAATGGCAATGACTGCTTGTGCCGGTCCGAAAGAAAATAAAGGACAGGCACCGCAGGGAAAATTTAATTATGTGGTAGACCAGTTCGCCGACCTGCAGATCCTTCGTTACCAGGTTCCCGGATTCGAGTCTCTTTCGTTAAAACAAAAACAGTTATTATATCATCTGGCAGAAGCGGCACAGATGGGACGCGACATATTCTTCGATCAGAACTGTCGTTACAACTTGCCGATCCGCCGTACATTGGAAACTATCTATAAGGAATATAAGGGTAACCGTGAGGATGCGCAGTTCAAGGCGTTGGAAACTTATCTGAAACGGGTATGGTTCTCGAGCGGTATCCATCATCATTATGCAGAGGATAAGTTTACTCCCGGCTTCACTCCTGAGTTTTTCAAGAGTTGCCTGGAGCAGGTGAATGCAGCAGAATTACCTTTACGTGAGGGACAAACGCTCGAACAATTCATCGCAGAAATCTCCCCGGTAATCTTTGATCCGACAGTTTTGCCCAAACGTACCGTTCAGAGCGGAGATCGGGATTGGATACAAGCATCAGCCAACAATTATTATGGCGGAGGTATCACTCAGAAAGAGGTGGAAGATTTTTATGCAGCGATGAAGGTCGGTCAGGATACCATCACTCCGATCTCTTACGGGCTGAATAGCCGTTTGGTAAAAGAAAACGGTAAGGTGGTAGAGAAAGTTTGGAAAGTAGGCGGTCTTTACTCTGCTGCGATCGAGCAGATTGTTAAAGAACTTCAGAAGGCTGTCCCTTTTGCCGAAAATGAAGCGCAGAAAGCAATTATCGAAAAGTTGATCGCCTATTATCAAACGGGAGATTTGAAGACATTCGATGCTTATTCTATCCTTTGGGTAGAAGATACAGTTTCGGATGTGGACTTCGTTAACGGTTTTATCGAAACGTATGGCGATCCGCTGGGTATGAAAGCCAGTTGGGAGTCGACTGTCAATTTTATCAATAAAGAAGCGACTAAACGGACAAAGGTGATCAGCGATAACGCCCAATGGTTTGAGGATCACTCTCCGGTAGACAGCCGCTTTAAAAAAGAAAAGGTAAAAGGGGTAAGTGCTAAAGTAATTACCATATTGATGCTGGGTGGTGATTGTTACCCGGCTACTCCAATCGGTATCAACCTGCCGAATGCAGACTGGATACGTCGTGATCACGGTTCTAAATCCGTTACTATTGAGAATATAACCGAGGCTTACGATAAGGCATCGCAAGGTAACGGTTTCAATGAAGAATTTATCTGGAGTGATACGGAGCGCGAAGCTCTCAATAAATACGGTTTCCTGACCGATAATCTGCATACCGACCTGCACGAATGTCTGGGACACGGCTCCGGCAAGCTTTTGCCTGACACTGAATCGGGTGCGCTGAAAGCCTATGATTCTACTCTGGAGGAAGCGCGTGCCGACTTGTTCGGGCTTTATTACCTGGGGGACCCGAAGCTGGTAGAACTGGGATTGGTTCCGGATGGCGAAGCCTATAAAGCCGAGTATTACAAATACATCATGAACGGTCTGATGACCCAGCTTGTCCGTATCGAAGCAGGCAAAGATGTAGAAGAAGCCCATATGCGTAACCGTCAGCTGATAGCCAAGTGGGCTTATGAGAACGGTAAAGCCGACAACGTGATTGAATACAAGAAGCGTGACGGTAAGACGTATGTTGTGGTCAACGATTATGAAAAGTTACGTAAACTGTTCGGAACTCTTTTGGCCGAAGTACAGCGTATCAAGAGCGAAGGAGACTTTGCCGCCGGTAAGCAGCTGGTGGAAGATTATGCCGTAAAGGTAGATCAGACATTACATGACGAGGTGCTTGCCCGTTATGCTAAACTGAACCTGGCCCCGTACAAAGGTTTCGTGAACCCGGTAATGAAAGAAGTGAAGAACGATAAAGGCGAAGTAACCGATATCGTACTCGACTATACGGAAGGCTATACCGAACAGATGCTCCGTTACAGTAAAGATTATTCATTCCTCCCATCTTACAACGACTAAGCTATGCTGCAAGACCAATTAAGAGAAATACGTACTCAACTCCGCATGGCTATGAATGGGGTGATCTCCACCAGTATGCGCGAGAAGGGCGTAGTTTATAAACTGAACTTCGGTGTTCCTCTGCCCGAAGTCAAGCAGATTGCGGCCAGGCACGAACCCAATTCCGAACTGGCAGCCGCTTTGTGGAAAGAGGATATCCGTGAGTTTAAATTGCTGGCTCCTTTACTGCAACCGGTCGGAGAGTTTTCGTTCAAACAGGCGGAGCAGTGGGTGAAGGAAATTCCTTATCTGGAAATTGCCGAGCAATGCAGCCGTACCCTTTTTAGCAAACTTCCGTATGTCGAAAACCTGACGCTCGGACTTGTCTTCAATACGAAAGACGAATATGCCCGGACAGTGGCTTACCTGATATGGGGCGAACTGTTCCGACAGGGAAAAGATATAACCCCGCCTGTAAAGGCCGCTTTTTTGGCTGAATCTTTGCGTACGGTGTTGTGGACAGACTTCGGTGCATCGTGGAAAGAGATACAGGCCGCTGTAAAAGCAATGAAATTTTACGGCCGTCAGTCCGACCGCCATGCCAGGCAGATATTAAGTAGTTTCGAAGATTTTCCGGAGCTGGCGACCTCTCCGGAAAAGCAAGAAATCTATAATGATTTAAAATTTGAATTTGAATATTATAGCTAAGGCTTTGCGTTTAAAATAAATGCGCTAACTTTGTCGGTCGCGTGGTGTCGCAACAGAATGGATGAAAAGAAGTACATAGAACTGAAACAGTCATTTACGGAGTATCTGACTGAGAAAAAACTACGAAAGACCGAGGAAAGATATGCCATCTTTGAATGCATATGCCGTTTCTCTGGTCATTTCGACATGTACTCACTTCAGGAAAAGCTGGAAGAAACACATTTTCATGTGAGTAAGGCAACGCTTTACAATACAATGGATGTGTTGGAAGACGGCGGAATAATTGTGAGGCATCAACTAAATGCCCAGTCGGTTCAATATGAACTGCGGGCCCTGGCAGAAACGCATTTGCATTTGATCTGTATGAAGTGCGGGATAATCAGGGAAATGAAGGACAGCGTGTTGAAAAAGGATGTCGGCAATTTGAAGATATCCCGTTTCACACCCGAGTTTCATTCGTTATACATTTACGGGATATGCAGTAAATGCAAGTTTAAGCTTCAACAGAGAATTGGCAAATAAGAATATTAACAGCCTATTATAAAGACAAAATGAAAGTAGATGTTTTATTAGGATTGCAATGGGGTGACGAAGGCAAAGGTAAAGTTGTCGACGTATTGACTCCTAACTACGATGTAATCACTCGTTTTCAGGGAGGTCCCAATGCAGGACACACATTGGAATTTAACGGAGAAAAGTATATCCTTCGTTCTATTCCGTCAGGTATTTTCCAGGGGGGGAAGGTGAATGTAATCGGTAATGGTGTCGTTCTCGACCCGTTATTGTTCAAGCAGGAAGCCGAAGCGCTTGCAGCTAGTGGTCACGACCTGACCAAACAACTTTGTATTTCCAAGAAGGCACACCTGATCCTTCCTACTCACCGTATGCTGGATGCTGCTTACGAAGCTGCTAAGGGTTCCGGCAAAATCGGTACGACTGGTAAAGGTATCGGTCCGACATATACAGACAAGATCAGCCGTAACGGCCTTCGTGTCGGTGATTTGTTGCATAATTTCGATGAAAAGTATGCTGCCGCTAAAGCACGCCACGAAGCAATCCTGAAATCACTGAATTATTCTTACGATATCAAAGAACTGGAAGCTCAATGGTTTGAAGCATTGGAATACCTGAAGAAGTTCAACCTGATCGATAGCGAACATGTTGTAAACAACTACCTGAAAGAAGGTAAGTCTGTTTTGGCAGAAGGCGCACAAGGTACTATGCTGGATATCGACTTCGGTTCTTATCCGTTCGTAACTTCTTCGAATACGATCTGTGCAGGATGCTGTACCGGCCTAGGAGTATCTCCGCGTAATATCGGTGAAGTATACGGTATTTTCAAAGCTTACTGTACACGTGTTGGTAGCGGTCCGTTCCCGACAGAATTGTTCGACGAAACAGGCGATCAGCTTTGTACACTGGGACATGAGTTCGGTTCTGTAACAGGACGTAAACGTCGTTGCGGCTGGATCGACCTGGTTGCTTTGAAATATGCAGTCATGATCAATGGTGTAAGCCAGCTTATCATGATGAAGAGCGATGTACTCGACAGTTTCGATACGATCAAGGCTTGCGTCGCTTACAAGATCAACGGTGAAGAAGTAACTGAATTCCCGTTTGAGATCGACGATACGATCGAACCTGTATACGTTGAACTGCCGGGTTGGAAGACAGACATGACAAAGATGCAGAGCGAAGACGAATTCCCTGAAGAATTCAACGCATACCTTGCTTTCCTTGAAGAAGAGCTGGGTGTTCCTGTTAAGATCGTGTCAGTGGGACCTGACCGTGAACAGACAATTATCCGCTATACCGAAGAATAATCATAAAATACTATTACAAAATGGCAGAAGACCACCTCTAAGCAGGCCTATCTTCTGCCATTTTTGTTTCTGGCAGACTTTTTGTAAGACATTTCTTATATAACACTTAATTAATTAGAGCATTATGAGCATGTATTGGATTATATTTATTGGTTTTGCCTTGTTAAGCTGGCTGGTGTCTTCCCGACTGAAGAACAAGTTTGAGAAGTATTCTAAAATTCCTATGCCTAACGGGATGACCGGAAAGGATATAGCTGAAAAGATGTTGCACGATAACGGCATCTATGATGTGAAGGTGATTTCTACTCCCGGACATTTGACAGACCATTACAATCCAGCCAATCAAACGGTAAACCTGAGCGAGTCGGTATATTATAGTAACAGTATTGCTGCTGCTGCTGTGGCAGCCCATGAATGCGGACATGCGGTACAGCATGCAACGGCTTATGGTCCGCTGAAGATGCGTTCGGCTCTGGTTCCGATCGTAAGTTTCTCTTCCAACATTATGACCTGGGTATTACTGGGTGGTATGTTGATGTTGCATACATTTCCGCAGTTGATGTTGATCGGTATCATCCTGTTTGCAATGACTACGCTGTTCAGTTTCATAACACTGCCGGTCGAGATCAATGCCAGCCAGCGTGCTTTGGCGTGGTTGAGTAATGCCGGAATAACGAATGCCTATACACATGATAAGGCGGAAGATGCTTTGCGTTCTGCTGCTTATACCTATGTGGTTGCTGCTTTGGGATCGCTGGCTACCTTGTTATATTATGTAATGATTTTCCTGGGCGGAAGAAGCCGCGACTAAACGAAAATGACTGCGGCTGCGGATAAAACCGGCTGCTGCACCCTCTAAAAATAGCTGCCCGAGCCATTCAAAATGACTCGGGCAGCTATTTTTATTTCTTCTTTCATAGTCTCGTTATATTTTGATTATGTTACAAACATCGCAAAAAGAAACAGATAAAACAATGAACTTAACTTGGAAACTACGAAATTGAAACAAAATACCTACCTTTGCATTCCGAATAATAATTTAATAGATAAAAGTCGGTTAGCTCCGACGATAAAGAAGAGCAAACGATATATGCAGAAGCCATCTATACCTAAAGGTACAAGAGATTTTTCGCCCGAAGAAATGGCGAAACGTAATTATATATTCAACACTATTCGCGATGTATATCATCTGTACGGATTTCAGCAAATCGAAACGCCGGCCATGGAGAACCTGTCTACTTTGATGGGCAAATATGGTGATGAAGGTGATAAGCTGCTTTTCAAGATATTAAACTCAGGCGATTGCTTCTCCGGTATTACCGATGAGGAGCTGCAGGAACGTAATCCTGTACGTTTCGGTGTGAAAGCCTGCGAGAAAGGTCTGCGTTACGACCTGACCGTACCTTTTGCCCGTTACGTGGTGCAGCACCGCAATGATATAACATTCCCTTTCAAACGCTATCAGATACAGCCCGTATGGCGTGCCGACCGTCCGCAGAAAGGACGTTACCGCGAATTCTACCAGTGCGATGGTGACGTGGTCGGTTCCGACTCGCTGATCAATGAAGTGGAACTGATCCAGATCATGGATGAGGTATTCCATCGTTTCGGTATCCGCGTTTGCATCAAGATGAACAACCGTAAAATCTTATCAGGTATCGCCGAGATCATTGGTGAAGCAGATAAGATTGTCGACATAACCGTCGCTATCGACAAGTTGGATAAGATCGGCCTGGATAATGTAAACGAGGAACTTCGCTCGAAAGGCCTTACCGAAGAAGCCATTTCCCGCCTGCAACCGATCATCATGCTGGCAGGAACCAACCGCGAAAAGCTGGCCGTTTTGAAAGAACAACTGGCTGCCTCCGAGATCGCCATGAAAGGGGTGGAAGAAATGACCTTCATCCTCGACCGTATCGATCAGCTGCCTATGAACTCCGAACTGGAGCTCGACCTGACTCTGGCACGCGGACTGAATTATTACACCGGCGCTATCTTCGAAGTAAAAGCACTCGACGTCCAGATCGGAAGTATCACCGGAGGCGGGCGGTATGACAACTTGACCGGCGTATTTGGCATGGACGGTGTATCAGGTGTCGGTATCTCTTTCGGAGCAGACCGTATCTTCGACGTACTGAACCAGCTGGAGCTGTATCCGGCCGATTCATTGAAGACAACACAGCTCTTGTTTGTCAACTTCGGCGAGAAAGAAGAAAGTTATCTGCTGCCTATTATCGCCAAGGTACGTGCTGCCGGTATCCGTACCGAGCTCTTCCCGGAAGCAGCCAAAATGAAGAAACAGATGGGATATGCCGATACGAAGAAGATCCCGTTTGTAGCCATCGTCGGCGAAACGGAAATGAACGAAGGAAAGATCAACTTGAAGAATATGATCACAGGCGAACAAAAGCCTGTAACAGTGGAAGAGCTGATCGCACAGTTTTGATTTGCTTAAGGAAACTAACGAATACAACGACTTCTCTTTGAACGGGAGAAGTCGTTGTCCTTTATATTTGCCGCTTATGAAAATATACAGTTTAATTCTCACAATCGCTTTATGCCTTTCTTCCTGCTCTTTCCAACCCAGAGCCTCGTGGGTGACGACTACCGAAAACGAACCGTGGCAGGAACAGGATGACCTGATCTCGGCATCCCCGGATACCATTCCGGAGATCGATGCGATTATCCATACCCATAAAAAGCAACAGAAGATAGACGGTTTCGGAGCCTGCTTCAACGAGTTGGGATGGATCTCTTTGAGTAAACTCGATCCGATCGTAAGGGAGGAAATTATGGAAGAACTCTTTTTCCCCGAGATAGGAGCAAACTTCACTATCTGCCGTATGCCGATCGGTGCCAACGATTTCTCCCGCGACTGGTATTCTTATAATGAGATAGACGGCGACTTCGATATGGCGTATTTCACCATCGCCAACGATCAGCAAACACTGATTCCTTTTATCAGGAATGCACAGAAATACAATTCGGACCTGAGTATCTGGGCTTCCCCTTGGTGTCCGCCTTCCTGGATGAAATACAATAAACATTATGCATCAGCCTATACGGGAGAGAATTTCAATGAGAAATACCGTAACGGACTGGCGGCCGATAAAGTCGGCTACGAAGGTACGGATATGTTTATTCAGGACTCACTCTATCTTCAGGCTTATGCCTTGTATTTCTCAAAATTCATCGAGGCCTACCGGGAACAAGGCATCGATATCTTTGCCGTCATGCCTCAAAACGAATTCAACTCGGCCCAGATATTCCCCAGCTGTTGCTGGACGGCTACTTCTTTAGCTAACTTTATCGGTAACTATCTCGGCCCGGCTATGAAGGAACAAGGTGTAAATGTCATGTTCGGAACGATGGAACGTGCCAATGAAGCCCTGGTCGACACTATCCTGACAGATCCGGCAAGTGCTGAATATGTCAAAGGTGTCGGTTTTCAATGGGCGGGAAAAGGAGCGATCAAAGGTATACACGAACGTTACCCCGATATGAAACTTTATCAGACCGAGCAGGAATGCGGCGACGGGAAGAATGATTGGAGCGGTGCCGTTTACTCTTGGAACCTGATGCGTCATTACCTGGATAGCGGTGCTTCGGCCTATATGTATTGGAATATTTCCCTCGAAAAAGGCGGTATCAGCCGGTGGGGATGGGCGCAGAATTCGTTGGTGGTGGTGGATGCCGATACGAAGACTTTCCGCTTCACTCCCGAATATTATATAATGAAACATCTGAGCCATTATGTGCAACCCGGTGCCCGTAAACTGGAAACATCAGGTCTGTATACCAATCTGATGGCTTTTATCAATCCCGATAAAAGCATCGTTGTAGCCCTGGCGAACGAAGGGAACGAGCCCCGCACCGTCTCCGTTCAGATAGACGGTCGCGTATATCAACCCCTGCTTCCGGCACGATCCGTATCGACTCTCCTGATAGATTAATCGATAAGATAGTAATATACTTTACTTTTGAGTTAAAATGTAGCCACTTGTGAACTACTTCTCCGGTAGTTTTGTTCTAGTCTCGAAACAAAAAAGGTGATAAAGATAGTCATCCTGTCAGTCAGGTCAGTCTATCTAACTGTCGTGTTATGCAAATTTGTCAGTCTTTTCCCTGCCAATTATTTTGGCACAGATTTCGTATAGAAGTAAACGTGAATTAGAAATACACATATAAACATAACATTATTAACAATTAAAAAATATATCAAAGATGAACATTAGACCATTAGCAGACAGAGTGCTTATCAAGCCGGCTGCAGCAGAAGAAAAGACACTTGGCGGAATCATTATTCCTGATTCAGCAAAAGAAAAACCTTTAAAAGGTGAAGTTGTTGCCGTAGGTAACGGAACAAAGGATGAAGAAATGGTTGTGAAGAGTGGCGATACTGTACTGTACGGAAAGTATGCAGGAACAGAAATCGAACTGGACGGTGAAAAGTTTTTGATCATGCGTCAGTCTGATATCTTAGCTATTATCTAATTTATTAACGGACAATAAAAAATAATATAATCATGGCAAAAGAAATTAAGTACGATATGGATGCCCGCGACCTTTTGAAGAAAGGTGTGGACGAACTGGCAAATGCAGTAAAAGTAACATTAGGCCCGAAAGGCCGTAACGTGATCATCGAAAAGAAATTCGGTGCCCCTCACATTACAAAAGACGGTGTAACGGTTGCTAAAGAAGTTGAATTGGCTTGCCCGTTCGAAAACATGGGTGCACAGTTGGTTAAAGAAGTGGCTTCAAAGACAAACGACAATGCAGGTGACGGTACTACTACTGCTACTGTATTGGCACAATCCATCATCGGTGTTGGTTTGAAGAACGTTACAGCAGGTGCTAACCCAATGGACCTGAAACGCGGTATCGACAAAGCCGTTGCCAAAGTGGTTGAAAAGATCGCTGAACAGGCTGAAGAAGTAGGCGACCAGTTCGAAAAGATCGAACACGTAGCTAAGATCTCTGCCAACGGTGACGAAACAATCGGTAAACTGATTGCTGAAGCTATGCAGAGAGTGAAGAAAGAAGGCGTTATCACTGTGGAAGAAGCTAAAGGTACTGAAACTACGGTAGACGTAGTTGAAGGTATGCAGTTCGACCGTGGTTACATCTCTCCGTACTTCGTAACAAATACAGAAAAGATGGAATGCGAGATGGAAAATCCGTATATCCTGATCTACGACAAGAAGATCTCTGTATTGAAAGACCTGCTTCCTATCCTCGAACCGGCTGTTCAGAGCGGACGTCCTCTGTTGATCATCGCTGAAGATATCGACAGTGAAGCATTGGCTACATTGGTAGTGAACCGTCTGCGTGGTTCTCTGAAGATCTGTGCAGTGAAGGCTCCGGGCTTCGGCGACCGTCGTAAAGCTATGTTGGAAGATATCGCTGTCCTGACAGGTGGTGTTGTTATCTCCGAAGAAAAAGGTTTGAAGCTGGAAGGTGCTACAATGGATATGTTGGGTACTGCCGAAAAGATCACTGTAGACAAAGATACTACTATCATTGTTAACGGTGCAGGCGACAAAGCTGCTATCCAGGCTCGTATCGGTCAGATCAAGACTCAGATCGAAAACACTACTTCCGATTACGATAAAGAAAAACTGCAGGAACGTCTGGCTAAGATGGCAGGTGGTGTAGCTGTTCTTTACGTAGGTGCTCCTTCTGAAGTGGAAATGAAAGAAAAGAAAGACCGTGTGGACGATGCTTTGCATGCAACCCGCGCTGCTATCGAAGAAGGTACAGTTCCTGGTGGTGGTGTAGCTTATATCCGTGCTATCGAAGCATTGGAAGGAATGAAGGGCGAAAACGAAGACGAAACAACCGGTATCGAAATCGTTAAACGTGCTATCGAAGAACCGCTTCGCCAGATCGTTGCCAACGCTGGTAAAGAAGGTGCCGTTATCGTTCAGAAAGTAAAAGAAGGTAAAGGTGACTTCGGTTACAATGCACGTACAGACAAATATGAAAACCTGTGTGCAGTAGGTGTAATCGACCCTGCTAAGGTTACTCGTGTCGCTTTGGAAAATGCAGCTTCTATCGCTGGTATGTTCCTGACAACAGAATGCGTAATCGCTGAAAAGAAAGAAGAAGGTCCTGCTATGCCTCCGATGAACCCGGGTATGGGTGGCGGAATGGGCGGCATGATGTAATCTCTTCCCATAAGATAAATTATAAACGGCTGCTTCCGAAAAAGGAAGTGGCCGTTTTTTTATTATATTTGTCGCGGTTTACATATATAATAATGTATAGTGATAAAGATTAAAGAAGGATTTAAAGGAGAACGTTTTGTCTCTTTGCCGGACGAATTGCTGGAGGCTTATAGCCGGGAACCGCTTATCGGTAACTTATATGTCCGTAAGATCGGTTTCTTTCCCCGGGTGAAGTACCATTATGTACAGAAAGACCAGGGATGTAGTTATGCTATGCTTATCTATTGTATAGAAGGGGAGGGCTGGTATACCATTCATGGGAAGACTTATCCGGTGAAGCAGAACCAGTACATCATTATACCTCCGAATGTACCCTATTCCTTTGGCTCTTCCGAACATGATCCCTGGACGATATACTGGGTTCATTTCATGGGGAGACTTGGCCGGGAGTTTTTGCCGTCTACACCGGTGCCGGGTACAATCCTGCCCGGCGAATATTCCCGACTGCAAGACCGGGTGCAATTATTCGAAGAGATATACAGTTGCTTCTCGATGGGATATATTAAAGAATATATGGTTTATTCGTCGATGTGTCTGTATATGTTCCTTACCTCTTTTTTGTATTTGGAGCAATATCGTTATATTAATTTACCTAATCACAAGGAATACTCTTTTGCTTCCCGTGTGATCCATTACATGAACGAACATCTGGAACGTAACCTGACTTTGGACCAATTGGCGGCTTATTTTAAATATTCTCCATCCCATTTCTCCATGCTTTTCCAAAAAGAAACAGGGGTCTCGCCGATAAACTATTTTATCCGGCTGAAGATACAGAAGGCCTGCCAGTATATTGTATTGACAAACCTGAAACTGAATGAGATATCCACAAAGCTTGGTTTTGAAGAGCCGGCTTACTTTTCGCGCACTTTTACGAAGATAATGGGTATTTCCCCATCCGACTATCGTAAGAAAGAGTCGGAGCATAATAGGAGTCAGGATGAATGATCTGATATGTCCTTAAAACCGCATTATTTGTACGTTTTAAACCATTAACCGGATAAGAAAGCAGGGTTAAAGGGAAAAAAATATAACAAAAAAATAGTGCAACTAAAAAAGATATGTATCTTTGTCCTACGATTTAGGTGCAAAGCATGCACAAATAAAACGATCATAGAAGGATCGTGAGCTTTATATTTTATTACAGTATAGATTTTATTTGAACTTTATATTTTATTACTAATTAAATTATTTGATTATGAACAAAAAGTTTTCTACTCTTCTTGTCGGCGCCCTGCTGACAACAAGTCTTGGAGCTTTCGCGCAAGGTACTACACATGTACATACCGATGAAAATAAGATCGGTCATGGTATTACTCTTCGTCCAACTGCAACAGCCAGCGCTACAATTGGTGATGGCATTAATCATTTCGATGCAGATAAATTGTATCAATTGACAGACGCAGATGGGAAAGTATTGATCCAGACTCGTAATTACCGGACAGGTGAATTGAATTTGAAGTTGGTTGATGTGGCCGACGCTCCTATCAATGCTTCTTTATGGTCTATTAAAGTAACTAACGATAACGTAAGTGGTGTTAGCTATACAATGACAAACAAAGAAACAAACCTGGAGTTGGTTTATGCTCATGTTAATGCAACTCTGTTTGATGAACCTACAGTTACTTCTACAACTAACCTGGATGCTTCTATCTTGGAAGGATGTCTGACTAACTGGACCTGGTATTCCACAATTTCTCAGAATACAAATTTTGATTACAAACCTATCTATTCTTATTTTGCAAACCGTGACTCGGTAGTTGTTCTTCAGAAGAACTCAAGTAGCGAAATCATTGCAGCGAAATATTCTCATGTAGAAGCTGAAACTAACGTTCAGGCTATCACTGATGCTGTGAAATTGAAACCGGTTCTGGCTGGTGGTATCATCCTTACTGCTGATGATTTGAACAGAATGGTTGACTTCCAGTATGATGGTACATTCACTATCAGTTCTGCTGTGACTCCGAACACTGAAAGTCCGTTACTGACTAATAAGTTCACTGCTGTGGAACTTAATGATACAGACTTCCCGGTTGTTTCAACTGCTACTGCTACAGAATCAGTTAGAGAGAAGTTAGGTCTTAGCGCCACTTCTGGTGCTGATGCTTTAGTAGCAGAAGAGTTCGTATATCTTAAGAATGCTAAAGGTGAAGTTCTGTCTGTAGGTACAGAATTTTATTCAAGTCTGAGTAAGGAGTTGCCGTTGGTTTTGTTGGAAGATGCTCCTACAAGAGTGGCTATTCCTGAGGGAACAAACCTGACTCCGGGTACTTGGGAAGCTCGTAGCTTGTTTAGATTTACTTACTATCCTTCAAATGATAGTTTATTCATCGAGCCTATGAATGCTCTGCCGAAGAATCCGGCTAGCAGTTTGTGGCAGAATCCTGATTTTGCATTCAACTCTGTTTACAATGACTTGACGAAGCTTCATACAAATACAGCTGCTACTCCTGGTGCTGCTCTTCACTCTGATGAAAATGGTCAGGTAGCTGTTCGAATCGCTTATCTAACAGAAGGTAAGGCTGTTATTACTGCAAAGAATACTGAAACAGATGGCGGTATCGCACTTCCGGGCTCTCTGCAGACTAAATTTACATTCAAAGATAGAGACTTTAAGTATCTGTCTCGCGTAAATGTAGACCAGGGCTTGTATTTCATCACAGATGTAGCAACTGGTAAGAATGTGGTTGACAACTTCATCGGTCGTTTGATGCTGGATGCTGCTACAACTGCTCAGGATTACAATGATATGCCTGCTACTATGTGGGTTGTTAAAACTACGGGTTGCGGTGCTGTTCCTACAGTTGCTATCTACAACCGTGAATATGCAGACGAAGTATTCGAAGGTCAGCTTTATAAAGATGAAAAGGGTGTTTATTTCATCAATAGAAACTATCGTAGTTTCAGAGATAAAGAACTTCAGCATGCAGATACATATACATTTGCAGCTGTAGAAGATAACGAAGCTAAAACAAGTCCTCGTCATGGTTACAAGCACTTCAAGACTGAAGATTTGCTTTATACTAAGTATTACATGAACTACAACTTGTTTGCAAATCAGGAACTGTATCTGAACGTATCTGAAGAAAAGAGCTTTGCTCCGACTCCAGGTCAGGCAACAACTTATGAATTGACAGAAGCTCAGAATATTCTGGTTGATGGTGACAAGGCTATCGACGTACCGTTCGGTTACGGTGCTGAAATCGGTTTGCCGCAGCTTGCAAGAACAGCTTATGTTCTGAAAGTAAGCGACAAGAACCTGATCGACAACGATAAGATCTATGTATATCTGGTAAGCCCGCAGGGTAAGACTCCTTATTATAAGGCTATGACTAAAGAAGAAGCTGCTGCTTCTGCTGCAGATCAACCTAAGTTAGGTGTATTCTATCTGAAAGCTGATCAGGTGAAGGGTGACGAAATCTGCTATGTATTAGTAGATATCAACAGTGGTAATGTTTTGAGAATCAGCAATGGTTGGATGCAGGCACATTGCGAAGACGGTGTTGGCGAAATGAGCTACCTGCCTTTGGATAACGTTGCAACCGAAAGAGCTACAGCATTTGCTATTA
The DNA here is from genome assembly GCF_015550595.1 of Parabacteroides goldsteinii. Classification (GTDB taxonomy): domain Bacteria; phylum Bacteroidota; class Bacteroidia; order Bacteroidales; family Tannerellaceae; genus Parabacteroides; species Parabacteroides leei. The sequence continues at coordinate 338,437 of NZ_JADNBB010000002.1, forward strand.
TCACAGACAACCGTCCATTGTATATGGATCTGGGTGAAGTTGGTAAACATATCAATATGTTCCGTGCAAGAGGTACAGGCTCTGAATTCCTGTTCGAAGATTCTAACAACCAGAGCAACGCTCCGCAGGTTGTAAAAGACTTCGGTTACCTGGGTATGACAGCTGAAAAGATTCAGCCGATCGGTAAAGAAAGCAAAACTGCTATCTATGCTGACTATGTAGTAAGCTCAACTGACCGTATGCCTCAGTATCTGTTTGTTGTACGTCCGGATTCAGTGAAAGACGGCAAATGGTGTAACACTCACGGTTACAACCCGAACTGCGAACACGAAGTTGATTACAACGGTTACCTGGCCGGTAGCTTCCTGATCAACCTGACTGACTCGGTGAAAGGTAGCACTAACATGTTGAACAATCCTGACGTTTACAAATGGCAGTCTTACACTCGCCTTGGTTTCGTAGAAGGTGTTCACCAGGTAGATGCAACAGGCGAATATCTGTATATCTTGAAGAATGGTAAGAAATTGGCAGACCTGAGAACTAAGGACGGCGTTCTTGATCCTCGTGACCTGTACAATACTGAAATCTTCGAAAAGAAACCGGTAGACGGTTTACATAAGAACTATGCATTCTCTCTGCGTTTCACAGACGACGATCATAAGGACTTCTTACTGGAATCTAACCTGGATGGCGTATCTCACATTGCTTCATTCAAGGGCGCATGGGTGAAAATCCACAATGGTGTACCTGTATTGGCTGAATACACTGTAGATAACGGTAACCACGAAGATGACGACAAGAAGATGCAGGAACTGATCAACCAGGCTCAGATCTTCAACTTAGAAGATACTAGCGACTTTGCAACCTCTAACGAAGGTGTTTCTACATCAGGTGTTAGCGTAATTGCTGGTGAAGGTTCGATCACTATCCTGAATGCAACAGGTAAGACAGTTACTGTAAGCAACATCCTTGGCCAGACTGTAACAGTTCAGAATATCACTTCTGACAATGCAACTATCACTGCTCCTGCAGGTATCGTAGTTGTAGCTGTTGACGGTGAAAGCGCTGTTAAAGCTATCGTTAAATAAATAGGAAACTCCTGGTAAACCGTTAGGTTGACAGGTTACATACAACAAAGCCCCGCTGGTTATCCGGCGGGGCTTTTTGCGTATCAGGGAGCAGAATCGGAATATTGTACAACTCAATCGGAATAATATGACTTGCCGGAATTGCTGAAGATTGCTTCTTTTGTCAAGAAAATAATCTTTGCAATTATGAGAAAAAGAATACTATCCTTTAGTTGTCTTTGCATTTTGGCAATTACATCATGTTCAACGCCTGAACGACAATTGGTGTGGAATATAGGTGTGGCTGACAGTTCGGCCGTCGATCTGGCTTTGGGGCCTGACCGCTATAAAGAATTTCTTGCCAATGACTTTGGCTTTGAAGACCGGTATTATCTGGTTGGAAAAAGTGATGCCAAAGAGTCTTTCCCTTATGTTTTGCCCGGACCTGCCGACCAATGGGGAGGAACTTGGTCTACTGCCGGTCTGCGAACGCATGACACTAATATTCTCTTTGAGTTGGATAAACTTCCGGTGGAAGGAGAATGGAATCTGATAGTAGATCTGGCCGACAACTCACCTCATATTCCTCCTCTATTAAAAGTGATGATCAATAATTGTCAGGAAGAGAAGATACAACTGGCTCCGGGTGGGAGCGATGCCTCTATTACCGGTGACATGAGCCAGGCTAACCCCGTCCACTTAATTATTCCAGTAAAAAGAGAATCTTTGCGGAAAGGAGGAAACTGTATTACACTATCCGTCTTGGAGGGATCATGGCTTGTATTCGACCATGTAGGGTTGGAAGGTCCGGGAAGTGTCCGGGCGATCGCTCCGGAAAAAGCCTTTGTCCGTTCCGTTGAAGCAGCTAATTATGAAATAGAAGTAGAAGGAAAGAAAGTGCAACCGCTGCTTGTCGATGTCGAACATCTTGAAGGGCAGCCGCTTCTTTCTGTCAGACTTGATGGAAAAGAGATCCTGTCTACCCGTCTGGATACAGCCCGTTATTGCCTTGAAGCTCCGATGCCTTCCGTTACGGAGGGAGTGACAAGTGTCTTTGAGGTTCGTGCAGATGGTAAAGTGATTCAAAAAGGCGAGGTGCAGCGCCAGCATCAACCGCTTCAGTCTCTGGCGGAATATGTCGATACAAGGATTGGAACAGCTCATTCCCGCTGGATGATAGCCCCTGGACCTTGGATGCCTTTCGGGATGGTCAAACTGAGTCCCGATAATCAGAATGCAGGATGGCAGGCCGGTTATCAGCCGACCTTTGAAAGCGTAGGCTGTTTCAGTCATATCCATGAGTGGACAATGGGTGGTTTAGGGATGATGCCGGCAAACGGTCCTTTGAGGACTGTTATCGGTGACGAGTCTGATCCGGATTCCGGCTATCGTTCGCGGATCAATAAATTAAGTGAAGAAGCACCGTTGGGATATTATAAAGTCGATCTTACCGATTATGGTATCCGGGCGGAGCTAACCGCAACCACTCATTGCGGTTTCCAACGCTATACTTTCCCGTCGGATAAAGACAGTGCCCGTGTTCTGGTTGATTTACATATACCGGCAGAGTATGATTATCAATTGAAAGATATTGAGATTAAGAAAGTGAGCGATACCCGTATCGAAGGGTTTAGCCATCAGTTATCTAAAAATGTATGGAGTTCTGATGCAGACCAGGAATATACGATTCATTTCGTAATTGAATTTGACCAACCGATCTTGTCTATGGGAGGTTGGATAAATGAAAAGCAACAGCTGACAGATCGTCTGGCGGCCCGTGATATAAAAGATGCCGGAGTCTGGTTGCAGTTTGATGCCGGGAAGTCGCCGGTTGTACAGGCACGTTCCGGCCTGTCTCTGGTAAGCATAGCTAATGCGGCTGACAATTTGGAAAAGGAGATCAGTACTCCTTTCGGGTGGAAGTTTGATGAGGTGCGTACTAATCAGCAGAATGTGTGGAACGATTTGTTTGACCGGGTACAGATCACGACAAATAACCGGTTGGAGAAAGTTCGTTTTTATACAAATATGTACAGGGCGTTGTGTAGCCGTAATATATGGAGTGATGTAAACGGAGAATGGGTCTCCGCCGATGAAAAAGTACGTCGTTTTACGGATCCGGATGATGTGGCTTTGGGGTGTGATGCTTTCTGGAATACGTTTTGGAATCTGAATCAGTTCTGGAATCTGGTAACCCCGGAGTGGAGTAACCGCTGGGTAAAGTCTCAGTTAGGAATGTATGATGCAAACGGATGGCTGGCAAAAGGTCCTGCCGGTATGGAGTATATTCCCGTTATGGTGGCGGAACATGAAATACCGCTGATTGTCAGCGCCTGGCAAATGGGTATCCGCGGTTTTGACGGAGAGAAAGCTTTTGAGGCTGTGAAGAAGATGCAGACAGCACCCAGTCAGAAGGTTTGTGGTGGTTATGCCGGAAACCGTGATCTGGCTCCTTATCTGAAACATCGATATGTGCCGACCGATCAGGGACGTTTCTCTAATACACTCGAATATGCATATGATGACTGGACCGTCTCTCAGTTTGCAAAAGCATTGAATAAGGAAGATGACTATACCTATTTTACAGAACGGGGTTCATGGTGGCGGAATGCCATTAATCCGGAAACGGGATATGCTCAGATGCGTAGTAGCGATGGTCGTTGGGCCAAAGATTTCGATCCGTTCCATTCGGGAGCCAATCATCATTATGTAGAAGGGAATGCGTGGCAGCTGACTTATTTTGTTCCTCAGGATGTCCCCGCACTAGCGGAAGTCATAGGGAAAGATCGTTTTGTGGAACGTCTGCAATGGGGATTTGAGGCCAGTGAGCCCTGGCGGTATAATGCGCCGAACGACCAGTATTGGGATTATCCTGTGGTTCAGGGTAATCAGCAATCCATGCATTTTGCATTCCTGTTCAATTGGGTCGGTAAACCGTGGCTTACCCAGCGTTGGAGTCGTTCTATCGTAGAACGTTATTATGGAACGGGTATGGCTAATGCCTATTTGGGGGATGAAGATCAGGGACAGATGAGTGCCTGGCTGGTCATGGCTTCTTTGGGGCTTTTCCAAACAGACGGAGGTTGTAGTATAGAGCCTGTGTACGAAATAGCAAGCCCTTTGTACGAAAAGGTTGTGATTGATTTGGGAGAACGTTTCGGCAGAGGTAAGACCTTTACGATCGAGGCTCGTAATGCATCCCGAGCCAATAAATATGTACAAAGTGCCGTATTGAATGGCAAGCCTTTACAGTCTTTCCGTTTCCCGGCATCTGAACTATTAAAAGGAGGCTCTCTGATTCTTGAAATGTCCTCAGAACCTAATTATTCGTGGGGAGTGAAAGCTGATGAATAAGACACTCTTTGTTTTGTCTGGATTATAATCTGTATTTCACAGGATATTTATGTTTAAATTTTCTATCACAAGGATGTGTTATATTCTTTGTGATAGAATATATATGTTGTTTTATTGTTGATTACAAGTGTGTTATGTCGTGTTTGGGAATAGTAAGATAGTGTAAGTATATCGGATAATTTTATTATAATTCTGTAAAATATAACCCATTACTTTGTTGTAGAGTTAAGTAAGAATTACAAAGTAGAATTAATGGGATAATTATGGTATAGTATCATAAATACTAATTACTAACTAATAATAATAGTATGAAACAAGTTAATCAAATGTCTAAACTTTTCGTTCGGGACTTGAGTCGAAGGATGAAAATTCCAATGATCCTGATTTTGTCGTTTTTAGTCTTTCCAGGCTATCTGGAGTCTAAAGAAGTGTTAACACCCCCCCCCCCAGTTAAAAACAGATAATAATATAACGGGGAAAGTAAAAGATGTTAACGGAGAGCCTCTGTTAGGGGTCAATGTTATGGTAAAAGGAACCTCTGTTGGTACGGTGACGGATATGGATGGTTCTTATTCTCTTACAAATGTTACCTCTAAAGATGTACTAATTTTTTCATTCTTGGGAATGTTATCTCAGGAAGTGACAGTCGGAAATCGTTCTCAGATAGATGTTGTAATGACAGAGGACGTTATCGGGCTTGAAGATGTGGTCGTAACGGGCTATACTTCGATGAAGCGTAAAGATATAACAGGTTCTGTCGCTTCAATAAGCGCTGAAAAGATCAGCAGAATCCCTGCCAACGATATTACTACCAGCCTGGTTGGAGTTCCGGGTATAAGAATGGATGGTAGTTCTATACGTATTCGTGGAACACGCTCTAGAAATGCCAGCAACGATCCTCTTATCGTATTAGATGGAATTCCTTATAATGAAACATTATCTTCCATCAATCCGGGTGATATTGAATCGATAGATGTCTTGAAAGACGCGTCGTCCACCGCCATATATGGGGCCAAAGGAGCGAACGGAGTTATATTGGTCACTACCAAACAGGCAAAAAAGGGAAAAACGTTGGTTTCTTATGATGGTTTTGCCGGTATCGGAGTCAATAACCGGGGCTCTTTTGACGTAATGGATGCCGATGAATACACCGCTTTTAAACGTGAAGCTTACCGGGCGGCAGGAACATGGAACAGTGAGGCGGATGATGCCAAAGCCTTTGCCGGAGCAGAGATCTCAAATCTGGGTACTATGAATACTGATTGGGCCGGTGAATATTTTAGACGTAAGCGTTTTTGGACAAATCATGTAGTTACGATTGCTTCCGGGAATGATAAAACCCAGTATAAAGTCTCTTTTAACTACCGGAATGATGATAGCCGTTATGAAAACAATCACTATGATAATTTTTATTTGACTACCGATCTTTCGCACCAGGTACTTCCTTTTCTGAAAGTCGGAGTTTCAAACCGTGCTTATTATACAATAAAAAATGATAAACCGGATGTTTTTCAGACAGTGATACACATGTCTCCTCTGACTCCGGTAAGGAATGGGGACGGCTCTTATAATACGTATCCGTTTGGTGATCCTTTTGTGAAAAACCCTTATCTGAATGAGAGTGATGAGGTTTATAAAGACAAGACGGAAGAATGGAAGATATTTCTTCGCCTATTTGCAGAAGTTAACCTGGCTAAGAACCTGACTTATAATACAAACTTTGCTTATAGCCCTTCTTTTTCTTCCAGAGGGTATTACTATGACAACAGAAGTGTATCTTATCAGGACGATCGTAATGTAGCAGGTATGCATAATAACCGTCAGGCGGACTGGGTGTGGAATAATGTATTGAATTATAAGCTGAGTTTTAAGAAACATACCTTTAACCTGTCGGGGGTATTTGAAATGCAGAACCGTCAGTTGGTAAATACCGGTATGTCGGGAAAAGAACAGGAATCACCGGCTTATCTGTGGTATAATATGGGAAGACTGGTAGATTCTAAAACTCTTTCTTCCAGTTTTACCCGTTCACAAATGGTTTCTTACATCGGACGTGTACAATACGATTATAATGACCGGTATATCTTTACAGCTTCTTTCAGAGAGGATGGGGCTTCCCAGCTTTCTCAGGGACATAAATGGGCAACATTCCCCTCAGGAGCGATTGCCTGGCGTGCTTCAGAAGAAGAATTCATAAAATCGTTAGGTTGGATTACCAACCTGAAGCTAAGAGCAAGTTATGGTTTAACAGGTAATTATGCTATTGCCGCATATGCAACTACCGGTAATTTGTATGGTACCTATGCGAACTTTAAAACAGAGTCTGGAGAAATTCATTATCCGGGTTTGGAGCCGGATACCCGACCGACACCGAATCTGGAATGGGAAAAGAATAAAATGCTTGATATCGGATTGGACTTCGGATTCCTTGACGGTCTTATTTACGGTTCTGTCGACTGGTACGATTCCAAAAGTTACGATCTGCTTTATTTGAAAACACTTCCGTATACTACCGGGTTTAATCGCGCCTGGGATAATGTGGGAGATACGCGTAACAGAGGTATAGAAGCTTCTTTATCCGGAACAATAATAAAGAAAAAAGACTTGGATCTGGGTGTGACTCTTTCTTACTATAGGAATAAAGAAGAGTTGGTGCGTTTGCAGGACCCAAAAATGAAAGAGGATATTAATAACGGACTTTTCGTTGGCTATCCTGTTAGTGGTGTGATCTATGATTATAAACAAGTCGGTATCTGGCAAACAGACGAGGCAGACCTGGCCTCTCTCTACGGACAGAAGCCTGGCGAAGTGAAAGTGGCTGACTTGGATGGTAATGGAAAGATAGATGGCAACGATCGTACGATCATTGGAACCAACAGACCTGACTGGGTAGGTGGCTTGCAGATCAGCGGACGCTGGAAAGATCTGGATTTCTCCGTTGATTGTTATGGTGAGTTCGGTGCTATGGGTAGTGATGATTACAGTACGAATTTCTGGGCTTCTGAAATGGGACGCTGGAATACTGTAAAGATTGACTACTGGACACCGGAGAACCCATCAAACCGTCATCCTCGTCCTGTGGCCGGTCAGAGTATCAAGTATTTGAGCTCTACAGGATATCATAAGAATAATTACGTGAATCTCAGGAATGTAACTGTAGGTTATACGTTGCCTCAGACACTGACGAATAAAGTCGTTAAAAAAGTTCGTCTTTATGTAACCGCAAACGATCCTGTCCGGTTTAGTAAGTTTCAGAATTCGGGCGGTATTTCATGGTGGGAAACATTTTACATTTTCGGTGTGAATCTTCAGTTCTAATTATAATCGGAAAAATATGAAAAAGATAATTATAACGGGCATGATCGCTCTTGGTATATCTGTATCGGGCTGCTCGGATTTTTTGAAAGAGGAATCATATGGTTCGACGACTGCCATTTTTGGAGAAGAAAATGGTATTAAAGCGCTCGTATACCAGTCGTATACAAAAGTAAATAATCTTTATGGAGGTGGGGGACAATGGCCTGCTTTTACAGAACATGGAGCCGATTTATTCCTGAGAGGTGGTAATTTTACAGACATGGGAGTATGCGATTATTATGGATTGGATGCCTCTAACGGAAATGTCAGTTGGCTGTGGAACCACTGCTACAAGGCTTTGGCGAATATCAATACATTTTTTGAAACCATCGATGATACGCCTTTTGCCAAAGAAGAAGAAAAAGATCAATATAAGGCGGAGATGAAAGTGATGCGTTCTCTCTTTCTTTGGATCATTACCGAAATGTGGGGAGAGACCTATTTGCCTCGTACAACCGATGAGGTTGAAGGTATGGAAGCTCGCCGCTCTACTCGTGCTGACTTTTACAAAGAGATTATCGGAGGATTGGAAGAAGCTATAACTATGTTGCCGGATAAGAGAACTTCGGAGTTTGGTCGTATAGATATGCCTTCGGCAAAAGCTTTTCTAGCCAGAATGTACTTATATAATGAACAGTTTGACGAAGCGATGGATATGGCTTCTCAGGTTATTGACGGTTCTTATGGCTTGGAACTTTCCACATCACTGAAAGATTTGTGGAACGACAGTAAGCGGAATAAAGAATTTATCTGGACTACGGAATTTGTTGAAGATGAATCTTTCAGGCAGAGTAGTTACTATTGGCAACATTTTGCAATGTTTATAGACCGCTTTGCCGGTGTAAAAACAGAATGTGGATGGACCGGCTATGGTGGTTGCGGTGCAGTACCTTCCTTATATTATATATCATTGTTTGATCACGATGCTGATTTGCGTTGGTCTGATTTGCATCAGTGGGTATGGTATTATAATGATCCGTCTGATGATACATCGGGTTTCCCGAATATGCAGGAGTTGTATGCGGATACGGCTTTATATCTGAGCATCGATCCTATCTCTACTGAAGAAAAAGCCAGGATGGCTTCTTGTTATACCGCGTTTGACGTAAATGATTTGTATGATTCAAAAGGTGTGCCGACTGATCGAAAGACATTTATAGGAATGACAAAATTTGATGACAATACCCGCCCGGGTGATATGTCTACCAATTCCGATCGGAACTATCCGGTATTACGTCTTGCTGAAATGTATCTGATCCGGGCAGAAGCAAAAATCAGAAGTACCAATAAGCAGGACCTGAAGGGAGCCGTTCAGGATATAATGACTATTCGGCAGCGTGCTATAAAAAGCGGATATGAGAAAGAGATGACAGTTACGGAAAAAGATATGACTCCTGAATTTATTTTGGATGAACGCGGACGTGAATTAGCAGGAGAATTTCAGCGCAGACTTGATCTTAAACGTCTGGGCAAACTGGTCGAGCATGTTAAGCTTTATAATCCGGATGCTGCGGCTAACATAAAAGAATACCATAAAGTATGTCCGATACCGCAAACGCAATTTGATGGTATGCCGGATTGGACTACCCTTGGTCAGAATGAAGGTTATTAAAATGAAATTATATGAGAACAAACTTTATAACAATAATAATGTTGGCAAGCCTTATGTGGATTTGCCAGTCATGCACAGACGATGACAACTCTTCCGCCAGGAATAATTTAGTAGAATGCATCCAGAAAGCGGAAACTTCGATTGCCGAATCTGTGGAAGCAAATGAAGAGGGTTGTATCGCTCCTGGTTCGAAAGCTATTTTGCAGACACGGATAGACTGGGCGTATTTTATTCTTCAGAACTCTCCGTCGGATGAGGCATATACGAATGCGTTATCCATATTGAATGATGCAATTGATGCTTTTTATGCTAATGTCGTTAAATCCGGAACTCCACTATTTGGCATAGGATCCAAAATGAAACTGGGAACTGTGGGTGAGTGGGGATTTGAAGAATGTTTTACCATAGAATGCCGGGTGAAATATACTGAGTTTGCAGGAGGCGATCAGAATGTGATTTCCTGCGAAAACGGAAATTCCGGATGGATGCTTAGAAGTAGTGGAAATGTCGTACAGTTCTATATCAATGACGGAGGGTGGGCAGGTTGCCAGACACCGGCATTGGAATTGAATCGTTGGTATCATATTGCCGCAAGCTATGAAAAAGGTAAAGGGCTTGTATTATATCTGGACGGACAGAAAGTCGGAAGTTCTTCTTGTGGAGCATTGGTCGTTAATTCAGTAACCGATTTACAGGCCGGCACGGCACCTTCTTATTCCAATCGTTATATGAGAGGATATATCCAGGATCTGAGTCTGTGGAAAGATGTAAGAATTGCGGAAGAAGTGGTAACAGATGTGAACTGTAATTTCTCCGGAACGGAAGAAGGGCTGAATGCCTACTGGCCATTGTCTCTTAATCTGGGTACGGAGATTACTGATGAAACGGGCACACGTGTAGCCAGTCTCGTCGATGTTGTCTGGGAGAGTAATGAATAAAAGAAAATGAAAATAGTATCCTTTCAATGTCTTAACCGGCGTTGGAAGGATATTTTTCAGGGAGGTCTTTCACTTGAAAGAATACCTGATTAAATATTCTCGAAAAATAATTACAGGATATTTTGTTTTATAAAAAAAAACGCTACCTTTGCACCGCAATCACGAGAGATTGCTTACCTGAAAATAATGAAATGCCCAGGTGGCGGAATTGGTAGACGCGCACGTTTCAGGTGCGTGTGTCGCGAGGCGTGCAGGTTCGAGTCCTGTTCTGGGCACTTCTAAAGCGGACAACTGTAAAGTTGCCCGCTTTTTTTATATCCGTATTTTTTTATATATTTACGCCAAAATGGAGAGGATGCAGCAGTATACAGAAGATGAACTAGTGGAACAGCTACGAGATTCGGCCAGGCAAAGGGATGCTTTTGCCCGGGTGGTAAATCTTTATGGGGAAAAGTTGTACTGGCAAATACGGAAGATGGTTTTAAGCCATGATGACGCAAACGATCTTTTGCAGAACACATTCCTGAAAGCCTGGACAAATATCGATTACTTCCGGGGGGAAGCAAAATTATCTACCTGGCTGTATAAGATTGCTATCAATGAATGTATAACCTTTTTGAACCGGCAGCGGAATATGAATAACGTGTCGATCGACGACACTGATGTTTTCCTGCTGGAACGTCTGAAAGGGGATGAGTATTTTGACGGTGATGAAGCACAGTTGAAATTACAGAATGCTATCCTGACTTTGCCCGAGAAGCAACGTTTAGTGTTTACCATGAAATATTTTGACGAGATGAAGTATGAGGATATGTCGGAGATCTTGGGGACTTCCGTGGGAGCCTTAAAAGCCTCTTATCATCATGCCGTAAAAAAAGTAGAGGAGTTTTTAACAAAAGACATTTAAACCTTTTGGACGAACGCTCGTCAAAAGAATATTAAAACGCAGGAGTATGGAAAAAGAACAAAATAATCTGGATCGTTTTAAAGGAAAGAATCCTTTTACCGTGCCTGAGGGGTATATGGAGGATTTGACGGCTGATATAATGAGCCGGTTACCTGAGAAACCGCAAGTAGAGGTGAAGAAGATCTCTATGATGGATCGTATGCGTCCGTGGTTGTATATGGCAGCTGTATTTGCCGGACTGGGACTGTTCTTTAAAGCTATTGTCGGTATCGATGGTGATCAGAGTAAGACGGATACATTATTAGTTCAGTCTAATGATGCTTCTGCTGCGATATCTGCTATACAGGATGCTGAGAATGAGGAATATCTGGAGTTTCTGGAGGCACAGTACACGGATTATCTTTTAGCAGAAGAATTGGGCAATTATGAATAATTTGATGAAAAAAAGAAGTTATTAGCATATTTTTGTAATAATACTTGTATGAATAAAATATTTTTTATTACATTTGTGGCGATTTCAGTTTTATTCTCTTCGAAAGTGTTGGCGCAGGGAGATAAACAACATCGGCATTTTGACAGAGAGGCCTTTCAGGCAAAGAGAAATGCATTCATTACAGCAGAAGTGGGGTTAACCCCGGAAGAGGCAGCTGCTTTTATTCCATTGTGTGATGAGTTGCAACAGAAGATGTTTGAGGTTGGTCGCGAATGCCGGAAGCTTTCAAAAGAAATAAAGCATAAGAAGTCTCCAACAGAATCCGATTATTCAAAAATAAATGATGAATGTCTCGGAGTAAAAATGAAGGAGGCTGCTTTAGAAAAAGAATATTACGAGAAATTCAAAAAGATATTATCGCCCGAAAAGCTCTATAAGTACAGGCGTGCCGAATATAAGTTTGCACGTAGTTTTATGAGAGGGCCGGATGATAAGAAAGATGAAAACAAGAAAAAATAAAATATTATCATTATTTGTGTTTTTTGTTTAGATTTAGTTTTGGCGTTTAAGTTAAGGGAGGGGTGGCGACGTGATGTCGGTTCCCCTTTTGTTTTTTATAACCCTTTCGATTTGGCTTCGTCCCAGATCTTATCCATTTCTTCCAACGACATATCTTTTAGTGAGCGTCCTTCTTTGATGGTATGATCTTCCAGGTAATTAAAACGGCGGATGAACTTTTGGTTCGTGCGTTCCAATGCATTGTCCGGATTGATTTTATACAGGCGGGCAGCATTGATAAGGCTGAAGAACAGATCTCCGAATTCTCCTTCCATTTTATCTGCATCCATCTTGTCGATTTCCTCTTTTAGCTCGGTGAACTCTTCATGTACTTTATCCCATACCTGGTCGCGCTGTTCCCAGTCGAAACCTACGTTACGTGCTTTATCCTGGATACGGTGTGCTTTAACGACAGATGGGAGAGAAGCGGGTACACCTTCTAAAACCGTTTTATTACCTCCTTTTTCTTTTAGTTTTAGTTGTTCCCAACTCTGTTCTACCTTTTTAGCCGTATCGGCAGTTGCATCGCCGAATACATGCGGATGACGGTAAATCAGTTTCTGGCAGAGGCTGTCGCATACATCTTTAATATCGAAGGCCTCTTTTTCTTCACCGATTTTAGCGTAAAATACGACATGCAGAAGCAAATCCCCTAATTCTTTCTTGATGTTGTTGTTGTCATTTTGCATGATTGCTTCACACAATTCGTAAGTCTCTTCGATGGTGTTCGTACGAAGGCTTTCGTTTGTTTGCTTTTTATCCCAGGGGCATTTTACCCGGAGCTCGTCCAGGATGTCTAGCAGTTGCCCGAAGGCTTCCATTTTTTCTTGTCTTGTTGCCATTATAATAATGTACTGGTTTTATAATATGACAATATGCCAATGAAACTCCTCCTATTTATCCGGAGGGTATTTCAATTGGCATATTGGCGTGTTGAATTTATTATTCAATTACTTTTCTTCTTTCTTGAATTGTGTCAGTCCGTTTTGCAGGAACTGGATGTATTTTGATACATCTTCGTTGAATGCATACGACGGGCCGAGCGGCTTGCCTTCGTCATTCAAAAGAATATAGAATGGCTGGGCATTTGCTCCGAACTTGCTTCTCTGGAGGTAACTCCATTTGTCTCCGATCGTTTTCAACTTACGCACTTTACCATGTTCTTCTATTTCAATCGGATGAGGCAGTTTAGTCTTATCATCTACCATCAATGTGATCAGTACATAATCTTTCTCCAATAGTTGCTTTACTTTCGGGTCTGTCCATACGGATGCTTCCATCTTACGGCAGTTTACGCAACCGAAACCGGAGAAGTCGATCATGACAGGTTTGTTCACTCGTTTGGCATAGGCCATACCGGCTTCATAGTCATCGAAAGCGGCATGTACTTCGTCATCATATAAGCTGAAATCCTGTGTATACAAAGGAGGAGCGAAGGCGCTGATCGATTTCAGAGGTGCACCCCAAAGTCCCGGAACCATATACATGGCGAATGCAAACGAGATAATTGCCATAAACAGGCGGGGGACAGATACATATTTGACATCGCTGTCGTGGCTGAATTTGATCTTGCCAAGCAGGTAAAGGCCGAGCAATACGAAAATCACAATCCACAATACGATAAATACTTCACGGTCAAGTAAGCGCCATCCGTATGCCAGGTCGGCAACAGAAAGGAACTTCAATGCCAATGCCAGTTCGAGGAAGCCTAAAACTACCTTTACGGAGTTCAGCCATCCACCTGATTTCGGCATACTTTGCAGCATATTCGGGAAGATTGCGAACAAGCTGAACGGAATCGATAAAGCCAGTGCAAACCCGAACATTCCGATAGCCGGGCCAACTGCTGTACCCATCGAAGCTGCCTGTACCAATAATGTGCCGATAATCGGACCGGTACATGAGAAGGATACCAATACCAACGTAAACGACATAAAGAATATACTTAATATTCCGGTAGTAGAATCCGCTTTACTATCCAGCTTGGTTGTCCATGAAGCCGGCAATACCATTTCAAATGCTCCGAAGAATGAGATGGCAAATACTACCAGCAGCAGGAAGAATATGATATTGAAGATTGCGTTGGTAGATAAGTCATTCAAGGCACTGGCTCCGAAAATACCGGTAATCAGTAATCCCATAACCAGGTATATCACGATAATGGAAAGCCCATAAGTTAACGCGTCGCGTATTGCTTTTTTACGATCCTTGGTTCGTTTCAGGAAGAAGCTGACTGTCATCGGGATCATTGGCCATACACAAGGAGTAAGCAGGGCGATCAATCCTCCGAGGAAACCGGCGAAGAAAATGAATAGCCAGGAGGTATCGGTTGCTGTAACTGTAGTGTCGCCAAAAGCTTTCAAGTCATCGACAACGGGAGTCCAGAGGGCTGCGTCGTCAGTCAGTGCGTTAGCTATTTTAGCCGGACTGGTGATTACTTTTTCAGTTTCTGCTGCCGGGTCAGGAGTTGTAAGTGTTGCTGCTTCTTCAAGAACCAGGTTGGTATCCGGTTGTTCGGCGGTTACATCGTCTTTGTCTACGACAGGTGCATCGGCCGGTAATGTCAGTTTTGTGTTTTTTGCATCGAAAGCGAAGCTTACCCGGTCGGGAGGCAGGCATGTCTCGTCGTTACAGGCCATAAATTCAACTTCACCTTCTATTTTGAATTTCTTCGGATCGGTTATCTTTACCTTTTGAGTGAACGATACGGTTCCCGGATACCAGCGAAGGTCCATGGCGAACAATTCGTCGTATACTACCGTCGGTTTGACGGAGGAGACCGGTTGCCCGATCAATTCAGCTCCTTTCAGAGTCTCAAATGTAAAAGAGGTTGATACAGGTCCGCCTTCAGGCAGGTTCATGTCGTACAGGTGCCATCCTTTCTCGGAGGTTGCGGTAAACACAACTTCTTTTTCGGCAGTTTTGGAGTCTTCCAGTTTTATTTTCCACTTTACAGGTTGGTGTATCTGTGCCTGCACGGCCAGTGTTACGAACACCAGCAAAAAAACACTAAAGAGTTTCTTCATACGATATTTATTTCTGTCTTAGTTATTATTTAGCTAATGATGTGAATGTAGTAGGGATACGTGTTTCAAAACGCATCTCTTCACCCGTTGTCGGATGGATAAAGAAGAGTCGTCGGGCATGAAGCATCAGCCGTCCGGCAGGATCAGTTTCGGCGCCGTACTTATTATCGCCGGCAATTGGGTGTCCGATAGACTCCATCTGGACACGTATCTGGTTTTTGCGGCCTGTCTCCAGGTCTAGTTCCAGTAAAGAATAATGACCGTTGCTGTGTAGCAGGTGATAGCGGGTAATAGCTTCTTTTCCACCGCCTATAGCTGTTACGTATACTTGCATTTTTGCATTTTCAGTCAGGTTTGAGACAATCAGGTCGGTATCTTTCTCCGGACGTCCTTCTACGACAGCGACATAACTACGAGCGGTGATAGCCGAGTTCCAGTTTGATTGAAGCGCTTTTTGTACGCGTTGATTCTTGGCAAACATCATCAGCCCGGAAGTATCGCGGTCCAACCGGTGCAAAACAAATATTTTGTTTTTCGGGTCTGTCTTTTTTACATAGTCGCTCAACAGGTGATAGGCGGTCCGCTCTTTTACCCGGTCGCTCGAGACGGACATAAGTCCTTCTTTCTTGTTGACAACGATGAGGTCGTCATCTTCCCACACGATGTGTAATAGAGGATTGCTGAACTCCACCTTTCCTCGTTCGTAACTGATCTCGACTTCGTCTCCCGGCACTAAAGGAGCGTTGAACTGGGAAGTGACTTTCCCGTTTATCAAGATTTGTCCGTGGGCAAGTAAGGCCTTGACGGAACTTTTGCTCTGTTCGTTGAGTAACTGCAAAAGGAAGGGAAGAAGTGTATTCTCTTCCTTTACCGCAACTTTGCGTCCGCGAGGGGCCTTTTTGAGATTTGTGTCTTTGTAACCTGAGCGTCTTCTCATTTTATTATTATAAATAATTTACAAAGATACTGGCATTTGCGGAATGTTGCAAGCCATGTTTCGTAATCTTAGTTATTAATCAGCGAAGCTTTCGTTATTTTTTCTTTTAAGTGAATGGTTTTTGTTTGAATTCGTATGTCGAAATTGAGTCCTTGATTTTAAGTTCAGAGTGGTAGAAAAATATAAGAACGGATTTGTTGATTATGCTTCGTAGATGATAAATGTTGTTCGATTGTTTAAAAGTTAGAATAAAATGCTACTTTTGCTAAAATAGAATTGGCACAATAGAGATGGTTTATACCCAAAGTAGTTTTGAAAAAATATATAAGCTGTACTATCCGAAGATGTTTGCGTTCGCTAAGAACTATATACAGGCAAATGAAGATGCGGAGAATGTAGTGCAGGATGTCTTTGTGGTGCTTTGGGAGAAAAAGGATGAACTGGAATTATCCTGTACACTTACTACCTATCTGTTTACCCTCGTTAAGAACAGATGTCTGAATTATCTGCGGCATAAACTAATCGAAGAGGAATTTAATACTCAAATGAAAGAAGAACTAGGTTTTAAGCTATATGCTTTGGAATCATTGGAGTATTCGTATCCGTCTGAAAAAGAATTGCAAGCCGTTATTCAACGGGCTCTCGATGCTTTGCCTGAACGTTGCCGGGAGGTATTTATCAAAAGTCGTATCGAAGGATTAAAATACAAGGAAATTTCAGAAGAACTTGGCATATCGGTTAATACGGTTGAGAACCATATTGTTACTGCGTTGAAAAAGTTGCGTGTAGCGTTGAAAGACTATTTGCCTTTGCTTTTATTTCTGGTTAATTAATGTTTATTTGTTGGAGAGGTATAGTGGTCTGTTTCGGGATAAGGGTTTAACTTTATAAATAGAAGAAAGATATGTATGATCTGTTATCAAAATATTTAGCAGGAGATATTTCACCGGAAGAAAAGCAGACTCTTTTCCGCGAATTGAAAGAAGATGCTGGTTTGAAGAAGGAAGCAGCCGATATGCAAAATTTATCGGCTCTTGTTTCTATGGCCGGAGAGAGGCGCTCTGCTTCTGATATGCAATACCGGTCGTTTGTTCATTTGCAGAAAAAACATACCTTATTGTTCAATCTGAGAAAAATAGCCGGTTATGCAGCGATTATGCTCTTTTCAGTGTTGTCAACTTTTCTATTGATGACTTATGCCGGAGGGGGCGGAGGCGAGCTTGTCCGTTATCAGGAGTTCTCGACACCACCCGGGCAACGGGCCAGGGTAGTACTCGTGGACGGTACTGAGGTTTGGCTGAATGCCAATTCGACATTACGTTATCCGGAACGTTTTGATTTGAAGCAACGGGAGGTAGAATTGCATGGTGAAGCTTTTTTTGAAGTAGAAAAAAACAAGGAGAAACCTTTTGTTGTCAAGACAAGTAAAATGGATATAAAGGTGACCGGTACAAAATTTAATGTAAGCGCTTATGAAGCGGAAAAGTATTTTGTAACTTCTTTGGTCGAAGGGGCGGTTTCTGTTTCTTGCTCAAACGACCGGAGCCGTACTTTTGCACTACGTCCGCAACAGCAAATTATAGTATCGGATTCTTTATCAGAAGTCACTTTGTTTGAGAATACCGATTTTCTGTCGTGGAGAGATGGCGTATTTGTATTTGATGATATGTCGTTAACCGATATCATTAAAAAACTGGAGTTGTTCTATGATATATCGATTGTAGTGAAAAACACGAAACTGAGTAATTACCGTTATACCGGAAAATTCAGACAAAGGGATGGAGTGGAAAGCGTTTTGCGGAAATTGCAAATTGTATATCCGTTCACTTATACAAAGGACGATGAGCTTAATTTGATTGTTTTACAGTAGATAAACCCAGGTTCGAATATACCCTTGTAGAGTCGTAGCATTGTCTATGACAGCCATTCGTATGGCTTCTATAATCCTATATGTAAAGCGGGAAGATGGCGGAAACAAGGTTGCCGAATATTGGTATGGGAAACCTTACAATATCACAGATGTGTTAAATTATATTTAATTTCATTTTCTGTGTGGTGGTCTTTCCGGCATGAAGGGTTTAACTTATAGAAAACAGGATAATAATATGTATAACCTTAAAAATAAAATGCCTATGATCTGAAAAATGAGAAAAACCTTTTTATGTAAAAAGCAGACAGGTGCTCGAACACCTGTCTGCCATACATCTAACACTCTTAGTCGAAAAAAGTATTAAACATTTAATTTTACAAAGGTATGGAAAAATATGCTTTGTCAATCTTTTTATTTCAAAGAAAACACTTTAAGAAGTTTTTTAATGTTATGAGAATTTCAATCCTATTTCTGTTTGTCAGCATTTTAGCATCTTATGCTTCAAATGTAAATTCACAGACTGCAAAAGTGAATATTACGAGTGCCCGCATGACGATCGGAACTTTTATCAGGCAAGTTGAAAAGGAAACCGGTTATATGTTCGTTTATAATAAAGAGGAGATTGATGCAAATAAGACAATTTCTTTAAAGAAAGGGAAAAACACGGTTGTCGATTGCCTGAATACCATTTTTGATGGTTCCGGCGTTTCATTTGTTTTTGATGACGGCTATGTAGTCCTGACGAAACATGCACAGGAGACTGCCATATCGCAGCAGGCCGGTAAAGTGGTAAAAGGCATTGTTACCGATGAGACAGGTTTGTCGGTAATTGGTGCTAATATCTTTGTTAAAGGAACTAATTTGGGAACGATTACTGATATGGAGGGTAATTTTAGTCTGGAAGTACCCTCGGATAATGATATTTTGGTGGTTTCCTATATCGGTTATGTCGAACAGCAGATTCCGGTGAAAAACAGAAAAAACTGGGCAATCATATTAAAGGAGGATGCGCAGAACCTGGATGAGGTTGTGGTTGTAGGTTATGGAACACAGCGCAAAGGCAATATTGCTACAGCCGTGACGACAATTAAGGCGGAAGCTCTGCAAAATCGTCCGGTCCAGACGATAGGTGAAGCCTTGCAAGGGCAAATTCCGGGTTTGAGCGTTACGTCAAAAGGTGCGCCGGGCGAGTCGCCTTCACTTCAATTGCGTGGTTCTTCCATGCTGAAATCCAGTACGGCAGAAACGGACAAAGAAACGTTACCCAGGCTGAGATCCGAAACCAGCGGGCCGTTGGTATTGGTGGATGGTGTGCCCGCGGACTTCAACTTCCTGAATCCGGAAGATATTGAAAGTATCAATGTCCTGAAAGATGCGGCTTCTGCAGCGATCTATGGTTCGCGTGCCGCAAACGGAGTCCTTCTGATCACGACTAAACGTGGAAAGATGGGCAAGCCTACTTTCCGTTATAATGGATCTGTCGGAGTCAATACGCCGATGTATATGCCTAAATCGATCAGTTCAGCCGAATATGCAAGAATAAAGAATGAAGCGGAAAGGAATATGGGACGTGCTCCGGTTTATTCGGATGAAGATATTGCCATGTTTGCCAATGGAACGGATCTGAACCGTTATCCGAATACAAACTGGCTGGACCTGGCGATACAGAACAGCGTCACCACACGTCATGGCCTGGAGGCTTCCGGGGGAACGGAAAAGGTAAGATATCTGGTAAGTGCCGGTGTCGACCACCAGACCGGTGTTTTCCCGAATACACAGCAGAATGTGTTCAACGTACGTTCCAGCACGGATATTACCATTACTAAAAAGTTCGGTATCTCTTTTGATATGCGTTACCAGTTGAGGGATATGGAGGCTTTGAATAGTCAGGAAGACCTGTATAAACAATTGATTGTTGCCGATCCGACTATGGTGGCTTATTATACGGATGGTTCCTATGGCTATAATCCGGGATTTTTCACCAATCCGCTGGTGCCTTTGTATGAAGGGGGCCGGAAGCTGACTAACAGACATGAAGCATCGGGTATTTTCAAGCTTGATTATGAATTTATCGAAGGATTGAAATTTACCGGTATTGCCAATGTGAGATATACATTCCAGAATGAAGAATCCAGAGCTCGTAAGACGTTCTATAAAAACTATTTCACAGGGGAAGAGTTTGAAAACGGACAGAATACTTTCACCGACCGCCGCGATTACAACGCTTACTACAATTTACAGGCTTTGCTGAACTATAAGAAAAGTTTTGGTGTTCATACCCTGGATATTCTGGGCGGTTACCAGCAGGAAAGTGAAAATACAGACTGGCTGAAAGGGGCCCGTTCCGGCTATCCGACCGATATTCTCTGGGAGTTGAACCCGGGACCGAAGGATAACTGGAGTAATGACGGTAACGGTGAACATTGGGCGCTGGCCTCTTTTATCGGCCGTATCAATTATGATTACGACAATAAATATATTTTATCGGTGAGCATGCGTTCGGATGCTTCTTCCCGTTTTGCGAAAGGAAGCCGTTGGTCGACTTTCCCATCTGTAGCCGGTGCATGGAGACTTTCCCAAGAGTCGTTTATGGAATGTACGCGTAGTTTCCTGGATGACCTGAAGGTCAGAGTTTCCTGGGGACAGACCGGTAGTGCGACGGGATTAGGCCTTTATCCGAGTTATACATTGATATCTACAGGCGGTTTGATCCTGAATAACGTTTATCAGCAGACTGCTTCTTTGAAAACGATCGGAAATACGGATTTAACCTGGGAACATACGGATATGTTGAACTTCGGTCTGGATGTGAAAATGCTGAACAGTCGTTTGAACTTTACGGGAGACTATTATATTAAAAATACGAAAGATATTTTATTGGAAATGCCCGTGCCGCTGGAATATGGTTTTGGCAAACCGAATATGAATATCGGCGAGGTGCGTAACAAAGGTTGGGAGTTGACTTTAAGCTGGAATGACCGTATAAATGATTTTGGTTACAGTATCTCGGGTAACTTGTCGGATAACCGGAATGAAGTGATCGACCTGGGAGATACAGGTCCGTGGAAAGGTTCCAACACCTATACGGAAGTAGGGTTGCCTTATAACTCTATTTACGGATATGAATCGATGGGATTATTCCAGTCTGATGAAGAGGTAGCCAATGCTCCTTTCCAGAATTCAAATACGGCTGCCGGTGATATACGTTATAAAAACCAGAATGGCGATGATAAGATCGATGCTAACGACCGTGTTGTGATAGGTGATCCGAACCCTCACTTCCTGTATGGCGTGAATCTGGGCTTTGATTACAAGAACTTCGATTTGAATATGTTCTTCCAGGGGATCGGGCAGAAAGACCGGGTTATAATGGATAATTTTGTCAGACCGTTTTATGATTCTTCTATTTTTGAACATCATTTGGATTACTGGACTCCGGAAAATACAGGTGCCAGATATCCGCGTATCCTGAATAAGGACGACGGAACACATAATTATCAGCAGTCTGATTACTGGATGATCAATGCCGGATATTTCCGCATGAAGAATTTGCAGATCGGATATACTATTCCGCGTGAAATATTAAGATCGGCAGGTTTTGACAGAGTACGGGTCTATTTCTCTGCTAATAACTTGTTTACTGTATCCGATTTTGTGCCGGGTATGGATCCGGAATCTGATAAGTCCGTATCTTATCCGTTTGCCCGGACATATTCATTTGGTTTAAATGTTCAATTTTAAAAAGCTGAAAAAATGAAATCAATAAAAATATATATATGTGCAGCCTTGATGGCGCTAGGCGTTTCTTCGTGCGATAGTTTTCTGACCACACCTCCTTTGGATCAGATTTCCGAAGATCAATGGTGGAACGATAAAGCCCAGACAGAAATGATGGTGAAAGGAGCTTACGAGTATGTACCTGGCCCGAATGAAGTGGTGCTTCGCGATTGTATCAGTGATAATGCGACACACCGTGATGCCAAATACAAGGAAGTGGGAAATGGTACTTATACGACACAGAGTGATGCCGTTAAGGATGAATGGCGCTATGCATCCATTGCCAAACTGAATTACATACTGGAAGGGATCGAGAAGGCAAAAGGCCAGATATCGGAAGAAGAATATCTCCGTTTTAACGCGGAAGTACGTTTTATTCGTGCCTTTGTTTACTACAATATGGTTTTCTTTTTCGGAGATGTGCCTCTGATCACTAAGACGTTGAGTGTGGCGGAAGCCCGAGAAACGTCTCGCCAGCCTCGCCAGGAGGTATTGGATTTTGTATTGAATGAACTGGAAGAAGGTGTGCTGCCGAATATCGATAAAGTTTCTGTGACAGAAAGAGGTCGTGTTAACAAACAGGTAGTGAATGCATTCCTTTCACGTATTTATCTGTACGAAAAAAATTATGAAAAAGTACTTTATTATACGAACGAGGTTATCGGGTCCGGAGAATATGAGCTTCATCCCAATTATGAAGAATTATTCCGCCCACAGGCTGACGCAAGTAATAAAGAGGTGATTTTTGAACGTCAATACAGTTCTCCGCTGGTTGTGCATGAGCTGAATCGTAACTTGTCTCCGGCTTCTTCCGTTTATGCCGGTTGGTCGCACGTGTTGGGGTTGCAGGAATTGGTAGACGATTATGAATGTGTGAACGGTCATCCGGTTTCCGAATGCGAATCTCTGGGCTGTGAATATTTCCAGAAAAGGAAAGATGCGGAAGCTGATACGCATCGCGGAGAATATGATTTCCGTGATCCCCGTCTGGCTGCTACCATCATGTGGCCGTACTGGGAATGGAAAGTAGGGGAAAAAGTTGTTTCCCGTTATGGTGTGGATGATCCGGATAGCAAGGATTATGTAAAGAAAGAAACACATATGACCGGTTTTCTTGTTACCAAATGGGTGGATTTGCAGGGGGAATATGCAGACCGTACCCGCGGTCAAAAGAATATGACAGTCTTGCGTTATGGGGATGTCCTTTTGATGCGGGCAGAAGCCTTGATTGAACTGGGGCAGGATTTGGGTGGAGCTGTCGCTCTGATTAATCAGATCCGTCAACGGGCGGGGATGCCTGATATCGCAGTCGCTTCTCAATCCGTTTTGCGTGAAAAGCTACGCCATGAAAGACGTATAGAGACTGCCTTTGAAGGTTTGCGTTATTTCGATATCATTCGTTGGCATATTGCTGATAAGGTGAAATCGGGTAAAGTGTATGGTGCCCGTTTGAAGGCGATCAGTGATGCGATGGACAATAAATTTGTGGAAGAACGTTTCTGGAATGATAAAATGTATTTGTTCCCGGTTCCTCAGGAAGCAATAGATAACAATCCGAATTTGGTACAGAATAAAGATTGGTAATAATGGTTAATAATTAGATTGAAAACCCCGGATCTGCATTTACGGAAGAAGATTCGGGGTTTCCTTTCTGAATATAAAAGTGATTGATTTTAATAACAGACTATTTTATGAAAAAGAATATTTTAGTGTTACTATTTTGGGTATTGACATTTAATCTGTCCGCCTCAGGTTCGCCGGAATTCTCGACTGCCGGTTTTTATGAATTACCCAATACCGGCCGTGAGGTCTATTCCATGAATCTGGCATGGAGGTTTATAAAAGGAGATGTGTCGGGAACTCCCTATGCTGCCGACTTTGATGATTCCGGTTGGGAAGTTGTTTCGCTCCCGCACGGATTGGAGTATCTGCCGGTGGAAGCCAGTGGTTGTGCAAACTATCAGGGTGTAGCTTGGTATCGTAAACGTTTCACACCGGATGATCGTTTGAAGGGAAAACAATTGTTCGTACATTTTGAGGCGATCATGGGGAAAAGTGAGGTCTATGTAAACGGACAGTTGTTAAAAACGCATTATGGTGGATATCTGCCTGTTATCCTGGATGTAACGAATCTCCTGAAATGGGATGAAGAGAATGTGATAGCTGTAAAAGCAGATAATAGTGATGATCCTTCTTATCCTGTCGGCAAACCGCAAAATCTTTTGGACTTTACCTATTTCGGTGGCATTTACCGTGATTGCTGGCTGGTTGCACATAATGACGTGTTTATAACCAATTCGAATTATGAAGATGAAGTTGCAGGAGGAGGCTTGTTTGTCTCCTATGCCGATGTATCTGAAAAAAGTGCCCTTGTAAACCTGAAAGCCCATATCCGCAATCATTCGGCAAGTGATAAAAAGGTTACGGTTACTTTTGAGTTGAAAAAGAAATCGGGTGAAATTGTCAGGCGCGTTTCAACGGGGTTGGCAGTGAAGAGGGGAGATGCCTCGTATGCTGTTGGTTCGATGAAAATTAATACACCTTCTTTATGGAGTCCCGATCATCCTTATTTATATGATCTGGAAGTGATGGTCAGAGGTGCCAATGGCCAGGTGCTGGACGGCTATCGTCAGCGAGTGGGTATAAGAAGTATTGAATTTAAGCAGACGGAAGGATTGTGGATCAACGGTAAACCTTATGAAGGCAAGCTAATGGGAACAAACCGGCATCAGGATTTTGCAGTTTTGGGGAATGCTTTACCTAATTCTATGCAATGGAGGGATGCTAAGAAACTTCGTGATGCTGGCATGAAAGTAATTCGTACCCACTACGTGATTGATCCTGCTTTCATGGATGCCTGTGACGAATTGGGTTTGTTTGCATTGGTTGAAGTTCCGGGTTGGCAATTTTGGAATAAAGAACCGGTTTTTAGTGAACGTGTTTATTCGGATATACGGAATATGATCCGCATACACCGTAATCATGCTTCTTTATTCTTTTGGGAACCGATTCTGAACGAAACGCATTATCCGGAAGAATTCGCCAAGAAGGCATTGGATATTTGTCAGGAAGAATATCCATATCCTTATAGTATCGCTGCTTGTGACAACGGTGCGGCGGGAGATCATTATTATTCCTTGTTGTTACGTCCTATCGAATCGAAGTTACGAACGGATAAAACCTATTTTATCCGTGAATGGGGAGATAATGTAGACGACTGGAATGCTCAAAATTCGGATAGCCGCGTGGCACGCGGATGGGGAGAAGTACCGATGCTACTTCAGGCGGAACATTATGCGAATCCGTCCTACGTAAAGGAATATCCGGTTTTATGCTATGAAACGATCTGCAACAAACCCAGCCAGATAGTCGGCGCCTGTTTCTGGCATTCGTTCGACCATCAACGCGGATATCATGCCGATCCTTTCTACGGGGGAATTATGGATGCTTTTCGTCAACCGAAGTCCTCTTATTATATGTTTATGGCACAACGTTCTCCTGAAAAAAGTGATTTGATCGCAGATAATGGTCCGATGATTTATATTGCTCATGAAATTACTCCTTTTTCTCCTGAAGATGTGACTGTGTATTCTAATTGTGACGAAGTTCGTCTGACAGTATTTAAAGATGGAAAAGAGTATAAGTATAAAAAAGACCCTAACCATAAAGGAATGCCTTCACCTATTATTACATTTAAAGATGTATTTCATTTTATGGAGTGGAAAACGATGGCTCGTTCCGGCAAACAGAATGATGCCTATTTACTGGCGGAAGGGCTGATCGATGGCAAGGTGGTTGTAAGTCATAAGCGTTATCCGTCCGGCCAAGCCGATCATATAGCACTTCGTTTGGATCATGAACAAGTTTCGTTGAAAGCCGACGGTTCGGATGTGGTGACAGTGATTGCTGAGGTTGTTGATAAGCGGGGAACGGTAAAGCGTTTAAATAACTCTTGTATCCGTTTCCAGATAGAAGGAGAAGGACATATACTTGGAGATGCTTCTGTGGGCACTAACCCGTGTCCGTTGATCTGGGGGACGGCTCCGGTTTTAGTACAATCGACAGCAAACCCCGGTAAAATTAAAATCATAGCCTCTATGCAAAACCCGGGTGAATCCCGTCCGTTGGAAGGAGTTCTGGAGTTTGAAAGTGTAGTTAATGACCAAAAGGAAATCTATTCGGAAAAAGAGCTGGCTTCCTCCGGACAGCCGTTTGTCGTAACGGATCGTTCTGTAAACAAAAGCGATCTGGAAAGAGAGAACGAACGTTTACGTAAGGAATTAAATCAGTTGAAAGTGAAAGAAGTGGAAAAACAACAGACGCAGTTCGGTGTTGGCATCAATGACTGACGTATCCTGATTTTATGAGCGGAACATGCTATATGATAATATTTTTTGTACCTTTGCAGATCAAAAATAACAGGCAAGCTGGCCTATGTTTAATAAGGATATAATAAGAACAAAACAATATGGAAATTGCAAGTAAGTACAATCCCGCAGAAGTAGAGGGGAAGTGGTATCAGTATTGGTTGGATAACGGCTTTTTCAAGTCGAAACCGGACGGTCGTGAACCGTATACAATCGTCATTCCGCCCCCTAACGTCACCGGCGTACTTCATATGGGACACATGCTTAACAATACCATTCAGGATATCCTGATCCGCCGTGCCCGTATGTTGGGTAAGAATGCTTGCTGGGTACCGGGTACCGACCATGCATCTATCGCTACCGAGGCGAAGGTGGTGAACAGACTGGCACAGCAGGGAATCAAAAAGACTGACCTGACCCGCGATGAGTTCCTGAAACATGCCTGGG
This sequence comes from Parabacteroides goldsteinii, assembly GCF_015550595.1. GTDB lineage: Bacteria > Bacteroidota > Bacteroidia > Bacteroidales > Tannerellaceae > Parabacteroides > Parabacteroides leei. The sequence goes on from NZ_JADNBB010000002.1 coordinate 365,087, forward strand.
AATGGAAAGAAGAACACGGAGGTATCATCCTGAAACAGTTACGTAAACTGGGTGCATCCTGCGATTGGGACCGTACGGCTTTTACGATGGACGAAAAACGTTCGGAAAGCGTGTTGAAAGTTTTTGTCGACCTGTTCGACAAAGGTCTGATCTATCGTGGCGTGCGTATGGTGAACTGGGACCCGAAAGCTCTGACCGCTCTTTCCGATGAAGAAGTAATTTATAAAGAAGAACATAGCAAACTGTTTTACCTCCGTTATAAAATCGAAGGGGAAGACGGTTACGCCGTTGTTGCGACTACCCGTCCGGAAACGATCATGGGGGATACTGCCATGTGTATCAATCCGAACGACCCGAAGAACCAGCACCTGAAAGGTAAGAAGGTGATCGTTCCGCTTGTAAACCGTGTGATCCCGGTTATCGAGGACGATTATGTTGATATAGAATTCGGTACAGGTTGCCTGAAAGTAACTCCGGCTCATGACGTAAACGACTATATGCTGGGCGAGAAATATAACTTGCCTTCCATCGATATCTTCAACGATAACGGGACACTGAGCGAAGCTGCCGGTTTGTATATCGGCATGGATCGTTTCGATGTTCGTGCACAGATCGAAAAAGACCTGGAAGCTGCCGGCCTGTTGGAAAAGGTGGAAGCATACGAAAATAAGGTCGGTTATTCGGAACGTACCAATGTGCCTATCGAACCGAAGCTGTCTATGCAATGGTTCCTGAAGATGGAACACCTGGCACAGATCGCTTTGACACCGGTTATGAATGACGACCTGAAATTCTATCCGCCTAAGTTCAAGAACACATACCGTCACTGGATGGAAAATATCAAAGACTGGTGTATCAGCCGTCAGTTGTGGTGGGGACATCGTATCCCGGCTTATTATCTGCCGGAAGGTGGTTATGTGGTAGCCGAAACACCTGAAAAGGCATTGGAACTGGCGAAACAAAAGAATCCGGCACTGACAATGGCCGATCTTCGTCAGGACGACGACTGTCTGGATACCTGGTTCTCTTCCTGGTTGTGGCCGATCTCTCTGTTCGACGGCATCAATAACCCGGATAACGAAGAAATCAACTATTACTATCCGACCAGCGACCTGGTAACAGGACCGGATATCATCTTCTTCTGGGTAGCCCGTATGATTATGGCAGGTTACGAATACAGAGGCGACATGCCGTTCAAGAATGTTTACTTTACAGGTATCGTTCGTGATAAACTGGGACGTAAGATGTCGAAGTCATTAGGAAACTCTCCCGACCCGTTATTGCTGATCGAACAGTACGGAGCCGACGGTGTCCGTATGGGATTGATGATGGCAGCTCCTGCCGGAAATGATATTCCTTTCGACGAAGCTTTGTGCGAACAGGGACGTAATTTCAATAACAAGATATGGAATGCCTTCCGTCTGATCAAAGGTTGGACGGTCGACGATACGATTACACAACCGGAAGCATCGGCTACAGCTGTCAAATGGTTCAAGATGCAGCTGGATAAGACGATCGCTGAGGTAGACGACCTGTTTAGCAAATACCGTCTGAGCGAAGCGATGATGGTTATCTATAAACTGTTCTGGGATGAATTCTCTTCCTGGTATCTGGAAATGATCAAGCCGGGCTATCAACTGCCGATCGATAAGGTGACTTATCAGGCAACACTCGGTTTCTTCGACGCGTTGCTTCGTCTGCTCCATCCGTTCATGCCGTTCATTACGGAAGAATTATGGCAGGCTCTCGAACCGCGTAAGGAAGGTGAAAGTCTGATGGTTGCATTGATGCCTGAAGTTACACCGGTAGATGCCGCTTATCTGGAATCATTCGAGATCGTGAAAGAGATCGTGAGCGGTGTTCGTACGATCCGTTTGCAGAAAAATATTCCGAATAAGGAAGAATTGACTTTGCAGGTATTGGGAGATCATAACGATGCTTTTAACCCGGTAATCGCTAAGATGTGTAACCTGTCTGAGATTGCAAAGACCGGCGATAAGGCTGCCGGTGCCGTATCCTTCCTGGTTCGTACCACGGAATATGCTGTTCCTCTGGGCAGTATGATCAATGTGGAGGAAGAGTTGGCTAAATTGCGTGAAGAACTGAAATATCAGCAAGGCTTCCTTGCTTCCGTTACAAAGAAACTGAGCAACGAAAGCTTTGTAAGCAAAGCTCCGGCCAAGGTAATCGATATGGAACGTAAGAAACAAGCCGATGCCGAAAGCAAGATCAAATCGATAGAGGAGAGCATTGCTGCATTGACGAAATAATAGTTAACAAAGGACGGCGGGAAGATAATCGTTCCCGCCGTTTTTTTCTTTTGTATTCATCATTCAAGTGTTTTCAAAATCAACTATCATACTATCATGATTTTAGTATGTCATTTGAATATCAATGATTGTGTTTATGATAGTTGCGCGTTTTAACTATCATTCAACTATCATAAACTATCATAACGACCTGTTTGAGGTGTAAGCATCGCAAAAAAGAGGATTAAAAACGATCAGATGCCTGCTGTTTTCCGATAGTACCCTACATCTTTTGCTCAAATATGGCTGTTATTTTCACGAAAACTACTTATTCTTCTCCTTGAGATCCCCTTTTCAGGCCCTTTTACACCCGGGTTTGAATGATGCTGAGACCCGGATCCCAGTACCCTTTACACCCGGGTCTCAGAAAAGAAAAGTCCCTACTTTGCTGAAAATAAGTCATATACCCAGCCGGTTTTGTTAGGCTGTTTTATGATAGTATGATGGTTAAAAATGGAACTATCATACGAACTATCATCGCCTGTAAGTATTGGATTTCAATACGCGAAAAGTCAAGAATGATAGTATGACAGTTCTATTGGACAATATCCGTTCGTATATAAGATCAATTCTTCCTGGTTTTGAGTTGCCCTTGTTTTATTTTTCAAGATAAAGCTTATATATCTTTAATTTTTACTAACTTGCAGGCCTTGTTATTTACAAGGTGTATAAGAAATGAGGGAAATAAGAAAAAGGCTGTTCATCATCTTTTGTTTTTTAGGAAGCTTTTGTCTTCCTGTTACTTTATGTGGTGCTAATGACATTTCAGATGCGCTATCTCTCGATTCGCTTTTTGCGATAGCACAGGCAAATGTACAGCAACAAAAGGGTTTTGAGTATGCCACACAATTGCTGGAAGAAGCCCAACGTCGGAAGGATCGCTATCAGGAAGCGAATGCCATGTTCTGTTATGTCCGTTATTATTATTCCAAAAATACCGACAGTATGTATTTCTGGATGCAAAAGGCATTACCTCTCTTTAGGGATCAAAAGAGGTTTGTAGAGTATTTCCGGATGAAAGCATGGTATATTTATATTTTGAATCGTTCGATGCAAAATGAAGAAGCCCTGAAATATGTTGACGATTTAAAGGAAGAAGCGACCAGTCTGAATTATCCCGAAGGAGTAGAGATGGCAAATCAGGCACTTGCCGACTTTTATTTGTCCAATAATCTAGGTGAAGAAGGTGTCGCTCTGTATGAAGAGGTTGTACATAGTATGGAAATGAGAAATGCACCTCTTATCAAGCGTATCAATATTATCCGGCAATTGATGAATAAAGCCTTGGATCCCGAAACGAGATTGAAATATGTTGAGCGGCTGGATGATTACATTAAGATCTGTAAGGGAAAAGGGATCGAGTGGTTGGATGATGAAATGTCTATATATTACCTGGAATATGTCATGCACCGGCACTATGCCATGGAATATATAGGAAGGGATAAACTCAAGGAGGCGTTGGCTCACTTGCAACAAGCCCGGGCACTTCTGATGAAATATGGGATGTATAATTATGAAATAGAGTTGAAGACAATTTATGGCTCTTATTATCAACATAGTAAACAATATAACAAAGCCCTGGCGATTTTTGATACTTTATTACCAGTTTGGCGCCAGCGGAATACGATGGGGAGTTATCTCGATATGTTAGATCGTAAAGCAGATGTTCTATTGAAGATCGGAAGGGATAGGGAAGCGTCGCAACTCTATCAAGAATATGCTTTTTTGAGTGATTCATTATCGAAAGTCCGCTTTTACGATAAACTGGCGGAAATGAATGCACAACATAAGGTAGATAAACTGGAAATAAAAAACAAACAGATGGATCTGGAAGTTGCCCAGGCACATTCTCAGCTTCTTCAAATGGGAGGGGGGGCTATTCTCCTGTTTATTTTATGTTGCCTGTTGGGGTATATATCCTATAGTCGCCATCGTTACGGGTTGCAGTTGAAGTTGGCTAAAGAGAAAGCAGAAGAAGCCGACCGGATGAAATCGACTTTCCTGGCTAATATGAACCATGAGATCCGAACTCCGCTGAATGCTATTGTCGGTTTTTCCCAGGTGTTGGTAGATGAAGATGATCAGGAAACCCGGCAGGAATATGCCAATATTATACAAAGTAACAATGAACTGCTTCAGCGTTTGATAACGGATGTCCTTGATATATCGAAGATTGAGTCGAATACGATGGCTTTGAATTATGCAGTGCACGATCTTCCTGTCCTGATGAAGGAGATCTATAATGTGATAAAGCTAAGGATGCCTGAAAATGTAAAATTAGAACTTAATGAATGCCTGCCACAATTTTTTTATACAGATCGTAATCGTCTTACGCAAATTCTTACTAACTTGCTGACCAATGCAATCAAGCATACGGAAAAAGGTTTTATCCGCTTTGGTTATGAGGTGACAGAGACAGATGTCGTCTTTTCGGTGGAAGATTCGGGAGAAGGTATCCCCGAAGATAAACAGGAGAAGATATTCAGCCGTTTCGTTCAATTGGATGACTGGAGTAAAGGGGTAGGCCTGGGGTTAGCAATTTGTAAAGGACTTATTACCCAGATGGGAGGGACGATCGGCGTTTCTTCCGTGTTCGGTGAAGGTTCAACATTTACGGTCGTTTTACCTCTGAAAAAGCAGTAATATATTATTTACATAATTTACCATGAAGAATTCTAGAAGAAACTTTTTTAGACAAGGACTTGCCGGCGCTATATTATTAGGTTCGGCCAGTGTAGTAAAAGCCGGTTTGCCGGACAGGATCATTCCCAAGGCAGCCAAGTCGATTAATCCCTGGCGATTAGGGATGGCTGGCTATACATTTGTTAATTTTGATTTGGACACAACCCTAAAGACTTTGGAGAGACTGGATATTCATTATCTTTGTATCAAGGATTTCCACTTGCCGATGGATAGTACCGACGAACAGATTAAAGCATTTCATGAGAAATGCGCCGCACATAAAGTGACGGGTTATGCGGTTGGTCCTATTTATATGAAGAGTGAACAGGAGATCGACCGTGCTTTCGAGTATGCGAAACGCGTAGGTGTAAAGTTGATTGTGGGCGTTCCCAACTACGAATTGCTCCCGTATGTGGACAAGAAAGTGAAGGAATACGATTTCAATTATGCGATTCACCTGCATGGTCCCGATATTAAAACCTATCCGGATGCAACGGATGTCTGGGAGCATACGAAAGACCTGGATCCGCGTATCGGAATGTGTCTGGATATCGGTCATGACCTGCGTAACGGTTGTAATCCGGTTACCGACTTGAAGAAATATCATACCCGTGTGTTTGATATGCATATCAAGGATGTAACAGACTCATCGAAGGCAGGTGTCGGTATAGAGATCGGTCGTGGAAAGATCGACTTTCCGGCATTAATGAAGATGATGCGTGAAGTGAACTATACTGGTATGTGCAGCCTGGAATACGAGAAGGATATGAAAGATCCTTTCCTCGGTATCGCAGAGTCGATCGGCTATTTCAAGGCGGTGAGCGATATTGTATAATGTAGGGGCGAACTTAGTTTCGCCCTCTTTTAAACAGAAGAGTGATGAGAAGTGCGTTTTATTTATTGGCAATCGGCCTGTTGACGTCTTGTAGTTCGGTCAACTATGTGGCGATTGAAACATACAATCCGGCAGAGATTACTTTTCCGGAAAATGTCGGTAAAGTACTGGTAGTGAATAATGCAGTGCCGCAGCCGGATGATGTCGGTTGTCAGCTTAGTCTGTTCGGTACAAAACAGGATACCTGTCATGTGAAAACCGATAGTGCTTTATTTGCTACTTGTCAAGGACTGGGGAAGGCAATGGTCGATGTCTCTTTTTTCAACGACGTGCTTCTTTATCATGATGCTACCCGTAAGGATGATGTGTATTACGAAGACAAGAAACTGACACCGGAGGAAGTAACCGCCTTATGTGATGAAACCGGAACGGATGCCGTGATCTCAGTGGATCGTATGTTATTCGAAACACAAAAAGATGTGGTTGCATTTGCAGAAGGGTATGTGGCCGGTGATATCAGTGTGAAAATGTCGGGTGTGATACGTGGTTATCTGCCGGGCAGACCGAATCCTTTGGCGACTGTTTACATGACGGATAGTCTTTTCTTTTCGGAAAGTGCCTATAACCAAGTGCTTTTGGATCATGTATTACCCTCTATGGATGATGCCGCACGTGCATCGGGCGAGTATATCGGTATGAGAGCCAGCCCTAATTTTGTTCCTCATTGGACTCGTGAAACCCGCTGGTTCTATTCCGGTATGGGAGCGCACTGGAAAGAAGCCACTGCTTATGCCCGTTCAGAGAAGTGGGAAAAGGCAGCTGAGCGCTGGCAACATCTGTATGATACTTCCAATAGCTGGAAGACTCAGGCAAAAGTAGCATCCAATATCGCTTTGGGGTATGAAATGAAAAGTGAGTTGAAGGAGGCATACGATTGGGCTAAAAAGTCATACGACCTGTTTAAAAAGAATGAAGGCGACCAGGGTAAGAACACCCGTCTTTTATATCTTTATGTAGAAGCGTTAGCAAACCGGATACGCTCGGATAAAAAACTTAATATGCAATTTGGAGAATAATATCATATATTCTCCGAATTATTACTACTTTTGACAGACGATTCAAAAAGAATAAAAAAAGAGTTATGAGTGCAAATAATGCAAAGATTCAGTCTGTCCTGGAGACAACCTTTACTTCCGCTATCGGAAAACTGACTGCCGATGATTCCAATAGCTATCACAGTGATTTATATGTCCAGGCTGACCCTGAAAGCGGGGAGCTGCAAATCTATGACGAAGAGGAACGGTTGCTGGACAAGACGATCGTATTCGACTGGGTAGGCTGTCCCTGTGAAGAAGACAAATTCAACAAGCAGGTAGCCAACACCGTGAAATCAGTGCTGACTCTTTTAGTTGCGAAAAATATATTTGACAGTCCTCACATCATGAAACCTTTCTCTGTTAGCCTGACAGATGAGGATTTCGTTGTAATAGAGGAACTTCTCTTCCTCGACGATGAAGTTTTACGTGCCGACGATCCGCTGTTGAAAGATTTAGATGCAGAATTAGATGATTTTTTAGCCAAACTTCTTTCAGATGTCGAATAGAGTTTTTACATTTGTGCCCGAATTGAAAAACAAGTAACAAGTAAATATATAATGTTGCCGAAATAGCTCAGTTGGTAGAGCAACGCATTCGTAATGCGTAGGTCACGAGTTCGAGTCTCGTTTTCGGCTCACAAAATCAAGCAGTTATCTTTTTAGATAACTGCTTTTTTTATGTTTTTTTCTATGGTTTTCATGAGTCATGTAAACAGGGATGTAATCTCGACGATATTGTTGGTTATGCTTGTACTTTATAATTAGGTTAAAAATTAGGGAGATTATTAAACGCCTTTTCTTTATTAATTTCGCAAAACAGAGACATTCGATATTTCAAAGGATAGAAAAAAAACAAATACCATAGTTCTGGTAGAACTATTTTTGTTTTCGGTGCAAAAATACATATTATTTTTAAATAACCAATATTTTAACAGTTTAAATATTTAATTATTTTAAATAGCTTGATGAGTATAATTAATATTTGACAAAACAATTCGGCTAATTAAATTAAATCTTCCTGTTCTATATTTTATATAAATGAATTGTATTGTAATTGTTTATAGGTTGAAGATTAAGGGATAAGTTCTACCAGAACTAATATAAAAACAAACATAAATATAATCTGTGTCAATACACTAAATCTTTTGATTAACATAAGTTATTCCTTATAGTTAACCTAGTTTTAATAATTAAAAGTAATGCTATGCTAAAAAAAATGCAAACCGTTGGTGTTTTGCTGCTTTCGTTAGCCTTTTCTTATGGGGGACAGCTTCATGCTCTGGAAGTGAATGCAGCAACAACTATTACTCAACAAACAGACAAACTTACAGGGACTATTGAAGATGAGTTCGGACCTGTTACAGGTGCTTCTGTTGTCGTAAAGGGGACGACAAATGGAACTGTTACGGACATGAATGGAAACTTTGAATTGTCTCATGTTAAAAAAGGAGACTTGATCCAAATCTCTTTTATCGGTTATATTACCCAGGAGGTAAAATACACAGGACAAAGCCCTATTAAAGTTGTACTTAAGGAAGATACACAAACACTTGATGAAGTGGTTGTTGTCGGTTTCGGTACACAGAAAAAGGTGAATTTAACTGGTTCGGTTAGTATGGTGGATGTAGAAGTGCTTGAATCTCGTCCGGTTCAGAATGTATCTCAAGCTTTGCAAGGTGTTGTTCCCGGTTTGAACTTTTCAGTAAATTCAGGTGGTGGTACGCTTGATAATGAAATGAGTTTCAATATTCGTGGTGCCGGTACTATTGGCGATGGTTCCGGTTCGAAACCATTAGTATTGATTGATGGTATTGAAGGCAATATGAACACTGTCAATCCGAATGATATTGAATCGGTTTCTGTTTTGAAAGATGCTGCAGCTTCTTCTATTTATGGTTCGCGTGCGTCGTTCGGTGTAATTTTAATTAAGACGAAAGGTGGAAAAGCTGGTAAAACCAGCGTAAGTTATTCTGGTAATCTTCGTTTCACAGATGCTTTACAGATACCGGAAATGATGGATTCTTATCAGTTCGCACAATATTTTAATGCAGCAGCAGCCAATGCTGGTCAGAGTCCGGTATTTAGTGCTGATGTCATGCAGCGTATTCAGGATTATCAGGCTGGTAAAATAAAAACTGTTTCTACTCCCAATTCTCAAAATAAGTGGGAAATGTATACAGGTGCTAATGCTAATACAGATTGGTTTGCTGAAGTATATCGTAACTGGGCGCCTTCACACGAACATAATTTGAGCGTAAGTGGCGGTACGGAAAAATTGACTTACCGTGTCAGTGGTAGTTTTCTGGATCAGAATGGTTTGATACGTCATGGATCGGATAATTTCCAGCGATATACATTGGATGCTAAAATATCAGCTCAATTGGCAAAATGGGTTACTTTAAATTATACAAGTAAATGGACACGTGAAGATTATGATCGTCCGACTTATATGACGGGATTGTTTTTCCATAATATTGCCCGTCGCTGGCCGACCTGTCCGGTGTATGATGACAATGGACATTTGACTGAAGGTATGGAGTTGACCCAGATGGAAGAAGGGGGTGTACAGACACAGCAAAAGAATTATTACACTCAACAAATGGGTTTAAGGTTCGAACCGATCAAAGATTGGACAATCAATATTGACGGGAATATGCGTACGCATACCAACAATCAGCACTGGGCTGTGTTGCCTGTTTATGCATACGATGCCAATAACCAACCTTATGCCATAAGCTGGGATGGCGGAGCTTCTTATTCACCGGGAGCGAGTCGCATTTCGGAAAGCAGATATACAGAAGATTATTTTACAACAAATATTTATACGGATTACCAGAAAACAATCAATAACCATTTCTTCAAAGTGATGGTCGGATTTAATGCCGAATTGACGAGAACTGATAATCTTTATGGACAAGGTGATAAAATCATCTCTTCGGAAGTACCTACGATAAATCAAACTACATCTGAACAAAAAGTGGGTGGCGGTAAGGCTGAAAATTCAGTTGCCGGTTTCTTCGGACGTATCAACTACAACTACAAAGATCGTTACATGGTTGAGCTAAACGGACGTTATGACGGATCTTCCCGTTTTATAGGTGATCAGCGTTGGGGATTCTTCCCATCTGTATCAGCCGGATGGAACATTGCCCGTGAAGAATTCTTTGGTGATCTGTCTGATATTTTCAGTACATTAAAAGTGAGAGGTTCTTGGGGACAGTTGGGTAATACGGATACAAATGATGCTTGGTATCCATTCTACCAAACTATGCCGGTCGGAACAGCTAGTGGCCGTTGGTTAGTAAATGGTTTGAAACCGAATGTAGCCGGATTACCATCTATCGTAAGTTCTTTGAAGACTTGGGAAACAGTAGAAACCTGGGACGTCGGTTTGGATTGGGCTTTACTGAATAACCGTTTAACCGGATCATTTGACTACTTTACACGTTATACGTATGACATGATCGGACCGGCTCCTGAACTACCAAGTGTTTTAGGGACAACTCCTCCGAAAATCAATAACTCTGATATGAAATCATACGGTTTTGAATTGGAACTGTCATGGAGAGACCGTATCGGTGAAGTTAGTTATGGGGCTAAATTTGTATTGTCAGATGCAAGACAAAAAATCACCAGATACCCGAATGACTCAAGGTCATTGGATATTGCTCATTACAGCGGTAAAATGTTGAATGAAATCTGGGGGTATACTACTGTGGGTATTGCTCAGACTCAGGAACAGATGGATGCTCATTTAGCTAACAATAAACCGAGTTGGGGATCAAGCTGGAGCCCCGGTGATGTAATGTATAAGGATTTAAATGGTGATGGTGTTGTTAACACAGGTGCCAATACGGTAGATAATCCGGGCGACCGTTCGGTAATTGGTAATAGTACTCCGCGTTACAATTTCGGTTTGACTCTTGATGCTGCTTGGAAAGGTTTTGACTTCTCTGTATTCTTCCAAGGTATCGGTAAACGTGACTATTGGTTGGATGGTCCGTATTTCTGGGGGGCAAACGGTGGTATGTGGCAATCTGCCGGTTTCAAAGAACACTGGGATTTCTGGCGTGGTGAAAATGATCCGTTGGGTGCTAATTTGAATGCTTATTATCCGCGTGCCAGCTTCGATGGAAGCAAGAACCAACAACGTCAAAGTGGATACTTGCAGAATGCAGCTTATATCCGTATGAAAAACATACAGTTAGGTTATACATTGCCTCAACAGTGGACTTCTAAGGCTGGTATGTCTTCTGTCAGATTGTATATTTCGGGTGATAACTTGCTGACTATTTCTGATATTACCGGAGTATTTGACCCTGAAACATTAGGTGGAGATTGGGGAGACGGAAAATTGTATCCACTGTGTAAAACGATTTCTGTAGGTTTGAATGTTAATTTCTAAATAATGAGGATTATGAAACTGAATTTAAAAAAAATATATATATTTCCCATAGCAGCAGCTTTCGGGTTATTGACATCGTCATGTAACGATTTCCTGGATAGGGAACCGGTTTCTAGCATTACGCCTGCACAATATTTTAATTCTGCTGAAGAATTGGGAGCTTATGCTATCAATTATTATACCTCTCTTATTGCAACAAATGATGCTGCGTATAATGCCGGGCCTTTAAATGTTGACGGTAGTACAGACAATATGGTAGTAGGCGAAGCCAATACAGGCTATTTTGCTGCAGATCGCTGGTTGGTACCTTCTTCAGGAGGTCCCGATTTCAGTCTGATTCGTGCCATGAACTACTTCCTGGAACAAGTATTGCCAAAGAAAGAAGCCGGTACTATATCCGGTGCACCGGAAGATATCAACCATTATATCGGTGAAATTTATTTTCTGCGTGCTACCGCCTACTTCGACCGTTTGTGCAGTTACGGAGACTTTCCGATCATAACAACGGTACCGGAAGATAAAAACGAAGAGTTAGTGGAACTTAGTAAACGTGCCCCTCGTAATGAGGTCGCTCGTTTTATCCTGGAAGATTTGGATAAAGCCATTTCTATGTTGAAACCGGGTACGGCATTCAACAAAGTACGCATCGGAAAAGAAATGGCACTTTTGGTGAAATCGAGAGTAGCTTTGTACGAAGCGACATTTGAAAAATATCACAAAGGTACGCCACGTGTACCGGGTGAAGCCGGATGGCCGGGAGCAGACAAAGCTTACAATGCGGGTAAGACATTCAATATTGATGGAGAAATAGATTTCTTTCTGACTGAAGCAATGAGTGCAGCGAAAGAAGTGGCAGACAATCATAGCCTGGTACAAAATACAAAAGTATTGAATCCGGCAATCAACCAGATTTATGGATGGAATCCTTACTTCGAAATGTTTTCAATGCCTGATCCAAGTTCTTTAGACGAAGTGTTAATGTGGCGTCAGTTTGATTCAGACTTAAGTATAACACACGGTTTCATGGCCTATATCATGGAAGGTGGTAATAATGGTATGACAAAAAGTTATGTAGACGCATTCTTGATGGAAAACGGTTTACCGATCTATGCTGCCAATTCCGGATATAAGGGTGACGTAACGATCGACCAGCAAAAAGAAGGACGTGACGGACGTTTGCAATTGTTCTTGTTTGGCGAATCAACGGTTTTAGTCAATGAAGATTCTTTAGAGCTTTTTGAAGCACCGACGGTTGTAGGTTTGACCGAACATCGTGACCGTACCGGTTTCCGCCAGCGTAAACACTATTGTTATGATTTCTCGCAAATCCGTAATGGTGTACGTGGAACGAATGGTATTGTAGTAGCCCGTTCTGCAGAAGCTTATTTAAACTATCTGGAGGCTTCTTATTTGAAAAACGGATCAATCGATGCGACGGCAGCCTCTTATTGGAGACAGTTGCGCGAACGTGCCGGTATAGATCCGGATTTTAGTAAGACTATCGCTGCTACCGATCTTTCAAAAGAACCGGACTGGGCAGTTTACTCCGGTTCCGAAAAAGTAGATGCGACTATGTATAACATTCGCCGTGAACGTCGTTGTGAATTTATCGGCGAAGGAAGAAGGTGGAGCGACTTGATCCGTTGGAGAGCATTCGATGCCTTATTCCCTGAAAATATGGGTAAATACATTCCCGAAGGTGTGAATTTCTGGACGCAAATGTATAAGGATGAAGCTTATTTGAAAGTAGATGAGAAAGGCAACTTGACTAACGAATCCGCCTTGATCGAACAGGCTGAAGGTAAAGGTGATGCCAACATCTCAAACCGGAACGACAGCAAATATATTCGCCCATACCGCGTAATCAAAGAGAATAATGAAGTTTGGGACGGATACCAGTGGAGAAAAGCTTATTACCTATCGCCATATTCTGTTCTTGAACTGACATTGGCTTCTCCTGATTCAAAATTGGAAACTTCTAATTTGTATCAGAATCCTTACTGGCCGACAACAGCAAGCTCACCGGCTTTGGAATAATAGTACATTCAACATAATTTAAATAAACCTTAATTACCCTGCAAGTATTCGAGAGAACTCTTGCAGGGTTTTCTTTATGGAAGATCCGACCAACTTTTTTCTGCAATGGATGCCAGACATTGGAATAATATTTTTTTGTTGTCTTTGGAGTGTTGGATATTTGATTCCCGGATAATATCTTCCACTTGAAACGGTAGATTGGAGGTAACCCCTTTAGTTGGAATTGTTCCGCTTGAAATTGTGACCTTTTTGGTTTGAGCATATAAGATCATGTTGTCCGTAGTTTTTTGTCCTGCAGTTGGAATTACATCATAAAGCTCCTGTATGAAATGCAGCCTGTTTATTTTTAACATGGCCATACAATCAATGAGTTCTTTGAGATTATCTTTGGGGATAAGATTAAATGGTGTATACAAAACTACAACCCGATCTTTATGTCGGGGACCGTCTAATATGGTCATCCCAGGCACACTCCATCGAATATTTTTTACCGGCGTAGGACTGTTAATGGCTGAAGGAAGTAAAAAATGCAACGTTTGCATGGCATAAAAGAAACCCTTTTGTCCGGATGCTTTTACCAAAATACAAGACGGACCTATATTCAGTTTGTAGTGCTCAGACTCTAACTCTTTATCTGTATGGAATATGATATCTGCTTTTTTGTTTTGAATAGTCACTTTAGGAGTAAATCCGGCAGCAAGATTGAATAGACTGGTAAATTCTTGCGCTATTGCTGCCTGTTTTTCGTTTTCTACACTGATGAGAGTCGATTCATCGAATATGAAATCACCCTTGTCTGATACACTTTGTTGAGGAAAAGGAATAATTTCCGGCTTTTCATTGGGTAGGATATATTTGATTAATACCGCAACCACAAGGATAAAAAATACACCAATTCTGCGAAACATTGATAAATAACCTTTAATAAAACACTTTGTTTAATTTTTACATGTCGCAAATCTATATTTTCAGAATATTTCTCAATGTTCGATATCATTCAGAAAAACTCAGAAATCGTTTTTTGTCTTCTGCAAGGCTTGCTTTTCGGATGATTTTGTATTTTTGCCGGACAAAGGGTGAAATATGATTATGCAAGTATTCAAAAATTATTTACAATTATATTTATTCTTGTTTTTTGTATTCTTAACAGGGAAGCTTTGTGCAGCCCCCAGGTATTATTTTAAACAGATTTCATTAGAAAACGGCCTGTCGCAATCCTCCGTAAAATGTGTATTGGTAGATGACAGGGGTGTTATGTGGATCGGGACCCGGTTTGGTTTGAACCGTTTCGACAGGGAAAAGATCACAGTCTATCAGGAAGAGAAAGGTAACCCATATTCTCTTCCTTATAATGATGTCGTTTTTTTAGAACAAGATGCCAATAAAAATATCTGGGTAGGGACCAGTCGTGGGGTGGCGCGTTTTGATCGTGATGCCCGGAAATTTCTACATCAGGAAATAGACGGACAGCCGGTGGTGGCATCTTGTAGCCTTCTTCTACCGGAAGGAATCTATTTTTTAGGAAAGAAAGGTATTTTTTATTATTCCTATGAGGAAAAGGAAATTGTTCGGTGCGAATTAAAGGTTCCCTTTGTATCTTCTCCTAATTATGCTTATTTGTATAACGAAAAAGAAAGAAAGGTCATACTCTCTTTTCGGGGAAACGGTCTTTGGTGGTATTATCCGGACACAGGCGATATGGAGCGGATATCATTTGTTCCTGAGGGGAATATATCTTCGTTGTATGTAGATTCGCTCAAGCATATTTGGGTGGCAGTCTATAATAAAGGAGTTTTTTGTTATGATGACGAGGGGCGATTGATAGAACATCTGGAAGCTCCGGATAGGTTGAGTCATAATGTCGTGCAGGATATGCGGGAAAAGGACGGTGAACTTTGGATGGCAACCGATGGGGGAGGTATTAATATTTACAATTATAAGGATAAGTCGGTAAAAGGAATCATGCACCTCTCCGGCGACCGGCATTCCCTTCCGGTAAACTCTTTTGCCTGCCTGTATATTGACGAAGAAGATAATGTGTGGGCAGGTAGTATCCGGGGTGGGCTGATAGGAATCAAGCCTGTTTTTATGACCACCTATCGGGATGCGCCTCCCGGAGCTTCATACGGACTCAGTTTTGAGTCGGTCACTTCTATGTATGAGGATCGGGATGGAAAAATTTGGATGGGAACGGATGGGGGAGGCCTCAATCGATTTAATCCGAAAACAGAAACATTTTTGGAATATCAGCAGACATCGGGAATGAAAATTGTTTCTATCATGCCTTATAATGATTCGGATTTGCTATTATCATCATTTGGTGACGGACTTTATCGTTTTAATAAGCTTACAGGTGAATGCCATGAGTTCCGGCTCAATTGGGAGAATGTTCAAAAAGACTTGTTTACACGTGGAAATGCGGTTCGGCTGTATGCTATAGACGAATATCGTTTCTGCCTTTTATCTGATAACTATCTGTATGTGTACGACGCGCGTAAACAGCAATTCGAGGCTTTACCTGAAGGGGCACTTCCAAATTTAGTAGCTCCTCGTTTTGTGTCGGGCGATTCATGTTATGTGAGTTCTTCCACAGCTTTGTATATGTTTGATATTCTGCATAAACAACTTCATCCGATATTTGTCGCAGGGAAAGATATCGGAACAATCACTTCTGTTAAACAAGGCAAGGATAAACGTTTTTGGTTGGGAACCTCTTCCGGATTGTATGTATATGACTCTACTCTGCAAAAATTGGACACGGTCGATACGAAGCTATTTATTGGAGTTATGTCTCTTGCTTTCGATGATAGCGATCGCCTTTGGATAAGTACCAACGATGGATTATATGCATGTGTTCCTCATGAGAAACGTGTAGTCGTTTTCGGAGAATCTGATGGGGTTTTTACACGTGAGTTTTTACCTCAGCCGGCTTTAAAAGTTACTTCCGGTGATATTTATATTTCGGGCGTGGAAGGCGTTGTAAGGATACGCCCCAACCAGGAATTTCAAAAGGAAGAAGATTTTTCCGTCAGCCTGATAAATCTGGCCCTGGATGGTTCTCCTATTCATCCCGACGGAATATTCGGAGAGCAGGCTATCTCCATTCCTTGGGATTATTCAACTTTGGGGCTAAGTGTCATCGTCAAAGAAAAGGATTTGATGCGAAAAAAACTATTCCGTTTTTATATCAAAGGAGACCGGGAGGATTTGCTGGAGACGTCCAGCCATGCATATTCATTGCCCTCCCTGGTTCCCGGCAATTACGAGTTGTGGGTTTCATACAGTAAAAGGAACGGAGACTGGAGTAAGCCTTTGAAATTGTTGACTGTTAATGTAATACCGCCTTTATGGCTGCGTGTGTGGTTCCAGATATTAGTGATTTTTATAGTTTTGGGAGTCGTGGGATGTGGAGCTTGGTTGGTCATGAAGCGTAAGGAACGCGAGCTCGTTTTGACAATGAAAGAACATGAACGTAAATTTTACGAAGAAAAAGTTCGTTTCATGGTTAATATCAGTCATGAACTGCGTACGCCTTTGACTTTGATTTATGCACCCCTCAAACGGCTGTTGAAATCCGGTAAAGTGACAGACAAAGAGGTCTCCCGTCAACTGGACGGCATGTTGTTGCAAACCAGCCGGATGCGTGAAATCGTAGATATGGTACTCGATGCTCAGAAATCGGACACGAATGGTAATGTCATGGATATCCGTTTTTACGATCTCAATGACTGGCTAAGGGCTGTAACAGATGATTTTACTCCCGAATTTAAAGCCCGTGGAATTTGCTTGGAATTTAAGTTGGATGCAACGATAGAAAAAGTCCCCTTCGATGCAGCCAAATGTCGTGTCGTTTTGTCCAATTTGTTGATAAATGCGATGAAGTTTAGTGATTCGAATACCTTGTTGGCTATCACTACGGAGCGTGTGGAAAAAAATATACGTATTTCTCTTGCCGATCAAGGTATCGGATTGGCTCATGTTGATATGGACCGTCTTTTTTCTCATTTCTATCAGGGCGACCACAATCGTAAAGGCAGTGGGATAGGGCTGGCTTATGCCCGTAAATTAGTAGAGTTGCATGGGGGTAGCATCGGCGCTTATAACAATAAAGACGGTGGAGCAACTTTCTATTTCGACTTGCCTATGGTACAGGTACTTGTGTCGGAAGAGCCGGATGTGGTAATTGCAAGCGCAACGGATAATGGCATAGCAACGAAAAGAAATGTATGTGATGCACAAGCCGATAAATCGCTTTCTAAATATACATTACTGATAGCAGAAGATGAACCTGATTTACGAAACTACTTGTCTAGTGTTTTACAGGCCGACTTTAAGCAGGTTTATGTGGCGGAAGACGGTGAGAAAGCCTGGGAACTCTTGGGGCAATATCAGCCTGATCTGGTAGTCAGCGATGTCATGATGCCCCGTATGGATGGTTACGAATTGTGCCACCGGATCAAAAACGATGTGACGGTCAGTCATATACCAGTGGTTTTGCTTACAGCCCGGGCCGATCAGGCAAGTTCGGTCGAAGGGTATAAATCCGGTGCGGATGTATATCTGGCGAAACCATTCGATGTGGATTCCCTGTTGGTGGTCTTGCTGAATATATTAAAGCAACGCGATCAGCTCCGCATACGTTACCGCCAGTCCGGTTGTCTGTTTTCTCCGAAAGAGGATGCTGTAAGTAATGCGGATGAACAATTCATGCAAAAATTGAATACATTGATTCATGAAAATCTGAGCAATCCGGATTTGAATGTAACCTTTATTGCATCCGGGATGGCAATGAGCCGTACGACACTTTACAGCAAGTTCAGCCACTTGTCGGATATTTCTATCGGCGACTATGTAATCCGGTTCCGGATGGTAGAGGCTTGCCGCTTGCTTTCCTCCTATAAAGAAATGACTATTCAGGAGGTGGCAGACCGTACTGGTTTTTCCAGTTCTCGTTATTTTAGTACGGCTTTTAAACAAAGTTACGGTATGACTCCTACGGAATATCGTCGTAATAATAAATTTTCATATTAACGTTCGATGAGTTTGCTCCCTCTATCATCACTGGCATAGAAAATACTTGGTAATTGTTCAAAGTCGGCATCTATTCCCGCTTCTTTTAAAACTGTTTCGATATCTGAAATTGATTGTAGACAGGAGCGGTAAGCGGTTACCATGGGCCATAAGGGCTCCTGTTATGCTAGAACCGATAATTACTATATCTGTATCCAGATTTTTTTGTTCAAGGGATTGTAATAATCAAAAAAGAGGATTTTTGATTATCCAGTAAGGTTGTCCTGAATGTAAGTCCATAGTTATACGTTTTTCTTATTGTTGAATTTTTTACTTTTTGTTTCCATACTATTGTTTTTGGGAGAAAAGTTGAAAATGTATTATTTATGTATATTGAAAATCTTTCAGTTTTTCTTGTAATTGTTTGCGTGCGAAAAAAATTCTACTTTTTATCGTTCCTAAAGGTATATTGAGCTTTTCTGCAATTTCATTATATTTATAACCATTTAAAAATAAAGAAAATGGAATTTTCACTTCATCGTTCAATTCTGTAATAGCTTTTGTGATTTCCTGAATTTGATAGATTTTGTCAGGGGAACCAGAAATATTATCATTGACTATATTCAGATTGTACAGGTCTGTATCTTGATCAATCCTAGTCTGTATACGTACAATCTTATGGTAGTTATTAATAAAAAGATTGCGCATTATAGTCATAACCCAGCCCGTAAAATTGACATTGTCTACAAATTTCTCTTGATTATCCAGTACTTTCAGCATAGTGTCTTGTAACAGATCTAGGGCATCATCCCTGTTAGCAGTTAGTTTGATAGCGAAGTTCATCATGTGATTTTGTAGTCCGAGTAATTTTTGTTGAATTTGTATTCTGTTCATAATACTTGTTTTTGTTAATATTTTTTTTTCTGTCGCAAATCTATTTTTTAAGTTAATTATATTGTGTTCGATTTTGTGCGAAAAGATTCCAATATTGTTTTTTATTCCGTTATGGCTTATATATCGGATGATTTTGAACATTTTCTAAACAATGAGTTTTAATGATTATGTGAAAGTAACTTACTATACTCTCCTTGGTCAAATTAAATTATTAGAATCATGTACAAAAGTCACTTGTTTTTTCCTGTTATCATTAACCATGATTAGTTTTGCCTCGTGTAGTAATGATGAGATGTAGTCTGTTCGCAAGTTGTATGAGATTCAATTTATCCAATAAGTAACACGGAATATATTAAAACTGCAGGACCCATTATATCTACCCTATGGGGACAAAGAGCTTTTTATAATTATAAAATGCCTAATAATTGTTGTAAAATTTGATCAGTCTCTTAATCTTCCACAGGATGTGTTGCTGTTGCAGTAGTTCAAATAATGGCATATTATCGTTATTTTTCAATTTACAATTATAATGATTGTTTCGAATGATTCTATGTGGGAGAATAAATATGATGAATAATGGTTGTAAATGCTTTGTCTTTAATTGTTTTCTCCGAGAAATAACGAATTTTTTATTTCTGTATGCTTGAAAGTTTTACCTTTGTCCTGTAAATCATCATTATCTATATGAATATATGAATGAAACCATTCTGAACGGTTTATTAAATCTGTTTGCTGTTTTTGCTTCGGCGGTGCGCATCGAGGAACAGCAGGCAAGCCGTGCGGTTCATTTTTATTTGTCCAGTCATTTTGGTGTTCGTTCTCATAAAGAGTATATTGAGTTATACAGTGAGTTGCGGAGTATGTACGATGATCCTCTTTTTCCAGTGGATAAGGAGGGAGTGGTACATAATATCTGTGAGCAGATGAAGGTGAAGCTGATGGCGGAAGAACAACTTCTTCTCCTGATCCGTTTTGTGGAGTTTGCTTATTCCAATAGTGAAGAGTTTGAGAACCATCTGTCTCTTTTTCATCTGGTGGCTGATATTTTTGCCATTCCACAGGAAGAGTTTGATGACATACTTGCATTTATAATCGGGAAACCGTCTTCTTCTTTACTTCTTATCAGTGGAGAAGAGACTGAAGCTGAAAACCATATAACCCGTAAGGGAATGGACGGATTTATCCGTGTACTCTTTATCCGTCGGTTCGATAAGCAGATATTTACCTATTATGGCTCAGGGGTCGTTTTCATGAACGATATCCCTTTATCATCGGGAATATTTTATGCCTGGCAGCACAGTAGCGTATTGAAGGGGCCTTTATTTCTTCCGGTTTATTACAGTGACTTATTGACTGTCTATAATAAGAATGAACGGAAAGAAACGATTTCTCTGGCTGGTAGAGGTTTGAATTTTACTTTTAAAAATAGCTCCAACGGACTGCATAACTTTTCATTCAACCTGGAGTCGGGACAACTGGTTGCCATTATGGGAGGAAGTGGAGTCGGTAAGTCTACTTTACTGGGTATCATGAACGGTAATATCCGCCCGGACGAAGGGACTATAACCGTGAACGGCTATCCGTTGGATGCTCCTGAAGCCCGGCAACTGATCGGTTTTGTTCCGCAAGACGATTTGTTGATTGAAGAACTTACCGTTTATCAGAACCTCTGGTTTACGGCCCGTCTTTGTTTTGCCCGTCTCTCGGATCCGGAGATTAAAGAACGGGTCGATACGGTCCTGAAAGATTTGGATCTGGAAGGTATAAAAGATCTGGAAGTCGGTTCGCCTATCCGTAAAACGATCAGCGGCGGACAACGTAAACGGTTGAATATCGCTCTCGAATTGATTCGTGAGCCGGCTATTCTGTATCTGGATGAGCCTACCTCCGGTTTGTCTTCGTCAGATTCAGAGAAAGTTATCATGCTGTTGAAGGAACAGACCCACCGCGGAAGGCTGGTTGTCGTGAATATTCACCAACCATCGTCGGAAATCTATAAGTTGTTCGACCGTCTTTGGTTGTTGGACCGGGGAGGGTATCCTATCTATGATGGGAATCCGATAGAAGCGATTATCTATTTCAAGCAAGCGGCCAAATATACTGATCCGGATATCAGTGTTTGCAGTACCTGCGGAAATGTCAATCCTGAATTGATATTGAACATTATAGATTCGAAGAAAATAGACGATAGCGGTAACCAGACGAATATCCGGAAGTTTACCCCCGAGGAATGGCATGAGAAATATGTCTCGGCGCGACCAGCTTACACCGTTGCCGAGGAGAAAGATTTACCTGACAGCAAACAGCGGAAACCTTCCTGGTTTAAGCAATTCTGTATTTTCCTGGAACGGAATATCCGAACAAAGTTGGTTAATAAACAATATCTGGCAATCACCTTACTGGAAGCTCCTTTATTGGCATTGATTGTCGCTCTGCTTACCCGTTATGTGGATGGTGACGAGTATACTCTGCTTGCCAATAAGAACTTTGT
This sequence comes from Parabacteroides goldsteinii, assembly GCF_015550595.1. Classification (GTDB taxonomy): domain Bacteria; phylum Bacteroidota; class Bacteroidia; order Bacteroidales; family Tannerellaceae; genus Parabacteroides; species Parabacteroides leei. The sequence continues at coordinate 386,846 of NZ_JADNBB010000002.1, forward strand.
GTCTTATATCTTTATGTCGGTTATTGTCGTGACCTTTATGGGGTTAAGCATAAGTGCCGAAGAGATTATAAAAGACAAGCCTATCCTGAAGCGTGAGCATTTTCTTCGTTTGAGCCGCAGTAGTTACCTTACTTCCAAGATGGTCTACCTTCTGATAGTATCGGGACTACAATCTTTGCTTTTTGTTTTAGTGGGGAATTTTATCATTGGAGTAGGATGGGAGATGTTCGGTATCTGGTGGAGTATCCTTTGGGCTACCTCTTTCCTGGCAAACCTGACGGGATTGATCTTGTCGCAGTCGATGAATTCTGTTGTAGCCATCTATATCACGATCCCTCTTTTGCTTATTCCGCAGATATTACTTTGTGGATTGGTGATCAAGTTCGATGACTTGAATACCCGTGCATCGAAGGAAAATAAAGTGCCGCTGATCGGTGAAATCATCCCTTCACGCTGGGCTTTCGAGGCCTTGATGGTGGAGCAGTTTGCCGATAATGCTTATAACCAGGCTTATTTTCCAATCGAAAGAGAAAAGTATCTGGCACAGTATTATGAGAATATACATGCGAAAGAGGTGCGTCGGCTGGCTGAACAACTGGAAATAAAGGATGATTCCGACAAACGATTGACGATAGAAAATGAACTGGCTGTGTTGGGACGTGCTGCCCGTATTGCCCCTTATGCGAAGGGCGAAAGCTATCTGTCGTATTTGGATAAGGTGGATACGGCTCTGCATGAACGTGCGCATAACTTTACTGCTTATCTGGATCAGGTGCAACAGGAAGATATACGTGAGAAAGGAGTTGAGTGGGTAACTGCCCAAAAGAAAGAACACCATAATTCTGCTATCGAAGATCTGGTGATGGGAGCGGGTGGACGTAATTTCTATAAAGAGTACGGCCATCGTATTTATCCTGCGATAGGTCAAATATATGTAGTGCCGGATAACCTGTATGGCAGAGCTCCTTTCTATGCTTATGAGAAAAACTTGGGTGGTATTTCAATTTCTACGTATAATTTTAATTTATTGATTATAGGTTTCTTTGCATTTATAGCGATTATCGCTATATTCGCAGAGTTTCCGGGACGTTTTCTGAGAGAAGATTAAAAAAGCTGGAATATAAATTATTAAATAAAGTAACATGAAAAAGAGTGTATTAAGCGTGCTTGCAATAGCCGCATTAATGGTAGGCATGGCTTCCTGTAATGGAACTAAGAAATCTGATGATGCCCAGAAAACGGAAGAAGCTGCCGTTATAGCCGGTAAAGCTCCGAAAGATTTGTTGACAGAAGAGGTAAAACAGGAAACTGTTAAGTTCCTGGCTGATATGCCGGAGTCTGAGCTTCCTTATCGTTTGTCAAGCGGCGAAGTTCAGGTTAAAGTGGCTGATTTGACATATATGCTGCCGGTAGCTAAAGCTGCTGAACTGAGTACTGCTACACAGAAAGCACGTGCACTTGGCATGTATATGGCTGATTACAACGTATTGAAAGCTATCGGCCAGCCTACTGCTGAGGTAGAAGGTGCCATCGTAAAACTGGCTACAGACCTGAATGTTTCTTTTGTATTGGATATCCTGAAAGAAGAAGCTCCGAAAGATGCAACTAAAGAGCAATTGCAGGCTTTCATGAATGCACAGGAAGATAAGATCATCGATAAGATGGCTGCAGAAAATAAAATAGATGTACAGATCGAAATTTTAGGTGCATCTTCTGCTGAATATGCTTGTCTGCTTGCTAATCCTACATTGGTTGTTAAGGGGGATGCTACATCTGCCGGTTTGTCTGCCAATATGGAAAAACGTGTGACTATGCTGGAAGAAGTAGTTGCCGACCTGGCTTCTTATTATCCGGATCTTCAACAGCTGGGTACAACCATCAGTCCCCTGAAAGAAAAAGTAACAACAATCCAGGATGCCAGAGCTGCTAATGCAGAAATCATGGGTATCCGTGATGCTTTGCTGAAATAAGTACATATATATAATGTATATAAAAAACGGAGATGTACCGATCGGTGCATCTCCGTTTTTTTATCCGCTAAAAGAAAATTAGCCTTGATACGTGATGGACAACAACGTGATGTCGTCCGATTGTACGGCTCCGACAACGAACTTTCCTACCTTCTCTGTTATTTTATCAACGATCTCTTTCGGACTCTTTCCGATCAACTCCTGACAGTTTTCAAGTAACCGTTGTTCACTGTATTGCTCGTGGCGGGTATTCATCGCTTCTGTGATTCCGTCTGTGTAGAGCAACAGGTTGTCTCCCGGCAATAGCTGTAAAGTCTTTTCGTGATAGGTGATATCGTCTATGCTTCCTAATATAAAGTCGTTTGTCAGCGGTACGGATACAACTGTATTATCTGCTTTCATCAGGACAGGAGGGTTATGTCCCGCATTGCAGTAGGTCACGAGACCGGTATTCAGGTTCAGTATGCCATAGAATACGGTAACAAACATTTCATTTATATTTTCCTGACAAAGAAATGCATTTGAACGTTGCATACACATGGCTGCTGAGTTTTCGTTCAATGCGATTGTCCGGATAACTGTCCGGCTGATCGCCATAAAGATGGCGGCCGGGACTCCTTTTCCTGCAACATCTGCAATTACGAATCCCAAACGATCCTGGTCTATGCGGAAGAAATCGTAAAAGTCGCCTCCCACATATTTAGCCGCACTCATATAGGCGTAGATATCGAATGACTTCAGTTCCGGAAACGGCGGAAACGTTTTCGGCAGGATGGTCTGTTGTATTTCCTGGGCGATATGCAAGTCATTACGGATAGACTCCAGTTGTGAGTGTTCCTGTTGTGCCTTCTTGATGAAGGATATCTGTTCGGCTGCCTTTTCGATCGTACGTTCCAGGTCTTCCAGGTTGATTGGCTTTGTCGTAAAGTCAAATGCCCCCTGGTTCATGGCACTACGGATATTCTCCATATCGCCGTAGGCTGAGACCATGATACATTTCAGAGCTGGATTCTGCATCTCGTTTATTTTGGCAAGCAATGTCAACCCGTCCATTTCCGGCATGTTGATGTCACTTAATATAACATCGAAATCCGGTTGGACAAGCATGAGTTGGAGTGCTTCCAGTCCGTTATGCGCAAAATAGAATTCATATTCTCCTTTCTTTATCTTGCGACGGAAGTATTGGGTAAGCAACCTTTCCAGGTCTAATTCATCATCTACACTTAATATTTTTATAGCCATGACTTTTGTCTCTGTTATTGTTGGATAGGAATAGAAATGGTAAAACGGGTATATTCGCCGGGACAGGACTCCATCTCGATCGTACCGTTGTGTTTTTGTTCGATAATCGATTTAGTGATCGATAACCCCAGGCCGGTACCTTCTCCGATCGGCTTTGTAGTGAAGAAAGGAGTATAAAGTTTCTTCTTAACCTCTTCGGAAATACCCTGTCCGTTATCTTCTATAACCAGGGCGATACGGTCGCCTTCTTTCTTTAGGGAAACCTTGATAGTGGGCTGGTAAGCTGTGTCGGCTGCCTCTTTCGACTTGCTGAATACGGCATAACAGGCGTTGTTCATCAGGTTGAGAATGGCACGGCTGAAGTCTTGCGGTATAACCTTTACCAATGGCAAGTCGTCGGCATAATTCTCTTGTATAGCTACGTTGAAGCTTTTATTATTCGCTCTGACAGCATGGTAAGAAAGCCATATATATTCTTTGGTCAGCTGTTGCAGGTCGGTTGGGATATATTCGTCGTCTTTGCCACGCGAATAGAGCAGGATACCACGTACAATGCTCGAAGCGCGGTTGCCGTTTTCTTCGATCTTACTCATATTCCCTTCCAGGTCAGACATAATTTCTTTGATCTCTTCGACCGAGTCTTCCGGTAATGCATTCCCGAGCTCGTCCAGCACTTCCTGCATATCCTTTAGTAACTTCTGCGAAACTTTGCTGAAATTGATTACGAAGTTGAGTGGATTCTGTATCTCATGTGCAATACCGGCACTCAATAATCCGAGCGAAGCCATCTTTTCCTGCTGGCTGATCTGCTTCCGCAGATTCTCAATTTCTTTTTGGGTATTCTCATTCATTGTTGATCCTTTTTTGACTGATGGGAATTGTAATTAGGAATTCAGTATAGTTATCCTTTTCACTTTTCGCCAGGATCGAACCCTGATGGTTAAGGATAACTTCACGGCAGAGATACAACCCGACACCGGCTGCTTCAGCCGAAGGTTTCGTTGTAAAGAATGGTTCGAATATCCTGTCTTTGATATTGTCTTCGATACCTATTCCGTTATCGTAGATACTGATAAATGCAGTATTGTTCGCTCTTTCCTCCAATTTGATCGTAATAAACGGAGTGAAACTTTCCTTCTGGAGTTTACGGAGCAGTGCATAGATACCGTTTTTGAGAATACTGCCTATTGCTTTATTCATCTGTTCGATATCGATTTCCACTATAAGCGGCTTTTCCGGGCATTCGAGATTTATCTGTATCTGGTTTTCTTCAATTTCTTTTTTGAATAATTTGTTGAGAACATCTATGTTGACCTTACACAACTCGCTCAGATCGGTCGCTGTAACATCGCCGTGACGGTCTTTCAACAACTCTTCCATAGCTTTGACGATGCGGACAGTGTTACAACCATGCTCATTGATTTTTTGCAGGTTGCCTTCTATCATATCAAGTATTTCGACACTGTCTTCATAAATCTCTTTTGTCATGACGGCTCGCTCGTCCGTGATGTTTTCTTTCAATTCCTTGATCAGGTCTGCCGATAGGCCGGCAAAGTTATTGATGTAGTTTACCGGATTGAGGATGCGGTCTACCAATCCCTGTGTAAGCTGTCCTACGGTTGCCAGCTTCTCTTTCCGTACCAGTTCGTCCTGCGCTTCGGCCAGGGCATCCAGTGCTTTCGACAGTTTTTCCGATTCTTTCAATACCTGGTCGCGCTGGATACGGAGCTCGATGGTACGTTCTTCCACTATTTTGGCAAGGTATTCTTTTTGCTTCAACTTTTTCCGCAAACGTCCTTTTAAGATATAGAGAATAATCTCTACAACGATAGCGATGCCGGGAACCGTTTCCCAATCGTAATAAAGGCCTGCAATAATAAGTATCCAGCCAACCAGCGTCAACTTTTCTATGATGCGCAGCTGTCTTTTGAGGGAAGCTATTTCTTTAATATCGAAGTCGGCCATATCACTGAATTTCTTTGGTCATTGTTAATATATTCTTTCCTTCGGAACGGTCATACCTGACATCCGTCATCAATTGTTTAACCAGGAAAATACCCAGTCCGCCGATCGGGCGTTCTTCTGCTGAAAGGGTAATATCCGGTTCCTGATTTTCCAGCGGATTGAATCGGATGCCGTTGTCGGTCACGACTATTTTCAACAGTCCCTCTTCACACCCCATGTCAATGCGTATATCGCCTTCTGAATTGGGATATGCATATTGAATAACATTCGTCACAGCTTCGTCCATCGCCAACTTTATCTGTATAAGCAATGTTGCATCGATACCGCAATGTCCAGCCTGCTGCTCCAGGAAATCATACAGGAGGGCAAGCTGGTCGGGATTATTCTTAATATGTAGTGTGCTGGTCATTTTACCGGAGTTTGGATCTTATTACTCGATGGTAAGGAAAGAGTTGAATCCGGTTATTTTGAATATATCCATAATGCTGCTCTGGATATTCCTCAACACGAAAGTTCCGCCTTTCAGGCTCATCTTTTTTTGTAGAATGAGAAGTAAACGCAGGCCGGCACTGCTGATATAACTAAGGTCAGTGCCATCGAGTATTACTTTCTTTACATCTTTCTCAAGGATGTCCATGATCTCTTTTTCCAAATCGGGCGAACTCAAGGTATCCAGTTGGCCGGAAAGACTGATCACTGTCTCTGCCCCGTGTTTTATTTTTATTTCCATATACTTTTCGCTTTCAATTTAAGCAAATGTAAATATTATAATCTGACACAGCAAGTTATTATCTTGATTTGTTAGTTCCGGCTTACTTCTTTGTAAGCCGGCTGATTCCGCGTGCAATTTCACCTACCCAGAGAACCAGGGAGGAAGAACCGATGATGATACCCCAGTCTTTCAACGATAGAGGAACTACATTGAACATTTCTCCTCCGAAAGTAACGATCAGATACTGGCCGATAAGGATCAGCAATGCTACAAACAGGAAACTTTTGCTCTCTTTCAGGTTGGAGAAAGCCGAACGGCCTTCCATGAACGCTTTGGCATTGAACATATTCCAGAACTGAAGCATCACGAAGAAGCTGAAGAACCAGGACAGGTCGTGCGGAGTTAATCCGGTCTGTGCGTGGAAGTAGTATAATACTCCCATCAGGATGATGACGAAAGCCAAACCTACTCCGAAGATGTTGTAAGCCATCGGACGGGTGATGATAAAGTCGCCGTCTTTTCCGCTACGACGAGGTTTGTCTTTCATAACCCGTTCGTTAGGAGGAAGGGAGGCCAGTGCCCCGGCTGCGAATGTATCCATGATCAGGTTTACCCACAACATCTGAGTAATGGTAAGCGGTGATTCGGTTCCGAACAGCGAGCCTAATAATACGATCAGACAGGCAGCCACATTGATTGTCAGCTGGAAGAGCAGGAACTTCTGAATGTTACGGTACAGGGAACGTCCCCACATAACGGCGCGGGTGATACTTCCGAAGGAGTTGTCCAGGATCGTAATATCGCTGGCTTCTTTAGCAACGGATGTTCCGTCTCCCATCGAAAGACCTACCTGTGCAGCTTTCAGGGCCGGAGCGTCATTCGTACCGTCGCCGGTTACAGCAACAACGGCTCCTTTCTTTTGTAATAACTGGACCAGGCGTTGCTTGTCGGTTGGACGGGCACGGCACATAATTTTCAGGTCGAGTACACGATCCAATGCTTCTTCGTCGGTTAAAGCTTCGAAACCCGGGCCGGTGATGATGTTGCGGTCGGTATCTTCCGGTTTCCATGTCCCGATCTGACGGCCGATCTCTTTGGCTGTTCCCGGTGTGTCTCCTGTCACGATCTTTACATCTATGCCTGCGTTCAGACAGCTTTGAACGGCTGCGGGGACATCTGCCCGGACTGGGTCGGAGATAGCAACGATTCCCAGGTAAGTCAGGTCGGTTCCATGTAAGCGTCCGTTTACGAAATAAGCTTCGTCTTTCCCGTCTTCAATGATCTGGTAAGCGAATCCGAGTGTACGCATCGCCTGATTCTGATAATTCAATAGTTGCTTTTCAATATCGGCCTTGCAGGCTTCTACCGGCTTGTATTCTCCGCCGGTCGCTACACGCCGGCTGTTTGTCAATACGATTTCCGGAGCGCCTTTGACGTATAATATCTTTTTACCGAGCAAGCCGGACTGTACGACAGTTGCCATATACTTTCTTTCTGTCGAGAAGGTGAGTTGTGCCAGAACCGGTGCTTCCTCCCGTAATGTCAGATAGTTCTGGCCTTGGCTGTTCAGCCAGAGCAACAGGGCTGCTTCGGTGGGGTTGCCCAATGTCTTTACTTTATCTTCCGAGAAGTCAAGATAGGCGGTAGAGTTAACCGAGATACCTTCTTTGATCAGGTTGCTTAGTTCATCGTCACCCAGTTTCTGGTCTTTTAGGTTATAAAAGTTTGTCTGATAGACCTGCATCTGGTTTTGTGTCAGTGTTCCGGTCTTGTCGGTACAGATCACGGTTGTTGCTCCCATTGTTTCACAGGCATGCATCTTACGGACCAGATTGTTCGTCTTAAGCATCCGGTTCATGCTGAGCGCGAGGCTCAGGGTTACGCTCATCGGCAAACCTTCGGGGACGGATACAACGATCAGGGTTACTGCTATCATAAAGATATTCAGTATGTGAGAGATCAAATCCATTACCGGCATACCGGAAGAGGTGAGGAACAGTTTGACCAATAGGGCGATAAAGGTAAGCCCGGCTACGGTGTATCCACCTTTACTGATCACGGCGGCAAGCCCTTTCAGTTGCATCTGCAACGGGGTCTCGACGTCACTTTCTATTTGAGAGCCTTCATATACTTTTCCGTATCCGGTAGCGTCACCAACCAGTTCGACCTCCATCACACCGTGTCCGTCTACTACGGTCGTTCCACGCATCACAGCGTTGGATGGGTAAGTTGCTTCGTTATCGAATTCAGCTTCGTTGGTCGTTTTGCTGATGATCGGTTCGCCGGTCAGGGTCGACTCGTTAACCTGTAAGGAAATAGCTTCCAGCAGTCGACCGTCGGCTGGTATTTCTTCTCCCGTTTCCAGTACGACGATGTCGCCTACTACCACTTCTTTTTTTGTGATCTGGCAGATATTTCCTTCGCGGATTACTTTTACGAATGTATCATCGTTCACTGTGTTCAGTATATCGAATGCTTTGTTGGCTTTCAGTTCAAAAAAGAACCCTACACACGATGCCAGCATGATGGCAAAGAATATACCGATCGGTTCGAGAAAAGCGGTGAAGCCCTTTGCCTCCGGTCCCCAGCAATGTACACCGGCGATGATCATCGACAACAGCCATGCTACCAACAGGATCTTAATGATCGGATCATTGAACTTCTCGAGGAACTGACTCCAGAGAGAAGCTTTCTCGGGAGGTGTAAGGATATTTTCGCCGTGAAGGCGCCTGCTTTCTTCAACTTCTTGTTTGGTTAAGCCCTGATACTGATGTTTCTTCTCCATAAATTTGTTTATTCCAATTCAGAATTATAATGTACAGCAAATTACGTAAAGTTGACGGACATACGCAAGTGCTTTAGTTTTTAATTGATAATATTTGAACCTATTCGCTCCGATGAATCCTGTGCGGAGGTCTAAATTGTCATATATAGTGAAATTGGAGTATCATAATATATGATACATCTTTGTTCTCTCGAGTCGTTTAACGGTTTTAGTTGACTACTTTCTGTGTTATAAATGAGGTTGGTTGTCTCCGGTTTATCATCCTATAACTTTGTTAACCTTTTGTTGTGTTAAATTAACGAGTCTGACTTAAACTTTTATCATCTTATAATTGTCTTATACATAGAAGGCAAATTGTGTATTAGTTATTAAGGTTATGAAGAACGTTAGGTTATTCTGGATACTGGGGATTGTCCTCGTTTTAACAGGGCAATCCCTTTGTGCCCAAACCAAGAAGGAAAAGAAAGAACAAAAAGAAAAAGAAGTAAAAGAATTAATAGAATGTAAACGGTTTACGATAGATGTGAACCGTGCGATACCCATGGGAGGGCGTTCTCTCAATCTGACCTCTCCCTATTCTCTGGAAATGCGCGGCGACTCGGCTATTTCCTATCTTCCTTATTTCGGAAGAGCATATTCGGCTCCTTATGGTGGCGGTGACGGGTTGCGATTTGAAAAATCAATTACCGATTATCAAACCTCTTTCAACAAAAAGGGAACCGCTCAAATACAGTTTCGTGCCCAGACAGACGACGATACATATACATTCAATGTACAGGTATTCTCTAATGGTTCTGCAACTATAAATGTGACACCTGTCAATAAACAGAATATCACATTCTACGGGGAACTGGCTCCTAAGAAAAAGGAATAAATAGTCGTCCCTGCCGTGCATTTCTTTCGGCAATACGCTTATTTACTTTAGCGGTAAACTCGAAGTTTTTAAGTCCCCAGTCGGGAGCGATCAACAGCTCTTTCGGGGATTGCGATACAAACCTCTCTACTACAATAGAGGGGTTTAATTTTTCTATAAAGTCGATCACCAGGTCGATGTATTCGTCGGCCGTATAAAGATGGAACTCTTCCGGATGATCGGCATATTCTTTCGCCATGCGGGTGTTGCGGATCAGTTGCAATTGATGAAGCTTTAGCGTAGTGATCGGTAATGCGGATAATCGATCGGCATGATGCAGTATCTCTTTGCGGCTTTCCCCCGGTAAGCCCAGGATCAGATGGGCTCCGGTGTAGATGCCTCTTTCGGCTGTCCGGCGGATGGCTGTTTCCGATTCTTCGTAAGTATGTCCGCGGTTGATGCGGATCAATGTTTTATCCAATGTACTTTCCAATCCGTATTCTATCATCACAAACTTTTCTTTGGAGAGGGCGGTGAAATAATCCAGTAAGGCTTCCGGCATACAGTCCGGGCGCGTTCCGACGATCAGTCCGACCACTTCGGGATGCGATAAGGCTTCCTCGTATTTGGCTTTCAATGAATTCAGTTCATCGTATGTATTGGTATATGCCTGGAAATAGGCCAGATATTTCATTTCCGGATATTTGCGGGAGAAGAAGCGGATGCCTTCTTCCAATTGTTCGGATACGCTTTTTTCTGTATGGCAATATTCCGGACTGAATGTCTGATTATTACAATAAGTACATCCTCCCCAACCCTTGGAGCCGTCGCGGTTAGGGCAGGTGAAACCGGCGTTTATAGAGATTTTCTGTACTTTGTAAGGGAATTTTTTCCGTAGAAAATCACCGAAATCATTATAAGGCTTTACGTTTTCCATGAGGCAAAGGTAATTTATAATGGTTAATCACCAATGTCCGGTGGTTAATTTAACGATAAAATGCCCGGACTTACCTGGGCTGGTACATAAATTACCTTTAAAGGTGAAGGGTTTACCATGATAAAATGCTAACTTTGCGGCCTATTCAAAATAAAATTAGAAGTATTCATGAAACGATTGGGTGTTGGTTTCTTGCTTTCATTGGCGATAATTGGAAGCGTATCTGCTCAGAACGGGAGCAAACGTGTAGATTTAAAAGAAATTACAGATGGTAAATTCCGTCAGGTAACGGCTATTGGAGAGATGCGGTCGTTGCCCGATGGTGAGCATTATACAGCAATGAACAAGGATCGGAGTATGATCATTAAATATTCATATCGTACGGGTAATCCGGTAGATACCTTGTTTAATGCCCGCACTGCCCGCGAATCGACATTTGATGACTTCGATGGATATGATATCAGCAGTACCGGTCATCATATATTGGTTTGGAGAGAGACTGAACCGATTTATCGTCGTTCGTTCAAGGCAACCGTTTACGATTATGACGTGCGTCGTAACTACGTAAAGCCTTTGTCAGACTCGAAGAATAAACAGATGATTCCGACTTATTCGCCTGACGGACGCATGTGTGCTTATGTTGTGGATAACAATATATGGGTTCGTAAGTTCGATTACGATACTGAAGTGCAGGTAACCAAAGATGGTGAACTGAATAAAATCCTGAACGGTATTACCGATTGGGTATACGAAGAGGAATTTGCAGTTACAAACCTGATGGCCTGGTCGCCCGACAGTGAGTACCTGGCTTATGTCCGTTTCGACGAGAGTGAAGTTCCGGAATATTCCATGCAGATGTACGGTACCGGTTTATATCCGGGTTATTACAACTTTAAATACCCGAAAGCCGGAGAAAATAACTCGAAAGTAACCGTGCATTCTTACAGTGTCGCTACTAAAGATATCAAGGAACTGAAAGTGCCGGTTGAGGCAGATAGCTATATCCCGCGGATTATTTTCACGACTAATTCCGACCAGTTGGCTGTAATGACTTTAAACCGTCAGCAGAACCTCTTCAATATGTATTATGTAAATCCGAAGAGCGGTGTATCGCGCCTGATCCTTCGTGATGAAAATAAATGTTATGTAGATTCCGAATGGTTGACTTCTATACATTTCTTCCCTTCCGGATTTACTTATGTAAACGAACAGGACGGCTATTCCCATATTTATCTGTATTCGCCGACGGGTGTAATGCAGCGTCAGGTGACAAAAGGAAACTGGGATGTAACCCGTCTGATCGGTTACGACGATGCGACAAAAGTCACTTATTACGAATCGGCGGAAGAAAGTCCGTTGCGTCGTTCTGTTTATAAGATAGATGCGAAAGGGGTAAAAACGAAGTTGACAGATGCAGAAGGAACGAACAGTGCCGACTTCAGTGATAACTTTGCTTATTTTGTAAATACCTGGTCGAACGCGAACACTCCTGCCCGGATTACGGTAAACGAAACAAAGAGTAAAAAAGAGTTACGCGTATTGCAGGATAATGCCGCTTTGAAAGAAAAGCTGGCTAATACGTCGTTCTCTAAAAAAGAATTCTTCAAGGTACATACAGCTTCTGATTATGAGCTGAATGCCTGGATCGTTAAACCGGTGAATTTCGATGAATCGAAGAAATATCCCGTGTTAATGGTTCAATATAGCGGTCCTAATTCACAACAAGTATTGGATAAATACGGTTTTGACTGGGAACACTATCTGGCTGCTAACGGATATATAGTAGTCAGTGTGGATGGCCGGGGAACCGGTGCACGTGGTGAAGCCTTCCGCAAATGTACATACTTGCGGATGGGTGAATTGGAATCCAGAGACCAGGTGGAAGCTGCACAGGCATTAGGTAAATTGCCGTATGTGGATGCCAGCCGTATCGCCATCTGGGGATGGAGCTTTGGTGGATACAACACATTGATGTCGATGAGCGTAGGTAACGGTACTTTCAAGGCCGGTATCGCAGTGGCTCCTCCGACAGACTGGAAATATTATGACTCGGTTTACACCGAACGTTTTATGCGTACGCCAAAGGAAAACTTCTCGGGCTATGCTGCTACATCGCCTATCCGTCTGGCAAAAGACTTACAAGGTAAGCTATTGCTGGTTCACGGTACTGCTGACGATAATGTACACTTCCAGCAAACGATGGATTATGCAGAAGCATTGGTACAAGCTGGTAAGCAGTTTGATATGCAGGTTTATAAAGACCGTAATCACAGTATTTACGGTGGTAATACCCGTTATCATTTGTATACCAGGATGTCTAATTTCTTATTTGATAATTTATAATGCCAGAACATTTGAGAAAGCCGGATTGGTTGAAGATCCGGCTTGGAGGGAACGAACAGTTCACACGGACTAAAAGTATTGTTGAGTCTCATTGTCTGCACACGATCTGTACAAGCGGCAAATGTCCGAATATGGGAGAGTGTTGGAGTCGTGGTACCGCAACCTTTATGATTGCCGGTGAGATATGTACCCGTTCCTGTCGTTTTTGTAATACACTTACAGGTAAGCCGTTGCCATTGAATCCCCTAGAGCCGGCCAATGTGGCAGAAAGCATTCGCCTGATGAATTTGAAACATGCAGTAATAACATCGGTCGACCGGGATGATTTGCCGGATATGGGAGCCCGGCATTGGGTGGATACTATCCGTGCGATCAAGGAGGTTAATCCGGAAACAACAGTTGAAGTTCTGATTCCTGATTTCCAGGGACGTCTTGATCTCGTGGATATGGTTGTTGCTGCCGGTCCTGAAATTATTTCACATAATATGGAAACCGTACGGCGTATCAGCCCGCAGGTTCGTAGTGCTGCCAAATACGATGTCAGTTTATCTGTCCTGTCCCGCATAGCCGGACAGGGAGCAACAGCGAAAACAGGCATCATGGTCGGTCTGGGGGAAACTCCGGATGAGGTATGCTGCCTGATGGATGATGTGCTTGCTACAGGGGCTTCCATATTAACAATTGGACAATATTTACAACCTTCAAGAAAAAATATTCAAGTTTCCGAATATGTCACCCCTGAGCAGTTTAAGTATTATAAATCAATCGCTTTGGAGAAAGGGTTCCGTATGGTGGAGAGTGCTCCGCTGGTTCGTTCCTCTTATCACGCCGAAAAGCATGTTTAATTGCGAAAACATTTAACAAATTGCGTTGTTATATAATTAAAGTGCGAAGAAAGGGGGAAAGGGTATGAACAAAGTTAAGAAAGGATTGGACAACCAAGCCATTGGCTTATTGCCATTGCTGTTGTTTATGTTTTTGGACAATTACTTTTCTTATCTGTTGTCTTTCATCATTGGCGTTACCTTTTGCTTTGTATGTATTTTTCTCTATCAGGTCTTAAGTAAAGATAAGGTGTATCAATTCCTGCTGTTGCCTTCGGCAATGACGCTCGTGTTATATTCTATTTTTCTTTGCTTGAAACTCGAGCCGGTTTTGTTTATTTATTCTCCGTTGATTACGGAAGTGTTGTTGGTTGTTGTACTTGCGTTTATCGGTTTTACCCGGCGCTCGGTACTAAAGAAAATACGAACATCAGCTCATCCGACTTATAAACGGACTTTAATGCGGACAACATTGAATGAATTTTATTTCATTGCCCAGCTTGTTCAGAATTTATATACATTGCACCTGTTTGCCATTCTGGTATACAGTATCCTGCCGGATACAATGCAGAGTGTACATACAGAGCGTTTCCTTTACAGGGAACTGGGGGTATTGGTTGGTATACTTGTTATTCTTTATGAACAGGTACGTTTGTCGTTGATGCAAGGTAGTTTACGGAAAGAAATGTGGTTGCCGGTGTTGAATGAAGGAGGAAAAGTGATTGGTTGTATTGCACGTTCGGTAAGTCGTACGCTGCCAAAGAAATACTACCATCCGATCGTCCGGATAGCCGTTATTCATAACGGAATGCTGTATTTGATGAAAAGGAGTAAAGATGCTTTCGTGTCTCCTGATACGATCGATTATCCTTTCCATAGTTATGTGTTATTCAGGCATAGTATTGAAAGTACTGTGCGTGAGTCGGTGGGCGAACTGGCCGAACAGGAGGATGTAACACCTCGTTTCCTGATACGTTATACGTTCGAAAACGAGAAGGTTAAACATTTAGTTTCACTTTATGTGATCTGTCTTCGTACGGAAGAGCAACTGAGTCAATGTAAAAAGGCAGGCGGAAAGTTGTGGACTGCCAAACAAGTAGAAGAAAACCTGCATTCAGGTGTATTCAGTGAATACTTTGAGCAGGAGTTCTCTTATCTTCAGAATACGATATTGCTGGCTGAAAATTTCTGCTGTGGAAAGTAATAGACTTACTATCGAATACCGAGTTCTATCACTTCCAGGTCTTTAATATTCTTACCATCAATAACAAAACGTACAAGCGTACGGACCTGGTGAAAGCCGCTCTTTCCGGCGGCTCCCGGGTTGATATATAAACAATTAAGATATTTATCATAAGCAACTTTGAGAATGTGCGAATGACCCGCTATGAAGAGATTCGGGCGGGTATCGTACAATTCTTTACGGATAGCCGGGTTGTATCGTCCCGGGTAGCCGCCTATATGCGTCATCATCACATTTACTTCTTCTACTTTGAAATGAGCCACTTCGGGATATTCCAACCGAAGTGATTGCCCGTCTATATTTCCATATACGGCCCGGAAAGGTTTCAAGGCTGCCAATCGTGCCGCCAGTCCGTCCGATCCTATATCTCCTGCATGCCATATTTCATCGCATTCTGCGAAGTATTCCGCATATTTATCATCCCACCAGGCGTGAGTATCCGAGAGAAGTCCAACTTTAATCATAACAATTTCTTTTATTCTACAAAAGTATCTATATTTACGCAGCTAAGAATAGAATACGATGGAGAATTCATATAAATACTTTAAACGCGACATCAGTTGGCTTTCTTTCAACTACCGTGTTTTGCTGGAAGCGGAAGATGATACGCTGCCTGTTTATGAGCGGATTAAGTTCTTGTCTATCTATTCTTCCAATCTGGAAGAATTCTATGAAATACGTGTGGCCGAACACCGCGGAGTGATCATGAAAAAGAACTTCACCGAAGAAAGCGGTGCCGAAGCTGAAGAAGTGTTGACTGAGATAACGAATGAAGTGAACCGCCAGCAACGGGAATATTACCGGATCTTTTCGGAAAAGATATTGCCCGAACTACATCGACAGAACATTTACCTGTATCAGGGAAGCGAACCGGAACCTTTCCATGAAGAGTTCGTTCATAACTTCTTTAATGAGGAGGTCTTCCCTTTCCTGTCGCCCGTAATGATACAGGCCGGAGATATCCGTACGTTTATCCGCGACCGCCGTTTATACCTGGTGATCCGTATGATAAAGAAAAGCAAGCGGAAACCGGAAGAGGGACAAGCTCCTGAATATCATTATGCCATGATGAAGATACCGTATGCCAAGGTTCCCCGTTTTATCGAGTTGCCGGAGCATGAAGGGAAGTTCTATATCATGTTTATCGATGATATCATCCGTGCCAACCTGGCCAATATATTCCCCGGATATATTATCGATAGCTGTTACAGTATCAAGATATCTCGTGATGCCGATATTTACCTCGAGAACGAGAAGGGAAATATCGTGGAGAGTATCCGTAAGAAAGTGAAGAAACGGAAGATCGGTGACTTGAGCCGTTTTATGTACGACAGGGCGATGCCGGACGATTTCCTTTCTTTTATCTGTGATGCGTTCGGTATTACTGCGGATGATCTGGTGGTAGGCGGTCGTTATCTGAATTTGCAGGACCTGGCCAAGCTGCCTAATCCGAAAGGAAAAGAGCTGGAGCAGCAGATCCCTTCCCCTATGCGTATTCCTTATCTGGATGAAAAGGGATCGGTGTTCCGTGCCGTGAAGAAGAAAGATATCATGTTGCATTTCCCTTATCAGTCGTTCGACTACCTGATCCGGTTCCTGATGGAAGCCGCTTTCGATCCGAAAGTAGACGAGATAAAGATTACCCAATACCGGGTGGCGGAAAATTCGGCGGTGATCAATACACTGGTCAGTGCGGCACAAAACGGGAAGAAGGTAACGGTCTTTGTAGAGCTGAAAGCGCGTTTCGATGAAGAGAACAATATGAGTACCGCCGAACGGATGGAGCAGGCCGGTATACGTATTATATATAGTATCCCCGGTTTGAAGGTACATGCCAAAGTTGCCGTTATCATCCGGAAGGACTCTGAGGACGGGAACAAACGCCGTGACTTTGCTTACCTGAGCACAGGCAACTTCAACGAGAAGACCGCCCGTATCTATTCGGATATGGCATTGCTGACTTGCAACGACGAGATCATAACCGATATAAACAAAGTTTTTGCTGTATTGGAAGGGAAGATGGCCGAACCGACCTTCCGCCATCTGTTGGTGGCCCGTTTCAATATGGTACCTGAACTGAAACGTATGATTCAACGTGAAATCGATCATGTAAAGGAGGGACGCAAAGGACGGATTGTTTTGAAAATGAACGGGCTGCATGATCAGAATATGATTAATGAGCTTTATCGGGCCAGCGAGAACGGCGTTGAGATCGATCTGATTGTCCGGGGTATTTGCTGCCTGGTGCCCGGTCAACCGTACAGTGCCAATATCCGGATAACCCGTATCGTCGATATGTTTCTGGAGCATTCCCGTATCTGGTATTTCTATAATGACGGTCGGGAAGATGTCTTCCTGACATCGGCCGACTGGATGCGGCGTAACCTGAACCGCCGTATCGAGACTGCCTTTCCGATACTGGTGCCCGAGATCAAACAGGAAGTCATCGATATCCTGAAGATACAGATGCGCGATAATGTAAAGGCTTGCCTGATCGACGGACAGTTGCATAACAATTTCAAGCGGGATGATGCCTCCGAAAAGGTACGTTCGCAACTGGCTATTTATGAGTATCTGAAGAATAAATTGTGAATGAACTGATATGGACAATCCTTCTTCCCTGACCTTTTTCCTTTTTTGCTTCTGTTGGGTTGCGCTGATAGCCGGTGCGGTATTGGGGTACATTATCGGTATCCGTATGGCACGTAACAAGGAGCGTCACCGGCTGGTGAAGGAAAAGATCAGGAAGAATAAGGTGGCCATTTATCAGTATCAGAAAGAGAAATACGAGTACATCGAGCAGATCAACCGCTTGGAAGAAGACCTGCATAACCTGACGGAAGAGTCGGAACTCTATAAGGAGCGCGTTGCCGACTTGGAATATTATCAGCGGAAAGTGCGTGAAAGCGAGCAAATCATCGAACGCCTTTCTTCCGGTGCATTGGAGGTCCTAGGAGGGATGTCCGATGCTTTCTCCCTTGTAATGCAACTTAAGAAAGATCCCGTGCGCACCAACCTGACCAAACAGGAATGGACGGAACTTTTGCACACTACCGATCTTCTCTTCAACAACTTTCTCACTGAGTTGAAAGAGAAATCGGGTATCACCCGCCATGAAGAGGAGATATGCTGCCTGATTAAATGGAACTTTGCACGCAAAGACCAGATGGCTGTCTTCAACAACACGACCGAAGCCCTGACCAAATCGAAGAGTCGCCTGAAGAAGCGCTTGCAACTCGATGAAAAGACCGATCTGGATCAGTTTATTCGACTTTATTAATCATTCTGCCGGTAGGGATTGTCTTGCAAAATGGTGGAAATGTTATTTGTGTTTGATTTATATCGCTGATAATTATCTTTTTATCGTTTATAGTATTTGTCCGGTATCTATCCTTTCCCTTCTCCTTTTTCTCCCCTACATTTGTCGGAGTGAATAATTAACTCTGATAATATACAAACAAATGAAGCTTATGAGAACACAACATCTATTAGCCTTTTGTCTGTTGGGACTCCTTACATTGGCTGGTTGTAATACCTCGATCGTAGAGAAACGGGCTACCGGATTACCTTACGAAGTCCTGGTGGTTATGGATAAAACAGACTGGAACAGTGAGGCAGGAGACATGGTGAAGGCCCAGTTAACCTCACCGGTTCCCGGACTTCCCCAGCCGGAAGCCTCCATGCGTATAACCTACTCCCCGAAAGAAACGTTCGATGGTTTGCTGAGATATGTGCGTAACATCCTGATCGTCGATATCGATGCAACGAAATATACCCAGGTATCCTTGAGTAAAAGCAAAGACGAATGGGCGACAGGGCAGGAGGTAATAAAGCTCAGTTCCCCTTCATCCGAAGAGTTGGTCACTTACCTAACCCTGAACGAAGCCGATATAGTCAATCATTTTTCGAAGATAGAGAAAGAGCGGCGTGTGGCAATCCTGAAGAAGAATTACAGCCAACTGGCCATGGATAAAGTACAGGAAAAGTTCAATATCCGGCTTTGTGCACCGGACGATATGACCTACTTCAAAGACACAACCGACTTTCTCTGGGTCTCCAATAATGCCAAGACGGGACGCATAGACCTGTTGGTCTACTCTTTTCCGTACACAGATGCGAATACATTTACGGAAGACTATCTGGTAGCCAAACGCGACTCCGTCCTGAAAGTGAACCTTCCCGGTGCTTTCCCCAATTCATATATGGCAACGGAAACACGTGTCGGCCTGTCTTATGAACCGATAACTTTGAATAACCGGTATTGCGGCGTATTGCGCGGTTTGTGGAAGATGGTGGGCGATAAGATGGGAGGGCCGTTTGTCAGTCATGCCTTTCTGGATGAGAGAACTCAGCGTATCGTCGTAACGGAAGGCCTTGTTTATGCTCCGGAGACAATGAAACGGAATCTGATACGTAAGATTGAAGCGGCTCTTTATACGGTGAATATCCCTAAGCCGGTAGTAGCCCGAGCGTATTGACCCTTCGGGAGCAAAGACCTTAGTTGTCAAGAGCTATCTGCTTAGTGGCCGGGATATAAAATAACCTTGTCCGGCAGGTAACCGCTACGGATACGCCATTCCTGGGGGTAAAGGTTATTGGCACGGTTACCGAGATGCTTGACAAATCCTAGCGGGAAGCCGTTGTAACAAACCAATACATAACCTTTCTTCGTATCTTCGGGCAGGAGCAAAACCTCTTTTTTCAGGTATTTGACAGCATCTTCCCAACTGATTTCAACGGAGGTGAAGGCTTCTCTGTTCAACGCCGTACTTAATGCCAGTGAATGGGCTGGCAGGATGTCTTTCCCTTTCAGCTCGCCGATGCGTATTCCGGCAGTGACGATCCGGAGCTGAGCAGCAAGCAGTTGCCAGGTTTCATAATGAGCCGATGGAATGGCCTGTATGGTATCATTGATCAGTTCGAAGCGGAACTTGTCTATTTCCTCTATCCAATTATTTACCTGAGAAGGGACGGCTGGTGAGGCTTTCCCTTTTTCTTTCTTATTTTTATTTTTGGGACGGATCTCATTCGTATCACCGGGTGCTTTGCGTAAGGCGGCAAGGAAGAAACCTTCTCCTTTGGTCTTATGCGGGAAGAAGCGGTAGACCGGATGATCGTAACGCAGTGCGCCTGCGATCTGCCATTCTTCTTTAACAGGGATGGTCAGGGCTTCGGCCCCCAGTTCTTCCAATATATAATGTATGTTGTCCTCGTCTTCTTCCGTATTGTATGTGCAGGTGCTGTATATCAATAGGCCGCCAGGTTTCAGTGCGTCCCATATATCATGGATGATACGCCGCTGGCGTGAAGCACAAAGGTTCACGTTTGCCACGCTCCACTCGCCGGTGCTGTCGGTGTCTTTACGGAACATGCCTTCACCGGAGCAGGGTACATCGGTGACGATTACGTCAAACAAATGGATGAGACGGCCTATCTCTTCGGGATCGTTATTCGTCACGATATTGTTTGGATTACCCCATTTGGTGATATTCTCGGCCAGGATATTGCTGCGGCTGCGTATCACTTCGTTGCTGACCAATAGACTGCCTTCGGGCAAGATACTTAATAGATGGGTGGATTTCCCTCCCGGTGCGGCACATAGGTCGAGACATTTGACCGGCTCGCTGACGAAGGTACGGATGGCTTGTTCCAGAAACATGGAAGAGGCTTCCTGCACGTAATAAGCTCCGGCATGGAACAACGGGTCGAAAGTGAACGATAGGCGTTCGGGTAAATAATATCCTGTTTCGCTCCAGGATACCCGTGAAGTCTCCGGTGCTTTCGTCCCTTTCTTTGGGTTGATACGGATACTTACGGGAACATCTGCCTGCAATGCGGCTTCCAGTTTCTCATATTCGTCGCCTAACAAGGCACGGGTACGTGTGATAAAATCGATAGGAAGTGCCATCTTATTCTGTTTGTTTGGTGCAAAAGTACTAACTTTGCAGAAAACTAACAGTATGCAAGCATCGCTTTTCCTTATACCGGTTACATTGGGGGAGACTGAACATCGTCGGGTTCTTCCTGAATATAACCGTGAGATCATCCTTCAGATAAAACATTTTATTGTAGAAAATATACGTACTGCCCGTCGTTTCCTGAAAAAGACGGAGCCGTCTATCGTTATCGACGACCTGACTTTTTATGAACTGAATAAGCACACCTCACCGGAAGACGTAGCGGGTTATCTGGCTCCGTTGGCGAAAGGGGAGCATGTGGGCGTTATCTCTGAAGCGGGATGTCCGGCGGTGGCCGATCCGGGGGCGGATGTCGTAGCTATTGCTCAACGGAAGAACTATCCGGTCGTGCCGTTGGTGGGGCCGTCTTCCATCCTGATGTCAGTCATGGCTTCCGGTTTCAACGGACAGAGTTTTGCCTTCCATGGTTATCTGCCTATCGATGCGTCGGAGCGCACCAATACGATCAAGAAGCTGGAAGGGCGTATCTATTCGGAAAACCAGACGCAGCTTTTTATTGAAACGCCTTATCGCAACAATAAACTGGCTGAGGAGCTGATCCGTACTTGCCGCCCGTCGACCAAGCTGTGTATTGCTTCGGATATTACTTGTGAAGATGAATATATCCATACCCGCCCTGTAAAGGATTGGGCAGGAAAAGTGCCCGACCTGAGTAAGAAACCGACTATTTTCTTAATCTATAAATAATCTCTTATGGCAACTTATCAGGCACACGAGACAGCAGTGATCGATCCCGGTTGTACGATTGGCAACGATACCCGTATCTGGCACTTCTCCCATATCATGTCGGGTTGCACGATTGGTGAACGGTGTAATATCGGACAGAACGTGGTGATATCACCGGAAGTCGTTCTGGGTAATAACGTAAAGGTGCAGAACAACGTTTCTGTTTATACGGGTGTGACTTGTGAAGATGATGTTTTCCTGGGGCCGAGTTGTGTGTTTACAAATGTAATCAATCCCCGGAGTGCAATCAACCGGAAAGGCCAGTATATGAAAACACATGTCGGCAAAGGGGCCACGATCGGAGCAAATGCCACGATCGTTTGCGGACATAACATCGGGGCGTATGCCTTGATTGGTGCCGGAGCGGTGGTCACTAAAGAGATTCTGCCTTATGCCCTGGTGGTTGGCAATCCATCCAGGCAGGTTGGCTGGGTGAGTGAGTATGGACATCGGCTGCATTTTGACGGGGATGGCTTGGCTGTCTGTCCGGAAAGCGGGGAGAAGTATCAGTTGAAAGATAATAAGGTTGTTCGTATCGGATAAAAATAGAAAAGGCGGAATCATCCGCCTTATAAATATTTCTTAGCAAGCCTTCAAACTCATATCGAGACTCTTAACCGAATGGGTAAGTGCTCCGACAGAGATAAAGTCGACACCGCATTCAGCATAGTCACGCAACGTATCGAATGTGATACCGCCGGATGACTCTGTCTCGAAGCGTCCGCCGATCATTTCGACTGCCTTCTTTGTATCTTCAATATTGAAGTTATCGAGCATGATACGGTCGATACCACCTACGTTCATGGCTTGTTGCAGTTCGTCGAAGTTACGTACTTCAATTTCGATCTTCAGGTTCTTGCCTTTTTCTTTCAAGTAGTTCTGTGCGCGGGTAATGGCCTGTTCGATGCCACCGGCAAAGTCTACGTGATTATCTTTCAACAGGATCATATCGAAAAGTCCGATACGGTGATTAACGCCGCCGCCGATCTTAACAGCATCTTTTTCCATCATACGCATACCCGGTGTTGTTTTGCGGGTATCCAATACGCGGGTTTTGGTGCCTTCCAATGCTTTAACATATTTACGGGTGGTTGTAGCGATACCGCTCATGCGCTGCATAACGTTCAGCATCAGACGCTCTGTCTGCAATAGGGATTGTACTTTTCCTTCTACTGTAAAAGCAATGTCCCCTTTCTTTACTTCTGCACCGTCATTAATAAAGATAGTCATTTTTAGTTCCGGGTCGAAGTCATGGAAGATACGTTTTGCCATCTCTACGCCGGCCAGAACACCATCTTCTTTAATGATAAGCTGGCTCTTTCCCATGGCTGTTTCGGGAATACAGCATAAAGTTGTATGATCGCCGTCGCCGATATCTTCGGCAAACGATAATTTAATTAAGTCGTCAATTAACTGATCCATTTGTTATTCTATTCTGATTGATTGTATAATCGCTTTGTCGCCGTCGGCACGGTAAGTGATGTTCACACGATATTCGCCAGAGGCTGTCGGAAGTTTACCGACAAAGAAACCGGCATCTTTTTTATCTGCGTGGTGAACTACGGAAAAACCTGTAGGTTTATTGCTGCCAAAGAACGTAGAAAGCATCTTAACAGCTTCGCTTCCATTGCATTTCTTGGAAGAGCCGGGCAAGGCAATGTCTACTTCCTGATCCATCGCTCCTGTCAGTGAAGAGGCATTTCCTCCTTTGAAGGCATTTGATATAGGAGTAATATCGGCCGCCATGACGCTCAAAAATGAGAGTATCAATGCCAATGTAAGTAATAATCGTTTCATAAGCTATCTCCTCTTTTTATGAGTTTTCTGATGCAAAGGTATGTATTTTTCCTGTAAATTAGCGCCTTCAATACTAATAATGTAAACGAATGAAAATTGCACTGGTCGTAATAGGTAAAACGGATGCCGGCTATTTTGTGGAGGCAATCAATGAATACAAAAACCGTTTAGTCCATTACATCCCATTTGAAATGGAGGTTATCCCGGATATAAAGAACGTAAAGAATTTGTCGGAATCACAGCAAAAAGAAAGGGAGGGAGAACTGATTTTAAAGGCGTTACAGGCTGGCGATCAATTGGTCTTGCTCGATGATAAAGGTAAAGAGTTTACTTCGATGCAATTCTCAGCTTATATTGAAAGGAAGATGCATACGGTTTCGAAGCGCCTGGTTTTCGTTGTCGGCGGCCCTTATGGATTCAGTGAGGCTGTTTATAAAGCCGCTTCAGAAAAGATCTCATTAAGCAAAATGACCTTCTCGCATCAGATGATCCGTTTAATCTTTATAGAACAGGTTTACCGGGCAATGACAATCTTGAATAATGAGCCTTATCATCATGAATAGTTGACCAGTGACAGTTGACAGATAAGCTTCGCATTCGAGTCCCAAACTGTCAACTGTCACTGGTCAACTGTTTTACTCTCTTGTCTTTTGGAGCAACAGATAATCTAATAATGTCATTGCCGTCATCGATTCCACAATGGGAACGGCGCGAGGCAGGACGCATGGGTCATGACGTCCGCGAGCTTTCAGGATAGTATCTTCTCCTTCCATATCAACGGTTTCCTGTTCCATAAGGATGGTTGCTACCGATTTGAATGCAACACGGAAATAAATATCCTGACCGTTGGAAATACCGCCCTGTATACCTCCTGAATTATTTGTACGGGTATTGATGTGCCCATTGTCGTTAAAGAAACGGTCGTTACGTTCGGAACCGCGGTAAAGAGCGGCATTAAACCCGTCACCGTATTCGAACCCTTTCACTGCATTGATTGTTAGCATGGCGTGTCCTAAAGCCGCATGCAGCTTACCAAATACAGGCTCTCCCAGTCCGACAGGCGTACCTTTAACCACACAGGTAATTACACCACCGATCGTGTCGCCTTTCGACTTCACTTCTGCTATCAGTTTTTCCATTTCGGCGGCTTTCTCCGGATCGGGACATCTTACTGCATTCTCTTCTGTCAGATTCAGATCATAATCTTTATAAGTACCATCCAGTTTGATAGGGCCGACCTGTGAGGTGAATGCCTGTATATTTATACCTGTCTGGCGTAGTGCAAGCTTGGCGATTGCGCCGGCAACACATCGGGCTATCGTTTCACGAGCCGACGAACGTCCACCACCTTTAGGATCACGGATACCATACTTCATTTGATAAGTATAGTCCGCATGTGAAGGGCGATAAACCGTTTTCATATTGTCGTAATCAGACGAATGCTGGTTTTTATTCCAGATAATGAATCCGATCGGTGTACCGGTAGTCTTTCCTTCATAAACTCCGGATAGGAATTGTACTTCGTCATCTTCCTTACGGGGGGTTGTGATCTTTGACTGGCCAGGTTTACGACGATTCAACTCTTGCTGGATAAAGTCTGTGTCCAACTCGATACCAGCCGGACATCCATCGATAACACCTCCGATACCCGGACCATGTGACTCGCCGAACGAGGTTAATCTGTATATATTTCCGAATGTATTCATATTAATAAATGAAAAGTGGAGATTAAAAAATGAGTCTGAAAATGAAAAATGAGGAATGCAGAATCTCTATTAATTCTTCATTCCCCATTCTGCATCTTTCATTTATTTATTAGTGGCAACTACCACATCCGCAACCACCTTCGTGATCGTGGTCACCGCAATCGCTTCCGCAGTCATCGCATCCGCAACCGCATCCACCGGCCGGAGCTGATAATGCTGCAATTTCTTCTGCTGTCGGTTCGTGAACATCGATAACTTCACCGCTGAAGTGTAAAGTTTCACCAGCCAACGGATGGTTGAAGTCCATAACAACTACATCGTCTTTTACTTCAAGAACAGAACCGTTCAGACGGTTACCGTTTGAATCCATCATAGGAACTGTGTTACCTTCTTTGATGACTTCTGAGTCAAATTTACCTTCAACTTCAAAAATGTTTTTCGGCAGATCCAATACATGATCTTCCACATATTCTCCGTATGCGTCGGCAGGAGCGATAGAGAAGTCGAACTTGTCACCTACTTCAAGACCTTTCAAAGCATCTTCGAAAGCAGGAAGCATGGCGCCTGTTCCAAAGATGAATTTTAAGGGAGCTTCTGCAACTGCTTTTTCCATCAACTCGCGCTCTTCACCTTCTCCTACGTTCAGGTCGTATGTAACCGCAACGAACTTATTTGCTGTAATTTTCATTTTTAATTGTATTTGTAATAAATAAAACGAGACAAATTTACGTATAATTTCCGAGTTTATCAGGTTATTCTTTTAAAAATAAAGATATGTAATGTTTTAATCTGTAATATATAGCTATCTTTGCAGCCGGAATAAAAGAATTTGCGGATTCGGAATTATATAGCGAATAAGTAGTGTTTGTCGATAAGTTATAAAGTGATAGTTACACATGTGTTTTTCTAAATTGAAAGACTTTTTCTTTCCATGTTGTGAGGAAAGAAGGAGGTTGATAAGTTTATTTTTCTTTTTATTGGTCCTGAAATTTATGTGGTTTAATTTGCTTTGGTGCATGTTATCTACGTTTACTCCTTTCTCGAAGGTTGAAACATATCTTGGTACTCTATTGGTGTCCTTATTTTTATTATTGCCGTTAGTATGTTTCCGGACAGTAAAGGTGACATTGGTTATCTTCGTATTGATGGATTGCCTGTTCATAGCCAATCTGATGTATTTCCGGACTTATTTTACAGCAATACCTTTAGACAGCTATCTGTTGGCGGCAAACTTAACTGATTTCTCAAGTAGTGTGTCCGATTCGATGCGAATAGCAGATGCCTTTTTCCCTCTTTCAACATTGTTTTCCGGAGTCTTGTGGTGGCGATACTATCGCGAAAAGAAGGAAGTCCAGCCTGTTAACGGGGATAAAACACCTTTTGTATTTGTACGTTATATTTGTTTGATATTATTGGTGTCTTTATTTCCCGCCATTAAGCTTTGGAGTCAAAATGGTTTTAAGGCCGCCTACGAGAGATTGCAGGATGCTTACCTTCATACATGTAATATACCGATGTATACGATATTCGGTTCCCTTTATTATGATTATTCATGTGATAACATCACATACACTCCCGAAATAAAAAATCGTATCGACTCCTGGTTAACCAGGAGAACGGATTATAAATCCGTTCTCCCAAAAGTTTATACAAGGGAGAATTGTATTATAATCTTAGCAGAATCTCTGGAAAGTTGGGTGTTGAATAAAACTGTAGAAGGGCAGGAGATCACTCCAAACCTGAACCGTATATTAAAGGATTCATCTGTAATCTATGCTCCCCATGTCTTATCGCAGGTAAAAGGCGGGCGTTCTATCGATGCTCAATTATTGGTCAATACCGGACTTTTACCTATAAGCTCCGGTCCTTATAGTATAAAGTTCCCGGATTCATATTACCCTTCACTGGCAAAAGCTTTCAAAAAGAAACACAAAGATAGTGAGGCTTATAGTCTGACGGTTGATAAGCCGATGGTCTGGAACCAGTGTGTAATTACTCCTGCGATGGGATACGATAGTCTGGTTTCGAAGAACTGTTTTATCAAAGAGGAGCCGGTAGGTTCCCGTGGACAGGTGGGCGATCGTGCCTTTTTGCGTCAGTGTTTGAAGAAGATACAAAATAATGAAGTCTGGAATGAATCGGGAAATACGTTTCTGCAGTGCATTACTTATTCCGGGCATAATCCTTTTCTTTTGCCTGACTCTCTGAAAAAGGTATTCTTTTCTCCCGAAGTTCCGGAAGTTCTTAATAATTATATGACCATGGCGAACTATACGGATCGGGCACTAGGGGAGTTTGTAACACAACTCCGTGCGGACAGCCGTTTTGATAATACCTTGGTTATGATTATGGGAGATCACGAAGCGTTAGGTACTGTGAGGAAAGAGCTTTGTAATGATCCGGTAGGGAAACAGATTGTTTCAGATAAATCGTTTGTTCCGCTGATAATTCTGAATGCCCCTTTCAACTTGTATCATGGAAAAGTGATGGGGCAGATCGATGTTTACCCTACATTACTGGACTTATTGGGGTTGAATGATTATTGGTGGAGAGGTATAGGAGAAAGTATACTGGATTCGCACAAAGCGAATTTTGAGGTCGACCCTCAGTTGAATATAGTGGGAGATACTACTGGAGTTCCTGAAGAGGATATTAAAGTGGCAAAAAAGGCTTGGGAAATATCTGATATGATTATCCGGTACGATTATCTGGGCCATGTGCATGATCAGGATAAAAAAGCGGGAATAGCAGCTGTCAAGTAATAAAAAAGCAGGTTCGTTATGAACCTGCTTTTTATATTTATTTTTTATCGATGGCTTTTTTCAAAGCATTTAATGCCGTATCCAGTATGGAGCGTGGACATCCGATATTCAATCGCATATAACCTTCCCCACCGGGACCGAACATACTTCCATCATTTAACAACAAACCAGCTTTTTCCTGAAAGAGTTTGACCAGATCTTCCTGGCTTAATTTCAGATCACGGCAATCCAGCCAGACGAGGAATGATGCTTGTGGTGGATATACTTTAATCTTCGGGAGTTTTGCTTTGAAGAATTCGTCGACGAAACGGACATTTTCCATTATATACATCCGCATTTGTTGCAACCATTCGGCACCATAGGTATAAGCGGCCTCTGTTGCTGTATAAGCAAAGATCGTACCGTCGCCTAACTCTCCGGCTTCCAGAAATTCATAGAACTCCTTTCTTATTTTTTCGTCAGGCACAATAGAATAGGAAGTTACGATACCTGCTATATTGAATGTTTTACTTGGGGCCATGAAAGTGATACTGCAGGAAGCGGCAGCTTCTGATACGGTCGCAAACGGGTGATGACTGAATTGTGGGTAAGCCATTTCTGCATGTATCTCATCGGAGATTACCAGAATATTATGCTTTGCACAGATTTCTGCAAGTTTGACTAATGTGTCTTTTTTCCAGACAATGCCACCCGGGTTATGAGGATTACAGAGGATCAATATTTTGCATTGTTTGTCGATGACAGATTCAAGATGTTCGAAATCCATTTCATAAACGCCGTTCACCAGTTTTAACGGGTTATTGACGACTTCACGTTTCATACTTTCTGGAACAATGCGGAAAGGATGATATACGGGAGGTTGTATAATCACTTTATCGCCAGGTTTGGTGAAACATTGGATCACAAAGCCAATACCTTTCACGATACCCGGGATGTAGCTGAGCCATTCCCGTTTGATTTTCCATTTTTGTTTATAATCTACCCACTCTATAATACTTTGATAGTAAGAATCAGGTCCGAAAGTGTAGCCGAATATTTCGTGTTCGCAACGCTTTTTAATGGCATTTACAATAAAGTCCGGTGTCCGGAAATCCATATCGGCAACCCATAGAGGAGTCAGGTTCTCATTGCCGTACCGCTCTTTGATCGCATCGTATTTGACGCAATTGGTTCCGCGGCGTTCAATAACTTCGTCAAAGTTGTATTGTTTCATTTTATCTTAGTTCAGTCAGTTTTTCTTAGTTTGTCGATTGATTGGGGTCAAAGATACAAATTATTTTATCCGAATCTTTTTATTTTGATATTTCTGATATTTTTTGCTACTTCGCGTTAGTTATGGAATTACCAGGGGAACAACATATCTTGAAGGAGATCGCAAAAGGGAATATAAAAGCTTTCGAACAGCTTTTTTTCTGCTACCAACCTAGGTTGGTATACTTCCTTGTCGGCCTGACGCACGACAAGGAAGTCAGTCGTGATATAGCCCAGGATTTGTTTCTGACTTTGTGGAAAGACCGGGAAAAACTGAAAGATGTCCGTTCTTTTTCCTCCTATCTCTTTCAGATGGCACGCTTTACCGTCTATGATTATTTCGACCGTCTTGCTGTTTCTGAGAAATATACGAATGAGTTTTTGTTGGAGGCTTCCATCTCCCAATCGGAAGAGGAGGTGCTGTTTGCGCGTGAGTTGCAGGGTATTATCAGCCGTATAGTCGAACAGATGTCTCCCCAACGTAAATTGATTTACCAAATGAGCCGTGAACAGGGCTTATCTAATGATGAGATCGCAACCCGCCTGAATATCAGCAAACGAACTGTCGAAAATCATCTGACGGCTGCACTGGCTATTCTTCGGAAGGTACTTTATCTTTTCTTCCTCGTTTGTTTAGAATAAAAGTCTTTATTTCGAAAAGAGTTTCACTATGGAGAAACAACTGTTTCATATATGAGAAACAAGTGTTTCACTTAGGTGGAACAAAAGTTTCAACTAAAGAAAATGATTGAAACTTTCAGAAAAACTTTTTTTAGGTTGTGTGTATCCGGCCGGTTAACCTACATTCTTATAAAGGCGGATATTTTATGAAAGAAAACAACAATACAAAACAACTCATGCGGCTATACTTCGGGAAACATTTTTCCCGATATGGGTGTATTTTGTTTGGACGTTGGTTGAAGGCAGATGACGAGAAGATACAAAAGGAAGAGATGTTGCAGGAGTTATGGGAAAAATCACAGCCGGAAGCGACAGCTTCAACCTATAGTGACTGGGGCATTTTGCAAAGACACCTTTCCGCAACTCCTGCTCCGGAACATTCAGTTTCATTGTATCGCCAATGGTTAAAATACGCAGCCGTTATTGCTTTAATGATTATGACTGCCGGAATAACATACTGGACAACCGATCGTTTTAAACCGGCCCGTCATGTGGAAATGGCGCAGATATTTGTCCCTTACGGAGAAAGTGAACAAGTGGTATTACCTGACGGCTCGAAAGTCTGGGTAGATGCGGGTACGTTGCTGGTTTATCCGAAAGATTTTACCGATACCGATACTCGAACGGTTTACCTGAGCGGGCAAGCTTCATTCTTTGTCCGGAAAAATCCGGAACAACCGTTTATTGTAAAGACGACTTACCTGGATGTCCAGGCTCTGGGCACTGTGTTTACCGTGGAGGCCTATCCGGGCGATTCCTGTTCTATGGCAACCTTGGAAGAAGGGAGTGTCTTGATTTCCGTAAGGGATGAAAATATTCAGCCAACAATTCTGAAGCCTGATCAGCAATTAGTCTATTCACATTCGGAACATACGGTAATGGTTCATTCCATCGATGCTTCCTTATATAATATGGAGAGAAATGGTTATCTGATATTTGAAAATGTCTCTTTTAATCGTTTGATGGCTTCTTTGGAACGTAAGTTCAATGTGACGATCCATTATAATTCCCAGAAGTTTGCAGGGGAACATTATAATGTCAAATTCTCACCGGATGAAAAGCTGGAAGATGTGCTGGATATTCTGCAACAATTGGTTGGTATACATTATAAAATAAAAGGGAATGTGGTATTTATAAACTAAAATATTGGAGAGAACAAATATGAACAAAAGAAAACCGGAAAGACAGAAAGTGCGAAAATCCCTCTTTCCGGAATTCGAAATCGAATCTTGAACATCATTGGATTGACGAGTTAATCGTCTGGTTTTATTAATATTCAATTTTCAAATGTACAAATATATGAAATTAACTAATCTAATACCTATAAATAGCAGAAAAAGTATGTCCAAACTGTTATTTATAACAGCTTTATCTTTTTACAGTCTATTTTCTTATGCGCAAAATCAACAAGTGCGTTTAACCGGTAATAATCTAACACTAAAGACTGCTTTTAAACAGATCGAGCAACAGACGAAATTGTTTGTAGACTATAATACTCAGGAAGTAAATGATTCCCGTCTCATTTCTAAATTACCTAAAAATAGTAGCGTGAAAGAGGTTATGGAACAATTGCTGGAAGGAACCGGCTGTTCGATAGCGTTTAGTAACGGGCATATCATTATTACTAAACAAGCAGCAGTTGTTCCTTCAACAAAAAAAATTTCCGGTATTGTAAAAGATGAACGAGGGGATCCTGTTATCGGAGCAAATGTCGTGGTGAAAGGAACGACAAGTGGGACTGTGACGGATATGAACGGACAATATACCCTTGAGGTTCCTGCTGGTGCCGTGCTGCAGATATCTTACATAGGTTATAATACGCAAGAAGTGAAAGTAGGGAATGTAAATGTTGTAAATATTTCTCTCCGTGAGGATTCCGAAGCCTTGGATGAAGTAGTGGTTATTGGTTACGGTACGGTGAAGAAAAGCGATTTGACAGGTGCTGTCGGTTCCGTGCAAATGAAAGATGTGAGTCAGGTGGGTATAACCAGTGCTGATCGTGCTTTGCAGGGACAAGTTGCCGGTGTACAAGTAAATGCCAGAACAGGTCAGCCGGGTGAAGCAATGATGATCCGTGTTCGTGGTAGTAATTCTCTGGCAGGAGGTAATGAACCGCTTTATGTTATCGACGGTATGCCGGTAGAGAGTATGAACTCGGATATTAATCCGGAAGATATTTTATCGATGGAGGTATTGAAAGATGCATCTTCTACGGCAATTTATGGTTCGCGTGGTGCTAACGGAGTTGTTATGATCACGACTAAAAGAGGTAATACGGGAGAGACAGTACTCGATTATAACGGTTATGTAGGTATTTCCATGTTAAGAAAGAAGCTGAATCTGCTGGGAAAAGATGATTATATATCAATGGTGAATGAGGTTTCGAAAAATGATGGAAACGGTATCGCAATCACGCCTGAAGAAGCCGCTTCGTTGCCTAATAGTGATTGGCAGGATCTGGCTTATCAAACGGCATTAACGCATAGTCATCAGGTCTCTGTTTCCGGTGGAACTGATAAAACAAAGTTGTATTCTTCTTTGAATTATATGAACCAGGAAGGTATTATCAAAGGTTCTGACTATAATCGTTTTGCTTTACGTATCAATGGCGATCAGAAGTTAGCGAAAAACCTGGCGTTAAACGCAAGTATCGCTTATTCATACGGAACTCAAAATACGGCAAATAGCAGTGCTGATGGTTGGGGGGCAATTGCTTACACCGCAATGGTAATGGCTCCTATACAGCCGATCAGGGATGCTGATGGAAAATACACGACTTTCTCTGGAACTCCGTGGGGAGGGACTAATCCTGTAGGGATGGCGGAATTATATAAAAATAAAACAGTGAATTCCCGTTTGCTGGCAAATATGTCACTTGTCTATGATATTATCGACGGGCTTACTTTCCGGGTGAATGCCGGTGCTGAGGTAAATGCCGGAAGTACAGATCGATATATTCCGATTGGTTTGTCTGCCGGTGGAAAACTAGATGGAGATGCCTCTAAATCAAAGTCAAATTATTATACGATAATTAATGAGAATATTTTGACTTATGATAAGAAGTTCAATAAGAACCATGCACTGAACCTGATGGGGGGTGTTACTTTCCAAACCTATCAATATAATAGTCTAAGCGGGTCAGGTACAGGCTTTTTGCGTGATGTTTATGAAACCAATAATTTGGGAGTTGCTTCAACACCCGGAACTCCTTCTTCGGGTTTTAGTGATTACCGGATGGTTTCTTTCTTGGGACGTGCCAATTATAATCTGCTGGAAAGATATTTGTTGACAGTAACAGCACGTTATGATGGTTCGTCTAAATTCAGTAAAAATCATAAATTCGCCTTTTTCCCCTCTGCTGCTTTAGCCTGGCGTGTGTCGGAAGAAGATTTTATGAAAGATATCGACTGGATGAGTAACCTGAAATTGCGTGCTAGTATCGGACAGACTGGGAATCAATCTATCAGTCCTTATCAGACTTTTGCCCGCCTGGGAACATCCGGGCCTATTTTCGGTAATGGTAAAGATATCGGTTTTAATTTATCTTCTATGGCTAATGATGATTTGAAATGGGAGACAACCACACAAACCGACATTGGCATTGATTTTGGATTTTTCTCAAACCGTTTGAATATTGGTTTTGATTATTACTGGAAACAAACACGTGACTTGTTGTATAATGCAACACTTCCTCCTTCTTCCGGCTATTCTTCCATGTTGAGGAATTTAGGACGTATCGATAATAAAGGTTTTGAAATCTCTATCAATACAATAAATATGAGAGGAAAAGTGAACTGGACTACAAACTTGAACATAACATCTAACAAATCAGTAGTGAAAGATTTGGGTACA
Organism: Parabacteroides goldsteinii; assembly: GCF_015550595.1. Lineage (GTDB taxonomy): Bacteria > Bacteroidota > Bacteroidia > Bacteroidales > Tannerellaceae > Parabacteroides > Parabacteroides leei. The sequence goes on from NZ_JADNBB010000002.1 coordinate 420,473, forward strand.
GATGTATATGGAAATAAAATTATGCGAATCGATGCTCCTATCGGTGGAGGAAACTGGTTCCCTTTGTTTGTCGGAAAAGCGCCGTTCCAGTTATATGGATATGAGATTGAAGGTATTTATCAAACGGATGAAGAGGCCCGTTCGAATGGTGAAGCTACTAAAAAAGCCGGTGATTACCGATATAAAGATACGGATGGAAAAGCAGGTATTACTACTGGTGATAAGACCATTATCGCTAACACGCAGCCTAAATTTACTTTCGGTCTAACAAATACGATCAATTGGAATAATTTTGAATTTTCTTTCCTGGTGATCGGTAGTATAGGTGGAGATATAGTAAACGAATTTAATAAGAGCATTACCAATATCGGTGGAACATGGAATATTCGTAAAGATGTATGGCAAAATCATTGGACGCCGGAGAATCCGAATGCTAAGTACGCACGTGCTTCTGCTTCAACGAAAGATTATCTGGCATTTGGTGATCCGAGTTCTATTTGGGTGGAAAATGGTTCATACCTGCGTTTTAAGGATATTAAGTTGGCGTATACATTACCTACTCAGTGGTTTGCAGGTGCACGTAAACCCAATATATCGGTTTATCTGAGTGGACAGAACCTGATCACGATCACAAGTTACTCGCATTATGATCCGGAAGCATCCTGGACATCTTCCGCAGTGAACGGATGGGATAGAGGTGTTTATCCGTCTGCAAAATCATTTACTTTGGGTTTACAGGTTAAATTTTAATACTTATTATAAGAATGAAAACACTGATTAAAAATATATTACTGGCAGTACCGGTTGTTCTATCTACTTCTTGCTCGAGTTGGCTGGAAGAGGATCCGAAGACATTTATTTCTCCTTCTTCTTTTTATCAGACAGTGGAAGATTTTGATGGAGCTTTGAAAGGGTTATATCCTCAGGATCAAAACCTGAATCTGACAGAAGTTTTTGCCGATTATAATGATAAACCTGAATCAGCAGAGCAGGTCGGTGATATTTGGGCAAATAATCCGGGCTATGGTTTTTATGCATTCCGAGGTGCCTGGTCTGGATCTTACAGTACTATTAAAAATACCAATATGATATTGGCGGAAATAGAAAATAAGGATTTTTCGGCAGAAACAAAAAATCGTATTATTGGTGAAGCGAGATGTTTGCGTGCTTGGTCTTACTTTACGTTGGTTCAGTTTTTTGGCGATGTGCCTTTGCGGGATAAAGTCGTTTCTAGTGATGCGGAAGTTGCGATAGATCGTACCCCCCAGGTGGATATTTATAAATTTATTATTGAAGATATTCTGGATGCGGAGCAGAAATTGCCGGAGGAAGCATTAGAAATGGGACGTGTAGATAAGTATGTTGCAAAAGCAATTATGGCACGTATTTATTTAACATCGGCTGGTTATCCGATGAATCAGAAAGAAAATTTTGCGAAAGCAAAAGAAAAAGCGCTGGAAGTAATTAATAGTGGCAAGTATTCTTTAATGCCAACCTTTGATAAGGTTTTCAAAACAGAACGTTATACGGCTGAAACTATTTGGGCACAGTTGTTTTCTGCGCCTGATAGTTATAGCGGTATGCATAATAATTCTTCACCTATCGGTAGCCAGACTGCTTTATATTTGCCGACGAATGCTTTTATCTCCAGTTTTGCCAAAGGGGATATGCGTAAAGAATGGGGGATTAAGCCGGAGTATATAAACGCTAAAGGGAATAAAGTGATTAGTCGTACATATTATAATAAGTATATTAATGAAGAATATTTGGAACAGGAGCTTCCTGCTTCAAACACTAATATTCTGACCTGGCAAACCCAATTGATCCGTTTGGCAGAAATGTATCTGATTGCTGCAGAAGCTGAAAATGAGGTGAACGGACCGGCCGGAGCTTATCAATATATTAATGCTGTTCGTAAACGTGCCCGCGTAGATCAGAGTGATCCTACGAATGTCCCGGATTTGAGCGGACTAACCCAGGATCAGTTCCGGGAAGCGGTTCTGTTGGAGCGTAAGCATGAATTGTATGAAGAGGGTTTTGCTTGGTATGATCTGAAACGCACCCAGACATTTGACAAAGTGCAGAAAGCACGTGGTGACAGATTGAATGTACCTATCGGAACTTACAACAATACCTGGTTGATACCGGATACCGAAATTCTGAATAATAATATTCCTCAGAATCCGGATTACAGATAATTAATGTAGAATACATGAAGGGCCGGTCTGAGATATTTTCGGGTTGGCCCTTCTTATATCCATATATCAAGAATGAAAAAGCAGTTTGTTTATTTTTTATTTTTATGTGCAGCTTGTTTACTGGCATGCAGCAATCCGGTTGATCCGACAGCTTTAGAATTAAAGCCTTCGGAGATTAATCGCCTGATCCCTTTTCGGGGAGAATTGAATAATGGTGTACGTCAACTTTATCCAGAGGAGCCTTATAAAGCTTTTTGGGCTGAGAACTGGAGTACACCTGAACAGTCGATCGTGTGGAAAGTTAATACTGACGGTGAAGATTATCAGGCAGCCATGTTGGTTTCCGTCAATCATCTTGGAGAAGGAGAGGAAACTGTATTGATGCTTTCTAATGGAACAGACAGTGTCGTTTGTCGGATAGGAACAACCGGATGGCAACGTTGTAGCTTCCCACGGCCTTTACATTTTAATAAAGGAACATCTGAATTGTCTGTAAAAATCAGTGAGCCGGGTAAAATGGATGATTTTAATGTTAATCTCTATTCGTTGGAAGTTGCTAGGCCTGAAACTTATGAAAGATTACAGGTGGAAGCAACATTATTGCGTAGCGATGCATCCTGGATGGCAGATCTGCCTTATGGATTCTTCTTCCATTGGAATTCGAAAAGTATGCCTCAGTCAGGAGAACCGCTAATGTACGAGGATGCAGTCAATCAGTTCGATGTGGACCGCTTTGCTAAAACCGTTTATGAGTGTGGTGGAAAACTGATCTTTTTTACAACCTCATGGGCAGAATACTATTTCCCTGCTCCGATACAATCCATAGATTCCATTTTGCCAGGAAGAACTACGAAGCGGGATTTAGTAGCAGAGTTGTCCGATGCATTAGGTAAGTATGGTATTCGTCTAATCCTATATTATCATGTCGGTCATGGCGATAAAGAATGGTGGGATAAGCAACACTATACACGTAATAATGCCGGTGATCTGTTTACAAATGTGGAAAAGATCGTCAGTGAGATCAGTCAGCGTTATGGCAATCGTCTGGCAGGTTTGTGGATGGATGACGGTATCGGTTATTATCCGAATGGCGCATCTTTTGAAAAGATTGCTAAAGCCGCCAAAAGCGGAAATAAAGATTTAGTAATTTGTTTTAATCCCTGGATATTACCGAAGTTGACAGAGTTTCAGGATTATTATGCCGGGGAGTTAGGGTTGTCTTTAGCCAGTGCCGGGGTAAATGATCCTTATCTTCCTGAAGATGGAGACGGTCTGTTTCATGGCGGACCTCAGGATGGTTTGCAAGCTACTTTTTCCGGTACATTGGAACCGGGTGATTGGACTCATATTTATAAAGACTCTATTATCGGTGATCCTGTTCTTTCTATCGACGAGTTGACACAGGTTGTGAGAGAGTCTAATAAGCGGAAGAATCTTCCGATGATTAATGTACGTATTTATCAGGACGGCACGATCTCTCCGAAATCGTACGCCTTATTGAAAGAACTGAATAAACGTATCGGTAAAGATTAAGTAGTATTTTTTGTTCTATTGTTCCACTTGGATGAAATTTTATTAGCGAGAGTGTCATAAATATTTGACCTCTCGTTAATGCTTATAATATTTTAGAGAGTAAGTAGCTTCTTTTTACAAGAATGCATTTCAAGTAGTTTTTTGTGAAGATATTGTATTAGTTTAATCATAGTTTTGTTTATAAATTTGAAATTAGCTATATTAGCAATTTCAAAGTATAAACATGAAAAATATACTATTATTCATATTGTTATTCACTTCTGTTTTTTTTTCTTGTCAAGAAGATCGAAATACTCGTAACCTGCTTGACCGGGTAGAAAAGCTTGTCGAAACCAATGTAGATAGTGCCCGTATCCTGCTGGACAGCATCCAAATGCCTGAGACTATGAATGACAAACTCTTTGCACGATGGTGCATGCTTGAAGGGAAAATGGCAGACAAGCAGCATGAAGATATGCCTTATGTAGAACAACTAACTCGAGCCTCTAATTGGTATGCAAAACACGGAACAAAGGAGCAACAAGCTTGGATTGGCCTTTACTTAGGTCGTTCCTATGCTGAAGACAAACTTTTTGTTCCTGCTACAAATGCTTATTCAGATGCATTGGAAATAGCATTGAAGGGAAATGCATATAATGTGGCGGGATATATTTGTAGTTATATGGGAGATTTATATCTCTATACAGGACAAACTGTTGAAGAACTGCGGAAATATGAAGAGGCTGCCGATTATTTTAAAAAGGCAGGAAATACGAGAAGTTATGCGTTTGCATTGAGGAACATTGCCAAAGCTTGGTCTTTTGAAGATTCTTGTAATGTAGCACTGGACTATATGCTAAAGGCTGATTCTATTATAAAAGGGATGAATGACTCTGCCGGTATGGCTTCAATTACAAATGGCTTGGGAAATATCTATTACTTGAGAAAAGATTTCGCAAAAGCTAAAAATTATTTTTTTAAATCAATAATGTATGATACTGTAAATTCTTCACCAAGCTTTTCTGCATTATCAAATATGTATTTAGATGATGGATTGTTGGATTCAGCTCGATATTATTTAATGCAAGCTTACAGGCCTACTCGTAATCCATATACCTTAGTAGCTCTTTTATACGAAAATTATCAGATAGAAAAAGAAGTCGGTAATATTTCGGAGGCATTGGAATATATGGAACAGTATAATAATGCAAAGGATTCGTTGTATAACGAAGAAATGCAGGTTGATATTATTGATGCAGAGAAACGTCATAATTTGTCAGAGTTATTAAAGAATAATAAAGACCTTTATATTGCCAAATATTTTTATGTTGTGCTATTTTCATTATCAGTTGTTTCATGTTTAAGTGTTTATTTGATTTATCTAATACGAGATAAAAATAAGATGAAAAAAATAAATGATCAGCAAGTTTTGTTAGAGCAAAAGGAAGTGCGACTAAAAGAATTGGAGAAAGAAATACATTTGAAAAATTCCAAACTAGAAGATACTAGGAATCTTCAACAAGAGTTTGAAAAAACAAGACAAGATTTTAATACTTTAAAGATTGCAAAATTTAATGCTAGTATGATTGTTAAGAGGATAAAGAAACTATGTGAAAAAGTAAATCCTGATAAAGAACAGACACTCACTTCTAAAGATTGGAATAGCTTAATTGCTCTTGTAAATACTTTTTATCCAAATGTTGCAACTTTCATCGACAGTAATTTGTGTAATCTGACAGAAAAAGAAACAGAAATGTGCTATCTTAGTTTTCTTCAGTTGGATGTGAAAGAAGAGTCTATACTTTTAGATATAAATCCTGAATCTGTAAGCAAACGTAGGCTTAGAACCCGCCAAAAACTTAATTTGACTAATCTTGAGAAAAGTATTTTTGAATTCCTTGTAACCTGTTGATTTTCTTTAGTAATACTAATTGATTGTCTTGGTAATAATAATGCTTGTCCATATGCTGTGTTTGTAATACTTTGGTAGTTAATGTGTTAATATTGTTTGAAGTTACGGGCTTGTCCATGTGTATTTCATTGGTTTTCTTTATTCATATTCTAAATACCTCTACTTTTGCTGTGAAATTTTAACAAATTAGATATGAGAAGGAATAAAGTGTTAAATGTTGTACTAGTGTTATTTTGTATATTACAAGGAATTAAGAATGTTGTGGACGATAGATATGTAACTTTAGCTACACCTGATAACTCTCGCTCTGACTATAAGATTGCATATTTGAATCCAATATCATCAAACACAAAAAGTGAGCAGATACATTTTGATCTATTGACTTACACAAAGAGCGATAATACAAAGCGTGCATATGCAGATTGTTTTTTAATTAAGAATACGGCTTTTGACGATAGTCACGGTGCAAATCAAACAATGGTACAATTTCAAATAAGTGTTGATGGAAAGAAAAAGAGACCTACAGGATGGAAACATTATTCAACTGGATATTCTGTATCACAAATAGAGTGTATATTTAATGAAATACCAGTAGAAGTGTATCCTAATGGTTATATTAAAACTCTTGCAACAAAGAAGCTGAGTGTACCAAGTACGGTTGATTTAGGAGAAGGGAAATCTGGAACTTATACAGTTAATTTGATGAACTTTTCTGTTCGTAATATGTCAGATCCATTACAATTACCAGATTGTATACATTTTAAAGCTGAAACACGAGGGACAAGTCCGGAAGGGGTTGGTTATAATTATTATAAAGGCTCATATTTAGATCCTGCGGTATGTCTTGAAAAGAATGGAGCTTCTGATATTTGTCCCAATCATAAAAATGTTTACAGCAGGTAGTAATAATTTTTATATTACATTATTGAATACAAAAACAGTCTAGAGGTGGAGGAGAATAGAAGTTCTTAAATATTTATAGACAGATAAAACTTACCTAAGATTACAATATTTGTGTAATCTTAGGTAAGATTTCTTTTATATAAAAATAAATTTATGAAAACGATGAAATTATTAATTGTAGTTTTATTTTGCTTCGGTTTTATGCAAGTGGAAGCACAATTGCGTTTGGGGGCAGAAGTTGGGATTGATTTATCGAGTGTAAATGTTGTGACTAACCATACTCAGATCGGATCGAATGGAGGCGTATCGGTTGACTACACGTTTAAAAATAAGATCAATCTGGCGACAGGAATATATCATACAATGAAAGGTGCCAATACGGTTTGTGCAGATTCATATGGTTATGAAATGCTCGTCAGACTGGGATATGTTGAATTACCTTTGATGATCGGTTATCGTATTCCGGTTGCATCGAATATCTATTTGACTCCTACTATAGGAGGATATTTAGCTTGGGGTGTTAATGGGTATGGAGAGTTTGAGAAAAATCGGGTTTTCGATGATCCCAATGAGTTTATGAATATAACAGAATGGTCGAACCCGTTTAAAAATCATTATTATAAGACAGCATCTGGATCAGGGATAGTAAATGCTTTCAATCGTTTTGATGGGGGACTTCGTTTTGGATTGAATGCAGACATAGGGAAAGTGAACTTGTCTTTTAATTATGATTTGGGGCTAAAAGAAATGTGGCCGGGATTTTTAGATGGGAAATTAGTACATCCTTTAAGAAACCGGAATGCAACTTTAGCTATCGGGTATAAGTTTATCTTATAATATTACTGGAGAATTGGTCTAAATTGGGATGGTTATCTGTTAAAATGCAAGATGACCACCCTCTTTTATTGATAAATGAAAGAAAAAGTAAGATTTTTCTTTTAAATCCTTTGCTCATATAAATTATTGTTCTACATTTGCAGCGTCAAACAAATTAAAGACGATAAGAAAAGATGATGAACAATGTATTACATATTATTCTCGTGGTGGTCCTTCTAGTCATTAGTAGGTAAGGAGAAAGGTGTGTAAGAAGTTGTGAAGTCGTAAATGATATTTCTTAAGCCTTTCTCCATATAGAGAAGGGCTTTTTTATTGACTAAAAGATAAAAACAAATATGATGAAGAATCCGTTAAGAAGTTCATATAGCACAGAGGGTAGACGCATGGCCGGCGCCCGTGCTTTGTGGCGTGCCAACGGCATGAAAGAAGAGCAGTTCGGTAAACCGATTATAGCCATTGTGAATTCATTTACCCAGTTTGTCCCGGGACATGTGCATCTGCACGAGATCGGACAGCAGGTGAAAGCGGAGATTGAAAAGCTCGGTTGCTTTGCCGCAGAATTCAATACGATCGCTATCGACGACGGTATTGCCATGGGACACGACGGAATGCTTTATTCCCTTCCTTCCCGCGACATTATTGCAGATAGCGTCGAATATATGGTGAATGCGCATAAGGCAGATGCTATGGTATGTATCAGCAACTGCGACAAGATCACTCCGGGTATGCTGATGGCCAGTATGCGCCTGAACATTCCAACCATATTTGTATCAGGAGGCCCAATGGAAGCCGGTAACCTGGATGGTCGTGCACTCGACCTGATCGATGCTATGATCGAAGCTGCCGATGATTCAGTGAGCGATGAACAGGTAGAGAAGGTTGAACGTTCGGCTTGTCCGACCTGCGGATGTTGTTCCGGTATGTTTACTGCTAATTCGATGAATTGTCTGAATGAAGCGATCGGTCTGGCTCTTCCCGGTAACGGTACAGTGGTGGCTACTCATGCCAACCGTACCCGCCTGTTTAAAAAGGCTGCCAAAATGATCGTGGATAATGCGTTTAAATATTATCGTGACGGGGATGATTCTGTATTACCCCGTAGCATTGCCACCCGCCAAGCATTCCTGAATGCGATGTCACTCGATATTGCAATGGGAGGATCTACCAATACAGTCCTTCACTTACTGGCAATAGCCCATGAAGCGGAAGCCGATTTCACCATGAAAGATATCGATATGCTTTCCCGTAAAACCCCGGTTATCTGTAAAGTGGCTCCGAGCTGTTCCTATCATGTGGAAGATGTGAACCGTGCAGGAGGTATTATGGGTATCATGAATGAATTGGTAAAAGCCGGTCTGGTGGATGATTCGGTGAAGCGTGTGGACGGACTGACCTTGGGACAGGCGATCGACCAATATTGTATCACATCCGTAAACGTAACGGAAGAAGCTGTCAATATTTATAAAAGTGCTCCGGCACACCGTTTCAATCTGGTGCTCGGATCACAGGAAAGCTATTATAAGGAATTGGATACAGACCGTACTGCCGGTTGCATCCGTGATGTGGAACATGCTTATGTAAAAGATGGTGGTCTGGCTGTTCTTTACGGAAATATAGCGCAGGATGGTTGTGTTGTCAAAACGGCAGGGGTAGATGAAAGTATCTTCCGTTTTGCAGGTCCGGCAAAAGTTTTCGATTCGCAGGATGCTGCTTGCGAGGGTATCCTTAAAGACAAAGTCGTCTCCGGCGATGTCGTCGTTATCACCTATGAAGGTCCGAAGGGTGGTCCGGGTATGCAGGAAATGTTGTATCCTACCTCTTATATAAAGAGTAAACACCTGGGTAAGGAATGTGCATTGATCACAGACGGACGCTTCAGCGGTGGAACATCAGGTTTGTCAATCGGACATATTTCTCCCGAAGCAGCAGCAGGTGGAGCGATTGGCTTAGTGAAAGACGGCGATATTATTGAAATTAATATACCTGAGAGAACCATAAACGTAAAGGTTAGCGATGAAGAACTCGCCAAGCGCCGTCAGGCAGAAGAAGCCCGCGGACCGAAAGCCTTTACTCCTCCTTTCCGCCAGCGTACGGTATCGAAAGCACTGAAGGCATACGCAAAGATGGTTGCTTCGGCCGATAAAGGCGGTGTACGAATTGTAGAAGATTAATAAAACACCAAATACTATAATTTAGAGATGGATAAACAAAAGATAACCGGTTCGGAAGCTTTGCTGAAAGCGCTGATCGCTGAAGGAGTAGATACTATCTTCGGTTATCCGGGTGGACAGGCAATTCCTATATATGATAGTTTATATGACTATAAAGATCAATTGAAACACGTTCTGGTACGCCATGAACAAGGTGCAACACATGCGGCTCAGGGATATGCCCGCGTTTCCGGTAAAGTGGGGGTAACGTTGGTTACTTCCGGACCAGGAGCAACAAATACCATTACCGGTATTGCCGATGCGTTGATGGACAGTACGCCGATGGTAGTAATTGCCGGACAAGTTCCGTCTCCACTGCTGGGTACCGACGCTTTTCAGGAAGTCGACGTAATCGGTATTACGCAACCAATCACTAAATGGGCCTATCAGATCCGTAAGCCGGAAGAAATAGCCTGGGCCGTATCCCGTGCTTTCTATATCGCATCGACGGGACGTCCCGGTCCGGTAGTACTTGACCTGGCCAAAGATGCACAAGTAGGTTTGGTGGATTATGAATACGAAAAGGTAAATTATATACGCAGTTATCAGCCGGAGCCGGATATCAAGCAGGAACGTATTGAAGCCGCTGCCGCTCTGATCAATGGTTCAAAGAAACCATTCTGTCTGGTAGGCCAGGGGGTTATCCTGGGAGGGGCAGAAGAGGAATTGAAAGCCTTTTTGGAGAAAAACGATATACCTGCCGGTTCGACCGTATTAGGATTGTCGGCACTTCCTTCCGACTTTCCCTTACATAAAGGTATGCTTGGTATGCATGGAAATGTAGGACCTAACCGGAAGACAAACGAATGTGATGTGTTGATCGCTATCGGTATGCGTTTCGACGACCGTGTAACCGGCGATTTGAAGACATACGCCAAGCAGGCAAAAATTATCCATCTGGATATCGACAACTCGGAAATCGGAAAGAATGTACCTGTTGATGTAAAGGTATTGGGTAATGCCAAACACACCATTCCGATGATCACCTCTTTATTGGAAGAACGGAAGCGTCCCGAATGGAATGCCGAGTTTGAGCCGGATGAAAAGGAAGAAGAAGAAAAAGTGATCCGTAAGGAACTTTTCCCTACCGAAGGTCAGTTGAAGATGGGTGAAGTAGTACGTAAAGTATCCGAAGCAACCGGCAATGATGCCATCCTGGTTACCGATGTAGGTCAAAATCAGATGATGGGTGTCCGTTACTTCAAATATAAACAAACCCGTAGCGTGGTAACTTCAGGAGGTCTGGGTACGATGGGCTTCGGTCTTCCCGCTGCTATCGGAGCCAAACTGGGTGCTCCCGACCGTACGGTTTGTTTCTTTACCGGCGACGGTGGTATCCAGATGACTATCCAGGAACTGGGAACCATCATGCAGGAAGAACTGAATGTGAAGATCATCGTTCTTAATAATAATTTCCTCGGTATGGTACGCCAGTGGCAGGAATTGTTCTTCCAGGAACGTTATTCGAACACCATCATGAAAAATCCGGACTTTGTCGCGATAGCCAAGGCATTCGGTATTGCTTCCCGCGCTGTTGACAGCCGTGAAGAACTGGACGGTGCAATAGAAGAAATGCTTAACCATGACGGCGCTTACCTGTTGGTTGCCAACGTGGAAACCTGTGGAATGGTATATCCGATGGTTCCGGCCGGAGGAAGCGTTACGAATATGATTTTAGGTGCTAAGTAAGGAGGAACAATTATGAATACGAAAAATTTATATACCGTTATTATCTTTTCAGAAAACACAGTAGGTCTTCTGAACCAGATAACCGTTATCTTTACGCGCCGGCAACTGAATATTGAGACGCTTTCTGTTTCTCCCTCTGCTATAAAGGGAATACATAAGTTTACAATTACTACCTTTGCCGACGAAGATACGATCGATAAGGTCGTTAAGCAGATCGACAAACGTGTGGATATTCTGAAAGCTTATTATAATACGGATGAGGACCTGGTTTACCAGGAAATAGCTCTTTACAAACTGAGTACCGAACTCTTTATCAAGATGGGTACGGTAGAAGATCTGATCCGTAAGTATAATGCCCGTATCCTCGAAATGAACGAGAGCTGTGTCGTACTCGAAAAGAGTGGTCATTATGATGAAACACAAGCCTTGTTCAAAGAACTGAGTGAGACGATCGGTGTGTTGCAATTCATCCGTTCCGGTCGTGTTGCGATTACGAAGAGTAAGGTAGAGCGTCTGAGCGATATGCTGTCCTCGATGGAAAAGAAGTTGCAGGATAAACATTAATACAAATAGAAGGACTTCGTCCCTTGTAAAAAGAAGATTATGGAGAAGAACAAAGTAGGAGAATTTCATTTCGTAACCGAGTCCTATCTAATGGACTTTCGGGGCCGCATCACTATTCCGATGATCGGAACTTATTTGCTGCACGCCGCTTCCTGTCATGCCGCCGACCGTGGATTCGGTTATAACGACATGACCGAAAGGCATACCGCATGGGTGCTTTCCCGTCTGGCAATCGAAATGACTTCCTATCCGGCTATGTCCGAGTCCGTAACCTTATATACCTGGGTCGATGAAGTCGGAAAGTTATTTACCAGCCGTTGTTTCGAATTGGTGAATGGAGAAGGTAAAACATTCGGCTTTGCCCGTTCCATCTGGGCGGCTATCGATGTGGAAACCCGTCGTCCGACCTTGCTCGATGTAGAAGGGCTGAGTGCCTATGTCACCGACCGTCCCTGTCCGATCGAGAAACCCGGTAAGATCGCCCCGGTAGAAAACAACATACCCGGTGAGTCCTATCGTGTGAAATACAGTGACCTCGATGTGAACGGTCATCTGAACAGTATCAAATATATGGAGCATCTGCTCGACCTGTTCGATATCGGCATGTTCCGTGAAAAAGAGATAAGCCGTTTCGAAATAGCTTATCAGTCTGAAGGTAAATACGGTATGGAGTTGACCCTTCATCATCAGGAAGTATCCGCAGACAAATATAATATGGCAATATGTAATGACGGCAAAGCGATCAGCCGTGCCGCCGTTACTTGGAAATAACCATATAGAAAGAGACAAATTATTTTATATACATTTTAATAGTAAAAAGAAAATGGCAGTAATGAATTTTGGCGGCGTTGACGAAAATGTAGTAACCCGCGAAGAATTTCCGTTGGAAAAGGCAAGAGAAGTATTGAAAGACGAAACTATCGCTGTGATAGGTTACGGCGTACAAGGTCCGGGTCAGAGCCTGAACTTGCGCGACAACGGTTTTAACGTAATTGTAGGACAACGTAAAGGTGGTAAGACTTGGGAAAAAGCCGTTGCAGACGGTTGGGTACCGGGCGAAACACTGTTCGATATCGAAGAAGCTTGCGAAAAAGCGACAATCATACAGTATCTGCTTTCAGATGCCGCACAGATTGAAGTATGGCCGCGTATCAAAAAATACCTGACTCCGGGTAAGGCTTTGTATTTCTCTCACGGTTTCGGTATTACTTATAAAGAACGTACAAACATCATCCCTCCTGCCGATGTAGACGTAATCCTGGTTGCTCCGAAAGGATCGGGTACTTCACTTCGTCGTATGTTCCTGCAGGGCCGTGGTTTGAACTCAAGCTACGCAATCTTCCAGGATGCAACAGGCAAAGCATGGGATCGTGTAATCGCACTGGGTATCGGTGTGGGTTCAGGTTACTTGTTCGAAACAACTTTCAAGAAAGAAGTATATTCCGACCTGACCGGCGAACGTGGTACTTTGATGGGTGCAATCCAGGGATTGCTGCTTGCGCAGTACGAAACACTGCGTGAAAATGGTCACGAACCTTCTGAAGCATTCAATGAAACAGTAGAAGAATTGACACAGTCGTTGATGCCTTTGTTCGCAGAAAATGGTATGGACTGGATGTATGCAAACTGTTCAACTACTGCACAGCGCGGTGCTTTGGACTGGATGGGCCCGTTCCACGATGCCACAAAACCTGTATTCCAGAAATTGTATAGCGAAGTTGCATGCGGTAACGAAGCACAGCGTTCTATCGATACTAACAGCAAACCTGACTACCGTGAAGGTCTTGAAAAAGAACTGAAAGCACTTCGTGAAAGCGAAATGTGGCGTGCCGGTGCTGTTGTTCGTAAACTTCGTCCCGAAAACAACTAATAGTTGGTGCGATAAATAAGTATTAAACATCTTGCGATATAAAGCGGTAATCCGGTATGTTCCGGGTTGCCGCTTTTTCTTTCCCGTTACCAGTTAAGCATAAACCTATGACTAGCTAAGTCTTTCCTCATGACTTATTAATACCAAAGTCCTTACTTATTAAATATACCCTGTACATCTTGTCTGATTATCCTGTACACCCTGATTATTCATCCTGTACACCTTGGATAGCTACCCTGTACAGGGTAATAATAAGTAGCGGGGACTTTTGATTTAGAAACTCCCTGGCTATGCAATAAAAGGTGCCGGGAAGGGATATAGTGGTTGCCTGTGTGACAAATTTTAGCTAAGTAAGTTTTCTATCATAAAGTTTTCCGAATTTATCTGTCATCTGCAACTGTTGTTTGTATTTGTTTGGCTATTAGGTTGTAAACGGTTGCAGATAGCTGTTTTTATCTGCAACTGAATCTGTCATCTGTCATCGGTATGGAACATCACGGTTTTATATGTTAAAGCCCGTTATTGGTGGAGCGGGTTTATTGATCTCATATACTTATTGTATTTGATAGGTTAGGAGTTTTTATGGAGTTACTTTTCTTTACAAAGAATTGTTAAATAGTGAGGAATAAAGTATTAAATATATATTTTTATGCTTGCGGTTATTAATGATAGATTATATTTGTTGAAGAAAGTACGGTGTGTTTAGTCAAGATAAATGGGTTGGTGTTTGTGGGTAAAAAGTTGTGTGTCTTGATTTTGTGAACTTTATTTTAGTGCGTATGGACCTGGCGCTTTTTGAGGAGAGAAGTGTAACCTCTAATGAAATGAATACTGTTATGATTAAAATTATTTAATTAAAGTCTTGAATTTAACTATGTGGACAGACTCAAAACTAATTAAATCACTAATGTTTTCTGTATTGTTTGGAGCTGCGGGTACTGTAGTTGCAGCTATTCCAACAAGTCCCGAAACGATGGTAGTACAACAGGGAAATAAGGTCTCAGGCCTTGTCTCTGACGATATGGGGCCCATAGCCGGTGCTTCTGTCGTAGTAAAAGGAACTTCTGTCGGTACGATTACCGATACCGACGGTCGATTTACCCTGGATAATGTCCGGCGGGGATCGGTTATTGTAATATCTTTTGTCGGCTTGGCTACGCAGGAGATTACGTGGAACGGGCAAGCCAACTTAAATGTCAAGATGAGTGATGCGACACAGGATTTGGATGAAGTTGTGGTTGTTGCTTATGGTACAGCTAAGAAATCGACCTTTACCGGGTCGGCCTCTGTTGTGAAAGCAGAGAAACTGGAAAAGGTAATGGGTACCGGTTTTACTGAAGCATTACAAGGTATGTCGGCCGGTGTGAATGTTGTAAACGTACAAGGTAACCCCGGTGCTGAAGCTCGTGTCGAAATTCGTGGTATTGCTTCTATGTCCGGAAAGGCTGATCCTTTGTATATTGTGGATGGTATGCCTTACGATGGTGGTCTTAACCAGATCAATCCGACGGATATCGAATCGATGACGGTGTTGAAGGATGCTGCGGCAACCTCTTTGTATGGTTCGCGTGCTGCGAATGGTGTTGTGATGATTACTACCAAGAGGGGGAAATCAGCTAAACCTCAGATTAATTTCCGCGGGGCGTGGGGTACTTCCGACAATGCGGTAAAGAACCCTAAAAAGGCTAATCCTTATCAACAGTTGGAAAATACCTGGTATGCATTGTATTACGATGCATTGCTTTACGACGGCATGGATGCCAAGGCTGCCGGCGATTATGCATCTTCCCAGGCATTGACCAAGCAGGTAAAAGCAACGAGAAATTCAAAGGGTGAAACTATTTATGTGACCCCGTTTAGATACATCAACGAAGATTATGTTTTGCATGACGGTAACGGAAATCCTTACATGAATCCTAATCTGGAATATGTATGGGATGAAGACGACTGGGATGTTTATAAGGCCATCTTCTCCCGAAAACTACGTCAGGATTATAGTGTGGATATAAGTGGGCAAACCGGAAATGGTAAGACTTCATATTTCTTCTCCGGTGGTTACCTGGATGATCAGGGGTATGGAAATCGCCAGTATTACAAACGGTATTCTTTCCGTACGAATTTAAGTACGGAACTGTTCGACTGGTGGAAAGTTGCAGGTAGCTTGTCATATTCCCGTCATCGCCAAAATGTATCGGGAGGTGCCAGCCGTGCTGCAAACTTTACGACAACACTGTCGTCTCCCTGGTTGCGTAACGAGGATAATACAGGATGGGTGGTTTCGGAAAAGACCGGAAAAAGAATGTACGACTATGGTAAATATACCAACAACTTCTTTGGAGCGCATGTCCTGAACAATTCGGGTGACTATTGGGATAATGGGAATGATGATAGTTTTGATAATAATATGGGGCATATTCTTTCGGCTCAGTTTAACACAGAGTTTAAATTGCCGTATAACCTAAAGTTCCGTTCTGCTTTGAATATCGACGATTATTGGAGTCGTTCAATGGTGTATACATCTGCTGTGCATGGTAGTGGTCAGACTGCTCCTTATGGAATTTCTATCCTGGCGGATGGAGGTTATGCCAGCCGTTATGATTTCAATAAGCGCTCTACTACCTGGAATAATGTGTTGTCGGGCGACTGGTCGATCGGTGATCATAATATCTCCGCTATGGCTGGTCACGAGTGGTATACCTGGGATTCCCACTATGAGCAAGGTTGGGGTGAAGGAATCATGGAATTAGGTAAATACGAGTTATCGAATACAACCAAAAATTTTGGTGTATGGGGAGGCCGTGATAAGTATTCTTTGTTATCATTCTTTGGAAAGTTGGATTATAATTTCCTGAATAAGTATTATCTCTCTGCCTCTATTCGTGAGGATGGTTCTTCCCGCTTCAGTTCCGATAACCGTTGGGGTACATTCTGGTCGACCGGTGCTTCCTGGAGAATATCGAAAGAGGGTTTCCTGGAAGATGCAAAATGGATTGACAATCTGGTACTTCGCGCCAGTTATGGTACGACCGGTAACGATAAATTGATCGTACGTAACGCTAGTAACGGTAAAGCAGGTGATGAAGTATTATATGGTTATCAGGGAACTTACGAAAGTGACGACCTTTACCTGAAATCAGGTTTGAAGCCTTCCACAACTCCGACTCCGGATCTGAAATGGGAGAGCAATAAGCAATGGAACGTAGGTTTGGACTTTTCTTTCCTCAGTCGTCTGAGCGGTACGGTGGAATATTATTCCCGTACATCCCATGACCTGTTGTATTATAAAGAATTGCCTCTGTCGGCCCAGGTAGGTGCAGCTTCCGGATATAATATGAATATCGGTGACCTTCGTAATAGTGGTGTTGAAATAACTGTCAATGCCAACATCTTTACTTCAAAAGATTTCAGATGGGATATCGATGCTAATATGAGTACCTTAAAGAATGAGGTTACTTATCTGCCGACTGGTGCTTATACCTATGCCGGTACGGCTTGTACCTATAAAATGGAAGAAGGTAAGTCTATCTACGAATTTATCGCTCCTCAATATGACGGTGTGAATCCTGAAACAGGTTTGCCGGGTTGGTTGATCCGTGATGGTAATGGCGGTTGGGTACGTACGGAAGATCAGGCGAAAGTAACTACTGATGATTTTGTATATTGTGGTTCCGCTATTCCTAAAGTATTTGGTTCTATCACCAACAACTTCCAGTTTAAAGGGATCGACCTGTCGTTTATGTTCTATTATTCTTATGGATCAAAGATTTCTGACTATACCTATAAAGAACGTATTATGAACCGTCCGGGTGTAGGTGTCGTACAAGAATTGGTGGAAGACCGCTGGAGGCAGCCGGGTGATGCGGGAACACTTATCCCCCGTTGGTCGTATACTCAATATGGCGCAACAGTTAAATATGCCGATAATTTTGTGTTTGACAACCATTACTGGCGTCTGAGAAACCTGACTTTAGGTTATACTTTGCCAAAGAATATCAGCCGTAAGGCATTGGTGGAAAACCTGCGTGTGTATGTGACAGGTAATAACCTGTTGACTTTCGGACCGGCAAAGAAGCGCTTTACAGATCCCGAAACAGGTGTAATGGGTAACAGTTATAATGGTAACGCTGAAACGGATAACGGTATTCAGGGTTCAAGAAGACTGTATATGGTCGGTATTCAAATCACATTATAAATGCAAAAAAGATATTTATGAAAAGATTATTTATAAACATATCCTTCCTGTCCCTCGTTTTTGTAGGTTTTACCCTGACAGGATGTGATGACGATCTGACAACCAGTTCGTATGTGAAAGTGAATGATACGGATGTGCTCGAGAATATATCCCAGCTGGAAAAAGTATTGACCTCGGCTTATAAACAGTTGTATTTTAATACGGATAAAGGCGATCGTGTATATGCCGGGCTTCCGGGTTTCCAAATGTATGTCGATGCAGGAGGTGCGGATATCGTGAGCCATACTAATATGGGTGGCGACCAGGTAACGGCTTATCAATATTCGAACTCAAAGACTCAGGCGGATGGGAATGCATCCAAGATATGGTCGATGTGCTATAACGTGATCAACCGTGCTAACATTATCCTGACCAATGTAGATAATGCCAGCGGTGATGAAACGCAAAAGAAGCATATTAAAGGGCAGGCACTGGCTATGCGTGGAATCCAATACTTCCATTTGATTCAGAATTACCAGCAGACGTATGTTATTGCAAAAAACAAACGGGGTGTGATTTTGCGTACATCTTCCACTGATGAGGCTCATAAAGGCTTTTCAACTGTGGAGGAAATATATACTCAGATCGTATCTGACCTTACCACTGCAAAGTCGTTGCTTGCTGATTATCATCCGACAGACTTATGGTTAATTAATTCGGAGATCTGTTCCGGTATTCTGGCTCGTGTATATCTGGTGATGCAGAACTGGGAAGGGGCTTACAATGAAGCGAAGATCGTTTATGACAACCATAGTCAGTTGATGACGCGTGAACAGTATCGTTCGGGATTCGACGATATGATCAGCGGCAATTATCCGGAAGTGGTTTGGGCGATGAAGTATACAGCCGATAACAACCTGGGAGGTAGTACGCAGTTTAACTTCTGGTACAATCAGGACGAAAGTTATGGTGAAGGTTATGCGGATGGACCGATCTATTCTTTCCTGGATTACTTTGTGGATGAGCAGTTTGTGAAATTATTTGAAGAAAAGGAAGACCGCTATCAGTTCTGGAAACGAACAAAGAATGCAAACAAAGAAATCAATACAAAATGGGCGTTCGATAAGTATAAACATTATGGAGAAGATGGAGGAAGTGTGATCCAGAGTGCTACCCGTCCTGAAGTGTGCTTGATGCGTGGTGCTGAAATGTTGCTGATTATGGCGGAGGCTGCTGCACAGAAAGGTAGTACAGGAGAGGCTCTTACTTTATTGAATCGTTTGCAGGTTGCACGTAATGCGACTCCGACTACCAATAGTGGTGGGGATTCATTATTAGAAGATATCTACAAAGAACGTCGTAAAGAACTGATTTGTGAAGGACAGGCAGGTTTTTATGATCTGGTTCGTTTGCAGAAGCGATTGGTGCGTTATGGTGAAACGACAGCAAATCCTGCCGGGCATTATGTATGGGGTATGCAATACTTGAATGGATATAATGTCAGTGATCTTCAACCTGTGGGGATTCTTGAATCGAATGATTACCGTTTCTTCTGTCAGATTCCTCAAATGGAAATCCTTAATAACGATGCAATCTCAGAGGCTGATCAGAATCCCTGGAGCGGGCAGTAAAAACTAGATTACTATTAATAGTAAGAAGGAGCTTTTAGGGGCTCCTTTTTTATGTCTTGAATACCATAGTTTCTATAGAACTCATATATTCCAGGAGACAAATATAGTAATATTATTTAATTTGAGTTTAATTATACCGTTAAAATGTTATTGGTTAAGAATTTTAACATAAGTAATCCCAAAGAGATGCAAGGTGTGTATTATATAAAAACAACCTTAAGTTGTTTATTGCCATTGGTATATCGATATTAGTAGAGATAAAATAAGTATTCTTGTATATTTATGCATGCTTCAAGAATTTAACAAAACCTACTTTATTCTAAAAAACAAGACAATAGTTCTATAGAGACTATGGCATTTAATTTAAGTATTTAAATGCTTTTCTGGAGATCAGGTATTTCCTCGATAGTATTAAAGTTCAGAAAGTCAGTCTCTTATTTTAAATCAAATCAGAGTATTTGTGAACGCTATCGCGTAGTTAAAATAGGTTTAATCGTTTAATTGTAATTTTAGCTTATGTTGACAAACTCGAGACTGGTTAAGGCATTACTTCTGGCTACTGTATTTGCTTCAGCCGGGACTATTAATGCCGTTGTGATTCCGACCTCATTAGGTGCTACGATCACGCAGCAGAAAAACAAAGTTACAGGTTTCGTAGAGGATGAAATGGGGCCGGTTGCCGGTGCCTCTATCTCTATCAAAGGTACTTCCTATGGTACAATTACGGATATGGATGGTAATTTTGTATTGGATGGTATTCAAAAAGGAAATGTTCTTGTTGTTTCTTTTGTCGGATTACAGACACAGGAGGTTGTTTGGAATGGACAAAGTTCAATAAAAGTAAAGCTGACAAGCGATACTCAGGATTTGGATGAGGTCGTAGTTGTTGCTTATGGTACAGCAAAAAAGTCCTCTTTTACAGGTTCTGCTTCTGTGGTAAAGTCTGATCAACTGGAAAAAATTTCTGCTACTAGCTTTACGGAAGCCTTACAAGGTATGAGTGCCGGTGTGAATGTTTCCAATAATGAAGGTAACCCGGGTGGTGAAACTCGTATCCAGATTCGTGGTATCAGTTCTATGTCCGGTAAGACAACTCCGTTATATGTGGTGGATGGTATGCCTTATGACGGTAGTATAAATTCTATTTCACCTTCAGACATTGAGTCAATGACTGTTTTGAAGGATGCTGCCGCTTCTTCACTGTACGGTTCACGTGCAGCAAACGGAGTCGTGGTAATTACAACTAAAAAAGGTAAAGTCGGTAAGCCGGTTATAAATTTCCGTGGTGCTTGGGGTACTTCCGACAATGCGGTAGCAAATCCTAAAAAGGCAGATCCCTACCAGCAATTAACTAATTTGTGGCGTGGTATTTATAATGACAAACACTATGTAGAAGGTCTGGATTCAAAGACGGCCGGTGATTATGCTTCTGCTAATCTATTGTCACGTGCTGTCAATCCGCGTGTAAACTCAAAGGGAGAAACTGTATATGTCACTCCGTTTAAATGGACAGGCGATGCTTCCAATTATGTACTGCATGATGGCGATGGTAATTGCTGGACTAACCCGGACCTGGAAATGGTGTGGGATGAAAGCGATTATGACTGGTATGGTGCTTTGTTCTCACGAAAATTGCGTCAGGATTACGGCATTGATGTCAGTGGTGCTACACAAGATGGCAAAACCAATTATTTCACATCTTTATCTTATTTGAATGATAAGGGGTATGCTAATAACCAGTATTATAAACGTTATTCATTCCGTGCCAGTGTTACTACCGAGTTGACGAATTGGTTGAATATGGGTGGAAGCCTGGCTTATAGCTATTCACGTCAGAATATCTCCGGTGCAACCCGTGCTACTGTATATACAAATACATTGAATTCACCTTGGTTGCGTAACGAAGATAACACTGCTTGGTATACTTCCGAAAAGACAGGAAAGCGTATCTATGATTTTGGTGAAAATACAGCAAACTTCTTTGGTATACACAGTTTGGCTAATTCCGGTGACTATTGGAATAACCCTAATGATGACGACTTTAACAATAAAGAAGGTGGCATGCTGACAGCTCACTATTTTGCAGGTCTGAATCTGCCTTTCGATATAAAATTCAAGACGAATGTAAACCTGGATGATATTACGGAAACGCAATATCAATATGGTTCAGCTGTTCACGGACAAGGACAACAGCAGCCATACGGTGTTACAGTGCTTACAAATGGTGGTTGGGCTTCCCGTACTAATTACAAGACTCAGTCTGTAACCTGGAATAATTTGTTGACCTGGAATAAATCTTTTGGTGAACATAATCTGGATCTTATGTTAGGTCATGAGTTTTATCACTATAACCAACAGTATGACTATAGTTATGGTGAAGGTATCATGCAGATAGGTCAATTTGAAACGGCTTCAACAACAACTAATTGGGAAATTAACTCCTGGCGCAATCGTTATTCTTTGCTGTCGTTCTTTGGTAAGGTGGATTATAATTTCCAGAACAAATATTACTTGTCGGCTTCTTTCCGTCGTGACGGATCTTCCCGTTTCAGCAAAGATAGTCGCTGGGGTAACTTCTTCTCTGTAGGTGCATCCTGGAGAATCTCGAAAGAAAAATTCATGGAAAATACAAGCAGTTGGTTGGATAATCTTTCTCTTCGTGGTAGCTATGGTACGTCGGGTAATGATAAGTTATATCCTCGTAATGCAGGTAACGGGCAGGCTGGAGATGAAATTCTGTATGCTTACCAGGCTTATTATACAAAAGAAAACCTGTTTGGTGCAGCTGGTTACAAGCCGATGACTATTGCCACTCCAAACCTGAAATGGGAACGAAACGAACAATATAACATTGCAGTAGACTTTTCTTTCCTGAATCGTCTGAGTGGAACAATCGAATATTATTCACGCAGTTCAAAAGATTTGTTGTATTATCGTGACCTGCCGTTGTCAGCACAGGTTGGGGATGCTGCCGGTTACAATACGAACTTAGGTAATGTCCGTAACAGTGGTTTTGAAATTACTTTAAGCGCTGCCGCTATTAAGAATAAGGAGTTCCAGTGGAATATTGACTTAAACTTCTCTACTTTGGACAATGAAGTAACTTATTTGCCTGGTGGTGCTTATACTTATGCAAATCGTGGTGCAACCTATAAACTGGAAGAAGGACATTCATTGTATGAATTTTACATGCCGAAACATGCCGGCGTAAATCCGGACAATGGTAATCGTCTTTATCTGATCAAGGATGGTAATGGCGGATGGAAAACAACTGAAAACTATTCGGATGTGACCATGAATGATTACCAATGGTGCGGATCAGCTATTCCGACTGCTTTCGGATCTATTACCAATACATTTAATTATAAAGGATTTGACTTGTCATTCATGTTCTATGCTTCGTTTGGAGCTACTATGTACGATTATACCTGGTTGGAACGTACAGCAGGTTTGGATGGCGTAGGCATGATTCAGGACCTGGTGGAAGGAAAACGTTGGGAAAAACCGGGTGATCAGGCTGAGTTCTCCCGTTTGTCTTCCGCTAATGCCAGCTTGAATGTGAAACGTACGGATTTCTTCTTGTTCAACAACGACTTTCTGCGTTTGAGAAACGTTACATTGGGCTATACGATTCCGAAAATGTTGACTCAGAAACTGGGTATTGCCAATGCTCGTGTTTATCTGACAGGTGATAACCTGTGTACATTCGGACCGGCTGCTAAACGTCACAGCGAACCGGAAACCGGTGTGTTAGGTAATAACTACAATGGTAATACCGAAACCGATAATGGTGTTCAGGGATCAAGAAGAGTTTATATGGCAGGTATTCAGGTAACATTTTAATTAAGTCGAAGTATGAAAAGATTATATAGAACATTTAAATTTACAGCAATTGCTTTATTGGCGATCTCTCTGAGCAATTGTACGGGGGAATTGACTACCAATTCATCAACGGATGTAGATGAATCAACCATCCTCTCCAGTACGACGGGATTGAATATGTCGTTGACCGGTACTTATAAATATTTATTATTAGGTGAGTCCGGTGCCAGCAGTCAGAACGATGCTTGTTATGCTGGTGTTACCGGGCTGTGCATGGGATATGATTTGCTGGGTGCAGATATCCTGAGTACAAAGAATTACGGTGGTTCGGTAGAGGATCACTATCGTTTTAGCGAAGGTCGTACGCAATCTGCTGGTGACTATGCAAAACGAATCTGGACAAATATGTATAAAATTATCAACCAGGTAAATGTCATTATTGATGCACTTCCCGAAGCGACAGGTAGTGAAGCTGAGAAAGCTGAATTGAAAGGACAGTGCCTGGCCATGCGTGGTATCGCTTATTTCAATCTACTTTTGAATTATCAGCAGACTTATGCTATTGCTAAAGATAAACGTGGTGTTATTCTTCGTTTGTCTTCCGATGATCCTGATTCCATGCCTTTTTCTACTGTAGAACAAGGTTATCAGCAGGTGATCAAGGATCTTAAAGATGCAGAATCTCTGCTGGCTTCTTTTGAACGTAGCGAAGAATGGCGTGTGAATGCTGAAGTTGCTGCCGGTTATCTGGCTCGTGTATATCAGGTGATGGGTGACTGGAATAATGCACTGACGGAAGCAAAGAAGTTGTATGACAATCATTCTTCATTGATGACTAAAACGGAATGGTGTAGTGGGT
Source organism: Parabacteroides goldsteinii (assembly GCF_015550595.1). Taxonomy (GTDB): domain Bacteria; phylum Bacteroidota; class Bacteroidia; order Bacteroidales; family Tannerellaceae; genus Parabacteroides; species Parabacteroides leei. The sequence continues at coordinate 444,651 of NZ_JADNBB010000002.1, forward strand.
TTGATAATCTAATATCAGACGGATGTAAGGAAGTTATCTGGGGAATTAAGTTTACAAACTTGTCTAATATTAGTTCCAATACAGAGTTTAACTATTGGTATAATCAGGATCCGGGTTATGGTGAAGGTATGACTGATGGTCCGATTTATAGCTTCATCAACTTATTTGTTGATTCCAGGTATGTACAATTGTTTGACGAAACTGATTTCCGTGGCAGTAAATGTACAAAAACAGAAGGTGTGACAGATGCTGATGTGAAACCCGTTATGTTCTGGCATCGTACAGCTAATGGTAATGAGGAAACAAGGGCTAAATGGGCATATAACAAATTCAAATATTATGGTGATGCCAATGGTTCTCCTCAGGGACATACCTATCCTGAATTTTGCTACATGCGTAGTGCTGAAATGTTATTGATCATGGCGGAAGCTGAAGCTAACCTGAACAACCTGGGAGCAGCTTTGTCTCATCTGAATACGTTGCAAAACGCTCGTGAAGTGGCTAAACCGACCACGGCAGTTGATAAAGATGTACTTTTGGAAGCTATTTATGTAGAACGCCGTAAGGAATTATTAGGAGAAGGTGTAACAGGTATGTATGATTTGATGCGTTTGCAGAAACCGCTTTATCGTTATGCTGCAACCACGGAAGATCCGGCAGGTCATTTCTCTTTGGGCTTGAATTTCCTGGATAACTATAATCCGACCGATAAAGCTCCTTACGGTTATTTGCCGTCTAATGACTACCGCTTCCTGTATCAGATTCCACAATTGGAATTCACACAGAATACTGTTATCAGTGAATCTGAACAGAATCCGTTTAAAGGAAATTAATTTGTAAATTATAGTAAGTAAAGACGAGAGGCGTGTCCGCGATGGATATGCCTCTTTTTTTATACTACTTATTTTCTTGTAAAGGAGCGATGAACTGAATATCTTTGTAAAATTCAAATCATTAATAACTTAAAATAATACCATGAATAAGATCAATCTTTTCTTTTTCTTTTTGTTATTGGCTATTCTTCCTGCCTTTTCACAGGATGACATCCAAATCACCCATGCCCCTTATCTGCAAAATCTGGGTGAGAATGAAGTGACAATCGTCTGGACGGTCAATAAACCATCGGTAGGTTGGGTGGAGCTGGCACCGGATGACGGGACACATTTTTATCAGACGGAACGTCCGAAGTTCTTCAATGCAAAGAACGGAATAAAGCAGACATCTACCGTTCATGCAGTTCATCTGAAAGGATTGAAGGGGGGTACACGTTATCGGTATCGGGTATATTCACAGGAGGTCCTGAGTCATGTCGGTTGGCGAGTGATATATGGGAATGTGGCTGCCACCTCTGTTTACGGGAAACAACCATTAGAGTTTCAGACCAGCGATCATGGCAGGCAAGCGGTTAACTTTGCGATGGTTAATGATATTCATGGCAAGAGTGATCTTTTGGAAAAGCTTGTATCACATTGTGACCTGAAAACAACCGATATGTTCCTGTTCAATGGAGATATGGTATCTATCTTCAATAGTGAAAAAGAAATATTCGAAGGCTTTATGGATAAGGCAACAGAACTTTTTGCTTCTGAAATACCGATGTATTATACCCGTGGTAATCATGAAACACGCGGATCTTTCGCAACGGCTTTCCAGGACTATTTTTCTCCCAAACAGGAACATATCTATTATATGTTTCGCCAGGGACCTGTCTGTTTCGTTATTTTGGATAGCGGTGAAGATAAGCCGGATTCAGACCTGGAGTATGCCGGAATAACTGTCTATGACCAATATCGTACGGAGCAGGCTGAATGGTTGAAAGGCGTACTTGAAAGCAAAGAATATAAGGAAGCACCATTCAAAGTGGTTGTTTGTCATATTCCTCCTTTTGGCGGATGGCATGGCAATGAGGAAGTGGCTGAAAAGTTTATGCCATTACTGAATAATGCAGGTGTCGATATTATGCTTTGTGCTCATCTTCACCGTTATATACGGAATGATGCGAAAGAGGACGTTCGGTTTCCCATTATTGTAAATTCCAATAATACCGTATTGAAGGCGGAAGTTGATTCCAGGGTGTTGAACATAAAAATACTGGATACGGAAGGGAAGGAGATCGATAAGCTGAGGATAACCAAATAACGGTACATTTTATCATTCTTGAACTAATGAATTATAGATTCAATTGTATTTCCTCTTTCAGATTATAAGAAAAAGCGTATAAAAAATATCGTTTTATATTTGGCGGTTTAAAAAAAGGCTGTATCTTTGCAGCGTTAAATAAGAAAAGACAATGAAACAGAACATAGCAAATAGTCTCATTATTTCTCTAAACATTATTCTACTCTGGGAACGGGATAGGAAGTGAGACTGTACGTGCTTTTCTGATGCATGAAGATATTAAAGAGCCTTTCTCACTTCCTTGTGAGAAGGGCTTTTTTTATGGATACAAACAAGAATATAAACAAATTTAAGAGTATAAGATTATGTCAGACAGATTATTTATTTTTGACACCACGTTGAGAGATGGTGAGCAAGTTCCGGGATGCCAGTTAAACAGTATTGAAAAGATTCAGGTGGCAAGAGCGCTTGAAGAACTTGGCGTAGATGTGATTGAAGCAGGATTTCCGGTATCGAGCCCGGGGGACTTCAATAGTGTTGTCGAGATATCGAAAGCTGTCACCTGGCCGACCATCTGTGCGTTGACTCGTGCCGTCGAAAAAGATATCGACGTGGCTGCCGAAGCTTTGAAGTACGCTAAACGCGGACGTATCCACACCGGTATCGGTACTTCCGATTATCATATCCGTTATAAATTCAATTCCAACCAGGATGAAATTCTGGAACGTGCTATCGCAGCTACGAAATATGCTAAACGATATGTGGAAGATATTGAATTTTATTGCGAAGATGCCGGACGTACGGACAATGCTTATCTGGCCCGTGTCGTCGAGGCCGTGATCAAAGCCGGTGCCACAGTTGTAAATATCCCTGATACGACCGGTTATTGTCTGCCTGACGAATATGGTGCAAAGATCAAATATCTGATGGAACACGTAGACGGTATACAGAATGCAATCATTTCTACCCACTGCCATAATGACTTGGGAATGGCTACCGCTAATACCGTACAGGGTGTTTTGAATGGTGCACGCCAGGTGGAAGTAACCATCAACGGTATCGGCGAACGTGCCGGAAATACCTCCCTGGAAGAAGTTGCCATGATCTTCCGCAGCCATAAAGAACGTGCTATCGAAACAAATATCAATACAACTAAGATCTATGGTATTAGTCGTATGGTTTCAAGCCTGATGAATATGCCTATCCAGCCGAATAAAGCCATTGTCGGACGTAATGCGTTTGCTCACTCTTCCGGTATCCACCAGGATGGCGTATTGAAGAACCGCGAAAGCTATGAGATCATCGACCCGAAAGATGTCGGTATCGACGATAACGCAATCGTACTGACAGCCCGTAGCGGACGTGCCGCCTTGAAACATCGTCTGAGTGTATTGGGTGTGGAACTGAGCCAGGAAAAGCTGGATAAGGTATATGAAGAGTTCCTGAAACTGGCCGACCGTAAGAAAGATATCAACGACGACGACGTACTGATGCTGGCCGGCAAAGACCGTACCGCCATGCATCGTATTAAACTGGATTACCTGCAGGTTACTTCCGGTGTCGGTTTACAGTCGGTAGCCAGTGTCTGTCTGGATATTGCCGGTGAGAAGTTTGAAGCTGCCGCATCCGGAAACGGTCCTGTCGATGCAGCCATTAAAGCCGTCAAATCGATCATTCACCGCACGATGACTATCCAGGAGTTTCTCATTCAGGCGATTAATAAGGGTAGCGACGATATGGGTAAAGTACATATGCAGGTTGAATACGATGGGAATAACTATTATGGGTTTGCTGCCAACACCGATATTATCGCAGCTTCAGTGGAAGCCTTTATCGATGCAATCAATAAGTTCGTAAAATAACATAATACATAATTAGCAATGAGCAAGACATTATTTGAGAAGATTTGGGAGAAGCATGTGGTGGATACCCTTCCCGACGGAACAATACAATTTTATATCGACCGTCTGTATTGCCATGAAGTGACCAGTCCGCAGGCTTTCGCCGGGTTACGTGCCCGTGGCCTGAAGCCTTTCCGTCCGGAACAGATCACTTGTATGCCGGATCATAATATTCCGACATTGAACCAGGAGAAACCGATCGAAGACCCGGTATCGAAAAACCAGGTAGATACGTTGGAGCAGAATGCTAAAGATTTCAACCTGACTTATTACGGTCTGCAACATCCGAAGAATGGTATCATCCATGTGGTAGGGCCGGAAACAGGTATGACCCAGCCGGGTATGACGATCGTTTGTGGTGACTCCCACACATCTACCCACGGTGCTATGGGCGCTATCGCTTTCGGTATCGGTACCAGCGAAGTGGAAATGACTCTGGCTACCCAATGTATCATGCAGCGCAAGCCGAAGACGATGCGTATCACTATCGACGGCAAACGTAAACCGGGCGTAACAGCCAAGGACTTTGCCCTGTACATTATAAGTAAGATGACAACAGGCGGTGCCACCGGTTATTTCGTTGAGTATGCCGGCGAAGCCATTCGCAATACAACAATGGAAGAACGCCTTACTATCTGTAACTTGTCCATCGAAATGGGTGCTCGTGGCGGTATGATCGCTCCCGACCAGGTGACTTTCGACTATCTGAAAGACCGCGAATTCGCCCCCCGTGCCGAAGCCTGGGAAAAGAGCCTGGCTGAATGGCGCGAACTATATAGCGATCCCGATGCAAAATTCGACAAAGAGATTGTTTTCCATGCCGAAGATATCGACCCGATGATCACCTACGGTACCAATCCGGGTATGGGAATGGGCATACGTGAAAGCATCCCGACAATGGAGAGTGTGGACGAAGCCGGCCGTATCTCTTATAAAAAATCACTTGATTATATGGGGTTCACTGCCGGAGAGCCGGTATTGGGCAAAAAGATCGATTATGTCTTCCTGGGTAGTTGTACGAACGGCCGTATCGAAGACTTCCGCGATTTCGCTTCTTTGGTGAAAGGTAAGAAAAAAGCGGATGATGTAATTGTATGGCTCGTACCCGGAAGCTGGCAGGTAGAACGCCAGATCCGTGCCGAGGGTATCGACAAAATCTTGAATGAGGCTGGTTTCGAACTGCGTCAGCCGGGTTGTTCTGCTTGTCTGGCCATGAACGAAGATAAGGTTCCGGCCGGTAAATATGCCGTATCCACCTCAAACCGTAACTTCGAAGGTCGTCAGGGACCCGGTGCACGCACGATCCTGGCCGGTCCGTTGGTTGCAGCGGCTGCCGCAGTAACAGGAAAGATTACCGATCCGAGAGATTTAATGTAATAAGATTACGAACTGAAAAATCAAAAGAACGAAATGAAAGAAAAATTCACGATAGTAACATCCACCTGTGTACCTCTTCCTCTGGAGAATGTAGACACAGACCAGATCATCCCGGCCCGTTTCCTGAAAGCGACCACACGCGAGGGCTTCGGCGATAATCTTTTCCGCGACTGGCGTTATGACAAGGCGGGCAACCCTAATCCTGACTTTGTACTGAATCAGAAGACGTATAAAGGAGAGATCCTGGTAGCCGGAAAGAACTTCGGTAGCGGTTCCAGCCGCGAACATGCTGCCTGGGCGATTGCCGGATATGGATTCCGGGCTGTTGTCAGCAGTTTCTTCGCCGACATCTTCAAGAACAATTCGATGAACAACGGGCTCGTTCCGGTTGTTGTTTCTCCTGAGTTCCTGGCAGAGATATTCGCATCTGTCGAAGCCGATCCGAAAGCGACGCTGACGATCGATCTCCCTTCGCAGACGATAACCAACAATGCAACCGGTAAAAGCGAATCCTTTGACATCAACGCATATAAGAAAGACTGTCTGGTAAACGGCCTTGACGATATCGACTACCTCTTGGCTAACAAGTCCAAAATAGAATCGTACGAAGCAAACAGAAAATAGGATGGTAGAAATAATGGATACAACCCTTCGGGACGGGGAACAGACATCGGGTGTCTCCTTTGCGGCTCATGAAAAGCTCAGCATTGCACAAATGTTGTTGAGCGATTTGGGAGTGAACCGCGTAGAGGTAGCCTCGGCACGCGTATCGGACGGAGAGTTCGAAGCCGTGAAACGTGTGGCTGCCTGGGCCGAACGTACCGGAAATCTGCATAAGCTCGAAGTATTGGGTTTTGTAGATGGCGACGCCTCGCTCAACTGGATCGAATCGGCCGGTTGCCGCGTGGTAAACCTACTCTGTAAAGGTTCGTATAAACACGTAACCGAACAACTCCGCAAATTGCCTGAACAGCATATTGCAGATATCCGTTCTGTTGTATCGCTGGCTACCGAAAAAGGTATTGATGTAAATATTTATCTGGAAGACTGGTCGAACGGGATCAAGAATTCTCCCGACTATGTATTCCTATTGGTTGATGCGTTGAAAGACCTACCCATCCGCCGTTTTATGCTGCCTGATACATTGGGCATTCTGAATCCCGGAAATACATACGATTTCTGTAAGCAGATGGTGGATCGTTATCCTGACCTGCATTTTGATTTCCATGCCCATAACGATTACGACCTGGCAGTAGCCAATGTCTACTCGGCTGTGCGGGCGGGAATACACGGTATACATACCACTATCAACGGCTTGGGGGAACGGGCAGGAAATGCACCGCTCAGCAGTGTGATCGCTGTAATAAAAGATCAACTGGGAGAAGAAACTCCTATTAAAGAAGAAAAGATCAATGCCGCGAGCCGTCTGGTAGAAACCTATTCCGGCATTCATATTGCCCCGAACCGCCCGATTATCGGAGAACATGTCTTTACGCAATGCGCCGGTGTGCATGCGGATGGCGACAGTAAAAACAATCTGTATTGCAACGACCTGATCCCCGAACGCTTCGGACGTGTACGCGAATATGCACTCGGAAAAACATCCGGTAAAGCCAATATCCGTATGAACCTGGAATCGCTCGGAATAGACGTCGACGACGAATCCATGCGTAAGATTACCGAGCGCATTATCGAGTTGGGTGATAAGAAAGAAATGGTGACAACCGAAGACCTGCCTTATATCATCAGTGATGTCCTTCACCATGATACTATGACAGATCAACGTATCCGTATATTAAATTATTCATTATCTTTGGCACAGGGACTGAGGCCTGTAGCAACACTGAAGATCGAGATCAACGGTGAGGCTTATCAGGAATCGGCTTGTGGCGACGGACAGTATGACGCATTCGTTCGCGCCCTTCGTAAGATCTATTCGGATCTGGGGCGTCCATTCCCGATGTTGACCAACTATTCCGTATCTATTCCTCCCGGCGGTCGTACCGACGCTTTCGTACAGACGATCATCAGCTGGAATTTTGCCGGAGTAGACTTTAAAACCCGCGGTCTTGATGCCGACCAGACAGAAGCCGCCATCAAGGCAACGCTGAAGATGCTGAATAAGATCGAACAATAATTATAGGAGGTATTAGTTATGAACAAAAGATTGACCATTGCGCTCGTAGCGCACGATAACCGTAAAGCAGACATGGTAGAATGGGCTGTACACAATGCAGAATTCCTTTCCCATCATCATTTGGTATGTACCGGAACCACCGGTGGACTGATTCGCAGCGCTTTCGACGAGAAAGGCGTAGGTGCTGAAATTACTTGTATGCATTCCGGTCCGTTAGGCGGAGATGCCGAAATTGCAGCAATGGTAGTACGGAAGGAAGTGGATCTGGCGATCTTTCTGATCGACGACTTGAATCCGCAGCCTCACGAAGCCGACATCCAGATGTTGCTTCGCCAGTGTCGTGTTCATAACGTGCCGATCGCTTGTAACCGTTACAGTGCAGACCTGATGATTACGAGCACCCTGTGGGATGACGACAGTTATGTCCCCACGGAACCCAAATATGTGTTATTTAAAAGAGACTAAAAGAACAGTTATTTATATGAAATTAAACATCGCAGTCCTTCCCGGCGACGGTATCGGTCCCGAGATTGTAGAACAAGGCATGAAAGCCGTAAAAGCCGTATGTGAGAAATATGGCCATGAATTAAGTTACAAACATGCTTTAGTGGGAGCTGTTGCCATCGATGAAACAGGCAACCCGTATCCGGACGAAACGCACGAGCTCTGTATGCAGAGTGATGCCGTTTATTTTGGTGCGATCGGTTCTCCGAAATACGATAATAACCCGTCTGCCAAGGTACGTCCCGAACAGGGATTGCTGGGTATGCGTAAGAAACTGGGGCTTTTTGCCAATATCCGCCCGGTGACAACGTTTCCTTCGTTATTGCATAAGTCGCCGCTTCGTGCCGAACTGATCGAAGGAGCAGACTTTATGTGTATCCGCGAATTGACAGGTGGTATGTATTTCGGTCGTCCGCAAGGTAGAAGCGAAGATGGAAATACGGCATACGACACCTGCGTTTATACCCGTGAGGAGATCGAACGTATCGTTCGCCTGGCTTACCAGTATGCACAGAAACGACGCAAGAAAGTAACAGTTGTCGATAAGGCGAATGTATTGGCGACTTCCCGCCTGTGGCGCCAGGTTGCACAGGAAATCGAAAAAGAATATCCGGATGTGGAAACCGAATATATGTTTGTGGACAATGCTGCGATGCGTCTGGTTCAGTGGCCGAAGAGTTTTGATGTGATGGTGACTGAAAATATGTTCGGTGATATCCTGACGGATGAAGCGTCTGTGATTACAGGTTCACTCGGAATGTTGCCTTCGGCCTCTATCGGTGTACATACTTCTGTATTCGAACCGATCCACGGCTCTTACCCGCAAGCTGCCGGAAAGAATATCGCAAACCCGCTGGCCACTATCCTGAGTGCCGCCCTGATGTTCGAATATGCTTTCAACCTGATGGAGGAAGGTGCTTTGATCCGTGAAGCCGTTGCCGCCTCTATGGATGCCAATGTCGTAACGGAAGATATAGCTGAAAACGGTAAAGCCTATAAGACAAGTGAAGTAGGGGATTGGATTGCTGAATATATTGCAAAGAAATAATTTAGTAGTAGGATATTTTTTATAAGGGCGGTTTGTAAACCGCCCTTTTTAGTTTAACCCGTTTATTTCGTCATCTTCATCAACTCCTCGATGACTGCCGGGTCGTATCCCATTTCGAGTGCTTTTTGAAAGTCGTTGGCGGCAGACTCCTTTTCGTATTGGGCCAGTTTTACTTTACCTCTTAATACATATAAGGAAGCACCGGGTGTGCTTTCAGCAAAAATTTTGCTGATATCGGCCATGGCCCGCGCATTCTTTCCCATCATGAAGTAGACATCGGCCCGTCCTTCATACAGGAGCCAGTCGCGAGGCATCTGGCTGATCAGGTAATTGAAAATCTTTTCACTCTCGTCGTAGTTGCCACGCATCTTTTCCAGGATGGCATGTCCCAGGCGGGCACGTACCGACTTTTCGTTGATCTCCAATATTTTGTCGAAATCCTGCTCGGCCCAGATATAATTCTTCTTTTGTATGTAGATCAATCCCCGGCAATAGAGAGCCTCTTCGTTTGTCGGTTCTTCGATGAGGAGGGCGTTGTAATCGCTCAATGCCTTTTCCGTTTCACCCATTTCGGAGTATAACGAAGCACGGTTTTCGAGGATTGTCGGGTTATTGGGACGTCCGCTGAGTGCAGCTGTATAGGAGAGCAAAGCATCTTCCAGTTTTCCCTGCCGGCGTTGTATACTTCCCAGGTTGGTCAGTAACGCGTAGTTCATCGGGTTACCCGGTTCTTTGCGCATGGCTGAGCGCAGACTTTCTTCGGCAGATACCAGGTCTTTCTTGTCGAGGAAATCGTAACTCTTTTCAATCAACTCTTCGTAAGATTGAGCGTAACTGCTTGCCGTCACCAGTAGGAAGACAATGAATATCGAAAGTAGTCTCATTCTGTTGTTTTTATCTGTTATTTGGAATGGATACAAAGCTACGTAAATATATTGTTCGGCCGCCGGATTAAAAAAACTTTATACCTTTGCCACATTTTATAAGAAACTGTTTTGATTTTTTCGCCTGATGATTTGAGAAGGCTTTTCGGGGCAGATTCGTCCCTCTGATGAGGAAGATAGCGGGCTATCTGACGAAGAAGAGAGGCGGATATGGCCGAAAAGACGCTCAAAGCATAGGCGAAAATAACAATAAAAGAATAAAAAAAGGCTGTTTGTAAAAAATCAAAACAGTTTCTAAGACTTTTGGGGACTTTGATTGTTATAAGATAAAAGTGTTTAATTAAAAATGATGGATTTATGATATTATTAGATGTGTTGGCGTCCAATCCGAGATTGGAAGGTTTTATTAATTCTCTGATAGAGCAGGGCAGTCATTTAGGGTGGACAATAATTAAAGCTGTAATCGTATTTATTGTAGGGCGGTTTATTATCCGGATGATAAACAAACTCGTTCGTCGTATTCTAACCAAGCGTGACTTCGACCCGTCGGTGAAGACTTTTGTCGGAAGTCTTGTCAATGTAACCTTGATGATACTGTTGATTATTTCGGTCGTCGGTGCGCTGGGGGTACAGACAACTTCTTTTGCGGCGCTGCTGGCTTCTGCCGGTGTTGCCATCGGTATGGCTTTGAGCGGGAACCTGTCGAACTTTGCAGGTGGACTGATCATATTGCTTTTCAAGCCTTATAAGGTAGGCGATTATATCGAGTCGCAAGGTGTGGGAGGTACGGTAAGGGAAATTCAGATTTTCCATACGATCCTGCTCACGGCAGACAATAAAAATATATTTATCCCTAACGGTGCGCTGAGCAGCGGTGTCGTTACCAACATCGGTAATGAACCGACCCGCCGTGTAGAGTGGACTTTCGGTGTAGAGTACGGTAGCGATTTTAATCATGTTAAGAGTGTGATCGAGTCTGTACTGTCACAAGAAACGCGTGTGTTGAACGAACCGGCTCCTTTCATCGCTTTAAGTGCACTGGCCGACAGTAGTGTGAATGTCGTTGTTCGTGTATGGGTGAAAAGTTCCGATTACTGGGGCGTTTATTTTGATACCAATAAGGCTATTTATGAAACATTTAATGCAGAAGGTATCGGTTTTCCATTCCCGCAACTTACCGTACATCAGGCAAAAGACTAACTTGTCCTTAAAATAAATCTTTTTGTTCAATAATCACCGGATTTGGTTCGGTGAGGATATATTCTTAAAAAAGTAGAACAAAAAGATTTATCTTTGTCTTTCAGAAAATTTATTGAAGTGTATTGATTTGTATAAAAATATATAGAACTTTATTTTGTTACTTTAGTATTAATTATTTGGTTATAAAAAATGAAAAAGGCTCGCCATTCGTGGACGAGCCTTTTTTCTTATGAGTTCAGGCGGTCTACCGTTTTCACTCCTTTGACGGCTTTTATCTTTTTGACCAGCATATTCAACGAATGGGTATCCCTTACCAGTACGGCGAAGTTCCCCTGGAAGATACCGTCTACCGAGTCGATGTTCAGCGAACGGAGCGTAACATTGTTTTCTTTCCCTATCACCGAGGTAATGTTTGTTACGATCGTGATGTCGTCACGCCCGATCACCCGCAACGTGACGATGTAGCCATTGTCTCCTTTTCCACTCCATTTGGCCCGGATGATACGATAACCGAAACGGCTGAACATCTCCTGTGCATTCGGACAATCCAGACGGTGTATCTTAATTCCCTGTGTAGAAACAAATCCGAAAACATCATCCCCATAGATCGGATTACAACATTTGGCCAGTTTGTATTCTATACCCGTCAGGTTCTTGTCGATCACAAGCACATCCTTGTTCGTGGATATCTCTTCCACTTCGGTGGTCTTGATGTACTCTTCGGCACTACGCACTTCCGAGCGTTCGTTCCCTTCGGTTTCCTTCCGTACATATTCCTGGTATTCGTCGATCACATTGTTGGCATCCAGCCGTTCTTCCGCTATTTCAATATAGAAGTCGGTGACGGTCTTAAACCCTTTTTTCTTGATGTAACGCATCAGGTAAGGTTCGTCCATCTCGATCTTCCGGTTCTTGAAACGGCGTTGCAGCATTTCCTTGGCGAAGTCGACCGCTTTGGCCGTCTCTTCCCGCAGTGCCTGCTTGATCTTTACACGGGCTTTGGAGGTGACGACGATATTCAGCCAGTCGCGTTTCGGCGACTGCGTAGGGGAGGTGACGATCGAAACCGTATCTCCGTTATGAAGTACATATTTAATAGGTACGTTTTTCTCGTTTACTTTGGCCGATACACATTTACTACCCAACTTCGAGTGGATGGCAAAGGCAAAGTCGAGCACAGTTGCCCCTTTGGCCAGTTTGATCAGCTCGCCGGTAGGAGTGAAGACATATATCTCGTCTTTGTACAGGTCCATCTTGAAATCCTGCATCAGGTCGAGCGGATTGTTTTCCTTCTCTTCGAGGGCTGCACGGACGGTGTTGAGGAACTCGTCCAGTCCGCTTTCGGCTTTTACCCCTTTGTATTTCCAGTGGGCGGCCAGTCCCCTCTCGGCAATCTCGTCCATACGGCGGGTACGGATCTGTACTTCCACCCATTTGTTTTGCGGGCCCATTACCGTGATGTGGAGGCTTTCGTATCCATTCGTCTTCGGAATGGATATCCAGTCTTTCATACGGTTCGGGTTTGGCTGGTACATATCGGTTATGATCGAGTAGACCTGCCAGCAGTCCGAACGCTCCTTCTCCAAAGGAGTATCCAGTACGACACGGATAGCGAACAAGTCATAAATCCCTTCAAACTCGATCTTTTGCTTTTTGAGCTTGTTGTTGATGGAATGGATTGACTTCGTACGTCCTTTGATATCGAACTTCAGGCCCATTGCCTGCAACTTCTTTTTGATAGGAGCGATAAATTCGGCAATATAGATATCGCGCGAACGTTTCGTCTCATTCAGCTTTTTTTTGATGAAATCAAACTGCTTCGGATCGGTATATTTCAGCGACAGGTCTTCCAGTTCGCTTTTGATTTTGTACAATCCCAGACGGTGGGCCAACGGAGCATACAGATACGATGCTTCGGTAGCCAACCGCAAACGGTCGTCTTCCTTTAGCTGTTTACCCAGGCGCATCAGGCAAAGACGGTCGGCAATCATAATCAGTATCACCCGTACATCTTCCGCAAAGGAAAAGAGCAGGTGATGGAAATTCTCTGAGTTGACAGCCGTATTGCGTGCATACAGGTCGGATGTTTTCAATAGCCGGCGGATGATCAGCGTCACATCTTCATCGAATGTTTTCTCGACTTCCTCCAGCGTCACGACCTTTTTCAGCACAGGGCGATAGAGTAGGAGTGCGATCACGGAAGTCCGTTTCAGGCCGATTTCCGTTGTTGCGATCAGGGCGGTATTTATATTGCGGATCAGACCGTTGATGCCGTTCTTGTCTCTTCCGTAACAGTCGAGGGCGACAACACGCTGCATCAATTCTTTCATTTTCCGTATATCCTCTTTCTGTAAAAAGGAATAAAGGCTACGTACCAATTGTCTGTATTTCGAGAAGAAATCTTTTCTCTCCTCCTCAGTAAAGAACGGTTGTATATCCATAGTTGCGTCTCTTTTTTTACTGCCCATTTGAGGACAGGCCGTAAAACATACTGTAAAAGTATCTTTTTTCTCCGAATATCAACTATAATCTAAGGGTATTTTTATACATTTGCGAGAAGCATAGGCCCGGAGGGGGTCGAAATGGATAAGAATACTAATTTAAAAAGATATGCTATGTTAAACGCAAACGATTTAAAACAGCTGGCGGATAAAGGGATCAGCGAACAGCAGATTGAAGAACAGTTAGCTTGTTTCGTAAAAGGCTTTCCTTACCTTGAGATTGCCGCTTCGGCTTCGGTTGAAAAAGGAATAATGGTTGTTTCGCAGGAAGACCAGGCCACCTATATGGATGCCTGGGATGCTTACCTGGCTAAAAATAAAAGAATCCTTAAGTTCGTTCCGGCGTCGGGTGCTGCCAGCCGTATGTTTAAGAACCTCTACGAATTTCTGTCTGCTGCCTATGACGTGCCGACCACTGACTTTGAAAAGAAGTTCTTCAACGAGATCACCCGTTTTGCTTTCTATAATGAATTGAATGCCGCTTGTGTGAAAAATGACGGAAAAGACATTCCGGCACTCATTGTATCAGGCAACTACAAAGCAGTCGTATCGAACCTGTTGGATAGCAAGGGGCTGAACTACGGACAGTTACCTAAAGGCTTGCTTCTGTTCCATAAGACTGCCGATAAGGTACGCACTTCTATGGAAGAACATCTGGCCGAAGGTGCCATGTATGCCAAGAACAATGCCGGCGAAGTAAATATCCATTTCACTGTTTCTCCCGAACATAAAGCCTTGTTTGAAAAACTGGTGAATGAAAAGAAGCACGAGTACGAAGAAAAATTCTCCGTTGCTTATGATATCTCTTTCAGTGTTCAGAAACCGAGTACCGACACGATCGCTGCCGATATGGAGAACAATCCTTTCCGCGACAAGAATGACAAATTGTTGTTCCGTCCTGGAGGTCATGGTGCATTGATCGAAAACCTGAACGATATAGATGCTGATGTCGTATTCGTAAAGAACATCGACAATGTGGTTCCCGACAGTTTCAAATGTTCGACCGTAATCTTCAAGAAAGTGATTGCCGGTGTACTGGTAACATTGCAGGAACGTATTTTCAATTATCTCGACCTGATCGAGACAGGCAAATACACCCACGACCAGGTGGAAGAAATGATCCATTTCCTTCAATACGATCTCTGTGTGAAGAACCCGGAAATGAAATTGCTGGAAGATGCCGAACTGATCCTTTATATTAAAGGTAAGTTATTGCGTCCCCTGCGCGTCTGCGGTATGGTGAAGAATGTAGGTGAACCGGGTGGCGGTCCGTTCCTGGCGGTTAACCCGGACGGAACTGTTTCGTTGCAGATACTGGAAAGTTCGCAGATCGACTTGAAAGATCCGGCTAAGAAAGCCATGTTTGAACAAGGTACCCATTTCAACCCGGTGGACCTGGTATGTGCCCTGAAGAACCATAAAGGTGAAAAATATAATTTACCGGAATATGTAGATAAAAATACCGGCTTTATCTCTTACAAGAGCAAGGATGGCCGCGATCTGAAAGCATTGGAATTGCCCGGCCTGTGGAATGGCGCTATGAGCGACTGGAACACAGTCTTTGTAGAAGTTCCTATCGAAACATTCAACCCGGTAAAGACAGTGAACGACTTATTACGTCCCGAACATCAATGATTGGGTCGATGCCATAATAAGAATAAGGTTTAATAGAAGAAAGGCGGACTCGTGAGAGCCCGCCTTTTATTCTTATATTTTCGGAAGTTCCCACGGAGCGCGGTATTCCTTACAAAGGTATTTGTCTGCTTCGGCATCATGGAAACTGGTGCCATCCCACGATAGTTTCTTTCCGGTGCGATAGGCGATATTTCCCAGTTGCGAGAACTTGGCGATATGGGCACCGATCTCAATACTTGCATTACAGTTGCGGTTGCGCGACTTGATACATTCCAGATGGTTTTTGACATGCAGGTTCAGACCACCTTCTCCATATGCTTTCTTCAGGGCTACGGCTTCCATTCGGGCTTTACCGTTTACTTTTTCGGGAATCACTTCCCAGCCGCCACGGTCGATTACTAATGTGCCGTTTTCACCCACGAAGCCGAGTCCGTGGTTACGTCCGTAAGCGCCGTCGTCTATTCCGATGGCATGATCCCACATGACGGTGAAGTCGTCGAAAGTATAAATCGTTTGGAGCAGGTCGGGTGTTTCGCAGGCATCGTCCGGATAACCGAACTTACCGCCCGATGCCATGATGGAATTCGGAGCCGTCACATTCATTCCGTAAAGTGCATAGTCTAATAGGTGAACGCCCCAGTCTGTCATCAGTCCTCCGGCATAATCCCAGAACCAGCGGAATGTAAAATGGAAGCGGTTGCGGTTGAACGGACGCTGAGGAGCCGGGCCGAGCCACATATCGTAATCGACACCTGCCGGAACGGGTTCGTCGGCAACGACCGGAATCGACGGGCACCATCCCTGATAAGAGAATACCCTTACGGTACGGATCTTACCCAGCTGCCCGCTATGTACGAAAGCCATAGCATCTTGCCAATGCGGATCGCTACGCTGCCATTGACCTACCTGTACTACGCGGTTGTATTTTTCGGCAGCGCGTACCATGATGTTACATTCTTCGATACTGTTACCCAGCGGTTTCTCGCAGTACACATCTTTCCCGGCTTCGCAGGCGGCTACCATCTGAAGGCAGTGCCAATGGTCGGGCGTACCGACGATAACGACATCTACATCTTTGTTGTCGATCAGCTTCCGCCAGTCTTTGTAGAGGTGTTTTACCTTCTTTCCGGTCAGTTTCTGCGTCTCGGCAGCCCTGTC
The DNA here is from genome assembly GCF_015550595.1 of Parabacteroides goldsteinii. Classification (GTDB taxonomy): domain Bacteria; phylum Bacteroidota; class Bacteroidia; order Bacteroidales; family Tannerellaceae; genus Parabacteroides; species Parabacteroides leei. The sequence goes on from NZ_JADNBB010000002.1 coordinate 461,114, forward strand.
GTTTAACACTTTTTCATCAATATCGGCCAGTGCGATACATTCTACTTCCGGATTACGGAGGAAGGCCTGCAAATCTGAAAAGCCCATCCCTTTGCAACCGATCAGGCCGACACGGATTTTGTCGTTGGCACCCACTGAATTACCTCCAGCTTTAATAAAGAAAGGATTCATAGAAAGTCCGGCTCCCAGGATAGCTGCCTGCCGGATAAAATCTCTGCGTGTTGTCATGGTCTATAATGAGTTAATAGTAAAGATACACAATTGTTAGTCAGACACCAAAAGTAAGAATAAAGCCCGGTATCCCCCAATAAAATATGTAATAAATATATAATGTAGTGTACAAATCCGAAAAAGGGAAGTAAATTTGCACCTGCTCTCGGCGAAGAGCGATGTATAGAGTATTCACCCAAAAAGAAACAAAATGAAGCTGACACGCTTATTGACCTGTCTTTTTTTTAGTACAATAGGGTTTTCCTGCATCCAGGACGAGGCTCCAAATGCGGAGGCCGATATCGAAGAATGTATTGTGCCAAGTGATATTTTGAAAAGAGATCCGATTATTGTCAATGACAAGGTAACTCTGATGGTTAAAGCTGATACGGATTTGACCGACCAAGCCCCTGAATTTGTATTAACTCCTGGAGCAACAATAACTCCTGCCAGTGGCACTAAACGTGATTTTACATCTCCACAGAAATATGTGGTAGTATCGGAAGATGGCCATTGGAGTAAAACGTATACTGTAGTTTTTACTGTTGCAGGTATTAGCACCCGCTATGATTTTGAGCATGTGGAGCAGACGGGTAAGTATCAGACCTTTTACGAAATGGATGAATTTAATGATAAGAGACTTTTCGACTGGGCAAGTGGTAATCCCGGATTTGCATTTACAGGAGATACATCAGGGGAGTTTCCTACAAGCTCTTCAGATGCAGGAAAATCCGGTAAATGTCTGAAGCTTCAAACAATGTCAACCGGATTTTTTGGTTCGGCATTAAAGATGCCGATAGCAGCAGGAAACTTATTTATGGGAACTTTCGATTTGGGAAGCGCATTATCCGGTAGCGAAGGTGCTTTAAAAGCAACTCAGTTCGGTTTCCCCTTTGAACATATTCCTACTTATTTGACAGGTTATTATAAATATAAAGCTGGGGATGTTTTTGAGTCAGCAGGTAAACCTGTAGAAGGTAAGGTTGATAGATGTGATATATATGCAATTTTTTATGAAACGGATGATAAGGTAAAAATGTTGGATGGAACAAATGCTTTTACTCATCCCAATTTAGTTTCCATAGCCCGGATTAATGATCAAAAAGAAACGGATGAGTGGACACAGTTCTATCTTCCATTTGAAAATATCTCTGGGAGATTAATCGATAAAGAAAAATTAAAGGCCGGTGGATATAATATTGCGATTGTGTTTTCATCGAGTTTAGAGGGGGATCGTTTTAATGGTGCAATTGGTAGTACATTATATATTGATGAGGTAGAATTAATTTATACTGCTGAATAATAAGAGATAAATATTATGAAAAAGAATATATCAATACTATTTTTTTGTTTGAGTTTACTGGTGTCTGTATCTATCCATGCACAAAAAGATCGTAATTCCGGCATTATAAAGTCTGCTGTAATTGGTTTAGAGTATGAAGTGAAAGCGGGTTTCAGTATAGGTGGTACGGCCCCGATTCCATTACCGGAAGAGATCCGGGCTATTGATAGTTATAATCCGACAATGCAGATCGCTATTGAAGGGAATGTAACTAAATGGTTTGATACAGCACATAGATGGGGAATAAATATAGCTCTTCGTTTAGAGAATAAAGGAATGAAGACTGATGCTACCGTGAAAAACTATAGTATGGAAATTATTGGTGATGGTGGTGAGAAGCTAAAAGGTTACTGGACTGGAAATGTAAAAACGAAGGTGAAAAATTCATATTTGACAGTACCAGTGCTTGTTGCTTATCAGGTAGCTCCGCGTTGGAGGCTGAAAGCCGGTCCTTTTGTTTCTTATGTGCTTGAGGGAGATTTTTCAGGAGATGTATATAACGGTTATTTACGTGAAAATGATCCGACTGGAAATAAGGTAGAGTTTAATGACGGAGCAAGTGCACCGTACGACTTCTCGAAAGACTTACGTAAGTTCCAGTGGGGTGTGCAGCTCGGTGGTGAATGGAAAGCATTCAAACACCTGAACGTATATGCCGATCTGACCTGGGGATTGAATGATATCTTCAAGAAGGATTTCGATACGGTTTCTTTCGCCATGTATCCGATTTATCTGAATCTGGGTTTTGGCTATGCCTTTTAAAAATATAGGATAGTTAATCAATAGAATAAGCCAAAAGAGATTTCTCTTTTGGCTTATTTTTTAGGTTTAATGTTTCTATTATTATCAGTTTTGAATGTTTCATTATTTGACAGTTTTGAGCAATCATTGAAGCTATCCCCTTATCAAAGAGACTCCGCCATTACAGGTTCATTTGCCGTCTGCTTTAGCTGACGGATTA
>NZ_JADNBB010000030.1 GCF_015550595.1 Parabacteroides goldsteinii
ATGGCGAAGTCTCTTTGATAAGGGGATAGCTTCAATGATTGCTTATATCTGTCAAATTAATGAAACATTCAAAACTGATAAATTTTGAACTATCTTTATCTCAACTTGTTCCTGTTGAAATGCGGTCCTCCTTTTGCCATAAAGAAGATCGTAGACAACACCGTGAGGCAAGCTCCGAAAAGATAAGCGTGATTGAATCCGCCGAAGGCCTGCGCGATACCTCCCCCTATCATCAATCCGATACCGATACCGACATCCCAGCTGGTGAGGTAAGTCGATGTGGCCGTTCCCCGCTGGCTATTGGGAGCAAGATTGACAAACAGTGTGTTGAAAGCCGGAAACATCGTGCCGAAAGCGACTCCCTGCGACAAGGCGATCCCAATAAACAGATAGGAAGTGAAGACCGGATTCCATTTCATCAGAGTCTCGAGTGATGCGAGAGCGAAGAAACTGGCACATGCCAGAAACATTCCTAGTATGATAACCAGTGTGATACGTCCTTTGTCTACCTGTCGCCCGGAGAACAGGCGCGAAACGGCCAGTCCGGCTGCCATAAAGGTAAAGTAAAGTCCGGAATGTACCGAAATACCGATCTCGTCGGCATACATGGCAACATAGGTTGTCGTCATTCCATAAGGAATGGAAAGAAGTAATAAGGATAATCCGGCCCAAAGACCTTTCACAAGAAAAAAGCGGTCGAGGGAAATCGGCTCTTTCTTAACCGGTTGCTTGTAAGGTGTTTTTACCAGGTAAGCCATTATAAATCCGAGGAAACAAGAGATCAGCGAACAGGAAAAGATTACCTCATAATTAAAACTTTCATGCATAAACAGCCCGATCATCGGCCCGAAGCTCATTGCCAGGTTGTTCGCCATCCCGTAATATCCGAGTCCTTCACCACGTCGGGAAGAAGGCAGGATATCGATCACGATCGTATTACCGGAAACTGTCACCATCCCGAAAGCAAACCCATGCAAGATGCGCAATACGATAAATATACTCAACAGGCTGGCTACCATATATCCTGCAAATATAACCATAAAGATACCATAAGCCAGCAGGTATAACGGCCGCCGGGCAAAAGTATCCAGTAGATATCCCGAAAACGGTCGGATGCAAAGGCAAGCGATTGTATAGCAGGACAGGATGAATCCGATCATTGATTTATCCGTCATAAACCGTTCCTGCAGGTAAAAAGGCAGGATAGGTAATATCAGGTAAAATGCAAAGAACAGCAAAAAGTTTGCTGTTAATATGTAATAGAAACCGGGAGATAATAACTTGTCTTTTGCCATTACTGTGAGTTGTTGTCTTTGTGATTGCTTTTTATGTAAATAAGATGCTTATTTTCAGACTTTTTATCGTTATCTCTTGTCTGTTCCAAGCCGATGTTTTTGCTTGTTGACAACTGTCGACAGGCAAAAACATTGAGAGCCGACTCCATTCAGTTCGTATACAAGACAGGATGAGATCATAGTCCTTTTCTCTTTTTATTGGAAGCCCAGTTTATCCAAAAGCATTCTTTCTTCTTTTGTCGTATTTATGACCGAATAGGCGGCAAACTCCCTCGGGTGATTATAATTCGCCCGGAACCATTCGAATTTATCCGGTCTTTCCCGTAATGCTTTATCTATGATAAACGGATCGAAACTTCTGAGGATCGCGTGTTCGATACGATATTCTGTTACACCGGCCAGATCGATTACGGGATCGGCGGGTACGGGAGGCACCACCTCATTCAATTTTTCTATCTTCAGATCGAAGAAACGTTCTATATTTTCCAGGCAGGTACGGGTTCCGTTCGCTTTACCGTCGGCAGAGAATCCCGCAATATGAGGAGTGGCTAAGGCTGCCAGGCTTAATAGTTCGTGGTCGATTGCCGGTTCGTTCTCCCAACAGTCTATGACAGCCTCGCCGATCTTTCCCGATCTCAACGCGTTAAGAAGTGCCGGTGTATCGTGCACAGCTCCTCTGGATGCATTGACGAACCAGGGCTTTTTTCGGGTTTTATTAAAGAAATCATCATTGGCCAGATGGCGTGTCATAAAGCGTCCTTCTTTTGTAAGAGGAGTATGGAAAGTGATGATGTCCGACTCTTCTGCAATCGTGTCTAAAGAGACGAATCCTTCGTTCCCTTCTGCTTCAGCACGGGGAGGGTCATTGCGTAGAACATGTAATCCGTAAGCTGTACAAAGTTTCTCCAATTCTTTTCCGACATGGCCTACACCGACTATTCCGATCGTTTTACCCTGAAGAGTTTCTTTTCTGCGAAGTGCTAACGTGATTAGTGAAGCCAATACGTATTGGGCCACTGAGACGGCATTACATCCCGGAGCATTTTTCCAGGTAATACCGGCTTCGTCGCAATATTTTGTATCGATATGGTCGAAACCGATGGTTGCGGTGGTGATAAGCCGGACACGGCTACCTTCCAATAGTTCGCGTGTACATTTATCTATACTGCGGACAATCAGGGCATCTGCATCTTGAATAGCTGTAGGAGTGAATTCTTTTGAGTTGAGGTATTTCACCTCTGCGATCGATTCCGCTATTCCCTTCAGATAGGGGACGGTATTGTCTGTTACAATTTTCATTTTGCCTTTCAATTTAAGTCGAAAGAGGGTATTTCCTCCTGTATTCTACGTGTTTGCAAAGGTAGTGCTTTCCGTTTCATTATTGCTGTTTTCTTACTGTTTTGTGGGCTGTGTGAATAAATGTTCTTATTTGTGGGGATATTGTATTAAATTAATGAAATACGAATAAAGTAAGAGTTCTGGTAGAACTCTTTCATATATTATGAAATATAATTAGTGTCAGTCTTTTCGGTCTTTTCGTTTTCCTTATTGTAGAATTACGGTAGCTTTCGATTGATTAATTTGCAGGCCTCATAAATTATGGTTTCAAATAAAATTGTATACAGATGTGATTTTTTGATATAAATATAGCATATAAATATAAAATTAATATATTTGCCGTTAAAGAATGTATGATGACATAGTCCTACCAGAACTAATGCTATTTATATCGATTGTTTTTTGACTGTCAGTTGCGGATTGATTTGAAATTAGGCACTGCCATGTGTTTGTGAGAGTAATGAGAAGCGTTGATTTTAATAAATATGGTTATGAAAAAAATTTTTTCAGTTCTTTTTGCCATTTTGTTGTGTACTCAACTGGTGGTAGCGCAGAATAAGCTGGTGACAGGTGTGGTTACATCTGTTGAAGACGGCTTGCCGATGATTGGAGTAGCGATCGTGGATAAACAAACCATGAACGGAGTGACAACGAACGAAAACGGAGAGTTTTCCATTGAAGTTACTGCCCGGACAAAGGTTCTCCATGTCTCTTATCTAGGTTATAAAACGGTAGAAGCTCCTATCGTTGGAAATAATCTGAATATTAAAATGGAACCGGATGTCGTAGCTATCGATGAGGTAATGGTGGTAGCGTATGGTACCGGGAAAAAATCAACTTTTACGGGGTCGGCTACGGTAATTAAAAAAGAATCCCTTGAAAAAATACGTGCATCTAATGTGACTCAGGCTTTGCAGGGACAAAGTTCTGGCGTGCAGGTCCTCAACAGTAGTGGTGAACCGGGTGCGGATGCAAAGATTATGATCCGTGGTATTGGTTCGATGAATGCATCAAGTGATCCGTTGTATGTGGTAGACGGAACAGCTTATAATGGCTATTTGAATGCGATTAACCCTGCAGATATTGAATCGATGACAGTTTTGAAAGATGCTTCTGCAACAGCATTGTACGGATCTCGTGCAGCAAATGGTGTTGTCATGATTACAACTCGTAAAGGTGTATCTGAAAAAGGACAGATAAACTTTCGTTCTACCTGGGGATTCGCCAGTCTGGCTGTTGATTTACCACGGGAATTGACAGCCGATGAATTCTCTGTTTTGACTTGGCGCTCATTGTATAACGGGTATAAAGACTGGGGATATACAGAAGATGATTCAAGATCATGGGCTTCTGCATATTTGACAAGTGAATTTGGATGTAACCCCTATAATGTAGCATCACCTGTAGGTATAGATGGAAAAATGGATCCTAATGCAAAACTATTATATTCAGGTAATTGGAGAGACGAACTGTTTAAATCTGGTTTACGTCAGGAATATACAATCGATTTTAGTGGAAAATCGAAGAAAGCGGATTACTATTTGTCTGCAGGCTACCTAAATGATAAGGGAGTATTTTCAATTCAACGATTTGAACGTTATTCGACTCGGGCCAGTTTTAATTATATGGTAAATAATTGGTTGCAGGTTGGTACTAATATAAGTTTATCTCATAGTGTACGCGAAGGCTCTGCAAGTACAGGTACAGTCTGGTTCCTTCGTACAATGCCTTCAGTTTATCCGATTTACGAGAGAGATCAGACTTCAGGTGATTATATCCTAGATAAAAATGGCGGACGTATTTACGATTATGGGGATTATCGTAAAGCATGGCAAGGATGGAATCCTTTGGCTGATGATGTTTATAATAACGCTCCATGGACACATGATGATGTATCCAACAGAAGTTATTTTGAAATTACATTTATGCCGGGCCTGAAATGGCGCACAAATTTTAGTGTGGACTTTTATCAATATAATTATGACGGATATACAAGTAGCGAACATGGTTATGCTGCCGGTTATAAAGGAGAAGCTTTTAAAGAGAGCGATCGTAATTTTGCATATACTGTTAATAACTTGTTGACTTACGAAAAAACATTTGGCGATCATTCATTATCTGTTTTGTTGGGCCAGGAGGCTTATTCTTTACAATATAAACTATTGTCAGCTTCAAAGCGTGGTTTTCCGTTTCCCGGAGTTGAAGAAATCGGTTCGGCTGCTGTAATGAATAGTATGAATTCTTATCAGGATAAATATCGTTTGTTAAGTTGGCTAAGCCGTGTGGAATATGACTATAAAGACCGGTATTATATTTCTGGAAGTTTCCGTACCGATGGGTCTTCCCGTTTCCATCCGGATAACCGTTGGGGAAGTTTTTGGTCGTTGGGTGCATCCTGGAGACTGTCGAATGAAGAATTTCTGAAACCGTATAGCGGATGGTTGGATAATCTGAAACTTAAGGCTAGTTATGGTGCTGTAGGTAATGATAACCTGGGGACATATTATGCTTATCAAGGATTGTATCAGACAGGGATGAATAATTATACAGATCCGGGTGTTATGGTTAGCCGTCTAGCTAATAAGGATTTAAAATGGGAAAGTAATATGCAGTTTAATATCGGACTGGAATTTGCTTTATTTAATAAGTTAAGTGGTAGTGTTGAATGGTTTAGTCGTAAATCTAAAGATTTGTTGTTTACATTACCGATGGCTCCTTCCACAGGATTTAGCGGTATAGATCGTAATATTGGTGATGTAAAAAATCAAGGTATTGAATTCTCATTGAATTACGCAGCTATTTCAAATAAGAATTTTAAGTGGACAATTGATTTGAACGGAACAACATATAAAAATCGTATTACTAAATTGCCACAAGATGAAATAAACTCAGGAGTATTTAAGTGGCGTGAGGGTGAATCCCGATATAATTTCTGGGGAGTTGAATATGCAGGTGTAAATAGAGAAACCGGAAATGATCAATATTGGAAAAACGTTTATGAAACAAATGATAAGGGTGAAAAAGTATTGAAAGAGCGTGTTTTAACTGAAGATTATAATGAGGTGACAAGTGATAGTCAGAAAAAATATCTGGGTGATGCTATTCCTGCTTTGTTCGGTGGTGTGACGAATAATTTTTCTTATAAAGGAATAGATTTGTCATTCATGATCTATTACAGTATAGGAGGTAAATTATATGACAGTGATTATGCTCAGATGATGTCTTATCGTACTGGTTATAGTATGCATCCGGATATGTTGGAATCATGGACTCCGGAAACTCCCGATGCTAAATTTCCCCGGTTATCAAATGCCTATGCTAATTATTTAGGAACTTATACTTCTAAGTTTTTATTTAATAACTCATTTGCCCGTTTGAGAAATGTGACACTAGGTTATACTGTCCCAAAAGAATTCACATCTAAATTCAATATAAATACATTGCGTTTATTTGTTCAGGGTGACAATTTAATAACTATTGGTAGTGCGGCTCGTCGTGGAACGGATCCTGAGCAAAGTATTTCCGGAACAACAGATAACCGGTTCCCTACGACTAAATCTTTTTCTTTCGGATTGCAGTTGAATTTATAAGTACAGTCAAATTAATTAATGATAAGTTATGAGAACAATTAAATATATTTTATCCGTATTTGTTGCAGGGCTTTTTTCCGGAGGATTAATGTCTTGTAGTGATTTCCTGGAAACAAAACCATCTACAGCTGTTGCAGATGACGATGTTTTTACTACCACAGCCGGTGCTCAATCAGCTTTGAATGGTTGTTATTATCAAATGCGTGCCCGTAACAGTGGAGGAGCTGACCGTGATGATGATTATGGGATTCCTTCTATACAAATGATTGCTGATATGTGTGGAGAAGATATGATGAATAACGGAAGGGCCTGGTATGTATGGAATTATAATTATTGGGGAGAAACACAGGCCAATATATTTCGTGCACCACAACTTTGGACATTCCATTATCGCCTGATCAACAATCTGAATTCTGTTATTGCTTATGTCGATGACACCGAAGGTGACGATCAGGATAAACAATATATTAAAGGACAGGCCTTAGCAATGCGTGGGTGGGCTTATTTTAGTTTAACACGTCTATTTCAACAAACCTATGCAATAGCCAAAGATATGCCGGGACTTCCTTTATATACCGAACCGACAACTGAAAAGACAGAAGGGCAACCTCGTGGAACATTGGAGCAAACTTATACGCAGATTGTTTCTGACCTGACTGCAGCTGAACCGATGTTGGAAGGATTTGTTCGTAGTGCCAATTACCCAAATGTTTTTAATCAGGCTATCGTACAGGGGATTTTGTCAGAAGTTTATCAGGTGATGAATAATTGGTCAAAATCGGAGGAATATGCGAAAAAAGTATTGGCCCGGTATCCATTATCAACGGTCGATGACTATACAAATGGTTTTAATAATCATTCAACGGCATCATGGATTTGGTCGATCAAACAAACAGAAGAGCAGAATATGGGTGACTATTCTCCATTTGCCATGTGGTATAACGGTACCCGTAAATGCTGGACTTTCGGAGGCTTTATTTTAGCTGATGATTTTGTAAGTTTATTTGACAAAGATGATATTCGTTTTAAGCAGTTGGAACGTTGGTCGGAAGGAGAAGGTGATAATAAGAAAGAATTTTGGGTTTCATTTAAATTCCGTGATAATGAAGATTGCCGAGGTTCTATGGTTGTCATGCGTTCGGATGAAATGTTACTGAATGCTGCAGAAGCGATGGCACGCCAAGGAAAGGATGCAGATGCTAAAGAATTGTTGTGGCAACTTCAGGATTTGAGAAATGCAAAACGTTCAGAATCAACAGGTGATCAGCTAATTGAAGATATATTAAAAGAGAGACGGAAAGAACTATATGGAGAAGGTTTCGCTGTGTTCGATTTGATTCGTAATCAGAAGCCGTTGTTACGTACAGGTAACCATGTCGTTTATGGTGGCGCAACGCCGTTACCGGCCCGTTCATGGCGTTTTATTTATCAGATACCAGGAACAGAAATAAAAAACAATAAAGCTTTAGTTGATGAAACCTGGCCTGCCGGTGACCAAAATCCCTATAGTGGAGTTTATGAGCCATAACACACTTTTTTAACGAATAGCTTTTTCGACGGGTCCGGGCAATCAATATTTGTCCGGGCCTGTTGTTTGTTATAGCTATATAGCTAAAAATGATTTATATTTGTATCATATAATACCTGGAGTGTATAATAAACGGTATCTTCCGGTTTGGTGTGAAGGAGAAGAATATTATTAATATAAGAAATTGGATTATGAAGCATGTATTTTGGAGTCTGTTACTTTTAATGTTAACCTTTGGTCTGTCTGCCCATGGCGAAGGTAAATATACGAATCCCCTACCTGTGAAATTTGGTGATCCCTATGTGCTGTTGGCTTCCGATGGCCGTTATTATATGTATGGCACGGGGGCAGGTGCGGTAGATGGCTTTTGTGTCTATTCTTCGGATAATTTGATAGACTGGAAAGCGGAAGGCCAGGTGTATCGTGGTAATGTTCCCGGTTCCTGGGCTGTTGCTAACTTCTGGGCTCCGGAAGTATATGAACGGAATGGGAAGTATTATATGTTTTTCAGTGCAGACTGGAAAGAAAATCCGACGAATGAGTTGGAGAATTTCCGGATAGGTATTGCGGTATCCGATAAACCGACCGGCCCTTTTAAAGAGATGAGTGACCGTCCCCTTTTTGACCCCGGTTATCCGGCTATCGATGGAAATCTGCTGGAAGATTCCGATGGACGCCTTTATCTGTATTATTCACGGTGTTGTTATAAGCATCCGGTAGAAAGTGAAGTTGCCGATTGGGCACGCGGGAAAGGAATGTTTAAAGAAATAGAAGAAAGTTGGATCTATGGTGTCGAACTGAAACCGGATTTGAGTGGCATTATCGGTGAGCCGGTCCTGGTACTTCGTCCCCCTGTGACAAATGAAGATCCGCAAGCGGAGTGGGAGAGCCGTTCTGTTACCTCCGGTGAAGTAAACCGCCGATGGACGGAGGGTTCTTATATCTTCAAAAAAGGGGATGTATTTTATATGATGTATTCTGCCAATTATTTTGGAGGCAAGAACTATGCTGTCGGTTATGCTACCTCTAAATCCCCGCTCGGTCCGTTTGTGAAGTCTGCGAACAACCCGGTATTGCAGAAGAATGTGGAAAAAGGAGGAATTGTAACCGGAACCGGTCATAACAGTGTGACTTATTCGAAAGATGGAAAGCAGATGTATTGTGTCTATCATGGACGTACGGAGGCAACCGGTGAAGAACGTGTTGTTTTTATCGATAAGATGGGAGTAGACCAGGAGGGCAACTTATATGTTGAAGGACCTACTACTACTTTACAGCAGATGCGTTGAAAGTTTCACTTTGCCTAACTGAAAAGATTTTCTACCTTTGTGAACAGTATTTACAGAAAGAAAAAACAGTAGTAATATGAATTTCAGTGAACAGTGTTACCGGATATTTGAACAGGCTACGAAAGCGTATCATGTTTCTGATGATGTGGATGCAACCATGCACAACCCGTATGAGGTAAAAAGTATAGAGTTTTATCTCTATTTAAAAAACTGGATCGATGCAGTGCAATGGCATCTGGAAGATATAATCCGTAACCCGGCTATCGATCCGGTGGAGGCATTGGCTATCAAACGGCGTATTGACAAATCGAATCAGGATCGTACCGATTTGGTCGAACTGATCGATAGTTTCTTTCTGGATAAATACAAAGAGGTAAAAATCCTGCCTGATGCAACGATCAATACGGAAAGTCCGGCATGGGCGGTAGATCGTTTGTCTATCCTGACACTTAAAATCTATCATATGGCTGAAGAAGCTGCCCGTCCTGATGCGACTTCGGAACATAAGGCTAAGTGTGAAGAGAAGCTGAATGTGTTGTTGGAACAGAAGACGGACCTGTCGACTGCCTTGGATCAGTTGTTGGCAGATATCAAAGCCGGTCGTAAATATATGAAAGTATACAAACAGATGAAGATGTACAATGATCCGGCATTAAACCCTGTACTATACGGTAAAAAATAATGGCAAAAATATTAGTTATACGACTTTCAGCCATCGGCGATGTTGCTATGACGGTTCCGGTAATTTATTCCGCCGCCAAAGCAAATCCGCAGGATACGTTTACTGTTCTTACGCAAGCTTTCCTGATACCCGTATTTATGAATCGTCCCTCCAATGTGGACGTGATCGGTATCAATACGAAAGCGGCGGAAAAGACATTGGGCGGATTACTTCGGTTTGCCTCTGCTTTGGTGAGATTTGATTATGATATCGTACTCGATCTGCATGATGTGATACGTACCATGATCATTCGTAATTCATTCCGGTTGAAGGGGAAAAAGATCTATGTGGTGGATAAGGCGCGTAAGGAACGGAAACGTCTGACGGCCCGCAACCACAAAGACCTGAAACCTCTACGTCCTGTCATCGAACGTTATGCCGATGTATTCCGGGCTGCCGGTCTTAACTATACAGACACATTTACTTCCCTTTATGAAACGCATCCGGCCGATTTATCAGCTATGGAAACTGTGGCCGGAACGAAAAACGGTAAATGGATCGGAATAGCTCCTTTTGCTAAACATCGTGGAAAGATCTATCCGATCGATGAGATGGAACAAGTTGTGGCCCGTTTATCCGAAAAGGAGGACTATACCATATTTCTGTTGGGAGGACGGGGCTATGAAGAAGCAGTGCTCGAACAATGGGCTTTCCAGTATCCGCGTGTGAAGAGTGTCGTCGGACGTTATTCGCTGGATAACGAACTGGCCTTGATCAGCCAGTTGGATGTTTTGCTTTGTATGGACTCGGCCAATATGCATTTTGCTTCTCTTGTCGGAACAAGAGTTGTTTCCATCTGGGGGGCAACCCATCCTTATGCCGGATTCTACGGTTATCATCAGGACCCAAAGAATGCGATTCAGCTCGATTTGCCATGCCGCCCTTGTTCCGTGTTCGGACAGAAACCATGTTTCCGAGGCGATTGGGCTTGCATGACACAGATCAAACCGGAGATGATTGTTGCAAAGGTGAATGAATTACTTCAATAAACTATTTGCAAAAAGATACAGATATAAATGAAGGTGTCAGAAAAATGTAAGTCATTTGTGAATCTGCCTCTTTGGAAAGAGGAAAAAACGCTTTGGTGGTTATGGATATCGACAGGTGTAATATATGCTCTGATTAAGTTTTTCATAGGTAAATATAACAATTATAAGATATTCAAATATGTTTTCCCTCACTCAGTAGATGGAGTAACACTTTATGGGGACTATCCGGAATATTATGATTCCAACCATTATGGAATTCTATTCAGCGTTTTGATTGCTCCTTTTTCTGTTTTACCGGATTGGTTAGGGATGATTTTATGGATTACGGTCAATACTGCTTTTCTGTTTTATGCAATTAAGCAATTGCCTCTATCTACTCCCCACAAAATCTTTATATATTGGTTCTCTTTTATCGAGTTAATGACTGCACAGGGAGTGCAGCAATTCAATATATCCGTAGCAGCCTTTATTATTCTGGCTTTTGTTTTCATCGAAAAGAAAAAAGATTTCTGGGCTGCCTGTCTGATAATGTTGGGGACCTTCATTAAAATTTATCCGATTGTCGGATTGGCTTTTTTCTTTTTCTCTAAGAATAAAGTTAAACTAGTGCTTTCCTGTGTATTCTGGGGGATACTATTTTTGCTTGTTCCTGTATTATATACACCGGGATTCGATTATGTGATCTCTCAATATTATGATTGGTTTGAACGATTGCAATTGAAGAATGCGATGAATATGTTTGCTGATCCTCAGAATATCTCTTTCCTGGGTATGATCCGAAAAATATCCGGATCAGATGCATACAGTGATTTATGGTTGATCATTCCTGCATTGATTCTTTTCTTTATTCCTTATTTGCGTATCTCTCAATATAAACATTTGTCTTTTCGCATGATGTTACTTGCTAATGTATTGTTGTTCGTCGTGTTATTCAGTACGGGGACTGAAGCCAGCGGATATATAACAGCAATGATAGGAGTTGCACTTTGGTATATTTGCAGTCCTTCTGAACATAAAAAATATAACCTTTATCTGTTGGTGATCACTCTTGTTGTAGTCGGATTGTCTACAACAGAACTGGTTCCTCGTGTAATACGGACTGAATTTATCAGGCCATATGTGTTAAAAGCATGGCCGGTAACTGTAGTTTGGCTGACAGTTTGTTATGAAATGATTTTTCTGGATTTTGCCAGAAAACAATTAACCTGGTCAAAGGAAGTCTCTTTATGAAAGCGAACGATATGAAGATTGTAATAAACCCGGAATATTCTTTTCTAACGGACTTTATAAATGATCTGCCGGAGAATTTCTCTTCCGAAGGTGAGATTATCTATAACGAGAGAAATGTACTGAAGCGGTATCAGGTTCAGGGTGTTGATATGATAGTGAAGAGTTTTAAAGTTCCGATCCTTGTCAATAGGATAGCTTATGCTTTTTTCCGGAAGTCTAAAGCTTGTCGCTCTTACGAATATGCGCTTGAGATATTGAAACGGGGAGGGAATACACCGGCACCGATCGCTTATATTGAGGAATATAAGAATGGTCTGTTAAACCGAAGCTATTATATTTCGATTTTTGATGCGAGAGCTACGACGATACGTGAATATATGGATGGGTCTATTCTGGACGCAGAAGTTATGTGGCGTAGTTTTGTCCGTTTTACTATAAATATTCATCGTTCCGGCATATTGCATATTGATTATTCTCCGGGAAATATCTTGATGGAAATGAATCCGGATGGTAGTTATCTGTTTTCTCTGATTGATATTAATCGCTTATGTTTTAAGAAAGTGTCCGAAGAGGAAGCTCTATGTAATTTTGATCGATTGGCCTTGTCCGTAGATGTATCGACGCGTTTAGCTGAAATCTATGCGGAAGAATGTTCTTTGGACAGGAATGAAACTGTGCGGAAAGTCAATGAATGCAGTGATCGTTTTTTTTTGAAAAGAACTATTAAAGAGAGTGCGAAACAGATAAAACGGGAGAAAGGTAAAAGGAAAATCTTTTTAGGCCCTTTGCAACAATACTTCTTTCTCCGTTGGACCAGAATGTTATTCATGAACGGGCATAAAGACAACTGCCTTTATAAAAAAGAACGTGAGTTATACCTCACCTATATCAAACCAAAAGACGAACGCCAAGTGCTGAACCGACGATATAGGTATGAATTTTGATAGTGCTAGGTTTAAATTGTGTGAAATTGAATGTCTAAACTGTTTATTAAGAGTAAAGATTTTTCTGTTTTTGATATAAAACCTATCTTTATACACTAAATAAAAGTTTATATATGGATCCTGCTATTTCTTTGTTAATTTCTACCTATAACTGGAAAGAAGCCCTTCGTTTGGTTTTGAAATGTGTTCTTTCTCAAACAATTCTTCCTTCAGAAGTTTTGATTGCTGATGATGGTTCTAGTGAAGATACTCGTTTGATGATTGAAGAAATCCAAAAAAACTTTCCAATCCCGATTATCCATGTGTGGCAGGAGGATAAAGGGTTCCGCGTAAGTCGTATCAGAAATAAGGCAATCGCGCGTGCAACAGGTAATTATATCATACAAATCGATGGGGATATTTTGATGAATCATTATTTTATTTCAGATCATTTAGAGTTGGCTGAAGAGGGATATTTTGTCTGCGGAAGTCGGGTTCTACTCTCGTTACAGGAAACAGATTGTTTAATAAAAGGACAGAAGGAACCGATGAGCCTATCTTCTATTACTCCCAATGGGTTGCGTGTCCGTTTTTTACGTCACTTGCTGGCAAACTATTATGATCGGAATTATCTTCATTCCCGGGGATGTAATATGGCTTTTTGGCGTAAAGATTTCATTGCTGTTAACGGATATGATGAAACATTCAAAGGTTGGGGGTATGAAGATTCTGAACTTGCTTTTCGTTTGATCACTAGTGGCGTAAAGAAAAAATTTCTGAAAATGGGAGGAGTTGCATTTCACATGCATCATCGCAAAGTTTCACGTGAAGGTGAAGTAGAACGGATGAAAGCTCTTCAGCGGAGTGTTGCATCCGGATCTTGTTGGGCAACAGATGGACTGGAAAAGATTTATTCAAAGAAAGAAGAGGAAATGCCAGACTGACTGTTTCTGTTGTATAATATTTACTTATCTAGCTAGAAAAGGTATAAGTTCAAGTTTGTAGGTTTGATTTGTATTTGTAATAGACTGAATATTAGCCATATATATTGGGGTATTAATGAGGCGTAATAATTGTATACCAATTGATTATATAAGTATAGCAAAAAAATAAATAAAAACGGCTAAATGTTTATTTTTTTATACTTTTGTAAAGTCATGGTATGTAACTTATAAATATAAAAATTATGAAATCTGTTTATTTGTCTTTATTTGTAACTTTGTTGACAGGTTTGTTTTCTTGTCAGCAAGTAGAAGATATCTCTTTTTTGAGTTCTGAAAAAGAAGAGTTATCTGTAGAAGAAAATGTGGTAATTGAAAATGATATGTTTCGTTTTCTTTATAAAGGGAAGACGTACGTGTCAGAATTTCAGATAGTTGGAGAAAATGTGATTTTTTTGGATGAAGCAGTCGCTAATCTAGCTGAAAAATTTAGTCAGAATGAGAAATTAGCTATTTATATTCATTCTGATGGAACACCTGAATATTTTGATAGTTCAAAAGATTTAGAAGCTAGTCTATTCTTTGAAAAGTATTTAGCTACAAGAGCTGGCTTAGAATTAAATGTAACAGAGTCTGGTGTATTGACAATTTTTGAAGATTCAAAATGTAAAGGAGAGAGTTGGAAATATACAATTAATTCTACTACAACACACATTGAATTGGCTAATCTAGGTGATCATTGGAATGATAGAATCTCTTCTGTTGATATGGTGTGTAATTATCAAGTAGTCTCAGGTGATAATCAATATCCTCGTCCTTCTAATCATGGAAATAAATGTATTGCTACATTTTATGAACATGAAAACTATGAAGGTGCTTCTGTTTGGTTTTCTGTAGACCCTTCTTATCCCCATAGCTATATTCATTATTTTAAAAGTCTCCCACTATACCCTGGATCAAGCAAAAATTGGAATGATCGAGCAACTTCTTTGAAATTTAGTTTTGATTCTTGGAGAGAATGATATTCTTTTAATTTCACATATCTAGTTTATGTAAGCTAGGTATGTGAAATTTAGATCTTGCCTTATCTCGGATTTATGGAAAGTCTGTATATTTGACATGAAATTTATTTTTATCTACTTTATGTTTGTTTACACCTTCTTATATTTATGTCATAGAAAAGTTCATATGAAAGTAGAATAGATCAGAATATAATGTGAATGAATAAGAAAATTATCAAACTACTTATTCAGAATATTTCTATATACCTCCATTAAATCATCGGCAATTTGTTGATCTGTAAAACGTTTTACATATTCTTTCCCTGCATTTTTCATCAGATTGGCTTGGGATGGTGTAGATAGAACCCAGAATATTTTTTCACTCAGATCATTTACATCATTTGGCTCAACATAAAGAGAATCCGGTCCACCAGCCTCTTCCAAACAAGAACCTGTAGCCGCAATAACAGGAACATTGGAATGAAGTGCCTCTATTATTGGAATACCGAATCCCTCAAAGAAAGAAGGGTAAATAAATAAGTCGGCCATTTGGTAAAAGCCGGGTAAGTCTTCGAATGGTATATTGTTTAATATGGATACCTGCTGCTGTATATGATTCTCTTGAATATATGCCTCAACAATATCTGTATATGGAGTACGTTTGCCAATAGCAATTAAGTGGATATCTCTGTTCAATTGATGTAGAGCACGGACGATTAGCAAAAGATTTTTCCTTTCTTCTATGCTTCCTACATATAATATATAATGAGAGGGAATATTATATCTTTTCCGGATATCTTCCTTCTTTTCCTGTGTTACGGTTTGTTGGAAAGACTTATCACATCCTTGGTAAACGACAACGATTTTTTCTTCAGTAATCTTATATGTTTCAATGATATCATTCTTGGTCATATCACTGATCGCAATAATTCTGTTTGCAGCCTGGCAAGCTTTTTTAAATTTGTAATTATAAATACTCCTGTCTATATACTTATAGAACTGGGGGTAATGGATAAAAATAAGATCGTGGATTGTAACAACTGATGGAATATCTGTATTAGATATTGATAAAGGTAATTCATTACTTAATCCATGAAATAAATCAATCTGATCTTCTTTAAGGTCATGAACAATAGCATTTGAACGCCATAGGGACGGAAATAGTTTAGATGTGAATTTATTAGGGTATCGGAAGGAAACTGATGGTACCGGATTGATTTGATTATGTAAACTCTCTACTCCTTTTCCCGGAGAATATAGTTTATATTCATCATTCGGGAAATGAGTAGAGAGGCTATTTACAACAAAACGACTATAATTACCTAGCCCAGTTTTGTTATATAGAATGCGTTTTGCATCAAATCCAATTTTCATAACGTATCAATTTTATTAAGTTGTGGAATAAATGGTTTCCGAAAATTTAATTTATCTTCTTTATAACAGGCGTGTGCTCCAAAAGGTATTTGCTGTTTTTTTCTGTTATAATGGATAAGGAGTTCGTAAGGGACACTGATTGTTTCTTCAATGTCTTTTTTGAAGAAAATATTTTGCTCTGTATTTATAGAACTGATTATTATACTGATCATATTTTTCTGTTAGAAAATAAAGCTATAAAGATAAACCTTTTTGTTGTATATGAACGAATCTTGTAGTGACTTCTTTATAACTCACTGATATAGCCATCTGTTGTATCTCTGTGATTTATGATCTTTCTGCCACTGGTGTATAGTTCCTCCAACATATCTCATACGATAGTTTCAGCCATATCAACATACAAGGTAATGCTTTGAGGGCATAAGGATACACATAGTGCACACGGATATATTTTGGAAACAGGTCGGAAGGAGACATACTGGTCAAGATGAATGCGAAAACCATCAAGGCGATATCTGTTTTTGACCGTTTCCACGGGGCGGATACATACCAGATAGCCACTCCCATAAAAGCTATGATATAGCTGCTGGATTCACTACCGGTGCTGAAAAGTACTACAAATAGTAAAACAGAGGCTAGTAATGTCTGCCGGAATGCTGCAAATTTATATTGTCCGATTCTTAAATAGGGTAGGGTAAACAACAAGAGTCCCCCTGCTATCAGATAAATATCGGAATAGGATACCGATCCGGATATTTTGCGTACCATTCCTAGGAATGAGACATTTTGCATCAGTGAAAACATATTTTTATCATTCTTGCCGCTTAGTTCCGTGAACCATTCTACATATTGGTTGATCGTGTAGTCTACGCCAAAGAATAACATGGGAGCTCCGAATATGACGACTGCCCAAAATAGACAAGATAAGCTGAACTTGATCTTGTGACGTGAGAAAAAGAAGAAGGCCAGTCCTACGATACCGTATAATTTGACAAATGTCCCGAACAAGATGAAAAAGGCAGCCCAAAAATCTTTTTCTTTTTCAATACACACAAATGAAAGAATGATAATGGCAGCAATTGCTATATTGAATTGCGACATAAAGAGCCCTGTCAGTAATTCGTGTGCACAGAACCAATAGATGAAGATATGCTGACGCCGCTCCAATGGCAGGCTGCGTGTTGCTATATAGAGGAAAACAGATAAGCTAACCGACCAGGTTAGTAACCCCATCCATAACGGAGTCACGGCAAATGGGGCAACGAACAGACTGAAAAACGGTCCGTAGAGAAATACGTCGTTATATTGTGCCGGATATTCTCCGTATAATGAAACTTGCTGGATGGCATGCCAGAATGATTCCCGGAAAATAAGGAAGTTATTATATTTTCCCGGAAAGTATTTGGTTAACCAGGCTATAATAGCCAGGAGTACCCATAACCCACATACCGTACTGTATTTATGGAAGAACGGTTTTGCGATAAAAGCTCTGAAACTTTCTGTTATTTTCATACCTTCTTTTGTTTTTGGGCTTCAATACAATGTTTGAATTCCGTATAAGTTGCAAAAGTATAATGCTTCTCCTTTAAGAAAGCAATCAGGTCGTCGAGCCGCTTGATCATTCCTTCTCCGGAGTGATTGGTCATAATGAATGGTAACTTCCATTCCTCTTTATGTGCCTTTAGGTTTGTAAACTCCCAGGGATGAAAATAAGTAACAACATATCCGTCATGTTTCAATGTCCGGTGAAACAGCCAGCGGTAGACTTTGGCCGGCAGGTTGTGATAAGCCAACCAGAACAAAGGAAAACGGAATACCGGAGTTACGGATGCCGGAAGTTGCAGGACATCCTCTTTGTAAAACCATGTACGTGGTTTGTCCAGATGGTTATATCTTCCCGGAATGCAAGTCGGGTTTAGAGACGAATTATAAGTATAGCCGGCGTTTTTTATCTCTTTTTCATCGACAGGCATCATTCGTGCCATACGAAATCCTTCTATGGGTTGTCCGGTCTGCTGTTCAAGAAACTCACGGGAACTCTTCAGGTCTGCTATTTCAAAAGAAGAATGATAATACCCGTGTGAGGCGATCTCGTGACCATTCTGACGGATACTTTTAATCACCTCAGGTGCATGAGCCGCGAAATTGGCTGTACAGAAAAAGGTGGCGTGTACCTGGTACTTTTGCAGGCAGGCCAATATCTTTCGGGTTCCTTCGATAGATATAGCCATTTGTTGCTCAAAAGGTAAATCTATCCCATGCTCCAACGGAACATCGAATTCTTCAATATCAAAACTTAGTAAGATCATTTGTTGAATAAGATTGAAAAAAAGTTTGCCATCTCACGTTTCAAAACTTTGAAACCCATGTCAGAGACGGTTAAGCCGTCTCTGATACGTGACTGCACGGCTTGTATGTTCAGTTTTTTTCTTTGTGCTTTATAGATAAATTCTGTATCGAACAGAAAACTATTAACTTTTGTTGATAAAAAAACCGTTTTCCCTGTCTGGTTGAAACCTTTTAATCCCCCTTGTGTATCACGTATTTTTAAGCGCAGAAAAATAGCATTACATAAATGGGATGATTCGGAAAGGAATCGCCGGAAAGGGGGGAGATTTTTTTGATAATTTCTGTCCCGTATGGCTACAACGAGATCTGCTCCACCCAGTAATGTGTTGATAACCCTATCGAAAGAGTCGTCGGTATAGGGAAAGTCATAATCGGTATAGATGATGTATTCTGACTGGCAATGTCGTACCGCTTCGCGTAAAGCATATCCTTTTCCTCTGTTGGGACGATAATCTACTATCTGTATTCCGGTAATCTCCTGTTTCAGTGTGGCTACGGTTTCCGGTTCGTACCCGCGTGTCGAGCCATCGCTCACGATCAGTAAGTGGAAATTGATGGAAGTAAACAAAGATTGTACCTCTTTGAATTTTCCGATAACCTTTAATTCCCAGCCTGGAGGCGGGTTGTAACAAGGCAAAATAAGGTCTAAGTCAGTTCTACGATTCATCTTCCATTTCTTTGTCAACATAACTAGGTAAACAGTTGTTGCCTGTAAATATTTGAAGCAAAGATATGATAATTAATTCTTTGTATCTCGCTTTAAACTAATTTGTACGCATATTGACAGATGTTTACAGTGCCGGATTGTAAATAAATATGAAGAATAAGTTGTATCTTTGCCAGTCATTATAGAATGGAAAAGAAGAATGGAGTAAATGGAAAAAATAAAGGTTGCAATTATAGGCTTGGGGTATGTCGGGTTGCCATTGGCACATTTGTTCGCAACCAAATATCCGGTTGTCGGTTTCGATGTCAAGCAGAGCCGGGTGGATGCCTTAAGGAAAGGGGAGGACATTACGAGAGAGATGTCTGCCGAAAAACTGAATTCCGTTTTGTTGTCTCATTTACCGGAATTTGATGAGACAGGGCTCTATTTTACATCTGAACCTTCCGATCTTCAATCATGTAATTATTATATTGTGGCAGTTCCTACTCCGGTAGACACGCATCATAGTCCCGATCTGACTCCTTTGTATAAAGCGAGCGAGACAGTGGGGCGTGCTTTGTCGAAAGGCGATATCGTGATTTATGAATCTACGGTTTGTCCCGGGATAACGGAAGAAGAATGTGTCCCTATTCTGGCAAACACATCCGGTCTGGTTTTTAATAAGGATTTCTTTGCCGGTTATTCACCGGAACGTATCAATCCGGGGGATAAGAAACACACGGTAGAGAAAATTATAAAGGTAACATCAGGGTCAACGCCGGAAACAGCCGGGAAGGTCGATGCCTTGTACCGGTCGGTTATCACGGCGGGAACATTCCCGGTGTCCAGTATCCGTGTGGCTGAAGCATCCAAAGTAATCGAAAATACACAGCGGGATATAAATATCGCTTTTGTAAATGAATTGGCTAAAATATTTCATCTGCTGGATATAGATACGAATGAAGTGTTGGCAGCAGCCGGGACAAAATGGAACTTCCTGCCGTTCAAGCCGGGGCTGGTCGGTGGCCATTGTATAGGTGTCGATCCTTATTATCTGATCCGGAAAGCCCAGGATTACGGATATCATCCCGGGCTGATTCTGTATGGCCGTCGTATCAATGATACAATGGGGGAATATATTGCAGGACGTGTGGTGAAATGTATGATCAAAAAGGACGTACCTGTGAAGCATGCGGAAATCCTGATACTTGGGTTTACCTTTAAAGAGAATTGCCCGGACGTAAGAAATACGAGAGTCGGTGACGTAGTCCGTGTGTTGAAGGACTATGGAGTGAAAGTTTCCGTGTATGATCCCTGGGCGCGCATAGAGGAGGTTCGGAATGAATACGGATTTGATTTGATAGCCTCTTTATCCGGAGAAAAGAAATATGATGCAGTCGTACTGGCTGTAGCGCACGATGAGTTTCTGGAACTCGATATACCATCGCTTGTGAAAGAAAACCATGTAGTATATGATGTAAAAGGCTGTCTGACCCCGGAATGGGTGGACGACCGTCTCTAACGGTATAACAAACAGAACGTATAGGATGAAAACAAAAACGCTCTTCTCACTTTTTATTTGTTGTTTATTATCATTATCTTCCGTACAGGCGGAAAACTGGTGGGATAAAGTTCCCTTACTGGTATACACTCCCCGTTATTTTGGAGCCAACGCTTTTCCGATACCGGAATTATTGGGTGGGAAACTCTCATCCCGCTGGGAGGTCGAACTCAGAGGCGAGTATCATACGATGCCGGGAGATAAGACAAAAGATATTTATGCCCGTTTATATATCCCTATTGCTAAGGGGCGTGCCGGTGTAACGGTTCAAGGGGTAATTCAGGAGTGGTATGAGACTTCACCGGAAGTGCGCGACGAGCGTCATGCCGTTGAAGTGAAACAGCCTATTCCTTGCCACGGTGATGCCATCTTCGGTTTCCATTATCAGGTGCTTACCAATGAGAAATGGATGGATGTCATTGTCAGTGCTAACTTGAAAACAGCCAGCGGCGGACGCCTGTGCGATGCCCGTTATACGGATGCGGCTTCTTATTGGTTCGACTGTAACGTAGGGCGTACTTTATGGAAGAATCCGGAAGAGACTCTTTCTGTTCGAGCTCAGGGTATGGTCGGTTTTTATTGCTGGATGACAAATAGCCTGCAAAACCGGCAGGATGATGCATTCTGTTACGGACTCGGCTTGCAGGGAACCTGTCGGAATTTTACATTGGATGTCGATTATTCCGGTTTCCGCGGTTATAGGGGAGAAGGAGATAAGCCAATGATCTTTCGTTCGAAACTGAATTATGAGATAAAGAAAAATATCGTCTCATTCAGATATAAACACGGCCTGCAGGATATTCTGTACGACACTTTCTCATTGGCTTATATCCGTTGTTTTTAACCCGGTAATTGGCCGGTCTTTTCAAAATATTTCTGAAGAACCAACAGGTTAATCAGGTCTTCCCGTTGTTTGTCTTTAAAAAAGGCGACATATTCGTGGGCGTGTTTAATGATTTCCAGGGCTTCGTCTTCGTGCTCGATGTAATAATTCAGCCGTTCTTCCAGGTCGGACAAGTCGTCTTTTATCTCGATATAATGGTAATTGGGGATCAATGTGCCTTCCATAAACCATGTTTCGCAGGTAGGACGGGGCATCACGGCTATCGAATTGGATGACATAACCCATTTCAGGTTGCTGGCAACATCGTTTCCTTCCATAGAAAGGATAAATTTAAAATCCAGATGTTCCTTAAGTGTCATTTTGGCTGTTTGCCATTCCTGCGGATCATCGGTATGTTTGGTTACGTCGCCCAGATCACACATCGGATGGTTGAAATACATTTGCATGAGTACACGGCGGCTGGGTTTACCTTTTACTTTTCCGCGGAAGATAACCCGGTTCATTTTTTCGTGAAAAGGTTTGGTGTCGTTGACAAATACAAAGTGACGATCTTTTTCCAATTTCATTACTACGGAATTGGTGTTGTCTATAGACAACCTTTGGTCACCGGTGACCAAAGGTCTGCTTTTTACAATAGAAGGATAATCAGGTACGATTATAATATCGCCCGGCATATATCCCCAATGCAGTTCTTTGGGAAACCAGCGGGTATATTCGAATGAGTCGAAGAAATATACTTTTTTCTTTTTAGGCATTTTATGGTCGGCCAGCACTGGGGCATCGGCCGGCAACTGTACCGGAGCATTCAGCTTGTTGTAATAGTTGACCCTGCTTTCAATGTAATCCATGTCGGAGCGTGAAGCGATCAGGTTGGCAATCTTTCTTTTTCTTCTCATCCTGAAGAAAGCTGAAGGAATTAACTGACGTAGCAGATTGATGCCGTAATAAACGAATTTCGGATTTTTTCCGCTGGAGAAAATGTAAGTGATCTTGTTCTTCATACAATCAGATATCATTTGTTAGTACTTTATTTTCGTCCGAAGTCAGCCGGGATCTCTCCCCATACGGCTGTCTCCCATTTCAGGATTGTGGTGGTATACGTATTTGTATTCAACCATTTCTCGGCTCGTTCTATCAGGTCGAAGATCGGTTCGTTGGCAGGCTCGCGTTCCAGCAACGTTTTACATTTCTTCTTTTTGACCCAGATGATGGCATTACGGCTATCCGAATAAATAGGCAGGTTGCTGTCTTTCTGCTTCAGTAGAGCCAGGCCGTGTACGAGGGCGAGAAATTCTCCGATATTATTAGTCCCTTTCTTCAGAGGGCCAATATGAAAAATCTCCTGTCCGGTCGCTGTATAGACACCTCGGTATTCCATATCACCCGGATTGCCGCTACATGCAGCATCGACAGCCAGACTTTCGTTGATAGGTTTTCCGATAGGAGCCTGCGGTGCCAGGTTAGAAGCTGCTTTGGCAGACGATGCCGCTTTCAGGTAATGGGAATACCCTTTTTCGAAGGCATCGGCAGCCTCTTCACGGGTTTCGAAAGATTTGTATTTTGCTCCGTCCTGTCCTTCCACCTGCATCTTACACTCCGCCCAGTTGTCGTAAACACCCGGGTTCAGTCCTTTCCATACTACATAATATTTACTTTTCGCCATTGTCTGCTATTATTCGGATATGAATACAAAGGTAATACATCGGAACGACTTTTTCGGATACTAACTATAATTTAAGGAAATCATAGTTATGAGGAAAAAAAACTTTACATTTGCGGTAAACAATCATATACGAAATGAAGCGTATTTTTTTGATAGGTTATATGGGTGCCGGAAAAACGACGGTTGGAAAAGACCTGGCGGAACGGATGAAACTCTCTTTTATTGACCTGGACTGTTACATTGAAGCCCGCTATCATAAAGCTGTCGGGCAGATATTTGCTGAAAAAGGGGAAGAAGCCTTCCGGGATATCGAACGCCGGATGCTTCATGAAGTCTCGATGTTCGAGGATGTGTTGATATCCACCGGAGGTGGTGCTCCATGCTTCTTTGATAACATGAAGTTTATGAATGAAAACGGGACGACTGTCTATCTGAAAGTATCGGTGAAAGAACTGGCAAAACGTCTGGAAACCTGTAAGACAAACCGCCCGGTTTTGAAAGGCCGTTCCGGGGATGAACTGGCCGCGTTTATCGCCGAAAGTCTGGAAAAAAGAACTCCTTTTTATACGAAAGCTTCAATCGTATTTGATGCAGAAGTGATGCTGACAGAAACAGATGTGCATAAAATTACAGAAGCGTTAGAGAAAATATTATAATATAATAAGGTAAAGGCAATTGTAGGAGTTGCCGACAGGAGTCGTATTATGGAAGCAACAGGAGGCAAGCAGGTGCAGGGAGCATACATCCCTCAGGAACTGTTGAAGGAATTGAGTAAGGTGAACAATCGTTTGCTGATAGGTATTCCCCGGGAACGGAAAGAAGGGGAAAAACGTTTGGTGCTTACCCCCGAGGCCGTTGATATGTTGACCGACCGTGGACATCATGTATTGGTTGAAACCGGGGCCGGGCTGGGAATAAATTATTCCGATAACCATTACTCTGAGGCCGGAGCTGAAATTGTCTCTACTCCTGCAGAAGTATTTCAAGCCGATATTATCCTGAAAATCCTTCCACCGTTGCCGGAAGAGATACTATTGATGAAACCCCGCTCGGCACTCTTTTCGATGGTACAGCTCAATCTCTTTGCCGCTGAAGCCTTCGAACTGATGATGGCCAAACGGATTACGGCGATTGCTTACGAACTGCTGTCGGACGACCAACGGAGATGTCCGGTGTTGAATGTTATCTCCGAAATAGAGGGGACGGCTTCCATTTCCATCGCTTCCGAGTTGTTAAGCAATACACAAGGAGGAAAAGGTATCCTTCTGGGAGGAATACCCGGTGTGTCGCCTACTGAAGTAGTTATTGTAGGAGCCGGTAATGCCGGTACGGTTGCTGCACGGGCTGCCCTGGCACTGGGAGCATCGGTTAAAGTCTTCGACGATGATATAAACAAGCTGCGTACTATCCAGCAGGTATTGGGACAGGGTCTTTTCACTTCCAACTTCCATCCCAATGTATTACATAATGCTTTCCGCTCCGCCGATGTGGTGATCGGAGCCATGCGTTATATCAATACCCGTTACCGTTATGTGATCGCAGAAGAGCTGGTCCGTACTATGAAACGTGGTTCACTGGTGATCGATCTGCGCATCAGCCAGGGAGGTTGCTTCGAAACGACCTGCTGCTTGGGTAAAACAGACCCGACCGTATTTGAACAATACGGTGTGTTGCATTACTGCAAACCCAATATAAGTAACCGGGTGGCGCGTACTACTTCAATGGCTTTCAGTAATATATTTGTTCCCCTCTTCCTCTCTTTGGGGGATGCCGGGTCTGTACAGAATATGATAAAGACAGATGACGGCTTTCGTTCAGGTGTTTATATGTATTGTGGAAAACCGGTAAGCAGTTATGTATCCAATCATTTTAATTTATCATCTAATAATCTGGATCTATATCTCTCTGCTTTTTAAGCCTCAAAAGTTTTGAACTAGCCAAGTTTATTCTTTACTTTGCGGAAATCTAACTACAAACAAGCGATTAAAGCTAATATAAGTAATTATGGCAGAACAGACAAAAGTAACAACTTTGGAACAGGTTGTAGTTCGTTTCTCCGGGGACTCCGGAGACGGTATGCAGTTGACCGGAACAATCTTTTCAAATCTGTCGGCTATCCTCGGAAATGAGATCTCTACGTTTCCCGACTACCCGGCAGAAATTCGTGCTCCACAAGGAACACTTAGTGGTGTATCAGGATTTCAGGTTCATCTGGGATCACGTAAAATCTTCACTCCAGGCGATAAGGCGGATGTATTGGTGGCAATGAACCCGGCCGCGCTAAAAGTGAATGTAAAGAATATCAAACAGAACTCGATTGTTATCATCGATACCGACTCTTTCAAGAAGTCGGATCTCGACAAAGCATTGTTTACTACAGACGATCCTTTTAAAGAATTAGGTTTGGGTGGTGTGCAGGTTGTAGCCGCTCCGATCTCGACAATGGTGAAAGACGGTCTGGCTGAATTTGGCCTGGATAATAAGTCTGCTCTTCGTTGTAAGAATATGTTCGCATTAGGACTTGTTTGCTGGTTGTTCGACCGCCCTCTGGAAGAGGCGATGAATATGCTTCAAAATAAGTTTGCCAAAAAACCGGCTATCGCGAAAGCTAATATCAAAGTGTTGACCGATGGTTATAATTACGGACACAATATCCACGCATCAGTTTCCACCTATCGTATCGAAAGCGAAAAGGCAGCACCGGGTTTCTATACCGATGTAAATGGAAACAAGGCCACTTCTTACGGGCTGATTGCTGCTGCAGAAAAGTCTGGCCTTCAATTATTCCTGGGAAGCTATCCTATTACTCCGGCAACGGACATCTTGCATGAATTGTCAAAACGTAAAGACCTGGGGGTTGTTACCGTACAGGCAGAAGACGAAATTGCCGGTATCTGTACGGCTATCGGTGCTAGTTTTGCCGGTAGCTTGGCTGCTACATCTACTTCCGGACCGGGGCTGGCCCTGAAGAGTGAAGCGATCGGTCTGGCTGTAATAGCTGAAATACCTTTGGTTATTATCGACGTGCAACGTGGTGGTCCTTCAACCGGTATGCCTACCAAGAGTGAGCAAACCGACCTGATGCAGGCTCTTCACGGACGTAACGGTGAAAGCCCGCTGGTTGTTATTGCCGCTTCAACTCCGACAGACTGTTTCGATGCTGCTTTCTGGGCTGCTAAACTGGCTGTTGAGCATATGACTCCGGTTATCCTGTTGACAGATGCTTTCATTGCAAACGGTTCGTCTGCCTGGAAGTTGCCTGACCTGGATAAGTATCCGGAAATCAAACCGAATTACGTATCTAACTATACAGAAGAAAAGGTATGGAAAGCCTACCGTCGCGATAAGGAAAGCTTGGTTCGTTACTGGGCTATCCCGGGTATGGAAGGGTTTGCACACCGTCTGGGTGGTCTGGAAAAAGACTATGAGACAAGTGCTATCTCGACTGATCCGATCAACCACCAGAAGATGGTTTCCACCCGTCAGGCTAAGATCGACAAGATTGCCGACTATATCCCTGAACTGGAAGTGATCGGTGATCCTGATGCCGACCTGCTGTTGATTGGCTGGGGTGGAACTTACGGCCACTTGTATGAAGCGATGGAAACCATGCAGAAACAAGGAAAGAAAGTCGCAATGGCTCACTTTAAATTTATCAGCCCGCTGCCGAAGAATACAATTGAAGTACTTTCCAAGTTCAAGAAAGCTGTGGTTGCCGAGCAGAATAACGGACAGTTTGCAAACTACCTGCGTGCTAAAGTACCCGGATTTAATCCGTATAAATTCAATCGCGTAAAGGGACAGCCTTTCGTTGTTGCGAGATTAGTTGAGGAATTCACTAAAATATTGGAGGCTTAAAAAATGACAGATATAAAATTCGAACCGAAAGATTATAAGAGCGACCAGTATGTTCGTTGGTGTCCGGGTTGTGGAGACCATGCCGTATTGAACTGCTTACACAAAGCAATGGCTGAAGTAGGAGTGGCTCCTCACAATATGGCCGTTATCTCTGGTATCGGGTGTTCTTCCCGTTTACCTTATTATATGAATACCTATGGTTTCCATACTATCCACGGGCGTGGTGCAGCTATTGCAACAGGTGTAAAAACCGCGCGTCCCGACCTGAGTGTATGGCTGATTACAGGTGATGGCGACTGTCTGGCTATTGGTGGTAACCATTTTATCCATGCCGTACGTCGTAATATCGATTTGAATATTGTACTTTTCAATAATAAAATCTATGGCCTGACCAAAGGGCAATATTCTCCGACATCCGAACGTGGTTTCGTATCAAAGAGTTCTCCCTACGGTACAGTAGAAGATCCGTTTATCCCGGCTGAACTGGCTTTGGGTGCACGTGGAAACTTCTTTGCCCGTGTGATCGACGTAGACCTGAAAAATACAACTGAAGTCTTGGCTGCTTCTGCCCGCCATAAAGGAGCTTCCGTAACGGAAGTGCTCGTAAACTGCGTTATCTTTAATGACGGTATTCATAAGAGCATTGTCGATAAGGAATTCCGTGCAGACCGTACTATCTTCCTGCGTCATGGCGAAAAAATGATTTTCGGAAAAGACGGTAACAAAGGTATTGTTCTGGATGGCCTGAAACTGAAAGTTGTGACAATCGGTGAAGATGGTTATACACTGGACGATATCTTGGTTCATGATGCACATGAAAAAGATACGACCCTTCACATGATGCTGGCCATGATGAAAGACGATATGCCTATTGCTCTGGGTGTTATCCGCGATGTGGATGCTCCCGTATACGATCAGGCCGTTCATCAGCAGATCGAAGAAGTGCAAGCCAAAAATCCTACCCGTAAACTGAAAGATTTCTTGATGCAAGGTGAGATTTGGGAAGTGAAATAACATGCAAATGGAAAAGTAATATAGAGAGGGGCCGGTTGTTAAATCGTCCCTCTTTTTTTGTGGTTGAACACTGGGTCTGACATTTTTATTCCTAATTGTAAGGTCTGCTTTGCAAATAGACTAGTGTATTTGTTAATTGCATGGAAAAGAGCAATTATTACTGAAAAATTTCCTTAATAGAGTATCAGCTATAAAAAAAAATATTACTTTTGTACCGGTCTTAACAAGGCGGCGTAGCAGCAAGTTACAAGTAGGTATTAGAGCCCTGTTATTTTAAATTCGAGAGAGAGAAAAGTTATATAAAGTCAATCATTTAAATTATTATCAAGAATGGCTAATTTAGATTTAAGCAAGTACGGAATCACAGGTGTGACAGAAATTGTACACAATCCGTCTTATGAAGTTCTGTTCGCAGAAGAAACAAAACCAGGTTTGGAAGGTTTCGAAAAAGGTCAGGTAACTGATATGGGTGCTGTAAACGTTATGACTGGCGTTTATACAGGACGTTCTCCTAAAGACAAATTCTTTGTAAAGGATGCTACCAGCGAAAACACTGTATGGTGGACATCTGAAGAATATAAAAATGATAACAAACCAGTAGACGAAAAATGCTGGAAGGCTTGTAAAGAATTAGCTACAAAAGAACTTTCTAACAAAAGATTGTTCGTTGTTGACGCATTCTGTGGCGCAAACGAAAACAGCCGTCTGAAACTGCGTTTCATCATGGAAGTAGCATGGCAGGCTCATTTCGTAACAAACATGTTCATCCGTCCTTCTGCTGAAGAACTGGCTAACTTCGGTGAACCTGATTTCGTTATCATGAATGCTTCTAAAGCTAAAGTTGAAAACTATAAAGAACTTGGCTTGAACTCTGAAACTGCTGTTGTATTCAACCTGACTGAAAAGATCCAGGTTATCCTGAATACTTGGTACGGTGGTGAAATGAAGAAAGGTATGTTCTCTTACATGAACTATCTGTTGCCTCTGCAGGGTATGGCTTCTATGCACTGTTCTGCTAACACAGACAAAGAAGGCAAGAGCTCGGCTATCTTCTTCGGCTTGTCAGGTACAGGTAAGACTACTTTGTCAACTGACCCGAAACGTTTGTTGATCGGTGATGACGAACACGGATGGGATAACGACGGTGTATTCAACTTCGAAGGTGGTTGCTATGCTAAGACTATCAACTTGAGCCAGGAAAACGAACCGGATATCTGGAACGCTATCAAACGTGACGCTCTGTTGGAAAACTGTACAGTAGACGCTAACGGTGCTATCGACTTCTCTGACAAGTCTGTTACAGAAAACACTCGCGTTTCTTATCCTATCTATCATATCGAAAACATCGTTAAACCGGTTTCTAAAGGCCCGCACGCAAAACAGGTTATCTTCCTGTCTGCTGACGCATTCGGTGTATTGCCTCCGGTATCTATCCTGAATCCGGAACAGACTCAGTACTACTTCCTGTCTGGTTTCACAGCTAAGTTGGCTGGTACAGAACGTGGTATCACTGAACCGACTCCTACATTCTCAGCTTGTTTCGGTGCTGCTTTCTTGTCATTGCACCCGACTAAATACGGTCAGGAACTGGTTAAGAAGATGGAAATGACTGGTGCTAAGGCTTATTTGGTTAACACAGGTTGGAACGGTAGCGGCAAACGTATCTCTATCAAAGATACAAGAGGTATCATCGATGCTATCCTGGATGGTTCTATCGACAAAGCTCCGACTAAGGTTATTCCTTACTTCGACTTCGTTGTTCCTACAGCTCTTCCGGGTGTTGATCCGAAGATCCTTGATCCTCGCGACACTTACGCTGACGCTGCTCAGTGGGACGAAAAAGCTAAAGATTTGGCTGGTCGCTTCCAGAAGAACTTCGCTAAGTTCACTGGTAACGAAGCTGGTAAAGCTTTGGTTGCTGCTGGTCCGAAATTGTAATTTCCCTGCCGAAGATAAATTTTTATCAACGGTTAAGAATAAAGCTATCGAAAAGAGGATGTGTCGTATGACATATCCTCTTTTTGTATATATAAGTGCCGTTTTGTACTATTCTTTTTCTTTTTTATTCCAACTAGACTTCTATTGAGTAAGAAATGAAATAAAAAGATTGGAGGAATGTCCGTATTTTTATATATCGTTTAAGGGCATAACATTAATGCTTTTTGGGGGAAAGTAATCATAATATTATCCATGTATATGTATTGATTGTCTATTTTCTGTATTATTTATTATTTTTTACTTTGCCAACGATAAAGGGTGTCAATGAGAATGACTAGAAAAAACGTTCCTTTTTCTTAGTCATTTTCATTGATACCCATGTTGTCTTTATAGAGATTTTTCAAGCCCTCCTTTACTTAAGTTAAACTGCTTGCTATTAGAAAAATACTCCAATCTAAACGCCATACTTTCCTTTCTATAGAATATTAAAATTTAACAATTCAAAATGACTAAGAAAAAGGAACGTTTTTTTTAGTCACTCCTAAAGCCCTGTTTTTTGCTGTAAATTCCTGTATTTTAATGTATTGATAAATCTGTTTTAAGCTAAAATGTTTATGTGCAAAAGGAGCTTTAAGAAAATGGAGAAAGCTTTGAAATCATTGAAATTAAAGAGCTGATCTTATTCAGTGTTGTCGTATTAATTATTGTTAATTATTAAATTCCATTATTATGAATAAAGCAAATGGTATAAATTATTTTAGATGCCTGCTTGTAGGAACAGGTATCTTGTGTGTAGGAAGTACATCTGTCTTAGGAGAAACGATATCAGAGGGGGAATCTGATATAATGAAAATGTCCATTATCAATGCTAAGGTAACAGGGTCCGTTGTAGATAAAGAGGGAATCCCTATTATCGGGGCTAATGTTTCAGTAAAAGGAACAACGAATGGAACTATTACTGATATGGACGGAAAATTTGAATTGGAAGTTCCTGCAAATGCTAAACTCTCTATATCTTATATTGGATATATCAGCCAGGAAATAGCGGTAGGAAGTAAAAACTCTTTTCAGATAGTTTTAGTAGAAGATACTCAGAATTTGGATGAAGTAATTGTTGTAGGTTATGGCGTTCAGAAAAAAGTCAATATGACGGGAGCTGTAGCTGCCATTAATTCGGAGTCATTGGCGAACAGGCCGGTAACAAATGCATCTACAGCATTACAAGGCATGCTTCCGGGGGTTACCGTAGTACAAAACAGCGGACAGCCCGGTAAGGATAATTCTTCTATCCGTATTCGTGGTGTCGGGACCTTGAATAATTCAAATCCGATGTATGTTGTAGACGGACTGGTCGTATCGACGATTAATGATATCGATCCGAACGATATCGAAAGTCTTTCTGTTTTGAAAGATGCGGCATCTGCCGCTATCTACGGCTCGCGTGCTGCTAATGGTGTTGTTCTGATTACGACCAAGAAGGGTAGTAAAAAGGCTGCGACCCTGAAATACGATGGCTATGTGGGTTGGCAATCACCAACGTCTTTACCTGAGTACTTACCTTCTCATGAATATGCCAGTCTATATAATCAAGCTCTGATTAATGAAGGTAAAAATCCGGCTTATACGGCAGAGGAGATCGGGAAATTCCGGGATGGAAGCGATCCTGACAATTATCCGAATACCGATTGGTTGGGGCTTTTTTACAAAGATAAAGGTTTCCAGCATAGCCATAGGGCAGAAGTAAGCGGGGGAAGTGAAACTACGACCTACATGTTTTCTTTAGGTTATCTGGGACAAGACGGTATTATCGATAATGCCGATTTCAAACGTTATAACTTAAGAGGGAATATCAATACGCAGATCAATAAATTCTCTGCCGGTGTAAACTTCTCTTACACTTTTGGAGATACGAACGAGCCCGTAAATCCTTGGACCGGAGATATGTATCAGATATTCCGCCAGATAAACCGTATTGCACCGTTTGTCCCCTATAAGTATTCAAATGGTTACTATGGCTATATTCCGGATGGAAGCCCGCTCGCGTGGATGGATGCCGGTTCGATTCGTAATGAGAAGTATCATACTACACGTGCTGTGGGAAATATTGGGTATGAGATCATAAAAGGATTAAAGGTACAGGAAATTATTGGTTATGAACACACCGGAAAGTCTGATGAAAAGTTCTTGAAGGATATTCAATATTACAACTGGAAAACCGGAGAACCTTCCCAATACCAGGGGCCGAACAGCCAAACTGACGAACGGGAAGATTATATGATGCTCAACCTGCAAACTTTACTGACCTATAATAATACATTCGGCAAGCATACCGTTGGTGCTTTAGCGGGTTTTTCACAGGAATACAGCCGCAGAGATTGGACAATCGGTAAGCGTATCAACTTCCTGAACAACGACCTGTGGGAGCTGAATGCCGGTTCACCGGATGGGCAAACAGCCGAAGGGTCGGCCAATGAATATGCTCTTCGTTCTTTTTTCGGGCGTGTGACGTATGATTATGACAACAAATACTTATTTGAAGCCAATATCCGCCGGGATGGGACATCACGTATCAATCAGGATGCTCGTTGGGGTACGTTTCCTTCTTTCTCCGTAGCATGGCGTATTATTAACGAGCCTTTCATGGAAGGTACGCGCGATATATTATCTGACCTGAAGATCAGAGGCGGATGGGGTAAATTAGGTAACCAGCAATTGGGGACTGATAACCGGAAATCTATTGAATTCTATCCATATCAATCAGTATTGTCTCAGAAGAACTATGCGTTTGGCGGAAAAGTAAACCAGGGCGTGGCACCGGTTGATGGAGCGAACAATGGTTTGAGATGGGAAACCTCCAAGACTACCAATATCGGTTTGGATATGGGATTCTTTCAGAATATGTTTACTTTAAATGTCGATGCCTACTGGAAGAAAACATACGATATCCTGATGAAACTGCCGGTTAGTACACTCTATGGCTTGGAAGCTCCTTATCAGAATGCGGGCGAAGTGACAAATAAAGGTATTGAAATGCAACTGGGATATAAAATATCTGCTAAAGACTTCACCTTCAATGCAACAGCTAATGTGGCCTACAATAAGAACGAAGTAACGAACCTGCATAACGACGGAGCTAAAATATGGGATGGCTATAAATTTAAACAGGAAGGTCTTCCTATTAATGCTTTTGGCGGTTACGAAGTACTCGGCATCTTTACCGACGAAACCGATCTGGCTAATAGCGCTGTAATCAACCGCGAACAGGCCGGTTTGGGCGATTTGAAATATAAGGATCAGAATAAAGATGGTAAAATTGATGGCGAAGACCGTGTTTACCTCGGTAGCTGGGATCCTTCCTGGACATTTGGTTTGAATCTTGGCGCAACGTGGAAAGGATTCGATGCTTCTGTTTTCTTTCAGGGTGCGGCAGATGTAAAGGGTTTCCTTCAGAATGAAACGGTTGGTCGTTTGCAGGGTACTACGGCGAAACCGACAGCCCTGTTCCTCGACAGTTGGGATGCGGAAACCAATCCGAATGGAAAATTCCCACGCCCATTAACAACCTGGAGACAGAATGATTCGGAGACTAACCCTTCTGACTTCTGGATTATTAATTCCTCTTATTTGCGAATGAAGAATATTCAGATTGGCTATACATTACCTAAAAGCATTTGTGACTTTATCCGTGTTCCAAGAGTGCGTGTTTACTATAGCGGACAGAATTTGCTGACCTTTACCGGCTTTAGCGATGGATTTGACCCGGAAGCCCCTGTCGGTGCCCGTGGCTATTATCCTCAGGTTAAAGTAAACACATTCGGATTAAATATAACCTTTTAAATAGAAATGTCATGAAAAAATATAGTTTATATGCCGTCCTACTACTTTTTATAACTTCTTGTAGTAGTGATTTTTTGGATAGAAATCCGTTGGATCAGCCTTCTAATGAAACATTTTGGAATACAGAAAAAGATGCATTGGCCGCAGCGACCGGTTGCTACGAGGGATGGTATAGTATGGATGAAGTGATTTACTTTGATTGTGCTTCAGATAATTCGTACAACCCTTTCCCTTGGGAAAACTGGCAGGTTCAGGCTACTGGTTATGCTACAGCGAATGATTTTGGACAGAACTACATGAAGTATGATAAGATTGTCCGTTGTAACAATTTCCTGGCCAATATTGATCGTCCGACCATGTCGGAAGAGACGCGTTCCCGTTTGACTGCCGAAGTGCGTTTCCTGAGAGCCTGGCATTATTTTCTGAAAGTGACTCTCTATGGCGATGTACCTTTGGTAACAGAGGTATTGGATATTTCGAATTCGAATTTGCCGCGTACCCCAAAAGCTGAAGTAGAAAAGTTTATCCTGGATGAACTAACGGCTATTGCCTCCCTATTACCGGAAAAATATACAGGCGGTGATATCGGTCGGGTCACAAAAGGAGCTGCTCTGACATTGAAAGCCCGTATGGAAATATTCTCCGGTGATTATGCTGCTTGTGCAAGTACCTGTGACCAGATCATGAAACTCGGATATTCCCTGTTTCCTGATTATAAAGGCTTATTCAAGATTGCAAATGTAAATAACGAAGAGGTGATCATGGATGTTCAGTATGTAGAGAATCTGGCAAAGAATGCTATCTTAGGGGTTATGCCTCCTGCATCACTTGGAGGATGGTCTTCTATTAACCCGACACAGGCTTTGGCTGATGCTTACGAGTGTATAGACGGAAAAACGATTAATGAGTCGCCTGGCTATAATCCCAAGGATCCCTATAAAGACCGTGATCCTCGTCTGGCTGCATCTCTGATCTACCCGGGATGTTTGTATGAAGGAAGTTATTTCAATCCGATTGATATAAAAGATCCTACCGGTGATTATTATGCTCCTTACGGCCGTTCCAAAACAGGTTATCATACTCGTAAATATATCGATAACCTGTCTGACTATGCAGATATGTGGAATACCGGTATGAATGCGATTGTTATGCGTTATGCCGAAGTGTTGTTGATGTATGCCGAATCGAAAATAGAGCTGAACCAGATCGATGCTTCTGTGTATGAAGCTTTGAATGCGATTAGAACACGTGCGGGAATGCCAGAGGTGGATAGATCAATTTACAATAACCAGGTTAAGATGCGCGAACTGGTACGTCGCGAACGTCGTGTCGAATTGGCGTTGGAAGGGCTTCGTTGGTTTGATATCTGCCGTTGGAAGATAGGTGAAGAAGTGATGCCGGGCCAAGTATATGGTGCTTTGCTGGGAACTGTGGATCCTGCAACCGGAGCTTTAAGCCTGGGTGATGAGCGGATTAAAGTAGAAGTTCGTTTGTTCGATCCGGCTAAGAATTATTTATGGGCGATACCTCAGAGTGTGATAGATGCGACGCCTGCGATTAAACAAAATCCGGGCTATTGATAGTTGGAAGTCATAGTTGTAACTTTTCTAACCCGATTTAATTATAACTGCAGGATCTTGTACTTGTAAAATATTGATCCTGCAGTTTTTTTTGTATATCTGAATTAATTTTATCATAAATGTTAGCGTAATTTAAATTCTATTGCTATCTTTACCGCAAATTATCTGTTAATGTGGGGTTATTAAGGTATAATGATTAAACGTTTATTACTGTTTTTCGGAGTCGTATTGTTCTTGTCATCATGTGGCGGGGACGTTCCTTACCGGATTGAAGGCAAGTTGTCTAATCTGGAAGATGAGACGCTATATGCCGTTTTCGAGAATGACAGTTATAAAGTAGTCGATACCATTACCTGCGAAAAACCCGGACAGTTCTCCTTAAAACGGAGTGAAGGCGACTTCAATACTGTTACTATCTTCTTCGATCATAAGAAACGCTGGACCACTGCTTACCTGATACCCGGTGAGAAAGTGACCATTACCGGCGACGCTCTTTATCCTTCATTGTTACAGGTGAAAGGTGGACGTATCAACGACCGGTTGACAAATTTCCGTAAAGGGGTTGCTCCTTTATTGAAAGAACAGGCCGATCTGGTCAATATCCTGAATAATAAGAGCAGTCATACGAATACGATTGAAGAGACGGATCTTCCTTCCCGCCTGACGAATGTAAGTCATTCGCTGAGCGAACGTGCACAGGCCTATATTCAGGAACATCCCGATGAAGAAGCCTCCGTGGTTCTGTTGCAGTATTTCTTTATGAACCCGGACGATACCCGTAAGATGGATGAACTGCTGGCGGTGTTGAGTCCTAAGTTGAACGATTTTTATTTGATCCGTAAACTACAGGAATACAGTGCCAAAGCGCAGCGTACCTCGCTGGGTGCAGAGGCTCCGGGATTTAATGTAAAGAATATTTATGGTCATACCGTAAGTCTGGACTCTTTCCCGAAACGTTATCTGTTATTGGCTTTTACAGCTCCGTGGTGCGATATGTGCCAGACAGAAGATCTGTTTTTGGATAAGGTAGCGGTGAAATATCCGAAAGAGAAAGTCGAAATGCTGTTGGTCAGCCTGGATGATGATCCCCAGGAGGTCCGTAAGTTATTGGCAAAAGACAGTATCGACTGGAACCTGGTGACCGACTCTGCAGGCCAAGCCACTATGCTGGTCGATCTGTATAATGTAAATGCACTTCCCCGTTGTTTCCTGATCGATGAAGAAGGTAAGATCATTCTGAAGACGGACAATGGTCTGGAAATAGAACAAACACTGGAAAAACTGGTAGAATGATAAGATAAACGAATTTAAATTTCCAATCAAAACCTTTTAATTATGTTAGTAAAATCTTATGCTGCTGCCGTGCAGGGCATTTCTGCAACCATCGTAACCATTGAGGTGAATTGTACAAAAGGTATCCAGTTCTTTCTGGTAGGCCTTCCCGATGTCGCTGTACGCGAGAGTCACGAACGCATTATCTCTGCTCTCCAGGTAAGCGGATATAAATTTCCCCGTAACCGTATCGTTGTTAATATGGCGCCGGCCGATATCCGTAAGGAAGGTTCGTCGTACGACCTGCCGTTGGCTATTGCCATATTGGCGGCGGCCGAGGAGTTGGATGCTTCACGACTGGAGCGCTTTCTATTGATGGGGGAACTGTCGTTGGACGGTAGCCTTCAACCGGTGAAAGGGGTTCTCCCTATAGCGATCAAGGCGAGGGAAGAGGGCTTTAAAGGGTTTATCCTGCCGAAGCAGAATGCCCGTGAGGCGGCTGTGGTCAACGACCTGGATGTGTATGGAGCCGAGAATATCAAAGAGGTGATCGAATTTATTGCGGGTAAACGTGATTTGCAGCCTACTGTCGTTAATACGCGGGAAGAGTTTTACGCCCGTCAGCAACAGTTTGAATTCGACTTCTCCGATGTGCGGGGACAGGAGAATGTAAAGCGTGCGTTGGAAGTAGCTGCGGCAGGCGGTCATAACCTGATCATGATCGGCCCTCCGGGTAGCGGTAAGTCGATGCTGGCGAAACGGCTGTCGACGATTCTTCCCCCGTTCACCTTACATGAATCGCTTGAAACGACGAAGATCCATTCCGTTGCCGGTAAGATAGGGGTGGAGACCTCCCTGATGGTGCAACGCCCGTTCCGTTCCCCGCATCATACCATTTCGAATGTGGCAATGGTGGGTGGTGGTGCTTACCCGCAGCCGGGAGAAGTCAGCCTGGCGCATAACGGCGTGCTTTTCCTGGATGAGTTGCCGGAGTTCAACCGAAGTGTCCTTGAAGTCATGCGCCAACCATTAGAAGATCGGAAGATCACTGTTTCACGTGCCCGTTTCTCGGTCGATTATCCGGCCAGCTTTATGCTGGTGGCTTCCATGAACCCGTGTCCTTGCGGATATTACAACCACCCCGATCGTCCCTGTCTTTGCCCTCCGGGAGCAGTGCAGAAGTATATGAACCGCGTCTCGGGCCCGCTGCTGGACCGGATAGATATACAGGTAGAGATCGTGCCTGTCCCTTTTGAAAAGATTTCCGAGCAACGTCCTTCCGAACCGAGCGTCGATGTCCGTGAGCGGGTCATCAAAGCACGTACCGTTCAGGAGAAACGCTTTGCCGGTCATGAAGGCATCTATTGCAATGCCCAGATGAATACCCAGCTTCTGCATACCTATGCCGTTCCCGATGCTGCCGGTCTGGCTCTTCTTAAAGCAGCCATGCAGCGCCTGAGCCTTTCCGCCCGTGCCTACGACCGTATCCTTAAAGTCTCCCGTACCATCGCCGACCTGGATGCTTCCGAAAAGATCGAAGCTTGCCATCTGGCGGAGGCTATCAATTACCGGAACCTGGACAGGGAGAGCTGGGGGCTGTAGAAATTATGACTGTTTTAGTCGGTAAGTGTAATCGGCTAAATATCATTCATTTATGCCTTCGTTACGTACCATATATTCCCTTTTGCGGTATGTTTTTTAGCAATCCCGTTCTTTTGCAGAATACGTCCGAAGATGGCCATGTTTGTTTTGCTGATATGCATGCCGCTCTGCTTTTGTATATCGAGCAAGATTTCAGTGGCCGAAAGCCATAGACCTTCTTCGTCTTCCTCCGGCTGGCGATAGTACTGGAAGAAAAACTGCTCCTCCGGTGTCGACTGCTGGAAACTCCGGTTGTCCTGCATGATACGGATCTCTTCCTCATGCGTAAACCAATAGCGTTCGCCATTATTCAATGCCGCCATCGCCT
Organism: Parabacteroides goldsteinii; assembly: GCF_015550595.1. GTDB lineage: Bacteria > Bacteroidota > Bacteroidia > Bacteroidales > Tannerellaceae > Parabacteroides > Parabacteroides leei. The sequence continues at coordinate 38,751 of NZ_JADNBB010000030.1, forward strand.
GTGCATATAACTGCTCGTTGCAGATGGATTGCCGGTTGTCGATCTGTCCGTCCATTTCTATACAGATAAAACGGCGGCTGCCGGTCGGGTCGGTCAGCAGATCGGTGTTGTTGCAGGTAGCGATGAAAGTGCCGTAACGTTGTTGCGTACAGATACTTTGCCCGTAAGGACGACGTATTTTCACTTCCGGCTTTTGCAACAAATGTTTCAGGAAAGCCTGCTGGTTGCTATTGATCGAGTCAAACTCATCCAGGTTAATCAATGCAAAGCGTCCCAACGCCAGTTCCGCCTCTCTCTTACTGTTGAAGTCGAGGCTTTCGGCATAATATTCGCGTAGCTCCGGTGGAAGAATAGCCCGTGCCCAGGTTGATTTGCCGCATCCCTGCGGGCCTACCAGTAGCGGTACCACACTGTTTCCGTGCATCCGGTTCATCTGTCTCCATTGGGCCACCATTCCCAGAAACCAGACATAAAACCGGTCCCGCCAGTTCTCGTTTCGGGTAGGCAGCGTACCGGCAAGCGCGCGTATCCTGTCTGTTCCATCCCATTCCGGCAGATTGCCGAGATAAGCCTCCAACGGATTGAAATGCGGTGTTCGTGTAGAGTAAATAAACCGTTTCACATCCCTGTCCCATAATTCTATCCCTTCTTTCTGAGCCTGTATGCTGATCGTGTTGACCACTTCGTCGGTGACCGGGTGGAAATGGAAACAGAACGAACACTGCTCTCTGTATTCCATCCCCCCTTTCAGTTTGTTGCGGCGGAATTCATAGCGGCGGTGCATGAAGTCGTCCAGTTGTGCCATCAGGATCTGTCCGTTCGACAATCCCGGCCTGTTGCCGAAATTCTTCCCCAGCAGATAACAAGTGCGCAAGGTATCCCTCAGCTCCGGTTCGAACCCCCGCAACCCCGTATGCAGCAACGTCCAACGTACGGCATCCTCTTCCGGTATCCCGCACCGGAAGCAATGTTCGCCCAGATTCACCAGAAACGGTTGCTTGTCGGCCTTTGCATCGGGAACAGGTGTTGTGTGCAACGTGTTTTTGAGTGCCACATTATATAGGCGGGCGATAACCTGATAACGTTCGTATCCCGGCATCAGGCGGTGGAGCGGATCGGGCTTGTTTTCCGGCTTTTCCTTCATTGCAGATTCGTCCGGTTCCTGCTGTGGCTGCGGCATACGGATGGCGAGCGCGTCAGGATTGTAATAAAGGTCGGGATCGAGCGTGTAGCGCATCCCTTTCGATGGCAACGGCGAGGTCGGGGTAATGCTCCTCTGTAATTGTTCCCCATAGAAAATGGCAGCCCGGCGATACGCATGGGCATGAAATAAGCGGATTAACTCTTCTTCCTGCGGTAATGAACCGTCGGGCAGCGTGAAACGAGTCAGTATTTTTACGCTTTTGCCACTTGAACCGATAATCGCTGCCATTGTTTGCAACATTTCCGTCGCTTGCTTCCGTAATCCGGCCGCTTCCGGGCGACTTGCCAGCCCATTTATTTCTACCAGGATGATACCGTTGTACTTCCGGATGGCTGCACTGTCGGATGCCTCCCGGTAAACGCCGCTGAAAATGGCCACCGGAAGTTTCTCCGCATAGGTCGGCTGACTATCCGGCATGCAATAATCCAGACTGCTGCGGAAAGCAGTTACCGGAATCTGTTTTTGCTCCGTACGCATCCCCTCCAACAAGGCGGTTAACGCGATCTTTTTCATTTTCTTGCCGGTTGTTTTGTAGATAGTAGCTTCCATATAACATGTTTTTTTAGATGTTCTGAGGCAAATATACATACCTATGTGCTTGTTTTAAAAGCATTTCGGCCGATACTTACCCACTATTTGCTCTGTCCGTGTCTAAGAAATAAGTCGTTGTATTTTATGGTTTATATGCTTACTTTTTATATCTTAGATGCCGACTTCTTATTCGTTCGCCAACAGGCAAAAGATCTTTCGACAGCTGGCAAATAATCTTTTGACAATAGTCGAATAATCTTTTGCCAACTGTCGAAAGAATAAGAAGTGCCGACATAAACAATAATATCTAGTGGGTTAACCTGTAAATAGTAGTAGTATGGAAGCCAGATACAGAATGGAAGAAAATCCGGATCCGAATGGAAGTAGTGGGAAGAAGCTGCTCCATCCGCGTCTCATCCCGTATAAAACGTATAGTATCAGAGAATTGATGCGGTATGGGAAAGATCGTTCCACCTTTTCGGAAGCGGATATTTCGGGTGCTTTGAAATTGATAACCGATCTGGTAGCGGAAAACCTGCGGGGAGGAAATAATGTGGAGATCGAGGGGTTGGGCTTTTTCAGCGTTTCGCTCAAGTCGCGTCCGGTGATGGATAAGAAGGAGCTGCGTAGCGAGTCGGTGCACTTCAAGAATGTGAATTTCCGTTGTTGCCAATCCTTGAAAGACAGATTGAAAACGATGCCTCTCTCCCGTATCAGGGAGGAGAAATGCCGTACTTTCAGCGACGAAGAAAAATACCGTCGCCTGCAATGGTACATGGATCGGCATCCTTACATCACCGTTCTCAAATACCGCAGCCTGAACGGTTGCTCGGATTATACGGCCCGGAAAGAGCTGGCCGGTTTTGTGGCAGAAGGCACGCTCGAAGAAGGTGGCACGCGTCATATGTCGATCTATACCCGTCCGGTCAGTAAGGATGAACCTGAAACGGGCCCTTTGGTAATCGAGTCGAATATCGACCCGGAATAACTTTCGGATGAAGGCATAATGAACCCATGCATGAATGCATTTTTTCGAGGTGCATTCATGTTGTAAATTATTGTCTGTGAATGTTATATGCTCTATGGTGAATGCATGAATGCAATTCCGTCAAAAAAACAAAAAGGAGTGAGTTCTTGCAGAACTTCAGCTGTTTCTATACTCCAGTGGCCCTACGCCGACATGTCGTTTGAAGTATTTTCCGAAGAAAGACATATTCGTAAAATTCAGCGAGTAGGCAATATTTTGAATGCTGGTGTTTGTCGACTTCAATTGTGCTTTGGCATCCATGATAACCATCGAGGCGATGATCTCTAGGCAAGTCTTTCCGGTGACCTGGCGGACAGTCGTGCTCAGGTGGGCTTGTGTGATACCTAACTCGTTGGCATAGAAAGCGACATTGCGCTCTGTTGCGTAATGTTGCATGACGAGTTTTGAGAAGTCGTTTGCTATTCTTTCGCTTTTCCCTGTGATAGTTTTTGTTATTTTGATATCCTTATATAGTTCTCCCAGCCCGTGAACCAGTGTGAAGAGCATGTGTTTAATAATTTCCTTGTTGATCTTTCCATAGTAGGTCAGATAGGTCTTTGCCAGGAGTGCAAAATGTTCGCTGAAGAGTTGGGCGATCTCTTCTTTCAGTGAAATCACCGGGTTAGTCTTTATTGTGTAAAAGATATCGAGAGTCGGTTTAACGATATTGGCATAGGTGATAAATTGTGATGAATAGCCGATAAAATAGATCTTCAAGTCGCCTTCCACCTTGTGTATCTGGAGGATACTGCCGGGGAGGATAATCACTAAGTCGTTTGCTTTGACTTGGTAGCCGGTCGTATCGATCGAAGCCTCAATTTCTCCCTGCATACAAAGCACAAAGATACCGGCCTTTAACCGGCAAGGGAAATTCGTATACAGACTTAGTATTTCCTTGCTTATATCTGTCCCCACAATCCAGTCTTCCGGAATGTCTAACTTGGGTAGCTCCTTGGGTATATTTGTGTTCATCTCTCTCTGTTTTTCTCTTTGCAAATGTATGTATTATTTTTCAAAGGCTGAACTGTATTCTTATAAATAGAACACCTTGGCATGCCTCTTTCTCCACTGTTTTAACATATAAATAACTAAATAGGTGAATGCGATTTGGCTCATATCTAAAAAAAAGGACACATAATCGCATAAATAGACCTTGCGGGATCTTGGATTTCAATGTTACTTTGCATCCGGTTAAAAGTGCGTATAAATAGCTAGTATTAAATAAGGTTGAACAAATAACCATAAAATAGGTAGATGAGAGGGATGGAAATAAAGAAAAGACATGGTTCTGCAAGAACTATGGCATTATTTGCATGTATATCTGTATTAATAATAGGTTCGTTTGCTTGTGATGACCAGAAAGACGGTTCTTCCGGTCATTCGGGAAAGCTCCGTTTAAGTTTGACTGCTGATACAACCTCCCTGAAGAAAGGAGTGAACTCGAATCTGACAAAGGTTGTTTCGGATGAGTTTGAGAAATTCCTGACCGTAGAGGATTACCAGATCCGTATCGTCACCGACAAAGACACAGTAAAATCATACGACCGCTTCGACAAAATGCCTTCCGAGATCGAACTCCCCGAAGGTGCCTACACAATAGTAGCCTCCAAAGGCAACGACCTCCCCGCTGCATTTGAGAATCCTTATTTTGAGGGGAGTACGGCGTTTACTGTCAAGGATGGTATGAGTACGCGGTTGGATATGACTTGTACACTTGGTAATGCGCGAGTAACAGTGGAGTCCACTGACGATTTCAATAAAGTCTATACTGATTACAGTGTGGATTTGAAAACTGTATTGATGGATACTGTTTTCAGAATAAAGAAAGATGAAGTGCGTCCGGCTTATTTGCAGGTTGTAACAGAAGGAACAGATACCAATATTACCGTCTATGTGAAAAAAGCAGGAGATACGGATTCAACAGCATTTCATGTACAAACGCCATTAAAACTGGAACGTCGCCAGAATGTTCGATTAATCCTGAAGTTGAGCGATGGAAATCAGGGAGTCGGTTTGGATGTTATGCTGGATGATGAGTTGACTTATCTTCCTGTTGATACTAAGATTCCGGAATATATGTATGGTCAGGTGGATAAAGCCAAAATAACTCTGATTAATCATGAGGATAAAGATGCGATAGAAATCAAACCCGAAAAATACGAAGGTGATGCCGCTGTCGAAATTGAGATGCAGGGAGGAGTAGGTTCCATGATTATAAAGGTAACAAAAGGAGATGAAGAACCAGAAGTCTATGATATAACTACAGCCGAAGGAGCTACTGCGGCAGCAGAGAAGAATTTTAGTTGGTCTAAAACGAATGATCCGGGGGATGCAATAACTGAACCTATTACTGATAAGTGGAGAGTAGGATATATATTCCTGAATGCTGCCATTAACAGCTTGAAAGCCCCACTTACCGAAAATGAAACCTATACATTTGAATTTTCAGGGAAGGATGCTACCGGTAAAGCGTATGAGACGAATACTTTAACATATAAAGTTACTTTGTTATTTGAAAATGAATAATTAGAGAGAGTATGAATAAACAATATATCCTGTTAATCCTTTCCGTTCTGCCACTTTGGTTGATGTTGGCTTGTTGCCAGGAAAACATAGATAACAATGAATCTCAAACCGATATCCCCGATGGTATGGGAGTCGTTTATTTTAACATGAAGGCTCCTACAGATATTGAGATTCCTACCTTTATGACGCGTGCTACGCATCATTTTGATTTGGATCCGAATACTTTCTATCTGGCTATTTATGAAGATGGGGCTTCAACGCCTTATAAAACGTTTGCTTCATATAATGCATTGGTTGATTCAGGTCTACCGTTGCAACTGCCTGTTGGAAAGTATCAGTTGCTGGCCTCCTCTTTTGAGAAGAAAGACCAAAAGGTTTCCCAAAAACCTTATTTTGAAGGAACTACCCCATTTGCTGTTGAAGAAAAACGTGTTAGCCGGGCAGATGTAACATGTAAATATGCAAGCATGGCTGTGGAGCTTCGTTTATCCGAGCAATTTCAGAAGCTATTGGAAGATGCTCCTTTGGCTTATGCCTTTGAGATGGATGTATACAATGGTGACGGTGATACCAAATGGTCTTTTTATCAGCGGAGGAAAGATGGGGAAGATTTGGAGAAGAGTCTTGATACTGGTTATTTCTTGACTGGTTGTACAAGGGAAGACGGAAAGTTGCAAGTAAAGGTGCGCGTCCGTCTGGATAGTTCAGACTGGTACCCGGAAAGAGTATTTTATTTACCGGAAGAAGGATCTACACCTAAAGTCGGTGAATATTATGTGATTAATCTGGATGCTGGGCCGGATACTAAAACTGTTATGTTGGAATCTTTTAGTGTGGAGGAGAATTGAAAATGAAGAAATACTACATCTATCTGTTAAGTCTTATATTTCTACCTTTTGCACTTTCATGTGAGATGAAAAAAGATTTATTAGGTGGAATAGAGAAACCGACCGATCCTCAGCTGCCTAAAGATGCAGGGATGCTTGATCTGGAACTTAATCCGGAAAAAGAGCTGGTTATTCCGACTTCAAAAGGAGATGAAATAGAAGGTAGTGATGAAATACTTGATGCGGCAGATTTCTCTGTTGGCATTTATGATGAAGAGGGAACATTGGTTGAGTCGTATGACAATTATGCTCAACTAAAGGAAACAGGTGGCTTATTACTATCTCCCGGAACTTATATAATCAAGGCTGAGAAAGGAAATGATTTGAATGCCGGCTTTGATAAACCATATTACAAGGGAGTAGATACATGCATTATACAACCACAAGTTGTAGAAAAAGTGATAACTTTATGTAAATTAGAAAATAAGAAGGTGACATTCCGTTACTCAGAAGATTTTCAAAAACAGTTTGAGGAAGATTATTTTGTTGTGGTGGATAATGGATCCGGAGTTTTGACTTTAGATAAAGATGAGACACGTAGTGCTTTTCTGAAAAATACGGGAACTTTGCGTTTCACAGTCTATGTAACTTCTAAAGCAGGAAAGCAACTGATCTATAATTATGATGTATCAAAAAATGAGCAAGTAAATCAGCATAACAATGTTGTGATTGATTTAGGTCTTATCAATGATGATGACGGAAATAATAATCCGGGAGATGGAAGTGGTGAAGGGGATGATAATGAACCAGAAGATCCAGGCGATACTCCTCCAGATATACCCACCAGAAAACCGACTCTTTCTGTAGATGTTTCTTTGGTTGAAAAAGATTTTATTATAGAGATACCATCGGATATTTTAAATAGTGGAGGTGATGATAATACAGGTGGCGGAGAAGAGCAACCGGGTGTTGATCCGAGTGAACAAAGTCCGACTATTGCAGGAACGATGGATAGTAAATCTTTTGATATGAATGCAAAGCAAACAATATCTGCAAGTACTAATAGTGTGGTGATTAATTTATATTTACCTACTGGATTGGAATCTTTAACAGTCAGAGTAAATATACCTAATGTACCGATAGATTTGCCTTTGGATTTATTGAATGATGATGATCCTAACCTGATAGAGATAAAAGGTGTTTTATCAGGAATGGGTAAAGTATTGTTGACACCAGCTAAAGGAGCTAAGGGAAATCAGAAATTTGATATTTCTCCGTTCTTGGATTTATTAGTACAAGTAGGTGGGGATTCTTCTTTTGCTGTATCGATGAAAGACAAGAATGGAAAAAGTGTCAATCAAACTTTAAAACTGACTGTAAAATAAATAAGACTAATGAGACAATATATTATAGGTATATGGTTTGTTTTGGCTCTACAGTTGATGTGGGGACTGATTTCTTGTAATGATGAAAAGAATACTGCAGCATCGGTTGGGTATCTATATTTAGGTGTAGAGGAAGATGATGCTACGATTACCCGAACTTTAAAACCTGTTACGGACGAGAAGCTACGAGTGGATATTATGTCAACATCTGGAGATACGGTAAAATCTTATGCTGATTATTTGAAAGATGTTAAAGGGCAGAAGTTAATACTTCCGGTTGGAAATTATAAAGTTGTGGTCAGTTCAAATGAAGATGGAGGAGCTGCATGGGATTCTCCTTTTTATGCTGGAGAAACAGAAGAACCTGTTGTTGTAAAAAACGGAGAAATTACAAATACATCTATTACATGCAAAATTGCAAATACGAAAGTGACAGTAACCTATAAAGAGAGCCTGAAAAAGTATTTTATTGATTATTGTGATACTGTTAGCACATCGGCAGGACAATTAATTTATACCCGTGATGAGTACCGAGCAGGATATTTTACTTCAGGAGGCAATCTGACTGCAAAGCTTTACTTAAAGAATAAAGATGGTAATGAGTTCACTTTGCAACGTATTGTGAAAGATATTAAGCCTCAATACCATTATAATCTGATTTACAGTTTGGATGACAGTGGAGGGGATGAAGCTGGCTCAGACTTTGATATCTCTGTAGATCCAACAGATCCAACAGAGATTAATTGTAATATTTCTATTAAGCAAGAAGATTTGTTCGGAAAAGGTGTGCCAGAATTGAAAGTTTCTGGTTTCGATGGCGAGAAAAATATTCTAACATGGAAACCTATAAAGAAAGGTGAACAGCAGGATTTGCCTAATCCAGAACCAATTTTGACCCTGAAGGCTCTTGCTGGTATTCAAGAGATAAATGTAAATATTAGCTCAACTCGATTTAAGGAAACAGATCTGGGAATAGATGCTGAAAAGATTACAACAGAGGGACAAGAAATTAACTTAAGTGCGTTATTAGAAAAAGCATATGATTGGGGAGATCTAGAGTCTGCCGAAACGCATTCTTTTAATATAACAATTATAGATAATCTCAATCAAGAGGGAGTTGTTTCTTTTTCTTTTGTAATTATTCCAGATTTAGATGTAGAATCAAAGGTAAATGCTTTTTCTACTTTTGCTCTTTTGAAAGGATCTTCAGATGATTCTGAAAATCAGAGATTTGTTTACTGGGAAGAAAATGAAGCCTCTACATTAGAGGTTGTTGCTGATGAATTTTTTGAAGCTGTGATAATGGGTTTGAAACCAAGTACTAAGTATTATTATAAGGCTCTAGCAGGTAATTCAGAAAGTGATATTATGGAGTTTACAACTGAAGCCGCAATGCTATTACCTAATGGAGGTTTTGATAAATGGTATACAAAAGAGGAAAAAGGCAAAGATATGGAATATCCAGAACCATCTACATATGCTTTTTGGAGTAGTGGCAATAATAACTATTTAGGTATGGGTACACCTTATTTATTGTCATCTACAGATGAACGAGTAACAACTGTAAATAATAATCTTAAAGCTGCGAATCTTCAATCTGCTAAGCCAACTGCTTTTGTCAAATTAGCAGCAGGGAATTTATTTACAGGTGATTTTAAGGTTGATGGAACCGGTGGTGAAATTAAGATGGGGAGACCTTTATTTTCTCGTCCAACATCTTTGAAAGGTTATTATTGGTATACTCCAGGAGATGTAGATGCTAATGGTACTGTGAATTTTCCAAGTGGAGGAAGTGTTGAAGTTCCTAAAAACAGTCAGGATAAATGTTCCATATATATAGCGATATGTAAACGAACCTATACAATTAATACGAATCATCCTAGTACATTGTTTGATCTGAACGAAGATGCATTTAAAGAAAATGTGATTGCTTATGCTGAATTGCCTGAGGAAATGTGTATCAAAACAGATGGTTATAAAGAGTTTAATTTAGTATTGGAATATCTTCAACCTGATTATATCGCGTCTGAATATTATCTTGCAATAGTTTGTGCCGCTGGTAAATATGGTGATTATTTTATTGGAAGTACTTCGAGTAATTTGAAGTTAGATGAATTTGAGTTAGGATATGAATACGATGAAAACTGTTTTAAATAAATAATATAAATGAAACGAACACCTTTTTACCTGTTATTGATAGCCCTGTTCTTTTCTTTGCCTGTGATGGCCAAGAAAGAAAAATATGAGCGGAATATTGTGATGAAAACGTTTATTCCTAAAGGGCAATGGATGGTAGGTGCTACTTTTTCATATAATGAACATGTAGATGATAATTTTGAATTTCTTTCTGTGTTGAAAGATATAAATAGTGAAGGGTATACTTTTAAAGTAACGCCTCTTGTCAGTTATTTTATAAAAGATAATATCAGTATAGGAGGACGCTTTGCTTATTCTCGTTCATTTACAAAATTAGATAATATATCGTTAGAATTAGGAGATGATTTGAGCTTTGAAGTACAAGATTATCATAGTACTTCCAATACATATACGGCTTCGGTCTTTCTTCGTACTTACCTGAACTTAGGTGATAGTAAACGCTTTGGACTATTCAATGAAGCCCGTGTGTCTTATGGTTATTCAGAAAGTTCTGGTTCAACAGGTAAAGGTGTTGATTTAAGCGGACTGTATCAGTTAAAACATAATCTGAATATCAGTGTAGCTCCAGGTCTTACTTGTTTTATTAATGATTTTACTGCTGTAGAGGCTTCGGTAAGTGTTGCTGGACTTAATTTTAATTGGTATGACCAAACTCGTGATCAGGTGAATAAAGGTTCTCGTACAGCTAGTTCTGCTAATTTTAAAATCAATCTTTTGTCGATAGACCTGGGTATTGTTTTTTATCTATAATTATAAGAAAGTATGCGGATTGTTTCAATGATAGTTGGTTGTTTGTTGTTACTCTTAGGTTGTGTGAAGAATGATTTTCCATATCCGACTATTAAGTGTGCAATTACCGACTTTGGAGTGGATGGTATGACTTCGGTTAAGGTTGATGCGAGTGCTCGTACGGTTGTGGCGAAGGTGGTAGATACATTGGATTTACGCGATTTGAGGGTGAACTGTTTGGAAGTGACAGAAAAAACAACCGTTATACCGGATGAAAAAGCTTGTATCGATTTTATTCATTTCCCTGATACCGGTTTTGTTTCAGTAGATAGTCTGCCTGTTACTGCTAATACACGAATGAATTTTAAAGAACCGGTTAATGTATTGCTTCGTTTGTATCAGGATTATCCGTGGACGATAACAGTTCTGCATGATATTGAGCGTGTGGTGAAAGTCAATAATATGGTAAGTCCGGCGTTGATAGACGAAGTCAATCATAATGTAGTGATACTTGTCGATTCGGCGAAGCAACCCAAGTTAACTAATATTGAAATAGAAGAATTGAAACTGGGATCATCTGTTGCTAAAACAGAACCAGAGCCCAGTTCTGTGACGGATTTTACACGGCCACGTGTGTTTAGAATAACGGCTTTCGACGAAATGGAAGAATGGACAGTCAGTGTCCGTTATCCGTCGGGAGAAGAAGGGCAAACAGCTACACTTTCTGCATGGACAAAGCGTGCTTATATAGAAGGGACAACAAAAACGGGCGATGTCTCTGCCCGGTATCGTGAGCTGTCGGAAGCGGAAACAAAAGCAGACGATGAAAGTGTTTGGGAGTCTGTTTTATCTAATGAAATAGAGATTTTCGAGGATGGACGTTTTGTGTTGACATTTACTCATTTGAAGCCCGGAGCTACTTATGAATATGAATTGACTGTAGATGGTAAAACAGATAATGTACAAACCTTTACAACCGAACCGGAGGAGAAAGTACCTAATCTCTCATTTGATGATTGGTTTAAAGATGGTAAAAGTTGGTATGCAAATAAGGACCTAACAGCGGATAATTATTTCTGGGATTCCGGAAATAAGGGATCAAATACTGTAGGAGAAGCAAATCCGACATCTCCGGAAACGAGCGATGTAGTAAAAGGAAAAGCTGCTCGTTTGGAAAGTAAAACTGTTGCCGGTGTTTTTGCAGCAGGAAGTTTGTACACAGGTACCTTTGGCAAGGTTGAGGGATTAAGCGGAGCTTCTTTGAATTTTGGCCGTCCGTATTTGTCCCGTCCTTCTGCTTTAAAAGGATATTATAAATATAATGCAGGAACAATCGATAAGGCAAAAGCTCCTTATGAAGATTTGATCGGCCAGAAAGACTCCTGTCATATCTACGTTGGTCTATTTACATGGGATAAACCTTTTCCTGTAAATACCAGTACCGGAACATTTGTTGATCGTACATGGAATAATGAAAATATGGTAGCTTATGGCGAATTGGTTAACGGCGAAACAATCAAAGATTATACTCCATTTACAATCCGTTTAAAATATCGTGATTATACAACTAAACCAACCTATATTCTGGTTGTTGCGTCCGCTAGTAAATATGGTGATTACTTTACAGGAAGTACTAGTAGTGTGTTGTTGTTAGATGAGTGTGAGTTGGTGTTTGAATAATTGATAGAGAAAGATGAAAGTTATTATAAAAATAGGATTATTGTTAACCATGATGTTGCTTACTGTTGAGCAGATTAAAGCACAAGCATGGGTTACGGTTAATGATGAAAGCTCTTTACGTGCAGCTATAGGAAAAGGCGGATATATAAAACTCGCTAACGAGATTAATGAAATATCGTTAACTAATACTTTGGAAATAACTACCGACATTATATTAGATTTAAATGAAAAGACATTGGTTTATAAGCAGTCTGATACAGGTTATGGAGAGAGTATTGATGCTGTTTGTTTACGAATTAGCTCAGGAAATGTCGTAGTAAAAAATGGAAAAATATCAGCTATAGCGGGAAAGCATAGAACTGGATTAGGATGGTATGCAGGTAATAATGCTATATCGTTAATTTATTCAGGAGGAAATATTTCAATTTATGAAATTATATTATCTGCGACAAAAGGTGCAGGAACAACTTCTGTATCGGATGGTGTAAATTATATATATTCATTAGAAAATGGAAAAAAAGCTTCAGAAATGATTCCTTTTGGTGCTTATATGCTTTCGACCGATTATGATTCATCAAAACCTGAAAAAGCCTCAGAAACGATTTCTCTTTCAAAATACACTATTACTTATTTCCCTGATAATGAGAAAGATGCACCTATTGTCTTTGACAATATAGATATTGAATCAATATTAAAAGAACCTGTTTTGGGGGAAAGATATGGGTATAAAGGTTATCATTGGGCTCCAGATGGGGATTATGCCAAAGTAAATGATATTCCTGTTTTAAAGGATCGTGCTGCAACAGGAAATATTTCATTCACTGCTCAATGGGAAACAATATCTTATAATATTACTGTAGAGCTTAATGGAGGTAATTACGCAGCAGGAAGTTCTCCTATATCTTCTTCTTATAACATTGAATCAGAAACAATAAAACTTCCTATACCTGAAAAAGTGACAACAGGTCGTAAATATAAGTTTATGGGATGGTATACTGAACCTACATTTGCAATATCTAGTGAAATTACTGAAATAAGTAAAGGATCTACGGGGGATATAATACTTTATGCAAAGTGGTCACCTATTTATACTATTGAGTATGAATATCAGTCTGATCAAGCAATATTGCCAACAACAGCATTGACTAATTATGTCGAAGAAGATGTGATATCCCCTTATGTTTTGCCTAGTTTAACTCCGAAGAATTCTACAGAATACTCTTTTGCCGGTTGGTATGAAAACTCTGATTATTCAGGGAATCCAATAATCTCAATTTCTAAGAAGCAATTACACGATTATGTGTTATATGGTAAGTTGTCTCGTTCATATTCACTATTACTTCATTGGAATGTAGATGATTTAAAAGATGAAATTTCTTATACTGAAGAATTAGGTGTAACACTACCTACTCGTGGTCAAAAAAAGAATGGCTACGTATTTGACGGTTGGTATGATAATAATTTATTAACAGGAACTAAATATACAGAAGTACCAGCCGGACAAAAAGGGAATAAAGAATTCTATGCGAAATGGATTCCATTAGAATATAATATTTCGTATGATTATATTTATAATGGGACGTTACCTAAGGGGGCTCCTTCAAAATATACGATAGAACAAATAATAACTCTCCCTATGCCCACTCGCCAAGGCTATTCTTTTGTAGGTTGGCATGCAGTAGATGAATCGGAAGATTGGTCAGAGACAGGTCATGGAGTCATTCCTTTTACTTTTAATGATCAAAAAGACCAAACTGGTAATAGGACATTTTATGCCGAATGGAAAGGCGGACATATTTTAACGATTCAGCAGCCGGAAGGCGGGAAGATATCGGTTAAAAATAGAACGAATAATCAAGAGGTAGAATCGGGTATTGCAATAGATAAAGGTACAAGTCTGGAAATTTCTGCGGTAGCAACTTCTTCAACTTATAAATTTAGTGAGTTATTGATAAATGGGAAATCATATACATCTGTGCCTCAAGATGTAATTATGCCTGATACTTGTGGTTTAACTGTTTCAGCTATTTTTGTAGACGGACGTCCATCTGCATCTAAACCAGAGATGAGTACAAGTCCGGTAAATACAGACTATATTCCTGTAGGAGAATCAGTAATGGTTACATTAAAAAATACTGATAAGGATGCTACTTTGTATTATACAGTCGATGGCTCGAAAGAGAAAGCTTATACACAACCGTTTATGATTTCTGCAACAACTGCAAAAAAAATGGAGGTGAAGGCTATTGCTCGTAAAGAAGGATATCGGGATGGTGTAACAACTCGTCAGATAACTTTCGGTACAGGGAAAATTGTAATTACTTTCGATTTACCGGAAGGCATAACGGCTGTTAACCCAGATGGCGGAGAGGTGGTTTCGGCTGTGGCAACAGGTGGTACTTTTGAGTTTATTTTGGATATTGATGAGAGCGTAATCCTTTCAACAAGTCAGATGAAAGTATTGGTTAACGATACTTTACGAATATATCCTGATGCTAATGGCGTTTATACATTGGAAAAACAAAAAGCAAATGTGAAAATTACAATTGCAGGAGTTGTTCAGAAAGATGTAACAGTTACTTTGATACAAACGAAGAATGGGCAAATAGTTTTTGCTGATGATGAAACAACGGCTACTCGTAAAGTAAATTATGGTGATACCATCACTGTGAAAGCAATACCAAATGCGGGATGTTATTTCACAAAATGGACGGATGGAAATACAGATATTTTACGTCAGATTATAGTAAAGAACGATTGGAACTTGTCTGCTGTCTTTTCTGCTAATAAATATGTTTATAAGGTCGTGTTTCCTCAGATTCAGGGTGTAACAGTTAAAACATTGTCTGCTTATTCAAATGAAGTTGAGGATGGTGGAACTTGTAAGTTTTATTTACGTCTGGCGGAAGAATATAATCAGTCTACCCCGGTTGTTTATGCGAATGGAGAAAAACTAGAGCCGACTAAAGATGTGTATAGCCTATATTACATCCATACACATTATAGTATTGCAGTAGAGGGGATTCAACGCAATAAAGAGATGTATGCATTGCCTGAACATGTAACCGGAATAAATCTGGAAACCGGCAAAAGTCTGATTGATGCAGCGACTCTTCCGGAAACACAGGTAATGGTTTATGCAAAAGCTCCTGATGGGCAGGTATTTGATAAATGGAATGACGGCGGTAAGGAAAATCCCAGAATAACAAGAGCATCCAGTGCATCACATTTATTACCTATTTGGAAGGAAGTCTCTAAAGAAGTCTATAAAGTTGATTTTATGTTGAGTGCAGGAGCTGGTGTTTCTGCGGTTAATGCCGGAAATGCTTCTGCTGTTCTTAAAGGAGAGAATTTCCAGTTTAAAGTGGTTTTATTACCTCAATATAGTCAAAGTCCTGTTATTGTTAAAGCAGGGGATAAGGTTTTGCAGCCTGTTATGGAATTACGGGCTGCAACGGAGTTGACAACGCGTTATTATGCATTGGAGAATTTATCTGCAGATACTAAAGTCGAAATTACGGGCCTTATACTTAATAATTATAAGCCTTTGATAGAGCAAACAAAGGGTGGAAAAGTCTCTGTCTCTACATCTGATTCTGTAGCTTATGGAACAAATATAACATTAAAGGCTACTGCCGATCCTGGTTATATTTTTCTTAAATGGAGTGATGGTAATACTTTAAATCCTTATCCATATAAAGTTGAAGGAAATTCAAATATAAGTGCCGTTTTTATTGGAAAAGGATTGGCTGTCGATAACGAATCGATCCAAAAAGAGGAGAAAGCTCAGATCACGATAACCGGACAAACATTATCGATTATGGTTGCAGAAGAGTCGATGTTATACATCTGGGATTATAAAGGTTCTCTATTCCGAAACCAGAAGATTCCGGTAGGAGGATATAGTATGGATTTGCCAGCCGGTGTCTATCTCGTTAAGGTGGGAGATATGGGAACAAGGAAGATTATAATACGATAATATCTAAAATAATTTCCGTACCTTTGCCCCTCAAAAAGAGAACACAAGGTATGGAAAAACAGTTTAAGAGAACGCTGATTACTACGGCGTTGCCGTATGCGAACGGGCCGGTACATATTGGTCACCTGGCTGGTGTGTATGTGCCTGCCGATATATATGCCCGCTACCTTCGCCTGAAGGGGGAGGATGTTTTGATGATCGGGGGATCGGATGAGCATGGGGTGCCTATTACGCTCCGGGCTAAGAAAGAAGGAGTTACACCACAGGATGTGGTAGACCGTTTTCATGGGATTATCAAGAAATCTTTCGAGGACTTCGGTATCACATTCGATATTTATTCCCGTACAACCTCGCCTACACATCGTCAGGTAGCCTCGGATTTCTTCCGTACCCTGTATGAAAAAGGGGAGTTTATAGAAAAGACAAGCGAACAATATTATGACGAGGAAGCCAAACAATTCCTTGCCGACCGTTATATAACCGGTACATGCCCGCATTGTGGCAATGAAAAGGCGTATGGCGACCAGTGTGAAGCCTGCGGTACCTCATTGAGTCCGACAGATCTGATCAATCCGAAATCAGCCATCAGTGGTAGCGAGCCGGTGATGAAGGAAACCAAACACTGGTATCTTCCGTTGGATAAACATGAACCGTTCCTGCGTCAGTGGATTCTCGAAGACCATAAAGAATGGAAATCAAATGTGTACGGACAGTGCAAGAGCTGGTTGGATATGGGATTGCAACCACGTGCGGTAAGTCGTGACCTGGACTGGGGTATTCCTGTCCCTGTAGAAGGAGCGGAAGGTAAAGTGCTTTATGTATGGTTTGACGCGCCGATCGGTTATATCTCCAATACAAAAGAGTTGTTACCGGATAGCTGGGAGACATGGTGGAAAGATCCTGAAACAAAGATGTTGCATTTTATCGGGAAGGATAATATTGTGTTCCACTGCATTGTATTCCCGTCTATGTTGAAGGCGGAAGGTTCTTTTAACTTGCCGGAGAACGTACCAGCCAATGAGTTTCTAAATCTGGAAGGTGACAAGATCTCTACTTCCCGTAACTGGGCGGTTTGGTTGAATGAATATCTGGTGGATATGCCGGGTAAACAGGATGTGTTGCGTTATGTGTTGACGGCCAACGCTCCGGAAACAAAAGATAATGACTTTACGTGGAAAGACTTCCAGGCTCGTAATAATAATGAACTGGTCGCTATCCTGGGTAACTTTGTAAACCGTGCCTTGGTGCTGACAGAGAAATATTTCGAAGGTAAGGTGCCTGCTGCCGGTGAGCTGACCGATTATGACTTTCAGACGCTGAAGGATTTCGCAGATGTAAAAGCTAATGTAGAACGTTTATTGGATACATATCATTTCCGTGATGCACAGAAAGAGGCGATGAACCTGGCCCGTATCGGTAACAAATACCTGGCGGATACTGAACCCTGGAAGCTGGCGAAGACGGATATGGAGCGCGTGGCAACGATCATGAATATATCATTGCAGATCACCGCTAACTTGGCGATCGCTTTTGAACCGTTTCTGCCGTTCAGCATGGAGAAACTGAACAAGATGTTGAACGTAGAACCGTTGGGGTGGAACCGTCTGGGTTCAACAGACTTGCTGGATGCCGGTCATCAGCTGGGTAAATCAGAGCTTCTGTTCGAAAAAATTGAAGATAGCGTGATCGAAGCACAGGTTCAGAAGTTGCTGGATACGAAGAAAGCGAATGAGGAAGCAAGTTATAAAGCAAAGCCGGTTCGTGAAAATATCGAATTCGACGATTTTGCTAAACTGGATATCCGTGTAGGTACGATATTGGAATGTACTAAAGTGCCTAAGGCGGATAAGTTATTGCAGTTCCGTATTGACGACGGGTTGGAGAAACGTACGATCGTTTCCGGTATCGCCCAACATTATGCTCCGGAAGAGTTGATCGGAAAACAAGTTTGCTTTATCGCTAACCTGGCTCCCCGCAAACTGAAAGGAATTGTATCGGAAGGTATGATCTTGTCTGCGGAAAACTTTGATGGTAAGTTGGCTGTGATCACTCCTGAGAAAGAGGTGAAACCTGGTAGCGAAGTAAAATAAGAGAAATAAGCCTTGCGTAGAAGGTTTCAGAGGTGTGTCATCTTGTTTATGCATGAATGACACACTTTTTTTATAATAATATAGCAGTTGCTGCGTTATTTAAAGCAAGGAAAAACAAAACAGGTGCAAGAAAATAAAGATGTTTGAAAAACAGATACAAATGGTCGATTTGCATGGACAATATCATCGCCTGAAAGAGGAGATAGATATTGCAATGCAGGCAGTAATTGAAAGCTGTGCCTTTATCAACGGACCTCAGGTGAAAACTTTTGGAGATCATTTGGCCGGGTATCTGGATATTCCTTATGTAATTCCATGCGGAAATGGTACGGATGCTTTGCAGATTGCACTGATGGCTCTGGAGTTGCAACCGGGTGATGAGGTGATTGTCCCTTCATTTACCTATGTGGCTGCTGCGGAAGTGATTGCATTACTAGGGTTAACGCCTGTATTGGTCGATGTCGATCCGCAAACATTCAATATCGATCCGCAGAAGATAGAGGGGGCGATTTCCCGTAATACGAAGGCTGTCATAGCGGTACATTTATTCGGGCAATCCTGCGATATGGAGCCGCTCATGAAGATTGCAAATAGGTATCATTTGTATGTGATAGAGGATAACGCCCAGTCTGTTGGTGCTGAATATACTTTTGCAGACGGCCATGTAAAGAAAACCGGCACAATGGGCCATATCGGGACGACTTCTTTCTTTCCTTCCAAGCCGTTGGCCTGTTATGGGGATGGAGGGGCCTTGATGACCTCCGACGAAGTTCTGGCTAAACGTATCCGTATGATTGCCAATCATGGGCAGGAGATTAAATATCATCATAAACTGATCGGGTGTAATTCAAGGTTGGATACTTTGCAGGCTGCTATTTTGGATGTGAAACTGAAATATATCGATGAATTTACGGAAGCCCGCAGGATAGTGGCTGCAAGATACGATGAGGCACTGTCTTCGTGTGACTTGTTGATTCTTCCGAAGAAATCGACATTTTCCACTCATGTATATCATCAGTATACAGTTAAGTTGAAGCCTGTGGCGGGTTTCTCCTCTATTGCGGAGCAACGGAAGCTTTTACAGGATTATCTGAAAGGGAAAGGCGTTCCTTCAATGGTTTATTATCCGTTACCTTTACAGGCGCAGGATGCTTATAAATGGATGGCACGTACACCGGGAAGCATTGATGAATCGGACCGTTTGAGCCAATGTGTTCTGTCGTTGCCTATCCATACTGAAATGACGAAAGAAGAACAAGAGTATATAATTGATGCTATAGTCAATTTTAAGTATAATGAATAAGATTAAATTTGCCGTAGTAGGCTGTGGGCATATCGGAAAACGTCATGCCGAAATGGTTACACGTGATCCGGATGCCGAACTGGTTGCCTTGTGTGATATTCGCCCGCGTGAAGAGTTGGGAATCGATGCTTACGATGTTCCTTTCTTTTCTGGTTTGCAAGATTTGCTGCAGAGTGATATTTTGGTAGATGTAGTTAATGTCTGCACGCCGAATGGGTTGCATGCCTCTTTGGCAGTACAGGCTGTCGAGGCCGGTTGCAATGTGGTAATAGAAAAACCGATGGCTCTGACATTGGCAGATGCGGAGAAGGTGGTCTATGCCTCCCTGAAATATCATAAGCAAGTGTTCTGTGTGATGCAGAACCGCTATTCTCCTCCGTCGGTCTGGATTAAAGATATGATCGAATCGGGCAAGTTGGGTAAGATCTATATGGTTCAGCTGAATTGTTACTGGAATCGTGACGACCGCTATTATAAACCGGGAGGATGGCATGGAGATGCTGTGTTGGATGGTGGAACGCTTTTCACCCAGTTCTCCCATTTTATCGACATCATGTATTGGCTGTTTGGTGATATTTGTAATATACAGGCTCGTTTTGCTGATTTCAATCACGAAAAGCTGACGGATTTCGAAGACTCCGGCTTTGTGAACTTTAATTTCGTGAACGGTGGCATGGGGAGTTTGAACTATTCTACCTCCGTATGGAATAGGAATATGGAAAGCAGTATGCTGATCGTAGCCGAGAATGGTAGCGTGAAGATCGGTGGACAATATATGAACGAAGTGGAATATTGTCATGTGAAGGATTACGAAATGCCTGAACTGGCACCGACTAATCCCGGTAATGACTATGGCCCTTATAAAGGTTCGGCTCAGAACCATAACTTCGTAATTCGCAATGTTGTCCGTGTACTTTCGGGTTCCGGCTCAGAAAGTATTACCACTAATGTACTGGAAGGTATGAAGGTGGTCGATATGATACAGCGCATTTACGCACTAAAAGAGCAACAACGTTGATTGTGTAGGTGAGGCCGATGATTATGTGGGCATGGGCATTTTATAAATAAACTTTTTTATGGGGCGCTGAATTCAACTTGCAAATGCAACAGAATTCTGATTAATAATTTGTTTAAATTTTTCGTTTGGCGTGAGGTATCCA
>NZ_JADNBB010000031.1 GCF_015550595.1 Parabacteroides goldsteinii
CTGAAAAGGTAAAAGAGATGGTAGCCCGGTATGAGGAATGGGAGAAAGACTATATGGTCGTTCCCCGTCCGAAATAAGAATAAGAAAGGGGCTGTCCATGTATGAACTGCCCCTTTAATAATTCCTTCGAGAGAATCCCTATAATAGACTTAACTAAAACTAACAAAACCAGAGAAACTTCAGAATTATTTCCATACATCAAGCACTAATTCGCATTTTTCCCTACATTTGCCTCCATAATTAAATAAAAAAATCACATCTAAAGAATGGTATACCTTAGAACATCCCATTTTACTTTCACTCATGCAAAAGACAAAGACTGAAAAAGAACGGCTATCAGATTTAAGTAACGGAGACACAAAAGCATTTAATGATCTCTTCATGCTTTATTTCCCCAAACTCAAACTATTCCTGTCAGGTTTTTTGGACAATGAAGCTGAAGCAGAAGACCTGGCCCAGGATGTATTCGTGAAACTATGGCAAAATCGGCAATCACTCATAAAAGTAGAGAATCTGAACGCTTATCTTTACCGGATAGCCAGAAATACACTATATACATACCTTAACCGCTCTTTTTCTCCAGATCTGATTAACGAAACAAACGCCACCCATATTCCATCTATTGATGAACTGGAAGAACTGATCTTTGCAAAAGAACTGGAAGAATTAATAGATATGACTGTCGACAAAATGCCTCCTCAACGAAAAGCAATCTTCTGCCTGAGCCGCAAGCAGGGACTGAGCAATGACGCAATAGCCCTTCAATTAAACATCAGCAAACGAACGGTGGAAACTCATATTTCTGCTGCATTATCAGATCTACGTAAAGTTATTTCCATTTTACTGCTATTTTTTTAGAATACCAACTACGTGTGTTTTTCATTTTTGTAGTCTTACTATATATAAACATAGTGAGATGGAAAAAAACAGAGTTTATAATATACTACGGCGTCTGGTGGATCATACGGTTCCATCGGAACATCGTTCTGTAATAAAAAACTGGTTGGCCGGTAGCATCGACACTCCTGAGAAGGAAGCGGCCATGAGACAGATATGGCAGGAAATGGTGGCAGAAGCGGACAACAACACTAGCCGATCTCTTCAGAAAACTTTGCAAAAAATTCATCATGCAGACCATCAATCGATTAAAGTATCTTTACAAAGTCGCCTACTACGCTATGCCGCAATCCTTATTTTACCATTAATAACCGGTATTGCAGCCTGGTGGCTGACAAAAAACGAATATACAGAACCCGAAATGATAGAATGTTATGTCCCTAACGGCCAACAAGAAACCATACAATTACCCGACGGTTCCGTCATACAAGTAAACTCCGGTAGTTTACTTGTTTATCCCCGTGAATTTTCAAAGGGGAAACGTTCTGTATTTTTAAGCGGAGAAGCCAATTTCATTGTAGCTAAAAACCCACACAAACCTTTTATTGTCAGTACCGGTCCACTGAAAGTGGAAGTCTTAGGTACAAAATTCAATATAGAATCATACCCGGACAATGAACGTATCATCACTACGCTGGAAAACGGTTCTGTCAAGATATACAAGAATGACGAACCGGAAAAAACTATTATTATGCATCCGGATGAGCAGGTTATTTATGATGGACAAAGTCAGGTATTCAGTACCAGCTATGTGGAAGCCAGTGATTACGCCGTCTGGACTCAAGGAGAATTACGATTTGTTAATCAGCCATTAATGCAGATACTAACTGTCATGGAGCGTAAATATAATGTACACATAAAAATAAGTCCGGATATCAAATCATCCGATTTGTTTACAATGAAATTTAAACAGCATGAGACAGTAGAAGATGCCATACATATATTTACCCAGCTGGCAGGAAATATCAATTACAAAATTGAAGGAAAAGATATCCTTCTGTTCAAAAATAGAAAGGAGGTTACACGCTAATAAAAAGACACCGGAAAGCACCTCTCACAGCAACTTCCCGGCATCTGAAATAGACTTTACTATGTTTTAAATAAAACTTCAACGAATTTATTAACATTTACAATAAAATCTAATACACAAAAGTATGACTTTTAAGTTTAAAAGGGGATTAATTATACCCATAAAAAACAGTAAAAAATTATTTTTCACGCTTTGCCTATTTGTATCCGGGACTCTATACAGTCAAAATCAGATGATCAATCTTCCCAAAGGAGCGAACACGATACAAATTATTTTTCAAGAAATTGAAAGACAAACAAATCTCTCCGTAGATTATAATCAAAGCAAATTGAACATTAATAAAAAAATAGAAACGAAGGGGCAGAACAAAACCTTATCAAGCATGCTGGATGAGGTTTTGGACGGAAGTGGTCTGACTTATAAAATAGAAGCTGGACATATTCTGATAATACCTGCTACAGAAGTACAAGAAGGGGGTAAATCCGGTAAACAAATAAAAGGTAATGTCACAGATAAGAATGGGGAACCCATCATCGGTGCAAACATATTTGTTAAAGGTACTACAATCGGAACAGTCACAGATTTGAATGGACAATTCTCTTTGAATGTTCCGAACAATGCTACAATTCAAATTTCATATATAGGCTATCTGCCTCAGGAAATCACTATTGGAAACAAGAGAGATATTTCGCTCATTCTAAAAGAGGATACTAAAATTTTGGATGAGGTCATTGTGATCGGTTATGGAACGACATCTACACGGAAAATGGCATCCGCCGTAACTTCTGTAAAAGGAGAAAAATTACAAGACTTACCATTTAACGACATGAGCTCTACTCTGCAAGGGCGTGCTACAGGTGTGATTGTACAGAATCAGGGAGGTGAACCCGGTTCTAATGCAAAGATATCTATCCGTGGTGGCAACGATCCTGTATATGTTATTGATGGAGTGATCAGTACCGCCTGGGAATTTAATACATTGAATTCCGTAGATATTGAAAGTCTATCCGTATTGAAAGATGCGGCATCATTAGCTGTATATGGTTCTAGAGCTGCAGATGGTATCATTTTGGTTAAAACCAAACAAGGAAGTAAGGGTAAAACCTCCATAACATATACATTTAATGCAGAATATAGTCAGCCAACTGTACTGATGGAAAAAGTAGATGCATATACCTATGCAGAAACTCAAAATAAAGCTGCGATGTTTGATGGTCTCCCTGCTTACCATCAGTATAGCGAAGAAGAAATGAACAAAATTCTAAATCAGACAGATCCACTTTATCCAAATGTAGACTGGCTTGATCTAGGACTTAAAAATTTTGCTCCACAATATCGCCATACTCTTTCAATGAATGGTAGTGGTAAATTAATAAATTATTATTTATCATTAGGTATGATCGATCAAGGAAGTTTGTTCACGTCAAACTCGCTGGATTACAACAGATATACTATACGTAGCAATGTAAATACGACTTTTGACAATATTGGGCTTACTGTTGGTGTTAATTTGAATGGAGCCATAGAAAAAAAGAATAGTCCTTATATAGGAGCAGGGACTATCTTGGGGCATTTATACAGTCAGTTAGCTCTTACTCCGGCTTTTAATGAAGACGGAACCTACTCTTCTGCAACCGACCATCCATTGGTGGATATGGATAAACGTTCCGGTTATAACAAAAACAACAAGAAGTATATTAATGCTCAATTCGTTGCAGACTGGAATTTACCTTGGGTTCAAGGACTTTCCTTGGGAACAATGTTAAACTATAGAGTTAGTGATGAATTTAAAAAAGAATTCAACACACGTGCTCCGCAGTATTATCCGAATGGGATCGACTATCCGATTGCAAAACCAACGTTAAAAGAAAGTGCCGACTTCAAGGAATCATACAATTTTGAAGTAAGTGCTTCTTATATGAATACATTCAATGAAGATCACAGCATTGACGCAAAAGCAGTATTTACTGTTGCTGAAAATAATGGAGATAATTTCTGGACTTCACGTAAAGATTACCAGTCATCGGCAGTAGATCAGATTTTTGCCGGATCACCAGTAGGAATCTTAAATGACGGTAGTGGTGAAGAAGGAGGTAGAATGGGTGTAGTAGGCCGTCTGAAATATGACTATAAGAACCGCTATATTATAGAAGGTAGTTTTCGCTATGATGGTTCAGACAACTTTGCTCCCGGATATCGTTGGGGATTCTTCCCTTCCGGTGCTGTAGCCTGGGCACTTAGTGAAGAACCGTTTTTCAGATCTTTGAATTGGAAAGATGTGGATTTGATTAAATTACGCGCTTCTTATGGTCAGACAGGTACCGAAAACGGAGTTAACCGTTTTGGTTACATGCCTGTTTACGATCTGGATAAAAACATAATTGTAATCGGTGGCAACATGCAATCTGGTTTCAGCGAAGGTAAATTAGTATCACCTTCTTTATTGAGTTGGTACACTCGTAATTCACTCAACTATGGTATTGATATGGCATTCTTAGGCAATCGGCTAAAAGGTACAGCAGATTATTTTTTCTATGTTACAAAGGGAGGACTGATGAGTCCGAGTGACAGATATACGACGCCATTAGGAAAAGATCTTCCACAAATCAAGTCTGAGAGTGAACAAAGAAGAGAAGGTGTTGAATTTTCTTTGCGTTGGAGTGATAAAGTTGGAAAAGATTTCACCTATGATTTAGGGTTCAACATGACTTATTTCAATAATTTATGGAAGGTAAAAGCAGACGAGTCAATGACAGATTTGATGAACCCCTGGAAACGGACAACGAATCAGACAGACTTTTATGATGTCAGATTGGTTTCTCAGGGATATTATCAAACAGTAGAACAGATTTTAAACTCCCCGCGCCGTCCACAGGCTTCCGAACTAAAATTTGGAGATATTGCTTATAGGGATATCAATGGCGATGGTAAAATCGATGATCAGGATCAGACACGAGTAGGAAATACCTCCATGCCCCATTTTACGTATGGATTTGATTTTTCTTTCGGATATAAAGGTTTCTCTTTATCCGGCTTGTTATACGGAACAGGAAAACGAAATATGGAACTTAGCGTACAATATAAAGGAACAAAACCATATTACAAAGAGCAATTGAATTATTGGACAGAAGAAAATAGAAATGCGACATTCCCACGTCTGACGTCTGCTACCTCCAGAAATGGAGATAACAATATTCAGAAATCGGATTTCTGGTTGAAAAATGCTTCTTTCTTAAGACTTAAAAACATACAATTGTCTTACGATTTGAAATACAGCGTATTAAAGAATGTTGACTGGCTCAATATGTGTAGAGTGAATCTCTCTGGAGCCAATTTATTCACTATCTCAGGAATGAATAAATTTTACGACCCGGAAAGCCCTAATATCAATGACAAAGGAGAAACTTATGCAACAGACGGTAGTGCATATCCTGTACAGCGAGTGATAGCATTTGGTTTAACAGTCGGATTTTAATTAAGGAGGAAAAAATATGAATAATATCAAAAATATAATAGTAGTCGTTCTACTCTCTTTATCATGTTTTTCATGTAGTGACGTTCTTGATAAAGGGCCATTAGATAAATACTCGGAAGAAGACGTATGGAATAACAAAGACCTGATCCAGGCTTTTTCGTATACTACACTCCGAAGGGCGACCGATTTAATGATTATGGTAGATGAATATACAGACAACAGTGTTATCGAACCCAACTCCAATGCTATCTCTTTCAATAAGGAGCAAATGGATCGTTATTACGATGTAGGCTGGAACAAAATAAATGATGATTTGAAAGTTTATGAAAATATCAGAAGATGTAACATGATCATTGCTAAAGCCCCGGAGTCACCCGTATTGTCAGACTCGGAAAAAGCATATTTTATTGCTCAAGCTAAAACAATGAGAGCTATGACCTATTTTTCTAGAGCTCGTTGGTTTGGGAAATTAATGATCATAGATCGTTTGATTAATCCGGAAGAAAACATGCAATTCCCCAGAACAGCAACCATCAAAGATACGTATGATTTTATCCTGAATGACTTGAAAGAAGCTACAAATGATTTATCGGAAACATTGAATAATCAACAAGGTATGCTAACCAAAGGAGCTGCCTATGCATTACTGGCAGAAGCAGCATTACACGGTGCAGCTTATATCGAATCCGGTCAAGATGAATATTATAACATAGCAAAAACGGCCAGTGAAAGTCTTTTTAATCTGGGTGTTTATGAACTAGATGAGGATTACAAAGGTATGTTTAACGATTTCAACCATTCGTTAAATTCAAAGGAAATCATCCTAGCTCAATGGAAACATGAAGACGCAACAAAGTTTGCTGATACCTGGATGCAGCAGTTGGTACCCAATACAGACAATAATAAAGTGAAACCGGGTACTGTTCCGACATTTGCAGAAGAATTTGCCGGATGGCTTCAGCAAATGCCTTCTATCGATCTTGTTAATGCTTATGAAGTTATTGATGAGGATGGCAAAGCAAAAGACTGGGATCAAACTTCTTATTATAAAAATTTCCTGAAAAACGGTGGATACGTGTCTGATGCCATTTATAAAAATCGTGACAACCGTTTTTATGCCAGCATCGTTTACGATTCAACTATGTTCTTCAAAAACGAAGTATGGACCAGACTGGAAGGTAACTTGAATTGGGCTTCTGCTCTTGGAGGAGGCGACTGGGGCATGACAAAAACCGGTTACATCTACCGTAAATGTGTTTACGAAGCAAAAAGACTACTAAACGACCAACCTACAAATTATCATTATGTATTATTACGTTTGGGACGTTCTTATCTGAATTATGCAGAAGTGATGTTAAGACAGGGGAATATTAATACGGCTATCGACTATATTAATAAAACCCGTACCACTCATGGAGGATTACCTGCTCTGGCAAAGGATATATCTTTCGAAGATGCTTGGAAAGCTTACAAACGGGAAAGGCGTGTTGATCTGACAATGGAAGGAGACCGTTACTGGAGTTTATTAAGATGGGGTAAAGCAGATAATTTACCGACAGTAAAGGAATTGACAATTGTCCATAAAGCTATCGAAATTGCAGCCGATGGCAAATCATTCAGAATTATTAATCTTCCGTTTAACGAAGCTGATAATATACGTGTATTTACAACAAAACGTTATTTAATGCCTGTTCCCCAGAAAGAGATTGAACAAAATCCAAGTCTGGATCAGAACACCGGATGGTAATAAAATGTAATTCAATGTAAAACCATAAAAATATCATCAAATGAAAAATATAGCAAGATTCACCTTATTTATATTATTGGTAATTTCCTTTTCTTCCTGCCTGAAGATGGGGTTAGACGAATTACCTACATCTGATAAAGCAGAGATAACAAATGTAAAGTTTGAATACCGCTGGTGGGATGAAACAGCAGAACAAATTAGAGTTGTAGAGATGACAACCAATAATCAAATAACAGATCATACCATTAATTGTACAATAACAGTTCCCGACATAACAGAAAAGTTTACCCCTGAAATACGGGAAAAAATTTCATTGTCCAATTTAGTATGTATAACTGATATTTCTGCTGCCGCATCTATTCGTCCGATAAATGGTGCACCAGCATTAGGGACTCCGGGTGATTTTTCCGGAAAAACATTTAGTTACCTGGTTGTAGCTGCTGATGGTTCCGATATTGAATGGAAAATCAACATCATTGCACTTAATAAATAGTTATTCTTCAAAAAAGGGGGATTTCAAAAGTATGTATGATTATATACATCTTTTAATCCTCCTCTTCTTTCATTATCTAAAATCATTCTTAATATATAGATCTATGTTCATAAAGAAATATAGCCTGATCTTTCTATTCATTTTTTTCTTTTCGTGCAATGCAGTAAAAGAAGAACGGGAATATAAGATTTGGTATAATCAACCTGCAAACGCATTAGAGAAAGATAATCCCCTAAGTTGGTCGGACGATCAGGAATGGTTGAAAGCATTGCCCATCGGCAATAGCTATATGGGAGCAATGATCTTTGGAGACGTAGCAATAGAAAGAGTACAGTTAAATAATAAAACGTTGTGGTCCGGAAGCCGGCAGGAAGCGGATAATCCAGGAGCTTTTGCTGCCAGGGAAAAAATAAGAGAACTTCTCTTTCAGGGAAAAAATAAAGAGGCTGAAGACCTGGCACAAAAAACTCAGGTGTGTTTGGGTACCGGTTCAAATACCGCACAGGGAGCAAACGAACCTTATGGTACTTTTCAAACGCTTGGAGATCTGTATATCGACTTTGGAAAACCCGGAGAATACCGGAATTACCATAAAGAACTAAGTCTGAATACCGGAATCGCATCCGTTTCTTATCAGCTTGATTCGAATCAAATCAAGCGCACTTATTTTGCCAGTTACCCGGATAATGTCATTGTTATAAAGATTGAATCCGCGCAAAAAAAAGCACTAAACTTTACTATTCGTATGGATCGCCCGGAAAGATATGCGGTCAAAGAAGACAACGGACAACTACTGATGTATGGGGCTATGAACAATGGTTCAGGCGGAGAAGGCATGAAATATTGGGTTCGTTTGGACGCCAAAGTAAATGACGGAACGAAAAAGATGGAGGGGGGCAATTTAGTCGTAAAAAATGCAAGTGAAGTGATCCTCTATCTGACTTCTTCTACCAATTATACAGGAGAATATCCTGTGTACCTGAACGCAGACTACAAGGAAAATACATCGGAAATACTCGATCGGGCTATGAAAAAGCCTTATAATAAATTGTTGCAGGAACATTCCAATGATTTCAGTAAATACTTTAACAGGGTTCTGATCGCTTTACAGGAAAATAAACCGGATACTATTCCAACCAATATTAGGATCAAACAGGTCAAAGAAGGAAAAACAGATCTTCATTTGCAGGAATTACTGTTTCAGTTTGGCCGTTACGAACTGATAGCCTCTTCACGGGAAAATACATTACCGGCAAATTTACAAGGTGTCTGGGGAAACAAATTGAATGCTGCCTGGAATGGAGACTACCACATGAACATTAACCTGCAAATGAATTACTGGCCGGCACAGGTAACCAACCTATCGGAGCTATTTCTGCCTTATGCAGATTATATACAATCCCTGCAGGAACCAGGAAATAAAACAGCAAATATTCATTACCACTCTGATGGATGGTGCATACATGCTATCTCAAACGTTTGGGGATTCACCTCTCCGGGAGAAGATGTACAATGGGGTAATTACTTGGGGGGAGCCGGTTGGACCTGCCAGAACATCTGGGAACAGTATGCTTTTACATTAGATAAGCAATACCTTATAAAGGTGTATCCGATATTGAAAGCCGCTACACTTTTTTACACTGACTGGCTCATAAGAAATCCGGAGAATGGACTATGGGTATCTGCTCCTTCTGTTTCTCCTGAAAACGGATTTTTTATTGACAATGTAAAAGAGAGAGTCTATACATGTATAGGCCCAACCCATGATCAACAAGTCATATACGATTTGTTTACTAACTTTATAAAAGCATCCGAAGTTTTGTCTATCAATGATGCTTTGATAGAAAAAGTAAAAGATATGCGTGCCAATCTCCAACAAAACGGGATTGGTAAAGATGGAAGATTGCTTGAATGGGATAAGGAATATGTAGAAGATGATCCCGGTCATCGCCATATTTCGCATTTATACAGTTTATTCCCCGGTAATCAAATTACAAAAGATACACCTGAATTATTCGATGCCGCCAGAAAATCTCTCGATACACGAATAGCACATTCCCGCGAAAACGTTGGATGGAGTTTGGCTTGGATGATGAATGTAGGAGCTCGCTTTGAAGATGCAGACTTAGCCTATTCCTCTATAGAAAAACTATTGAAAAACGGCATTGCCCCTAATCTGTTTTCTATGCATGCTCCTTTTCAAATAGATGCTAACTTTGGTGCTACTGCCGGTATGGCTGAAATGTTATTGCAAAGCCACACTGGAAAGATCGTTATACTACCTGCTTTACCAGAAGCCTGGAAGAACGGATATGTGAAAGGATTATGTGCTCGCGGAGGATACGAATTAGATATCTATTGGGAGAACAATAAACTGAAGAAAGTATATATTTTATCTAAAATACAAGATAGCGACATTCGGTTATCTTATAAAGAAGCAGAACGATCGGTCAATCTTAAAAAAGGGGAAAAAACAGAAGTTCTTTTTTTCTCAAAAAGAACTGGGTTATAGAGTGATCCGTTGATCAAAAGTTTATCAATAACTCTTATAAATAATTATTTTTTAATAAATACAAATGAAACACTTAATTATTGCATGTTTATCAATGGCAGCCTTATCTACTGCCCAGGGACAATACAAAATAGATTTGAGCCGGATAACCCCTCCCACGATAAAATATCTGGAGTTAGGACATCCCGGTTTGGTCGGAAAAGAAATCCGTGTGAATAACCTATACATGGAAGAAAGTGGTATTCCTCAACTTCCTGTCATGGGAGAAATCCATTACAACCGGATGGACTCCAGATACTGGCGGGATGCTTTGTTGAAAATGAAAGCCTCCGGTATTGATATTGTGGCAACTTATTGTATCTGGTCACTCCACGAAGAGTTTGAAGGCGAATTATCCTGGGAAGGACATCTCAACCTCCGTCGTTTTATCGAATTATGTAAGGAATTGAATATGAAAGTACATCTGCGTTTTGGTCCTTATTGTAATGCTGAAATAAAGAACGGAGGACTGCCGGATTGGATTGTCAATAATAAAAATCTGGTTACCCGTTCTAATGACCCTTTATATCTTGAATATTCTCGCCGGTGGTATCAGGCTGTATATGATCAGGTAAAAGGATTATTATGGAAAGACGGTGGTCCTGTCATGGCCCTTCAGCTGGAAAATGAATATGTACGTCCCGGAATGATTATCTCACATCTGCTCAATTTAAAGAGAATGGCCGTTGAAATAGGCTTTGATGTTCCTATTTATTCAATGACACACTGGATGGACAGTGAATATCCGAAAGGGGAAATCATTCCTTATGCCGGTTTCTATATCGAAGCTCCGTGGACTGCTTCGGGAAAGAATGAGATACCTACTTCCAACTTTGAATTTTTTACCTACAATCGTCTTTCAGACAACATTGGTACCGATATTATCAAAATAGAAGGAGATGTAGAGTCGTTAAGTGGAGACAATAATGACTCTCCCTTCTTTACTTGTGAAATAGGCGTAGGCACAACAGCCTTCTACCAACGCCGCGCTGTCGTACCGGAAGAAATGGCTGGAGAAAATATTAACCTTCGTTTGGGATGCGGAGCTAATATGATGGGATATTATATGTATACAGGTGGTACTAATCCTGTTGGAAAAACAAGAACATACCAATCATCCGGGCCACGCGTCAGTTATGACTATCAGGCTCCCATCCGCGAATTTGGGACTTTAGGTACCGTCATGCAGGAAACAAAAAAATATAACTATTTTATGAATGATTTCGGGACAACGCTGGCTCCGGCTGTAGCTTACTTGCCTACCAGCAACCAGGACAAGAATAACCTGCAATGGGCAGTACGATTGAAAGAGAATACAGGCTATCTATTCTGTTCCAATTATTTATACAAACATAGCCGGAAAGACTATAAAAACGTCCAGTTCTCTTTAAAGCTGAAAGATGAAACGATCCGTATGCCACGCCAGAAAGTGACTGTGAAAAACGGTACTTACTTTCTCTGGCCGTTCAATCAGGAATTAAGTAATGTACTGTTGAAATACTCAACAACACAACCTATTTGCTCTTTAAAAGAAGGCAATAACAATACTTATTTCTTCTTTGAAGATGATGCAATATCAGGAGAATATCTAATTGAAAACAAAGATATCCGGAATATCGAAGTAGAGAACGGCACTTGCCGGAAAGAAAAAAACGGATATTTTATCAATCAATTGACTCCGGGAAAAGAGTGTATCATAAAAATCACAAAAGAGAACGGTTCTACAGTACGCTTTGTCACACTGACCGAGGAAGAGTCGGATCATATCTGGAAAGGTACGATTAAAGGAAAAGAGTTTGTCTCTATTACTAATTCTTCATTAATCTACGACAACGATAAGATCACTTTGATTAATGATCAGCCATCAACAGATATCTGGATATACAAAGACGGAAATTTCAAACAACAAACATTCCGAAATGAAGCACACAGCCTACAGGCAATCTTCCGTTCGATTACCCCCATGGAAAAAAGCAAATGGATCCGTCCGACAGAAGGTAATGTTGTAAAACGCCTGTTCGCCTTGAATACTTTTTCTAAAATAGAAAGGGCTTATTTACGCTATGTGTCGCCAGTCTCAGCCGATTGCAATATCAACGGAAAAGAAACAAAAGCTACGGTCATGGGAGATTATTTCTACGCAGATGTAACCTCCTTTGTTCAGGAAGGCGACAATACAATTGAACTAACTCTTCCCGGCAACCAAGAGATTACTGCGGAAATTGAGATTCTTTTGAAAAATGGTAAACGAATCGTCTGGAATACCGACGCAACATGGCTATCTACAAACAATAAACCTGTTACTACAGTAACCGCAGAAAGAAAATCTTCGGCATTTGCTCCGGAAGAACATCTCGGACTCTATGAAGTAAAAGCTCCGGTACCCGTTTGTGGTGATGAAGAAACCCGTATGTACATCTCTTACAAAGGAGATGTAGCCAACGCATATCTGAACGGAGATCTGGTGGCAGACTCCTATTACGACGGAACAGAGTGGATTATCAGTCTGAGTCGTTTGCGCGAATCGATCGATACTAACCCGATGGTTATCCGTATTGATGGATTGAAATCGGCTGATGCACCGGTTTACTTTGAAAAGAATGTGGTTCCGCAAGAGTGTGTAGTTCCTTCAATGTCTGACATTAAAGTAAGACAGGAGTATCGGTTTGAAGTAAAGAATCAATAATATCCTTACAACTATAAAAGTAGTAAATGAAAAACAAGAGACTCTGTTTTACTTTTCTGTTTATTTTGATGGGCATTTGTATAAATGCTCATCAAAATGACTCTGTATTTACATTTAAAACGGTAGAAAATTTGTATCCTGTTTTAAATGAAAAGATCAAAACGATACATACTCCAACCCCTGCATTTGTAAAAGGAACTACGCAGCCAACCCTATCATTAAACGGTAGTTGGTTGTTTACAAACAAAATAAACAATCCGTTTGAAGGAATAAGAAAAACAGATACCGAATGGTATTCTATTGATGTGCCCTCGGAATGGTATATGGAATCCTTTCAGGTAGAACCTGGCAAATGGGCTGGATATTATAAAGAATTTGTACTTCCTTCAGACTGGAAGGAACAAAAAACACTGATTCGTTTCGGTGCTGTCGAAAGCGAATGCAAAATTTTTCTTAACGGGAAATATGTGGGAGAACATATAGGCTCCATGACACAATTTGAAAAGGATTTAACGCCTTTTTTACTTTCTGGGAAAAATCAATTGATAGTATATGTACGAAACGAATCATTGGCAAGCGAAATATCAAAGATCTCCCACTATGCAAAACATCAGGCCGGAGGAATATTGCGTGGAGTTGAATTGATTACTGTCCCCCAAACCTACATCAATGATCTGTATTGTAACGCTAAATTATCCGATAATCTGTCTCAGGGTATATTGGATATTCATATCTCATTATCCGGAAAACTTCAAAATAAAAAAGTCGAAGTAATTGTAAGGGAAAGAGGTATAGAAGGCTTACCTATGAACGGAAAAGTAATCTATAATGAGAAGATGGCACTAAAACAGTTAAATCCCGTTACTATAGACGTTCCTAAATTGTGGCATGCCGAAACTCCTTTCCTGTATACTGTTGAAGTCGCTCTCCTGGAAAATGATGAAAAAACGGAAATTGTAAAAAGAAACTTCGGATTCAGAAAAATCCAAATAAAAGGGAATGTACTGTACGTCAATAATCATCCGGTTAAACTAAGGGGTGTCTCCCGACATGACATCTCTGCTTACGACGGACGCGCGATAAGAGATACAGCCACTTTACGTCGGGATATCGAACAATTGCGTAATGCCAACTGCAACTATATCCGCACTTCTCATTATCCTCCTGACAGTTATATGCTGGATTTATGTGACCGATATGGTATTTTCGTTGAAGACGAAGCTCCCGTTTGTTGGGAATCCGGAAAAGATTCATACAACCGGATAGAGCAAATTTTTTATGGTTTCAAATCTATGGTAGTCAGAGACCGGTCACACCCTTGCATTTTACTCTGGTCTTTAGGGAATGAAAGTGATTGGAAACCTAAATTTTACAACAGTTTACTTTTAGCAAAGGAACTAACTCCCGATATTCCTGTTAAATTCTCCCACTCAGAAACCCACGGGATTATTAAGGCAACCGATATCGGAACCAAGCATTATCCTGGTTGGAAAGGCTTAATGGCATTCGAAAATTACTTCCGCCCGATTATATTCGGGGAAGCTCTTCATTTGAATTGCTATAACACGTCTGAGAACATAACAGATCCCGGATTAAGGGATATGTGGGGGGATTATCTTAAGTATTTTGTTGATTTCATCCAGGAATCTCCCTCTATTAGCGGATTAGGTATCTGGGGATGTACCGACGAAATGTTTTATCCGAAAGGAAACAAACCCTGTGGATATGGCCCCTGGGGAGTAGTCGATGGATTCAGAAGGGAAAAACCGGAATTCTGGCATATGAAAATGTGTTACTCCCCTATTATTGTGACCAGTAAACATTTCCAAAGTTCCGGTAATGAAACACTGGTTACTTTGGAAAATCGCTACAACACACAAAATGCCAACCAAATAGAAATATTATGGAAAGATACGGATCGGCAAGGGACTGTAGAAATTGATATGGCCCCCGGGACGCAAGGGACTCTCCACATACCTCACAATGTAAAAGGAGATACCCTTACAATCACAATGAGAGACCGACGGGGATTTGACCTATCTGTCTGGAAAATCCCAAGAAACTATTCACCTTATTATCTCATGCCTGAACTGTCGAAAGGAGAAGTAAAAGTCATTTCTTCAGATTCTTCTTACCAGATCACTTCAAAAGAGATTCAATACACTTTTTCCCGGACGACCGGCATGCTAGTCTCTGTCAAGAAAAAAGGAGAACAAATTATAACCGGGCCGGTAAATATATATGCCATTCCTCATTTGAAGGAAAATGAAGTAATTGATTACATTCCACAAGAACGTTCGGGAGGAGAAGTAGGTTTTACCTCTGATCCCCTGACCGGTTGGACATTCGAATCCGAATGCTTGACGCATACAGAGAATGGTATTTCAATTACAATACACGGTAAGTATGGTGTAAATCCGATAGAATTGGTATATTCCATTGATAACGACGAAAGACTCAAGATCGATTACATACTGAACATTTTCAAAATCGGCAATGGTATTCGGCAAATTGGGATAGGTTTCAATCTACCCAAAGCATATGATACAATAGGATGGAAACGAAAATCTCTGTGGAGTGTTTACCCCAATGATCATATCGGCCGTACTGAAGGGATAGCAAAAGCTTTCTATCCGGAAACCCAATCCGATTATCTCCAACAAAGAACGATTCCGACACACGGTTTTAATAAAGACGGGAATGAATACGGATCCAATGACTTCAGATCGACAAAGCAAAACATCATAACTGGCAAGCTGATCAATGAGAGAGGAAATGCTGTAACGATCGAATCGAATGGAAAACAACATTTTAGAGCTTGGGTTTTACAAGATGCAATAACTTTCTTGGTTGCCAACTATTCCGATGCCGGCAATGAGTTTTACCTCAATTACGATTCCAACAGGACAAGGTATCTGGATTCATATATCGCTGAGGATGGGGACGTAGCCGGATGGATACAGCTTAATTTCAATCTTAACAAATAGATGATATTTATTTTTTCATGAGAAAATGGCCATAGTCTGTGTAGGACTATGGTTCTTTTTTTAATCAATATTTATTAAGGAGAACGAATGTTGCAAATCAGAATAAATTTTGTTTTCCCAATAAATAAATACTAGAATCTATCTATTTATCTCCATTACTAAAACTTTAAACATTGTAAACAGACTGAATTACAGCACGTTTTTCAACGAATCAAATTTATAACATCTTATTCCTTCTTTCCAGTTTTTCATTCTTTGAGTAGTGGATTATATGGAGTTTATTGTGAAATTAAGTATACATAACGGAATTACTATTGTTTCATTTAGTATGTAGACACTTTGTTTCAACTCGAAAAACACGATACACATATCTATATATCAGCAATATACGAAAACCACTGCCTACCATAGTCCTACACAAACTATTACCTATTTCTCTCTATAATATTTATTATTTATTTAAAATCTTAAAAGAATTATGAGGAAACAATTCAGAAGTGTAGTATGTGCCATAGGCATCCTTTCCGGCTCCCTTCCGGTATTGGGTGTAACACATGCTACTAGTAGTGAAGCCTCCGGAAATATTCTACAATCCGGAAGTGTTAACCAAAAAGGCAAAACAATCACAGGGACAGTTGTTGATGAAACCGGCTTGCCAGTGATAGGAGCCAACGTTGTACAAAAAGGTACGACGAACGGTATTATTACTGATATAGACGGACGATTTTCATTGGATGTTCCGGAAGGAACCACTTTGGAAATTTCTTATATCGGCTATTTAACCCAAACGATACCGGTTGGAAGTAAATCTTCGTTCCAAATCACTCTACGGGAAGATACACAAAAACTAGACGAGGTCGTTGTTGTCGGTTTCGGTACACAGAAAAAAGCAAATATGACAGGAGCTGTAGCAACGGTATCAGGAGATGATTTGACCAAGAGACCTGTATACAATGTAGCTTCTTCTTTGCAAGGTAAATTACCCGGTTTATCAATATCTCAAGGTTCAGGACAGCCTGGTGGCGAATCTATAAGTATGCGTGTTCGTGGTATGGGTACATTCTCTGATGCAGGCTCTGATCCTTTGGTAATAATAGATGGTATCGCAGGAGATATCAATAGTATTAATTCGTCGGATATAGAAAATGTAACGGTATTGAAAGATGCTGCTTCTGCGGCAATTTACGGTGCCCGCGCTGCCAATGGTGTAATATTGATTACAACCAAAAGCGGAAAGTCCGGGAAAATGAATATCACGTATGACGTTAATTATGCAGTTCATAACCCGACAAGGATGCTGGAATTGGTAACAAACTCGGCTGACTATATGGAATTGAAGAATGAAGCATTGAAAAACTCAGGATTGTCTTCTAATAGAATGTATCCACAGGAAACCATTGATTTGTACAGAAATGCGACTGATCGGACGAAATATCCTAATTATGATTGGATTGACTTGATGTTTAATCCGGCATTGGCTTACTCTCATAATTTGAATGTAAATGGTGGAGGTGAGAAAACGTCCTATAACGCATCTTTAGGATATTCGAATCAGGATGGTGTTATGAGAGGATTCAACAATCAGAAAGTAAATTTTAGTATCAACACGAAAACCGATATAAACAAATACATCTCTTTCGGAACGAAAGCCAACATGTATTATTATGATCAGGAAGCTCCTGTTGTCGGTGCTTCAGATTTGTTCCTTTCTACTCTGGCACAAGCTCCAACATACGGTCCTACTTTGCCAGATGGAAGATATGCATATCGGGCTTACGATTATGAAGATAATAACAAGAACCCGTATGCCAATGCTAAAGAGGCTTTAAGTAATACACGTGGTTATGATGTAAGTGCACAAGCCTGGGTGGATATTAAATTTACTGATTACCTGACATGGCATACGAAAGGGGCTGTGAACGGAACTTTCAAAAAAGGCAAATCTTTTTATCCGTTAATTCCTCAATACAACTGGCATACAGGTGACTTCTCCACCAATCTGAATGTAGCTGGAACAAATAAATCTTTAACAGTGAAAGATGAGAATGACATGTTAGTGACATTGTACAGCCATTTGACATTCGATAAAAGATTCGGCGATCATTCACTAAAAGTATTGGCCGGCTATAATCAAGAGTCTTATAAATATGAATATCTGCAAGGATACAGAGAAGGATTTCCCGGAAACAATCTGCATGAAATCAATGCCGGTGCGACAAATGGACAAAAGGCAGAAGGCTCTGCCAAAGAATGGGCCATCCAGTCGTTCCTGGGACGTGTGAACTATGATTATCTAGGGAAGTATCTTGTGGAAGGTAATATTCGTTATGACGGAACTTCCCGTTTGCATAAAGACTCCCGCTGGGGGGCATTTCCATCAGTATCTGTAGGATGGCGTATGTCGGAAGAAAGTTTTATGAAACCGCTTACTTTTGTTAGTAATTTGAAATTGAGAGCCTCTTTCGGTGAATTGGGTAACCAGAATATCGGTAATTATC
Source organism: Parabacteroides goldsteinii (assembly GCF_015550595.1). Classification (GTDB taxonomy): domain Bacteria; phylum Bacteroidota; class Bacteroidia; order Bacteroidales; family Tannerellaceae; genus Parabacteroides; species Parabacteroides leei. Next base: position 18,365 of record NZ_JADNBB010000031.1, read on the forward strand.
CTTATCAAGAAATGCTGAAATTAGGTTATAATTATGTATTCGATAATCAAGCTGTATCTCCCGGAGCAGCTCCGGAAAGTTTAGCCAATCAGAATTTACTTTGGGAAAGAACCAGTGCCTGGGATATTGGTGCAGATGTATCCGTTTTAGATAATAAACTATCTTTTGTGTTCGACTGGTATAAGAAAGAAACAAAAGATATTCTTCGTTCGTCTCAAATTCCAGGAAGTATTGGATTAAATGCTCCAACGGTCAATAACGGAGGCGTAACCAATACTGGTATCGAATTAAGTGTTACCCACCAAAATCAATTGGAAAACGGTCTATATTACTCTGTTTCGGCAATGATTAATAAAAATAAAAATGAATTGACAACCTTTGGTGAAAATGAAATAGGTACTTATTCTATAAAACAAGAAGGACAACCCTGGAATTCATTCTACCTGTATAAATGGGTTGGTATTTTCCAAGATGAAGAGGAGATCAAGAATCATGCTACACAACCGTATAATCCGCAACCGGGTGATTTGAAATATGAAGATATCAGCGGACCGGACGGTAAGCCGGATGGTAAAATCGATTCTCATGATAAGGTAATTGTGGAAGGTCGTTTCCCGAAATTCGAATACTCATTCAATCTGAATGCAGAATATAAGAATTTCTATATATCTGCCTTTTTCCAAGGGGTACAAGGTATTAAATTCTATGTTGGCGGATGGGGGTTTGAGCCTTTCTGTCAAGGTGCAGCTCCTACTGTTGACTGGATGGATCGTTGGACCCCGGAAAACAAGACAAATGAAAAACCTCGTATTTATGTAGGTAGAGAAACTCCTGCCATGTCTGGTATGCCGTCTACTTATTTCTTGCAAAATGGTTCGTATTTCCGCTTAAAGAATCTGCAAGTCGGATATACATTCGAACAAGAATGGCTTAAACAGATCAAAGTGAATTCAATTCGCCTATATTTCTCTGGAGATAATTTGTTTACAATTACGAAATATCCTTACCTGGATCCGGAAAGATCCAGCAGTGACGGTTCGTTCGCTCTTTATCCCCAAAACAGAGTACTTTCTTTAGGCGCTAGTGTCAACTTTTAAATCAAATTGGAAATGAAAAAATATATAATATATGCTTCGGCGTTATTAATGACGGTTACATCCTGTGACTCTTTACTGGATAAACAACCGTTAGATCAATTAGCATCAGAAACTTTCTGGAAAACAGAGTCGGACGTGGAAATGGCATTGACTGCTTGCTACAGTATGTTGAATAACTCGTTAATGTCATGGGATTTGACAACATTGGATGCTATGTCGGATGATTTGTATCACCAACACGGACATTATGGGATTAACGCCTTATCCAGAGGCATTATAGAGCCCACAAGCGGAGGAGCTGTCAGTGATATATGGAACTATTCCTATAAAGGTATAGCAAAATGCAACTTCTTCCTGGATGGCATAGAAGCTGTGGAAATGGATATGGCTAAAAAAGATGCATATAAAGCTGAAGCCCGCTTTTTGAGAGCTCATTTCTATTTTTACTTAGTTGAATTTTATGGAGGTGTCCCTCTTTATTTAACAACACCTACGGTAGAAGAAGCTAAAACAACTACACGTTCTTCGAAAGAAGATGTGTTGGAAGTTATATACGAAGATCTGGATTTTGCTATCGAAAAGTTGGCAGATAAACCATACAATGGTCATTGCGTCAAAGCTTCTGCCATAGCATTGAAGTCACGTGTACTACTTCATAACGAACAATGGATAGATGCTGCAAAATTGGCTAAGCAAGTCATGGATAATACGAATTTCGGCTTAAGTGAAAATTATATGGATATATGGGATGCACAAAAGCAAGAGAATAATCCGGAAATAATATTCTCTGTCAAATATCTCAATCCAGACTTCGCTCAACCTTTTTATGGAGCTGATATTGTATTCAACTGGTGGCATTCAACAGGTCCTTTGAAATATATAATCAATGTGTATGAATGCGAAGACGGTAAAGATATTTCAGAATCTCCGCTTTACGATCCCGAGCATCCTTATGAGCATCGTGATCCCCGTTTAAGATGGTGTAATTATGTAGATATGGATCCCTGGTATTACGGACAGGACGTTTTGGGTGATGGAGTCAAAAGATGGAGACCCGGTTTCTCCGGAGGAGATGCAGCAGCTGCAACAGACTTTTTGTTGAAGAAATTCTCGACTGAATCTTATTTCCCAATAAGTTATTCTACTAAAACAGATTATGATGCCGTGTTGATTCGTTATGCAGAAGTCTTGTTGATGTATGCAGAGGCACAGAATGAAAGTGCAGGTCCGGATCAATCCGTCTACGATGCCGTGAATGCAGTTAGAGAACGTGTTGGAATGCCTCAGTTACCTACAGGTTTAAGCAAGGAGCAAATGCGTGAAAAAATCCGGAAAGAACGTCGCATAGAATTGGCCTATGAAGGCAAGCGTTATATGGATTTGAAACGCTGGAAGATCGCGCATGAAGTTATTCCTACAGTCGTAAATCCTGGAGGAACAACTCGTTCCTTTGAGAATCCGAAACATTACCTGTTCCCGATTCCTCAAAGTGAAATCGATATTAACGGCAACCTGGAACAGAATCCCGGATATTGATTAGACCCAAAAGGAAAGGTCATCCTTCAATGCAACACGGTACGCTAAGCCGGAGATGGCGCGAGAACTCCGACATAATGGACTACCCTGAAATTTTCTGTCGACAGGAAGGGTTCAACCTCCCATAAGCGATGCCGTGACTTCTTATAGGTGACGTGGTGACTTCTTATAGGTCATCACGTCATCTCACTAAAGTTATTTTGCTTTTACAATACCTTTGCTTTATGGAATTAATTTAACTAAAGATAATCCATCTAGTCCCAAATAATATCCATTGCCATTCACATCAAAATGAGTTTTATTTGCCAGTTATTAAGTCCGACAACTCCGGTATGTGAACTTATTTTCGCAATAAGCCCCATATAGTTCACATCTCAAAGAGGATGAAGGATAAGAAAAACAAATCAAACATATTATATTTGAATCAACAGAAATGGAAGTGTCATCTCCCTTGTCTATTAAGAATATAACAAAACAGAAACAAAAAATGATTTAACAAATGAACAAAAAAAAGAGGCAATACCCCAAATGCCTACTCCTGCTTGCCACATGTTTTGTTACTTTTGCCGCATCTGCACAAGATGACGAAGTGGCAAAAGCACAACACACCATCCTCGGACAGAACTCGGCACAAGTAGGCGTTTCTGTTCCGATAAGGAATACGCATCCGGATGCACAATGGTTTCCTCAAGATGGTTTCGGATTGTTTATACACTTTGGACTGGCAACCGTTCATGGAGGAATCGATCTGTCCTGGAGTATGTTAGCAAATAAATCCTGGGAAGACGGAGAAATAACTCCCAATGCCTACTGGAAATTAGCAGACCGGTGGAATCCGGTCAATTTCAACGCCGAAGAAATTGTCACTAAAGCAAAAAAAGCCGGTTTCAAATACATCGTATTCACAACTAAACATCATGATGGTTATACTATGTGGCCGAGTAAATACAGTGCTTTAGGGGTTAAACAGAAACTAAACGGACGTGATTTGGTTAGAGAGTTTACGGATGCCTGCCATAAAAACGGTATAAAAGTCGGACTGTATTATTCTCCACCTGATTGGTTGTTCGATGCACAGTACAAAAATTGGGATTATTCCGGAAAGAAAATCCTGGATATGGATCATAAGGAAATTAATCGACTACCAGAAAAACCAGCCGGACATGATCAGGCACGAAGAGAAATGGTTGCCAACCAAATGCGTGAACTACTTACCCAATACGGTAAAATCGATCTCTTTTGGTTTGACGGAGGAAGCGGTGAAATATCAAATGATGAAGTCAGAAAGTTACAACCGGGTATCGTCATTAACCGTCGAAACGGAGAACCCGGAGATTACGGAGACTCAGAAGGTACACTACCCACAAAACGATTCACCGGATGGTTCGAAACATGTGACCCATGCTGGCCCAGCCGTTGGTGGACTTATTCTACCAGCGACCGGATGGACACAGGAGCTGATGTAATAGAGAAATTGGTTATCCTGCGTGCCTGGGGAGGAAACTTACTGGCAAATATAGGCCCTTGTGCCGATGGAAGCCTGCCAAAAGAAGCCTTAGAGGCTTGGGATGAAATAGAAAAATGGATGAAACATTCCGGAGAATCCGTTTATGATGTGACCGGTGGTTCCTTCCCTGAGAAAGCCAACCAACCGACCACAATAAAAAAGGATATAGTTTATATACACGCATTCCCGAATTTCCATAAAACCATTGTTCTGAAAGAGATACAATCCTCTCCCAAGCAAGCGATATTATTACGGACAGGGGAAACCATTCCATTCTCTTATGCAGAAGGAGAGATCCACATACAGGTGTCTCCTGAAAAACGTTCACGTATGGTAGATACAATTAAACTGACATGGTAATAACTTCTAAACTTTATCTATCAATGAAAACTCTAATAATTTCAACATGTATCTTGTGTTTTACTGCCTGCACTGTAGAACACAAAAAAGCACCATTGACACTATGGTATAACACACCCGCCGATGCCACCGTCGCTGATAATCCCCATGCAGGCTACAAAGACGATCCGGAATGGCTGAAAGCTTTACCACTAGGCAACGGTTCTCTGGGAGCCATGATCTTCGGAGATGTACACAAGGAACGCATCCAACTGAATGAAGAGACCCTATGGTCGGGAAGCATGCAGCATTGCGATAACCCGGAAGCAGCCAAGCATGTGGAGAAGATCAAGCAGCTATTGTTCGAAGGCAAATACAAAGAAGCCACAGAGTTGACAAACCGTACGCAAATTTGTACCGGGAAAGGCTCCGGACACGGACAGGGTTGTAACGTCCCTTTCGGATGTTACCAAACCTTGGGAGACCTGTGGATCGACTTCGATAACAAATCTCCCTACACCGATTACCGTAGGGAACTGAATCTGGATAACGCGACAGTCCGAGTTTCTTACAAGCAAGGAGAGGCCAATTTCAAACGTGAAATCTTTATCAGCCACCCAGACCAAGCGATGGTCATGCGGTTATCGGCAGATAAAAAACAACAACTCGCTTTCACTTGTCGGCTGAACCGGCCGGAACGTTATTCCACTTATGCAGAAAACGAACAATTGATCATGGCGGGGGTTCTTTCAGATGGTAAAGGAGGCGACGGACTTCAATACATGACCCGGCTAAAAGCTGTGCCGGTAAATGGCTCCGTCACCTACTCCGATTCGACGCTGACAGTGAAAGGAGCCGACGAGGTTTTACTTTTCCTGACCGCCTCAACGGATTACAAAATGGAATACCCCTCCTACAAAGGACGCGATTTCCGCGGTATCACCGAAGCATCCTTAAACAATGCCGCCAAGAAATCATATAACCAGCTTTACAAAGCGCACGTAAAAGAATATGCTACCTATTTCCAAAGAACCTGCTTGTTGCTGACCGACGCCCCCGATACAATACCGACTGACGTAAAGGTACAAAACGCCCGGAAAGGAACGATAGACCCTCACCTATACGAACAGATGTTCCAATACGGCCGTTATCTCTTAATCGCGTCATCGCGACCGGGAACCATGCCTGCCAACTTGCAAGGAATCTGGGCTAACAAACTGCAGACAGCTTGGAACGGCGACTATCATACTGATGTCAATATCGAAATGAATTACTGGCCTGCCGAAGTAACCAACCTGTCGGAGTTGCACCTGCCAATGTTCGATCTGATCGCTTCGCTGGTTGAACCGGGAACCAAGACGGCACAAATCCAATACAACAAAAAGGGGTGGGTAGTACACCCCATCACCAATATATGGGGATATACTTCTCCGGGGGAAAGTGCTTCCTGGGGGATGCATACCGGTGCTCCGGCATGGATTTGCCAACATATCGGCGAACACTACCGGTTTACGGGCGATAAGGACTTTTTGCGTAAGACCTATCCGGTCTTAAAAGGGGCGGTTGAGTTTTACATGGACTGGTTGACTGAAAACCCGAAAACAAAAGAGCTGGTTTCCGGACCCGCCGTTTCTCCGGAAAATACCTTTGTCGCTCCCGACGGTAGCCATAGCCAGATCAGCATGGGACCAGCTCACGACCAGCAAACCATCTGGCAACTATTTGACGACTTCGCGATGATCTCCAACGAATTATCCATCGATGACGACTTTACCCGCCAGGTAGTCGATGCCCAAAAACGCTTGGCCGGAACGAAGATAGGTGCTGACGGACGTATCATGGAATGGGCGGATGAGTTTCCGGAGGTAGAACCCGGCCACCGTCATATCTCCCACCTGTTCGCCATCCATCCGGGATCGCAGATTAACATGCTGCAAACTCCCGACTTGGTCGAGGCAGCCAACAAATCGCTGGATTACCGCATCCAGCATCGCAGAGGGTATGTCGGTTGGAGTTCCGCCTGGGCAATCAGCCAGTACGCCCGCTTGCATCAGGCTGAAAAAGCAAAAGAAAACCTGGATGATATCATCGGAAAATGCATCAACCCGAACCTCTTCACAATATGTCCTCCTTTCCAGATCGACGCTAACTTCGGAACAACGGCAGGTATAGCCGAAATGTTGTTACAGAGTCATGTGTACGATCAGGGACAGGAAAGCTATATTATCCAACTGCTCCCCTCCCTTCCCGCCGATTGGAAGAAAGGAGAGTTCTCCGGCTTAAAAGCCCGTGGAGGATTTGAAGTGGCTGTGAAATGGGAAAACGGAGAAATTGTAGACGCTTCCGTTAAATCGTCACAAGGGAACAAATGCCGTATCTGGTATAACGGCGACTATTTACAGACAAACGATTTGAAAAAAGGGGAAACCTGGAAATGGCATAAATAACATGAAAAATATGAAAAACTCAAGAAGAAACTTCTTTAAAAAAGGATTGGCGGGAGCTGTCGCATTAGGCACTGCCTCCATTACCCGACCTGTAACGGCAGCTACTGCCAAAGTGAATGCACCTGCTGCCAAACGCATCGTATTGATCTCACTCGATGGAATCTGCGTCGACGGATTCCTGAAAGCAAAAACACCGAATCTGGACGCATTACTGGCTGAAGGTTCCCTCTCATTGGACACACGCGTGGTCATGCCCTCGGTCACACTACCCAACTGGACCAGCCATCTTTGCGGAAGCGGTCCGGAACAACACGGCATAGTCGACAATAGCTGGGAGATCTCCAAATTCGTATTACCCGCGATCGAGAAAGACAGTGCCGGATATTACCCCTCTGTGTTCAAAGTATTGAAAGACGCAATTCCGGAAGCAAAAACTGCCTTCTATTACAATTGGATCAACCTGTTCTATCCATACAACAAACAATATTTGGATGAAGTCAGCTATCTGGAAAACGATGCCTATGTGCCAAACTATGAGAAAGCACTCTCTTTCCTGATGGAGAACCGCAAAAAACCAACACTGGTATTCCTCTATTCCGTACATACCGACCATGCCGGTCACAAACATAAATGGATGTCACCGGAATACATACAATCCATCGAGGAAGCCGATGTAGAGATCGGAAAATTCATCGAAAAGATGAAACAGGAAGGATTATACAAAGATACTCATTTCTTGTTCCTGACAGATCATGGCGGTATTAACTACGGACATGGCGGAGTAAGTACAGACGAAATGATCGTCCCCTGGGGTATCGCCGGACCGGGAATAAAGAGAGGATTCAAGATCACGGAAGCCAATAACACGGTAAACACAGCAGCCATCATCCTGCACCTGTTCAAGATTAAACAACCCTTATCCTGGACAGGTGAAGTGATAAAGACAATATTCAAATAATCCTATAACAAAAAACAATGACAACACTCAAAAGTTTTCTACTTCTTTTGTGCATCAGCTTCTCTTTACAGGCTTATGGACAGGAAAAAGTAACCACCCGGGAAGTTCTGTCCTTAGACAAAGGATGGAGTTTTCATAAGGGAGATATCCCCTACCCGGTTATTAAAGGACACAACGCGACCTACCGGAACGCCAAAGCGGGATACGTGAGTGGAGCCGCTTCCCCGAACCACGACGATTCTTCCTGGCGCATCGTAAACCTTCCTCACGACTGGGCTATCGAAGGGAACGTAGATCCGGAAGCCAACCTTTCGCAAGGATACTACAATCGCGGTTTCGGTTGGTACCGCCGTAAATTCAAACTGTCTCCCGAAGATAAAGGGAAACATCTGGAAATACAGTTTGATGGTATCGCCACACATGCAACGATCTGGGTAAACGGAACCGTACTGCATCGTAACTGGTGCGGATACACCTCCATGTATATCGACATCACTCCGTATGCCACTTATGGGGATAATGTAAACACCATTGCCGTACGCGTGGATGCGGATGCCCAGGAGGGTTGGTGGTATGAAGGAGCCGGTATTTACCGTCATACCTGGCTGGTAAAACGTTCGCCGCTGCATATCATTACCGATGGTGTATTTGCTCATCCTGTAAAGAAGAACGACAACCAATGGGAAATACCCGTGGAAGTTTCTTTGTATAACTCGGGAAAGTTACCGGCAGACGGAGAAGTCGAAGTAACCCTGTTCGCTCCCGATGGCAAGCAAATGACAACACTGTCAAAAGCAGTCTCTGTCACAGCATTGAGAGAAAGTATTGCCAATCTCCCGCTGACCGTGTCAGACCCGCAACTTTGGTCACCCGACAATCCTACCCTCTACAAGGTAAAGACTACGGTGAAACAAAACGGCACCATAACCGACGAGGTCGAAACCAAATGCGGTTTCCGTACAATCCGTTTCGATAACAACACAGGTTTTTGGCTGAATGGGGAAAACATCAAGATAAAAGGTGTTTGTAACCACCAGGATCATGCCGGAGTCGGTGTTGCTGTTCCCGATGCACTTTGGGAATTCCGCCTGCGCAAACTGAAAGAGATGGGAGTCAATGCCTATCGTGTAGCTCACAATCCGGTTGCCAAAGAGTTTATGGCTGCTTGCGACAGCATGGGTATCATGGTGTTGGATGAAAACAGGTTGTTCAACACTTCACCCGAATATGTTCGTCAACTGGAGTGGCAAGTACGCCGCGACCGTAACTGTCCGAGCGTAATCCTTTGGTCTGTTTTCAACGAAGAACCGATGCAGGGCACGGAAAACGGGGTTGAAATGGTTCGTCGTATGTACGACGTAGTGAAAAAGATGGACCCGACACGCCCTATAACAGCTGCAATGAACGGAGGATTCTTCTCTGAATATAATGTATCGCAGGCTGTAGATGTCGGAGGGTTCAACTATCAGATCGAAAGTTACGACCGTTTCCACGAAGCCAATCCAAACCTACCTCTGACCAGTTCGGAAGACGGTTCCGCCTTTATGATAAGGGGTGAATATGTCACAGACCGGTCGAAGAACCTGATGGATTCATACGATACGCAATGTGCAGACTGGGGAGCCACCCATCGCAGAGCCTGGAAAGCCGTGGCAGAACGCCCCTGGATGGCAGGGTGCTTCTACTGGACCGGATTCGATTATCATGGTGAGCCGACTCCGCATCGCTGGCCTACAGTCAGTTCTTTCTTCGGTATCATGGACTTATGCGGCTTCCCCAAAATGGCTTATTACTTACACCAGGCACAATGGGTAAAGGATAAAGATATCCTGGAACTGGTGCCTCACTGGAACTGGCCTGCCGACTCCATCGGAAAGCCTATCAAAGTAATGGCATTGAGCAACGCGGATAAAGTAAAGTTATTACTGAATGGCAAAGTTATATCCGAACAAGTAGTCGACCCATATGAAATGAATACCTGGTCTGTTCCTTATAAACCAGGCAAACTGGAAGCCATCGGCTACAAGAACGGAAAGGTCGTCTCACGTGCCAAAGTGGAGACAACCAAGGACCCCGTCCAGGTTCGCCTGACACCGGACCGTAACAGTTTGGCCAGTGATGGTCGTGACGCTATGCCGATCACCGTAGAAGTGATAGACTCCAAAGGCCGTCATGTACCAACAGCCGACAATATGATGGAATTCACCCTGACGGGTCCCGCCGAAATCATCGGTGTAGGAAACGGTAATCCGAACTGCCACGAGCCGGAAAAGGGTAATAAACGCAGCCTGTTCTATGGACTTGCACAAGTCATCATCCAGAGCAAAGAAGGTTCAGGGCCAATCACTCTGACTGCCTCGACTCCGGGATTAAAACCGGCAACGATCACGATCAATACCGAAGAGGTCGCTCCCATACCATCCGTCGCACCAGAGTTTCCTCCAATGTTGCTGAACAGATGGGTAGCCTCTTCCCTTTCCACAGACAAACCTGACGCAACCCGTCAGATTGCCGATAACGATATGAACAGCTGGCAACCCGTTACAAGTGGCGACCTGATCAAACTGGAGAATGCTAAATTCGTCATTTTACGTGCGACATTCAATCCTTATCAGGCCCATCGGGAAGAAGGCGGAAGTATCCTTTTCAAACAACTGACAGGGAAAGCCGAAATCTGGCTGAACGGTCAACTGATCGGCTCTAAAACGACAGATGAGGAAGAAGACTTCACCGTTGAATTTTCTTCTGTCAAGGATAGATGTGACCTGCGGGTACTGCTGAATGGTGCGACAGGTGAAGCTGTAGGCTTAAAAGGAAATGTAACAGTCCGGACGAAACTGGCTGTAAAATAAGAGATACTATTTCACTACAAAAAACGGAGATACTGCCGGTGGCTGGTATCTCCGTTTTTGATAATAATCAGCTAAGAATCAAAAACACATTCCCTCTACTTTACTCCCATCCCGGATTTTGAATTAATGACGGGCAACGTTTCAACTCTTCCTGATAGATTGGCCAGAGATAAGAACGCGGGGAACTGAATACACGGCCGTCATTCACTACGATACGTTTCATTTTATACTTTTTATCACCAATGATTATCTTTCCGTCCGGATCTTCCACCGGCTTCATTCCATGGGAAAAACGTTGTGTTCTGGCATAAGGCCAGCTATCAGCGTCCCTATAGGCCCTTTCCTGAGCAAGTTGTTCCGTATCATCCGGCTCCATATACAAACGAGCCGTCCAGTAGCGGAAGTTTTCATAAAAAAACTCTACACGACGTTCGCGTTGAATATAGCTATTCATCAACTTTTTATCCGTTTTAGTTTCCGGAGGCATCGGAGCCATGAATGAACGGGCACGAACTTCATTTATCAATTTATAGATTTCTTCGTTCGGACCGCTTAGCTCATTGACGGCTTCACAATAGATGTAAATAAAAGCAGGAAGTCTCCATACCCCCGGGCCATTAATAACATGCCCTCCATGACCTCTTGTCCAACCATCTTTATAAAATTTACGCAGATAATATCCGGTATGGGAAGCCTGATCCAGATAACTGCCGCTCACTGCATCATCACCGGAAGCTGTATTCAATTGCTGTCCTCCATACCAAGAACCGTGGTAACGGATATCACGGTATAGACGCGGATCACGACGAATGCCTTCATACGGATTTTCATCATCATAACCATCAGACTTTGCACGGTCTGCATAAATAGGATAACCATAACCATCCGGCCCGATATATTCGTACTCATCCACCTGCTCCTGCAGAGGACGCTGGCGGGCATGTCCACCTTGGCTGGGAGGCAGGATATCTCCGGACCATCCGGTATCCTTATCTCTTGTTACAAACCATACCCATTCATTCATGATTGCTTCCATCTCAAAGTTCATACGCCACAAACGTTGTTGAACTTTTTCATTATTCGTATCTGATTTGCCATCAATATCCTTAAAATCACTTGCTTCATATTTGTTATACAACTGATACCGGTTCGAACCATCTCCCTTTTTGGCATCCATAACTGCTTTGGCCGCATCTCGCGCTGCTTCCCAGCGCTTAACGTCATAGCTATATTCGTTCTTAAAGACACGGGTATCATTAGGCAAACTTCCTCCATTCCATAGTGGAGTAGCCTGCATCCAGCGGATTATAGCTTTCAATCCCAGACAAGCCCCCTTATCGACGCGACCGAAATAATTACCGCCATTTGAAGCATCCACCCGGGCATATGCCTCATCCGCATCTGCACATATCTTATCGGCAATAGCGTGAAAAGACTCTTTTGTAAAAGTCATATCATCGTCAGGATTGATTACATGGTCAACATATACCGCTTCACCATAAGCCCGAAGTACCAGATAATGCAGATAGCCGCGCAAGAAATAAACCTCACCGATACGCCTGTTCAGGTCTCCTTCACGTCCACTCTGTGGATTATCGGGTGTATTATACCGGGCAACTCCTTCCAGGATAATATTTGCTTTACGAATCCTGGAATATAAACCATTCCAATACTGACCGACATCGCTGCCGTTAGGCATTTTCTGCAGAGCCCCATAGTTGCCTACATGGAATTGATGAGGAATGGCTCCTTCATGGCTACTGGCTGAACATTCATCTGAAATACTGGATAAGCTGAAGTGGTTGAAATAAATCAACGGCTTATTGGCCGATTTACAGTTGGCATATAAATCTGATACCAGCCCATCCACTTTCTCGTAACGTGTGAAAACCTGTTGTTCTGTAGTTTTATCATCCGGAGTCCTGTCCAGATAATCTTCACATGAAGTAAATACGGAAAGACAAGTTGCCAATCCTGCTAATAAAAATATTTTATGCTTCATCTTTTCTTCGTTTATTAAATTAATAAGTGATATCAACGCCAAAATTGAAGATACGCTGGATAGGATACCAGGCACCGTTACCCTTCTTTGTTTCAGGGTCTACATCCACATCTTTCAATCCGTCAAATGTAACCAGATTCATACCTTGTGCATAGAAACGTACATTTTGGAATCCGGCAAAACGGATCCAGTTTTTCGGTAATGAATAGCCAACTTCCACATTCTTCAAACGCAGATAAGAGGCATTATACAAATAAAGACTGCTACTTTCATTCTTATTGTTCTCGTAAGCACCGATCGTAAGTCGCGGATAGGTGGCCACATCCTTTGTCTCTTCCGTCCAACGGTTCAGGTGCATCGGTTTTACCTTACCTATCTGGTCTTGTTCGTATGCCGGAAAATCCCAGGTGGCAGGACCATTCAGCAACAAACTCGTACTGGCAGCTCCCTGGAATAAGAAACTAATATCAAAGCCTCTATACTGGATTCCCAACGGGATACCAAACTGTATCTCCGGAGTACGCGGATTCCCCATAGCACGCCTGTCATCATCATTAATCACACCATCACCGTTCAGGTCTTTATAAACAACGTCACCCGGATACAACTTACCCCATTGCTGGAAACCGTTATTATTGTTCATCGCATTCAACTTGTCGGCTTCTGCCTGATCGTAAACGAAATGATCTACTTCATATACAAAATGTTCATCGATGCGTTTACCGGTATTCCGACGCCAATCGTCCGCATAGACCACTTCATTCATAAACTGGATTTTGTTGCGGGCAAAAGTAAAATTCGGCTTAATATAATAACGCAGGTCTTTTCCGATACGTCCGTTCCAACCGACCTCAAAATCAATCCCACGATTATCTACAACACCTGAGTTGAGAAACGGAGCATCCTTCCCTACAATTTGTGGGAAACCCAGTTTATCGCTACCTCCTAAATAAGTAATTATATCAAAACGGTGTTCATGGAAATAGTCGGCACTAATTGTTAAACGTTCACCGAAAAATGAGGCATCAACACCTACATTTAGCTTCCGTGCCTTCTCCCAAGTCAGGTTCGGATTCGCAAAATTCCCTTCGCTAACTCCACCTGTCCACTGGTTAAATTCATTTTCTCCAAAATCATATCCACTGCCATCACCATAGAATTGTAAATAAGCAAAACGATCGCCATCATTATCTGAAATCTTATCGCTACCTACTAATCCGTAAGAGGCCCTTATTTTCAGCACATCCAACCATTTGCTGCTATTCTTCATAAAGTTTTCACGGGAAATGACCCAACCGATAGAACCGGCAGGGAAAGTGCCATACCGTTTGCCGGGGGCAAAATTCTCCGATCCGTTATAACCGACATTAAATTCAGCCAGATATTTATTTGCATAAGCATAAGTAGCCCGAGCTGTCAACCCCTGATAACGGTAAGCAACACGGTTGTCGATGGTACGGTGTGAACGGTTGAACAAGACCATCCCTGTTACATCATGCTTTTCGAATGTACGCATATAGTCCAACTTCAACTGGTAATAGGTTTTCGCTTCGGCTTCGTTATGGGAAAAGCCGTTAACGATCGTTTCATCCTGTGCATACCAGGGATTACCTTTGATATAAGTCCCGTCATAAGGAGCACTGTTATTCATATAGTATGAGCCATAGCTCCCTTCACCCGGCTGAAAAGTAGCATATCTTGCATAACTCGCATAACCATCGGAACGATCACCCAATACGCGGTTAATCCAGTTTCCTTCTTTAGCGTCATAAGAGAATACACCTTCCACACGTAAACCTTTCGTGATAAAATCCAATTTATGACCAATAGAGAAAGAGCCATTCAGGTAGGTCTTCTTTTCTGTCAGACTACCTGTTCTGGATAATTCTCCTAAGATATTACGACGGTGTTTATAATCTCCGTACAAAAGTCCGTACGGATTTTCCAATACAAATGTTTCGTTCTCCGGATTCCCATTGTCCGGTACAGTGATAGGCAGATAGGAAGGCTGCGTATTACATAAGGCGACAATCCTGTCGGCTGTTGTTCCCGGTGCCTTACGATCCGTAATCTGGGCTCCCAAATCCAGCTTGATATAAAAATCTTTCGTAATATCGACATCTACATTGGCGCGGAAGTTATAACGCGTGAAGTTGGCCTGCGTGTCCGTATCCGTCATGTCGGTATGCCTGTAATTACCGCTTTGAGTGTAATAGTTAGCCATTACATAATAGCGGGCACGTTCCGAACCACCTCGTACAGACAGACTATAATCCTGCTGTACACCCGGTTTGAATGCATAATCAAAATAATCCCAGTTATATCCAAGACCATCCGAATTATCTCCTTTCGCAATCCGATAATTGTCGATAGCCTGCTGAGTGAACAATCCTAATTTAGAAGGATCCGTACCCGGATTAGTATTGATCATTGCTTCATTATATAAAGTAGCATAATCGGCCGAACCCAAATAAGTCGGGAATTTTACAGGACTGTTTGTTCCGGCAGAAGCTTTAAAGTTTACATTCGGCTTTTCAGAAGCTTTACCACGTTTGGTCGTGATAATGATCACACCGTTCGCACCGCGTACACCATAAGGTGCAGTTGCCGAAGCATCCTTCAGGATAGTAAATGTTTCAATTTCTTCCGGTGCCAGGTAACTCATATCCCGTTCCACCCCATCCACAATTACAATAGGTGACTGATCTCCATAGGTAGCCATACCACGAATACGGATATCCGATTTATCAACTCCCGGTTCGCCTCCGCTGAACTGATTCACCATCAGACCCGGCATACGTCCGGCCAGTGCATTGTTCAGATTGGCGGTAGGGCTCTGTTTCAGATCTTTAGTCGTAATAGTAGCCACAGAACCCGTGATCGTCGCTTTTTTCTGAGTAACATAACCTACTACCACCACTTCTTCCAAAGCCTTGGTATCCTCCACCAAAGTCACATTCAGCGTATGTTTCCCACTCAGATTAATTTCCTGAGGCTGATAGCCGACATAGGAAAAGACAAGACTAGCCTTTGAATAAGGTGCTACAATCTCATAATGACCATCCACATCGGTAATAATACCGGTCATGGTACCCTTCACCATGACATTCACTCCCGGTAATGGTTCTCCGAAGTTATCAAGCACTTGCCCCATCACTTTAAAGCCCTCCTGGCTGACTTCCGCAACAGAGGGAAATGTTTCCTTAGGATAAACCATCACCTGTCCTTTTTCTACTTTGAACGTGCAATTCTGATTCGCCAATAAAAGGGTCAAGGCCTCCTCCAATGTTACATTCTGTTTGTATACACTCACCCGTGTATTATCATTCAGAATATTGTCTGAATAAATAATACTCACCTGCGCCTGTTCCTGTAGTAATTCCAGCGCTTGTTTCAGCGTTAAGTTATTCACCGATAAACTCACCTGCGACTTCAGTACATTGGCACAGACAGATAATGAAACCAGGCTACAAACACCCAAAGCCAATACTTTCCTCCATCGTTCTTTCCCACGAGGGAAACTTTCCTTTAGGATACTTCCTCCCATAATACCAGATTTAAATTGTTAAACAATAAAAGATTAAAAAACACTTTTCCTATAATAATTACTTGGTCGTTATTTCATAAAACAATTGATTTTCTGAGCTATAATCAGGAACCAGAATACTCATTACCACATCCAGAGTTTCCATTGCAGTATTCCTTATATCTAAATCGCCGGATATCCTGTAATCTTTATATTCCGGCTTAAGAAGTGTGATTTGTATATTGTATACTTTCTCCAGTTTATGCAAAACATTGTATAATGGTTCTTTCCTGAATTTCAATTTACTGTTGATCCATGAAATATAATCCTGTGGATCTACTATTTTAAGCTCTTCCTCCCCCGATGCGGAGAAGAAAGTATAAAGCTGATCGGGCGCCATCACTATTTGTCCGGCACTACCATCCAGAGCTATCTTACCTGAGACTAAGACTGCTTCAAATTTATTAAGTGATTTATCGATGGAGACATTAAACTGTGTGCCGAGCACCTCCACCGCTTTATAAGCTGTCTGCACAATAAATTTGCGATCAGACTCCTTAGCTACTTCAAAATAAGCTTCACCATCCAGATATACTTCCCGCTTATTTGCCGTAAATTCAATGGGATAGGCCAAAGAAGAACCAGAGTTTAGATATACTCTTGTTCCGTCTTCCAAAATAAGGGTAGAACGTTTACCATAAGGAACATGGATTGTATTTAATGTATGCTTTTTTTCCCCAGAGATTTCCACAGTATCATTTATGACAATTTGCCCCCGTCTGTTATAAGCAACGACCACAGACGTATCGGCCAGCTTTATCCTTTTATCAGCTTGTAACGTCAATGTTATTTCCGTTTGATTGCGACCTGTAGCCAAAGCCTTTTCATAATCATAGTAAGGTTCTTTGCCGGAAGGTGAAAAGAAAAAGAACAGCAGAATAGCTGCAACACCGGCAATTGCCGAAATATAGTAAGCAATATATCGGGGCAATCGCTTTCTGCGTATTTTGTCCATGATAAATCGTACCTCTTCCTGATCTGCTTCCCCTTTCTGCATTGCATAATACACATCAGCAGAGGCCCACAAAGACTGTAATTGAGCAAAGCGGGCTTTGTTTTCATTGCCTGACTCAATCCACAGAAGTATCTCCCGTGCCTCTTCTACAGAACATTGTCTCTCTATAAACCGTATTAATATTTCGTCGTTCATTTCCTGTTTTATGTCGGATACAAGAGAAGAACAACATTTTCAGGTTTTACCCTAACCATAATATAGTATTAATTCATTGACGGAATTAATTCTTACCATATTTGAATGTTACTTTTCTCTTGAAAGAAAAGTAACCAAAAGTAGGTTCATCTTTCTAAATCCGCATCTATCCTTATTGTGTTTTTCGGTATGTAATGAAAAGCTGTTGCAGGGGAAGTATTAATTTCCTCCTTAGGACACACCAATTTCCTAAGGAGGAAATTCGCGTTTCCTGCCTGGGAAATTACAGTTTCCTGCGCAGGGAACTAGAGTTTCCTAAGGATGGAATTGTCAGGAAACTGGAGTTTTCATATCGAAAGACTACGAAGAAACTGTAATTAATTGATTAATAACAAATAAATGCAATTTTAATACAGCTGTATATCTATGCTTCTTTCTATCTCGATGGTAAGTATAAAAAATATTTTCTGCTGTAATTAGTTTGATCTTTCCCATGATCGGACGTTTTAGTTATTGTCAGAAATGAATGTTTCAATTTTTTCTATATTAGAGACTCACATTCTAAGAGGGAAATATATTAATTCCGCCAATCGGTTAGTACTCTTACTTTTTTATCAGAAGAAACTGAAGTATACAAAACAGAATGGTAAAATAATCTTTTGATAAATCGCTTCTCAATTGCTTTAAGGCGTTGCTTATATGATATTCCACGCCTTTTATCGAGATTCCCAATTGTTCGGCAATTTCTTTGTTTTTTAATCCACTATAACGGCTTAGCATAAAAATCTTCCTGGTTCGGGGTGGTAATTTCTCTAAAGAGGCTGCTATAGCACTGGTTAGCTCTTTCGTTGTAAGTATCTCCAATGAATCATCCTCCAGAACATATACATTACTTCTTTGATAAACGGCATATTCACTAAGATTATCGATAGGAATAGTTTCTAGTTGCAGACTCTTCAAATAGTTCAGGCATTTGTTGCGGCTGACCACCATCAGATAGGTTATCAGACAGGTTTTATCATCCAGATTTCCTCGTTGTTCCCAAAGAGCCAGGAATGTATCTTGTACAATCTCTTTTGCCACCTCCTGGTCCACTACATAGATATTGGCGAAAGAATGCAGACGGGGCCAATAAGACTTGACCATTTGTTCGAAGACTTTTTCATTGCCGTTTTTTAATTGCTGTATCGGAAAAGACTGATCCATAATCTAAATGGAATTTTATCCATCAGTTCCCGAAGTGGATGGTTTATAAATAAAGAAGCGTGAGAACTGTTGATATATCTAAATTCGAGGCTCTCGACTGCCCATAACTCTGATATAAACAACAGGCTCACGCGCTTTATCCTGAATACACAGATATGGAACACATACCTGCCAGCGTATAACAAGAAAAAGAACATGAGCGTTTAGTTGCCTATTATCCAGAGTTATTGAAATTGTCGAGATTTCGAATTTAGGATAATATCTTTAAACGCTTATGTTTTATTAATAAGTTGCAGAATCAGCAACGCTTTGCCTGCCTGCACATTCATCGCAAATATAAATAGAAGATATGGAATTCTTAAGCCTCTGCTCCATTTTTTTACAAGAATCGAAATACTTATAGCTACCAGAGATAAAAATCTTCCTCCATTTTGCTGAATTAACAGATATTGTTTATCATAAAAAAAGCCTGAAAGAGTTATTCCTTCAGGCTTTTTTTATGATAATTATGTAAGATTATCTCACCAGTTTCAATTCCTCGATCAAACGTGGGCATTTTCCCCACTTGTCGATCATGTAAAGTACATAACGGATATCCACTGCAATACAACGCTGCAAATCCGGTTCGAATGCGATATCGCCACTCATTGCTTCCCAGTTTCCATCGAAAGCAAGACCAATCAAACGGGCATTTTTATCGAAAACAGGGCTACCGGAGTTACCGCCTGTTATGTCGTTGTTCGATAAGAAGCAAAGCTGTAATTCCCCTTTTTCATTAGCATACTGGCCAAAATCCTTGCTACGGATCATATCCAGGATTTCAGGTTGTACCCAGAATTCATCGTCTTCCGGATTTTCTTTTTCCAGAATACCTTTTTCCGTAGAATAATAATCATACCAGGCGGCATCATACGGATGGTATCCACCGATTGAACCGTAGCTTAAACGCATGGTAAAGTTTGCATCCGACGAAAGGGCTTCATCAGGATACATTTCTTTCAGACCGGCAAAATACAGACGTTCGCCTTTTTCTATATCGTAATGGGCATCCCCCATGAACTGCTGCAATTCGAACAGAGAGATCAATGTAGACAGACTCAGTTCTGCTGCCGGATCTTTCTTCAGTTTTGCATACAGTTTCGGATTCTTCAGCATCTTCTCGATATTATCGTAAGATAAAAGTGAAGTCTTTTTAAAGACATCCGCCGCATATTTAGCATAGTCTCCTTTATACTTTTTATCGACTTTCTGATAGATATCCGGAAGATACTGGGCAGGAACACGCTCTTTCACCACCTTCATCATGGCGGCGAGTACTTTCTGGTCGAGAGTAGCATCGTAATCCTTAAAGAACGGTTTGATCTTATCTTCCAGGACAACGTCTATTTCCTCCGGAGTAGAACCGCTGACATCCACACCCTGCACCATACGTGCCAGACGCACAATTTCAGTTCCGCTGACAAACGCTTCCATCAGATAAGTCGATACATTCTTATATTCATCGGTTGAAGTATACCCTTTTTCCAACAAACCTAATACTTCACCATATTTAGCCTGACGTTCCGGAGTCTGGCTCACCCAGTTTGCAAAAGCAGCTTCTTCCTCCTTCTTGCGCTCCAATACATTCAGGTTAGCTAAACCACGGTTCATTCCGATCGAATTCTTCCAGTAATTGGAACTACCGGCATATTTGGAAGCATATTTGATACGTACTTCGTCACTGGCCAGCATGGCTTCTTTCCAGATAGCCTGCTTAACACCACGTACATCGATACGGGGTTTATTACTGTCTTCAATACGTTGTTTCACACCCCAAGAGGATAGATAACGGTCTGTACTTCCCGGAAAACCGATCGTCATGGCGTAATCCTTATCCTGATATCCCTGCAGAGAAACTTCAGCTACATATTTAGGACTATAAGGTTTGTTATCCTTGTTATATGCTGCCGGCTTATTATCTGCATCAGCATATACGCGGAATACAGAGAAATCGCCCGTATGACGTGGCCACATCCAGTTATCGGTATCACCACCGAACTTTCCTACTGAACTGGGTGGAGCAAATACCATACGCACATCGTTAAACACATCATATACAACCAGGAAATATTTGTTATTATTATAGAAAGGCACTACATCGGCTGCCTGAAACTCTGTGTTTCCGATAGAATCGCAAATAACCTGTCCGATAGAGTCGGCAGCGGCCAAACGAAGATATTCTTCTTCGATATTAGCGATTTCACCGTTGATACGGTCGCTTACGTCTACTGTTTCACGCAGGTAACGTACGCTTAAGCCCGGAACAGGCAATTCTTCTTCTTTGGTCTGAGAAACAAAACCATCTTTCAAATAATCGTGTTCAACACTACTCAACTGTTGGATCGAACCAAAACCGCAATGGTGATTGGTAAAGACCAATCCTTCTTCCGATACGGTAATACCGGTACATCCGCCACCAAAAATAACAACAGCGTTGGCCACACACGGGTCAGTTTCACTGTAAAGCTGCTCATAGGACGGGACAAATCCCAGTTCCTGCATTTTCGCCAGATTCTGTTTGTTTAATTCCTTCAGAACCCACATACCCTCATCGGCATATACCTGGCCTGCAGCAATCAGAAGCAGTAAAACTGCCCACACCTTCTTCATAAAATTCATTCTTTTATTTATTCTATTAGTAATTTGATATTCTTTGCATTTACACGAGCTCCCAGCCACTCCCGTATTTTTTGTTGCTCTTTTTCATTGATGCGTTCTTTACTTTTCAGGTAAACCAACATGACCGTATCCTGCTTCATGCTGTCGGTCGTCATGATATAGGTATTCGAGCAGGAAGCTTCAAGAACCGCCGGAAACAGCACTTTCATTTCCGGAATTAACTCAGATGTAATACGTGAAGCGCTTTTATAATGATCGACTGTCCGTTTCAACGAATCGATCTGTATGGATTGCACGCGGAGCACTTCTTCGCTATTTTTATAAAGATCCTGCATCAACATACTCTTCAGTTCGTTAATGTCTGTGGCCTCCTGGCCAAAACCTTGCTGGACGACTAACGAAACGTCTTTCAAACCATATTTACGAAGTCGGCTCCGGGCTATTTCAATCATCGGGTCCGGTACATTTTCCCCGATCAATACGACCTTTACCTCTTTCTTCTCACTCGTATCCGTTACCGTTTTGCTCAATATCTGCGTATTCGGAAAAGCTAACTCTTCCGCCACAAAATTGGTTACCCGGTCATTGAAGTAACTGGAGCGGATCAGGTTATAACTCAGAAAAAGACTGGGAACAATGGTAAAAAAGACGATTACACCGACATACCGTGTCACCACTTTCTCCCGTTGCTTATCAAGAAATATCTTTTTAGGATACTTCAGAAGCCGAACCACCAGAAAAGTAGCCAGACTGATAAATACCGTATTGATAAAATAGAGATAAAAAGCACCGAAGAAATAATAAAGGTTTCCGCTGGCTAACCCGAAACCGGCTGTACAAAGCGGTGGCATCAAGGCCGTAGCAATAGCCACACCCGGAATCACATTCCCCTTACTTTTTGTCGAGCTGGCTACAATTCCGGCCAATCCTCCGAAGAAAGCGATCAACACATCATACACGGTCGGTTGCGTACGCGCCAACAATTCACTTTGCGCCTCACTGATCGGAGAGATAAGAAAAAACAAGGTGGATGTAATCACACTAAAGACCGTAGCCGTTAGAAAATTGCGGAAAGAACGTTTGATCAGTTCATAATCGTAGATACCCAAACCAAGACCGAATCCCATAATTGGTCCCATCAACGGAGAGATTAACATCGCACCGATAATCACCGCCGTAGAGTTCGTGTTCAAACCCAAAGACGCGACGAAAGTTGCAAATATTAAAACCCAAAGATTGGTACCTTTAAAGTCAATACCTTTTTTTATGGATTCTACTGTTTCAAGTTCATTTTCCTTCTCCTGACGGACATCAAAATTACGAACAAAGAAGTCTCTTATTTGCTTGTGTAACACTCCTTTTTCCATCCCACTCTCTTGTATTGATAAATACTCCGACTAATAGCCTCACCTTAACCGTGCAAAGATAGAAATAGTATCCCGAAATAAAAAATAAGAAATGTAAACAAGAATAAGCAACATAAGCTCCAATCAGTAGTTGATTTTCATTAACTTTGCACACAGTAGACAAACAGGTTCCGGAAAGGGGCTTATCTAAATATTTATATAAAAATGAAACTCTGTTTAATTCTGATGTACATGCTTACCAACACATTCTTTATTGTAGCCAATAATGCTACAACCAAAGAAGCTTTGAGCATGAGCCTAAAGTCTGCATCCTCTACAGAAAAAAAGCTGGAAACACTGACCAACCTAATGGATATTTCCCGTCAGGAAGAGCAGGTTGAATACGCAAAAGAACTATATAAAGAGGCACTTGCCGATAACAACGATCATTATAAAGAAGTCGCTCTCACAGAAATACTCCGGTTCTATGTCAACAACGATATTAAAGACAGTACCAGTGTATACATGGAAAAGGCCAGACAGGAACTGAAAGGAAAAGCACGTGATTTTCTAGTTACTTATATGCAAACGATCATCGATGTACGCGTTGTGTTTTATACGGAAGGAGAAGACAGAAAGAAGCTGATAGAGCAATACCGGCTCAAACTGGAAACAGATAAGAAGCTTTCGTCCCTTGAAAAAATGTCGATCAACTATGTTCTGGGAATGGCCTATAGTAACCGGATTGAACCGGGTAATGAGGAAGAACTACAAAAAATGGTAAGTGAGCGGTTTAAGGAAGTGATCGCTCTTTCGGAAAACATACCGTTACAATACTCTTATTTGTTCCGTTTGAACTCATTCAGCATTCTGACTCTTTATTCTCCCGACACTTCGGAACAAATAAAATATGCAATCCGTTATCTGGATATGCAGAATGAATACGCTGAAACAAAAGAAATGAAAAAACGCCCTTACGTCACAAAGCGGCATTTATTGAATGCTTATTCTTCGCTCGCCCTTTCTGCCAAAACGCTGGGAAAAGACATCGCAACGTCCTATTATCGGCATTTCATGGAATTAAATGGCAAATATCCTGAGGATGCCGGTTTTTCCGCTGAATATGACCGTTTTTACACATCACTGAATTTCTATCGATTGATAGAAGATTATCCTAAATCTATCAAATATTGCGATTCGATTATCCATTATTTCCGCCATTCAGGTTTGAAGATCGACCTATCGGAACATGTCGTATCGACACTCAAGGATAAAATAGATATGTTAGACAGCCTCCACCTGTATAAGGAAGCCTTTTATGCTCATAAAGAATACGCAACCCTAGTGGATTCTGCACGAATGAAGAATATAAATGATAAGCTGGAAGACCTGGAAATCAAGAAACGGGTGGATGAACTGGTTATAGAAAAGAAAGCACTGGAAATTGATTTGCAGAAAAGTCACAACCAGCTCTATCTGTTTCTATCCTTATTTATACTGGCCATCAGTTCTGCTGTTTTCGTTGCATTCCGTTTATGGAAAATTAATTCCTTATATAAGAAATTACAGGAATCAAACCGCCAGGTTATTCTCGCCAGTGAAAAAGCACAAGAAAGTGAGAGGATGAAGAATGCGTTCATTAAGAACATGTGCCATGAAGTTCGTACGCCTTTAAACGCAATCAATGGTTTTGCCGAACTGATCACGGCTGAAGACATCTCTCTGGAAGAAAAACAAGACTTCAGCAAGATTATTTTTGAAAATTGCAACCATATTACTTCCATGATGAACAGCGTACTGGAGATCGCTCAGTTAGATAGTAATAAAGATGATCTTCCGTTGTCAGCAGTTAATATCCACCTGCTTTGTTCCTGTGAAATGGAACAGATAAAAAGACTTTACGGCAAACCGGGCATAGAATACAAACTCGAAGGTAACCGCGAAAAGGATCTGGCTTTCACAAACCAAAGTCATTTCAGCCTGATCCTGTCGCATCTGTTGAACAATGCGAACAAATTCACAGAAAAGGGTAATATCACGCTCTCTTACAACCCGGAAGAAGAGCAGAACCGAATGGTCATAAGCATAACTGATACCGGCTGTGGCATTTCGGCGGATAAACGCGAATGGATATTCGAACGGTTCACTAAAGCGAACGATTTCGTTCCGGGATCAGGACTTGGACTATATCTGTGCCGCCAGATCGCTCACCGGATGAAAGGTAACATTTGTGTAGATCCGGATTATACAACCGGATTACGCATTATTCTGACAATCCCGATCAAACCGGAATAAATCTATTTCTTCTTGGTGAAATAACGTCCTACATAAGGTAATTCCTGCAACGGAAGATCCCGTTTGATCACAATACCTACGAAAAAGAAAAGCAACAAAGTACGGTAACCCAAACGCAAAATCTCCGATTCAATCGTAGGTTGCATACCGGCCAGAAAGAATACTGCGGCCAAAACCGAATAGATTACAACAGATTTAATATCATATTGGATCGGGAACTTCTTCTGTCCGATAATGTATGATAATGCCATCATAATAAGGTTACTTGCAAAAGAGGCCCAGGCACAAGCCATATATCCGTATGTCGGAGCAAAAAACACAATAATCAGGATCGTTGTAATACAACCTATTGTTGAGAAATAAGCCCCCCACTGCGTCTGATCGATCAATTTATACCAGAATGACAGGTTAAAATAGATGCCAAAGAACAATTCGCCCAGCATAACGATAGGGACAACACGTAGGCCCGGATAATAAGCAGCAGCCACAAAATGTTTCAATATATCGATATAGAACATTACCCCCAGGAATATGATCAATGCGAAAATAATAAAATACTTCATTGCCTCCGAATAGGATTTCTTACTGTCATCATCTTTGTTCTTCGCAAAAATGAATGGCTCATAAGCATACCGAAAAGCCTGGGTAAACATCACCAGTACAACAGCAATTTTAAAGCAGGCGCCATATATTCCCAGCTGTGTATTTGCCAGCTCCTTATCTTCAAACAGGAAAGGGAATAATATCTTATCTGCCGTCTGGTTAAAAATACCGGCTATTCCCAAGATCAATATAGGGAAAGAGTATTTGAGCATTTGCCGGAGCAAAACAAAACTGGCTTTCTCACGCAATCCCGGAACCATATCCGGAATAAGCAAAACAAAGGTAACCACCGAAGTTATCACATTGGCAATAAAGATATAACCGACCTGATAACCGGGCATATAAAACCAATTAACCAAAGCTGGAACATGATCGGATAACCACGGACAAGCTATTAAAAAGAAAAGAACCAGGATGATATTTAAAAAGATACTAAACAGTTTTATAGAGGCAAAACGAACCGCTTTTCCCTGATATCTCAGAAAAGCAAACGGGATACAGCAAAAGGCATCTATCGCTACAATAGCCGCCATCATTCCGACAAATTCCGGATTCGAAGCATATCCCAAAGAACTGCTGACCGGATGCAGGGCATTAAAAATAATCACCAAGAACAGGACAGAAGTAGAAGCTATACTAAACAAAGTAGTTGCATATACCCGCATCGGAAGCGTTATTTCCTTCTTATTCATAAAACGGAAAAAGCCCGTTTCCATCCCATAAGTAAGCATAACCATCAACAACGCCGTCCAGGCATATAAATTCGTAACAATCCCGAAATCACTTTCTGTTGCCAGTACACGTGTGTACATGGGAACCAGCATCCAGTTCAGGAACTTTCCGACAATACTACTAACGCCATAAATCGCAGTCTCTCCTGCGAGCCGTTTCATACCTCCAGCCATAATCCGAAATTATTTATAAAACAAACCACAAAACTATTAAATAATATCTCCACTATTTGAATTATTTTCTGGCCCTTTCACAGTCCTATCAACAAAAATGGACTAACAGTTTAAAATCAAGCCCTTAAAAACATACTCAAAGTTCAATAAAAAAGAAAAAGAACGTTTTTTTGGCCCTTTTTTGGCCCTTTTCTAATTATCATCTTTAGAGGATAAGCATTCTTTCATCATTTCATTCAATCCGATATTCATAGCCTTCTGCAAAATCTTCACATTTTCTTCATTGGCTGGGCTAAGTATATAATAAGTACCACTACCCTTTCCTTCAACATTTAGCCATTTACGCTCTACAAGTTTATCAACAACTTTACGAGTTTGCTTTCTTGTCAGTCTTCCCTCAAACAGACAAACGATTTCTCCCATCTTTATCTTACCATATTTTTCCAGATATGGCCTGACGACATTGAATGCTTGGTCTTCATCCCAGTCTGTAAGTTTTATATATTCTGCCTTCTGATCCGTAAATACATAGTACTCTTTTGATAAAAGATAATAAATACCGTTTGTATGTCCTTTCTTTTCAATAAGTTTCCGTTGAAGTAATGACTTTACAGATTGTATATCCAGTTTTTTCCTATTTATGCCGCGTTTTATTTGTTCAAGTGTCACAATTTCAAAAACAGAAAGTTTCCTGTTTTCCGGCAAAGAAGACTGAACAGATTCAATAAACAAAGCGAATGCCTGATCTTCAATAACAGATGAAATACTTAAATAAACATTGAAACAGTCCGATTTAGAATAATCAGGAATTGTTTTCCCTTCCATAAGTGTATTATAAAAGATTTTATCAATGCCTTGTCCGGAGCGCTCAACAACTCCTGTTTTTTGTAAAACATCAGCCAGCAAACGATTTCTGGGAGTACTTGGGACTGTCAATAAATTATCAATAGTTACCCCAAAAGGGAAGCTTCCCGGATTAACAACATCCAATCGTTTAGGATACTGCTTTATAACTATTTCCCCATTTCTCCTATAATCACGATGAGTAATCGCATTATTTACCGACTCACGAATAACCTCCTCATTAAAAAAAGGAATATTAAAGATATAGGCACCTTCTTGTATCGGTACGCTTCCATTCCTCAAATCGATCATTTGCCACAATTCATCGATCAAAAGGAAAAAGGCCTTACGAAAAGAATAACGATTATCAAAATGGATCTGTGATTCCGTATTGCGATATTCCAACATAACAGCACATTGAGGCAAATATTTTTTAAGAATATCTTCTTTCCCCAATAAGATAAGAGCTGCATTTGTCAGTTTTCCATCTTTCAATAAATCCAAATCAACTAAAACCTGATAATCAGAAAGCGCTCTAAATCGGGGATTATTCTGTTTAAGTGCATATTTTTCCTTCATAACCTCCAAAGCCCGTAAATCGAGATCCGACAAAGTAAGATTTTCGCAAACTTGTTGGGAGAAATCCGGTTCCTGTTCTTGCAGAATTTTTAAAAGAACTTCATCCGACATCGGTTTCAGCTCTTCCCCAATACGCATTAATGTAACATAGCCTAAAATACAACGTCTTCGTTCTGAAGGAGAGGTTTTACTTCCGCCATTATAGGCAATATTACCCCCTTCACCTTTTTTAAACTCAACGTGATCTTCAGATTCTTTTAATTGTTTCAGTTGCTCTATCGTAAACATAGCTTAGTCAAATAAAAAACCTTGTTCGCTTCCTCTTGTTCGTCCCAGGTGAGTATAAGCAAGCTCTGTAACCTCACGTCCCCGCGGCGTGCGTTTGATGAACCCTTCTTTGATCAGGAAAGGCTCGTATACTTCTTCCAGTGTCCCGGGATCTTCGCCCAAAGCCGTAGCGATCGTTGTCAAACCGACTGGTCCACCGCTGAATTTATCAATAATTGTTGTCAGTAATTTATTATCAATCTGATCCAGACCGTAACGGTCGATATTTAATGCTTCCAGTGCATAACAGGCAATCGCCTTATCTATTTCACCGGAGCCTTTTACCTGTGCGAAGTCACGCACGCGCCTCAACAATGCATTGGCAATACGAGGCGTTCCACGGCTACGGGAAGCTATTTCCTTGGCGGCACTCAGTTCACATTTCACATTCAGGATATCCGCACTACGAAGAACGATCTTCGTCAATGTCTCCATCTCGTAATATTCCAGATGCATATTAATCCCGAAGCGGGCACGCAACGGACTGGTCAGCAACCCACTACGGGTAGTTGCTCCAACCAGTGTAAACGGAGCCAGATCGATCTGGATAGAACGTGCGCTAGGCCCTTTATCGATCATAATATCAATCCGGTAATCTTCCATGGCCGAATAAAGATATTCCTCCACGATAGGACTCAAACGATGGATCTCATCGATAAAAAGCACATCATCTTTTTCAAGCGAAGTCAACACTCCCGCCAGATCACCGGGTTTATCCAATACCGGTCCGGAAGTCACCTTAAACCCTACCCCCAACTCATTAGCTATGATATTAGACAACGTTGTTTTACCTAATCCGGGAGGGCCATGCAACAATACATGATCCAATGCTTCCTTACGCATGCGGGCAGCCATCACGAAAATCTTCAGGTTCTCAACCACTTTGGCCTGTCCGCTGAAATCGTGAAAAGAAAGCGGACGGAGTGCATTTTCATACTCCCGTTCACTTTCAGGCATACGCGTATCCCTTATATCAAAATCGTCTTCCATATTCTTGCTCATTGACTGGCAAAGATAATAAATATATTTACTTTATCCCCGGCAGTCACTGAGACAAGAAAAGAGTATTATCCAATTTTCACTATCGGAATATTCAACAGGAAAGCAAACTTTTCCAATTTATCGGCCTGATGACCTATACCGATGGCACAATGATGCGAAGGCCCCGCCTTACTCCATGCATTTATAAAATCGCGGGCACCACAGTTAAAACGATAACGGCTATTGGTATTACCTATTTGTAGAACCGGACCGTCAACTGACTCTCCTTCCGCCACTAACAGAAAGACACCTTCTTTGCCTTCACACACCGACAGCAAAGTAACAGGGCCATGTCTGACCGTCATTTGAATAGAGAGTCCTTTACCCGGTTTACCGTGATAAACAGGGAGCGGAACCAGTTTAACCGCCCCCTCCGCCATAGCAAAATGAGCCGGTCCATCATGGCCTAACAAAATAATATCATCCTCAAAATCCATTGCATAGAACTCAGCAAAAGAACCACCGGCTTCCAACAACGACAGTATCTTCATTGCCTGTACATTCTTCACTTCACATTCTCCGGCAATAGGAATATTTCTTCCGGTGAGAAGAGTATTTCCAGCAATGACAGATGTAACGATATTTTCATATTCATTTCCTGCATAACCCTCATAATAATAGGCCATCGAACCCAGGCGATGAACCGTAACCAATTTATCCAGTGCAACGGAAGTACGGGCAGCCCTCTCCAGTTCGTAAGGATCACATTGCGGCACAATTTCAAAGTATAAACCAAACTCCTGCAGTTTCCTTTCCAATTCTTCCAAAGTAACGCTATCCCTATAAGCTTTCAGTTCGCACATTTCCACGATCTCGACATGAGTACCGAATGTCGTAGCCTGCCGAGCCATATCCGTGTATACATCCAGCATCCCGCAATAATAATGCCCCAATACTCCCATCCGGTTGTTTTTCATGCCTTCTACCACCCGAGATGCATCAACCCATCCTCTGATCTGCTCCCACACAAAGTCTTCCTGCAGATAGCCGGTGACAATATCATAAGCTATACCAGCTTTATTGAACACATTCGCAAATTCCGGCACGGAACAAGCTTGGCAATGAGCAAGCCACTCCCCCGTCATCTTCCCTCTATCTCCCAGATTATTGATATAATCGTAGTCTATCCGAGGTGCCGGTTGAATATTCAACAGAATAACCGGCACCTTCAGCTGTTGGGCAAAAGGCAACACTGTCGAAGATAAAGCATAGGTCGATATATAGATAAAGAGAATACTTATATCCTGTTTTTGCAGCATCTCCGCCGTTGTTTTTGCCTTCGCCGGATCATCGATTATTCCGGCATTGATAACTTCTATATCGGGGTGAGACATCTTTTTACCGATCTCTTCCTGATATCCACACAAACGTTTATAAAGACCTTCAAACTGTGCCCAGTATGTATCCAATCCCAGTCCTACAAGACCGATTTTC
Source organism: Parabacteroides goldsteinii (assembly GCF_015550595.1). Lineage (GTDB taxonomy): Bacteria > Bacteroidota > Bacteroidia > Bacteroidales > Tannerellaceae > Parabacteroides > Parabacteroides leei. Next base: position 49,076 of record NZ_JADNBB010000031.1, read on the forward strand.
ACCTTTTTATTTTCCATAATATATACTTGATTTCCATTTTATTCGAATGCATATAAATATATTACAAATATAGTTCGTTCACTCTCCCGGCTTTTTGTGTATTTGATTTTAATCTTTCGTAAAATGATAGATATAATAGTATCTTTGTCAAAAGAATATTTAACCGTTTCCGGACAAAAGACAACGTTATATGGCTACACAAAAAAACAATAACATAAGATACCTGAATGTAAGCGTGACCGATGAAAAATGGGGAATCACTGTTACCACCGCAGGACACCAATGCATTCCACCTCATAGTTCCTATCCTTTATCCCAGCATCCGAAAGCCTATGCCTTCAATCCGCAGAACGGCCGTATCTTAAACGAGTACCAGTTGATCTATATTTCCAAAGGGAACGGCTATTTCCAATCGGGGTCATGCAAGAAGCAAAAGATCAAAGCCGGAACCATGATCTTACTTTATCCCGACGAATGGCATAGTTACTATCCGGAGGAGGAAGGCTGGTATGAACACTGGGTCGGCTTTAAAGGACACTATATCGAAAGCCTGATCCAAAATAAATTCTTCTCCAAGGAAAAGCCGGTTTATGAGATCGGCATGAATACAACGATCATCAGCCTTTATGAAGACATTGTCACTTATGCTACCGAAGAACGTGTCGGGTACCAGCAATTAATATCGAGTATGGTTCTCTATATTATGGGAAATGTCTATTATAAAGAGAAAAACAGTACTCTCGGACAATCCATTGCCCTGGAAAAGATCGATGAAGCCCGGGCCATCATGAAAAAGACCATAGACTCTCCTATTCCTATTGAAACGATCGCTCAGAATCTGAATGTCGGTTATTCCTGGTTCAGAAGTATGTTTAAAAAATATACAGGTGTCTCACCTGCCCAATATCAACTGCAACTCCGCTACCTCAGGGCCAAAGAGTTATTAAACACAACCCAGATGACTATATCGGAGATCGCTTATGCCTTGAATTTCGAAAGCGTGGCGCAATTTTCTACCTTCTTCCGTAAAAAAGAAGGAATCCCTCCTTTCCAATTCAGGAAAAGAGGGAACCCTCAACAAACAAATACTAAATAAAAGTACATCCGGGAATTAATATCCCGGGTTTTGGGTAAGCTGCGTATTCACCTGTCTCTCCTTAAACGGAATAGGAAATATCAAACGTTCCTGAGTGACATTATAGGTTCGTTCTTGTAAATAAGGATAAAGCTTCTTGGCTTTCTTTCCGTACTCGTTCATAACGGAGACAGCCATACCTGTTCTTACCAGGTCGAACCATCTGTGGTTTTCGAAGGCCAGTTCATGACGGCGTTCGTTGACCACCACCTGTTTGTCAACAGCCGGAACTTCTTTCAAACCGGCACGAACACGAACCTGATTCACATATTGGACAGCTTCACCAGCTTTACCCTGCTCCACCAGGCATTCAGCCAATGAGAGGAGAACATCTGAATACCGGTAGATAGGCCAGTTGTCGTCCGTATTATCCACACGGGCATGGGCATGACGGTATTTATTAATGAAGTAATAAGAAACAGGATAGTTTTTTATCTCCGGATCACCGACATTCAAGACAACATCCGGGATGAAAGAACCGTCTTCACTATTGTGTCCGGCAGCCACGGCCACCGATGTATTCAGACGAAGGTCACCCGGTTCATACGAATCGATCAAATCCTGAGTCGGTGTATTATAACCACCGTAAGTCATCGTATTTGTTCCCTCGACACCTGTTATAACAGCACCGTCCGGTGTTTTAGGCATAAAGAGATAAAGCCAGTTACTCTGTTGTCCCTGATTTCCCTGTTGATACTGAACTTCGAAAACAGACTCTTCATTATTCTTCCGGGCCGTATCAAACACGTCATTATAATCCGGTAATAATTTGTATCCCATCTTCATAATTTCCCGCAGCTGAGTTTCAGCACCGGCATAATCCCGTTCAGGCATCGTCATCAGTACCTGGGCCAGCAACATACGTGCAGCCCCTTGTGTGGCCAAACCGGATTGAGGGAATTTCACGACTTCCAGTTTTGCAATAGCATCTGTCGCGTCGTTAATAATTGATTTATACACATCTTCCACCGACGAACGGGGCAGAAAAGCATTGTCCGTACCTTTTACCTCTTCCAGATGTAAGGAGACACCTCCGAAACAACGAACCAACATAAAATAATAATACGCTCTCAGAAATTTACTTTGTCCGATGATCTTATTTTTAAACTCTTCCGGGAAATCAGTTCCTTCTATACGCCCCAAGACAGTATTGGCTCTTGAAATACCTTTATAACAATAATCATACATATTATTTGTCACCTTATTCTGGTCGTCATCTACGAAATCGGTCACATCTTCCGGTCGGAAACTATGGGCCAGGCTGGATAAGATATAATGAGTATTGTCCGAACGCGATTCGCCGATCAGGAAACCGGGCCAGGTCAGTGTCTCTCTCAATTCATTGTAAATACCACCGACAGCCTGGTTAAAATGACCTTCTGTCTTGAAAAAAGTATTCTCGTTAGGAGTAGCTTGCGGAGCCAGATTCAGGAAGTCGTCCGAACAAGAAGAAAAAAGGACTAAAGCAGTTATTATATAGATGAACTTTTTCATTTGAATTCATTTTTAGATGATTACAACACTTAAAATGTAATATTACAACCGATACTGAATGTTCTCGGAACAGGATAAGTTGTACGGTCGACACCGAGGCCTCTCCATCCCATGCCGTTTGTGGCTACTTCAGGATTCATTCCTTTGTATTTGGTCAGGACGGCCAACTGTTGGGCTGTCAGGTACAAACGCAGTTTGGAGATATAAGGATTCACTTTGAACGGCACCGTGTATCCCAGTGTCACATTTTTGATAGCCAGGTAAGAACCGTTTTCTACCCAACGGCTGTTGTTGCAACGGAATAAACCGGTTGTTCCTGTCTTGGTTCTTGGTGTAACACCGTCACCAGGGTTTTCGGGAGAGCGCCAACGGTTAGCCACAGAATTACGGACATTGAAAACGCCGTCCAAATTCTCGGTGAATTCGTAGTTTCCGTTCAATACATCGCCTCCTACAGCTCCGTTCAACAGAATACTCAGGTCGAAATTCTTATAAGCGAAGTTATTGGTCATACCAAATATAAAATCAGGGTTAGGGTCGCCGATGATCGTACGGTCGTTAGCATCAATAACACCATCGGGAACGCCATTCGGGCCGCTCACATCTTTCATTCTGACTGTTCCGATTTCTGAAGTCGCTTCTTTCGGCTGTGTCCTAAATTCTTCTTCAGTCATATAGACACCGTCATAAACATACCCTACAAAGACCCCGATCGGTTGTCCTACCTGCAATCTGTTGAAATCGCCAGCCCAGTCTTCATATCCACCGATAGGTGTATTGTTGGTTCCCAGCTTCAGTATTTTATTTTTGTTGAATGAGATATTGAAGTCTGTATTCCATTTAAAGTCTCCTACCAGGTTCTTGGATGCAATCGTTACTTCATGCCCCCATGACTTGAAATCACCGACATTCGAATAGATGTTGTTGAAACCGGTGGAAGACGGAATATCAATCTGGTACAACATACCATTTGTCTTCTTCTGGTAAAAATCATACATCACATAAATACGGTCGTTAAGGAAGCCCAGATCCACACCGAGGTCGAACTGCTTTGTTTCTTCCCAGGTCAACTTAGAGTTTCCGATGCGTGAGAGTGAATTTCCGGGATATAAAGAGTTATTTACTACATAATTAGAGTTTGCCAGATCGGCTATATAAGTATAGTTTCCGATATTATAGTTACCAGTCAGACCATAACTGGCTCTCAGTTTCACATAATTCATCACATTGGCTATCGGTTCCATAAACGCTTCTTCCGACATGATCCAACCTGCGGAAACAGAAGGGAAGTTGGCATATTTATTACCCGGCCCGAAACGTGAACAACCGTCACGACGGAAAGTAGCCTGTAACAAATAACGATCCTTAAAGCTATAATTCAGACGGCCTATCAATGAGACCAAACTCCACTGCTCCATTCTGTTTTCACCGTTTTTAGTGGCAGCCGCATCTATCCAGGCAATATCATCATTCGGAAAATCAGTACCAGTCAATTTGCCCAGTTCATAAGTATATTTCTGCGCACTGTAACCAACCAAAGCATCGATCGAATGTTCTTTAAACGTCTTATTATACATCAACATGTTTTCCACATTCCAGCTATAATAAGTCTCCCCTGTATATTCGCCACTGGCCTTCTGGGGAGGAGCAACGAACATACCTCCGCTGGCCGTAGATGGGGTAAAAGCATGTGTCGTATGATGGCCCAGATCTACACCCGCCTGGAATTTATATTTGATACCGTTCCAGATATCCACCTCTGCAAACATATTGCTCAATATAGTCATGACCTTGTGCTCCGTTGTCTTTTCTTTCAACACGCGCAGCCAGTTAGGCTGAGGAAACATATTCGGCGCATTCAGCGATAAGACAAGATCACCCTTTTCATCGTACGGACTCAGCAAAGGAGAAGCCAGAAACGCACCACTGATCACATTCCATACATTATCCGTATTTTGATTGTTGGATATCTGCAAAGAAGGTGCGATGTTGAGCCCCAATTTCACTTTATCGTTCACCTGGTAATCGTTATTGGCACGCAACGAATAACGTTCGAAATTCGTGTTATGCAAAACACCGTCCTGTCTAAAATATCCTAAAATAATCGCCGAATTGAATTTATCTTTACTGGCTGTAACACTCAGACTGTAATTCTGTATCGGAGCCGTACGCATCAGTTCACGATACCAGTCCGTCCCTTTTCCATATTGGTCCGGATTTTGATATTCAGTAGGTATTTTACCATCGTAACCTTCATATCTGATCTTATCCTCATAATATTCTTTTTCGTAACGGGCAAAATCGCGGGCATCCATCACATCCGGCTGTCTTAGACCGTTAATACTCTGAAGCCCGAAAGAGGCATCCAGGCTCACTTTGGTTTTACCTTGTTTTCCTCTTTTCGTCGTAATCAATACGACACCATTGGCTGCTCTCGAGCCATACAACGAAGTCGCGGCAGCATCTTTCAAGACGGAGAAACTTTCGATTTCATCGGGGTTTATATTATTCAAACCGGTAGAGATCGGGAAACCATCCACCACGAACAACGGTTCATTTCCTCCGTTAACAGAAGCAGCTCCACGGATACGGAAAGCCATTCCCTGCCCCGGTTGCCCTGTTGTCTGGTTGATCTGTACACCGGCTGCCTGTCCCTGCAACTTTTGTGCAAACTGCCCGGCAGGAATATCGGCCAGGTCTTCGGCATCCACTTTGGATATAGCGCCCGTCACATCTCGTTTCTTCTGGGTACCATAACTGACCACCACAACCTCGGCGAGGTTCTGCATGTCTTCAGCAAGCTTAACCGTATAGGTATTCTGGTTGTTTACCGTGATTTCTTTAGACGTATAGCCGATATAGGAAATGGATATAACAGCCTTTTCCGGAACATCGAGGCTGAAATTACCATCCATATCGGTGATGGTTCCGTTGGTTGTTCCCTTTACGGATACATTGGCTCCGATAATGGGCTCGCCTTTGATATCCGTCACTTTTCCGGTGATATTTTTAGTTGCTTGTAATGTTTTCAACTCACAAACTTCGGCTCTGGGAGATACTATAAATGCCGGAGATCCCAGGAAAGCAAGCGCAATGCTCCACTTACACAGATTATGCAATACTGTTTTGCGTGCAGGTATTAAAATATTTTTAGACTTTTTCATTCGTACTCTATTTTTAGATTAATCATCTGAAACTTCTGAAAGCCGGACTCGATGCCCGTTGCGGACAATTACAAATCCATAAGTAAAATAGTTCTTCACGATGAGTTTAATAAGCTGACAACTAGCATATTGATATCATTTTAATTCGTTTAAACAGTCTGTTTTTAAGACAAACAAATCTCTTCTTCCCTCAAAATGAGAGAAGTACAAATACTATTCTTCCTGATTTCGTTTACCGGAATTACCCGGAAGTTTTACCTTCCATCGACGATGAACACAGAAGAATTCTTTTCAATGGATAGTATGACAGAGGTTATTTCTGTCTCGTGAGAGAGCTGATGTTTGTACACGACATCAGTTTGCCGTCCGGTATGCGGATCCAGTAATACCGGAGTTATTTTTCCCCGTAACACAACTTCTGCATGATAGGGACGATCTTTCAGATTAGCAAAATAATAAACCGCCTGAGCACCGTTCATTTTATGAATATAATTCAGTTCCTGCCCGTCAGGAAAAGCGACATCGGGTACTTCATAACATGCTGCCAGCTTTTCTTTCAGTATCTCCGGTGCCGGTTTCTCGATGAAAAAGACTTTGCCGGAAGACGATTGCCTGTTACTACTCTCCGAAAGCATACGGTTAATTATTTTCTTGACTTCACCATCTTTTCCCGGTTCCACCGACTTTTCCGGTAGCTGAGTGGTGAATATGACACTACCGCCGGCCTGATGAAACGACGCTATTTTCTGTAAGTTGGCTAACGAGATCGTCTTCATGCCCGGGAGGATAATTAAGCGGAATGCCTCTTTGTTAATCTTATTATCCAAGTGTAGCAATCCGTCTTTTACGTCACATTTTGTCGACAGCACTTCCGGATGAAGATAGGTGAAATCCCGACCGAGCGTATCGGTCAATAAAGCGGAAACATGTACGTAGTCTGTATTCGGAATACGGATACCACCCTCATAAAATCCCAACGAACCATCCAATACATGTTCACCTTGTAAAGACTCTATCGGATAAAGCATCGCTATATCGGCCACATGCCTTCCCTCCTGCTGAAGAATGTAATTCAGGCGGGTCAGGAATTTGTTGAATGCAGGCAAAGAGTCTCTGTACAGTTCATTCCGCCAGGATAGTTCCGGCAGGAAAGTAACGTCTTTGTCGTTATACCAGACAGCATGAGGGATCAAGGTATTTATCCCTTTTGCATACTGTTCCATCGCAATATGATAAAGTTCTTTGACCGTCAGGTTTCCCATTGCACCGAACGTTTCAGACATCACCTGCTGCTTGTCCCAGTTGTAAGCCGAAGAAGAGATAATCTTATAGAATAACTCAGCGGGACGGTTTCCGCCAATCTTATCTATTCCCGGAATATCCATGTATTTACCGCAAAGCATCAGGTCGCCAGCTACACTTACCGGGTTCAGTATCTCCTCCTGATCCTGATGGCCGGTAGAATAAATGCCATGTGCAGAGGCCCATTCCTGTATCGTTTTCATAAAACCTTCGGCATACAGGGAGGCACGCAATCCGAATAACCGGTTTCTGGCAGATTGTGTTTCTTCCCCGATATTGTACCACAAAGCCGGATAGAGTAACTCCGGAGAGTATCCATAACGGGCTGTAAATTTCTCGTTAAACTTATCCGTCCACATACGTCCTTCTGCACGGTACATGGTCGGCTCGTCAAAGAAAGTCTCGATAATCACATGACCGAAATCACCGGAAAAACGGTCGTAATAGGCCTGATGCGTTTCTTTAACAAACAGCTTTACAGCTTCCGGATCGAGATAATCGACATTCGGATCGCCATCTTTCACACAGACAAAGAAAAATACTTTCCAAGCACCAGCCGGAGCACGCCAGTCCAGTTCCCCTGAACGGATATAAGAGGTGAGAGAAAGACGTTTACCCGACAAGGTATCCATCGCAACAGCGGCCATCAATTTACCGGTGGGAACCGGCTTCCTGAACTGTGTACCGGCAGGTACATTATATTCTATCTTATCCAGTCTCTTAACCGTTGCATCCGGATATTTATTCATGAAGCGTGGGGTTCCATCTGCATTAATCGCTCCCATGCTTCCACTCGGAAAGCCGTATTCATCGTATAAAGACATACGGGCATCCAGTTTTCGGGCCTCTTTGATGATCGCCCCGTAAAGGGAAAAGTATTCTTCAGATAAATACTCCGGCGTAAAATTCTTACCGAAAGGAAGAATAGCACAACCTCCGTAACCATCCTTTTCTACCATCTGGCGGAACTGCTCTAATAGTTCAGTCTCATTTACGGTTGTATTATTCCAGAACCAAAGAGGAATGGGCCTGTACTGTTTTTCCGGATCGGCAAAAGCCTCCGGAGATATCTGTGCTCGTGTTGCCCCGGTAAAGGCAAATAAGATAAGTACTATTTTAAGCAGGTCTTTCATCTCTATTACGAATTTAGGTTGTTTTTACAGGACTTTTACGAAGCCAAAATTGATAATGCAAAAATAGAAGCTAACTCTAAACAGGCTATTTTCAAAAGTGACTATATTTTTTTGATTTTTGATATAACAAGAAAAGAGCGCTATCTACCATATAGATTTTATCCGCAAAAGTCATTCAAATATGATTTCCTCAATTCCATAGACAGTATATAAAAGACGTTCCGAAACATCAGGCAAAGGACTGTTCTTGTATATGCAAAAGCTACGGCGCTTACTTCGCCGTTTGCCGTTAAGCTCATGTTCAGACAAATAATCATCATGAGCAGCCTCAAAATAGGGAAGCAAATGAGAAAACTGAATATGCGTCAAGCCAGTCAAGGCACGGAAACTTTTGGAATTGTCTTTATGGTCGTTATAATTCATGCTACAAAAATACACGCATACGCGATATATAGCAAATCTAATTTACATTAACTCTAATAACCGAACACGGTGGAGAAATAAAATGACAAGCGGTGACTAGTCCTAAATAACCGTTACAGTTATTGGACAAAAATAAAACATTCAGAACAGTTCAGCAAGGCTAGCCTTGCTGAACTGTTTGTTTTTATAACTTTTAATTTTAATTTGCCTCTGATGGTGCATATACTGCGGTGTTTTGT
>NZ_JADNBB010000032.1 GCF_015550595.1 Parabacteroides goldsteinii
TTTCCTCTCTGAAAAATAAATGTTTTTATTGCTTATTATCCGCACCCAAAAAGTTGCATTTATAAGTTGAACTCAAGTTATAATGTTCAAGATTATGCAACAACACAATAGCCAACAAAGCAAAACCGCGAAGCGCATCTACTACATTCAAGCGTTCGGATTTTTGAATAGTATGTATCATTTCTTATTATGTATCAGATATTCAATAGATATAAGTCTTTGTCTCATTTTCCCCAATCCGAAGGCTTTGCCCCCATCTGCAATACCAACGTTCCGCCCTTCATCAGGTCGGCATGCGTCAGATAACATTTATCGTAAGGAATTCCATTTAAAGTAGCCTGCTGAACATATATATTTTCAGGACTATTATTACGAGCTTCAATCACAAATGTTTTTCCCTCCGCATAGTCCGGATCCAAATTGAAGACGACCTTTTCAAATACCGGACTGGTTATTTCATAACGCTGGTCACCGGGACACACCGGATGAATACCACTTGCCGCAAGGACATACCAGGCCGACATCTGTCCAACATCCTCATTACCGACCAATCCCAAGACTGAATTTTTATAAGCATTCCGGCAGATATCCCGCGTCCATTTCTGAGTAAGTTCGGGAGCACCCAGACGGTTAAACAGGAACGGCACATGATGAACCGGTTCATTGGCATGGTTATAATATTGATTCCAAAGGTAACCTTCGGGAGTTTGTTCAAACATATCCGTCAGATCGGCCAGCACTTTTTCACGCCCCCCCATCATTTGGACCATGCCTTCCACATCGTGTGGGATGAACCAACCCTGCTGGTATGCATTACTCTCCGTACAACCATATCCTTCCGCCAGTCTTCCCTCTTCGGGTAAAGGTTGAAATTCTCCTTTTTCATTACGTGGCCTGAACCAACCATAATCGGTATCATAAATTGTAGAATAGGTCATAGCCCGGCGGTCGAAATATTCCTTATCGGTATCCTTGCCCAACCATTCCGCCAGACGGGCCATACACCAATCATTGTATGCATATTCCAATGTATGAGAGATGGAACCCGGCGTATATCCATCTTCATTATTACCAAACAACCGGGAAGTATTTAAAGCATAACGGTATGCTTTATCTATATCATAAGAACGGATTCCTTTTGAATAGGCGTCACACAAGACGGACAGAGCCGGATTACCCAACATACAACCGGAATAAGCATTCAACAATTCCCATCGCTCCAGATATTCGTTTCCACTCTGATCGGCAATCTCCACCAACGAGTTGACCAGGTCATTGATCAGGGTTGGATTAATAATGGTTTGCAAAGGCATCTGGCTACGGAAAACATCCCATCCGCTAAAAATAGTTCGTTTAGTGAACTGATCCGTCATATGCGCCTGCTTGTTTGCCCCCATATACTCCCCGTTCACATCACTGCAAATCCTCGGGTCGATCATAGTATGGTAAAGAGCAGTATAAAAGATATGTTTTTCATCCTCCGTACCTCCGGTCACAGTTATTTTGGACAGAGCATCGTCCCATAACCGGCGACAGTCAGCCAATGTTGCGTCAAACTCCCAGGCATTCATTTCCGAATGCAGATTCTCTTCCGCATTCTTCATACTGGTAAAAGAGATCCCGCTTTTCATAAGGATCTGTTCTCCTGCATCGGTGTCGAATTCGGCATAAAAGCCCAAATGCCTTCCGGTCAACGACTTCACATCAGGTAAAACGCGGGCATTCCGGACAACTTCATGATAACGCTCACTCTCGATATCTTCCCGTTTACGTGTCCACCCGTCCGGTATGTCGGCCGACCATACGCCATGCGACCGGAAAGGACGTGAAAATTCAGCATAGAAATAGACTGTATAATCAGATTTTCCTGCACCATTTCCCCAACCGCCACCTTCGGGAGGACATTTCATTTCACCCCTGATCGTATGGTCATTGATCACCTCGATCGCCTGCCAGGTAGAAGTTCCTCCTACCCTGCGTGCCAGGTCTATTTGTATACGAGCCTCTTTACTCTCCGGGAATGTAAAACGCAACATACCGCTATGAGGGAGAGCCGTAGCTTCGGCTTTTATCTGATAATCGGTAAGCATCACAGAGTAATAACCGGCAGAAGCCTTCTCCGATGCTTTATCATACCGGGAACGATAACCGTTATCAGGATCTTCCAACGTTCCCGAAAAAGTATGCAACTTACCGACTGTCGGCATTACCAATAAATTCCCCAGATCGCCATACCAGCCGATCCCACTCATTTGTGTAAAAGCAAAACCTTCAATAGAAGTATGTTCATCACTATAACCCGACCCGTTATCACCTCCGGTAATCGTATTAGGACTGAGTTGAACCATACCGAACGGAGAGGTTGCTCCCGGAAAAGTCTTACCCAAACCATGATATGAACCTCCCGCCTCCATACTGGTCGAAGCTCCGACAAAAGGATTTACGTAAGACGAAAGGGCCTGTTGCGCATCCGGGCCATCTTTCACTGAGCTACAAGAAAAAGAAATAACACAGAGAATCAATGAACACAAACTAATCTTTTTTTTCATAATGCTACCGATTGATAAGAATGAAACAAAGATAGTATTTTATCTCTAACACTCTATTCATCTTTTCTGTATTCAATGTGTTTACCATATTATCATTAAATAAACATCCATTCTTATCTGATGTGAGTCAAAAGAATGGAACACCTAACAAAACAACGAATAACTTTTTTTGTTTTTATTTGCTTTATCCAACACTTCTCCATATTTTTGTTGTCGTACACACAGGTAAAGAGTTATCGGTCTGTACATTTTATTGATTACGGAAGCGTTTTAAAGATATTATCCTAATTGGAAACTTCGACACTTTTCAATGTAGCTGGATAATAGACAACTAAAACGCTCACGTACCTTTCCTTGTTATATCTACTCATAGGCATTACCGTATAGTTATGTCAATATGGATGTACAAGATAAAAGGGCGTGAGTTGTTGTTTATATCAGCTACAGGGCAGTCGAAGGCCTCCAATTAGATATATCAACAATCCTCACGCCTCCTTTATTTTGTAACCATCCACTCCGGGGATTGATGGATACCTTATTTGTAGCAATATGAAAAATCATGTTCTCTATTTTCTTCATCGATTAACCTTGATTCTATTTTTATCAGGGATTTTTATTTCTCAAGTCTATGCACAAAGAATGACAGTTACAGGAATTGTAAAAGACCACCTAGGTGAACCGCTTATCGGTGTTAATGTTGTGGAAAAAGGAAAAAACAATGGAACCATAACCGGTAGTGACGGGAAATTCAGCCTGAATACATCAGGGAAAAGCCCTGTATTGATTTTCTCCTACATCGGTTATTTATCTCAGGAAGTTCCGGTCACCGACTTGAAAATGGTCAATGTAACTTTGGCAGAAGACACAGAAGAACTGGACGAAGTACTGGTCATCGGTTACGGTACAGCTAAGAAAAAAGACCTGACAGGTGCCATTTCCCGCGTAAAAGCAGAAAAAATGGAAGCGGAAGCTCCACGATCTGTCCAAGACCTGCTACGTGCCAGTGCCGCAGGTTTATCCATCAGCATGTCTACCGACGCAGCCGGTACGGCCGATCTGCAAATACGAGGAAAAAATACACTCAGCGCAGGCTCTGCTCCCCTGATCGTATTGGATGGTGTCATTTACGACGGCTCCATGCAGGACATTAATGCTATGGATGTCGAAAGTATCGATGTCTTGAAAGACGCCAGTTCTGTTGCCGTTTATGGAGCCAAAGCTGCTAACGGGGTAGTCGCTATTACTACCAAAAAAGGAAATACCGGTAAACCGATTATCACTTTCAACGCAAATGTCGGCCTGGTGCACAATTCCCGCCTGCCTAAAACAGTCGACGGGGCAGGATTCCTGTTATTTCGCCAGGAATATGCCGAAGGACTACTGTCGCAAGACGAACTGACGGCACAACCCGGTAAATATGCCGACCCGCGTAATCTATCTTCGATGGGCGTAGACCCATTGGCCTGGTACAACTATGACCAGAAAAATCCAGCCGCATCCTTGCCGGATGAAACAACACTGGTCACCACTTGGTTAACCCGCCTGAACCTACAGAACATAGAAATTGAAAATTACCTGAACGGGGTGGAAACCAATTGGGACGATATTGTTTACCAAACCGGTTTGCAACAGGATTATACGACAAGCATTTCCAACCGGACAGATAATTTCTCTTATTATTGGTCTCTGGGATATGCCGACCGGGAAGGAGTAAAAACAGGTGACCGTTATCGCAACTTTCGGTCACGCCTGAATCTGGAATCAAAAGTCACTTCTTTTCTTACCGTGGGACTAAATTCTCAATATGCGACCCGTATCGGTGGTTACCTGGCTGCTGATGTCGACCAGCGTGAACATAATTCCCCCTACACGACCAATGAAATAGACAACCCGGACAGCCCGTACCGTATGTATCCTTCAGGCGATAACAACACGAAAAATCCGTTCTTCGACAACCTGTACCGCGATAGACGGGATATAAACCATGATTTTAATGCCAACCTGTATGCCATCCTGAAATTACCTTTCGGCCTGGAATACCAAATGAACTTTACACCGCATTATCACTGGTATGAATATATGAACCACGAATCGTCGCAACACCCCGAATGGGCAGGAGAAGGAGGTAAATCGGAACGCAAGAACGAAAAAACATTCAACTGGCTACTCGACCATATTGTACGCTGGAAACAGGAATTCGGTAAAGACCACCGTGTAGAAGCGACATTCCTCTTCAATGCAGAAAAAGGACAATGGTGGCAAACAGTAGCCAAGAACCAGCAATTTACCCCTAGCGATATTCTGGGATACCATAATATCGGTGCCGGATCGATCCCGTCCGTATCCAGTAACGATACATATAAAACAGGGGATGCATTGATGGGACGTATATTCTATTCTTTCAGGGACAAATATCTGGTTACTGCCTCAGTCCGTCGCGACGGTTATTCCGCTTTCGGACAGATGAACCCACGGGCTACATTCCCCGCCCTGGCTTTGGGATGGGTATTTACATCCGAGAAATTCATGGAAGCATCGAACAGTTGGCTGAATTACGGAAAATTCCGCTTTTCCTGGGGACAGAACGGAAACAGAGATATCGGCCAGTATGAGGCATTGGCTTCTTTAAACTCCGGCCTGCATCCATATATAGACCAGAACGGGAATGTGTATACAACCTCACAGATATACATAAACCGTATGCCGAACAGCGCATTAAAATGGGAACGTACAGCCTCTTATAATATAGGCATCGACTTCTCTGTGTGCGAAGACAGGATAAGTGGTAGTATGGAAACATACATGGCAGAAACAAACGATCTATTGGTTAGCCGCTCGCTGCCGTCCATTTTAGGATACGACAATGTGAAAGCCAATCTGGGTACACTGACCAATCGGGGCTTTGAGCTGACATTGAATGCCAATCTGATAGAAAGTAAAAACTTCTCATGGAATTCCAGCGGTACTTTCTCCTTCAACCGCCGGAAGATCAAACATCTATACGGAGACATGGAAGAAGTGAAAGATGCGGACGGCAATGTGATCGGCTACAAAGAAGCAGACGACCTCGCAAATAAATGGTTTATCGGACATGACACGGACCAGATATGGGACTACGAACGTGATGGCGTCTGGCAGCTGGGAGAAGAGGAAGAAGCTGCCAAATACGGTAACAAGCCGGGAGATTTCAAATATATCGATCAAAACAACGACGGAGTAATGGATAATGACGATAAGGTATTCCAAGGTTATACAACTCCCCGCTACCGTTGGTCCTGGCGGAATGAGTTTACATTCTATAAAAACTTCAATTTATCATTTATGATGTATTCTCACATCGGACAATACGGAACATACAACCGGGCCGCCAATACGGGCGGTATGTTCGACCGTTATACAGTTGTGGATATTCCACGTTGGACGAAAGATAATCCGACCAACGATTACGGACGCCTTGGTTCTAAAAATATCGGCAGCAATTATGTAAAGAAAACATTCGTACGTATGGAAAACATTACGCTGTCGTACAACGTTCCGCAAAACCTCCTGAAGAAATTCTCTGTACAGAATATGCGTTTCTCGGTAGCCGTCCGTAATCCGTTCGTCATCACAGGATGGACTTTCGGTGATCCGGAAGGCGGAGACACGACACTGAGAACCGTCAATTTCGGAGTGAACTTTACTTTATAAACATTGATCAACCTATAAGAATTAAAGATTATGAACAATAAAAAACAGCTTATACCGGCTTTAGCCGCATTACTTTTATTCAACTCATGTGATGACAGTTGGCTCGAACCGAAGCCCCTATCCTTCTATACTCCGGAAAACACCTATGTAGATGCTGCCGGTTTATATTCCGCACTGGTAGCCTGCGAACGTAATATGCGTCACGAGTTCTTTACAGATGGTGCTCCGATACTAACGGAAATGTATACCGCAGATATTGCTGTACATGGTAAAACCGATGAAAGCGGTTCGTTGGTCGATTTCGATAATGAAATGCTTCCTGCCCGAACAAAAAACGATATGAAAGGCAAGAACGGATGGTATTGGGCGGAAGGTTTTAAAGGGATCAAGTATGCCAATATTGTGATCAGCCGTTTGGATGCCGCTACATTCAAAGACGAGGCAGAACGGAATGCAGTCTTGGGCGGTGCTTATTTCCATCGTTCCTACCGTTATTACAAATTGACCCATCAGTTCGGTAATGTCCCCTGGTTGAGTGAAGAAATTACCCAACCGAAACTCGACTTTTACTCCTATGACCGGTGGAGTATCCTTGAGCAATGTAAAAAGGATATGGAGTTTGCCTATCAATGGGTTCCGGAACAGATGGATCGCGGCAGGGCTAATAAAGATGCTTGCGGTATGCTTTTAATGAAAATATGTATGTCTTTGGGGGATTTCGACCGTGCCATCGAAGTTGGAAAAGAAGTTGTCGCCCGGCATCCGTTGATGACACAACGTTTCACCGGCAACAAAAACAAACCGAACACCAACCTGATGCATGACCTGCACAGCGTAGAAGCAAAAACGGATATGAGCAATACGGAAGGAATCATGTATGTGGTAGCTTATCCCGATATTGTCGAAGCCGGTGATAAACGCATTTACACGATGCGTAACGGACTTCCCTACTGGGCAAAAGGTGCAGCTATCAAGACACCCGACGGAAAATCAGGAACAGCCATTGTTCCGGCATCCGAAGACAAGAACACGGAGATCGACAATGATGCTAATTACGGCCGTGGTATCGGAACTTGCCGTCCTACAAATTATTTCCAATATGATATCTGGACTGATAAAGAAAAGAACGACCTACGGAGCCCGAATAATCACGACAGTTGGAAACGTATGGAAGATTTACGGTATAACGAACCGAGCCTGAAGAAGAACAACAGCCCGTGGTACGGTCAGCCGCTGGTTCATCCGAACGACATTTCCGTTGCCGACTCCATCCGGTGCTGGTATATGTGGCCGCATTACAAATTGTTTGTTCCCGATCCAACAAAAACACAAGACTACCAGGGTGGTGAAACTCCATGGTATATCTACCGTTCAGCCGAGACTTACCTGATGATAGCCGAATGTTATTATTGGAAAGGGGATAATGCGAATGCTGCTGCCATGCTGAATATTGTCCGCAGTCGTGCCGGGGCAGAGCCTTTAATAGGAACGATCGGTATCGCCGAGGTATTGGCAGAACGTGCCCGTGAGCTGTACTACGAAGAAAATCGTCACATCGAACTGGTCCGCATATCCTATCTATATGCCAAAACAGGCAAGGCTTGTGAAGAATTCGGAGGGCGTATCTATAAATCGGATAATTTCTCCGGTCCGGGTGGGACCGGAACAAACTGTAAGGATGCAGGAGTAAACTTCTATTTCGATTGGGTAATCAAATACAATAACTTCTACAACAAAGGAGTCGTTATCCCTTATGGTGAATATCGAATGAGCGTACATCATGTACTGTGGCCGGTTCCTGAAAATGCAATCAAGACAAATACCGGAGGAGTTATCAACCAGAATATCGGTTATCCGGGAGCAGAGAATAATATCACTCCCCTGATGGTCGGTGAAGAAGCTCCTGTGACAGAATAGAGCAATAAATAAAAAGGTTGCAAGAGTATGAGTATATTCCATTTCTTGCAACCTTCATTTTCTTTTCCGTATCTAACACATTACATCTTATTTGCCATATTCCTCATACAACATAAGCAAATGAGCCGAACTCCAACTGAAATGAGGAGCTTTCAGGCGTGCTCCGTTATGAGTATCATAATTCTCATGAATAGGGGCATCTTCCTTCAGTCCCTGCAAGCGGGTAAAGACCTGATCGGTGAAAGCGTCTGCTTCTTTTTTATATCCATACTTACGGATGCCGGATATTCCGAAGTAAACCTGATCCAGCCAGATAGGGCCCCGCCAATAACCTGCCGGCATAAACTTCGGATTGTCTGCCGCAATCGTAGGGAAAGGGATATAAGTAGCGAACTTCGTGGTATCGCTGAATATTTTCATGGCAGCAGCAGCCTGCTCCCGGGATGCGATCTCCGCCCACAAAGGTATACATGCTTCCGTCCCTTCTTCCATAACATATGTACCATTCAACCGTTTATCAAAGAAGAAGCCGGGGTCGGAAACAAAAAAGTAATCCCGTATTTCCGCCGATCTGTCAGTATCTTCAAAAACTTCTCCGGCGATGGGGGCCAGTTCGCCTAATAAGCGGTGCTCGAGTGCCAGAAAAGCATTCAGATCGACAGACTCCTGATCCATACTCCATGCACCATCACTGTTCTTTACCATCACAGCGTCGTCGAAACGGATCGCATTGTCCATACCGCTTTCCCAGGCAGCAGCTTCAAGGGTTCCGTCACAGGCTCCAAACTCACATATCCCGTTATTATTGTGGTCGCGATGGGTGAACCACCATTTATAATAATGAAGTAATTTGGGATACATCTCTTTTACAAAAGCAGTATCACCCGTTGCTTTATAAATCTCATCTACAGCCCATACTGCTAAAGGAGGCTTACTGTCTCGCGCATTATTCTCGGATGCATCACTATAAATACAATCGATAATCATACCTTCCGGTGTCTGATAATCAAACATAGCACGTACCTGATCCTTTGCAAGGTCAGGAGCGAAACGAGCCAAGGCAACTGCATGTTTCCAGGAGTCCCATCCCCAAAATCCGACAAAGTAGCCGACAGCATGACTGGGAACTACTCCATCATGGAATAAATCGCCACGTGCACTCCGCCAGTTGGCAATCAAAGTGACTACTGCCTTAACCGCTATCCTGTTATAAGCTTCCGGCATATCAGGACGAAGAACTTTCTGCAAATAGCCTTCCCAGCGTGAAGCTGTTTCCTCCCTATATTCTACCGGAGAAGCCTGAACAACGGCAGCTCTATGCAATACGGCCTGCCTGGATGCTTCATTTTCAAAAAAAGAAATGACAACATTCGATTTACCCGGAGTAAGCGTTAAGGTTTCATATCCATTCTCAGACGACAGGATACCCATTTCCGGACTGAATGTCAAAGCAACTCCCTCACCCGAAGGCCAGGTCAGCAATACCCGGTTCTTATCCGTCGTACAAACAACATCATCCGGAAGAACCTCTCCGGCAAAACGAAGCAAAGTATTCTGATCGGAAGAACAGGTCAACAAGGCCGTCGATTTATCAACAAAGACCAAACGTTGTTCTATCCGTCCGGTTTCAGAGGAAGAAGACATATATAATTCACCCGGAAAATAAGAGACAGAGTCCGGAGTATACACGACATCCGGATCTTCACCGTCGAAGCGGACTTTTACCAGAGCATCCGAAAGCCACTGACGTTTATTCATATCCAGATGAAAAGGGCCACAGAAGCCGTTCACCCATTGTTCCTCCCGCGGTAAAGTAAACCCATACCATGCACCGGCATCCGTAAACCATCCCCGGCAACGCGAAGCCGAGTCCGGCGTATAACGAATGTCTAAAATGTTACTGTAATTGTAAGCTGTACCGGATGATACCGGCTGCTTCACAGAGCAACCGGCCCATCCGATGACGGCTATCAATAAAGCACTTATCAACAGTTTGTGTTTCATATCAGCCTCCTTTTAATTTATCTATTCAGTTTAGAAACTTTGATCAGATCTGTTTGCTTATTAACAGGAATAATAAAGAAACTATACTCTTGTCTGACAGGTGTAATTGTGTATTCCGGATGTGTCTGGGCTCCCCAGGTATTATCTCCGCCAACACCCATTTGCTTGCTGTCGATATTAAGCCAAACCATATCTTTCTTTTCAATGCTACCCCCATGAATATGCTGAATGCTGGAAGGTATATATTCTATATCCTTCATAGGGAAATTCCAGGCACTGACGCTCAACGGTTCACAACCGGACTTAACCAGGATACCGTTGCCTGCCTGATCCTGAAGGGCTACCCAACGGACATCCGACTTGTTGGCTGTTTCCTGCGCACGTACATAAGGATGATACTGTTCCCAAACGGAGGCTTTATACAAATCTATATCGGCACCCGATTTACGATCCCAGTAGTTTTCCTGCGGACCACGGCCCAACCAGGTCATTTGATCATAATCGCCTTTCAGTATCATACGCATACCCACCCGGGGTATTTCCGGTAATTGTTTCTCGCCGGGGACAAAAGAGTAAGCAGTCTTTATAATGCCATCTGCATAAACCGTATAGACCACGGAACAGGTAGACTCCTGAAGAGGCATATCATAGCTCACTTTCACGACAACAGACTTTTTATCGGTAGCCATATCGGCAGAGAATGCTTTTAATGACAATTCATTTCCGGCATTTTTCCACGTTTCACTACGATCACCCTGTTTATTCGCCACATCGTTATCCGTAAGCGGTCGCCAGAAATTCGGGCGAAGTCCCTCTTTCAGGTAGTTGTTTCCATCTATCATATATTTAGTGATCTCACCGTTCTTCTTTGAAAAAGTAACCGACATGGAAGCTCCTTCGATCGTTATATTCTCTGCCTCATCGACAGTAGAAAGAGTCCCGGACAAAACCGGTGCGGATACCGGTGAAGAGGCCACCGGTAATTTCCACTGCTCCGACGCGGCCAGATGTCCTTTTGGAACCAAGGGTGTTTCCTCTCTGGTCAAAGCCGATATATGAAGAAAATATTCAGTACCGGGTTCACCCTGTATAGCAGGTATCCGGACAGGAACTTCTGCCGATTGATGCGGCGCAATAACAGGAACATCCAGTTTGCCCTGATAAAGAGTTTTCCCGTCCGCTTTTACAGTCCATACATAATCATAAACGTCGGAAGATACAAAGTCATGACGGTTGGTTACTTTAACCAGACCAGATGAAAACGGCACTCCCTCAAAATGCATATACTGATAAATTTTCTTTACCTCCCAAATATGCGGATGCAAACTGCGATCGGCAGCCACCAGTCCATTGGCACAAAAGTTAGAGTCGTTCACAATACCTACAAATCCCATATCACCTCCATAGGCTTGTATATCGTGTCCCTTTTTATCTTTGATGGCAAAAGTCTGGTCCACCCAGTCCCAGATAAAGCCTCCCTGCAGATTATCGTATTTATAAATCAAATCCCAATAGTCATTCAGGTTTCCAACACTATTACCCATCGCATGCGCATATTCGCAAAGGATAAGCGGACGAGGCTGGCGTTGGTTTACCCATTGGCGCAACAACCAGACACGGCCATACATCGGACAATAAATATCGGACAGCCCTTTTACACCTCCGCCTTCATACTGAACCGGACGGCTGGTATCACGTTTTTTCGTCCAATGATACAAGGTTTCAAAATGCTTTCCATATCCGGACTCGTTACCCAAGCTCCAGGTAATGATGGCTGTGATATTTTTATCGCGTTCCACCATACGTTCCATACGTTCCATAAAAGGAATATCCCAACTTTCCATATTGGCAAGCGTACCATCAGGATGAGCTTCCATTCCATGTGATTCGATATTCGCCTCATCCACCAGATAAATACCGTATTCATTACAGAGATCATACCATTCTTCATGGTTGGGGTAATGACAGGTACGTACGGCATTAATGTTAAATTGTTTCATCAGGCGGATATCTTCTATCATACTCTCCACCGAAATGGAACGTCCTTTATGCATATCGTGCTCATGACGGTTCACGCCTTTTATCAGTATCGGAGTTCCGTTTACCTGCAACATGCCATTTTTCATCTCCACTTTTCGGAAACCAAAACGCTGGACAAAGGATTCTGTCACCCTACCCTGCTTGTCAAGTGTATTTACTACCAGCGAATAAAGATTGGGAGTTTCTGCCGTCCAATGTTTTACACCGGGGAAACGTTCGGTAAAGATGAAGATACTATCTGTTTTTGCTTTAACGGCAAACTGTCGGGAAGCTATTTCTTTTGTTCCATCCAACACTTTGAGTTGAACGCCCGTTCCTTTCCCGATCTTCCGGTTGTCCAGCGTCACTTTCACATCCAGAAGACCATCCTGGTAATTATTCGTCAGGTCAGCAGATATTTCAAAGTCTTTCACACGTTCCTGAGGGCGTGCTATCAGTTTCACATCGCGCTCGATACCGCTGTATTTCCAATAATCCTGCCCTTCCAGATAAGAACCGTCACTATATCGATAGACTTCTACAGCCAGTTTGTTTTCTCCGGATTTAAGATATTTATTAATCAGGAATTCCGAAGGCAGGCGACTGTCCTCAGCATACCCTACAAAATGACCGTTTAGCCAACAATAATAGGCTGACTCCACGCCTCCAAAGTTCAATAGGATATCTTTTCCCTTAAAATCAGCCGGAACCGTAAAGGTCGTTACATACGAACCCACCGGATTATAGTCTGTCGGCACATGAGGGGGATCGGCTGGAAACGGATAACGTGTATCCGTATAAATCGGGGCATCAAATCCCTGAAGTTCCCAACTACCGGGAACCTCTATATCCTTCCAGTCGGACACATTGTAACCTTCTTCATAAAAAGTGACCGGACGACTGGCCGGATTTTTAGCATAATGAAATTTCCAGGTTCCATTCAGTGAATATCGCTGTTCTTTCGATGCATCCTTCTGTAAAGCCCCTCTCTCAGAAGAATAGGGAACAAAATGAGCATGTATAGGTTCACGATTGATCTGATTAACCCGCTGGTCTTCCCATTCTTT
The DNA here is from genome assembly GCF_015550595.1 of Parabacteroides goldsteinii. Taxonomy (GTDB): domain Bacteria; phylum Bacteroidota; class Bacteroidia; order Bacteroidales; family Tannerellaceae; genus Parabacteroides; species Parabacteroides leei. The sequence goes on from NZ_JADNBB010000032.1 coordinate 13,247, forward strand.
CGGTTGGGCATGCAAAGCGAGACTCGCCAAAAGAGCACTGGCCGTATAAAAAAGATGTTTCATACAAAATTGTTTTAATAAAAAAGGGTGCCTCTCGCATGAGGCGAAGAGACACCCGGTTATAGAAATAGTTGTGTCTATGATCCTTTTGTTAAGCTTTCATCAATGAAGCGCATTATTTGTGTTTATTTCCTGGATAGGAATCGGATAGAAGCTATTCTTTTCCGGATTAAAATCACGGCCTACGGCCTTCAAGGCTTCCTGTGTCTTTCCCCAACGACGAAGGTCATAGAAACGGAAGTTTTCCAGAGGGAATTCCAGTATGCGTTCGTGTTCAATCTGTTCACGAACCTGTGCTTGCGATGTGCCTTTCATATTCGGCATATCTGCCCGTTCACGAACCTGATTGATCAGGGAAATGGCTTCAGCCGTTTGTCCCAGTTCATTCAATGCTTCGGCTTTCATCAATAATACGTTTGAATAGCGCATCAACGGAATGTTAGGAGCAAAGTAATTGTTTTCCATACCTTCGTAATCGACCGGCATAAACTTCCGGAATGCAGGTTTGTTCTTTCCATCAAACCAATCATCATAAGTATATCCGTATACACGACCGGCTTCCGGATCATTAAAATAATCGCACTGGAAGAAAATAGTTTCATACAAACGACTGTCGTAACGACCTGTCGTTGCAATCCGGCCTTCTTTCATATATTCATTCATCAACATCGTGTTCGGAAGGATTTCATCCCAGCCCCGGAGTTCGGAGCATCCGATCCAACGGTGAAGCTGCGTCTTATACCACGCGCCGTTTGCATCAGACATCGACATCTGCAATTCGAAAATACCTTCTTTGGAGTTTTTATTACTTCCATCGAACATCGACTTGAAGTCTTTCACCAGGTCATAACCTTTCACATTATTAAAGGCATCTACGGCAGCTTTCAATTCTGTATCTTTATTACCCGATTCTTCATAAGCTCTTGTCAGATGTGCCCAACCGATATAAGCATAAGCAGCCCCTTTGGTTGCACGTCCTAACTGATCGGAAGTACGACTTTCCGGCAGTGTGGTTGCCTTGGTTAATTCGCCGATAATGAAATCCCAGGCCTCTTCACGTGTAGCCAATGCTTTATCTAACTGGTCCGTCGAAGAAATATAAGCATCACGAATAACGATTTCTTTCCAGTTCAAAAGAAGTTTCATATGATAATAACCACGCAGGAAATATGCTTCATTCAGAATGGTATTCCGTTCTTCTTCCGTTATCTCCTCGGCCGGAATATTCGGCACGTTTTCTATAACCTGATTACAGTAGTTTATACCTCTGTAAGCATCCTGCCAGTAATAAGTAAACTGGGAGTTACCATTTGTATAAGTAAAGTTTGCCAACTCTACCCAGTTCGGATAATTAAATGCATCGGAACCCAGATTAACGATATCCTCGCGGTATGCCTCTACCGGCCATTTTACTTCCGAAAAACTCCAGGTATCAGTAAATGATTCCAACTGGGAATAGGCTGCTGCTAATCCTGCCTCCGCATCTGATTTGTCACGCCAAAAAGATTCGTTTGTCAGTTGGTCTGGTGACGACACTGTCAGAAAATCATTGCAACTGGTAATTGTTCCCAGCAATAATAAAGAAGCAACTATATATTTTATCTTTTTCATTGTCTATGTGATTTTAAGTAATTTGTAATTAGAATGTAAGCTGTAATCCTACGATATAAGAACGTGTGAAAGGATAAATTTCCTTATCTACACCTGTATTCAATATCTTATCTGTAGAAAATTCAGGATCTATACCGCTGTATTTGGTAATTGTAAACAAGTTCTCTCCGCTTACATATAATCTAAGTTTATCAACAAACAGTTTTTTCAATAATGTTGAAGGAAATGTATACCCGATCTGTAATTGACGCAGGCGAACAAAGTTTCCATTTTCCAGGAAACGATCGCTTTCGCGTGAGTTATTGTTCGGATCCTGCAAAACTGCACGGGGAACACTTGTATTGGTATTACTTGTAGTCCATGCATCTAATGTGGAAGCCAGCATATTGGTACCCGAGCTCATTCCTTCAAAGAAATAACGGTTACCGTTATATAGCTTATGTCCCCAACCGCTACCCAGTAAGAAGGAGAAGTCAATGCCTTTATAAGAGAAACCGGCAGAAAGGTTGGCTTCCAGTTTCGGCATACCGGAACCGCAAGACTCTTTATCATCTTCGTCTATCTGACCATCGCCATTCACATCACGAAAACGGATATCTCCCGGACGGGCATTCGGCTGTAATAAATCACCATCGGCATTCACATGAGCGGCTACTTCTGCTTCATTCTGAAAGATTCCATCTGTGCGATACAGGTAGAAGTTGGCTATAGGTTCCCCTACAATTGTCTGAGTCGGGAAGTGTTCCGTAAGAAATTTCAAACCATCCCCATATAAAGCCTGCTTCGGATCTGAAAGTTCCAGTACTTTGTTGCTTGTTGTTGTCAGGTTCAATCCTACATTATAATCCCAGTCACCTTTCTTATCAGCCCAGTTGATCTCTATTTCAAAACCTGAGTTACGGATTTTACCGACATTCATAACAGGACTATTTAAACCTACGGAAGGAGCCAGTTTCTTGGTGATCAGCATATCCTCCGTCTTGTTATAATAATAGTTCAATGCTCCCGATAAACGGCCATTTAATAAACCATAGTCGAAACCGATGTTCTTTGTATCGGTTGTTTCCCATTGCAGGTTACGGTTTGCCAACCCGGTAGCTATACTTCCCGGCCATGGACTTGATCCGTTACCCTGAACACCCCCCATCGACATATCGTTTCCGCTGGTAATCAATGCCTGGAAGTCATAATAGCCAAGTGCTTGCTCATTACCTAAACGTCCCCAGCTGGCACGCAATTTCAAATTACTGATCACACCGTCTTTCGGGAAAAACTCTTCTTCCGTTATTCTCCATCCCAAAGCGACTGATGGGAAAACACCCCAGCGGCTATCTTTACCGAATTTGGAAGAACCGTCTGCACGGACAGTAGCCTGCAACATATAACGTCCGGCATAAGAATAATTTACACGGCCAAAGAAAGAAGCACGGTTATAATCGTATAATGAACCATCGCCACTATAAGTACCGCCTTTACCTGCTCCGATAGTAGCGAAATTAGGATCTAAGAATCCTGACGGTTTCTCAGATGTTACCAACTGTCCGTCTTTTACCTCATAAACAGTTGTTTTACCATCTACCTGTATTTCATTCCAGTTGTATTTACGTATCTGAATAGAATTACCGGCCATTACATTCAGGGAGTGATCTTTGAATTGCTTATCAAAAGTCAATACGTTGTCTATCACCTGATCTTCCCAGTAATAGGATTTCTCATATTGAGAAGGGTAATCCTGTTTTGCCTTTACGTCTGCCACATAAGCCGGCATGTGACGCTGGTAACGATAATGTTCTCCACGATAAGAGTAAGCGGTTTTGAATGTAAGCCATTCAGCCAGATGCATTGTCAATGCGGCATTGGCATCCATATTATATGTTTTGCCACCACCCTGGCGATAAGTATAATCCGCCATCACATTACGGTTGCTGGGCAGTCCATCATGATCTGTCAGTCCGAAGCCGTATTCTTTCGTATCATCATATACCGAAACCAGCGGAGAAATACCATATACTTCTTTCAGGGAGTATTGTGGCTGCTTTTCATCTTTAGCCATAAAAGACAAATTGGCATCCAAGTCGAATATATTCTTGGTAACAGACAGTTTCATGCGGGCATTATCTTGTTTGAAGCTATTACCCAACAGGACACCTTTATCATCCGAGTGATTATAAGATACCGAATAACGGGCTTTTTCACTTCCACCACGAACACTCACCTGATAGTTTTGTGTCAATCCGCCACGGAACATTTCGTCTTGCCAGTTTGTATTAGGATAAGAGGAAGGATTAGCCAGGAAGTTTGTTATATAAGCCGGGTAATCGACTGTCTTATTCGGATATTGAAGATTATAATTATCATACATCTGTTTATGTACCTGTACATAGCCCTCCGAGTTCAAAAGTTCCAGCCGGTTAGCTACTTTCGAGAAGTTCAGATAAGCATTTACATCTACCTTCAGATCTCCTTTTTTACCGTTTTTAGTTGTTACCATAATAACACCATTGGCAGCAGTAGAACCATAAATAGCGGCAGCAGCACCATCCTTCAAGACTTCCATTGCAGCAATATCCTGAGGGTTCACATTGCTTATATCACCGGGAAATCCATCGATAATATACAATGGTTCATTATTACCGAAAGATTTCACACCACGTATCTTAACAGAGATCCCTGCACCTGCGTTACCTCCTTTTTTCTGGATACTGACGCCGGATACTTTACCTTGTAATGCTTCTGCCGGATTGGTAGTTGCACGGCTCGTCAGTTCTTCCACATTAACCGAAGATATAGCACCTGTTAAATCGCTCTTTTTCATTGTACCATACCCTACAACAATAACCTCATCCAGTTTTTCTGCATCTTCTGCTAATCGGACTTCCAAACGAGGTTGCCCGGTATAAGTAATCTGCTGTGTTGTATAACCGATATAAGAAAAGAGAAGAATATCTCCTTTTTTTACGGACAACTCAAACTGACCATCCATGTCGGTCGTTGCCCCTTCCGTAGTCCCTTTTTTCAGGATATTCACACCGATAGCCGGAGCTCCGGTTTCATCATAAACAACACCTTTTACATTTACGTTTTGAGCGAACCCCAACATTGGTAAAAGGGAAAGGAGCATCAGAACGATTGATGTCCTAAGGAAAGAACCGGTAATAAACCGGGATTTGCATTGCGATATTCCCATGACTATTTCAATTAGATTAAATTAATAAAGTTTTGTTGCAAGAATAGTCGTTTATTATTCCTTTGTCAAGACTTTATCGGCCTATCTAATATCTACATATCACTAAAAAAAAGGATGTTTTTATCTACATATAAAAATAAAGAGCAACTGATTAACTGCATATTACACCAATAACAGATACTACATCAGATACTTTTCATATATTCAGTCAGACTCTCGTCTGTTTCCAGGTTCAGATGTTTACGCAACCGGTATCTTGCCATGTTCACAGTCTTGGGAGTAGAGTCTATAACGGAAGCAATTTCCTTTGTCGACAGACCGATGCGAAGCAGGGAAGCCAAACGTTGTTCATTTTTTGATAAATCGGGATGAAGTCCGGATAGTTTATCTATAAAACGGGCATTCACTTCATCTATCAACAATTCAGTCTCGGTATTCCGGGCATTGAATTGGGAGATATAGGCATTAATACTTCTCAAATGGGCATCCATCTCCGGGCCGGATAATTTGTAACCTTCTTTCAGCATCGATTGTATGTTTGCCAGTAAATCATTACGGCTGCGTACAAAAAAAGCGAAGTTCGTCAATTCGTGCCGGTTATAATCTAATTCCTGCTGTGTGGTTTGGGTGGCTATTTCTGCTTGTTTCAATTTCAGGGCGATCAGTTCTTTCTCTTGTTCCTCCAGCTTCCTCGAGGCCTCCAACATTTGTATTCGTTTTTGTTGCCGGCTGTGGAAAGTAACATATAACAATATGAGCAATACGGCTATAGCAATAAGTATTGCTATAAAACTACGCATTCTCAGGCTCTTGATCTGGAAAGCTTGTTCCTGCACGATCATTTCATGTTCTTTCGCTTTCAAACGTTTTTGAATAAGGTTCAGTTCAATTTGTCTCATCTCATCTTTTGCCGACAAGTCCTGTTCCATATCATACAAATCCTTCAGACTTTTATAAGCTTTCGGATAATCGCCCATCGCTTCGTGGATCCACGAAGCGTACCGATAATTATCGGTAATCAATTCTTTAGCATTGATCTTACGTGCATAGATCCTTGCAGTGTCCAATGCAGCCATCCCCTTTCTGTATTCTTTGGCATAATAATACTGTGTTCCCAGATTATTATAATTCTCTCCGAGTGACCAGACAGTACCCAAAGAGTCGTTTATAGCAATGGCTTCCCGCAACATACCTATCTTTTCCCGCGTATTACCTTCATACAAACAAAGGTTATTGAGGTTTACAGCCACTAGTTTCCTTTCCCCCAACTCCCTGTTTATATCCAGGGCTGCTTTGAAATTCTCTTCCGCTTTTCCATTATCCGGCACAAGTATATAAACCAGTCCACGGGCATTATAACACATTGCCAGACTCTTCCGATCATTCGCTTCCTTACAAATATCAATCGCCTTATCGACATACTGAAAGGCTGCATTCAAATCGCCTAACTTAGTATAACATCCTGAAAGGCGTACGTAGATATAAGCACTTTGGTTAGGTTTGCCGGCAGGTACATTCTCCAGGGCATTCGTCATAGATTCAAATCCCATATCAAAATCACCTTGATTCATATAGGCTTCGCCCAATGTTGACTGGGCCTTGGCCAAAAGACTTTTATCACCTTTTTTCTGCGCTTCTGTTATCGCGACATTAGAGTAATAAATAGCCTTGGAAGGATCTATTTTAAGCATATCTTCTGCCTTACTGATTAAATCACTGATAGTATCCTCAGAACTATTTTCTTTCGAAAACGCGGACAAACAGATTACCAGACAACACAAAGTACTCAAAAGAAAGGCGGTCTCAAATAGTTTTTTCATCTAATCCTGCTGTTTTAATTTGACAAATGTAAATAAATCATGCGAGAATATGAAAATAGTCCGACAGGAGTTTCCCAATGGGTAGGCAACTATTTTTTATAATCAGCACATTATTCTCTGTCAATAACTGAAACATTCGTATCTGACAACTACTAAAACGTATCCCTTAATTTTCAATACATTCGACATATTTCACAACAACGATATATTCAATAAATTTTGATATTAGCACTTTATTACGAATGTGCAATGTTAACAACTTGATTAACAAATCTTTAATACGTGTTCATATTAGAGTTCGTTGACAGCTTTATTTTTCTCTTATAATATAGAAAGAATATTCTTTATAAAGAATTATAAGGGGATCGGCTTTTTTCAGCCATCTTCCATCTCCCCCGTATTTCTGTATTCCTGAAAACAGCCTGTTTTATTTTATTGGTTACAGACAATTGTTTTCTGTTACAAATACAATTGTTTTTGATTTGAAAAACAGTTGTTTTTGAATACAAATATAATTGTTTTATAGACGGAAATCTATAAAAAACTTCCGGAAAGTCGACTCTTATTCCCACTGAGTTCCATCCGGTCCATTCGCTCCATATCCGCCTCATATCTTTGTTGTGTATTCAAGAGAACAACGCCGGTTTAGTTCGATTATTGACAGACACTATAACTCTTTGAAACTGTTTTGAATTTATTGTTTGATTCCATTCTAGAAAAAGGTGAAACCAAATGACAGGTTTTGTAGGGGTGGGGTTTGCCCACCCTTTGCGACAAGAATATAACAACCGGTGAAGAAGGGCGGGCAGACCCCGCCCCTACGGCCGAACCTGCCTGTTCCATTGTGACGGCGCCTGTAAGGGCGGTTCGCGAACCGCCCCTACCAACGACACTACATTCAAATCTGTCAAAAAACGAACCACAATATATTTAGAAGATGACGAAAAACTTATTTTTTCTCGTTCAATAATTTTTCAAGTAAGGTTACTTTTTCTTTTTCGTTAGCCAGCATACGTTCGTATAAGGAAGTATTCTCTTTAGTTAGCTCGATTATCTTTTCGACAGGGTGAATAGTTTTATTGTCATTAAATTCTGTAGAATAGCCTATATTATTACTGCTAATACTACCATTTTCATATTCAAAGTTATTATTCTCAATAACCACAGAAACCGGCGTCTCTTCCATATTTTCAATAATTTCCGGTGCAACATTAAGAATAGCCGCTATTTTCACCAGATAATCTTTTCCTATTTCACGCTGTTGTTCCAGCCAGGAAACAAGCTGTTGGGTAACGCCCAATTTTTCGGCCAATGTCTCTTGCTTCACACCTTCATACCTGCGTATCTTACTCACATTAGCCCCCTGGTGAACTCTAGTATTGTTTATCTTTTCAGTTTCCATGTTATCTTATTTTTAAGAGTGAAACAAATATATGAACAAATCTCCATATTTCGATGAAGATACGAGATTATAACAAAACATCCGGTCTTTTTTCTCTTTGTATGAATTTGTAAAATACAAACAGCTATTTGTATTTTACAAACAAAATGTTTACAGCCATTCAAAATTATATGCTGTCTTTTGTAAAAAGGATCGTTATGAATAAAATATACACATTACTCCTGATGGCATTAACCTTATCTTTACTGGTTTTCTGGAAGAGTTACGAAAAGAAAGAAAGAGAGCCATTTTGCGTTACTTACCATGTAGCCGTACATAGAATGTTAGCACGCAGAATGGTAGTCACTTATACAGATGAAAAGGGTTTGGCACAGGAAACCTTTACAGGCAAAAGGTGGGAGAAAAAAGTTTGTTTATCTCCTGATGAGATTGCTTCTTTACGGATAGATGAAATCATTAATCCCAAAGACCCTTATCCCGGTTATTATGCTTTCGAACAAGAAATACAAGACACGATAGCCAACGATTTTACGATGAAACCGCTTTCGATATGGATTGAACATCAAAAGAAAACAATCCTTAGTGCAGGAAACAGGCATTTACAGGTATCTTTGCTAGCTTCGGAGATTGATTAGATACTATTAATAGCAGGCGGTAATTCACCCGCCTGCTTATTATTTTATAGGGGAACATTTTAGCCAATGACGACTTTTTACAATCCAAGCTTCTTCAGCACCTGTTCCGTAGCCCCGGCATTATCACTGACGAAGTGTCCGGCAGCGTTACCCGAAGCATCCAGTACTTCATGGTAGGTAAGTAACTCGTCCATTTTATCACAGAAAGCTTGTTTGCTCGATATAGAAAAACCTCCTCCGACTTTGATCAAGTCTCTGGCTTCCTTAAATTTCTGGTACTTAGGGCCAAATATAACAGGTATACCATACACGGCTGCTTCCAATGTATTATGTATGCCTGCACCGAAACCTCCTCCGATATAAGCGATAGCCCCATACCGGTAGATAGAAGAGAGCAGACCGAAACTATCTACGATCAGACAGTCTTTTCCTTCCAGCAGGCTTTCATCATGGATTGCTTCCGACAAACGAACCGAAGGACGTTTCAATAACGATTCGATATACATCAAATGTTCACGATGGATCTCATGCGGAGCAATGATCAGCTTCATCTCAGGATGCTCATTGAAATATGGTATCAGGATCTCTTCATCCTGCGGCCAGGAACTCCCGGCAACAAGCGTCAGACTTCTTTTCCCATTCTTATCGTAAACAAAATGTTCCACCTGTGACAGGTCGCGAGCTTGTTTACGCACATCCAGTACCCGATCGAAACGGGTATCTCCGGTCACTGTCACATTCGTTATACCAAATTCTTTCAGCAAAGCGGCCGAACGTTCATCCTGTACAAAAAGATGCGTGAAACAATAAAGCATCTTCCGGTATAAGAAACCATACCACTGGAAGAAGAGTTGATCCGGACGGAATATGGAAGAAATGATGTAAACGGGTATATTCCGACGCTTCAACTCATGCAGGTAATTACCCCAAAACTCATATTTGATAAATACGGCTATAGCCGGATTGGCCAGGTTCAGGAATTTATTAACCCGGTAAGGTGTATCGAAGGGCAGATAACAAATGACATCTGCCCCGTTATAATTCTTACGAACTTCATATCCCGAAGGCGAAAAGAAAGTAAGCAGTATTTTATACTCCGGATGTTCCGCCTTGATTTTTTCCATCATCGGACGGCCTTGTTCGAATTCGCCCAACGAAGAAGCATGAAACCAGATATATTTTGCATTCCGGTCGATCTTCTCCCGAAGAATGGAATTCGTCTTCCACTGCCCCAGACGCATCATCCGGGCCTTCTTATGAAATGGAGAAATCAACGCAATTATAAATGCGTAAAAGTGGATTGCCAGACTATACATAACTTATTTAAGCACTTCAATCGCTCTTTGAATACGACGAATAGATTCTTCTTTTCCTAATGCTTCAGTAATATCAAAAATATGAGGACCTTTTCCTTCACCGACCAGAGCCAGACGGGTAGCATTCATGATGTTACCTAAATGGTATCCTTTGCTTTCGATCCAGGCCTTCACTTCTTCTTCCGTTCCTTCGATATCGAACGGTTCACGGGTGCGAAGCACTTCGATCAACTCGGTCAACTGGGCTGCTGAATCAGCCTTCCAACGTTTCTTGGTTGTTTTCTCGTCATATTCAGTCGGAGCAACAAAGAAGAATGCACAAACATCCCATAATTCTTTAATAAAAGATACACGGTCTTTCATCATTCCGACAACCTTTTCCACATAAGCCGGTTCGGCTTTTACACCGTGGCTTTCAAGGATAGGCATGAACAATGCGGCTACTTCTTTATTATCTTTTTTCTGGATATACTGGTGGTTAAACCATTTTCCCTTTTCATAATCGAACTTGGCACCGGCCTTGCTGCAACGGGTAAGATCGAAATATTTGATCAGTTCATCCATACTCATGATCTCCTGGTCGTTACCCGGATTCCATCCTAATAAAGCCAGGAAGTTTACAACTGCTTCCGGCAGATAGCCACTCTCACGGTATCCTGAAGAGATATCACCGGTTTTCGGATCATGCCATTCCAGCGGGAAAACAGGGAAACCTAAACGATCACCGTCACGTTTACTCAGTTTGCCATTTCCTTCCGGTTTCAACAACAGGGCGAGGTGGGCAAACTGAGGCATTGTTTCAGTCCAGCCGAAATAACGGTACAGCAATACATGAAGCGGTGCACTCGGCAACCATTCTTCACCACGGATCACATGAGTGACTTCCATCAAATGGTCGTCTACGATATTTGCCAGGTGATAGGTTGGCAACTGGTCTGCCGATTTATATAATACTTTGTCATCCAATACAGAAGAATTAATTACTACTTCTCCACGGATGATATCGTTTACATGAATGTCTTCATTCGGTTCAATCTTTACACGAACTACATACTGGTTGCCGGCATCGATCAACGCTTTTGTTTCCTCGGCAGAAAGAGTCAGCGAGTTGCGCATCTGAAGACGTGTGGATGCATCATACTGGAAATTTGCGATCTCCTGGCGTTTGGCATCCAGCTCTGCCGGTGTATCAAATGCGATATAAGCATGACCATCTTTCAACAGCTGGTCTACATATTCTTTGTAAATGGCTTTCCGCTCGCTCTGACGATAAGGGCCGTATTCACCTCCAAAGTTCACGCCTTCGTCGAACTTGATCCCTAACCAGGTAAGAGCTTCAATGATATAAGCTTCGGCACCGGGAACAAACCGTTGTGAGTCGGTATCTTCAATACGTAAGATCAAATCTCCGCCATTCTGTTTGGCAAATAAATAATTGTATAAAGCTGTACGAACACCGCCGATATGCAGCGCCCCTGTCGGGCTGGGTGCAAAACGGACTCTAACTTTCCTTTGAGTCATAATTCTTTCATTCTATAATAATGCGGCAAAAGTAGGCCTTTTTTTTCTCTTAATAAACTTTTTTACGTACATTTCGACCTTAAATGAGAAACTTATGAAACTGAAAAATTATAACATACATCCAGCGGTATATTTCATTGTCGCATCACTACTGATTGCTTACTTTTTTCCACGGGAAGGAAAGTTCCGTTATCAATTCTACGAAGGTAAACCCTGGAGGTACGGATTACTCACGGCTCCCAGTGATTTTCCCATCTATAAAACCGATGCGGAAGTAGAAGCTGAAAAGGATAGTGTGCTGAAAAATTTCGAACCCTATTTCCGTTTGGATGCATCGGTTGAAAATACCGAAGTCGATAAGTTGCGTACCGCTTACACCAACAGTCTGAGCCATAAAGCAACACCGGCCTACATGCAGTATATTGAAAACAGCCTCGTCAAATTGTATAAGAACGGCATTATTTCATCGCAGGAGCTGGATGAACTGAAAAATAACCAGTACGAACGAGTCAACCTGCTTGAAAATAACGTGGCGCATTCCCGTTATGCCAGCGACTTCTTTACGATTAAGACAGCTTACGAGTTTATTATAAACAATTGTCCGCCACGCCTGGATAAGTCGGTCTTACAATCGTGTGATATCAACAACTATCTGGCTGAAAATATTTCATACGACAAAATGATGTCGGAAAAGGTCAAAGAAGATATGTTACGTAGTGTATCCCTTGCCAACGGGATGGTACAGGCAGGAGAACGTATTGTAGACAGGGGGGAAATTATCGACAACCATACATACAATGTCCTCCGCTCGCTCAAGATCGTACACGAAACCAAGTCGGGAGGCGCCCAACGCCAGAGCATTATCCTGGGAGGACAATTCGTATTGGTACTGGGTCTCATATTCTGTTTCTGGTTGTATCTCTGGTCTTTCCGATTAAAGATTTTACATAACAGGCGGAATGCATTGTTTCTTATCCTTTGTATATTCGTCAGCTGTATACTGACCGAGTTGTGTGTTACCTACGCATTATTTAATGTATATATATTACCGTTTGCAATCGTCCCGATCGTGGTGCGAACCTTCTTCGACTCACGTACGGCTTTATTTATTCATCTGGTCATTGTATTGATCTGTTCGCTGATGGTTCCTTTTCCGCATGAATTCCTGTTATTACAGATCATTGCCGGTATGGTGGTCACATTCAGTCTGAAAGATTTGTCGGAACGTTCCCAGCTGATTCGTTGTGCATTCCTGATTTTTATGTCTTATACATTATGTTATATCAGCCTGACGTTATACCAGGAAGCTGATTTCAACAAGATCAACTGGCTGATGATCCTGTATTTCGGTATTAATTTCATCCTTTTGATGTTCACCTACATTCTGGTATACATGCTGGAAAAAACATTCGGGTATGTATCGAGCATCACTTTGGTCGAACTGTCCAATATCAACACTCCTATCCTGAAAAAGCTGTCGGAGACTTCCCCCGGAACCTTCCAGCATTCGCTGCAAGTGTCTATCCTGGCCTCTGAAGCTGCGGCGAAGATCGGAGCCAATGCCCAACTGGTGCGTACGGGAGCGATGTATCATGATATAGGAAAAATGGCTAACCCTGCTTTCTTCACAGAAAATCAGAGTAGCGTAAACCCACACGGCCAACTCACTTTCGATCAAAGTGCCAAAGTAATCATCAATCACGTAACCGATGGTGTCAGAATTGCAGAAAAGGCTTTATTGCCCAAAGCCGTTATCGACTTTATCCGCACGCATCACGGATTAGGTAAAGCAAAATATTTCTATAACTCATTCAAAAACCAATATCCGGACAGGGAAATCGACGAAGAAACATTTACCTATCCGGGGCCGAACCCGTTCTCTAAAGAAACAGCCATATTAATGATGGCCGATTCAGTAGAAGCAGCTTCCCGTAGTCTGAAAGAACATACGGAAGAAAGTATCAAACAGCTGGTGGATAAAATCATCGACGGGCAAATAGCAGACGGACTATTGAAAAGTGCCCCACTGACTTTCCGGGATGTGGAGATGATTAAAAACGTCTTTGTTGACAAACTAAAGACTATGTTTCATACACGTATCAGCTATCCGGACTTGAAGAAATAGGGGATAGAGAAAGAATAATAAAGCCCGGATACGAATTTAACAATAAAAATCAATATCTTCGCATCCATCAAACAACAATACTTAATATGATGAAAAGAGTTTTATTCGTTTTTGTTTTTTTATTTGCTGCCATGCAATGGTCTTTCGCACAGAGTGATATGAAAGAAGTTGTCTATCTGAAAAACGGTAGCATTATCAAAGGGATCATTGTTGAACAAGTTCCGAACAAATCATTAAAAATACAAACAGCTGACGGAAGTCTTTTTGTTTGTGACATGAAAGATGTAGAGAAAATAACCAAGGAAGCTGTTTACGGTTCACATAATCGTTCTTATTCATCCAGAGACTTGAATACGAAATACGTAAAAAGAGGCTACAAAGGTTTCGTGGACTTTGGTTATACAGTCGGGACCGGTGATTTTTCAGAAGGAAGAGTCGAACTGACTACCAGCCACGGATTCCAGTTTAATCCTTATCTCTTTTTAGGAGGTGGTACCGGATTCAATTATTATCATGAAAGTGAAGTCTTTGCTATGCCATTATTTGTCGATTTCAGAGCGAACTTCATGCAAGGGCCGATCGTTCCGTTCGCCGGAGTTAAAACAGGATACACAGCATCCCTTTCGGACGATGCCGATGACCTGGGATTCTATTTCGCACCATCCGTAGGTGTCAAGTTCATGCTTAACAACAGGCTCGCATTTAATGCAACACTAGGATATACAGTCCAACTTGCAGAAGTCTACTATTATAGTTATTACAATAATTATTACTCCGATGAAAATCTAGGAGGAGTAAGTATTAAGGTAGGATTGGAATTCTAATCTATATTCATTTTACAAAAAACGCCTCATTTTAGCCTGGCAGGTCAAAATGAGGCGTTATTGTATCCAATAATCCGCCACAAGCATCTTCCAGTAAATCCAATACAAGTTCAAAACCCGTGGCACCACCGTAATACGGGTCGGGCACATAGTCGTACAATTTATTACGGCTATATTCCGTCATCTGGTGAATCTTAGCTACAGATTCCAGATCGGGGGCTTTGTGTTTCAGATCATCCACATTCCGGTCATCCATACCGATGATCAGGTCGAAATCATAGAAATCCGTCGTACGGACAGGCCGTGAGATAGAGTCGAGCACGTATCCTCGCCGGGCAGCATGCGCACGCATACGTTCATCAGCCCGTTCACCTTCATGATAGCCCATAATACCGGCCGAATCAATTTCGATCTGTTTTTCCAGACCCGCATCCTTCACCAGTTTCTTCATCACTGCCTCGGCAGAGGGTGAACGACAAATATTCCCAAGACATACAAATAGCAATCTTATCTTTTCTTGTTTCATAACAATGATATTATCTTTTAGAACAAAAACATCTGTCTTATTTCGAGCGCAGCGTCTTGCCATACGATCGGCAAAGTTTTGCCAAGCCTAGTGGCAAAGTACTGCCATCGGTGTGGCAAGACTGTGCCATGCTAATGGCAAGATAGTGCCATCCAGTTGGCAAAGCTGTGCCATGCCGTTGGCAAAACCAAGTCGTTGCAACAACACAGTAGTGTTACTTCCTTAAGCCGGATCTACATCGTAGTGTACCAGCAATTGTTTAAAGGGAAGATAACGTTGCATTTCCGAATGAATCGCTTCCAGTATTTCCCTGACCGGAGCAATCGCTGCCGCTATTTCGATCTTCAATACAATCTTTTTAATATGAAGTGTTTGCACACGAGTCACCGGCGGCGTAACAGGCCCCAACACACGTTCCCCCAGACGGACACGTAGTTTCTCGGCATACAAAACAGACATCTCCTGCAGGATCGCCTCGTTACGACTGCGAAGTACGAGCACAATCAACCTGTAGTAAGGCGGATATCTGAACATACTACGTTCGCTGAGTTGCAAACCGACCATTTCTTTATAGGCAAAATGCTGCACCATACGTATCAACGGATGTTCAGGCTGTGAGGTCTGCAAGATAACCGTTCCCTGTTTGTCCCTTCTTCCGGCACGTCCGCTAACCTGCACCATCAACTGGAATGCCCGTTCATGCGCCCTGAAATCCGGATAATTCATCAGGCTGTCGGCATTCAGTATGCCTACTACACTGACATTTCCGAAGTCCAGTCCTTTCGATAACATCTGGGTTCCGATAAGGATATGCGTTTTCCCTTTCTCAAAGTCGGCAATGATCCGTTCATAGGCTGTACGGGTACGAGCAGTATCAAAATCCAACCGCTCCACTTTTGCCGACGGGAACAGGGAAGCAATCTCCTCCTCCACCTTTTCCGTACCAAAACCCATCATCTTTAATTCCGTGCTCTGGCATTGCGGACAATGAGGCGGTAACTGGATCTTATAGCCACAATAATGACAAACCAGCTGATTGTGATATTTATGATAAGTCAGGCTGACATCGCAATTTACACAATGGGGAACCCAGCCACAACTCTTACATTCGATCAACGGAGCAAATCCACGGCGGTTCTGAAAAAGAATAGCCTGTTCGCCACGGGCCAGAGCCGCGTTTACTTTCTCTACCAATAATGGAGAGAAAAGCGTATCCTTCATGATCTTCTTCCGTTTCAGTTCCTTGATATCGACAGAGATAATCTCCGGCATCAGGCAGTCGCCAAAACGTGTAGTCAGTTCAACCAAGCCATATTTGTCGGTAGTAGCATTAAAATAAGAATCGATTGAAGGTGTAGCCGAGCCCAGCAAAGTCTTGGCCCCATGCATGCCCGCCAACACGATAGCCGCATTACGGGCGTGATAACGGGGTGCCGGGTCCTGTTGCTTGTAAGTATTTTCATGTTCCTCATCTACGACAATCAATCCCAGGTCCTTAAACGGAAGGAAAAGTGAAGAGCGTACTCCCAAGACCAACATAGGACCATTCCCATGCAATAGTTTATTCCAAACCTCTACCCGTTCGTTATCCGAAAATTTAGAATGATATACCAATAGCTTATCACCGAACAATTTTGCCAACCGTTCGGTTATCTGTGTCGTGATAGCTATTTCGGGCAGCATGTAGAGCACTTGCCGTCCCAACTTCAGTACCTCATCGATCAACCGGACATAGATTTCCGTCTTGCCACTCGAAGTAACTCCATGAAGCAGGCAAACTTCCTTCGAAGTAAACACGTCATGTATTTCACCATAAGCCTTCTCCTGTGCCGGGCTTAACGGACTAAGGGGTTGCAGACGGCAGACCGGAACCTGTAAACGCCCCACTTCTTTTTCATAACTTACCAGGACACCACGTTTCAAAAGTCCGTCCAGAATCGTGGAAGAGCAACCACTACGTTCCAGTAGCTCCTTCTTTGATACTTCCTGAACCAACGCCGGATTCAAGGCATGACTCAGATCCAGATAGCAAACTAGCATAAGCTCCTGTTTCTTCGCCCGCTTAAAATCGGCAAATACAGCCTGTAACTGTTCTTCCGTGGCATATTCTTCCGATAAGCGAATGAAGGTTTGCATCTTCGGGACAAATCCCCGTTTCATTTCCTCACTCACTACTACCGCTCCACGGGCCATCAGGGAAGCAACTACGGGAACCACATTACGAAGCCCTGTCTTTTTCTCCAGTTCCGACACGGTCAGTTTCAGGACACCGGTAAAAGCATCCAGTACCGACTGTTCATTCGGCCTCAAAGGACCATCTGCCTCAAAGTCGGGATTATAGGTGACGGCCGTTTCACTTTCCAGCTTCAAGCCGGAAGGCAAGGCGGCTTTATAAACATCCCCCAGCTTACACATATAGTAGGATGAGATCCATTTCCAGAAACGGAGTTGCGGACGGCGCAATACGGGAGTCGCATCCAACAAGGCATAAATTTCTTTCGTTTCAAAATCCGTATCAGGCCTGCGTTCATGCACATCCATTACAATCGCTGTATAATAGCGCTTCTTACCGAAATGGACGATCACCCGGCAACCGGGAATGACGGCTGTCTCCAGATCGGAAGGAATACTATAGGTATAGCTATTCTCTAACGGAAGAGGCAATATGACATCTGCGTATTTCATTTACGAGGTCAAAAGTAACAAAAAAGGCCGGACTGTTAAAGTCCGGCCCTGCATATCTTTTCTATCTGTCATCAAAACAGAACTGCGGCTGTGATAGACCATCCACGGTTTTTAGCACCTCCCAAATCGAGTTTGTCGGCACTGTAATTGTCAGTCAATCCCAATCCGTAATTTATCCCTACCTGTAAATGGCTTATCAATTCAGCCCCTACACCGAAGTTAAGTCCTGCACTGAAATTCTTTGCTTTCATCTGTTCGCCTAAAACATTCCAGATTTTATCTCCTCCGACACGGAAACCGATATAGGGTCCGGCCGACAGATAAGCTTTAACAAGGGGAATACCGAATTTCCATTTCAAATTGACCGGTACATCGAGATAATCCGTTTTTATACTGGTATTTTCAGAGCCTTTCGCTTTCAACTCCAATCCTTTCTGAGAATAAAGGATCGCCGCATCCAGTCCGATTCCGACCAGTGGGAGTGTTGTCTCGATCATCGGACCGATCTGGAACCCTGTCACATTATCCGCCTTCAGTATATCGGAATTCAGATGAACGGACGATATGTTTACTCCCCCTTTTAATCCGAACTTCAGCTGGGACTTGGCCGGTAGGGCTATAAACATCATCAAAATAACCAAAACTAAACCTGTAACCTTCTTCATATTGCCTGTTGTTAATTAATTATGTTTACAAATAAACGCACTTTTCCTATAATAAACAAGTATTCCTATCATCCTGTTCATTCATAAAAAGGAAAGCATGCACCGGTTACGGAGCTCATCCCATAAACCGATCCATGCCTCTTTTCCTAATTATTATGGCAAAATAATTAAAAACAAAAACGTTCAGACAGCTATACGGGAAACGGGAGTAAGAATAGTGGAGACGTTAACCGACCTCCTGTTCTCTTCCGGCCTTTCCTCGAAGCCGTCGAAATAATATGCCTTGCAGGTCTTCTGACTTACTTCCGGTTTGAGCGCCTTCCCATTCAAAAAAGAACAGTGGCTTATGGTATTGCCCAATCCATAATGAAGCTTACAGCAGCGGGACTGTCCGGGATTTACACCCGATTCCCTTTTAATCCTTTCCTGCGGATACAGGTCCGGAACAATGCACGTCGCAAATATAGAGATATTTTCGTTTCGTTCTCCATCGGTTGATGAAAAATATTAATTATTATGTTTCCGATATTCATCAACGGCAGCCTTTACCGAGCCATACATCAGAAGGAGCCGCTGGGACTGTCCATAACACAGTCCCAGTTCCTCTGCCACCATCCGCGTCCCCCGGTCGACCAGTTTCTGATTGGTCAATTGCATATTTACCATCCGGTTGCCTTTTACACGGCCCAACCGGATCATCACAGATGTTGAAATCATATTCAGAATCATCTTTTGCCCCGTACCGGACTTCATACGGGAACTGCCGGTTACAAATTCCGGACCGACAATCATTTCGATCGCCACATCGGCCTGAGCGGCCATGGGGGAATCCGGATTACTGGAGATAGAGGCCGTCAGTATCCCCTGCTCACGGGCTTTACGCAAAGCTCCAATCACATAAGGGGTCGTACCGGATGCAGCAATACCGATCACCGTATCTTTGGTTGTGACCTGATGCTCCTGCAATTCCTCCCAACCACGCTCCATATCATCTTCCGCATTCTCTACCGGATTGCGAAGAGCCGTATCGCCACCGGCAATCAGACCGATCACCAAAGTGGGGGGCATTCCGAAAGTTGGAGGTATTTCAGAAGCATCGAGCACTCCCAACCGACCGCTTGTTCCGGCCCCCAGATAAAAGATACGCCCTCCCTGTTTCATCCGGGGAACGATCTGATCTACCAGTTTCTCTATCTGGGGGATTGTTTTTTGCACTGCCAATGCGACCTTCCGGTCTTCTGTGTTTATATCTTCCAACAACTCCCGGACAGATTTATGTTCCAGGTCATTATATAATGAATCTTGTTCTGTTATTTTAGTAAATGACATAATTAAATATAAGTTTACTTACCATGATACGCAATCAATCCCTCCATCGGACTTTGCGCAACCGTTCCGAGACGGAGACCCAGATCGAAAGCAATATCTTTCAATATATCCTGATAATACCATGCAACTGAACCGACCAGGTGGACAGGTAATTCAAAACAATCATACTGCCTCACGTTCCGGGTAAAAAATGCCAGGAAGCTACGGGTGACCAGTTCCCAAATGGCAGGTTCATCCAAATGCTCCCGTATAAAAGGGGAAAGGCCGGCCAGAAAACGGTTGGGGAAAGGTTGCCGGTAAACCTTGTCCATAATCGATGCCGGAGTCAAGCCATATTGTGTAAGAAACTGCTCTTTCAGAGCCGGAGGCAGCAGGTCTTTCAATACATCCCCGATCAATAGTTTACCCAATACGGCACCGCTTCCTTCATCTCCCAGAATAAATCCCAGGGGAGAAACATTCTTTATAATCTCTTTGCCATCGTAATAACAGGAATTCGAACCGGTTCCCAGAATACAAGCTATCCCCGGCTCATCGCCACATAAAGCACGGGCTGCAGCCAAGAGATCACTCCCTACCTCAACAGGAACAGACAGATACCGGTTGACAGACCGCCGTATCATTTCATTCTTTTCAGGGAAAGCGCAGCCTGCCCCGTAAAAATATACGGCGGAAGGTATAAGGTCTTTTAATGCAGGCAGTAATCCGGTTTCAATCTCCTTCCCTATCTCCTCCTCCGTCTGAAAAAAAGGATTCATCCCCCGCGTTTGAAAACGAAGGGCTGGTTTTCCTCTCTCTATTACACACCAATCTGTCTTGGTGGAACCACTGTCGGCAATTAGTATCATATTTCCGTTTTATTACTTAATTAATCGATCGTTCTGTCTTTTTTACCGAATGCCGGATCTATCTTAAGGAAAGCTGTTACAGCCAGTGTGATCAGGCAACATCCCATCACCCACCAGAAGAAGTTCACATATCCGAGTTCTTCCTGCAACCACCCGGCAACCATCCCCGGAAGCATCATACCCAATGCCATAAAGGCGGTACATATCGCATAATGAGCCGTTTTGTGTTCTCCATCGGAGAAATAGATCAGGTACAACATATAGGCAGTAAAACCAAATCCGTAACCGAACTGTTCAACAAACACACATATATTAATGACCAGCAGACTTTCAGGAAGTGCACTGCTCAGGTAGATAAAAACCAGGTCAGGCAATGTGATTGCCAGCGCCATCGGCCAAATCCATTTCTTTAATCCACCATGCGCTGCCACGATTCCCCCGATAATACCTCCCAGTGTCAGGCCTATAATACCGATCGTACCATACACCAGGCCGATCTCAGAAGTAGTAAGTCCCAGACCACCCACTTCGCGCGGATCGATCAGGAAAGGCGTTACCAGCTTAACCAGTTGTGCCTCTGGAAAACGATAGAACAGCATGAACAGTATAGCGACCAATGCCTGCTTCTTCCTGAAAAACGAGACAAATGTAGCAAAGAATTCTTTAAATATGGTAGAAGCAGTAACTGTTACAGCCGCTTTATCGGACTTCGGAACCGGTAAAATATACTTATGATACAGGCAGAGACCGATAAATAGTCCGGCCAGGATCAGGAACGTGATCGACCAGGCGAACGGAATCTTTCCGGTACTGTCTTCCAAAGCGCCGGCCAGCATCACAAGCAATCCTTGTCCGGCAATGGTTGCAATGCGGTAAAAGGTACTTCGTATCCCGACATAGAAAGCCTGGTCATGCGAGTCGAGTGCCAGCATATAAAAACCGTCCGCTGCAATATCGTGTGTAGCCGAACTGAAAGCCACCAGCCAGAAGACGGCCAGGGTTAACTGAAAGAAATAATCCATCGGGATTGTAAAAGCGATACCGGCCAATCCTGCTCCTATCAGGAACTGCATGGTGACAACCCACCAGCGTTTCGTTTTCAACAGATCGACAAACGGACTCCAGAATGGTTTGATTACCCAGGGGAGATACAGCCAACTGGTGTACAGGGCTATATCGGTATTACTGATCCCCAGCCGCTTATACATGATAACAGAGATTGTCATCACGGCAACATAAGGCAATGCCTCTGCAAAATAGAGCGAGGGTATCCAGCACCAGGGGGATGTTCGTTTTGTTTTCATAAGAAGTATGATTTAGATTTACTGATTAACTGATCCATCTCCTCCGCAGAAAGGCAAGTTTCACTGATAATTTGCTGCAGGTCTCCGGAGGTCACCTTCCGGAAATCTTTTTCCAGTGGAGTGATAAAAACACCGGCCATTTCGACCGTTGCCGGGCTAATCAAGATATTGGCATCCCCTTCGGCATAATAGCAGGCAGGATGCAGTTTCTTTCGCGGATAAACACAGGTGATCCATTGTCCGGCTTCCGTCCAGACCAATACGTTCATCATAGGTTCGTACTCCTCGGCCCTGATGGGCAGCAAAGCGTACAGGTGGTTGAAAAGAGCGACAGAGTCTTCCTTATCTGCAGACACGAGAACGAACATCGGTTGCAGGAAATCCCTTAAAGCAAATAAAGTTGCCTGTCCGGCAGAAAACACCACCTCTTTCCGGGCCTTCCGCCAATTTGTCTCGAGCGGAAGAAAGCCTCTATTACCTGCCTGGAAATGCATATGATCGGGAGCTGATGCTCCACATTTCGGACCGTTATAAAAAATGATGAAATCTGTCAGGACTTCAGCCAGCGACAATATATCTTTATAACGGGAAAAGAGACGTTGTTCCTGATGTGCCCGGATCGGGATGGTCAGATGTTCGCGAAAGATAGGATATGGATTCACCATGATCTGATACTCTCCCCCGAAATCAATCCATCGTTGATTGCCGGGACGGTTCGCCTCACAAAGGAAACAGGGACGGGCAGCCAACGACTGTTTATCGATCTTCGCTGCCGACGAACGGATACGCTCCGGATTGAACTGAAGAATAACGGGATAACCGTTCACCTCCAATGTACGGGTCTGCACCTTTTCGAGAGCGGCATAGTTTACCTGTGCCAGTTCCCAAAAGGTAAGATGTTCGCGTATTAATTCTTTAGCCTGTTGATTTATATTTTCCATTATTATTTATCCTTCCATGCTTCATAAAACATTTCCACGTGCCCTCAACTCCCGTGTACGCAGGCTGTCTTTATAAGCATTATATTCATTAATCTTGTGTATATCGAGCGAAGCATCTGTATTGTCTTCCCAACGCCGGCAAAGATACAGGACTTCATAAATCCGGCCGATCGCGTAAGTGCGTGAAATAGCCAGACCGATCGCGTAATCTTCACCATAACTTACGTTCGGCATCTTTATTTCGCGGAGTATCGGAGTATAAAAGGCTCTCGGTGCTCCCAGCCCGTTGATACGTAATGCATTATTACGTCCGTTTTCCGGCGTCCATTCCCGGTGGTCGATAATGCCCGGTGGTATTTCATTCAGGTCGAAGTCGGTCATTTTATAGGTTCCGATTACCATTGCACATTTTTCAGCGTAGAACGTATCGACAATCTTCTGTAATGTATCCGGCCCGCTATATACGTCATCGCTGTCGAGTTGAATACTGAACTTACCACATAACGGATGAGCCGCAGCCAGATTCCAGCATCCGCCTATCCCCAGATCGTCACGTTCGGGAATCAGATGAACCAACCGGTCGTCGGAAGCATAACGACGGATCACCTCGGTGGTCCCGTCTGTGGAATGATTATCTACAATGATCAGATTAAACTTAAACGAAGCCTGTTGCATAAACACGGAACGGATAGCATCTTCGATGGTTCGTACCCGATTGCGGACAGGGACAATCACGGTGGCTTCATATTTGAAGCCTCTCGATTTAAACTTCACTGATTGGATTTTCTTTTTCAAATATTCTTTACTATACCTCAGGGTAGAAGTGAATGCAACTTCCATTTCCAACTGAACATCCCGTTTTTTAGGATTTACATAATCAAATTGCTTTTCCCCGCTTTTACGGATATCTTCTTCCAGGAATGTATACAGATACTCTCTGATATGAATAATTCCCCCCGGTAAAGCAGCACAAGAAAGCCGAAAACGATACAAACCGGCATATTTATATTCAGGAGTCTTACTTACAAGCCGCCCCATATAAGTGTCTAATACATTATATTTAATCATCAGCAACGGCCCGAAATCAAAATCATCCCGAACACTTCCCAACTGGTAATCATTCACCGGATGGTTCTTTTTAATTCCGTTTGATATCTCATAATAATCGGCATAAACAATCCGGTTGTATTTAGACTCTTGAAGAACCGTATCCATCCGTTCCAATGCATATTGCCCAAACCGGATCAGGCCGGGACGGAGATAAAGCAAAATATTTTTCCCTTCCGCATGTTCATGGATAGAACGCAGCGTTTGTGTGCTGGTCAATGTATCGACTAAGAGTATCTCACAACCGGGATATGACTCGGCATCGGGATTGGAGGTCATCAAGTAAATCTTATCGATAAGCCCCGTTTTATTCAACTCTTCAACAACAGAAGCCAGTTGTCCGGGAGAAATATAAGGTAAAAAACAATTGATCGATTCCATATAGTAATAAGTTTATCTTTATTGTGGCGTAAACATAAACAAAAAAGGCCGTTTCTCAAACGAAAAACAGCCCTATTACTTTCTTCTAAAAGATAAATTTATCCCCAATTCCAGTCACCTTCTCCCAAGAAGCCACCATCACCGTGAGTTTGCCCGTACCGCTTAAGGAATGATTTCAAACCGGAAACAGTAGAGACAGAAGATACATATTCTTCGATGCCTTTCATATCTTTTTTATGACGGGTAAACAACATATTCATCTGAATAGGCAGATCCTTCCATGCAAAGTTACGCAGTTGGGTATACGGTCCTTCTACACCAGGAATCGGAACGTTTTTGACAATTCTCAACTGTTCTTCAAAACAGATCAATAAATAACGAAGTTTCATATTATATGCCATAAGGTCTTTTTCTTCGACCGGAGCTGCCATCGCAACTTCTTCCATCCATTCAACCTGTGTGATCAAAAGAGCAGCCAGATTTTTTTTGGCATTATCGACAGCTAACTGCTTCAAAAGTTCTTCTTTCCGGGCAGTACGCACTTCATCATCCACCCCTCCTTTGTAAAACTCTCTTACCATATCTACATAGAGTTTCTTCATTTCTCCGATGGCCTGGTTTATCTGAAGTTGTTCGATTAGAAGTCTCTTGGATACTTTTTTTACCCCAGCATCTTTTGTTTTACGTCCGGCACGCTTCGGTTTTTCTCCGGTAGCTGCCAGAATCGCTTTAAGGTCCTTCGCTTCGATATAATCAGAAACAGCAGTCAGCAATTCGTTTTCCGTCTTCGCAGCCTCCATTGCTTTATTGACCCTAATTCCACAACGATTGACAAACAGGCTTAAAGTATCTTCCACAGCTTCCTGATCCAACTCCTCACGACTCATACCGAGAGTCAGTTCGTCATATTTATATTTCAACTCTAAAAGATGTTCACGCTGTTCGTCGGTAGTCACGAAATCTTCGACTCCCTGGCTCTCTTCTGCAAAAAGATCGAGGAGTGTCTCCTTTTCGCCGGAAGTCAGTTCTCCACTTTCATAAGCCTCATCCAGATAAACAAGATACTTATATTTTAAAGCTGTTTCTTTTTCGAATACAGGTTTGGCATTCCGTTCAAAAAAATCTTTGATACGTTCTTCCTTTTCCGGTATCAGATAGATTTCCTCTTTTTGGCTGGCTATCTTCTTCCTTATACAATTTAATTCTAATTGTGCACCGGACAATTGCTCTCCTTCTTTTCTATCGGATAAACGACGGGAGATGTCGTTTCTTCCCGTTCTGCCCTCATGAAAATGTCGTTGTTTTGCCATTTTTATATGTATTTAATTATGTGAGTATGTTCTTTGTGTATATAGATTCGTGCACATTGGATAAAAGAACTGCGTAGTTCTCTACAGAAAACTACGCAGTATCAATCTGTAAGATATTCAGCTATTATTATTCTCCTAGCAGGATTTCCAGGATCTGAACAGCAGCCTTAGCCACTGAAGTACCCGGGCCGAAGATAGCAGCAACACCTGCTTTGTACAGGAAGTCGTAGTCCTGTGCAGGGATTACACCACCTGCGATAACGATGATGTCTTCGCGGCCTAGCTTCTTCAGTTCATCGATAACCTGCGGGATCAACGTCTTGTGTCCGGCAGCCAGAGAAGAAACACCCATTACGTGAACGTCGTTTTCAACAGCCTGACGGGCAGCTTCTGCCGGAGTCTGGAACAACGGTCCCATATCCACGTCGAAACCACAGTCTGCATAACCTGTTGCAACAACTTTAGCACCACGGTCGTGTCCGTCCTGACCCATCTTAGCGATCATGATACGAGGCTGGCGACCTTCTTTCTTAGCAAACTTTTCTGTCAGCTCGCAAGCTTTGATGAAGTCTGCGTCTTTCTTTGTTTCTGATGAATACACGCCTGAAATAGTTCTGATGATTGCTTTATAACGTCCCACAACAACTTCGCAGGCATCCGAGATTTCTCCCAATGATGCACGCAGGCCGGCAGCCTTAACAGCCAGTTCCAGCAAGTTGCCTTTCTTAGTTTTTACACATTCAGTGATATCGGCCAATGCCTGCTGAACAGCTGCTTCATCGCGGTTTTCACGCAAAACCTTAAGAGCTGCTACCTGTTCATTACGAACGGCAGTGTTGTCGATTTCAAGGATATCGATCGGATCTTCTTTCGGCAGACGATATTTGTTAACACCAACGATTGTCTGAACACCAGAGTCGATACGAGCCTGTGTACGGGCAGCAGCTTCTTCGATACGCATCTTCGGAAGACCTGTTTCGATAGCTTTTGCCATACCGCCCATACTTTCGATTTCCTGGATCAACGCCCAACCTTTGTGTACCAGTTCGTTTGTCAAAGACTCTACATAGTAAGAACCGGCCCATGGGTCGATTTCCTTACAAATCTTTGTTTCTTCCTGTATATAGATCTGTGTGTTACGGGCGATACGTGCAGAGAAGTCTGTCGGCAATGCGATAGCTTCATCCAGCGCGTTGGTGTGCAGAGACTGTGTATGTCCCAGTGCAGCAGCCATAGCCTCGATACAAGTACGACCAACGTTGTTGAACGGATCCTGTTCCGTCAACGACCATCCTGAAGTCTGGCAGTGAGTACGCAATGCCAGTGATTTCGGGTTCTTGGCACCGAAGCTCTTCACGATCTTCGCCCACAACATACGTGCAGCACGCATCTTGGCGATTTCCATGAAGTGGTTCACACCGATAGCCCAGAAGAATGACAGACGCGGAGCGAATGCATCCACATCGATACCAGCGTTCACACCGGCACGAAGATATTCCATACCGTCGCACAGCGTATAAGCCATTTCGATATCTGCTGTAGCACCGGCTTCCTGCATATGGTAACCGGAGATAGAGATAGAATTGAACTTCGGCATCTTCTGTGATGTATATTCGAAGATATCAGCGATGATCTTCATAGAGAATTCAGGCGGATAGATATAAGTATTACGCACCATGAACTCTTTCAGGATATCGTTCTGAATCGTACCGGCCATTTCTTCCAACTTAGCGCCCTGTTCCAGACCTGCGTTGATGTAGAATGCCAATACCGGAAGAACACCACCGTTCATAGTCATGGAAACAGACATCTTGTTCAAAGGAATACCTGCGAACAGAACTTTCATGTTTTCCAGAGAACAGATAGATACACCAGCTTTACCAACGTCACCCACAACACGTTCGTTGTCGGCATCGTATCCGCGGTGTGTCGGAAGGTCGAATGCAACAGACAGACCTTTCTGACCGGAAGCCAGGTTACGGCGATAGAATGCATTCGATTCTTCTGCTGTAGAGAAACCGGCATACTGGCGGATCGTCCAGGGACGCATCGCATACATACCGCTATACGGGCCACGCAGATAAGGAGGCAGACCGGATGCATAGTTCAGATGCTCCATACCTTCCAGGTCTTCTTTCGTATAAACAGGTTTCACCTCGATATGCTCAGGTGTTTTCCAATCGGCTTCAATGCCATTGGCTTTTGCCCATTCGGCAGCATTGGTTGCTGCAAAACCGGCATTCTTGATATCTATGTTTTTAAAATTTGGTCTCATAATTGTTTCTACTTAAGCGATTCCTAATTTTGCGTTGAAAGCCTTCAATGTTTCGAGCACGTTGCTCTTTACATTAATAAATTGATCGATACCCTGAGCTTTCAGGTCTTCCATACATTCAGGAGCACCGGCTACAACAAACTCGGCACGTCCGGCCAATGCTTTATAAGCAGCAGGAGCAAATTCTGCATATTCGTCATCACTAGAACAAAGAACAACGATCTGAGCACCTGCTTTCATGGCAGCATCAACACCGGCTTCTACTGTTTCGAAACCTAAGTTATCAATTACCTTGTATCCAGCACAAGCAAAGAAGTTACTTGAGAACTGTGAACGGGCAATACGCATAGACAAGCTACCGATAGTCAACATGAATACCTTCGGAGTCTTACCGCTATTTTCCGTTGCCAGGCGCAATGCTTCGAATTCAGATGCACCACGGGAGAAATCAAGAGGAGTAACAGTCGATTCACCACAAGAGTGACCACCGCCACAACAGCAAGAAGCTGTTTCTTTAATCTTACCGGCAGCTACTTCTGTGAAGTTCGGGAACTGGTTAGAACCCAGCAGGATTTCGCGACGGGTAGCAACAGCTTTCTTACGAGCTACGTTAGAAGCATTTACTGCATTCTGTATGTTACCGTTAGCCACTTCAGCACCGAAACCGCCTTTGTCTTCTACTTCCAGGAACAGTTTCCAGGCAACGTCGGCCAACGAGTTAGTCAGTACTTCTACATAATAAGAACCGGCAGAAGGATCGACCACCTTATCCAGGTGACATTCTTCTTTCAGTAACAATTGCTGGTTACGTGCGATACGTTCCGAGAAATCGTCCGGAGTCTGATAAGTCTTATCGAACGGACGGACAGTGATAGAATCGACACCCGCCAAAGCTGCAGACATCGCTTCAGTCTGAGAACGCAACAGGTTTACGTGAGCATCGTAAACAGTCATGTTCCATTCGGAAGTCTGAGCATGTGCATTCATCTTGCAAGCGCAGTTGCATGCAGGATTGTAGGCTGCAACGATCTCTGCCCACAACCAACGGGCAGCACGGAACTTCGCGATTTCCATGAAGTAGTTAGAGCTGATACCCAGATTGAATTTGATCTTCTTGGCAACTTCGTCAGCACTGAAACCGGCTTCAGTCAGTTTCGCCATCAGTTCGTTACCCCAAGCCAATGCATAACCCAGTTCCTGAGTGATATAAGCACCGGCATTGTTGAAGTAGAAACCGTTTACAGCTAATACTTTATAACCGGGTAAAGCCTGTCCTGCTTTGAGCACAGCAGATGCAGCTTCCACCCAATTTCCATTTTCT
Organism: Parabacteroides goldsteinii; assembly: GCF_015550595.1. GTDB lineage: Bacteria > Bacteroidota > Bacteroidia > Bacteroidales > Tannerellaceae > Parabacteroides > Parabacteroides leei. Next base: position 42,440 of record NZ_JADNBB010000032.1, read on the forward strand.
TTACCTTTCACCAACGGTTTTTTGAAAGGATCATAATTGACAGAACCGAAACACTTGTTCAGGTCGACATCTTTTCCTTTCAGGTAATATTCCAGGATACCGATCAGCTTTTCAGCCTTGCAGTTGCAAGTATTGAAGTTCAATTCAGTAGCTTCCGGACAGATACCGCTCAATAAAGTGGCAATATTGTCGGCATTTACTTCATCACCTTTAATAATGAAACCGAGTGAAGTAACGCCTTTAGTCAGCAGGTCAAGAGCCTTTTCGTTGGCTTCTTTGAAACAAGTTACTTCAATGTTCTGGCGTACCTTCCAATCGTTATCCTTCTTTGTTCCGCGAACATAAGGGAATTCACCGGGAAGAGACTCGGTTGTCTTCAGTCCTTCGATGTCTTCTGCACGATAGAAAGGATTTACATTAAATCCTTCGCCTGTCTTCCAAACAAGCTTTTTCTCAAACGGAGCACCTTTCAGGTCAGCCGTGATCTTCGCCATCCACTCTTCAGTAGAGACCGGAGCGAATTCTGAGAAAAGTTTTTCTTTTAGTTCTGCCATAATATTAGTTATTTATAATACTGGTATTAGTAATTGTTCAATAGTATATTGTTCAATAACAGAGGGCAAAGGTAGAATAAATAAACAGGAAGAACAATGAAATATAAACGAAAATGCGCTTACTTTTAACGCCTTTTAGTGGTACAAGGACAATTCTTGTATCATTCTGACAGAGCCGGATAAAATTCTTTACATTTTTTCTGCATAAAGAGAACACCGAAAAGAAATAATACTTAATTTTGCAGCGTCAAACAATGAAAACTATGACACGAAACGGTGCATTCGTCTAGTGGCCTAGGACGCCGCCCTCTCACGGCGGAAACTCGGGTTCGATCCCCGGACGCACTACTAAAAAAGCCTGCTGATTCATTTCGGCAGGCTTTTTCGTTAACTTTCCCCACTATAGTGGGGATATTCTTTCACTGCAGTAGAAATTACTATCAGAGTATAGCTATTATCTCTATCCATACTTTATAAGAAGTGCTTCTGACCGTTTGTGTGGATTAAAGTTAACAGGAACCATCCGTTTTCTAAAACACGCTAAAAAAACGAAGCGATTATATCATTTTCGTTTCAAATTCTGTTTAATAAAACATACCATAAACATAAAACAGAGTTTGTCATGACGAAAGGAACAATTGGATTGAATGCAGGTACTATCTGGAATCTGTTACTGGATGGTGGATGTTGGAGTTTAGAGGAGCTAAAAAAAGCGACCTCATTGTGTGAAGCTGATTTATGGTCTGCAATCGGATGGCTAGCCCGCGAAAATAAGATTCAGATCAAAAGTGCAAATAGTCAACTGGCTTTTTGTCCGGGAATGAATTACGATTTTTAGCGCATTAAACTCCTTATGATAGAAATAAAAAAAGCGACCATCTCTGATCGCTTTTTTTATTTATCGTAGATAGAATTAATATCTTCCACCGCCTCTGTTAGAGCCGTAGCCACCGCCACCACCTCTGTTAGAGCCATAACCGCCACCGCCTCTGTTGGAACCGTAGCCGCCGCCTCTATTGCCGCCTCTGTCGCTTCTTTCTTCTCTCGGTCTGGCTTCTGTTACATTGATGATTTTTTCATCATAGCTTGCCTGGTTTAGTTCTTCAATTGCTTTTTTTGCTAACTCGTCATCGCTTAATTCTACAAAACCGAATCCTCTTGAACGGCCGGTTTCTCTGTCTGTAATAACTTTTGCAGAAGTAATTTCACCATAATCTGCAAATAATTCTCTTAAGTCAGCATCTGTGATGTTGTAACTTAAATTTGAAATGTAAAGATTCATTTTGTAAACTTTAATTTAATTGTTTATTGAGCCTGAATGTGTTGGATAAAAAGTTTACTTTACAAATCAAGTTGCGAGCAATTACTTCTAATACAAACTTAAGTCAATCTCAAATATTCCACAAATGTAATTGATTAATCCGGGTATTTTACTATAAAATCAACAAACTTCGTAAAAAAGTCTGATTTTTCTGTTTTATCTATATTTATTTCCAACTTCTACCGAAATAAAGCATTGACTACCAGACTATCTCCGTCATTCGGCGCAGGCTTGATATCTAATAAACGTGCTATTATCTGATACAGATTCACATTTGCCATTACCGGTAATTCCACATGTTGCCTGAAAGATGGTCCTGCAGCATAAAATATAGCCTCCATCTCCGGAGCGAAATTGTCATACCCATGTGTAGCAGCGAGCCTTGGACGAGATTCGGGCCGAAAATCCAAATAGGTTCCAATATCCGGCATTACAAATAAATCGCCGATGCGGGGATTTGAGCCATAAATATACTTCTCCGGTATTTCATTTTTCTTCCACACTTTTATATGGGGTACTTCCTTCAGGATTGCATATGCCTTTTCCGTATATCCGTCTTTCGGATACAACAGGGTCGGGACACCGTCAAATATATAATCGAAACTATCCCTAGGCAAATAGTCATTCAGATTGACATATCTATCCGGAGTAAAAGTAGCCATCCCATGATCGGAAAGAACAATAAAATCTATCTTATCAAAAATATCCAGTTTACGGGCTTCATTAAAGAAATGATTCAGTACCCGATCCAACTCCTCTACTTTTTGCAAGGTTGCCGAAGAATCGGGGGTACAGACATGACCGATCCCATCCGGTTCCTCTATATACCACATAACCAAGTGAGGGCGTATATCTTCCGGTAAACGCAACCAAGCAACTACAGAATCCGCACGGTCTGAATAAGGGACGTGTTTATCAAATGGTTTCCAGATAGAAGGCTGACGTCCCTGAATCGGATATTCACTGCCTACCCAGAAGAAAGAAGCGGTATGCACACCTTGTTTCTCTGCTGTATTCCAGATCGGTTCGCCTCCATAAAAGCCAGGAGTCGGATCTGCCATGCGATAAACACTATCCAGGTCGGAAGCATAGAAGAAATTATTAACCAAACCATGATGATCCGGATGTAAACCGGTCGCCATACTATAATGGTTGGGAAAAGTTACACTGGGAAAAGAAGGACGAAAGGCAGCACGTATCCCGACTTTCGCCAGAGAATCCAATGTCGGGGTATAAGCACGATCCGGATAGTCAGACCGAAAACCATCCATGGAAAGAACAACCACATAACGGTCATTATGCTTAGACGCAGAACAACCGGAGAGAAGAATACCGGCAAGAGCTGCGCATACTAAAAACAAACATAAATATCTTTTCATATCCATATCAGCTAAAAAAAAGAGGTTCACAAAGATAGCGAACCTCTCCCGATTATTTAATTCAAATCACAAAATACACAGTTAGAAAATATAGCGTAAACCGATCTGAGCCTGCCAACGTGAAGTTATTACCGTATTCGTATACATATCACCCGGATCACGGAACTGATAAGTAAACTGACCATCCTTACCAGCAGATGCAGTTACAGGCGTCAGATCATATCCAGTAGAAGTCTGATGATATAATCCCCATTTCTTATTGAATAAATTTCCGACATTTAATATATCAAAATTTACTTGCAGAGTATGCCTTCTTCCTGCCACATTCATAAAGAAATTTTGCGCAATATGAAAATCAAAATGATGCTCAAACGGCATTACTAATTGATTTCGTTTCATATGGTCCCCTTTTGTTCCTCTGATTTCTTTATTTCCTTCAATCCATTTAATAAAAGCATCCTTTTGTTCTGCTGCAGTTGAAGTAACTTTTCCACTTGAAACAATATCAGTAAAAACCATTTTTTCACGCTCTGCGTCTGTCGGTATATATAACAAGTCATTTCCATACCCATCACCATTTAGATCTTTGGAGTATAGCAAAGAATAACGCCCACCGGTCTGACCATTATAAAACAGACTCACAGTCGTTGCAAAATGTTTTGCATATTCTTTTGTATAAGATACAGAAGCAACTATACGATTACGCACGTCAAACATAGACCAGCTTAACTCCGGAGCAACATCTCCTCCATAAACAGGATTATATTTCCAGCCGGAATAAGCCTGTGATGAATTTCCATCTGTTAAGGATTTAGCTTGCCCGTAAGTATATGCTACCATGGCATTTAAACCGAAATCAAAAGACTTCTCAACTTTACCTGTTACATTATACGTATATCCTTTATTCGTATTAGTTAAATACATTATTTGTGTAAAGTTATCATCGACCTTTTTATAAGTAGGACGATTATCTCCCCCATTATTTAAGCTACCATTGGGTTGATAATTGATATTTTCATATAAAATATTGTTTAAGGTTTTTGAATATAAACCCTCTAAACTGACACGGACATCATAAGGTAAAGTATGTTCCAAGGCCAGATTCGCACGAAAAACAGAAGGATATTTAAAATCTTTATCAACAACATTCACCTCTGAGGTAGCTGGCGATTCATATTGCTTTGACGGGTCAATACTAAAATGAAAATCATCCGGACCTACTTTCGGCATATTATAAGAATTTAAAGATGTACGGCTTACTTCAATACCAGTATTCGTAAAACTATTCGATATCCAGACAAAAGGAATACGTCCAGTAAAAATACCTACACCACCACGTATTAAAGTCTTACGGTTTTCATCCAAATTCCAACGGAAACCAACACGAGGCGACCACAACACTTTGGTTGAAGGTAATTGGTTAGTAGCAACATTGTACTGTTTTGCTATATCCGAATTATTAAATGTTTCATTTGCCAACGGTTTATCAAAAAACAACGGTATATCCATTCGCACTCCATAAGTTAATCGAAACAAATTCGTCACATTCCATTCATCCTGCGCATAAAAGCCTAATTGTGCGGCACCAAATTCAGGAGCCCAACGGTTTGTTCCGGTTATTTCCGGGCGTGTTACCGAATAATCATAATACTTAGGAGCTACTTCATTAGCGGTCCCTACAGACAGAAAATCATCCAATGAGCTATAAGTATAAGAACCATAATTGTTTGTCAGATAAAGATTACTCATTTTAAAAAACTCATTATATGTCCCCACTGTGACAGAATGATTTCCTATCATTTTAGTCAGATTATCCGTTAATGTAAAAATATCCTGATTTAATGAGTTCGCCATAGAAAATCTTTCCGTCCCAAATTCCAATGAAGTGTTTTTGTAGAGTTGTTCTATCTTGACATAAGGCATAGCTTGTCCCAGCGGATCACGATTATCACGTACACGAGTCCATCCCACACGCAACTCATTCGCCAATAAAGAACTTATCTGTGTATTTAATTCTGCAACAATGGAATGAGTGGAATTCTTCATATAATATCCATTATCATTCAAACGAGCTGCAGCCAGTTTATTGGAAAAATTCATACTACGTGCATCAAGTAAACTATACCGAAGTGTAAATTTATTTTTATCATTCGCATTCCAATCGATACGGGCTAAAAATTTATTCGAATAAGTATCTACATCCAAAGGACCATAACCTCCTCCATTATAACCTCCTGTCAATTGAGATATTTTATTAATAATCAGGTCGACTTCATTTTTATCTAATTTAGAACTTTCTGTTCCAATATTATTTGTTGTTGGATAAATTTCTTTTACACGTTCAAAGTTCGTAAAAAAGAACAACTTATTTTTAATGATCGGACCACCCAATGTAACTCCATAGGTCTCGGATGATTGATCATCCAAACGTGTACGTTCCTTTACATCACCAGGTGTTTTTCCATAAAATTTTTCATTATTATAATATCCATAAACCGATCCATGAAATGTATTCGTTCCGGATTTTGTGATTGCATTAATACCACCACCAGTAAATCCACTCTGACGTACATCAAATGGAGCAATTACCACTTGAATTTCTTCAATAGCATCCAATGAGATTGGATTTGCTCCAGCCTGATCACCATTTGTTCCACTGGCAGACAATCCAAACACATCATTATTAGCCGTTCCATCGATCTGAAAGGAGTTATATTTATTACTTGAACCAACAAACGACATTCCACTACTCGTGTTAATCCCCATCGGATTCATTTTTGTAATATCGAAAATACTCCGGTTAACGGAAGGTGTTGACAATATCTGTTCCTGATTAAAATTCTGCGCAGCCCCTGTTTTCTGAGAATTAAACAGCGCAGCCTTCGAAGCCGTCACAACCACTTCTTCCAGCGATAACGATTCCGTCAAATTAACATCGAGCAGATAAGTTTCACCCAATTGAAGAGTAATGTTTTTATATATAGCTTTCTGATATCCGACATAAGACACTTCTACCGTATACGGGCCACCGATACGCATTCCCTGTAAACTATAACGCCCGTCAACATTTGTCACTGTTCCATATGTAGTACCGGAAGGTTCATGGACAGCTTGTACTGTCGCTCCAATCAGCAGTTCGCCTTCCGCCGTCACTTTTCCACTAATCCCGGAAGTTGTAACCTGGGCATCCAATGCGAATGTCAGACAAAAAAGAAAAAGAATGAATACAAATACGCCCCTCATACTAAGTAGTGTTTAAATAAAACAATCAATACATTTTTTATAAAACACCACAAAGATATATAATCTATATTACGAAACCATTACGATTCCTTTTGATTTTTATGGTCTTTCTTAAATATTTCTATTTTCTCTCAGACTATCTGCAATATCCTGATGCTGCCTGGCAAGCTCTTCTTCCCCCACATAACGGTATGCCTCGGCCAGATACTCGTGTGCTGAAGCATGTTTCGACTTTATGGATACAGCTTTTTGAAGGTCCGCAACAGCTTCTTCATAATACTTCATACGCAGGTAACATTTCCCACGATTATACCTGGCTTTAAATGAAAGAGGACTCAACCGGACAGCTTCGTTCAAAGCAACCTGAGCATCATAAGTTTCACCCAAATCCAGTAATGTAACCCCTTTACGAACCCAGGCATCCACATATTCCGGATAAAGTTTCAACGCTTTATCAAAAGAACGCAAAGCGGCATTCGGATCATTGGCTTTTGTAACACATTCGTTCCCCATCAAATAATACTCATGAGCATATTCTTTCAGTATTTCCCGCTGTGCATACAGTTCCTCTTTCAATTTCTTTATTTGCTCCTGCTGCGTATTGATCTGTTGAAGTTTGGAACGAAGCAACCGTTGAACCAAAGGGTTACCGAGTTCATTGCGTTTTCCGACTGCCATGGAAAATGACTCTACAGCATTCTTCATATCTCCACGGTTAAAATCATGAACCGCACGTGCATAGAGGAGTTCAGCCTCACTTTCACGAAGACTTTTATCAATGAGTTCCTTATTATTAAAGATCTGACTGAACTGAACAATCTCCTTACGTACAAATATATCACGAGAAGTAACCCGGCTCTTTAAGACCAGCCCTTCAAGTGAAGTACAGCGACTTAAAGCGACATAAGTTTGTCCTCCGGCAAAAACACCTCCGGTAAGATCCACTACAACCCGGCTGAAAGTAAGTCCCTGACTTTTATGTACAGTAATAGCCCAGGCCAGACGGATAGGTAATTGTTCGAATGTTCCGACAATTTCTTCCTCTATCCTCTTTTCTTTCTCATTATATTTATACTTATAATTACGCCATGAAGTCGGCTCAACCAAATGTTCGATTCCATTTTCAAGCAAGACATAAACATTTCCGTTCTCGTCAATACCGGATACCATTCCGATAGTTCCATTCACCCAGCGCCGTTCATGATCATTATCGATAAAAATAACCTGTGCCTGGTCTTTAATCGCCAGGTTCAGTTGAGTCGGCAAAGATGATTCCGGGAAATCACCGTCTATACGTCCTATAGAAATAAATTCTTCACCGGGAAGTTCCGATAATCTTTTTTCATTGATAAAATCCACCTGGTCACGACGCGTAGCTAACGTTATATACATATCTTCGTTGCGTGGAACAAACTCCGGAAAATAACGGCCATTCAATGTATCCAGTTCTTGTTTCGTGGCCGCATTATTGCGTATCCGGTCCAATATATTGATAAAGACAGGATCTGTTTGGCGATATACTTTCTGCAATTCTATCGGCACCAGGTTGATAGAATTAAAAACACGGGCCGAGAAAAAGAACGGACTGGCATAGAAAAGACTCAATATTTCTTTCTGATCCGACGGGACCACCGGCTCCAATTGAAAGACATCTCCCACAAACAATAATTGTTTACCTCCGAAAGGTAAACGCATATTTCCGGAAAACACACGTAAAATACGGTCTACACAATCAATTATATCGGCCCGTACCATTGAAATCTCGTCGATAATGATCAGCTCCACTTCTGAAATAATCTTCCGATGTTCCTTTCTGTATTTAAAGAATTCAAAAATTCTTCCATCTTTCAAGCTCAGATCCGGATCATCAGGCAACATTGGACGGAACGGTAATTTAAAGAAAGAATGTAACGTCACTCCCTCTGCATTTATAGCAGCAATCCCGGTCGGTGCTAATACAACATATTTCTTTTTGGTATGAGCACAGATGTATTTAAGAAATGTAGACTTGCCCGTACCTGCTTTCCCGGTCAGGAAAACAGACTGGCGCGTGTGAGTGATCAGCTGCAAAGCATCCTGAAACTCCTTGTTGTCTGTATCTAATTGAAATTCCAATCGTGTAAATTTTGAGTAGACAAAGCTAAATAATATTTTAAATACTGCCCTAAAAAAGGATATAATTTATTTGGATATATCCTTTTTTAGGGTTTAATTTGTGATATCAAAATAATATCAAATAATTATCATTACGAAATCATAAGAAAGAGCATTTAATGACATCAGTATTTCTGTTTTACCGGCAATATTATCAATGTTTGATCGACCGGTTATCAATACCCGAATATTGTACCAATGATTCTAAATTTTTAATATTAATATAAGTGATGGCCAAAAAAGAGAATGCAACCAAAAATTTTGTCGTGCGAATCGACGCTGAAATGATGGAAGCTATCGAAACCTGGGCTGCGGACGAGTTCCGCAGCACCAATGGTCAGATCCTGTACATTCTGGACCAGGCTTTACGCAAAGCCGGCCGGCTAAAAAAGAAAAAACAATCGAAGCAAGAAGAGGAATAAATTACGATAACTCTAAAACACGTCTACATAAAAAACTTTTTTCTCCCGGGAGAAAAAGAAAAGGCATCCGAAGGAAAATAAAATTTCTTTCGGATGCCTTTTTATATCAGTATTAATACGACTTGTAAAAAATCAGAAATATATACAATAAGCTGTTCTATTAGCGACTGATAAACAACCAAGCATCCTTATATTTCTCATTGGTACGAAGTGTAGACATATAAGCTTCGGCTTGTTCACGATTATCGAATTTATCAGCATAAATACGATATTTTCCATCACGGGCCACTTTACTAACATGCTTACATTCGTTACGATCTACACCGGCAATGTATTTATCAGCCTGTTCCGCTGTCGGGAAACTGGCTATTACGATGTGATACATTTTAGGAACAGGTATCTTTTCAACTGATTTGGAGACAACCTCCTGTTTTTTAACCTTGGGAACAGTGGTTACTACTGCAGTATTCTTTTTTATCTCTGCCGCTTTTGACTCCTTTGCCACAGACACAGTTGGCGCAACTTCTTCCACTTTCATTTCCGGCACACTTTTAACAACCATTTCTGTTGGAACAAAACTGGCCGTATAAGCAGCTTGGTTCACATCCTTTACCGGAGTTGATACCAACAGGAATAAAGCGAGAGCGGCCGCAGAAGCAACAGCTACGCGGAGAAATTTTCGATTAACTGGAATGTATAAGATATCTTTCTTCTTCTTTCCCGCCAATAGAACAGCTTCTTCACGTTCTGCCAAAACAGGTTTCAACTGCGGAAAATGAAATGCTGCCAAACCATAAGAAACAATACTAAAGGAATCGGAATTACCCGGATGGAAAATAACCTGTCCTTCCATTCCCAGGCTAAAAGTTCCTAATCCCCCCAGGGACAACTTCTTTTCCTCCTGCAAAGCAGCTTTCATATCTTCAACATCTTCCTCCAACATTAACTGTGCTTTTCGGTAATTCACATCATACATTTGCATATATGATTCCGAAAGTAAGCCGTCGTTATGTTGTAATGTGATGTTAAAAACAATTTCTTTGCGTTGCGGATTAAACAAATGATCTGCCCCATTGTAAACGGAAGAGACCGTTTGCAACACAAAACCACCGAATTTCGGCACAATTACGCAATCGTGCACCAGCAATAGTCGCTCTATATGTGTTATTATCCTTAACATAAGACAAAGGTAGATATTTATTCGTGAATTTACAAAACAAAAAACGGTACAATTTTCTACCTTTGTCTCTCATATAACAAATGCAATGTACTGGTCATATCAATCTATATATTTAATAAAAGTAATCCCCTTTTTAGGAGGATGGCTGGCAGATCGCCTATTGGGTGATCCGGAAGGGTGGCCCCATCCCATTATATGGTTTGGCAAATTAATTTCTTTCGGTGAAAAGAAACTCAATGTAGGAAACAATCGTTTCTATAAAGGAGCTTTACTTACATTGGTTCTTGTTACAGGCATCTATTTCCTTCCTTCCTTACTCCTGCAGTGGGCGGCAGTAATCAACACACAGTTTTATGCACTGCTTGTCGGAGTCGGGGTTTTCTATTGTCTGGCAGGAAAAACATTGATTACAGAAGTAAAAGCTGTTTTTGAAGCTGTAGACCGGAGCGTAGAAGAAGGGCGTATGCAGGTCGGTCGTATTGTCGGTCGCGACACATCCCATCTATCTCCTCAGGAAATCAGAGCGGCTGCCCTGGAAACATTAGCAGAAAACTTGAGCGACGGTGTTATTGCTCCCATGTTTTGGTTTGCTCTGCTGGGATTACCCGGTATGATGGCTTATAAAATGATCAATACACTCGACTCCATGATTGGTTATAAAAACGAACGGTATAAAGAATTCGGACAAGTAGCCGCCCGACTGGATGATGTAGCCAATTATATCCCTGCCCGGTTAACGGCCTGCCTGATGCTGCTGGTTTCCGGTAACTGGCATAGAAGAAACTATCTCCAACAGTTCGGCCGTGCACACCTCAGTCCCAACTCGGGCTATCCGGAGGCTGCCCTGGCTGCTATCCTGGACTGTCGTTTCGGAGGAACACACGACTATTTCGGCCAGTCTGTTGAAAAACCATACATTGGTATCAATGACAGAGCTTTTACTGTAGAAGACATGTTAATTGCGACTAAAATAAACAGCAATACAGAACTGGCAATGGGATTGCTTGTTTGTTTTTTATCACTATTATTACATTAAAGATAATTATATACAATGGAAATAAGACTAAACAAATTACTTAGTGATGCAGGTTATTGCTCACGCCGGGAAGCGGACAAGTTCATTGAAATGGGACGGGTTACCGTTAATGGTAAACAACCGGAAGTCGGACAGAAGGTCAGTAAATCCGACATTGTCATGCTGGATGATATTCAGATCAATGTAGGTAAATACGAAGGTCAGGCTCAAGAGCATTCGCGTGCTGTAGTCGGCAAAACACAAAATCTGTTTTTTGGTGAAACAACAAAAGCTCCGGAGAAAAAAGGGAAAAAGACAGTAACTGCACCTAAAGCAGAAAACAGTAATAAACCGTCCGGTTCCAGCAATACATTAAGACCCGGAAAATACGTAAAATACAACAAATATGCAGCTGCAAGAAAAGCTGCAAAAAGTGGAGCCAAACCGAAGGAGAAGCTGAGTCCGGAAGAAAAAGCGTTGAAAGATGCATTACAACCGAAGTTCGGCAAATCGTTAGGAAAAGCAGCTGTTGCACAACGTCTAGCCGCATCACCAAAGTCGGCCAGCCTGCGGAAGACCAGTAAAAATAACCCTTTAAACAAGGCTAAACGTACTGCTTCCCGTAACAAACCTAAAGATGAATAAAGTGTCGGATAAGCATATTGTACTTATAACCGGGGGGCAACGTTCGGGTAAAAGCGGATACGCACAAAAGCTAGCCTTATCATTAAGCACTAACCCGGTTTATCTGGCTACCTCCCGCGTATGGGACGAGGAATTCCGTCAACGTGTTCTTCGCCACCAGGCAGATCGTGGTCCGGAATGGACAAACATCGAAGAAGAAAAATATCTGAGCCATCACAACTTGGAAGGCCGCGTAGTTGTAATAGATTGCGTCACCCTATGGGGAACTAATTTCTTTTTTGACAATGACAGCAATGTCGATCTGTCACTCAAAGAACTAAAAGAAGAATTCAACCGATTGGCTGAACAGCATGCTTATCTCATCTTTGTTACCAATGAAATAGGATTGGGAGGCGTATCTCCCGATCCGGTACAGCGTAAATTCACCGACTTACAGGGATGGTTGAACCAATACATTGCCTCCCGTGCCGATGAAGTCGTACTGATGATAAGCGGAATACCCATGAAAATAAAAGAATAACAAAATAATAAAACAATGATTACTTTTCACATTGAAAAACCGGATACTGCTATTGCGGAAGCGTTACAAGAAAAAATAAACAACCTGACCAAACCTAAAGGTTCGTTAGGCAGATTAGAAGAAATAGCCCTTCAGGTCGGACTGATTCAGCAGACACTTGCGCCTGCATTAAATCATCCTGTCAATGTTATATACGCTTCCGATCATGGCATTGCCGATGAAGGAGTAAGCAAATCCCCCAAAGAAGTCACCCGACAAGTGATCCACAATTTCCTGAATGGCGGAGCCGGTGTTTGTTTCCTTACACGTCAACACGGCTTCGATATAAAGATCGTCGATGGCGGGGTTGATTTCGATTTTCCTGTAATCCCACAATTAATAGACCGTAAAATCAGAAAAGGGACCCGCAACTTCCTCCACGAAGCTGCTATGACTCGTGAAGAAATGGAATTGGCTCTTCAGTATGGTGCCGACATCGTTTCCGACTGCCATAAAGAAGGATGCAATGTTATCAGTTTCGGGGAAATGGGGATAGGTAACACAGCAGCATCCAGCATGTGGATGACTTGCCTCACAGGTATTCCTTTAGTCGAATGTGTGGGTGCCGGAAGTGGTTTGGACAGCAATGGAGTGCAACATAAATATAATGTGCTAAAAGCTGCTCTTGAAAACTACAAAGGCGATAACAGTACTTTAGATGTAATCAGTTATTTCGGAGGTTATGAAATGGTCATGGCAGTAGGTGGAATGCTCCGGGCGGCTGAACTCAAAATGGTCATCCTTGTCGATGGCTTTATTATGACCAATTGTGTGTTGGCTGCTTCCCGTCTCTATCCGGACATGCTCCCTTATTGCATATTCGGACATTGCGGAGATGAAGCAGGGCACAGAAAAGTGTTGGATGCCCTCCAGGCAGAGCCGGTATTAAATCTGGGACTACGTTTAGGAGAAGGATCCGGTTCAGTATGCGCTTACCCGATCATTGACTCGGCTATACGTATGATAAATGAAATGCATACTTTCCAGCAAGCTGCTGTGACAAAATATTTCTAACCGGATGGTATTCCATTCCTAACATTTATATATATGTTACGTATATTGGCTGCATTCATATTCTTTACACGTCTGCCTTTCTGGAAACTGGCAGAAGTACCCGCCGAATATTTCAAGAATATAGTTAGCCGGTGGGCATTGGTCGGTTGGTTTACTGCCGGATTAATGGTTATCGTATTGTATGCAGGCTCTCTTATTCTACCGGCCGGAGTCGCTTTGGCACTAGCAATGATAACCCGATTATTAATTACAGGCTGTTTACATGAAGACGGACTGGCGGATTTCTTTGACGGATTTGGAGGAGGTACCAGTCGGGAACGAATATTGGCCATCATGAAAGATTCTCACATAGGAAGTTATGGAGTAATCGGATTGATCTGCTATTTCGGTCTGTATTACTTATTACTCAGTAACCTCCCAATTGAATTAGCAGGTTGTGCCATACTCGCCGGAGATCCTTATAGTAAAGGAGTTGCAGGAATGATCATCAATCGTCTTCCATATGCCCGGAAAGAAGAGGAAGCTAAAAGTAAGACAGTATATAGCCGCATGACGACAGGAGAATATCTATTCAGTCTTATTTGCCTATTAGTTCCTTTATACTGGTTACCAGAACCTGTTTATTTTTTAGCAGGTCTTCTTCCCGTCGCCACCTGGTATATGCTGACTGCACTCATGAATAAGAAAATACAAGGATACACGGGGGATTGTTGCGGAGCCACATTTCTACTTTGCGAATTGAGTTTTTACCTCGGGATAGCTGTTATATACACAACAACACTTTAAAATTACTATATGAATATCTATTTAATCAGACACACCTCTGTCGAGGTTCCTGCAGGCTATGCCTATGGGCAAACAGATGTCGCATTACGTCCGTCTTTTGAAGAAGAGGCTGAAAAAGTAAAAGCATCACTCTCCGGATTAAACTTCGATAAAATTTGGTGTAGCCCATTAACTCGTTGTGTACGGCTCGCATCTTACTGTGGCTATCCGGAAGCGACACGGGAAGACCGGGTAAAAGAACTTAATTTCGGAGAATGGGAAATGAAATCCTGGGAAGAGTTATCCTCTGATCCCCGTTCTGAAACCTGGTTTGCAGACTGGATCGAGACCAGAACACCAGGAGGAGAATCTTTAAAAGATCAGTATGAACGTGTCAGTTCATTCCTCGATGAAATAAGAAAGAGCGGACTAGAGAACGTATGTATATTCGCTCACGGAGGTGTTTTAACCTGTGCGCGGGTATATGCAGGAGAATATGATATCAAAGATGCTTTCAAGAACGTACCTTCCTACGGAGAGATTATAAAACTCTCTTTCGACTAACAATTCCCCATATCTCCCAATACTCTTTATTGTAATATATCCATTTGATATTTGTACAAAACCAGAAAAGGAGTCAGTTCTTTCGAACTAACTCCTTTCTACCATTCAGTCTTTCGACCTGACAAAAACGGCGGTTATCTACTCTCCCACTTTTACGCAGTACCATCGACGTGGTTGGG
>NZ_JADNBB010000033.1 GCF_015550595.1 Parabacteroides goldsteinii
TTTGAGCGAAGCGAGTTCGCAGACGACAGCGTAGTTTTTCCCCGGAGCAGCGAAGCCGGTGCAGCCTTGAACTTTTGATTACTTTTCTTTCAAGAGAAAAGTAACATTCAAAACTGTCAAATAATGAATTTATGAAAACAATCTATTTTTTGCTTTTTACTTGTTTCTTCTTTTTTCGTGCGCAAGCTGCCGATAAAATATATTGTACCGATGAGGACCGTGCTGTCTTTGACCGGTATGTTGCAGAGATGGCCCCAAATAAGTCATTGCCGACCGGGGAACTGATGGTTAAAACGGCCCGTTTTTTCCTGAATGCCCCTTATGTGGCCGCTACTTTGGAAAAGGAACCGGAAGGATTAGTCATCAACCTTCGGGAAATGGATTGTATGACGCTGGTAGAGAATGTCGTCGCATTAACGAGGACTATGCAATCAGCTTCTCCTTCCTTTGAAGAGTTTTGTAAGAATCTGCAAACTCTCCGTTATCGTAACGGGGAAATTCATGATTACGCAGACCGCTTGCATTATACGACAGACTGGATATTTGAGAATCAACGGAAAGGTATCGTGAAAGATGTAACCCGGGAAATCGGAGGGATCTCCCTTCCTGTCAACGTCTCTTTTATGTCGACTCACCCGGACAGTTACAAGCCGTTGAAAGAGAATCCGGCGCTTGTCGCGAAGATCGCCTCCAAAGAAGAGGAAATCAATGCACGCTCTTATTATTATATTCCGGAAACAGATATAGATAAGTTGTCTCCCAGCATCAAAGAGGGCGATATCGTCTGTTTCGTCACTACGATAAAAGGGCTGGATATATCCCATGTCGGTGTCGTTTGCCGGGTAGGAGAGAAGCTTACTTTTATCCATGCTTCTACAACAGGAAAGAAGGTCATAATCAATGAAGCCCCTTTGCAGGAGTATGTGGAAGGCATCAAACGGAACAGCGGGATTATGATTGTCCGTCTGCAGGCAAATCATTGAAACAATTCGAAGGCGAACTTGACACCGATATTCTGGTACTTCCACCTGTCGAAGCCGGCAAATACGGCAACGTTGAAGATATGGTTACCGAAACCATATCCCACCTCCGTGTAGCTAGGAAGAACAGGTGTCCAAAGTTGGCTGAAATAAAAACGCTCGGACAAGATATATTTGGACGTCTTTTTCTTGAATAACTGTGATAGGATAAAAGGACTCTCGTACATCAGGTGCCCCTGTACATATTTGTCGGATGCATTAAACCAGAAACTTCGTAGTTGGTTAAATACGCCTCCGAACTCATCTCCCCATGATTCGGGGAACTGACGGCGCGAAAAATAACGGAAGTCTGCGAAATAGATCGACTTCGGATTTAGATACATTCCTCCGCTAATATGATAATTCAGCTTTCTGGCCAGTCCCAAAGGGATGCTTTGATGAATATCAGCCTCTATACGCGCATAATCACCGGTACTCTTGCCTACTCCGGGTATCGCCCGTGCAAACTCGACGGATATGGTAGGATAGTGGGAATACAGATATTCTTTCCGGTATCCATCCATCCAGTAATACTGCCGGGGAGTATAGGAGATGCCGATAACAGGTGTGAAGTCATGATAGTTCTCATTGATCAGTTCTTCCACTCCTTCGCCGGGATCTGTTATATTGCTGCCTTTTTTCACCGGGATACGGCGGTGGTAGGTGACACCGGCCCAGAGTTGAAAACCGTTGAACAGTTCTATGTTATTACGTATTTCAGCATAGTAATGTTTGAAATACTCGAGATTCAGGTCATCGAAGTTGAACGATGAGTCTTTGAGTTGTTCGTTGATATCTTTCATGATAGCCGACGAATAACTTTGGTTTCCGTTACCGACTGAAATACTGAGTATACCTTTCTTTTCGGGTTGGTATTCCCAGTCACCGTTTACGCTGAAAAATACTTCTTTCCTTTTGAACACGAAACCGACATCCGGGCGGAAACGAAGCTGGCGGTCTTTGTCGAATGTTTTACTGATTCGCAGACGTTGCCTGTACGTGATACCGTTGTGTCCGGAGTAACCCAGCTGGAACGGATTGAATATGCCCGAATATTTGAGACGGGTCGTCTTGTAGTCCATGCTGATCGTGTTGGTGAACTTTTCCGTCAGTTTCAGGTACTTGGTGATATTGGCGGTATCCGTTTCCTGTTCATTTTTCTTCTCCTTCTCGGCTATCAGGTAGAGTCTTTCCTCATCCGGAGTGAGTGGCAGGTCGCGTTCCTTGTTCCAAAATGCCGTATCGGTGATAATGGGGACGGTATCGGAAGAAAGCTTGTAGTACCCGGTAAGGTCGAGTGACTTCCATTTCTTACTTTCATTATCTTCTTCCACCCATTCGATTGCGTTGTATTTAAACGAAGAATGATAGCTGGTGGCGATAGCATTACCCAATACATGGTAACGCAGGAACAGGCTAGCCTTGTCCGGAAGGATGAACCGGCGGTAATCCCTCCCGAATGTCATTACCAGGTTGAACTCAGCAAAGTCGAATCGACCGTTCACATCTATCTTATCGATGATCCATGACTTGTCGCGGATATACAGATCCCCGCAAATCAGCTTCTGGCTCCACAGCTTAGGCATGAACCGTATCTTGTAGATCTTTATGCCGGTCGTGTCGGAGACTTCCTCGAGATTGAAGGAGTAAAATTTGGATGCGTTTTGAGTCATGGGCGTAATGATTCCTTCATTGTAGATCGTCGAAGAATATACATTCAGGTTGAGGAAGCCCAAAGCCTCCTGTTGTTTTTTACTGTTGGGGATACTATTCCCGTTCACTGCCTGGAAATTGTGTTGGAAGCTGTTCGGAGCATTGAACTTTGAATGACTTACCATCTCGAAGATCATGTCTTTGTTTTTTCTGTCGACAGGGAAAAGATGATGCCCGAAGCGTAACAGAAAGTTGTGTTTGAGTATTTCCGTGCGCCCTTTAATGTATATCTCCGCTTCGTATTTTGACAGGACGTGCTGGTATTTTTCAGCGTTCCTAATCACTTCTTTCATAATGGAGTCGGCTCTTACGGACGACTCTGTTTTCTCTTTTGAGTCGGGCAGCAACTTACTTCTATAGCCACTTTCCGGTTTGGCGAAAGCAGTTATAGTAAACAAAATCAGAGCAAATATCAAAACGTATCTTTTCAACAAATTATCACCCCTTTTGCTACAAACGTAACGAATAAAATTTGAATTAGTAGTAAAAGAAAGTAAAATGTAATTGAAAATACAATTTATCGTATTAAACATTTTATTAATTCAAAAGAAAAGTTGTACATTTGTGCTTCATAAGTATGTTATAAAACAGTCGTGGTTAAACAACAAAAAGAAGAGGTCGATCTATCGGCCAGTTTGGCAGAAGTATGGAGAGTACTGACCGACAAAGAGCGGGAGATTCTCCGTAATAATTCGACGATCCAGCATTTCAAACGTAACGAGTTGATATATTGCGAGGGCGACGAACCAAGGGACATGATGTGCTTACTAAAAGGTAAGGTGAAGATTTTTAAAGAAGGAGTTGGCGGTAGAAGCCAGATTATCCGTATGATCAAGCCTGTGCAATATTTTGGTTATCGCGCAAACTTTGCTCAGGAAAACTATTTGACGAATGCTTCTGCGTTCGAAGCATCTTCGGTTTGCCTGATACCGATGACGGTTGTTACCGAATTGTTAATGGGTAACCCGCATCTGGCCATGTTCTTTATCCGTCAGCTATCGTTCGACTTGGGAGTTGCGGACGAACGTACCGTGAACCTTACGCAGAAACATATCCGGGGTCGTCTGGCAGAATCTTTGTTATTCCTGAAAGACAGTTATGGATTGGAAGAGGATGGTGCTACCTTGAGTATCTACCTGTCTCGTGAAGATCTCGCTAATTTGTCGAACATGACTACTTCCAATGCCATCCGGACACTGTCCACATTTGTCTCTGAACGTATCATCGCTATCGACGGACGTAAGATCAAGTTGATAGATGACGACAAGCTTAGAAAGATAAGTAAAATGGGATAATAAGGATCAGGACTTTTGAAAATATAAAAGAGAGGGGGCTTTCGGTAAACGGAAGCCCCTTTTTGTTATGGGTAAGCGGTCTCTTTATCTGATAGCTTCGCGGATACGTATCAAACGTGTCAATAGGCCTTCCAGTAAATCCAACTGTAACATGTTGGCTCCGTCGGATTTGGCTTTCGAAGGTTCCGGATGGGTTTCGATAAACAGTCCGTCGGTTCCTACGGCGATGGCGGCTTTAGCTATTGTTTCTATCAATGCGGGCAGGCCACCTGTTACACCTGAAGTCTGGTTAGGTTGTTGCAACGAGTGGGTTACGTCCATGATAACCGGGTAACCGAATGTCTGCATTTCAGGGATACCCCGGTAGTCGACTACCAGGTCGGTATAACCGAAGGTGGTTCCCCGTTCCGTAATCATCACGTTGTCGTTGCCTGCATCGGCCACTTTCTGTACGGCGAATTGCATGGCTCCCGGCGAAAGGAATTGTCCTTTCTTTATATTGACTATCTTTCCGGTCTTCGCTGCTGCCACCAACAGGTCGGTCTGACGGCACAGGAAGGCTGGGATTTGCAGTACATCCACATATTCGGCAGCCATCGCTGCTTCGTGTGTTTCGTGGATATCCGTTACGGTAGGGATATTGAATGTTTCGCCTACTTTATGTAGTATCTTCAACGCTTTCTCGTCGCCGATACCGGTAAATGAATCCAGCCGTGAACGGTTTGCTTTGCGGTATGAGCCTTTAAAGACATAGGGTATGTTTAATTTTTCAGTAATCCCCACTACCTTTTCGGCGATACGCAGAGCCATTTCTTCTCCTTCTATCACGCAGGGGCCGGCCATCAGGAAGAAATTATCCCCTTTATTTAAATCGTTAATTGTTACCATATTTATTCGTTACTCCTTATTTCTGTTTAGTAATTCAATTGTCTTCTCTATTTTCTCTTCGGTTGGCAGGGTTGCTTCGATCCAGTGGATAGTGCATCCCCGGCGTTCCATACCACGGAACCAGGTCATCTGCCGTTTGGCAAACTGATGGATGGCTATCTCTAGTTGTGAAACCATTTCTTCATAGGAAAGTTCACCTATAATATATAAGGTAAGGAACTTGTACTCGAGGCCATAATAGATCAGGTCGTCCGGTTTGACCCCCGATTCGATGATTCTTTTTACCTCGTCCACCATGCCTTCGTCGAGACGGGCACGCAGTCGTCTGGAAATCTTTTCCCGGCGAAGCTCCCGGTCGATATTTATACCGATGATAAGGCTGTCGATCGGATCGTATTCGTTTGTTTCCGGCGACTGTACCTTGTAAAACTCTTCTATTTCTATCGCCCGGATGGCTCTTTGGGCAGAATCTACATCCGTTTTGTTGTGCAAAACCTTGTAAGTAGCCAATATCTGCTCCAGTTCCGGCAGCGATTTCTCTTTCAGCGACTCGCGGAGTTCCGGATTTTGGGGAACGTCTAGCAGTTTATAACCTTTCAATACGGCTTCGATGTACATACCTGTGCCACCGCAGAGGATAGGCAATTTCCCTTTTTGCCGTATCTCTTCGTAAGCGCGGAAGAAATCGTGCTGGTATTCGAAGACGTTGTATTTGTATCCCGGGTCACAGATATCGATCAGGTGATAGGGGACGGGCTTCCCGGCGACGGTATAATCGGCTAGGTCTTTTCCCGTGCCTATATCCATGCCACGATAGATCTGGCGGGAATCGGCGCTGATTATTTCCGTATCCAGCCGGTCGGCCAGGGCTGCGGCAAAAGGAGTTTTACCGGAAGCGGTCGGCCCAAGTATGGTAATAAGTTGATATGTTCTCATCTTAGTGCAAAGATACAAAAAAAGCCGTCCCCTTTATAGAGGACGGCTTCCATATACTGATTTGTATTTTGATTACTTACCAGCGATAACGCGAGCCATTTCACAAACTTTGTTTGAATAACCCCATTCGTTATCATACCAAGAAACGATCTTAGCGAAGTTGTCATCCAAAGAGATACCTGCTTTAGCGTCGAAGATAGAAGTGTTGGCACATCCACGGAAGTCAGTTGAAACAACTGCATCTTCTGTGTAACCCAGTACACCCTTCAATTCGCCTTCAGAAGCTTCTTTCATAGCAGCTTTGATGTCGTCCATTGAAGCAGCCTTGTCAAGAACAACTGTCAGGTCAACAACAGAAACGTCAGAAGTCGGAACACGGAAAGCCATACCTGTCAGTTTACCGTTCAATACCGGCAGAACTTTACCTACAGCCTTAGCAGCACCTGTAGAAGAAGGGATGATATTTTCAAGGATACCACGGCCACCTCTCCAGTCTTTCTTAGAAGGACCGTCTACTGTTTTCTGAGTTGCAGTAGCAGCGTGAACTGTAGTCATCAAACCTTTAACGATACCGAACTTGTCGTTCAATACTTTAGCGATAGGAGCCAAGCAGTTAGTAGTACAAGAAGCGTTAGAGATGATGTCCTGTCCTGCGTAAGAAGTATGGTTAACACCATAAACGAACATAGGAGTAGCGTCCTTAGAAGGAGCAGACATGATAACTTTCTTTGCACCAGCCTGGATATGTTTGCGAGCTGTTTCGTCTGTCAGGAAGAAACCAGTTGATTCAACTACAACGTCAGCACCAACTTCGTTCCATTTCAGGTTAGCAGGATCCATTTCAGCAGTCAGACGGATTTTGTTACCGTTTACTACCAAGTTGTTGCCTTCTACAGCTACAGTTCCGTCGAAACGTCCGTGTACTGAATCATATTTCAACATGTATGCCAGGTAATCAGCATCCAATAAGTCGTTGATACCTACAATCTGAATGTCATTGCCGAAGTTCTTAACTGCAGCGCGGAACACCATACGTCCGATACGGCCGAAACCGTTAATACCTACTTTAATCATTGTAATAAAACTTTTATGGGTTTATTAAAAATATTACGTAAAATCATTTAACAGCCACAAGGAGTAGCACACGAAACCAACATCACGAGCATTGATATAAATGCGATCAAAAGAGAAATAGTATGTTTCATTATTTATCCTTGTTTTTAACGACTGCAAATGTAGTCATGTTTTTTCTATTTTACATTTATTATGGAGAGAAAAATATGCCCTCTAACATAAATTAATTGTTAGCGGTCATTTCTTTTTCTTGAATAATAAGCCTGTAAACCAGCTTTGCGCCTTTCTGATTCCCCAAGTCAGTAGAAAAGGTCTCACAACGTCCCATGCTACCGGGAGAAGACCTTGTGCTATACTCAAATAATCGGAGAAACCGATCGGGGTGGCGGGTTGAATAGGCGAAGCCGCCGGCTCGGAAGGATCTGTCTTTTTTGATTTAGTGTTCGGGAAAAGTAAAGCAGTAAAACCGGAAATCAACAGACTTCCTGCATTTTCCTGTATATAGGAAAAATCCTCATTCAGTTTTTGTTCCTGCATGACGCATTGCCTCCGGATCCGTTCTTTATCAGAAATCAGCTTCTCCAGTGGTGTCAGTGGCTTGTTTTGTATCTGTTGCATCGTCTTTTTCGTCATTACTGTTTAATGCTGCAATCACTACGTTCAATACTGTATTGCAGATTCTACCTTTGTTCATTATAATGAGCCCGATCAATAGGAGATATAATACTGCCACAAAAGCAAATCCGGATCCCATGGAGCCGAAGATATCACCCATAAAGAACCCTAAAGCCAGGAATATGAACAGGATGGCAAAGAAAGCCAGGAACAATAAAATTAAGCCATACGAAAGAACCGCGATCAATTGTCCGCTTCTCTCGTATGTGCTTAACTTTAAAAGTTCAAGCTTTAACTCTACATAAGCTGAAACGTCATCCTTCAGCTCATGAAAGATTTTTCCTGAATCTTTTTCCATAAATGTTTATTCGGCTACGATTTCTTCGGTAGCTTTTACAACTTCAGTTTTACCTTCTTTGTACTTGGCGAGAGCGGAATTAAAGCCTTCTTTTACTTTTCCAACTACACCGTTCAATTCTTCCAGTAACTGTTCTCTCTTATCGGTAGCTGCCAGATATCCAACTGCTGCACCAACTGCTGCACCAACTACCAAACCTAGTAATAATTTAGAATCTACATTTTTCATAACTCTTACATTTAAATGTGTCTACTAAAATAACGCTTTTCTTTGGATGATAGTTTACTTCTGCATTAACTTTTACTGTTAAATAAAGTTATGGCTTCTGCGTTTTGACGGCCACCCAGTTGTTCTTTTCGACGTGAGACTGGAATATCAATCCGTTGCGTTCGCATTCTTCGCGGATGAAGGGGATGTCCTGGGTGTAGAACCCACTCATAAAAAGGAGTGCGCCCGTCTTCATGCAGCTGACGTAGTGGCGAATATCGTTCAAAAGTATATTGCGGTTTATATTGGCAAATACGATATCGAACTGTCCGAAGCCTGCGATTTGCTCGGCGCCGCCCAATGCTATGCGGATGTCTTCCGTATCGTTCAGGCGAATGTTCTCGAGTGCATTGTTGTAAGCCCATTCGTCGATATCGATGCCGACCACCTTGCCGGCTTTCTTCATCTTGGCGAGGATGGCCAGGACGGCCGTGCCGCATCCCATGTCGAGCAGGTCTTTCCCGGCGAGGTCGAGTTTCAGCATTTCGCTGATCATCAGGTAGGTCGTTTCATGGTTGCCGGTGCCGAAGGCCATCTTCGGGTCAATGATTATATTATATGTATAGCCCGGCTCCGGTTGGTGGAAAGAGGCGCGGATGATACAGTCGCTACCGATACGGATGGGTTTGAAGTAGTTCTTTTCCCATTCTTCGTTCCAGTCTTTGCTTTCCACCAGCTGTGCGGTGTAGTGGAATGTCACGTTTTCGAGGGGGAATTCCTTCAATTTATCCTCCACAGCCTCTACATTATATAATGTGTCGGTGATATAGGCTAATAGGCCGTTTTCATTTTCGGTGAAACTTTCAAACCCGATCTCGCCCAGTTCGGAGGCCAGTATGTCGCTGATGACGGTCGCCTCGACAGGCGATTCGTATGTGAATTTCAGTTCGTAATAATCCATAATTTAATTTTTAATCATTTGCTGGGGCAAAGGTATCGAATATAAATAAAAATCGGAACGATAACGAATATAATCAAAGTAATCTTTTATCCCCTGTTTGACAAAATGTCATATTATGTGTCTTATGAATAAGATGTATGGGGCGAAGCACAGGCTGTCCTGTTTTTATGAGATTGTGGGAAGGGTGGCTTTGTTGTAAAAGTTATTATATTCATAAAGAAAACATTATATTGATAGATTGTTGTGCGTAATATAGTTATAATGCTGTTGTTTAGTTTGTATTATATGATTAGAGATATTTGTTGAATGCTGGGTGGAATTATTGTTTTAGATATGGAAATATGTTCTACAGCATACATTGTGGGCTCTTGGGACTTTAAAAATAAGGTCGTTTTAGCTGTTGTTAACGTTTGTTTTGCTTTAAAGCGAATAAATTTTTGATTACATAAAAAAAATATCTCGTTTTAAACGAAATTGGAATTCGTTTAAAACGAGATAAAGCTTGGATGCGGTGTTAATAAATGTATCTTTCTCGTTTCTGTAATGGAAATAAAGAAAGAATCTTGTGTTATATAAAGCTGTATTATACGATTATAAAGTAGGAAAAGTATGATTGAATGTGTCAAAATGATATTTAATGAGGCGAAAGAAACTTAAATATTTTGGTTTGTTTTATTTGTATTTGTTATTACCTTTGTCCTACGTACAGAAAAAACGTAGAAGCGTTACATATTATCCGATATTTGGAATCTGGACAATTTCATCACATTGGATAATATCCAAGATGCTCCTACGCCTATGTTGTTATATACTTACCTTAAAGAGGAACCTATAGCAATCATAAGCGTGGGGCTATTGTATATTATAGTGTGATGGGCCGTCCAGAGCCTCAAATGTCGTAATATCAATAGCTTCCACGCTTTCTTTATAAATTTAATACACTTATGTTTGATGTTTCTTTGTTAAGTCAATTGAAAGAAGGAAACCGGGAAGCTTTTAATAGTCTGTTCCGTTATTATTATCCTCGCGTTATGGCATATGTTACTGCTATGGTGGAACAAGAGATTGCCGAAGATATCGTTCAGGATGTTTTTCTATATGTATGGGAGAACCGCAGTAAGTTATATGTAGGTGACGGTTTTCATTCTTATTTGTTCCAATCGGCCTATACCCGTTGTCTCGATCATTTTAAAAAGCAGCAATCAGCAGAAAAATACTATCTTCATGTAGAAAATACTTATTTAAAGGAGTATGGTGATTTACTAAGAAAAGAAACTTCAGTTATGGAAGAACTGTATTCTAAGGATTTTTATAAGCGATTATATGATTTGCTGGACCAATTGCCTGCTCAACGGCGCGAAGTATTTATTCTGACTTATATTAATGGATTGAAAGCTAAAGAAGTATCCGCCCGGACTCACATACCACAACGGACGGTGGAAAGCCATATTTATTTGACTATTAAGTATCTGAAGGAGCATATGTCTAAAAAAGATTTTTACTTGTTGTATGTTCTTCTGCTTACAGAGGGAATGGTTCTGAAAAATATTTCCTGATAAATCGTATTTGTCTCCGTAGTTTTTTCCATTCGTTCGTTTCGCTTATAAAAAGAGAAATAAACGAATGGATTTTGATTACGGGCTTCTAGCAAAATATCTAGCGGATAATATCTCTCCGGATGAAATGGGGGAGGTGGTGGATTGGAGTAATCT
Organism: Parabacteroides goldsteinii; assembly: GCF_015550595.1. Lineage (GTDB taxonomy): Bacteria > Bacteroidota > Bacteroidia > Bacteroidales > Tannerellaceae > Parabacteroides > Parabacteroides leei. The sequence goes on from NZ_JADNBB010000033.1 coordinate 10,779, forward strand.
GTCTTCTGAAAATAAGAAAATATTTTCAGAGGTGATGTATTTGCGTGCTTCGTGGGACGTGATGCATTATAGTGATGCCGCTCATATTGATCATGCCCTTGAAAAGCAGAATGTAAGGATAGACCGTTTGAACTATAAACGGCTTTTGTATAAGGTAATACAGTATGCGGCTGCCATTCTTGTTTTATTATCTTTTTCTTATGGCGGGTATGAATATTTTAGGCCGGAAAAACAAATAAGTATTACGGTTAAGTCCGGTGAGGATGTAAAAAAGGTGATACTTGCCGATGGTACTTCTGTTTGGTTGAGAGGTGGGGCAACATTAAAATATCCGGAATCATTTTCATGTAAAAACCGTCAGGTCTCTTTACAGGGAGAAGCTTTTTTTGATGTAACAAAGAATGTAGGATCATTATTCAGCGTTTCTACTGATTATATGCATGTACGTGTAAAAGGTACTTCGTTTGATGTAAAAGTAGACGCAGCCAATAAAAAAGTAGAAACGGTTTTGGTAACCGGGAAAATCGATTTGCTTGATATCGCCTGGAATAAAATACTGGATGTATCCCCGGGGGAAAAAGTAACCTATGACCAAAGTAAGAATGAATATACTATGGAGGCTGTAGATACCAATATCTGTACAGCCTGGCGTTTGAATCAGTTTGTTTTTGAAAATGCCACTCTCCGTGAAATAGCAAATAAGCTTTCTGTAAAATTTAATGTGAATATCAATATTCAATCATCGATACTTGCCCAGCGTAAGTTCCGGTGTGTGATTAATGAGGATGAAAGTCTGCCTGACATTTTAAAATTGTTGGAATATTTAGCTCCGATCCATTCAAAGATAGAAGGGAAGGAGATTTTTATTTATAATAATAAACAATAATGCCTATGGTAAAGCAACATGAAAAAGGGAAAAATTACACACGCGTAACATTAAAATTAGTACTAACATTATTAAATCACATGTATGATTAAAAAAGTATCTATTGCGACATTAGCAATGTTTTTGGCATCTGCATCGCCTGCAATAGCAGTAAACGATGCACAATTTTTGTATGTGAGTCTGGAGTTGACCCTTAACCGGACAACGGTCGGTATCGTTATACAAAATATAAGTAAACAAACCGGGTATGAATTTTCTTATGATGAAAACCTGTTGAGAAAGAAGATCTCCAAGGTCTCTGTCAATATGAAAAATGAACATATCGAAAATGTATTAAAAGAGGTCTTTAAGAATACGGGGATTTCATATAAAATCATCCATAACCGCATTTTCCTTAAAGATAATACAAAAAGCAGTTATCAGGTCGAACCCATATCAACCGATATCCTTCAGCTGAAAAAGTCCGTAACAGGTGTTGTTGTTGATAATACCGGATTACCTGTTATCGGTGCGAATATTGTAGTAAAGGGTAGTACGGATATCGGAACGATTACCGATATAGACGGAAATTTTAAATTAGATAATGTTTCGGATGGAGCCACTTTGTTGGTAACCTATATTGGTTATGTAGAACAATCTGTCTTAGTAGTAAGGGATAAAAATACTTATCAGATAACCTTACACGAAGATACTCAAAAGCTGGACGAAGTGGTCGTAGTCGGATATGGTGTACAGAAAAAGGTGAATATGACCGGTTCGATATCTAATGTGAAAGCGGATGAGTTGTCTGTTATTCCGAATACGAACTTATCCAATTCGTTGGCAGGTCGTGCTCCGGGGGCTACGATTACTGGTAACTCCGGTTTGATGGGAGCTTCTTCTGAAATCCGTATGCGTGGTGGTTTTGGTGATCCACTGTTCGTCATCGATGGTGTGATTCGTGACAAAGAAGCATTCGATAATCTTGAACCGTATGAGATCGACCAAATGAGTTTCCTGAAAGATGCTGCATCTGCTTCCATCTACGGATCGGCAGCAGGTAATGGCGTTGTTCTGGTGACGACGAAAGGTGGTGTTAAGAATCAAAAACCGACTTTCAATTACCAGGGTTCTTATGCTTTTAGTAAACCTACCCAGGAATTGTTTGCCGACAGATGGACAGCCATCGATGACTTGGATTATCAGAATGCCGTAGCCCGTTTTCAGGGGACGAAAGAACCGAACGGTGAAGCGGAATATGCTTATTTTCACGATAACAACATAAATTATAATGTAAACGACTATATCTGGCAAAATCCCTGGAATACAAAGCACTCTTTGAGTGTGACAGGTGGTAGTGAAAAGGTACAATATTATGTGATGGGGTCTTTTCTGGCGGAAGAAGGTTCTTATGTGTCTTTGGAAAACAAGAAGTTTTCTTTACGTTCGAATCTGACGATGGAATTGAGTAAATACATAAAAATGAATGTAAACCTAGATGCGAACCAGTCTAACGATGAGCGTTTCTATTGGCCGTTCTCGGACGATGACGACCAGGCTGTATACGATTTATATCGTTGTACGTTCAATGCGATGAAAACAACTCCGTTCTATTCAAATCTGGATGGTACTCCCTCAGCAACTATTACGGATTACCCGATCTATCAGGATTATGGATCATGGCAGGGCTGGAACCCGGTAGACCAGGTGGTGGGTAACCGTTATTTGAAGACGCGTCGTCGTAATATGAACGGTATTGTCTCCTTTGATATCAATCTCGATTTTATCACGAAAGGGTTGAGTACGAAAGTTATGGGTAGCTATATCGGTCACGACTATTCCCGTAAGAGATTTATGACTTTCCAGAAAAACTATAAGTTTCAGCAGGCTGATCCCGAAGGGAACCGTTTTTTACCGGCTCCTTTGAATCCGAATGAGTTTAATACATTCAATTTCTCCCAAAACTATGAAAATCTGGATTACCGTATGAAACAGTTGTGGACTGAGCAGTTTAACTGGTTTATAAACTATGCAAATACGTTCGGAAAACATGACATCGGTGGTATGATCGTTTTCGAACAGGCTGCAAACGGAGGAGAGTGGACACAAGCAAAAGCTGAACAACCATTAGCCAATATTGATCAGATGTTTAATTATTCGAAAGATGCGGAACGTCGTTGGGGGGATGCGGAAGAGTATACTGGCGGTCGTCTTTCCTGGATCGGTCGTTTCAATTATACGTTTGACCAGAAGTATATTGCCGAATTTTCTTTCCGTTATGACGGTAATACGTTGTTCCCGAACGGGCACCGCTGGGGATTTTTCCCGTCTGTATCTGCTGCGTGGCGTATCAGTCAGGAACCGTTTATGGAAAAAACTTCCGATTGGTTGAGTAATTTGAAACTACGTGCATCTTATGGAACGACCGGAAATGATTTGGATTTGAGTAAAGATCCGATTGATAAGATTACTGCTTTTTCTTATTTGCAGAAATATAATACGGGGGGGGTATATGTGTTCGGAAATAATTTGGCTAATACGATTACAGCTGGTGCGACTCCCAATTCAACGTTGACCTGGGCAACTTCCACAACTTATAATGGAGGTTTGGACTTCGGTTTCTTCAACAATCGTTTGTCCGGTACGTTTGATGCTTTTTATCGTAAGGAAGTCGATATTCTTGGGCCGCGTACAGTGACACTCCCGAATACTTACGGACAGTCGTTGGCTCCGGAAAACTATGCAGAGCGTTCATGGCGTGGTGGTGAACTGGCTTTGACCTGGATGGACAAAGCTGCTAACGGGATAATCGATTATTCGGCTTATGTAAATTTAGGTTTTGCTCGTGATCAGTGGGATGTATTAGATGTTTCTGCTACCTATCAGGAAGGTGGAAATCTATATGCATTGTCACCGGTGGGTAAAGCGAATGGTATCTTGACAGGCTTAATTGCCGATCACTTGCTGACAGATCAGGCAGAGGTGGATGCTCTGAAAGCGAAAGGTTTCAAACAGTATGGACGAGACCCGTATCTGGGGGGTATTTTGTACAAGGATACACGTGGTGATGGTTATTCGGAAGGACCTGATGGTCGTATTGATGGAAACGATGCTTATAATTTGTTAAGTGAGAATGGAACTCCACGTATAAATTACGGTTTCGGTGGTAGCATTAAATGGAAAGGTATTTCTTTGGATATTCATTTCCAGGGAGTTGGTAAATATGATCGTTTTGTAGGTGGTGTGGATGGCGGTTTTTACCAACATGGCGGTGCTGTCCGTCCTTATTTCCCGATCTGGACAAGCGATAAAGTTTATGATCCGGAATATAATCCAAATGGTGTTTATCCTCGTATCGTGGGTAATGGTTGGTATGAATCAGGTGCAGGGAATACGAGTTATTGGATGCGTAATGGTGCTTATCTACGTTTGAAAAACTTGAATATCGGTTATGATTTACCTAAAGTTATTCTTCGTCCGTTGGGTATTTCGCATGCTCAGGTATTTGCTAATGCAACCAATTTGTTCTGTATTTCAGCAGTAACAGAGTTTTTGGATCCTGAACAAAAATATTACGACTCTTATCCATTGATGAAAACATTTTCTTTTGGTCTTAACTTCTCGTTCTAATTTTAAATCGAAAAGAGTATGAAAATGAATAAAATTAAATATACAATAGTAAGTGCCGTTCTCGTTTTAGGCGGAATGACAACTGGTTGTGATACGTTGGATATCGACAACTTAAATAGCTATGATGAATCTATGGTTTGGGATGATATCAGTTTAGCGACAGCTTATGTTAATAATCTTTACTCGGAATGTTTTGGAAACTGGAGTGCCGGAGCCGATAATAATTCAGAGCAAGTAACCGGTATACCTTGGTATTTGGGTACTATTACGGAAACAGGCAGTGCTTATAAAAAATGGGATTATACAGCGATCCGTCATATTAATGAAGCTATTAAGCGTTTAGAAGAGGGAGTATTGGATAGTAAAAACGCCGATGGATTGTTAGGGCAAGCTTATTTTATGCGTGCTTATACTTATTATTGGATGGTTTTACATCATGGTGGTGTCCCTTATATTAAAATCCCTCAGGATAAAGATAAAGATGATTTATATGTAAAACGTAATTCTACGCCGGAATGTTTTCAGTTGATGGTGGAGGATTTGGATCATGCTATAACATTATTGCCGGAGAAGATAGCAGGTAGTTCTGTTGATTATGGTCGTATCGACCAGTGCTTTGCTAAAGCATGGAAAGCAAAAACATTATTACTGAAAGCTTCTCCGCAGTTCAATCCTAGTAATCCGTATGGTAATGCTTATTGGGACGAGGCTTATTCAGCAGCAAAAGAAGCTTATGATTTTTGTGTAGCTAAAGGGATCTATTTAGCTCCTGAATATGCGAATATCTGGATACAGGAACAGGGACCCGAAGTGGTGTTTGCTGTAGTGAATTCAAATCCGAACAAAGTATCATCTTGGGAATATACGACTCGTCCGGCTTCAGTCAGTCGTGATAAGTCTTATAGTAATCCGACTTGGGAGTTTGTGAAAAGTTTCCCTATGATAGATGGTAAACGTTACGACGATCCGACTGGTAAATATTATGTGGGCGATGAACAGGCTTTATTGAAATCTTTTTGGCAGAATAGAGACCCCCGTTTTAATAATGTATGTTTATATAATGGTCGTGAATATCCGGTAGCGGGAAAACATGCTGATTACAGACAATATAATGCGCTAGGAGTTAGTAGCCCGGATGATCAATATGGTGTGAATCCTGCAGCACATACGAATGCCGTGAACAATGATATTTTTTCCGGTTTTTATATCTATAAGGCAGCAGATTTAACATTGACTCAAGATAAGGTAATGACATACGATATAGATTATATCCTAATGCGTTTTGCTGAAGTGATGTTTATCTACGCCGAAGCAGCAAATGAAACCGGACATTCGGATGTGGCTGTCGAAATGTTGAAACAAATCCGTAAGCGTGCCGGAATAGAAGCTGGAAGTGATGGACTTTACGGATTGAATGTCGCCAGTCGTGAAGAAATTCGTCAAGCTATCCTGGATGAACGTAATATCGAGTTATGTTTTGAAGGTCACCGTTTTTGGGATTTGCGCCGTACACGTAATATGATGAAACTGGCCGGCTGGACCAAACATGGCCTTGAGGCAATTGCTATCAACCCGGATGGTACCGATATGGATTTGAATACTGCCAGGACAAAAATCAATAACAACGAACTGGCTACCGGTGATTTCCGTTATGTAATCCATCAGGTTCCTTATACGGAAGCAGCCGAAAGAGAGTTTGTTATTGAAGAATCTTTTTACTTCTTCCCGATTCAGAAAAGTAATATTGATCAGAATCCCAATCTGGAGCAGAATAATAACTGGGGCGGTACATTTAATCCGACAATGGAGTAAATAAAAAACATATAATTTTAGGACGGAAAGTTTATTAATAAATATTCCGTCCTAACTTTGTATTGACTAAAATAAATTTTTACATTATGAAAGTAAAACATTGTTTGTTGACAGCCGCGTTGCTGTTTGCTTTTACGACCGCACAGGCCGCTGATAAAATCACAATCGGTATTATCCAGTATGATCTGAGTGATATCGACAAAAGTTTCAAGGATCTGCATGAGCAGGGATTCGGTTCATGTGAAATCAATTACAGGAAAAATACGTTGACGAAAGACTTTGCAGAAAAGGTGAAAGAGGCTTCAAGGAAACACGACATCAAGGTGACGACACTGGTCGGTGTGCCCGGAAGCAAAAGTGTATGGAACTTTCGGCAAGGACCAGCTACTATTGGTCTGGTGCCTATGGAAGAACGGGTAGAAAAAATAAAAGTATATCATGAAATGATAGACTTCTGTGCGATGGCGGATATTCCGGCAATGCATTCTCATTTCGGATTTATCCCCGAAGATCCTTCTTCTGAACAATATAAGGATTTCATCAAAGTCATGCAGGATCTGGCCAACTATGCAAAAGGCCGCAAGGTCATGATCTATTTTGAAACGGGGCAGGAGACACCTACAACCCTGATCCGTGCTATTAAAGATATAGGTACCGGAAATGTTTTTATCAATTGTGATTTGGCAAACCTGTTGATGTACGGGAAAGCAAATTCTTTGGATGCGGTGAAGCTGTTTGGTCCGTTAATCAAGGAATTTCATGCAAAAGACGGTAAATATCCGGATCCCAATAATCCATATGAGTTAGGTGCAGAAGTTCCTATTCCTACTGGTGAAGTGGATTTTCCTGCTGTAATTGCCGAATTAAAGAAACAGGGTTTTCAGGGTGCTGTAACAATTGAATGTGAGTTAAATGGTTCCCAGCATGACTATGTCATAAAAACTCGTAAATATTTGCAAGAGTTATTGGATAAATAATATCTTTGTGAGACATTAGAAATGGCATTTGCTTTCTAATGTCTTTTTTATCATGAAAAACGAAAATAATAGCTAATCATTTACATATATTAATCATACTATGAGAACAAACAGAAGGGACTTCCTTAAAACTCTGGGAGGTATTGCGGCCTTTACTATTGTGCCGCGCCACGTGCTTGGAAAAGGCTTTATTGCTCCAAGTGATCAGTTGACTAAAGGTATTATCGGAACCGGCGGTATGGGACGCGGACACGTGGACTATGCTGGAACACGCCTGGTCGCTGTGTGCGACGTCGACAAAAAACATCTTGAATTAGGAAAACAGCTGGTGAAGGACAAGATCGCTGCTTACCATGATTTCCGTGATCTGATTCTCGATCCAAACGTTGATATTGTGCATATAGCTACACCTCCCCATTGGCATGGGATTATGTCGACGGAGGCCGCTAAAGCCGGGAAAGACATCTGGTGCGAGAAGCCGATGACCCGTACGATCGGCGAAGGCAAGCGCGTAATGGAGGCCGTTAAGCAGAACGGTCGTATGTTCCGCCTCAACACCTGGTTCCGTTTCGCCGACCCGTTCTATGGATTGGGTACACCGGTGAAGCCGTTGAAAAAACTTGTTCAGAGCGGAATGCTCGGTTGGCCGTTGAAGGTGACTATCAGTAAGCACACCGGTTTCGACTGGAAGTTCTACTGGGTGGGCAAAGAGTATCTCGAACCGCAATCCGTTCCTGCCGAACTCGACTACGATATGTGGTTAGGCCCGGCTCCTTACAAGCCTTACAACGCACACCGTGTGCATCAGACTTTCCGTGGTTACTGGGATTATGACGGTGGCGGACTGGGCGACATGGGGCAGCATTATATCGACCCTGTACAGTATTTCTTAGGAAAAGACCACACCAGCCCCGTGAAGGTGGAAGTAGATGCTCCACAGCAACACCCGGATGCGGTAGGAACCTGGCGTTCCATCACTTACACCTATGAAGACGGCTGTCAGATCGTTCTTTGGGGTGGCGACTACGGAGATCCGAACACGCCTTATATTTCCGGTCCTAACGGCAACGTTTACAAGAACTTTGTGTGCGATATCCCCGACTGGGAGAAGAAACTGGCCGATTATCCGGAACCGGAACCACAGGTGACAGACTTTATCGAATGCGTCCGTACCCGCCAGCCGTTCGCCTTGAACGAGCAAAACGGTTTCCGCTCGTCGACAATCGTTAATATGGGGGCCGTTGCTCTTCGTCTGAACCGTACGCTGGAATTTGATCCTGTTAAACTTGAGTTTATTAATGATGAGGCCGCTAATCGTTTGCTGGATCAGCCGATGCGTGCTCCCTGGAACATTTAGTTAATTGAAAATTGAAAATTGACAATTGAAAATTAAAGAGAATAAGATGAGAAAAGCATATATATCGATTGCTAGCTTGCTGTTATTCGGTAGTGTATTGATGGCCCAGTCGCCGGCAAACCGTACAGCTAAAACAACTGCGGCAGATGTACTGGCCCAGATGCCTGCGGAGCAACAGGCTGAATACAATAAACTGATCAGCGACCTGAAAGGAACCGGTGAAGAAGGTGTCCTGATGTTGGTCAATATGATTAATGCCCCGGGCAAGGGTAGTAACGCCCAGGTAGATTACGCCCTGAGCGGCCTGACGCATTATGTGATGGCTAAAGGCGAAGAAAGTGCCCGCCTGGCTACGGCCAATGCCTACCTGAAAGCTCTTGACATGGTGAACGAACGTGAAACGAAAGCATTCATTATCCGTCAGTTGCAGATACTTGGACAGGACGAATGTATCGATGCCCTGTCTTCTTACCTGAATGAAGAGAGCCTGAGCGGTCCAGCCTCCCGTGCCCTGGCTGCCATCGGAACCGAGAATGCCGGTAAGGCATTGAAAGCGGCACTGATGCGCCGTATGGGAACTCCGAAAACTCAGAAAGATATTATTGTAGCCATCGGCGAAGCACAGGTGGAAGGTGCGGAAGATTTGCTGAAAGCCCTGCTGGGGTCAGGCGATGAGAACATGCAGAAAACAGTTTTGTATGCCCTGAGCCGCGTAGGAACGAAAGCCTCCATCAAGGAAATGTCGGAAGCTGCTGCCGCTGCCGGTTATACGATGACAAATACAAATGCCAATGAAGCTTACATCGCCCTACTGAAACGTGTTGCAGCGCAAGGCGACGCAAAGGAAGTGGAGAAGGCCGCTAACGATTTGTTGAAGAAGGCAACCAAGGCTGGAAAGACACAGACGCGCGACGCTGCTTTGCAGATCTTGCTGTCGCTGAAGAAGGAAAACAGTAGCAAGCTGTTGCTCTCGGCCCTGAAAGATACCGACAAGGAATACCGTAACGCGGCTCTGAATTATGCTTCGGGCTTTGCAGATAAAGATCTTTATATCGAAGTCATGAAGGCGATGCAGAAAGCAAAACCGGAAGTGAAGGTGGATATAACCAACTGGATCGGACGCGAAGCGAAATGCCCGACCAAGCATGATGTCATCAAGAACCTGGAATTGCGTTTCGACCTCACAGCCATGCAGGTATTGCTGGCTCAGCTGAAAAGTACAGACTTCGACGTAAAACAGGCAACAGTCTGGACCTTGGTGAAGATTGGAGACAAGCAGGCGATACCAGTACTTGCCGATCTGTTGACAAGCGATAATAAAGATATTATTTTGTTGGGACAGGATGCCCTCGCTGCCTTTAAGGGAGATATCGACCAGGCTGTAGCTCGCGTGATTCCTTCTGCAACGGATGCGGGAAAGATTGCCGGGGCTGAATTACTGGCCATGCGCAAAGCGACAGCCAACCTCACGACAGTGCTCGAACTGATTAAGTCCGGCTCCCCGGAAGTAAAGAAAGCTGCTTATACGGCTTTGAAGGATGTTGTTTCGGAAGGCGACCTGGTTAACCTTTGTGGCATGCTGGAAACTGCCGAAGCTTCCGCCGTTGCTCCGATACAGCAGGCTGTGATCTCTGCTATCTCTTCTATGTCTCCTGAAAAACAAATGGAAACAATTACCCGCCGTATGCTTCAGGCTGGCGACAGTAAGAAGTACCTTTATTATATTGTTCTGGCCACAACCGGCGAGAAGGATGCATTGGCTACCATCGTCGACGGTTTCCATAAAGGAAAAGGCGATGCCCGCGATGCTGCTTTCGAAGCTTTGTTGAACTGGAAAGGTATCGAAGTTGCCGACGAATTGTATGCGATCTGCAAGGATACTTCTTCATCCGCTTATTTCGACCGGGCCTTGAAAGCCTATGTACAGCTTGTATCTAATCCGGCCTTTACGGGCGAAAACCGTTTGTTGGGTCTGCGTAAAGCAATGGAAATAGCAAAGACGGATGAACAAAAGATTACGATCCTGCGTCAGATCGAACGGACAGGAACCTTCCTGGGTATGCTGTATGCCGGCGAATTCCTCGATCAGAAACCTGTTCAGCAGGCAGCCGCCAACGCGGTCATGAATATCGCTTTGGGAAATAAGGACTATACGGGAACCAATGTGCGTGAATTGCTTAACAAGGTAATGCAGGTGCTTGATAACCCGGATGCTGGCTATCAAAAGGAAGCCATCAAGAAACATCTGGCGGAAATGCCGCAGGGAGAAGGTTTTGTTTCCATTTTCAACGGAAAAGACTTGACCGGCTGGAAGGGGCTGGTTGCTAATCCGATTGCCCGTAGTAAAATGAAGCCGGCTCAACTGGCAAAAGAGCAGGAAAAAGCGGATCAGGTTATGCGTAACGGCTGGATCGTGGAAGATGGTGTCTTGGTGTTTACAGGTAAAGGTGACAACTTGTGTACCGATAAACAATACGGTGACTTTGAAATGTACGTAGACTGGATGCTTGATCCGGCCGGTCCCGAAGCGGATGCCGGTATATATCTGCGTGGAACGCCTCAGGTGCAGATCTGGGATACTTCGCGTGTGAATGTAGGTGCTCAGGTGGGATCAGGTGGTTTGTATAATAACTCGGTAAACGAAAGTAAACCTTCGAAAGTCGCAGACAACAAGCTGGGTGAATGGAACAGCTTCTATATCAAGATGGTTGGCGACCGTGTAACGGTTGTCCTCAACGGTGAAAAAGTGGTGGACGATGTGATCCTCGAAAACTATTGGGATCGTAAACAGCCTATCTTCCCGGTTGAACAACTGGAATTGCAGGCACACGGAAGCAAAGTTTACTACCGTAATATATATGTAAAGGAATTGGACCGCAAGGAACCGTTCAAACTGTCTGCCGAGGAACAAAAAGAAGGTTTTAAGGTATTGTTTGATGGAACCAATATGCACCAGTGGACCGGCAATACAGTAGATTATACGATCGAAGACGGTTGTATCTCTATGATACCGAGTAAGAGTTATGGTGGAAACCTGTACACGAAGGATGAATTCGGTAATTTCGTTTATCGTTTTGAGTTCCAGTTGACTCCCGGTGCCAACAATGGTGTAGGTATTCGTACTCCGATGGAAGGCGATGCCGCTTACGTTGGTATGGAAATTCAGATTCTCGATTGCGAACATCCTATCTATAAGGATATTACCAAATATCAGCATCATGGTTCCGTTTACGGGATTATTCCAACGAATGCCGATCACCACAAGGCTTTCAAACCTGTGGGTGAGTGGAATGAGGAAGAGATTGTGGCCAACGGAGATAACATCCGCGTAACGGTAAACGGTGTGGTTATCCTCGAAGGCAACATTCGTGATGCCGTGAAAAACGGTACTCCCGACGGCAAGGAACACCCGGGACTGTTCAACAAAAAAGGACATATCGGCTTCCTGGGACATGGTTCTCCGGTGAAGTTCCGTAATATCCGTATCAAGGAATTGAAATAAGATTTTATTCTTTTTGGGAAAGCGGGGATCGATCTGTCGGTCTCCGCTTTTCTTTTTAACACAAATCTTTGAAATCCCTTGAATATTAAAGTGATTAAAATTTGCTGGTCTGGTTTATTATAGCGTATTTTGTGCTGTTTAAGCGATACAGAGCAAATGGATATAGAGCAATATCAGTTATTGTTGGATAATGCCCAGGTAGGTTGGTGGGAAGCCGATTTTGCAAAAGGGAATTATATATGTTCAGACTATTTGGTAAGTCTGCTGGAGTTAAAGGACAGAGAAATTCCTATTCCGGATTTTCTGGCGTTGATTCGTGAAGATTACCGCAGTCGAATTGCCAGCGAGTTTGCCTTTTTCAAAGAAATAGGTATTTATGAGCAAGTATTTCCCCTTAAAACTTGTTATGGGGTTAAATTTGTCCGCTCGAAAATATGTAAGCGTGAGATCGATTCCAGCGGGAAAATAAATGTGCTGGGTCTCTTGCAATTATTACCTTATGTCGAGGTCGGTGAGAAGCCGCATGTAGACAATCAGGAAGACAGCCTGCTCAGGCATTTGGGAAGTCTCTCGCGTTCGCTTCATTCTTTTATCCAAACGAATGATTTACCTAAATCGATTCATCTGGTCCTTTCAGAGATCTTGTATTCGATTGGAGCTAAGGGACGTGCCTGCATAATGGAGTATGATAACAGCCAGCAAACACTGAGTTGTACTTACGAAGTATGCAGTGAAGGGGTAGTTTCTGTCCGCTCGTCTCTACAGGATATATTAGTGTCGACATTACCCTGGTCTACGAAGAAAATACAAAGCTTCTATCCGGTATTAATTAACCATCTGGACGAACTGCCGCCTGAAGCCGCCGAAGAAAAACGTTACCTGCAATTGAGAGGATCGCTTTCGCTGATATTAGTCCCTTTAGTTATAAAGGATAAGGCCTGGGGATATATCGGTATTGATATAATGGACCGGAATCGAATTTGGAGTCTCGAAGATTATCAGTGGTTTTCGTCGATCGCCAATATCATCAGTATCATTACTAAAATGGCAAGGATCAACGAAGCACTCGACCGGGGTGAGAAGTTGTTGCGCAATATCTATACCAATATTCCTGTCGGGATAGAGCTTTATGATAAAGACGGTTACCTTGTCGATATAAATAAAAAGGATATAGAGATATTCGGCTTGAAATCTAAAAAAGATGTTCTGGGTGTCAATATCTTTGAGAATCCGATCGTACCGGAAGATGTTTTGGAGAAAATGCGGAAAAAGAAAGCTGTCTCTTTTCGGTTGAGTTACCCGTTTACAAAGGTTGTATCCAGTAATTACTATCCTACCCGTAGAGCAGGAACAATCGATTTGCTATCAAAAGTATGTATGCTTTATGATAATAAAGGCGAACTGATAAACTATCTGTTTATAAATCTGGATAACACGGATAAAACAATAGCCTATAACCGTATAGAAGAGTTTGAATATTTCTTTACGCTGGTAAGTCGCTTTGCCAAAGTCGGATATGCTAAATATGATTTGCTGACCTGCGATGGTTATGCTATTAGCCAGTGGTATCAAAACCTTGGAGAGAAGGATGGGATACCTTTGCCTCAGATTGTTGGTGTATATGGAGCAATGCATCCGGACGACCGTAATATAATGTTAGACTTTTTTGAAAAAGTTAAAAAGGGACTGGCTACCAGTATACGTCAGGAATTACGTGTCCGTACAGAGGATGGCTGGAAATGGATACGTGTAAATATCATGCGTAACCTTCAATCTAATGATCCGGATAAGCTGGAAATTATTTGTGTTAATTACGATATCACGGAACTGAAAGAAACCGAGCAGCAAAGGGAGAAAGCGGAAGAACTCGACCGTTTGAAGTCTGCCTTCCTGGCAAATATGAGTCATGAGATACGGACGCCTTTGAATGCCATAGTCGGTTTTTCCACCTTGCTGGTCGATACGGAAGATGAGGAGGAGCAGCAGCAGTTCGTGAGTATCATCCAAAAGAATAATGAGCTTTTACTTCAGTTGATCTCGGATATTCTCGACTTGGCAAAGATTGAAGCCAACACGATAGAATTTAAACCTGTGGAGATCAATTTGAAGGAGTTCCTGGAAGAAATAGTCCGCTCGATGAGCATCAAAGTGGGTGAGGGCGTGACGCTTTGCTGTTCTCCGGATCTGGAACCTTGTGTTTTCACTTTCGACCATATCCGGATGAATCAGCTATTTGCCAACTTCATAAATAATGCGATTAAATATACGGAACATGGCTCGATCACATTAGGATACGAAATCCGTCCCGATGAAATAGAGTTTACGGTGACGGATACCGGAGTCGGGATGAAAGAAGAAGTGCGTGCACATGTATTCGATCGTTTCTATAAAGGAAATGAATTCAAACAAGGAACAGGCCTGGGGCTTTCTATTTGTAAAAGTATTGTGGAACAGATGAAGGGAAAGATCGGGGTAAGATCAGAGATCGGTAAAGGTTCCTGCTTCTGGTTCTGCTTACCCCGTTAGTTCTTATTCTTTTTCTCCGTATGCCAGGTCGCCGGCGTCTCCCAATCCGGGAATGATATAGGAGTGATCGTCCAGTTCGTTGTCGAGGGCGGCGATCCAGATGGTCGTTTTGTCGTCTGGCATTTTCCTTTGCAGGTATTCGATAGCCTGCTTGCTGGCGATAATAGAGGCCACATGGATATGTGACGGATGTCCCTTTGTCAGCAACGCTTCGTAAGCCAGTTCCATCGAACTACCCGTTGCCAGCATCGGATCGGTGATGATCAGGGTTTTCTCTGTTAATCTCGGGGAAGCGATGTATTCTATATGGATGTCGAAGTTCAGGCGATCCTTGTATTTCCGGTAAGCAGATACGAACGCGTTCTCCGCATAATCAAGATAACTCAGGAATCCCTGGTGATAAGGGAGGCCTGCGCGTAGGATGGTGCTGATCACGACCCGGTCGTCAGGCGTATTCATAGGAGCGATTCCAAGCGGGGACTGGATATCTTTTTGACTGTAAGAAAAATCTTTACTGATTTCGTAGGCCATAATTTCACCTATCCGTTCGATGTTTCTGCGGAAACGAAGACTATCTTTCTGAATATTTACATCCCGTAATTCAGAAACGAATCTATTTAATATGGAGTTTGATTCTCCCAGATTAACTATTTTCATGTGAATATTTTGTATATGCCGGACATTTATTTTTTCGGAGCCGAAATTATATATAATTAGAGCATCATACAAATGTTTGTTGATAAAATCCAAAAGTAGGCACAAAGTTTCATATTCCGAAACAAGATTGGATGTTTAGATTTAAATATTGCGAAAAAAGAAGTGGGGATATGTATTCGGTTGTTTAATTAGAACCGGGCTGCTTAGGTATACTTTTAAATCACCTCGAAATACTAAAATACTATATGTATTTTTGCACAAGTGATATAAATAAGAGAAAAGGAGGTGAAAAAAACTTCCCCCATGCATATGGCATGAAGGAAGTTATAAAAACAAATCATATTATTTTTTCTCGCCAGTGCCGTTCATAGCCTCCAGCAAGAATTTACCGGGTTTGAACTTTACCGTTGTTCTGGCTGGAATCTGTACCGGAGTACCAGTTTTTGGATTACGAGCCAGGCGACTTGTTTGAGGTCTAGGTATTAATGTACCAAAACCAATAAGAGTAATTTCCTCTTTTTGTGACATTTTTTCGGTTACGATCTCGATGTAAGCATCTAATACTTTTTTTGCTTTCTGTTTCTGTAACCCTGCCTTATCTGCTAAGGCCTCGATAAGTTCTGCTTTGTTCATGAGTGTTTCTTTTTAATGATTATATACAGTGCAAATGTAAGCCATACTATCTTTTAAATGGTGTCTTTTTGCAGACAAGAAAAATGGCGTTCATTTCTTATTAAACAATAGCTGTAGGCTTTTGTTACGAATAGAGAAACAAAAAACGTTAATTAGTATCTGTTTGCGGTAATCGAAACGAAAACAAGGCCTTATGCCATTTGGATACACTGGACTGGCAATTTTTTTATGAAAAACATGAGTAGAAACAGTAAAAACAACACACTAATAGTTATGAAAGATGCATTGAATAACGGGCTTATAAAAGCCATGAGGGAACATCTCCCTGAGGAGACAAATTTGGCTAACTATATTATGGATATAATATCTATAGGAAAGGAGGCTGTATACCGCCGGTTGCGTGGAGAAGTTCCGTTTACTTTTTATGAGGTATCATTATTATCCCAGAGCCTGGGTATTTCGTTGGATCAGATTGTCGGAACCAACCGGGCAGAAGGTGCCGTCTTTAATCTGAATGTAGCTGACGGCGTAAGCCATATCGACAATTACCATGATATCATCAAACGCTATCTTAAATTGTTCACTTTCATTAAAGATGATCCGAAGTCGGTGGTCAGTACAGCATGCAACATTATTCCTTTCACGCTCTACTCTCCGTTCGAGCGTATAACGAAGTTCCGCCTGTGCAGATGGTTGCATCAGAATAACGGGATGAAGATGACGGGAAGTATGGAAGATGTTGTGGTTCCGGAGAAGGTGCTGGAGTCGCAGCGGAAGTTGATGCAGGAGATACGCCAGGTTCCGGTGACTTATACTATTTTGGATAACAACCTATTTCAGTCGTTTGTGCGGGAGGTAAAATACTTTGCCGGACTGAATATGCTGTCGGATGACGACATAGAAGTGATGAAGAACGAACTTCACCGTCTGTTGGACGACCTGGAGCATGTAGCATCCTCCGGCGAATTCTCCAACGGGAAACAATCTTATCTCTATTTGTCGAACATCAATTTTGAAGCGACTTATAGCTTTATCGAGAAAGGCAGTTTCCAGTTGTCGATGTACCGCCTGTATGCGATCAATTATATGGATTCGCAACACCCGGAAATATGCCGTGCGCAGAAAGAGTGGATACAGTCTTTGAAACGATATTCCACACTGATTTCACAAAGCGGAGAGATACAACGGATGATTTATTTTACGAAACAAAGAGAGATAGTAGACACATTGTAAAAACAGAAAATATTTATACTATATATATAATGTAGGCATATACCTATAATATATGGTGCTTGGCGTTTCCTTCCGGCATACTGTAACGTCCCTTGGGGGGATAACGTTGCGTCGGGAGGAGATGTGTAATTTTCGATTTTGCATTCTGAATTCCCGATTTTATAACTACTTTTGTCCTGCAATAAATAAACAGAGAGATTATGAGGATAGAAGAAAATTACTCGTTGGAAAAGCATAACACTTTCCATCTGCCGGTCAAGACGCGTTGGTTCATGGAGTATGCGGATGAAGAGGAGTTGGGGCGTATTTTACATGATGAGTATTTCCAGGAGTGTTTGTCGTTACACATAGGAAGTGGGAGTAATCTGTTATTTATAAACGACTTCAACGGGATCATCCTGCACTCGGCCATAAAAGGGATCACTCTGGTGAAGGAAACGGACGATCATGCCTACCTGCGCGTAGGAGCCGCCGAGCAGTGGGACGACGTAGTGGCCTACGCCGTGTCGAAAGGATGGGGAGGTATCGAGAACCTGTCGCTTATACCCGGGGAGGCCGGTGCTGCCGCTATCCAGAACATTGGTGCTTACGGCGTGGAAATCAAAGACGTGATCGAAAATGTGGAGACATACAACCAGTTGACATTCGCAAAGCATACCTTCACAAATGCCGAATGCCAGTACGGTTACCGCAACAGCTATTTCAAAAACGAACATAACGATCCGCACATTGTTACTTATATAACACTGCGGTTGGATAAACACCCCCGCCTCTCCGTCAACTACGGAAACCTGAAGGAGGAACTGGCTCATTATCCGGAGATCACACCGGCAACCATTCGGGAAGCCGTCATCAAGATCCGTCGGGAGAAACTTCCCGACCCTGAGAAGCTGGGCAATGCCGGCAGTTTCTTCATGAATCCCGTTATTGCTGCCGCACAGTTCGAGAAACTGAAGGCGCAGTATCCGGAAATACCGTCGTACGCTGCCGGCGAAGGCAAGGTGAAAGTACCTGCCGGCTGGCTGATCGAGCAATGCGGGTTTAAAGGTAAGTCGCACGGGTCGGTAGGGGTTTACGAAAAACAGGCGCTTGTCCTGGTCAACCTGGGAGAGGCCAGGGGACACGAGATCGCGCTGGTGGCCGAAAGTATCCGTGCCGCCGTAAAAGATCGTTTCGGCATAGAGATCATGCCGGAGGTTAAATATGTAGGATAATGAAAATTACTTTTTTGGGGACGGGGACTTCAACCGGGGTTCCCGAGATAGGTTGCCAGTGCGAAGTCTGTACGAGTAAAGACCCCCGCGACTGGCGTCTGCGCACTTCGGTGCTGGTGGAGACGGAAGGAAAACGCATTTTGCTGGACTGTGGCCCGGACTTCCGTTGGCAGATGATAACAAGTAGGACGTACCATCTGGACGCCGTTTTAATCTCGCACGAGCATTATGACCATGTAGGGGGGCTGGACGATCTGCGTCCTTTCTGCCGCGAAAAGGGAGTCGATATTTATGCTGAAGACTCCGTGGCCGAAGCCATCGAGACACGTATCCCTTATGTCTTCCGTAAACATAAGTACCCGGGCGTCCCGAACCTGGAGATGCACCGGATCGGCACTGCGCCCTTCGTGGCTGCCGGACTGACGATTGTTCCTATTCGCGTGATGCACGGCAGTCTGCCTATCTTGGGCTACCGGATCGGAAATATGGCCTATCTGACCGATCTGAAATCACTTCCGGAAGAGGAATATGTCAAGTTGGAAGGGTTGGATGTCCTGATTATCGCGGCGTTGCGACGGGGAGAGCATCCCACGCACGAGAGCCTGGAGCAGGCTTTGGCCAACGTCGAGCGTATCCGGCCGAAAGAAGCCTACCTGATCCATATGAGTCACCGGATCGGATTACATGCCGAAATAGAAAAAGAATTACCCCCGCATGTGCATTTTGCGTATGACGGATTGGTGATTTGAGGCGACTGTCAGAAAGTACATCCCGTATAAAATACTTTTCCGTCCTCCTCATAGCTCTGGCTGGAGATATGGAGTTGGGGGAAACGCTGTTCGAGTCGTAGCGAGAGCGTGTCGGCGACGGTGCGGTAGAGCGTGTCGGCCGGGGCGAGATAAGGCAGGCTGCTGAAATAACAGATGTTGCCTTCGCTTTCGAACAGGTCGGCTCCTAGCCATCTGTCGCTTATCTTCCAAAGGGTAGAGTCGCCCGTCCTGACGTAGAGGTTGAGTTTCTCGGACTGTATCATGAGGTTGAGCGGCGCGTTTTTGTCGAGGGTCTTGCGCAGTTTTACCTGCTCTTTCTGCAAGTAGTTCTTCTGGTTTCTTTGAATGTCGGCCACCTCTTCGAGCAGTTTTTTGCTGTAACTGGCTACCCAGATGCCGTTGTACTGATAATACCCGAAAAAGCGATTGTCGGTATCCGGAAAATAAATGAACGTAATCTCCCCTTTGGTCTGCTTTTGGGGCGCAAATGAGGCGAAGGTGCTGCTCAGTATTTCGCTCTCGATGTGACTTACTGTATTTTTGTCGGCTTTGGCATACATCACCACCCCTTGCGTGTGAAATGAGAGTTGCAGGGCGGAAAGCTCCTTGTTCTTCCTGATGATAGACAGGAATATCTCCGGAATCTCCGATGCGAAGGCTTGATATACAGGCTTCTTGGATAGTATCATGCCCGCAAAGACAGCCGGGCGGTTCACGGTCAGGATGGCTTCGGGCGACGGAGCGGTCAGGGTATAGAGATCCGTTTGCGCCACGTTCATACCCTTCTTCATGTCACCGAAAAAGTAATAGACTGCCGACAGTGTAGCGAGAGCAGTTAGAATAAAAATTACTATTTCCCGCCTATGGTCTTTCATATTTTACGTTTTTGTCGTCAGGAAATGCTTGCACCAGGGCTTGAGGCCGCATTCTTCGCATTTAGGTTTCCGGGCGATGCAGGTGTAACGTCCGTGAAGGATGAGCCAGTGGTGGGCGATCGGGATCATTTTCTCGGGTATATGTTTCACCAGTTCGTGTTCCGTTTCGAGCGGAGTCTTGCTGTTGTTGGTCAGTCCGATGCGGTTGGCTACGCGGAACACGTGGGTGTCTACCGCCATGGCCGGCTTGTTGTAGACGACAGAGGCGATCACGTTGGCCGTTTTGCGTCCCACGCCGGGCAGTTTCTGCAACTCGTCGATGTCAGAGGGCACCACGCCTCCGAAGTCGGAGATCAGCATCCGGGCCATTCCGACCAGGTGTTTCGCTTTGTTGTTGGGGTAGGAGACGCTACGGATATATTCGAAGATGACCTCGGGTGTGGAGGCCGCCATCACCTCAGCGGTGGGAAAATCCTTGAACAGAGCCGGGGTTATCATATTGACCCGCTTGTCGGTACATTGTGCAGACAAGATCACGGCAATAAGCAACTGGTAGGGGTCGTCGTAGTGCAACTCCGTTTCTGCAACCGGCACGTTTTCGTTGAACCAGTTGAGTACACCTTTATATCGTTCCTCTTTACGCATACTTTATTTCAATAAAGATAATGTATTTTTTCCAAGCAGCAAACCCAAAAAGACGGCAAGTAGTCCTAATATGTTGCTAGCCAGTATATTCAGTATTGCAAGTTTATATTCGCCGGTTTTCATCAGCGACATTGTATCGAGTGCGAACGACGAAAATGTGGTAAATCCGCCGAAAAGTCCGGTGAAGAGAAAAGCTCTTGCGTTGAGCGACAGGTTGTGAAATTCGGCCAGGCTCCAGCAAAATCCGATAAGGAAGGAACCGATCACGTTAACGGAAAGTATCCCGAAGGGAAAGGAGTGCAGCATCGTTCGTTGTATCCACATGGAAACTCCATAGCGTAGTGCCGATCCGATTGCGCCTCCTGCAATTAAAAATAAAACCTTTATCATATTATCCTCCTTGATGTGTTTCCCCCGGGCTGGTTAAAGGCCCGGGGAAGATGGTAAATGATTTAGGTTTCCAATTTAATTGGCTGATTCAAATTGTTTCAGGAAACGAACATCGTTCTCTGAGAACATTCTTAGGTCTTTTACTTGGTATTTCAGGTTTGTAATACGTTCGATACCCATTCCCAGGGCGTAGCCGGTATATACTTTACTGTCGATACCGCAACTTTCCAAAACATTCGGGTCTACCATACCGCATCCCAGGATTTCCACCCAGCCGGTATGTTTGCAGAATGCGCATCCTTTGCCTCCGCAGAGATTGCAGGAAATATCCATTTCCGCCGACGGTTCAGTGAAGGGGAAGTAGGAGGGACGCAGACGTATTTTTGTTTCCGGGCCGAACATTTCTTTTGCAAAGAAGAGCAGGGCCTGTTTCAGGTCGGCAAACGACACGTTCTTGTCGACATACAGGGCTTCCACCTGGTGGAAGAAGCAGTGTGCGCGGTAAGAGATCGCCTCGTTGCGGTACACACGTCCCGGGCAGATGATGCGGATAGGAGGTTGCTGTGTCTCCATCACGCGGGTCTGTACGGATGAGGTGTGCGTACGCAATAGCACGTCCGGATTATGTTGTATGAAGAACGTGTCCTGCATATCGCGTGCAGGATGGTCTTCGGCAAAATTCAATGATGAGAATACATGCCAGTCGTCTTCAATTTCGGGGCCTTCTGCGATGCTGAAGCCCAGACGTCCGAAGATGTCGCATATTTCCTTTTTAACAAGAGAAAGCGGGTGGCGTGTTCCCAGTTCAACCGGATAAGCGGTACGGGTCAGATCGATGTCGTCGTTGCCCGTTTGCACGTTATCGAAACTCTCTTTCAGTTCGTTGATCTTATTCTGAGTCGTTTCTTTCAGTTGGTTGAGGAACTGTCCTACTTCACGTTTCTGATCGGCCGCCACGTTGCGGAAATCATTCATCAGCGCGGAGATTTCTCCTTTTTTGCTGAGGTATTTGATGCGTAAAGCTTCCAGCTCTTCGGCATTTGCTGCCTTCATGTTCTCTACTTCTTGTAGCAGAGCCTTGATTTTATTGATCATTTCTAATCATATTTGTTTTCGTCGTGCAAATTTACTCCTTTCTTTTGGATACTGCAACCGATTGCAGCAGGTTTTTTATTAAAAACGCTGTCTGGGTCTTGTTTCCGGTCAGAAATTGTAGGCCAGGCCCACGCCCAGTATCTCTTTGAACTGCACTTTTGCGCCGTGTTTCGTACCGTTGTCGTCGAAAGTCTTGACGTCGTTGTCGTATTTCAGCGTCGTGTTGAGTGTTGCCGAGAGGAATTTGTTGATCTTCATGCTGATGAGCATATCCCAGTTGACGTCGATGTTGCCGAACTGGTTGCTGTAAGGGGTGAAGAAGTCGGCTGTCGTGATGAGACTGACATTTTCCATCAGGGGCATTTCGGCACGTGCTTTGAGGTAGGCGCCGCATTCGATTTTGAAACGGTCGCCCGGATCGACTCCGAAGGCTCCGATTTCTGACAGGTAATCGTCCTCAACAAACGTCATTTTGGCGGATACGGGCGAGAGGTAGACCGAATAGTTGCTCTTCGGGCGGTATTCCATACCCAGCGAGACGTTGGAGTAGGCCGGTGCGAAGAAGTTGGAGATGTAATGTTCCTTGTCCGGGTAGTTGTAGCCTTTGGCGAACTGGGTGTTGATGTCGCCCATGAGGGTGTAGTACCAGACATTGTTGGTCGAGTAGCCGAGCTGGGTGGAGAGTCCGATCTTGTCGGTGCTCTTGCGCATGCCCTGCGATTTGGTTTTCGTCAACCCGTAGTCGAGGACGAGGTTGGTCACCCAGAGCCAGTTGCCGCTTTTGTGCGTCAGCGAGCCGTTGAGGTAGGCGTTTCCGGCTACGGAGTTTTCACCTCCGGCCGACCAGTTGGTCATGGCTGTTTGCGACAGGTTGAGGCCTGACACGCCTTTTAACACATATTTCCCTTCCTCATAGCCTTTGTCGTCGGTCTGGCTGTACACAGCGGTAGCCAGCGCGGCGAATAATATCATTAAGTATGTACGTTTCATTTTCATTTTCTTTTTGTTGTTTTTATTTGAGGGGCGCCTTATTTATAAAACAGGATGGATTAATTTTTGTTCAGTGGCGAGAAAAGAACTTATTGTATATAATTTACCGTGTTGTTTTTAGGTGCAAAACAGACCATCCGTGAGAAAAAAAAATTTCTTTCGGAAGAAATTGAAATTTGTTCCGAATGGGGTTTTAGGGGCATATGGGTTATTGTAATAAAACGAGCAGCAGCGGCATATAGTCTTTCAACTCTACCCGCAGGATTTTGAGCGCCTGTGAGATGCGATAGGCCACGGTCTTGGGTGAAACGCCGGTTCTCTCCGCGATCTCGTTGTAGGTAAGGTTGTCGAAACGGTTCATTTCGAAGGCTTTTCTATAATCATCCGGGAGCTCCCGGATCGCCTTGGCCGCCAAGGCGATCAATTCGTTCTCTATGTAAAAGTCGGGATCTTCGAACTGGTTTTCGAATTTGGCGTAAAGCTTTTCATGTACCCGCTGGCGGATTTGGTTGTGGGAGATGTGATTCAGGCATTTGTTCTTCACCATCATAAAGAGTAAGGATTTGAGGGAGAGTTCGGGAACCAGCGAGGCATGGTTTTCCCAGAGCCACATCATTACCTCCTGTACGATTTCTTCTATTTCCGTTTCGGCTACGTATTGGGATGCGAAGGCACACAGCCCCCGGTAGTATTGCTTGTAGACTGTGTCGAAGGCATTGTCGTTGCCCGCTTTCAATAGATGTAAGGTCAGTTCATTTTCCGTATTCACAGTATTTAGTTTTTTTGTTCTCTACAAACATAATCAATTATTTCTTGATTGAAGAGACAAAGCCCGGAATTTTTTATTTATTCCGGGCTTTGAAATTTAATAAGAGGCTGTTATTTCGCTTTCTTTCCCTGGTTGGCGACAGCTTCCATCAGCTTTTTGATTTCTTCGGGGTCGCCGAGGAAATAATCCTTCACGAGGTTCAGGTCGTCATCAAACTCGAGCACGTAAGGCACGGCGGTGGGAAGGTTCAGGTGAACGATGTCCTCGTCCGGGATATTGCGTACATATTTAATGATACCTCTCAGGCTGTTTCCGTGGGCCGTCACCAGGATCTGGTCGGAAGTCTTCAACGAAGGGAAGATCACCTCTTTCCAGTAGGGGAGGATGCGGTCGACGGTATCTTTCAGCGATTCCGTACGCGGCAGCTCTTTGTCGGGCACATCCTTGTAACGGATATCGAAACGTGGGTTACGCGGGTCGTCCTCTTTCAGGGCATGTGGGGCCACATCGTAGCTTCTGCGCCAGATCAATACCTGTTCGTCGCCATATCTCTCGGCCGTCTCGCTTTTGTTGAGGCCCTGCAATGCGCCGTAATGCTTCTCGTTCAGACGCCAGCTTTTCTCCACCGGTATCCAGTCCTGGTCCATCCGGTCGAGTACATTATTTAATGTCTTGACAGCACGCTTTAAATAAGATGTATAGGCTTTGTCGAAAACGAAGCCCTCTTTCCGTAATAAATCACCGGCTTTGCAGGCTTCCTCTATTCCTTTTTCAGTCAGATCTACGTCGGTCCATCCCGTAAAACGGTTCTCCTTGTTCCAGGCGCTTTCGCCGTGGCGGAGCAAAACAATCTTTTTCATATTCTTTTTTATTAATGGTAACTCTCTGTGTATCTACATAACAAGTCGGATATCGGAAAAGATTTTGAATTTTTTCTTAAAAAAGTTACATTTCTGTTTAGTACATTCTTTGTGTGAATTGTATTAATAATAGAAGCAGAAGAATATGGAAACAATTAATGAAGACATATTATTACAGTACATAGACGGAACTCTACCGGCTAGCGGCGTGACGGCTGTCGAAGAGTGGCAGGCTGCTTCTCCTGAGAATGCCAGGCTCCTGGAACAACTTTATTTCACCCACGAAGTGGTAAAACGCGTGCGGGTGATGCAGTCGGTCGACCCCGACCAGGCCTTGCTGCGTTTCAAATCTCAGGTTCAGGTACTAAATAAGAAGGCGCGTCTGCATCGGGTTATTTCAATTTTGCAGCGGACGGCAGCCATTCTATTTTTCCCGATATTAGTTTTATCTGCATACCTATGGGTGCAGGGAGGTAAAGAAGAGGTGCGCATGGTTGAAGTGCGCACCAACCCGGGAGTCGTCTCCGCTTTCGACTTGCCGGACGGTTCGCAAGTATGGTTGAATGCGGCCAGTTCGTTGAAGTACCCGTCTGAGTTCGTGGCTGGCAACCGCCGGGTCGTTCTCGAAGGACAAGGTTATTTCAAAGTGACGCACGACGCAAAGAAACCGTTTATCGTACAGGCCGGTTCCGAATATGCGGTGGAAGTGCTCGGAACAACTTTCAATGTCGCAGCCTACGCCGATGAAGATGAAATCGAAACGACTCTGGTCGAAGGGTCGGTCAAAGTATCGGTACATTCGCCTGGCGGACAGGATGTTTCCCGTAAGATAAAACCGAACGAAAAGGCAACCTTTACGAAAACTACCGGCCAGTTAGACGTCGCAACGGTGAATATCGACCACGAAACGGCCTGGAAAGACGGAACAATCGTCTTCCGCAATCATCCGATGGATGAGGTGCTGAAAGTGTTGAGCAGGCATTACCACGTGAGATTCCTGGTCAAAGACTCGACGGCTCTCCATTCGATCATTACGGCGAGGTTTAAAGATGAACAACTACCCCAGGTGATGGAATACCTCCAACTTGCCTCCGGCATAAAATATAAGATACGGAAAACACCCGTTACTTCCGGTCAAACGCCTGAAATACCGATAATTGAAATAACAAAATAGATAACTAGTATTAATTCTAAAACGATATGATTGCCTATGAAACAGACTTAGGAATAAGACCTTCATGTGCTGTCTCCAAACGAACAGCTTTAATTTTCTATTGTTTAATTTATTAAAAATCACAAAGTTATGATAAACACATTATGCATGCTTTGTAACCCTAAATAAAAATGATATGAGATACTCTTTATTCAAGAACTACTCAGAATTAAGAAAATTACTGGGTATTATCGTGGCACTGGTTGCATGTTGTAACCTGAGTGCTCAACAGATTTCCGGTGTAGTGACGGACACGAATGATGGATTCGGACTTCCCGGCGTAAGTGTTTTGGTACCCGGTACCACAGTTGGTACAATCACCGATGTAGATGGTAACTATACGCTTGATGTAGAAGGTGGAAAAGAACTGCAATTCAGTTATATAGGATACGCAACCGTTACGGTGGCGATTAACGGAAAGACTAAAATCGATGTACAATTAAGCGAAGACACACAAAATATTGAGGAGGTAGTGGTTACCGCTTTGGGTATCAAGCGCGAAAAGAAAGCGTTGGGATATTCGATGCAGGAGCTGAAAGGGGAATCACTCACCCAGACGCGCGATGCCAACGTAGCCAACGCATTGGCCGGTAAAGTGGCTGGTTTGCAGATCAAACAGAATGGTACCGGTGTAGGTGGTTCTACCCGTATCGTGATCCGTGGTAACAACTCTATCGCGGGCAACAACCAGCCGTTGGTTGTAGTCGACGGTGTGCCTATCGACAACTTCAGCGGTGGTACCGACGATTTCTACGGTAACGGTAATGTGGATAAAGGTTCCGGTATGTCGGATATCTCGCCCGACGATATCGAGAGCATGTCTGTCCTGAAAGGTCCGGCCGCAGCCGCTTTGTATGGTAGCCGTGCCGGTAACGGAGTTGTGATGATCACAACCAAGAAAGGAACACAGTCGAAAGGTGTAGGCGTAAACTACAATTTGAACTTTACGGCTGAAGACCCGATGCAAACTCCGACTTTCCAGAATGTATACGGACAAGGCGCTGCCGGTGCATATAATAATAATGTATACGGAAGCTGGGGTCCGAAGATGGACGGATCGACAAAAGATATGGCTTTAGGTTCGTTCGGTTATGCCGCTCGCGACAACAATTTGTATAAAGACTTCCTGCGTACCGGTACTTCCTGGACGAACAGTGTCGATATCAGCAAGAGCTCTGAAGATATAACTTTCCGTGCAGGTGTGACCCGTCTCGACAACAAAGGTGTAGTTCCTAACAGCGGCCTCGACCGTACCTCTATCAATTTGCGTTCAACGGTTAAATTGGCCAAATGGTTATCTGCCGACATGAAAGTAAACTATATCAACCAGCATACCAACAACCGTATCAAGCTGGCTACCGACCCCGACAACATCTTCCTGAATTATTTGAGTATGCCGCGTAGTGTGGGTTTCTCCGATTACTCTGGTTATGAAGCTAACAACTGGAAACGTGCCGATGGTAGTGCCGCCGGTTTCGTAATCGACCACAAGACAAATGCCGAGAGTCCTTTCTGGTCTGCCTATCGTATGACCAACAGCGATAAGAAAGACCGTTTGATCGGCTTCGCTGCTTTGGACTTTACGTTCACCGACTGGTTGAGCTTGAAGCTGCGTTCCGGTATGGATAACTACACCGTTCAGTATGAATGGGTTCGTGGAACAGGTACACCGTACTGGGAAACTAACGGTAGTATGCAGGCCAAATCAGAGAAATTTAACGAAATCAACTCCGACTTCCTGTTGACAGCCAAAGGTAACTGGGATCGTTTCGGCATCGTGGGTACAGTAGGTGGTAACATCATGTATCGCTCTACCGCTCTTTATACCGAGAACTCCGGCGAGTTCATCATCCCTGATTTCCACGCTATCGCAAACGGTAAGACACATGGCGGCGAGTATGAAAAGACACGCAAGCAGATCAATTCTATCTATGCAACGGCTTCTCTGTCATGGGACGATTACCTGTATCTGGACTTGACAGCGCGTAACGACTGGTCGTCTACCTTGCCTAAGGACAATGCTTCCTACTTCTACCCGTCAGTGGGTGCAAGCTGGATCTTTACACAGATGATTAATAAGATGGGTGGTAACACCGGTTTCCTTTCTTTCGGTAAGCTTCGTGCATCTTGGGCACAGGTTGGTAATGATACCGATCCGTACATGTTGCGCGACTATTATAAGATCGGCTACGATATTAAAGGTGGTATCTTCAGTGCCAATAACGAGGATTGGATGGCTAATCCGAACCTGAAGAACGAAACGATCAACTCTTGGGAATTAGGTCTTGAACTGAAAGGTTTCAACAACCGCGTAGGTATCGACCTGGCTTACTACAAGAAAAACTCAAAAGACCAGATCCTAAAGATCGATGTCCCTTCTGCAACCGGCTTCAAGAAGAAGATGATTAACGCAGGTAATATCGAGAATAAGGGTATTGAAATCGCACTTAACGCCACTCCGGTGATGACTGAATCTGGTTTTGTTTGGGATACTCAACTGAACTGGTCGAAGAATAAGAACAAAGTGGTTTCGCTGACTAACGACACCCAAGAACAGATATTGAGCGATCCTTCTGTTACATTCCTGAAAATCGTGGCTCACGAAGGTGGTGCTTTCGGCGACATCTACGGATATGCTTACCAACGCGACGATAATGGCAACATACTGATTGGTGAGGAAGGTGTACCTTTGCGTACGGAAGACATGGTACTGTTGGGTAATAACCAACCGGATTGGATGTTGGGATGGAACAACTCTTTCTCCTATAAGAACTTCTCTTTGAACTTTATGATCGATATGCGTAAGGGAGGCGATGTATATATGGGATCTATTCGTCAGGGAACTAACAACGGTTCTTTGGAAATGACACTCGACGGACGTGAGGACGGTTTAGTCGTTCCTGGCATGCTGGCTAGCGGTACTCCGAATTCACAGAAGGTATCCGCCGAAAAGTACTGGACAAGTCTTTCCGGTATCACCGAAGCCTGGATGTATGATGCTACGAATATCCGCCTGCGCGAATTGAGCCTGGGATACAGCCTGCCGAAGTCATTGCTTTCAAAGACTCCGTTCACAGGATTAAAGCTGAGCTTCGTTGCCCGCAACCTGTTTATGATCTACAGTAAGACCAAAGGGTTCGATCCTGAAGCTGCTTACACCTCTGGTAATGCACAAGGTATTGAATACGGTTCTATGCCAACGATGCGTAGCTTAGGTTTCAACCTGAATGTGGCCTTCTAAAAATCTACTAATATAAAAAAGAATTGTTATGAAAAATGTTAAGATATTAGCTGCTTGTTCACTTCTTTTGCTGGGTGTTTCCAGCTGTGACCTGACGGGGTTGAATGAAAATCCCAACAAGCCGTCCAACGATGTCGATTATAATATGAACGAGCCTCGCCTGCTCGGTACCGTGCGTGGCGGTAAAATTATTGATGGTGATGTAGAACAGCGTTTAAAGGCTTTGCAGGTTGACCTGTACTCGCAGATGGTAGTCGATGGAGGCGGTTGGTCGACAGCCAACTACGTTCAGAACGATGGGTGGAACCTGGTTATCTGGGAACAATACCTCAAACAGCTTGCTTCCCTGAATATTGTGATCCGCGACCTCTCGGCCCGTGAGGATGCTGAAGACTATGCAAATACGATTGCTTTCGCACGTATCTGGCGTGTGTATGTACACTCTATGGCTTCCGACCTGTTCGGTCCGATGCCTTTCCCCAAACCAAGCGATGATCCGGAGGCCAACCCTCCGTACCGTGAGATGGAAGATATCTACACCGAATATTTCTCCGAACTCGACGAAGCTCCGAAGATGTTTACCTCTGGTGCGAAGAGTATCTTCACGGACAAGAGCAACGATATCGTATACCAGTGCGACAATGATGCCTGGAAACGCTTCGCTAATTCACTTCGCCTGCGTCTGGCTCTCCGGGTTTCCGAAGTGGCTCCCGATGTTTGTAAGACACAAGCCCAGGCAGCGATAAATGCTGACGGCGGCTTGATCAGCAACTCGAAACAGAATGCTTACATGCCTCCGAAGGCCGATGGCTCATGGGGGCAGGATTACAACTACGTCATGTTCCAGATCACCTGGGGTGGCCCGTTGAATATGTCGAAATCGTTTGAGAAACTGGTAACGAACATTGGTGGTGTAGCATGGCCGGCAGGTGTGGAAAATACGACTCCTACGCTGACAGGCGAAGCTCCGATCCCTGTATCATCCGTGCATCCTGCAAAGGTTGACCCGCGTGCTCCGAAGATCTTCCAGCCTTCTATCACAGGCGGTAACTGGCAAGGTCTGCCGTACGGCGCTCGTTCGGAAGAACAGAACAAGGGCGACTATGTGGTAAAGAACTATGCCGAACTGGGTTATCTGGTGAAAGACGGTGGCAAGTACAACTCACGCCCGTACGACGTCTTCTTATATGAAGAAGTATGCTTCCTGAAAGCTGAATTGTTTGCCCGCGGTATCTTGGCAGGTGATGCCAAGCACGAATACGAAGAAGGCGTACGCTCTTCTTTCGAAAAGTGGGGTGTAGGCAGTCAAGCCGACGAATACCTGGCATCGACAGAAAAGAACCTGGCCGGTACAAGTGCCAAGTATGACGACCAGGCCGGAGCTGGTAACACAGCTCTTGAAAAGATCATCACCCAGAAGTACATTGCCGGTACTCCCGACTTGTCTTGGGAAGGATGGAGCGACAAACGCCGCCTCAACCTGCCTCGCCTGGATGTTGCTATCTACAGGGATGAAACCGTTTTCGGAGGTTATTCGAAAGATATCAAAGATCCGAAGAATTTCATCAAACGTATCAAGTATCCGGTTAAGGAAAGCTTGGTAAACAAAGATGAATACAACAGAGGTGTTCAGATGTTGGGTGGCAAGGACAACGTGGCAGCCAACCTATGGTGGGATAAAAACGCAAACTACTGTACGTCTGTTGAATAGACCCGAAGAAATATGATTTAATATCATTTCAACATAATTGATGTGTCACTCGCTTGAAGTGCTCTTTCTGTGAAGATGGGGCCTTCGGGCGAGTTTTTTAGTTGGGAAAGTTGTATTTCTTCAATAATTGTGTACATTTACCCGAAATAAGTCTGATTAGAGAGCATGATAAATAACGTTTCTATGAAAATTTACATCGTTCTG
Organism: Parabacteroides goldsteinii; assembly: GCF_015550595.1. Lineage (GTDB taxonomy): Bacteria > Bacteroidota > Bacteroidia > Bacteroidales > Tannerellaceae > Parabacteroides > Parabacteroides leei. The sequence continues at coordinate 41,948 of NZ_JADNBB010000033.1, forward strand.
CTAGGTTTGCTTCTGTGTGCCGGGCTGCAAGCGCAGGTTGTCCGCGACGATTCGTTTGTGCTTAAGACGGATGTCTACGGGAAAACGCTGGCCGAAGTATTGGACGCAATCGAACAACAGACCGCTTATTCCTTTATATATGACGCCCGGGTGATCGACCTGTCGGCCCCCGTCCGTGAGCGTCTGCAAGGCCGTTCGCTGCTCGACCTGCTCGACCTTCTGTTCAAGGATACCGACATCGCCTTCACGGTCGTTAATAAACAAATCATTTTGAATCACAGGGAATACGTCATCCGTATGCAGGAAAACCAGACCAGGCAGGTGGCAGGCACCGTGACCGACAAGGCTGGCGAACCGATAATCGGTGCGAATATCCTCATCAAAGGCACCAGCCGCGGCACTGTGACCGACCTTGATGGCAATTTCATGCTCGACTTGCCGCCCAAGGCAACCCTGCAAGTGTCGTATATCGGTTACCTTCCCCAGAAAATCAATTATAACGGTGAACGTGTCCTGCATATCCAGCTGGCGGAGGACTCCCAACAGTTGGGCGAAGTGATCGTGACTGCTCTCGGACTTCACAAGCAGGAAGCCTCCCTGCCGTACGCCACCCAGTTTGTGGCAGGCGACGAGCTGATACGCGCGAAGGAGTTCAACTTTATCCAGACGCTGGCCGGGAAAACCGCCGGTGTACAGATCAACCGCACCTCTTTCGGCCTCGGAAGTTCGGCAAGGGTTATCATCCGCGGTTACCGTTCTGTATCGGGAAACAACCAGCCGTTGTATGTGATCGACGGTATTCCGATGCTGAACAGCAGCAACGAACAGGCCATTTCGGCCATCGGGGGCACTGCTGATTCCGGCAACCGCGATGGCGGCGACGGTATTTCAAACCTCAATCCCGACGATATCGAGAGTATGAGCATTCTCAAAGGTGCATCCGCCGCTGCTTTATACGGTTCGCAAGCTGCCAACGGGGTGATCCTGATTACCACAAAGAAGGGACATGCCGACGTGCAGCGCGTCTCCTTCTCGTCCAGTTTGACGGTCGACCGTGCCGTCAGCCTCCCTAAGTTCCAGAACGACTACGGCATGGATCGCGAAACAAATACCAGCTGGGGAGAACGTTCCGAACTGGAAGACTATGACAACGTTGGCGGCTTCTTCCGTAACGGCCTGACGGCTATCAACTCCCTCTCGCTCACTACCGGTAACGAGAAGATGCAGACCTACTTCTCTTATGCCAACACCACCGCCCGGGGGATTGTAGAACACAACAAACTGCAAAAGCATAACCTGAATTTCCGCGAGTCCGCCGGCTTCTTCGATGACTACCTCAAGCTGGATGCCAACGTCAACCTACTGACACAGGGCATCAAAGATCGTCCCTCCTCGGGTGGCTATTACATGAATCCCCTGGTAGGCCTCTACCGTTTCCCGCGCGGCGAGGACATCAGCGTGTATCGCGACCAGTTCGAAACCTTCAACGAAAAGCGCAACCTGATGGAGCAGAACTGGTACACAGACGGCGAGCTCGACATGGAACAGAACCCTTATTGGCTGACCAACCGTGTCAGGAGTGACGACAAACGCACCCGCGTCATCGCCTCCCTGACCGCCACCCTTAAGGCGACCGACTGGCTGAACCTGCAGGCACGCGGCACAGCCGATTACGCACACGACACATTCCAGGAGAAAATGTATGCCTCTACCTCGCCTGCACTGGCGGGGGCAAACGGCCGTTACATCGACTTCAATTATACGGAAACCCTCTATTATGGCGACGTGATGGCCATGGCAAACAAGAAATGGGACGATATCACCTTTACCGCCGCGCTGGGGGGAAGCATCAACAGCCGGACGGTCAATTCGCTGAGACTCGACTCGAAAACCGCCTCGCTGTACTACCCGAACCTCTTCACAGTGGCCAATATCATCATGTCTACCGCCGCCTATATCAACCAGAAGATCAACGAACGACGCGTCATCCAGTCGCTCTTTGCCACCGCGCAGGCAGGCTGGAAGGAAAGTTTCTACGTCGACTTGTCGGCACGCAACGACTGGTCGTCGACGTTGGCCTACACCCGTTACAAAAGTTTTTTCTATCCCTCGATCGGTTTGTCGTGGATCTTGAACAATTCCCTGGAAATGCCTAAGTGGGTCAGTTTCGGCAAGTTGAGAAGCTCGTGGAGTAAAGTCGGCAACGACCTGCCTCTCTTCCTCAGCAACCCTATCCCCGGAAGCAACGACCTGATTATAGCCGGTGGAGCGATCCAAACCAACTCCGGCGCGCCTTTCGACGAGCTGAAACCCGAAATGAGCACCTCGTGGGAGGTAGGTACCGAATGGAAACTCTTCGATTACCGCCTCGATTTCGATTTTACCTTCTACAAGACAAATACGAAGAACCAGCTCTTCACGCTCCCTTCGTCCGCCGGGGCTACCTATAAGTACTACTATGTGAACGCGGGGAACATCCGCAACCAGGGAATAGAAGCCTGCGTCGGTGTCATCCCCCTGCTGACGAACGATTTCAGGTGGAAGACTTTACTCAACTTCTCCACCAACAAAAATAAAGTCATCGCGCTGCATCCCGACCTCAAGACCTTCATTTATGGCGACGAGGGCTTTTCTTCTTCCTACTCCATGCGGCTGGTCGAAGGCGGAGCGATGGGCGACATCTACGGCAAGGCCTTCAAGCGTGACGAAAACGGCCGGATCGTCTACACCAAAGACGAGGATGGCGACCAGATCCCGGTCGTGATCGGCTCCGGCAATACCGAGAAGGTAGGTAACAGCAACCCTAACTTTATGCTCGGGTGGGGCAACGCCTTTACCTACAAGGGTTTCAGCCTCTATTTTCTGATCGACGGCCGTTTTGGGGGTGATGTGCTCTCGCAAACGCAGGCCGATATGGACCAAAAAGGGGTCAGCCTTGCATCGGGCGAAGCACGCAACACGGGCTACGTCGACCTCGAAGGCACGTACCTCGACCCTTCCAAGTTCTATACCATCGTGAGCGGACGCAACGGTTGCACCGAATATTATATGTATGACGCGACGAATATCCGTCTCCGCGAATTTTCACTCGGCTATGCGCTCCCGAAGCGGCTGTTGGAAAAGACGAAACTCTTGCAGGAGATGCAACTTTCGCTTGTGGGGCGCAACCTCTTTTTCTTCCATAAATCGGCACCCTTCGACCCCGATGCCGTGCTCTCGACCAAGAATGACAACCAGGGCATCGATGTATTCGGTATGCCGACCACTCGAAGCCTGGGATTTAACGTGAAACTTTCTTTCTAATCACCACAGACGAAAATGAAAAAGATAACCGCCTATATCGCCCTGATATTTCTGACCGGATGGCTGGGGCTGGCCTCGTGTACCGGACATTTCGAGTCGTACAACACCGACGGAACCGGGTTTCCCGACGATTTGAAGGAACAGGAATTCAACAAGTACGGGCTCCCCCTCAAAGTCGTGCAGCAGGGAATTTACTTCAACTACGATTGGGGCGGGGGGAAGAACTGGACGTTTCAGGTGATGCAGAACCTCGGCGCGGACATGTTCGCAGGCTATTTCCACGACTTTAGCCCCTACATCGAAGGAAGGGGTAACACCATCTATAACATGCAGGACGGTTGGAACGGCGCGTTCTGGGAGAACACCTACGGTTATATCCTGCCCGAAATCCTGAAGTCCGAAGAACTCACCGAAAAAAAGTATGCATCCTTTTTCGGAATAGCACGCATCCTAAAAGTAGAAACCATGCATCGTGTTTCCGATTTGTATGGCCCTATTATTTATACCCAGTTCGGGTCTAAAACCGGATCGATGCCCGACACCCAGGCCGAGGCCTACCGCGTTTTCTTTAAAGACCTCGACATCGGGATCGAGAAGATACGCGAATACCAGGAGGAAAACCCGAAGGTGGAGAATTTTGCCAAGTTCGATTTCCTGATGCCTAAGACCAAACGTACCTACGACGAGTGGATCAGGTTCGCCAACTCCCTGCGCCTTCGCCTGGCTGTCCGTATCGCAATGGCTGACCCTCAACTGGCCGCTTCCCAGGCACATAAGGCTCTGGCCGACAGGGGCGGACTACTGGAGAACGACGATGATATCGTAGCTGTCTCGACCGCCGGCAGCGGCTACAACAATCCTTTGGGGGAGATCAGCGTAGCCTGGGGCAGTGCCATCATGAACGCCAACCTCGAATCGTATATGGGAGGCTATGAAGATCCCCGCTTGCCCCACTACTTCAAGAAGGCTCTCGGTGGGAAAGGGGAGGAGATCGTGCGCGTAAGCGGCACGTTCAAGGGCATGCGTCAGGGAACGGGTTTCAACCATAAGAATTACAGCGAACATTCGAAGAGTACCATCACCCAATCGACCGACGCAGTGTTGATGACCGCCGCCGAAGTTTGGTTCCTGCGTGCCGAGGCAGCTCTGCGCAAATGGTCGGCCGAGGACGTACAGGCCTGCTACGAGAATGGCGTGAGAGCTTCATTTGCGCAGTGGAGCGCCGGTGATGTGACGTCTTATCTCAAGAGTACCCGTACGCCGAAAGAGTATCGGGATGCCTTTAACGCCGCCTTCGATGTACAGGCTATGAGCCGTATAACGCCGGCCTGGGACGAAACGGCCACGAACGAAGAGAAGCTCGAACGGATCATCACCCAGAAATGGATTGCCTGTTACCCCGAAGGTTGCGAAGCCTGGGCCGAACAGCGTCGCACGGGCTATCCGCGTCTCTTTCCCGTCCTGGTGAATGCCAGCCAGGGGACGGTCGACACCAACCTGGGCCCTCGCCGCCTCAACTTCATGGTGGGTATCAAGGCCGCCAACCCCCAGCAGTACACCGCCCTGGTCAATGCCCTCGGAGGTTCCGACCATTGCGGCACCCGCCTGTGGTGGGATACGGGAAGGAATTTCTGAAAATTCACCAAATCAGTAATATTGGTAATAATAACTGTAATTTATATTACATTATTTCTTTTTGGCTCCTTTACCTTTGTATCGGTAATAAAATAGTATATTTATCGCTCAAAATAAATGAAGCAATCTATGTCGATAAAACGTTTTGGCGTCTCCCTCGAAGACAACCTATTAGAATCGCTCGACCAGTATGTGGACGAAAATGGCTTTGCCAACCGCTCACAGGCCATTCGCTTCCTGATAGAAAAGAACGTGGCCGAGAAGAAATGGCAATGCAATCACATCGTGGCCGGCACTATTATTATTATGTACGACCAGGAGAAGACCGCCATCGCTTCAAAGATCGTGAGTATCCAGCAGGATTATCAGGATGTGATACTTTCTTCCTCCCAATATTATGTCAATCAGAATTTCTGCCTTCATATCGTTACCGTGATGGGAACTGCCCACCGCCTGACCGAATTGTCGGATAAACTGACTGCCATCAAAGGGATTAAACACGGTAAACTGGTGATGAGCCGGGCCGATTAGTTATATTTTTTTGCATGTAAAGTAACACGATTTTGTTTATTTGTGTTACTTTGCGCCACGGAACAGATGACAAATATTATACAATTTAAATTATGAAGAAAGGATTTTTACTTATTCCGGGGCTACTGTTCAATACGTTAGCCTACTCCTCCGAACCGGTAGAACCCATCGAACCGCTGGGAATAGACAGCCTTATCAACTTGAAGGGTGTTGTGATCTCGGCCAACAAGATACAGGTAAACCGCAACAGCGTCCCGCTTTCCATCTCGGTGGTCGACCGCGACGAGATAGAGGCCAGTAGCGAGTCGGCCCTGCTTCCGGTGCTCTCGCAGCGCGTCCCCGGACTCTTTGTAACGCAGAAAGGCATCACCGGTTTCGGGGTGAACGATGGGTCGGCCGGGACGGTTAACATCCGTGGCGTAGGGCAGGGCAACAAGGTATTGATGCTCTTCGACGGACAGCCGCAGTGGGCCGGTATCTTCGGACATGCGCTGCCTGACACTTATGTGGCTTCCGACGTGGAACGGGTGGAAGTGATCCGCGGCCCGGGCTCGTTGATGTACGGTTCCAACGCGATGGGCGGCGTGGTGAACATCATCACCCGTCACCATAAGCAGCAGGGACGGCGCACTCAGGCACGTATCATGTACGGTTCCTACAACACGCAGAAGTATATGGTGAACAACGGTTACAACCTCGGCAACTTCAGCAGCTTCATTTCCGTGAACCACGACCGTACGGACGGCCACCGGCCCAACTCCAAATTCCATATCACCAACGGCTTTGCCAACCTAGGGTACAAGATAAACGATCATTACCGCGTGACAGGCGACCTGAGTTTGGCCAAGTTCAAGACCCAGAACCCAGGTACGATCGACGAACCGGTGCTCGACTATCTGGTAGACGTGTTGCGTGGTACGACCTCTTTCGCACTCGAAAACCATCACGAAAAGACAAGTGGTGCCCTGCGTGTGTTCTACAACTGGGGAAATCACGAGGTGAATGATGGCTACGAGCCCGGCGGAACACCCCGCACATATCTCTTCCGTTCGGACGATCATAACACAGGTGTCCTGCTTTACCAGTCGTTCCGTCTCGTCGAAGGCAACACCTTTACGGCCGGTATCGACTATAAAAACTGGGGTGGACATGCATGGAACGACAGCATCAACGGTCCGAAAGGTGAACTGATTGACAAATCTGTCAATGAAGTGGCTGGCTACGTCATCATGCAACAAGACCTCTTTGATATGTTAAGTATCAACGCCGGTGTGCGTTACGAGCATAACAGTGTGTTCGGGGGCGAATGGGTTCCGCAGGCAGGCCTTACCTTCCGTCCGTTCGAGGGCAATGTGATCCGTGCTTCTTTCTCGAAAGGTTTCCGCAGCCCCAACATCCGCGAGATGTATATGTGGGGTGCGGCTAACGACGAACTGAAACCGGAAAATATGTTGAATTACGAGGTTGCCATCGGACAGTCGTTCCTCGACGGACGCTTGTATGGCGAGGTGACGGCTTTCTTTATCGATGGAAAGAATATGATCGAGTCGGTAAGCGTGATACCCGGCCAGCAGTATCCGATGAAGAACCGCAACGTCGGAACCTTCACCAACAAAGGTATCGAGTTTGAGGGCCGCTACCAGATCCTCGGAAACCTCAGCGTCGATATGAATTACAGCTACCTCCACACCAGCAAGCCGCTCTTAGCTGCTCCGGCCCATAAGCTCAATGTGGGTGCAACCTATGCTCCTGGACGCTTCACCTTCAACGCGAATGTACAGTCCGTGTACGACCTCTACGTGAGACTGGCCGGCGAGAAAGTTTCCGAAGTCAAGGAAAATTACACCGTTCTCAACGCCCGCGCCGCCTACCGGTTCGGCAGCCGCGACAAAGGCTTGAACCTGTTTGTCAAAGGGGAGAACCTAACGGCTACCCGTTATACGATCAATTACGGTTTTCCGATGCCCAAGGCCGTGTTCATGGGTGGCATAGATGTGACATTCTAGTTCTCAGTATAATAAAGTACTTGCCGGGAGGCTGTTCCAGTGTTTTGGGACGGCCTCTTTTCTTGTATAAAAGTTCTTTTTTAAAACTATGTATTAATAGATGTGAAATTACGCCTGGTGGTTTTGTGTTCTTTTGATTGAATTGTAAAGAATTTTGGCGTAAATGTGTATTATGGTTCCTTTGAATTTGAAAGCTAAGTTAATCTATTTGAATTAACGGTAAATGCTATTTTAAAAAAGTAAATTTGTCTCGGTTTAATAGTATATTTTAACAATTGTATAAGAGTGTGAGGCCCCTTTTATTTTGGGGGTTGAAGATATTTTATAGAACTTTATTTTATTAGAATTATGAGTAAGATTACTGCTGTATTTCTTGTCGGGCATAGCCCTTCAGCTTATTATGTTTGTTATCGTTTGAGGAGATACAAGCGTAAAATTCCTTTCTTTTTTACAAGTAAATCAACCTCCTTTTTTAAGGATAATGTGGATAATGAGTTACATTATCATTCGTGTAATACTCTAATCCATAAGGAAATATGAAAAGAATTATACTTACTTTATTCCAACTATGTCTCATTGCCGGGATGCAATTGACAGGACAAACCGTAGATAATGTTTTGGATTTGCAGGATGCGATAAACAATGTTTCAGATGGAGGAACGATTACTTTATCGTCTTCCTTTCCAAAGGAAAATGCAACTGCTATCGCTCTCCAGGTGAATCATAGTAATAATTTTACGATCAACGGAGGCGGTGAAGAGTATAAAGTGACCGCAGATGTCCGGTTTTTTACGATCAATAAAACCGCATCAGGTTCGACCGGTAGCCTCACTCTGGACGGCTTCCATTTTGTAGGCAGACGTCTGCCTTCTTCGGGTACCGCTTCCGGACTCGGTGGGGGAGGTGTTGTTATTTCAAATAACAGTTACGGAACCATCCAGTTTATTAACTCCAGTTTTAATTCTATATCGGGGGTTGGACTGGTTGCCGGCAATTCAACATGTACAGTCGTGCTTAAGAAGACCACATTTATAAACAACTGGGGCTTCGGTCATGGAGGTGGTTTGTATGTTGCCGGTAAAACGAATGTGATTATCGACTATTGCACATTCGATAAGAACTATGGAGATATGAACGGAGGGTATTCGGGCGGTGCGATGTGTTTTGAAGGATATACCACGGGAGTCGCGAAGATATCCAACTGTGTCTTTACCAATAATGTGGCAAATGAGTGGGGAGGAGCTATCGGAGTATATGCTCCTGTTGGAGGTTCTGTTTCTATCGATGCCTGTTACTTTGCTTATAATTCAACCATTAGGACGAATAACGGGAATGGTGACGGTGGAGCGATCGGCGTACATGGAGGAAATGCAAATACGCATTATGCGAAGTTTTATTTGTCGAATTCTACCTTCTACAGAAACAAGGCCTCCGACGATGGTGGTGCCGTGTATGTACAAAATCCGGCGGCCGGTGCGGAAAGCAGCATCGTTAACTGTACCATGTTTGAGAATGAGTCGAATGATGTGAATCCGGCCACTACCGTACAATTGGGTATGACATTTAACGTTGCTACGTCGGGCGGGGCAGTTCAGGTTTCGTTGCCGACTCCCATCACCATGAAAAATAATACGATCATCCGCAACTATACGACCAGTTCTTATCAAAGGGGTGGCGGGATAGGTGCCCATGCGAACTCGGATGGAGCTCCAAAGTTCACACTAAGGAATAACATCATACTGGGTAATTATATCAAAAGTGGTGTAAATGAGATCACTAATAGTTATGCTAATATCGGGAAACATAGTATTTTTAATCCTAGTTATTCCGTAAATGTAGGAAATATCGGCTTTGATAATGGTTCTAACCTGGCGAGTAATATAACTATAAAGAACACCTTTGGTCGGGATGACGTGGTCCTTCATGGAAATCACGTTCAGGATAATGCGGCAAATAAAGTGGGAAACCCGAATGAACTGAATACCGATTATTATAGGATCATCCCTTCAATATCAATTATTCCTAACGATAATGAATTTACTTTTGGGCTGGCAGACGGGAAAGGCGTTACTAATTCCCTGACATCCGATCAAAGGGGATATGCAAGGAGTACCAGTAAACCGGATGTTGGCTCTGTTGAAATCTTTTGGGCCCGTTTCAATGCTAACGGAGGAATTTGGACGGGATTGGGAGAAAACGCCTATATTGGTGATGATTACTATACCCTGACTGATAGTAAAACATCTTATTATTATAAAGTTTCCTATTCTGGTGGTAAGGTAACCAGTCCGACCACTGCTACGGACAAACTCGTTCATCCGGATGGAAAGGTGTTTGTAAAATGGGTAACAGATGATGAATATGAAACAGATTGGAACAGCAATACCCCTGTTACAGCCGATTTAAAATTGAAAGCTATCTGGAAAGATGGGGCTTTGGATATAATCTATCATTCTAACTTCGGTACGGATCAGACTTTTACCGCATCGGCTTCGGATGGGAATGTGACAGTAGCCACCTATCCGGCCACGAGCCTGCCCAACCGTCTGAACTACATCTTCCTGAAATGGACGACCAAGGCCGACGGAACCGGTACGGCTTACCTGCCCGGAGCGACCTTCACCATCACCGAGAATACCGACCTTTACGCCCGGTGGGAGCCCAATTCCGCGTTGAAGCTGCAATGGTCTGTCTCCAAGACAACCGCCGCCCCGTATGAATTCAGCGATGTGGAGAACAATTCCACGACGACCGTCATGGTCGGAACGCCTGTTTACGTGCAGATCCGCCCGGTCGGCCTGGAGCATGTCGACTTCGACACCTGGGCGATCGAGTACATCGCCACCCCGACCGACTACCACTATCCGATGGGAGAGGCTATCGGGAAAACCCTGCGCTATGACTTCAATAAAGGGGAAGCCCACACGCTCGAAGGTACTTACTATTATAATGTGACCAAGCTGCTCCTGTATAAAGGCGGTGTGGAAGTGGCCGCCTATATCTACCGGAACGCTTCCTGTACGCATAAGGTGGTTATCCAGGACGAACCGGTCGTGAAAGATCCGGCCCTGCAATGGTCCGTTTCCACAGTGACGAGCGAACAGCCTTACTTCAAGGATGTGGACGACCAGTCAACCACTTCGGTGAATTACGGCACTCCTGTCTTCGTCCAGATCCGTCCCGTCGGACATGAGGGCATCAACTTCGAACGCTGGGCGGTCGAATACACCGTGACCCCGGCCGAGCACTACTACGGCATGAACGCGACGCTGAAGACCGAACGTCACAACTTCAACAACCGGGAGGCCCATACCGAAAAGGGAACCTACATATACACCGTCACCAAACTGACCCTGTATGACATGTACGGCAACCAGACCATCGAGACTTACGACTATGCCGACTCGCCCTACCGCCACACAATCGTGATCGGCAACGGCGAAGGCCCCGGTCCTGGTCCTGGCGGCGCGCTGCAATGGTCTGTCTCCACTGCCTCCAACAAGCTCGAGGACTTCCGGGATGTGGACAACCTGACCACTACCACCGTCACCAAAGGGACGCCGGTGTACGTGCAGATCCGCCCTGTCGGTTTCAACAACGTCACCTACGACCGTTGGGAAATAGAGTACACCGCCACTCCGGCCGGCTATCATTATCCGCTGGACGAAGCCGTCTTGAAAACCGAACGTTACACCTTCAACAAAGGGGAGGCCCATACGCTTGTCGGTACCTATATATATAATGTACACAAGCTGACGCTCTACAACGGCGAAAGCATCGCATCGGAGCAGTATTACAACCAGCCCGCTTACCGGCACACGATCGTCATCTCCGACGAAGGCATGATCCATGTGGGCGAGACGGCGCCGTATTGTAGCGTGGACAGCGAATTCAGAATCCCTGTCAGCGTCCTGAATCCGGACTATCCGATCGAGTATGCCGTCCGTTTCACGGATGAAGCGATTGCCGCCGGCTTCAGCGATACGGAATACAAAGACCTGACTCCGGGATACATCACCGTTCCGGTTTCCAACCGCATCCCGAGAGGTATCTACCACGCCAACATCTATGTGCGCCTGAAGAGCGACCCGGATCGCGAGGAGGCTTACCCGTTCAACATCGAAGTGTTGGAGACAACGACCATCACCCGCCAGCCGCAGTCGGTGAACGTTTGCGACGGCGACGCCTTCACATTGTCGGTCGAAGCGACGGGCGTCAACCTGAGTTACCAGTGGTTCTTCAATGAAGTGGCCATTCCGGGTGCGACTTCCGACAGCTACACGGCAGCACTGACTCCGGACAAGGAGGGTATCTATTATGTAGACGTATACGGTGACTGTGGAATGGA
>NZ_JADNBB010000034.1 GCF_015550595.1 Parabacteroides goldsteinii
GTAAATCCAAAAAGAAAAATTATATTTGTAGTGATTTTCCTAGAATATGAACCAGACAGAGTTTAAATTACACTCCCGACACATTGCCTTTTTCGCTATGGTTTCCGAAACTCATTGAATTATTCAAGCAGAAGTCCAAACTTCTTGAATATCTTTATCGGCACGTTTGCGATTATAACCTCAACCGCATGAACATCGAAACTAATACCGACTGCATATTAAAACGGCAGAATGAGATACTTGCAAAAATTCATGAGCTGAAATATCCTATAACCATTATTCCACCCAATATCAATGGGATGTTTATACGTGGTTATCATATTAAACTCCGGTATGTCGTGGTCTTCATTGTCGTTATTATGGTGTGGGCTATTGCAGCGTCAGTTAGTAGCATGAAGCATAGAGAAGAAGCCTTTGCGTATTATTCGATGTATCGTGCGGTGAAGGAACAGCATCAGATATTGATGGAAAAAGCAGAAATAGAGCCAAGAAGAAATACGGAATAGTCATCGGAAAAAATAAGCAACAACTCTTTATGGTTGCTTATTTCTTCCATAAGCCACTTCTGGTTCTGCCGCCATGGGTGTACTGTCAGTATCAGGAAACTCGTATGTTTTTATTTTCCTATCTTCAAGAAAAATATGGTTCAATGTATAAGCTAACGACTCAAGTGTTTGTATCCGGACTTTTGGTTTTAGTTGGCACTCCCAAATCGTGATACAATGCCAGCCCATAGCAGCAAGCTGGCATTGTTCTTTTTTATCTCGTTCCTTATTCCTTTCTATCTTGTTTGACCAAAAATCTATGTTGGTTTTAGGTAAACGGAAATATTTGCAATTATCATGACCATGCCAAAAGCAACCGTTCACAAAAATGACCGTCCGGTATTTGCGAAGCACCAAATCGGGATGACCGGGAAGACGAGGATGATTTAGCCGATAACGGAAGCCACGGCTAAAAAGGAATTTGCGAACCAGTAATTCTGGTTGTGTATTGCTCCCTTTTATAGCGGACATACAACGATGGCGTTGTTCTTTATTCAGTACATCAGCCATTTCGTTTATTTGAGTTGTTCTTTACAGTCTTTATACAGTTGAATTAAATGATATATAGACATATCTATGAGAGGCTCAAACATAAAACTGTTTACATGAATTAGTTCAGGGGTCATCATATTAACACGCTCTATAATATCATAATGAGTATCTTTCGGACAGGCTTTTTTAAATAGACCTGTCCACTTCCCTGTTTGACTACCTATTACAGCTAAATCTTCTTCACTTTTACCTTTTGCTATCATTTTGTCGTACATATAATTTTCCGCCAAGTGTCTTATGGCAATAGATAAGCACACTTTATTTTCAATTAGCACTTGATTAGGATTAGCTTCGGTTATGATGCTATCTGCGGTTTGCATAATCAAGTCGTAAATTTTATCTGCTGATTTAGTGCGTTTCATACCTTTACCTTGTGTAAAATCAGTCATAATATTTATCAACTGCTCAATTGTTATAGTTCGTGTATTTGCTTTTTTATGAAGGCATTCTGTTAATGTTATGTAATCAGCATCACTTTCCCCTTTAGTATATTCTATCAGATTTCTAACAAAAGGAATCATGCTTATAAATATTTTATCGTCATTATCATGCTCGATAAAAGCATTAGTATATATATTACCTTTATACTGACCTTGGTTGATGATTACCTTTCCATTAGCTAAGCGTTCTGCCATCCATAGATTTGGTTGGAATAGACTAAGACGGGACGACAATGTTCTATAGAAATCATAGTTATGAGTCAACACGAGCATATAGAACTTATTGCTATTGTCTGCAGCAATATCTTTAATATATTCTACTATCGCATATTTGTTTTGATAATCAAATGAATCAGCTATATCATCCATAACTAAAATTGTATCATGATCCATAGTCTTACGTGCTTCCATTTCAAAGAGAAATTGCAGGATAATGAAAGCGCGTTTTTCGCCTCGACTAAGGATTTTCTCCAGCACATCTTTCTCCACAGTTGTTTCTGTACTTGGAGTTTCAACATAAGAAAACTGTAGTCTCGCTGCTTCTTGTTTTAGTATAATATCCTTTTGATTGGCTATAGAAACTTTTATTGGTACATGAAAACGTGCATTATAAAGGGCTATAATTTGTTCCCATCTTTCCAGCTGTGAGCTGGCCTCTTCTAAGACTTGCTGTAGTGCCTCTTTATTTTCATTATAAACTTGTATATAAGCATCAAACAGAGGCTTTATCTCATTGTCTGATAAATACCCTAACCAAACTTTTTTTCGGAATACTTCGTAGTTAATGATTTCAGGTATCCATTCAGGATGATTGTTCAAAACAGATTTAAAACCTCTCAATTCGACATTTTTGTCAATTGCTTTTGTGATTTTATCAAAAGCTTTCTTTAAATTTTCATCCTTTAAAAGACGTTGTTGTTCACTATTAATAAGTTCTTGCAACTCTGTCTCGGACGATAATTTCGTATCGTCCTGAAGTACAATTTTATGATTAACACCGAAAAATGAACCATCAGAAACATACTGTTGTAATTGTGCAACATGATACGTTCCAAATGTATGACCGGCCACAGTTCGGAATAGTTTGGAATCCCCTAAAAGTCTATTGTAATTGTCGATATATATATTCAGGTTATCTTTATTAGATTCTATAAATTTCTTAACATTCTCTTTAGTGTCAAATACATCATTATACTTAAATTCAAACTTTGGTAAACCTGATTTGACTTCACTGTTTAAACGCTCAAGTATGCTAAAGATAGTGTCAGCATTATTTTGTTTGAAAGTACCGAATATCTCTTTTTCACAGTCGGAACTTAAAGAGGCACTTTTTAATTTACTTATTAAGAGTTCCTTCTTCTCTGACAATTGTTGATATATAGAATCATACCTGTTTTTTAATTCTGAGCTTGCTAGGAAATTCACAAACGACTTTGAACAATCAATATCATCATCTCCATTAACTACGAATATATTTTCCTTAGACACATCTAAACCGTCCACTTTTAGGATGAAACTCGATTTGTCTTTATCGTGTAGCTTGTCACATGGTTTCTCTTTGGATTGCCCTGATAAATAGCGCATAGTTTTAGCAAAAGATGTTTTCATTGAACCATTTGGAGCATAGATTAAATGTATTTGTTTACCAGAAGTAAACTGGAATTCTTGGTTGAGTTCCTTAATACCATAACAATTTCTCCAATCAATTTTTATTTTTTGTATCATAATTTGCAATAATAGGATTTTATATTTATGTGAATATCTATTTGTTAACTGTATAATATGTCATTACATTTGTTGGTGTAAAGACAGCTATGACTCATTTACGATCAACCACTTTTCTGTCTCGTCAAATGTAGTGTCAATAAAAGTATAATTAATCATCTTATGAGTATCTATCTGCCGATAATCCTCAAATAGCTTACGGCTGAAACGCAATTCAAATGCTAAACGCATATCATCTGTTATATCTTCACCTTCGGCTTGTTTTGCCTCTTTACTCGTTATGGTTCTTATACGGATAATTTCATATATATCACGAACACCTTCACCTTTTATATAAGGTACAAAGTAATGAAGGTCATGCAATGAAATGGTTGTCGGGAACTTTGGTCCTGTATAGTACAAAGTGGCATTACCGTCAAAGAAACTTTGTGTATATCTGGGTCGTGAACTATTCCCAACCAAACCTACAAGAAGTCGATTAGGCACTTGCAATAACGCGCCTTTTTGTGGTATTACTTTCGATATTGTTTCATGTGACTTATTTTGAATTAGCTCTTCTATGAATTGCTCTAAAAGCAATCGGTTGTGTGTGTCTTTGGGACGAAGTGGGAATGCCCCAATATTTACCTCGTCTATAGTCTTACGAAACTTAGATATAGCAACATCAGTTGGTTCACCATCACCTGGAAACAGGATATAACCACCTATCACTTCTTTTTTCAAAGCGTTTGATTGACAATCTTTATAATAGATGGCATCACGGTATCTGTGCATTTGGTTGATTGCATCTTCGGGTGGGACATCTACTCCATTTTTATCCTTTCCATCAATGCGATATTTTGCATCAAACAGGTAAGTCATTTTCATTCCTTCTTGCAAATCGTTTTTGGTAAGCTGTAACACAATGTCTGGTTTCTGGGGCACAGTTGGCACTACTAAATCGGTTATACTGACAGAGTTATTTTCACGTTCCGAACTCTTCGGATTATAGATTAGCTCCGCCAGTTCTACATTATCTTTCTTGAAAAGGATGCGCGAATGTTCTCCCTTACCCAAATCCCATGTAAACAGACCATTCATTTCCATGCGGTTTCTGTGGTCTATGTCTTCATTAGACAAGTGCAGCTTTTCTTTCACAATATGACTGACTTCTATGAAGCACCAAATTTCATAAAGCGTTGCTATATCTTTGGTCTGCAAGCGATATATGCCATCATTCAGTGAATAGGAGCGTTGGAGTAGGTTCCATGTGCGATATACTTGACTATATCCGGTAGCTTTTTGCAGAACCAAACTTTCCTGATTCATTCCTTTGTAGTTTCCTACAGTGCGGAAAAAGGAATTTCGTTGCAGATGTTTAAGTGCTGTTAATGTGGTTTGCATATCGTCCTTCATCACATTGGAAGCATTTTTCACAGCTTCTATACGCTTTTTCAAGATTTCATATTTGTCAGTAATTTGTCCAAGTGCAAATTTCAGAAACCTGTTTTCCTGTGTATCATTTGTCCATACATGTTCTTCTATACGGTATACATGAGAGCAGTCATTTCTGTGTTCTGCCAATTCGTTTTCTATGTAAGAGGGAATAAATGTTAGCTTGTCAGCACGTTTGTAAGCATCCTTCCCATGTAGCCGATGCCGTGGGCGGTCAATGATATTTTTACAAGCCTTTATGAATTTCTGTTGTTCATTGGCAAATACGCTCCACCAGATTATTTCTGGAGTATCTCCGTTTGTATCGGGCGAAAAGCCATGAAAGGTTCTTCGCATATAATCAAGTGAAAGCATCCTGTACTCCTGTTCGATATCCTCGATAATGGTTTTCCAATGCTCGTGATAGTTGAGCTTTGTGCTTAACACTTCAAAAGAGAAAACAAACCTACGGGTCTCTGTCCCTACTTGATATATGAACTGTATTTCACTGCGCCCAACCTCATTCCCATAGTTCAAGAAACCGGCTAATATCTGTCTGCGAAAAGTAAATTTCTCATTTTCATTTTGAAGAATGGAACCGAACTGTGCTTTTTTCACATAGTCCTTGAATTCAATCCAAATAGGATAATCGACATTATCAAAAAACACGGCAGGGGCTTGTTGGTTGTCCTCAATCGAAACTTTTTCTCCGATACGGTTGCTTAAAGTAACAGATGCCACTCCCTCCGACCAAGAGTAAGTAGAGTATAAACCTTCTTCTCCCACATTGCTCTTAGCCTTGCGCCAAATGTCATCGAACTTTGTACATTCGACAATCATTTCAAAATCCTGATGTCTTATGGTAAGTAGTTCCATCGTCTCTTGCAAATGTCTGATAGTTTTTAACTCCAGAAACTTGTATAACCGGATGACAGTCGTCCTTGCATTTCTTTCAGTTTGGCTATGGAAACAGATTCTATTTTCTTATCTTCTCCAGTCAATGCCAACAACTGCATTTCGATAGTGGTAATCAACTTTTCAAGAAGTGAGTGCTTGACTTTTGTGTCGTCTCCTTCAATACGCGACAATATTTTCATGCTTGTTATTTCATCCAATGCTGTTGCTATAACTTCATTCTCACTGAACTCATTTCCGTTTTCATCCATGTTGTATGGCAAGTTGTTTACCACATAAAGTAAGAATTCGTTTCGCGTACGGTAGGCGATTTTGAACGGTGTGCCATTAAGGACATCATTCACGGCTTGCAAATAGGTTAGTGCCTTGTTGCAAACCTCCTCATTATCGGCATAGACATCCACGCCTTCTACGGCTGTACCGATAAGCATATCACTATTTAGCTTACCAATGCGTTCATATTTGCTGTCCAATCCGGCATACAAATCCACTTCATTCATTTCTATGGTCATGGCGCGGTCAAGCACCTTTCGGGAGAAAGAGAAGGTTGTCTCGTCCATATTTACCGTACCCACAACAATAAGATTTTGTGGGATGGTGATGCCTTCTTCCAAAAAGCGACTCCTTAATGCTTCATTGTCTCCTGTCAGTTCAGCGGTCAGTACTCGATACCAATCCTCTGTACTTTTCTTTAAGATAGGATCTGTTGTAATCGTACCATCTTCATTACTTTTGCGAGATTCTATTACGCTAAGAAATTCGGCAAAATATTGTTCAACAGGGGCAAGATTCATTTCATCCAAACAGAGGAAGTAAGGTACATCTAAGTTTTTCCAAGCCTGTGTGATAAATCTTAAGAAATTGCCAATTACATATATGGGGCTTCCGCTAACACGACTCACATATCCTATGAGTTCAGTAGAATCGTGCCAATTAGGCTTTACTTGAATCATCTCAAAATTCTTAGGCTTCTGGGCTTTGTATTCGGTGGAATCTTCATCCCAACATGCACGGGCAAGTTCACGGACAATGCGGCTCTTACCTGTACCGGAAATACCGGCAAGCAAAAGGAAGGGTTTGGTCTTTATGGCGGTAATGTAGGAACGGTAATTAGAATATTTGTTTTGGCTAGTATGAACTATACTATTAATAGATTTTATGGCATTACCATAAAGAGACAGGTAGTCTGATTGTAAAATAATAACATAATCTGTAATCTCTAATCCTGCATATAATGTTTGAACAAAAGGACCACGGCTTATTTCGCCAGGAGCTGCTACAACACTTCCTTTCTTTGCATCAATATTTTCTTTGGACACATCGACGCCAACAGCATTCAATTCTGCTTTGAGTGCAGTTTCAGAATATAAAGAGTCTGTAAACTCAATTTCTTTAGAATGAGTGTTGAAACTGTTTGAAATAATGTTTAATGGGATGTTGAACTCTTCTGCAAACTTTTGGAGAATTTCTTCCTTTGTCATATTGTCTTCAAAAGAATTTCTCCTATATGCCCAAATTGCTACATCATAGATATTGGGGATGTGTCTTCCTTGATCATTAAAATATTTATCCCATTTATTTGAGAATACAACGTACAATACACGTCCACTATTGTATCGTTTTTTTGCTTGACTCAGATTGAAGATGTTTTCAAGAAAGTTTGATACTTCGTCAAGATTAACCTCATAAGGTACGGAGGGGCAAATACTGCTCTTGCATCCTTTCAATAGAGCCAAATACCCCCAAGACTTATTGGTCATACAATCTTGAAAGCCTTTGTAGGCCTCGACTACAGATTTTACACTTATGAATTTCATTTTTCAAGAGTTTTTTCGTAAGTTTTAATCATATTATTCATTATCTTTACGATAATTGGCACACTAACAGAGTTTCCTAACTGTTTGTATGCTTGTGCATCGGACACAGGGAATACAAAGTCATCAGGGAAGCCTTGAAGTCTTTTTGATTCAAGTACAGACAACTTTCTGCGGATATCCCATAGTTTGGGTGTCCTATTAGCTATAATTGTAGAAGCATATGTGTCAAGACAGGAATAGAATGCTTCCTGAATTTGTGTTTTAGCTGGATCACCAACATGAAATCGCAAAGAACCGTCTGCCTTTTGAAAAGAAAAAACGCCATATTTTCCTTTCTTCGTATTTGGCTTATATTTTGAATTGTCATGTTGGATTCTATCACCAGGCTTGGCATTTGCAAAATGATAATCTATTCTGTCCAATTCAAATTTAGGAATAGCCAAAGATGGATTCCTATCATTCATGTCTATAATGTCACGCAATACGGGATGCCCTTTTACAGGCTTAGGCCATTCAAAATCGACTTCGGTTCTAAAGGCTACGCAATACCATCTTTCTCGTTTCTGAGGAAGACCATAATCTAAAGAAGACAAAATAGTCCAATGTGGGTAATAACCAAGTTTCTTTAGAGTGTCCAAAACAGTCAGGAGTGTTTTGCCATTATCGTGAGATTTCAAACCTTTTACGTTTTCAAGAAAGACCATTGGTGGTTTGTGGTATTCTAAAATTCGACATACATCAAAAAACAGAGTACCTCTTACCTCATCATTAAAACCTTGTTTTTCTCCTGCATAACTAAATGGTTGACATGGGAATCCCGCTGTTAAGATGTCAAAATTCGGAATGTCTTTTTCATTAACAGCCTTTATGTCTCCTGTTGGTACTTCATGAAAATTGGCTTCATAGGTTTGTTGGGCGAACTTATCATTATCAGATGAGAATACACACTCTACCTGACTACTGTTCATGGCAAGCCGAAAACCGCCTATTCCACAAAACAAATCTATTCCTTTATATTTTTTCCTCATTGATATCTGTTCTCTTTACTTATTATTTTTTATTGACCACAATAAATCTTTCGTATCTACTTCAAGGACTTTTGCGATTTCCACTAAAGTCTCCAAGTTCGGTTGCATGGTATTTGTACACCATTTTGAAACAGTTCCCGGATCTTTTCCCAACTGTTCTGCTAACCATTTATTGGTGCGTTTTTTTTCTGCTAAAACCACCTTCAAACGATTTATGTCTTTACTCATACGTTCTATGATATGTTTTTGAATGCAAAGGTAATCATTCTTTTTGTATTATCATCTTATAATTGTGTTTATATGATGATATGATGATGAAAAACGACTTTATATTGTTGTATATTTCAATTATATGGTTGTCTGTAGTTGACTGTGGTTGTCTCTTGACTTAAAAAGTGTATTAGAATTATCTACAATTTATACAACTTATTTCATGTTATCCAATGGATCTGCTAAAAGATATTTACTCGTAAAGCGCGTCTATAAAAAGAAAAATCGTATCTTTACATATGTAATATGGTTAATTTATGAAGTTAATTTGATGCGAAATATGAATGCTAACATAGAATATGAGAAATTTACCCAAGAAATTTCTCAAGAATTAGTGAACGCAGATGTCATAAAAAGTACAAAAGTCAAACATAATATAAAGATTCTTGGTAAATCAGGACAGAAACATCAAATAGATGTATATTGGGAGTATGAAATAGCAGGAGTATTACATAAAGTTGCTGTTGAATGCAAAAATTACAACAAGCCTATTCCAATTAGTAAAGTTCGTGATTTTTATGGTGTGCTATCGGATTTAGATAATGTATCTGGAATTATGGTTACAAAGATTGGCTACCAAGAGGGGGCTAAAAAAATTGGCAGCCATTATGGTATAAGTTTAAAAGAATTGAGAACACCCAATCAAGGAGAAGCTATTGTTGCAGAAGTAAAAACCTGTATAAATGTATCAGTCAGACATTGTCTTTTTGAGGTGGATGATATATGGGCAAAAGAAAACGGTTTAGATCTTCAAGCATATAAGGAACGATTAGATTGTCTAAACTTTCCTTCAAAAGAAAAATGGCTTCATTCCATTTATATTCCTTTGCTAGTTAAAGACGGAAGCATCTGTAATGCGAAAGGAGAAATTATAGACACATTGGATAATTTAGAAAATCAGTTACGACCAGACGAAGACAATGTCTTTTCTTTAGAGAATTCCTATATAGATACCCATTGTGGCTTAGTGAAAATTAGAGCAATAAAATATGAGTATGAACAAAATAACAAAACTATGAATATATCTATTGACGCTCAAGAGTTTATCAAGGCTATCCTAAAGGATGCTTTGAATGGGGAAATTAGATTGGTTGCCAAACGCTAGTGGTACGGTTTCAATGTGGAACTAATGATTTTATTTCTTTCTCCCTTCTCTCTTTTACTTTTTCCAAACCCGGCATCTTTTTAGCCAATACACTTTCTCCTGCAGGAAAGTAAAGCGGAAAGGTCTGGGATAAGAAACTTACAATATCACTACGCTTCTTGCCCATGTTGAAAAAAGCAGAACAAACAAAGTACATAAGATCTTGCTGGCTACATGTATCTTTTAGCTGAATGATTATTGAGGGAGTGATTATCAAACCGTGTTCTGCAAATGCGCAAGCACTGGCAAGAATAGCTTTCTGCTCTTCCTCTGTGAACATCTTGATTTTATCTACGAACCATTCAAGTTCTCTTTGCTGAAGTGCTTGTCGCTTTTCATTCTGATGTTCCAATAGGATTGCTACATTTTCTTGTTGCTTTTCGGTCAAGGCGTTTTCTAATGCTTGATTCTTTCGTTTAAGGACATTGTATTTCAGCAATGCGGCAATGTACATACAGAAATAACCTACCGCAATATCGAATATCAGAACAGGCAGATAGTTGCTGTTTGAATTTTTTGTATTCTCAGCCATATAATCACTGATAGGAATAACGGCTAATAGCATGATGATGGCTATTGCATAAAGTACCCTGTATCGCGTCTTGTGGTTTACTTGCGGCAAAGAAGCAAACAAAAAGGCGATAATCAAAATGGCAATTATTGCACAAAGCGGTATAAATGATGTTCCCATAGATTTATTGTTTGGTTTATGGTTTAACAATTATGCGCCAATAACCTGCCTTGTCAGAACCTTCGTGAACCAAAATTCCCATATCCCTAAGGCTCTTGATGTTTTTCTCTATAGCGCGTTTAGTTACACCAATCTTGTTGGCCATATTATCAGCCGTGATTGAAGGATCTGAAATAACGAGGTCGATTATCTTTTGTGCAGTTTTACTGACTTTCTTCTGTGCTTCCGATGTATCTTCGAACTTATCCGCATTTACACCGAACTTTTTGACCGAACTTTCTTCGTTTACACCGAACTCTTTTGTATTTACACCGAACTTTTCGACCGAACTTTCTCCGTTTACAAGATACTTTTCGAGGGTACTATTTACCCTGTTAGCCACTTCTTCAACTGGTATTCTTCCGTTTTCGCCCCAGTTCAGATTATAGAACGTGGTGTAGAAAGAAGTCGCTTCCGTTTGGTATTGTGGTTCTTTTCCTTGCAAGAAATTAGGTAACTTCTCTGTAAGCTCCCGCATTTTGCGTAAACCGGAGCCACGTTTCTCCATATAATCCAACTGCGTGAACACATCCGCAATGACAGGATTACGTCGCATGGACGGCACTTTGTATATGTCACGGTCTTGAATCTGTGTACCATCGAGCATCGCACCAGGTGATACTAGTTCTACACGGTCATCATAAATGTCGATATGTACTTCACCACCCATCACGGTATAATCTCTATGGATAAGGTGGTTTACCAATCCTTCAAAGATGGCACGGTCGGAGTAGTCGGGAAGGTTTAGGCGATAATTGGGCATCTTTACCCATCCGCTCATAGTGTAGTTCTTGATGAAGTCCATGCCATATTTTAAGAGCAGTACAAGATTAGCCCGATGTTCCACGGAACTGATGGCATCATCCTTATAAAGTCCCGTCCAACGGGTACAGAAGATGCGAGATTGGAATACGGTGCAGTTATCTACAAACAATAGTCCGGCATTGGTCAATTTACCTTCAGGAGTAACCAGTCCGAATGATTCCAGATACTTGTCATTCCATTCCTGATGGGTTTGTTCATGGAATGTATTGGCAAGGATGATGAAAGAGTGTTTGCTGGCATCCACTTGGGTAGGAAGAGAATCCCATGTCATGTGTGTACCTTTCAATACCAGCGAAAGAAGTTGTTGTGAATTACATTCTACACTTTCATTGCCGACCCGTACATACGCGGTACGTGTTCCATCCTGATAATAGTAATAAGGTGTAAGTGTTCCTGCCTTTACTTTCACTTCAAGCAAAGAGTGTCCTTCGTGTTCTATCGGAATAAGTTGTATTTCCGGAACTGGGTCAAGTCTTGCCTTTATCGTTTCACTGATAAAATCGGCATCGGATTGTGGGTTCTCTAAACCTACAATCACTCCGTCATCATTCACTCCATAGAACAAACTGCCACCATCCGTATTGGCAAATGCCGACACCGATTTAAGCCATGACTTCACTTTCTTACGTTCCAACATTTCTTTGAAATCGTAAGCCGAGCATTCCGCTATCAATGTATTGTTTTGAATTTGCATCGTTTCCTTATAATTGTTAGGGTACAATTCCCCAATATCATGTACAAAGGTAAGGATAAAAGTGGAGATTCTGTTAAATTCGTGCCATACTTTTGATTATTACGCGTTTATATCACGATATTTATTGGAAAATTTTATATTTTTGCAGTCAAGAGCTGTGGTTGCTTATGGATGCTTATTTTCGGGTTTGCACTATATTTGCAACACGTTCACGCAAGTTACTCATACAGAGATACTGTTGATTTTGAGGAAGTTGAAGTAAGATTACATTTTCCACATAAGATAAAAAAGCGATTGTCGGACGAAGGTCTGTCAGTCGCTTTTTTTATTGTATCCGGTCGTATTTGAGCGCTTCAACAAACCGGATGAATTTGCACAGGACACAGACTTGGTACTTACCATCCTGCCAGGTTATCATAAAACGTTTCGGAGGAGAGATCAGACTCCAATCTGAAAAAGAAAAAGGCAGTCGCTTTACAATAGCTCTGCCTTTATAGATAAATTTTCTAAAACCGAACAATTATTCTATCGAAAAAACATCCGCATCCTTCCATGCAGGGAATTTAGCACGTAACTCTTCCAGATCACTTTTCGACAAGGTGCAGGTACGGGTTATTTCTTCCCGTTTGCCGGCATCCGCCAACTTCTTCCCTTTTGGAGAAAAAAGCATGGAATCACCCCGATAAGTAAATCCTTTTCCATCAATACCCACGCGGTTTACACCACAGACATAAGCCATATTTTCAATGGCCCGGGCAGGAAGAAGCGACTTCCATACCTTTTTACGAGGTTCAGGCCAGTTTGCAACATAAATCAACAGGTCATATTCATTATTTATGTTACGGCTCCATATCGGGAAACGAAGGTCGTAACAAACCTGTAAACAAATATTCCAGTCCTTATACCTTACGATCGTCCGTTTATTTCCTGCCGTGAAATGCTTATCTTCCCCAGCCATACGAAACAGATGCCGCTTATCGTAATAAAATTCTTCTCCTTCAGGAGTGATGAAAAAAGCACGATTGAAATAATTCTCACTTTCCTTTGCAATAAAACTACCGACAACTGCCAGGTTATATTTTTTAGCCCAACCTTTTATTGTCGGTATAGTTGGCCCGTCCATCGTATCAGCCAATCTTTCCACATCCATGGAAAAACCGGTTGTAAATGTTTCCGGAAGAACGGCAATATCCGTCTTTCCGCTCACACGCCGGAGCAACTCCCCATAGTAACCAAGATTCTCGTCTCTATCCTCCCAAATAATATGGGATTGGATCATACTGATACGTAAACTGTCTGCCATAATAGTAAATTAAACTTTCACGAAATTCTCCGGATGACAAGCTGTCACATCCCGATAATATTCGCGAATTGTATGAATATCCTTTTCTGCATTCCCAGTCGGATAAAACAGCCCCTTAATTCCCGCCTCCTTCTTTGCATAATCGAAATAAGCGATCAATATAGGAACCTGTGCTTTCTCCGCTATATAATAAAAACCTTTTTTCCACTCTTCCGCTTTCTTCCGCGTTCCTTCCGGGGTAACGGCCAGTTGGAATATCTTACGTTTATTAAACACCTCAACCATCTGGTCGGTTACCGAAGTCCGTTGATGCCGGTCGACAGGTACCCCACCCAGCCACGAAAACAGCAGGTTGAATGGAAAAAAGAACCACTCCTTTTTGATAAGAAAACTGGCGTTACGCCCTGCCGCCGTATAAAATAACTTTCCGATAATAAAATCCCAGTTGCTGGTATGCGGGGCAACGCATATCACACACTTCGGCACATCTTCGCCCAGCGGTCCCATTTTCCATCCGGCCATACGAAGAAGTGCCTTACTGATTGCTTTCTTCATTCTTTACTTTTCTTTGCTTAGCGCTCCAAGTTCGTCTGCAATGGCGTTTACTTCTGTTTGCAAATCAATTCTGAGTTTACGATAATATTCTTTTACCAGCGTTTTATTCTCCTTTGCATCCGGAGTACCGGCACGACGGATAAATTCGTCCTGCATATCAAGTATTCTTGCCATCAGCACATCAGCCTTATCTTCTTCAATACCAGGAATGAAGAGTTTACACACCAATACTTCCGAAAACAACTCACCTGCTACGTAGCTGATTTCTTTCTTTAAAATTCTTCTTTTAGCCATAATTTTCATATTAAAATATCTACAAATCTACAAAATCCTTTATTAAATAACTCATACACGGGGAAAAAAGATAAAAATAATGTATCTTTGCAACTTCGAATTCTCTGATTATAAACAAAATCGTTTATGGATACAAAGATTACAACGCCAGATTATCTCTTTGAAAGCAGTTGGGAAGTCTGTAATAAGGTAGGAGGCATCTACACTGTTCTTTCAACAAAGGCGCATACACTGCAACAAATGTTTAACGATAAAGTGATTTTTATCGGACCTGATGTGTGGGGTAACACAAATGCCCCCGACTTTCTTGAAGACAACACGCTGTTTGCAGATTGGATACAACATGCAAAAACCATTGATAAACTAAAAATGAAGGTCGGCCGTTGGAATGTGCCGGGTACTCCACCTGTCGTACTGGTTGACTTCAAACCTTTTTTCAGTGAGAGGGATGCATTCTTTTATTCTATGTGGGAGAACTTCCGTGTAGATTCGATGCATGCTTACGGCGACTACGACGAATCCTGTATTTTTGCATATGCTGTAGGTAAAGTAATTGAAAGTTTTTACAACTTCTACAATCTTTCGGACAAGAAGGTCACAGCACTGTTCAACGAATGGATGCTCGGTATGGGAGCGCTTTATATAAAAAAGCAGATCCCTGCCATTGCCACTTTATTCACCACACATGCCACCTCCATAGGCCGTTCCATCGCAGGAAATAACAAAGCATTGTATGCTTATATGGATGGATACAACGGCGACCAGATGGCGAAGGAGTTGAACATGGAAGCCAAACACTCGCTGGAAAAACAGGCTGCCCATCATGTGGATTGTTTTACTACCGTTAGTGACATCACAGCCTGCGAATGTAAACAATTACTGGATAAAGCTCCGGATATTGTTACCCCGAATGGATTTGAACCGAATTTTGTTCCTGAAGGAAAAGAATATACAAAAAAACGTACGGAGGCCCGTCAGACATTGATAAATGTAGCTGAAAAGTTACTGGGCTGTTCCATCTCACCGGATGCATTGCTGGTGTCGACCAGCGGACGTTACGAATACCGGAATAAAGGTATCGATGTTTTTATCGAAGCAATGAACCGTGTCCGTAACTCCGGAGAATTGCAACGTGAAGTCGTGGCATTCATTATGGTTCCGGCTTGGGTTCGCGATGCTCGTGCAGACTTGAAGGAAGTTATTGAAAAGAATATCAAGACTACTTCTCCCCTGCAAATGCCCTTTATTACCCATTGGATGAACCTGATGGACCAGGATAAGGTTTTAAATTATATTTCGCACGCCGGATTTACCAATCAGGCTGTCGAAAAACTGAAAATAATATTTGTACCCTGCTACCTGGATGGACGCGACGGTATCTTCAACAAGCCATATTACGATCTATTGATCGGTATGGATGCTACCGTTTATCCGTCATACTACGAACCCTGGGGATACACTCCGCTGGAAAGTGTTGCTTTTGGCATACCGACAGTGACAACCAACCTGGCCGGATTCGGCCTTTGGGCGGAAAAAAGTGTCTCCGGCAAGAACATCAGCGACGGAGTGGCCGTTATCGACCGGACCGACTTCAATTATTTCGACGTTGCCGATGCTATCACTGCTTCAATACTTTCGCTTGTGAAGAAAAACGAAAAAGAGGTTGAAGAAATACGCAAACATTGTTTTGAACTGGCAAAGAAAGCGGAATGGAGCAAATTTATTGTTTATTATCAGACAGCCTTCAACGATGCGTTAAAGGCCGCCTCTAAAAGAAACAGTTAAATATTGCTCATTATTAACAAGATAATCCTATCTTTGCAGCGGTTTTTACATCATCATTTAATGAAACATTTTTAAATCTCACAATAATGAAAATCAAAGCGAATAACGCAAATAGTCCGATCTGGAAGGACGTTTATTCACATTCGATGCTCCCTGAAGCACTCCAGCCCTTACACGAAATAGCCACCAATCTTTGGTGGGTATGGAATCATGACGGAGCTAAATTATTTGGAAAAATCGACAAAAACCTGTGGGTTTCCACAGAAGGTAATCCTGTTCTTCTACTTCAAAGTTTATCATACAAACGCATTGAAGAGATTCAGGCAGACAAAGTTCTGATGGCTGAAATCCAGGAGGTTTATGCAAGCTTCAGAAAATATGTAGACGCTAAACCCGACACTACAAAACCTTCTGTAGCTTATTTCAGTATGGAATATGGTCTGACCAATATCCTGAAGATCTATTCAGGAGGTCTGGGTGTTCTGGCCGGCGACTATCTGAAAGAAGCCAGCGACAGTAATATCGACCTGACAGCAGTCGGTTTCCTGTATCGTTACGGATACTTCACCCAGTCTCTGTCAATGGACGGACAGCAGATTGCCAACTACGAACCGCAAAACTTCAACGCATTGCCTCTTACTCAGGTTATGCAGTCTAACGGCGAACCGATGGTACTGGAAGTTCCCTACCCCGGAAGAACCGTATATGCTCATATCTGGAAAGTAAGCGTAGGCCGCGTACCTTTATACCTGATGGATACAGACATTCCTCAGAACAGTGAATGGGATCGCTCGATCACTCACCAGCTATATGGTGGCGACTGGGAAAACCGTATGAAACAGGAATACTTGTTGGGTATCGGTGGTATCCTGATGCTGAACAAGCTGGGTATCAAGAAACAGGTTTACCATTGCAACGAAGGACATGCAGCTCTTATCAACGCACAGCGTCTGGTAGATTATATCCAGAACGACAAACTGACTTTCAATCAGGCATTGGAAGTCGTACGTGCTTCAGCCCTTTATACTGTACACACGCCGGTTCCTGCCGGACATGACTATTTCGACGAAGGCCTGTTCGGTCGCTACATGGGTGAGTTCCCCGGCAAGCTGGGTATCAGCTGGCAGGAATTTATCGATATGGGACGCGAAAACCCGGGTTCAAACGAAAAGTTCTCTATGAGTGTATTCGCTCTGAACACTTGCCAGGAAGCAAACGGCGTAAGCTGGTTGCACGGCAAAGTATCACAGAAGATGTTCGCGCCGGTATGGAAAGGTTACTTCCCCGACGAGTTGCATGTTAGCTGGGTCACCAACGGTGTACACATGCCAACATGGGCTTCTACCGAATGGAAACGCTTCTTCCACGAACGTTTCGACAAGAAGTTCTTCGTAGACCAGTCAAACAAGAAATACTGGGAAGCTATCCAGAACGTCAACGACGATGATATCTGGGATATCCGTAAGACATTAAAGAGGAAACTGATCGAATATATCAAAGTTCAATACAAACAGAACTGGCTGAAAAACCAGGGCGATCCATCAAAGGTTGTCTCCGTACTTGAAAAGATCAACCCGAATGCACTGCTGATCGGTTTCGGTCGCCGTTTCGCTACATACAAACGTGCTCACCTGTTGTTTACCGACCTTGACCGTCTGGCTAAGATCGTTAACAACGAAAAATATCCGATCCAGTTCGTATTTACCGGCAAAGCTCACCCGGCAGACGGTGGCGGTCAGGGATTGATCAAACATATCGTTGAAATCTCCCGTCGTCCGGAATTCCTGGGTAAGATCATCTTCCTCGAAAACTACGACATGCGTCTGGCACGTCACCTGATCGCAGGTGTCGATGTTTGGTTGAACACTCCGACCCGTCCGTTGGAAGCATCCGGTACATCCGGCGAAAAAGCTGAAATGAACGGTGTATTGAACTTCTCTGTTCTCGACGGATGGTGGTATGAAGGTTACAAAGAAGGTGCAGGTTGGGCATTGACCGACAAACGTACTTACGAAAACCAACAGTATCAGGATCAGCTGGATGCAGCAACAATCTATCATATCCTGGAAGAAGAGATCATCCCGACTTACTACGCGAAAAACAGTAAAGGATACTCTCCGGAATGGATTCAGTGCATCAAGAATTCGATGTCACAGATCGCTCCCGACTATACAATGAAACGTATGTTGGATGACTATATTGACCGTTTCTATAACAAACTGGCTACCCGTTCGGCCCATCTGCGCGAAAACAGTTTTGCCGAAGCTAAAGCTATCGCAGCATGGAAAGAAGAAGTTGCCCAGCATTGGGATAGCTTCCAGGTAGATTCATTTACCTGTAGCCAGGACCTGTCTGCCGACAGCCCTGTTGTTGGTAAGGAATATTCATTCAATCTGGTGATCGACCGTAAAGATCTTCAGGGAATGTTAGGTGCCGAAGTGGTTGTAACCAAAGAAAATTCAGAAAATCACCAGCTTGAATTACTTTACACAAAACAGTTTGAGTTGAAGAAAGAAGAAGGATCTAAACTATTCTTCGAATTGAAAACAACTCCGAGTGAAGCAGGTATTCACAAGATGGGCTTCCGTATTTACCCTGTAAATAAAGAATTGCCTCATCGTATGGACTTCGCATACATTCGCTGGATCCAGTTATAAGAAATAATTCTATAACAGATATAAAAAGGATGTTCCGAAAAAACGGAACATCCTTTTTTGTTTAAATCAATATCCCGGATTCTGTGTCAGGTTACCGTTCAATAATAAAATATTTTCCGGTATGGGAAAAACGGTCGTATATCCATTCCCTTCATCCGGCAATTGCGGACGACTACTATACGGACGGGTAAACAGGCCGAAACGGACCAGATCCTGCCGCCTCCATCCTTCCCAGGCAAACTCAAGCTGGCGTTCTGCCAGCACATTATCCAAAGTAGCCCGCCTGTCAGGCATTTCCACACGTGAACGGACCTGATTCAATTCTGCATCACCATTTTCTCCGTTACGTACTTTTGCTTCACTTTTCATCAACAAAACATCAGCATAACGAAACAAAACAATATCGTTATCCGACAGCTTACCATCCTTAGTGCCCGTTTTATCGATCGCATATTTCTTCATGCGGGCACCTGCTACCTTTTCGGAAGTTCTTCCAGACACATCGAGATCCACCTCCCAGGGTAAATAAACCAATACTACCCCATTATCCAGCCGGATGGTATCGCCATTCAGGTCAAACATGATACCGGCAAAATAACATTTATCGAAACGCGCATCTACCGAATCCGTATCATAGCCGAAAGTACGAAGTGCCTCTATAGTTGCGGAGGAACCGTTTTCACCCGATAGTCCATACGCTTTGGCATGGTTATAGTGGCGGGAACGAAACAGATATTGCATCTGGTTGGTGTAAAAATTCTTGTCCATCGGAATGGTAAATATATTCTCTACCGACGTTTCATTGAACACGGAAAAGTTATTTTCATAATCAGGGGAAAGCTGATAACCTTGCGCAGTAATGGAATCACAGTATGCCATAACTGTTTGCCAGGCATTCAAGCGTTGACCGCCCACCTCAAAAAACAGGCTCTTTCCATCCGGACGACTACCGCTTGTCCAGTTATTATTCGTATAAACCTCCGCATTCAACACCAATTTTGCCAACAGGAAATAAGCCACCGGACGGGTCATACGACCGTAATAGTCGCCCAAGCGGTTACTCCGCTCCGTACTTAGAAACGGCAACGACTCCTGCAGTTCCTTCACAACAAATTCAAAGACTTCCGCACGGGCACTCTGCTTCACCTCCTTCATCGGGGTGGAAGAAGACAATACCAGCGGCACACGTCCGAACAGATCGACCAGATAATAGTAATACATCGCCCGGAAAGCCCTGACCTCGGCCATATAAGCCGGAATATATTTGTTGTTTGTCTGCTTGTAGAACTCATCCAAACGTTCAAGCGATTTGTTACTTAACACGATCACCTTATACAAATATTCCCAGGTCGCCCGTATCGCATCGCTGTTGACACCCCACTTATGCAAGAACAACCCTTGCCAGAAACCGCCGTCATACCAGTCACCGCCCCGGGTAGGCAGGATCGCTTCGTCGGTAGTAAAAGTATTCAGGTCGTAGATTCCCCGGTAAGTACCTTGCAATCCCTGGCTATCACTGAAACCTCCGACATAATTATAAAGAGTAGCCACCGTATTCAGATAAGCCGAGGTGGCATTATCATAAGCATCTTCCTCCGAGATCTGATCCCTCGGGTTCTCTTCCAGGAACTTACTGCATGACAAAAGCGTACAGACACCTAATATACCGGATAGTAAAACTAACTTTTTCATCATAATAAATCATTAAAATTGAAAACTCAGGCCAACGGTATAAGAACGGTAAACCGGATAATTCCGTTTATCGTCTATTCCCAGGGTGTTATTTACAATATAGCTGTTAATCATAGGCGTAAGGCCGGAGTATCCGGTAATTGTCGCCAAGTTGTTGATAGAACACGACAACCGGAGGTTCTGCACATATTTCTTCCATCTCCCCAATGGGACATTCCATCCGACAGTCAGGTAATCGAAGTTGATATAATCGCCTTTTTCCAACCAATAGTCTGTAGCCGTCTGATCCTGGATATTCTGTTCGGGTGCCCCCTTCATCACATTATAATCGGGAAAACTATTCATATTCATATAGGTAAGAGCCGTACCATTATAAATCTTATGACCGAAAGCACCGTTTATCTGTAAAGAAATATCGAAGTATTTATACCGGAAACTGATATTCGACCCCAGC
This sequence comes from Parabacteroides goldsteinii, assembly GCF_015550595.1. Taxonomy (GTDB): domain Bacteria; phylum Bacteroidota; class Bacteroidia; order Bacteroidales; family Tannerellaceae; genus Parabacteroides; species Parabacteroides leei. The sequence continues at coordinate 20,839 of NZ_JADNBB010000034.1, forward strand.
ATTGTTTTCGGAGTAGCTTGTCCCGCTATATAACGGTCTTCTCCATCTTCAATATTCACATCACCACCATTCAGGTCGGCTATTTCGTATTTATAACCGCCATTTTCCATCTGTGTCAACCCGGTACAATGAGGGAGATAAAAAACGCCCAACGGTTGTCCTACCACCTGATAGACGATATGATTATATCCACCGTGGAAACCTGCCCCGTTCAAGTCGGAGATACTGGTATATTGGGGAGCCGACATTTGTTCTCCCTTATAAACTCCGCTCAGGGAAAGTAACTTGTTTTGCTGGAAAGTCACATTCACGTTCACACTCAGTTCCAGATCTTTTGTTTGTAAAGGAGTAACCCCAAACCCCAGTTCGACACCGCTATTGCGCATAGATCCCAGGTTGGCCAGCAATTTATTGTAGGCAAACGGCGGAACGCTTACATCATACAAGTAAAGCATATCACTCGTCTTCGAATTATAATAATCAAAAGTCATCAACAGTCGGTTACGAAAAAAGCCGACATCTATACCTGCGTTCACCGTACGCTTCACCTCCCACTTTAAATCAGGATTAGCGTTTCGTATTACTCCCATCGTCACGGTCGGAGTTCCTCCGACAGAGACAACCCCGTTGGGTTTAACCAATTGAAGAGAGTTGTAGGAGTCAATAGCATCCTGGTTACCGGACAGACCGTAACCGGCACGTATCTTCAGGTTATTCAGAAATGTAAACTGCTTCATAAACACCTCTTCACTCACCACCCAAGCAGCCGAAACGGAAGGAAAGAATCCCCATTTATTATTTTTCCCGACCTTCGACGAAGCATCCGCGCGGGCGTTGACCGTCGCCACATAACGCCCGGCATAAACATAATTCACACGTCCCAGAAAAGAACTCAGACGCGGATCTTCATAATACGAATTGGTACCTTCCCACAAACGTACCGCACCTGCCTGCAAGTTATTATAACCGAATTTATCTGTCGAGAAATTCGTTACCGTCGTATAAAAGCCGGTCAGGATATTCTTCTGTGCCTCTGCCAGCCCAAGCGCATCCAGTTGATGCTTTCCCCAACTGTTGGAGTAGCTCAACATGATATTCCCCAATATATCTTCCATCTTCCTTTCTCCTTTATAGGCCTGCCCGTGTGCCCATACCGTAGTAGGCAGATATTGGGAATTGTCTATTACATTATAAGTATAGGAACCGAATGCTGAAAACTTAAGATATTTATTCAGGTTGACCGTAAACTTCAAATGCGTATTAAAATGAGCATTCGAATCGTCATCCTTCACCTCCAGCCAAGCTAGCGGATTGGTGATCTGGCTGGCATTGGTTACCCCGTTCCATCCCCCGGTCTGTTCATCCCGGTGATCGGGATATGTCGGATTGAAAGCTGCCGCCGAATAAAACATCTTCTGGATATCATTCAGGTAACGATTCTTTTGCAGAGAGCCGAAAACGCCCATATCTATTTTCAACCTGTCGGTAAAAGCCTTTTGAGAGATATCCAGTTTAACAGTGAAGTTCTGGAAATCATTTGTCCGAACCACCCCGCCACGATCCATAACACCCAGGGATGCGCGGTAATTGGAAGTTTCCGAACCACCGCCTAAAGCAATATGATGATTCTGTATGATCCCGGTATGAGTGATCTCATCCGGGAAATTCGTATTATATCCCAGGTCAAGTATATCTATATGCCTTTCTGCCGCCACCGCGCGGAAATCATCCCCCGACAACATCCTCATATTCTTATAGACAGCCTCAATCCCGAAACTGCCGTCATAACTGATACTGAATGCACCGCCTTTTCCCTTCTTCGTCGCCACTTCGATCACCCCCGAAGCGCCACGCGAACCATACTGCGCTGTTTCGGAAGCATCTTTCAGGATAGTAAAACTTTCGATATCCGCCGGGTAAATGGCACTGAGTGTATTCAGGTCGGAAGAAACGCCGTCGATAATGACCAGCGGATCGTTACCACCCGTCAGGGAAGTTGTTCCTCTCACCCGAACGGAACTCAAAGCTGCCACCCTGTTCGCCCCCGTGGAAATACTGACCCCCGCCGCCTGTCCGCTCAGAGCATTCAGTGAACTGGATACAAAGCCCTTGTTCATACGTTTCTCTGAAACCTTATCGACAGAACCGGAAATAGTCCGCTGGCTACCAGTAGCATACCCGACAGTGATCTCGTCGTCCGTTATCACACTATCGGGTACAATAATCCGGAACGTATCCGGCAATAACGGAACGATCTGCGCCTGAGCCATAAACCGGCAACAAAGAAACAATAGGATAATGAAGGTAATTACCCTCTTTAAACAGGTATTAAATGGATTAGTCATATTATAACTGATTTAAGATTAAAAGACCCCTTATGATAAAAACGTTTGAACAGCAATGATTGTTCATTCATATCCACAATTTGTTCGTTCTCCTTCTACCGTCGACACAACATTCTATTTTAAAGGAAAACCTTTTGCCACCGCATAGGCAAAGCTTTGCCATCGAATCCGCACTGTTTTGCCACCGTATTGGCACAGTTGTGCCATTTAAAACGCAAAGTATTGCCATTCAAGGCGCAATACTTTTGACTAAAGATAGAAAAGAGAAGGAATAGCGATTGAGATTTAGTGATAATTAATAATAGGAGCCGATAAATTATTTACGGAAATATTTCTTTATTCGCCAATACATTGTACCTTTGTCCACGTTAAAAACAGGAAGTATTTTTATAAGTAATAACATATAAAACTTATTATTATGTCTAAAGTAACAGTTGTTGGCGCCGGTAATGTAGGTGCTACTTGCGCAAATGTTCTTGCCTTCAATGAAGTGGCAGACGAAGTTGTAATGCTTGATGTTAAGGAAGGTGTTTCCGAAGGTAAAGCAATGGATATGATGCAGACAGCTCAGCTGCTGGGTTTCGATACAACAGTCGTAGGTTGCACTAACGACTATGCTCAAACTGCAAATTCTGATGTTGTTGTTATCACTTCAGGTATTCCCCGTAAACCGGGTATGACTCGTGAAGAGTTGATCGGTGTTAACGCTGGTATCGTTAAGAGTGTAGCAGAAAATCTCCTGAAATATTCTCCGAATGCAATTATCGTAGTTATCTCTAACCCGATGGATACAATGACTTATCTGGCATTGAAGGCTCTGGGTGTTCCTAAAAACCGTATCATCGGTATGGGTGGCGCATTGGATAGCTCACGTTTCAAATATTTCTTGTCTCAGGCTCTGGGATGCAATGCTAACGAAGTAGAAGGTATGGTAATCGGTGGTCACGGCGATACAACCATGATCCCTCTGGCTCGCTTGGCCACTTACAAAGGTATCCCTGTCAGCAAACTGTTGAGTGCTGAAAAACTGCAGGAAGTGGTTGCTTCTACTATGGTTGGTGGTGCTACACTGACTAAACTATTGGGAACTTCTGCATGGTATGCACCGGGTGCTGCCGGAGCATTCGTTGTTGAATCTATCATCCACAACCAGTGTAAAATGGTTCCTTGTTCAGTTTATCTGGAAGGAGAATACGGTGAATCAGACCTTTGCATCGGTGTTCCTGTTATCCTGGGAAAGAACGGTATCGAAAAGATCGTTGAACTGGAATTGACAGCAGAAGAAAAAGAATTGTTCGCTAAGAGCGCTGCCGCTGTTAAGGGAACAAACGCTGCTCTGAAAGAAGTAGGTGCATTATAATCAGTAAACATACTCATTGATTATATAGGAAAGAGGATGGCTCTACGGAGTCATCCTCTTTTTATTTTTACTGTTAGTCAGGAGATAAATACTTATTGATACATCTACGGTCCCAATTGATCCCCCGCTTTACAATTTTTGCAGGAATACCAGCAATGATCACATTCGATTCATTAAATTCTTTTGTTACTACACTTCCCCAGCCGACAATACTATTATCCAATATTTTTACATTCTTGCCTATCTTTGTGTCTTTTCCTATCCATACATGCTTGCCTATTTCTATACTTTCAGCAAAATTTATCGGCTCTCCTTCCAAATTCATTATCGTATGTGCATCGGTACACCAAAGATCGATGCCCCAGCTTAACTGACTGTCATCTCCAATACTAACGTGCGAATCATCTTCCTGCAAATACAATGTAACCCCATTGATTACCACACGGTTTCCAATATCTACCCGGCAGTTGTTAGCCACCCTCGAAACGCCTGCACCCAGTCCCGGCAGTTGCCCGATGATAAGCTTCAAGCCCGTCATGCCCAATATGGTAGAATAACGCAAGATTATCGTTCCTATATTAACGACATTGTTATCCCCTTTTACAATCAGAAGAAACCCATCACAAAGAAGCAATTCTTCCGCACTAGCTTCAGAATCAAAACACATGGAGATGCGATTGTTGTTACCTATGATTGTAATATTGGCTTGATTAATGATCTTATTGAATTTTGCATTCCGGGAAGAAATACAATCAATTTTATCATGAGGAAAAATTAATGTAAACTCATTAGACTGTCCGTCAATACGTTCCATATCATTTAGAATATTATAGTTTGTACTCGTCCCCTTCTTATAAGAGATTTTATTTCACTTCTTCAAATATACGAAAAGGAACTGACTAATACTCATTATACTAGTCCTTATTCTTCAGGAAATAATTTTATTCCTATCTTTACACGCTCAAGACAAGATAGTACTATTTATGCCTGAAAAATCAATACATTGTGAGACGATAAAGAGACTTCGTGAAGGGTCGTATGAGGCTTTTGATACATTATATAATGTATATGCCGACTCCTTATACGGATTTGCTCTGTTGCATACCAAATCAATTGTACAAGCAGAAGATATTGTTCAGGACACTTTCCTTAAACTGTGGAATATGAGGGAGTCTTTATCGGTGGAAGGTTCTTTCAAATCCATGCTGTTCACTATCGCTAAAAACCATGTAATAGATATTTTCCGCCAACAGGTTAACCGGGCTGACTTTGAAGATTACATCGCTTTTTGTGAAGATGAAAACCTACTGGACAACACATCCGTCGAGAAAGTATATTACGACGATTTTCTGGAAAAGTTAGCAATTGCCAAACAAAAACTAACACCCGCTCAACGTAATATTTTTGAAATGAGCCGTGAGGAAGGAATGAGCAATACCGAAATAGCCGCCGCCTCGAACCTGTCAGAACAAACCGTAAAGAACCATTTATCCGCTGCTTTAAAAGTATTACGCACCGAACTTCGCAAATACAACTTCATCTTTGCTCTCTTTATTTAAGCACTCATAAAATATGTTTTAGAACATATCAAAATGGCTGGTACTATTTTGGTACCATTTCGTGTAACTATAAACGATCAAGAAATTATGACTGATTTATTCAACAAATTATATTCTCAATTCTTAAATGGAAATACCGACAAGGAACGATTCAGAGATTTCAAAGAATCTTTGAATCGACTCCCGGATACCGAATTAACGAAAAGCATGGAAAACTTCTGGCAAGAGAACGATAGTTATCCGGCAATGGATGCACAACGCAAACAGGATATACATCAAAAACTTCACGAACAAATAGTACCTCAACAGAAAAGATCGTTTACACAGTGGTACCGAATTGCAGCAGCTATCGCAGTAATTACCCTGATCGCTGTTACAGGTTGGAATATATCTGTTATCCAGAAACAGCAATCCCATGCCCCCTTTCTCGCAGAAGTTCCGTCCGGGAACAAAGTACAGTTAACATTGCCGGATAAGAGTTCCGTTAAATTAAACTCAGAAAGCTCTTTATCATATACCTATCTGGATGGTAAACGAATCGTCAAACTGGCGGGGGAAGCCTATTTTCATGTATCAAAAGACAAGCAACATCCTTTCGTCGTGCAAGTAGGAGATTTGAATATCGAGGTACTAGGCACCAGTTTCAACGTCCGTTCCTGCGAAGAGAATAATTCGATCGAAACATCCCTGATAGAAGGATCTATCCGTCTTTATGATTCGAAATATCCGTCTGAAACGTTTATATTAAAGCCCAATCAGAAAGCAATCTATTCCAACAATCATAAAATCGACCTTTACAACACAGACAATCTAAAAGAAACAGCCTGGACACGCAACCATCTTGTGTTCAACTCAGAGAAATTAAGTACCGTATTCCATAAAATAGAGCGATGGTACGGTGTAAATATTGAATTGAAATGTCCGGAAATAGCCAACGACCGTATTTCCGGTTCCTTCAAAAACGAACAACTGCCTTATGTAATGGAGGCTTTGAAAATTCAATACGGATTCAATTATGAAATAACAGGAAACAAGGTAGTAATCAATAAGTCTAATAAATTAAAAAAATAAGTAAGCCTATGAAATGAAGTATTTATCTATCAAACAGAGTATGTATTAATATTAAATATCAACTTAAATCTAATTTAAAGTAATCATGAAGCAAGTGTTTTGGAGTATTGTACTCCTATTCTTCTGTTCTACAATGTATGCGCAGGACATTTCGCAAAAAATATCGATGAATCTGCAGAATGTCACGCTAAAAGAGTTCTTTAATAAAATAGAAGCTCAATCTTCTTTATCCGTTGTTTACCGGGATATTATCCTGAGTGAAAATCCGGATATCGTAGTTTCAGTAACAGACCGTCCTCTACAGGAGGTCCTGAATCTAGTACTGGAAAAACACGGTCTTTCTTACAAAATTAGTAACAAGACAATCGTAATCGTCAAAGCTCCGGCTAAAGCTTCCGGCAAACAAGTGGAAAAAACAATCACAGGAGTTGTGCTGGACGAAACAGGTACGCCCGTCATTGGTGCCAACGTTGTTGTGAAAGGCACTACCAATGGAACAATAACCGATATCGACGGTAATTTTACCCTTAATACAGCCTCCGGAGAATCATTACTGATCTCTTACATCGGTTACCTTCCCGTAGAAGTTAAGGTATCGAACGCCAGTAAAATAGATGTTTTGCTGAAAGAGGATGCACAGGGACTGGATGAAGTGGTTGTTGTCGGTTATGGTACCGTTAAGAAAAGAGACCTGACCGGAGCAGTCGCCTCTGTCAATGCTGCCAAGATCACGGCTGTTCCGACTACCACTGCTGCCGAAGCGCTGCAAGGACGTATCCCGGGCGTGGTAGTATCCAACTCAAACTGGTCGCCGGGGGCAACTCCTAGTGTAATGATCCGTGGTAAACGTTCTATTAAAGCCAGCAACGACCCATTGTATGTAATTGACGGTGTGCCCGTTACCGGCGGTATGGGAGAGATCAGCCCCTCGGATATCGAGTCTATGGAAGTATTGAAAGATGCCTCCGCTACCGCCATCTATGGTGCCCGTGGTGCTAACGGTGTTATTCTGATTAGTACCAAACAAGGCAAATCCGGCAAAACCCAAATTGACTACAACGGTTATGTGGGCGCACAAACCATCTTAAACCAGTTGGAATTATGGGATGGCGGAGAATATGCGGAATACACTCGTGAAGCTTATCGCAACACAGCAAACTCTGCGATACGATACAATTCGGATATAGCATCCAGAGACCAGGACCTGGTTTGTCCGGGATTCACACGTGACCCGTCGATCATGGAATCTGTCATGATGGGTTGGGGAGACAATGGCGTTTATGATCCGTCCCGGGTACGTACCACACATTATATGGATAATGTGACCCGTACCGGTATGGTGACCGACCATCAACTGAGTATCCGCGGTGGCGGCGAACGGACCAACTTCCTGGCTTCTGCTACTTACAATAAGAATAACGGTATTTTCAAAGATGAAGATTATGAACGTTACTCTATTCGTTTGAACCTGAATCATGAGATCAACAAGTATGTAAAGATCGGAGCACAGACACAATATTCACACGCAACTCAACAGCGCGGTTCCGGACTTGCCAGTGGTTGGCGTTTAAGCCCCCTGGCCCTGTTGTGGGATGATAAGGGAGAATTTATCCCGTTACCAGGTTCTTACAATGTATATAACACGATGATGGACCTTGTTCCGGGAGCAGTAGACCGTCCGTTGAAAACGACCCGTTATCTGGGTAGCTATTTCCTGGATATCAAATTACCGGTCGACGGTTTGAAATTCCGCTCTAACTTAGGTATCGACTCTCGCACCGTACAAGATTACGAGTTCAGATCGGCGAAAACAAGTAGCCGAGGTATGGGTACTTCCTACGCTAAAAATGCCGTAGACAAGTATACGATGTTTACATTGGAAAATATGCTTTTTTATGATAAGACCTTTAACGATAAACACACATTGGGTGTAACCTTGTTGCAATCGATCCAGGAAGATAAAAAGGAAAATGTCAATGTCGCTATGGAAAACCTGCCGTCGGATAATCTTAAATATTACGATTTAGGATCAGGACTAGTGACCAACACGATCGGTAGCTCGATGGTTAAATGGAATATGGCATCGTTCATGGGACGTATCAATTATAACTATTTAGGACGGTATCTGTTAACTGTATCTGCCCGTTACGACGGTTCTTCCCGTTTGGCAGACGGACACAAATGGGTTCTTTTCCCTTCCGCCGCCCTAGCATGGCGTATTAACGAGGAATCTTTCATGGCTAATACATCCGGTTGGCTGGATAACCTGAAACTGCGACTCGGCTTTGGTAAGACCGGTAACTCGGCTGTAGATCCTTACCAGACAAAAGGCCGTTTGACATTGATCCGATATCCGTTTGACAACGGTGCTTCGGGAACAATCGGTTATGCCCCCAATATCATGGCAAACAGTTTGCTGACATGGGAAACGACCGACCAATGGAACCTCGGTTTGGATTTCGGAATTTTAAAAGGACGTGTCAACGGTACGATCGATCTATATATGCAGAACACACACGATCTGTTGCTGGAACGCCAGTTGCCGGTTGTTTCCGGTTTCCCTAACGTGCTGTCAAATGTAGGCAAGACCCGTAATAAAGGTATAGAAGTCTCTATTAATACAATGAATATTAATACGAAAGACTTCCAGTGGAGCACGGATTTGATGTTGTCCTCAAACAAAGAAGAAATCGTTGAATTATACAACGGTAAAAATGATGATATAGGAAGTAAATGGTTCATCGGTCAGCCGGTCAATGTACATTATGATTACAAAAAAGTTGGAATCTGGCAGAACACCGAAGCCGACCTGGCTGAAATGGCAAAATTTGCAGCCAACGGTACCGACTTTGTTCCGGGAGATATCAAAATCGAGGATGTGAACGGTGACCATAAGATTACGGATGCCGATAAGCAGATACTTGGAAATCCGCGTCCGAAACTGATTGCCAGTATGGTAAATACCTTTAATTATAAGAATTTCGACCTGTCGGTCTTTTTATATGCCAGTATGGGAGCCATGCTGTATAACGATATTTATGCAGTGGAACATTGCGGACGTAACGGTGGCGTAAAAGTAGATTATTGGACACCGAATAATCCGACGAACGCTTATCCTCGTCCCAGCATCGATGAAGAACGTCCGATCTATATTACATCCACTTATTATGAAAAGGCCGATTACCTGCGTGTAAAAACAATGACACTGGGATATACATTGCCCAAAAACCTTACCAAGAAGTTCATGGTAGAAAAGCTGCGTGTATACTTTACCGCCCAGAATCCGTTTATTTTTACCAATTACACAGGTATCGATCCGGAAGCAGCCAAGGTGGACGACTCCGGCAATCCTAAAACAGACGGTAGCGGCTTCGGTACTCCGAGTGTAAGTTCGTGGGTATTTGGTATAAACATGACTTTGTAATTTTAACCTTATAAATAAAGAATGAAAATGAAATCTATATATTACTACATGCTGGCAGGCTTGACACTCTCTACGTCAGGTTGCAGCAGTTGGTTAAGCGAAGATGATGCACCGGTAATGTCGTACGACTATTACGAAACGGAAGCCGGAGTAAATGCAGCCATTACGGCCGCGTACGGCTTTCTCCGCTGGGGAGTCGGAGGTGAACGTTTTGATGTCCTGACCGAACATGGTACGGACCTGTTCACGGAAGGGGAAGACGGTAGTCACCGCGAATCATATAACAAGTATGCGACACAGTTGAATCCGGATGACGGTATTTTATATGAGATGTGGGAGAACCACTATAAAGGGATCAGTGATGCCAATATCGCCATGCAGAAAATTCTGGATTCACAGGATTTGCTTGAAAACGTAAAATCGCAGAGCTACGCAGAAATGCAGTTCATCCGTGCTTACCTTTATTTCGACCTGGTACAACAGTTCGGACGCATACCGCTGGTGACTGAAGGTAGTTTCGATATCCGTACGAATTTTAAACGTGCCCCGATAGCCGACATATATAATTTAATTATAAGCGATTTACGCAATGCCGCAGAAAACCTGCCGGTAAAAGTTGCGACCAAAGGACGTGCCACCTGCTATTCTGCCGCACATTTATTGTCGAAAGTTTATCTGACCAGGGGCAGTGCCGTCAACGACCAGCGCGGCCAGCAAACGACAGACATGGACAGTACGTTATATTATGCTGAAAAAGTGATCAATAGCGGAGCCTTTACTCTTCAGGAAAACTTCTCTTCCCTGTGGGATATCAGTAACCAGGGAAATTCGGAAGTCGTATTTGCCGTACAGTTCACGACAGAACCGATGTTTAATGGCGATGGAAACAAACAGCATCTATTCTGGTTGTCCTGGTATGAAGATCAGCCGGGCATGTTGCGTGATATTGCAAACGGCCGTCCGTATCGTCGCCATGTAGCAACGAAGAAAACGATGGACGACTTGTTCGACCGTCTGCACGATTCACGTTTTTACAAAAGTTTTAAATGGGTATATTATGCCAATAACGTAAACACGCTGCCCGTATGGGAACCGCTGTCGTATGATGGTACTGTTTATTTCAACCCGGACCCATCCAAAGGACAAATCGACGGCAAACAGAAGTTCCAGCATGGTGATACGGCCATCTATTACACAATGGAAAAGACCGGATTCGAATCCAACAGCGATAACATGCGTAAACTCCGTGCCAACTATACTTATTCTTACTTCCCCCGTGAAATGCATTCGATCCGTTATTTCCCGTCATTGGTCAAATATCTGGACCCGAACCGTCCTTCCGTTTCGGAAGAAAAGGGTTCACGCGAATGGGTTCGTATGCGTCTGGCTGAAACATATCTATTGGCAGCCGAAGCAGCAGGTCGCAAAGGTGAGTTCGATAAAGCTGCCGAATATATCAATGTGATCCGTAAACGTGCCGCATGGGCTGAAGGAGAACAGAAAGAACAACAAATCTGGCTCTTCGAAGGAGGTGCAAACGATACTAAAAGTACCTATGAGGATCTGAAAGTTAAGGCGACAGACCTGAAAGATGATTTTATTACATTCATCCTCAACGAACGGGGACGCGAATTGCTGGGAGAAACAAATCGTTGGGAAGACCTGGTTCGTTGCGAATTATTGTATGACTGGGTGAAGAAATATAATCCGGAAGCTATTCATATAAAACCATATCACAAACTTCGTCCGATCCCGCAGAAACATATCGACCGCCTGAACCCGGCCGGAGAGATCAGTGAAGAGCAAAATGAAGGTTACTATTAATCTGTTGTGGTCTTAATATAGAAGGCGAGGCAAAAAAAAGCCTCGTCTTCCAGCTAAATAAAAGTCAAAAGTATGATCTCTAAAAAATAAAAGATACTTTTGCATATCATAATACCATCAGTCTATTAATATTAAATCTGTTATGAACAACGAATCAATCAACAGAAGAGATTTCCTGAAAAGAATCGGAGCGATAGAGGGAGGCTTATTACTACTTTCCAGCCCCTGGTTCTCCGCTTTTGCCGATGTAGAACACACGACAGGTAACAAAGCCCGGATAGGATTCATAGGACCGGGATCACGCGGATGTTTCTTATTAGGATTCCTTGCCAAAAATCCGAAAGCGGATATCGTCGCAGTATGCGACATTTACCAACCTTCAATCGATAATGCATTGAAGATAGTACCGAAAGCAAAAGTCTATAAAGACTACAAAGCTTTATTAGAGAATAAAGAAATCGATGCAGTCGTCATCGCTGTCCCTTTGTATCTGCATAAAGAGATCGCTATCGCCGCATTCGAAGCCGGCAAACATGTCTTCTGCGAAAAAGCATTGTCCATGACTGTAAAAGATTGCTGGGAGATGTATATGAAGCATAAGGAAACAGGCAAAGTCTTTTTCACCGGCCAGCAGCGCCTGTTCGATCCCCGCTATATCAAAACGATGGAAATGGTTCATTCCGGCATGTTCGGAGAGATCGAAGGTATCCATACATTCTGGTACAGAAACGGCGACTGGCGCCGCGAAGTTCCCTCCCCGGATATGGAACGGTTCATCAACTGGCGTCTCTATAAAGAATATTCCCGCGGCCTGATGACAGAACTGGGCTGCCACCAATTGCAGATAGGAAGCTGGGCCATGCGCTCCATCCCCAACAAGGTGATGGGACACGGTGCTATCACCTACTGGAAAGACGGACGGGAAGTAGACGACAACGTCAGTTGCATTTATGTGTTCGATAACGGCGTGAAATTGACGTTCGATTCCATCATTTCCAACAAATTTTACGGACTGGAAGAACAGATCATGGGGCATCTGGGAACTGTCGAACCCGAAGCTGGAAAATACTACTTCGAGACACCCGCTCCGGCTCCCGGATTCCTTCAACTCCTCAACCAGATGGAGAACAGCTTGTTCGATTCCGTTGCATTTGCCGGAACCAGTTGGGAACCGGAAACGGCCAAAAGCAACAGTGGCCAATTCATTCTCGGTAAACGTCCCGAAGGCGACGGCACCTCCCTCCTGCTCGAAGCGTATGTGGAAGCTGTCATTACAGGTAAACAACCGGAACATATTGCCGAAGAAGGATATTATGCCAGTGCAATGACACTTTTGGGTTATCAGGCGATCGAAGAGGGACAGATCCTCACCTTCCCCGACGAATACAAACTGGATTATTTGAACCATAAAAGCCCGAAGTCATGAAAGATACCATCATTACAGCTAAGAGAAAGCGGAGCGAGTTGCTGGCATTCGTAGTTTGTTTTATCATTGCCAATCTCGTAAACATATATTCTATATATACATTCAAAACATCGTGGGCGGAACTTTTCACATCCATCGGATTCGTTACGATCTGTTCCGTCGTACTTTATATCATTTGGGCCATTATCCGCCTGGTATTCTTCTCTGTCAAACGAATATCGAAACGATAAGTCAACAAAATAACGATTAAACTTACAAGTAAATTATCATGAAAAAAGGATTCATCTATTTAGCTCTGATGAGTTGCACTTTAGCTCCTATCAGTGCTTTTGCACAAGCAGATAACGCATTGACCAGCCAGGAAAAGAATGAAGGCTGGGAACTTCTCTGGGACGGAAAAACAACCAACGGCTGGCGCGGTGCCAAATTGCAGGAATTTCCTAAAAAGGGATGGACGATCATCGGCGACGAACTGGTGGTAGAGAAAGCCAAAGGAGAAGAGTCGGGCAACGGAGGCGATATCGTCACCATCAAAACATACAAAAACTTTGAACTGGTTGCCGACTTCAAGATCACGGAAGGGGCCAACAGCGGTATCAAGTATTTCGTCGACCCGGAACTGAATAAAGGAAAAGGATCGGCTATCGGTTGCGAGTTCCAGATCCTGGACGACGACAAGCACCCGGATGCCAAACTGGGAAGAAAAGGGAACCGGACAGTCGGTTCATTATACGACCTGATCCCGGCCTGCCAGGAGAAACCATTCAAGAAGAATGAGTTCAACACCGCACGTATTGTAGTGAAAGGCAATCATATCGAACACTGGCTAAACGGCATGTTGGTAGTAGAATACAACCGTAACGACCAAATGTGGAGAGCGCTCGTAGCCGGAAGTAAATATGCCGATTGGCCAAACTTCGGAGAAGCGGAAGAAGGTCATATCCTTTTGCAAGATCATGGCGATGAAGTACACTTCAAGAATGTCAAGATCAAAGAACTGAAATAATCCGTCATTTTCACAGAATGCCTGATATATTCCGACAACTGAATGCCGATAACGGCGTACTATACACATGGTATGAGGCCATGCACACACGCATCGACCTCATACTGTGTGATCGGTCGGAAAACCATTGTCAGGAGACCGCCCATCAGATCAAACAGGAAATAGCCCGGCAGGAAAAGATAGCCGACCGCTTCAACCCTGACAGCGAACTATACCTCCTCAACCGGACAGCCTGCCTCCATCCGGTTGTCGTAAGTGAAGAACTTTTCCATATTTTATCCGATTGTTTTGATTTATACGAACGAACCTGCCAGTGCTTCGACATCACAGTCCAGTCGACAATACAACAGGAAGACAGGGTCGGTTGCGTCATCATGGATCAGGACCAGCAAACCGTTTACTTCAGCAAGCAGGGTATCACTCTCGATCTGTGCGGATATATCAAAGGATATACACTGGATAAGATCCGGACGATACTGAAAGAACAATCCATACAAGACGCATTAATCAGCCTCGGAACCAGCTCTGTTCTTGCTATCGGTAATCATCCGGCAGGAAAAGGCTGGATGGTCAATGAGGTACTGCTTACCGATGAAGTATTGACCACCTCAGGCAATAACCGTACCGACCGGCAACACATCCGCAACCCCCGCAACGGAAAATTTATAACAGGACAGAAAGAAATATCCGTCATTACCCCGACCGGAGCCGAAGGCGAAGCCCTGTCTACCGCATTATTTGCCGCCACCCCGGCAGAACAATCATGCATATTAGCGAACTTTTCAAAAAAGTACGTAACTACCTGCAATCTTTGTACGAACAACCATGATAAACACACCCTTCCTTTGTAATCTCCATTAACCCATTATTGACAATAACTAAAACACTGATTACAGGAAAGATTAAATTAATTAACGACAGACAATACTTTCCATACATAGTATCAGGATAGAATGATGTACAGATATACATTTGTTTCCGGATTGGAGTTATTTATTAGATATCAGCCTATTACAGTCTCCTCGTAATTCAATAACATGGAAACTCCAGTATCCTAACAATTCCCCTCGTAAGGAAACTCCGGTTTCCTCCGCAGAAAACTGTAATTTCCCGGGCAGGGAACATGGATTTCCTGCGCAGGGAATTACAGTTTCCTTACGAGGAAATTAACGCCCCCCTGCATCAGCATTTCATTACATGCCGAATAATACAATAAGAGAAATGA
Source organism: Parabacteroides goldsteinii (assembly GCF_015550595.1). Lineage (GTDB taxonomy): Bacteria > Bacteroidota > Bacteroidia > Bacteroidales > Tannerellaceae > Parabacteroides > Parabacteroides leei. Next base: position 36,079 of record NZ_JADNBB010000034.1, read on the forward strand.
GACATTCATTTATTCAGCTACTTTATCATTCCCCATCCCCATCCACCTTAAAAGATATTCCCCATTACAAAAATGGCGGGTATATACTATCCTGTACGGAATAAACTACGCAAGCCATTTGTATCTCCAACATTCCTTCATCCCAGGCATGTTGCGTATACTTGTCTTTCGTGTCTCCTCACCTTGTTGAACAGTAACAAATCTTATCCACGCATCCGCATCAAAAAAGGAATCGAAAAGACTATTTCCCGACGATCCTCTCCATCTACCGAATAAAAAAACGGAACCTTCATAATTGAAGATTCCGCTTTTCATATATTAAACCGAGTATTTATCTTCCGATAATTCCCAGCTTCGAAGCATTGATAAAATCAATAATATGTTCTATCTCTGCACTCATTGGCACCTGGTCCTTTATCATTAACAGAGCATCAAAAAGACTTGTGTTACCCTGGTAAATGATACGGTAAGCATGGCTGATATGCTTAATGATCTTTTCGCTTACTCCCTGATGTGACAGGATAACGGAGTTAACGCCATAATAAGTAGTCGGTTCCTGAGCTGCCACGATATAAGGAGGAACATCCTTACGGAAACGGCAACCGGTCTGTGTCATCGACCAAGTACCGATACGGCTTCCCTGGCTTGCCAATACATTGCCGCCGAAGATGGCGAAATCTTCAAAGAAACAGTTTCCCGAAATCTTGCTGCCATATCCCAACACACAATGATTACCGATATGGGTGTCGTGCGAAATATGAACGCCTTCGTGCAGGAAGTTACCGTTACCGATAAATGTCTGCCCGTCCGGCGTAGTGGCACGATTGATCACAACGTTTTCACGGATCACATTACCATCACCGATAACTGCCAGCGTAGTGTCACCCTTATATTTGAAATCCTGAGGTTCTGCTGCAATCACAGCCCCGTTGAACACGCGATTGTTCTTACCTAAACGTGCACCACTCATGATGCTGGCATGGGGCATGATCTCGCAACCATCACCGATCTCTACATTCTTATCGATGTAGGCAAAAGGATGAACAGTAACATTCGTTCCCAGTTTGGCGCCGGCATCTACATAAGCTAACGGACTAATCATAATAATCTAAAGTTTTAATGGTTATTACTCTCTTCCTCCACCGACAGCGCTATACAGATTGATAACAGCCTGCATACGCTGAACATTGTCGGATACTTCTGTCAATTGTGCACTGAGCAGGCTCTGCTGTGCTGATAAGATCTCCAGATAAGTAGACTGGGCTGACTGGAACAGGGCTTTCGTATATTCTACCGCCTTCTCCAATTGCTCGATCTGCTCCTTATCCTGAACCAGCATCTTGTTAGTGGCATCATACAGATGCAGTGCATCGCTAACCTCCTTACCTGCCTGAAGAATAGATTGCTGATAATTCATCTGTGCAATCTTCTCTTCTGCTTTCGATACTTTCAGGTTAGCCATCAGCTTACCGTTGTTAAAGATAGGCTGTGCCAGAGATGCCAACGCCTGGAACATGAATTGTCCCGGATTGGATACTGTGATACCCGAACCATTTGTCCAACCGGCTGTTGCCGTAATGTTCAGTCCCGGATAGAAAGCAGCACGCGCTTTGTTTGTCGTATAATAAGCACTTGCAAGCGACATTTCTGCGATCTTCACGTCCGGACGGTTTTCCAGCAACTGCAAAGGAACACCGGCCATCAGTTCATCCGGAATATATTGATCTTCCAGTCTGCCACGCTCGATCTGCTGAGGTGCTTTTGCCAACAGGACCGACAATGAGTTTTCTACTTCACGAACCTGACGTTTCAGGTTAATCAGCGATGAAGAAACCTGGTGGTATACAGCTTTCATCTGTACAACAGCTGCTTCGGTGGTCATACCTGCCTCCTTCATAGCCTCCATCGCACGTACATTTTCTTTATAGATATCGACAGTTTCAGTAGTGATTTCTACCTGACGGTCGAGCATCAGCAAGGTAAAATAAGTATTGGCAATACCGCCGATAAGCTGCGAACGTACTGCCTGCTGCGAATACTGGCTTTGCAGATAGATTGTTTTCTGATCGCGACTCGCATTGAGCAACTTACCGAACAAGTCTACCTCCCAACTTGCAGCCGCCGGTAAAGTGTATGCCTTGGCATAGCTTGAATTTCCCATAGTTGTGGTAGATCCTTGCGGTGCCAGGTTCAGCGATGGAAGGAAAGAAAGACGGGCAGAAGTAAGCAATGCCTTCGCTTCTTCCACACGGAGAACCGCAGCCTGCATATCTACATTATTTGTCAAGCCTTCTTCAATCAGCGCCTGCAATTTAGGATCGCGGAAAATATCTCTCCAGGGAATGTTTCCCATATTCGTAGTATCCGCAGCCAGTGTGTCTGTTTCAGATACCGGGTCACGATAAATACCGTCAGTCGTGATCGTATCGGGACGGTCGTATGCCTTATAGATGTGGCAACTGCTCAACAGAGCGGTTGCACACATCATATATATAATTTGTTTCTTCTTCATTGTCTTCTCACTTATTTTTAGCGTACTGTTCTATTTCCGTATTCAAATCGCTGTTGTCCAGATCTTCCCACTCGATCGGTTTAACCTTTTCCTGCAGGTACTGGAATACTACGAACAGAGCCGGAACGATCAGGATCTGGAAAATCATACCGACGAACATACCACCGATAGCAGCAGTACCCAACGTACGGTTACCGTGAGCACCTACTCCGAAGGCAAACATCATCGGCAACAAACCGACTACCATCGCCAGGGAGGTCATCAGGATAGGACGCAGACGGGCTGCGGCACCTAATACGGCAGCCCAGGTGATGCTCATACCCATACGGCGACGGTCGAGGGCGAACTCTACGATCAAAATAGCATTCTTCGCCAACAGCCCCATCAACATGATCAATGCGATCTGCATATAAATATTATTGGACATCGTTCCCAATATCATCTTCAAAGCCGGGATACTACCTAATGCGGCCCACCCCTGTACGAACAGGAAGCTACCCATCAAACCGAACGGGATGGAAAGCAATACGGCCAATGGCAATACATAACTTTCATACTGCGCACTCAGCAACAGATAAACGAATACGAAACAGAGTACGAAGATCAAACCGGTTGTACTACCGCTGGTCTCAGCCTCTTCACGCGCCATACCTCCCAGCTCGTAACCGAAACCGGCAGGAAGCGTTGTGCTCGCCACTTCTTCAAGAGCTTTCAGTGCCTGACCGCTGGTGAACCCATCGGCAGGAGCAACCATCACCTTCAAAGAGGTGTACATATTGAAACGGCTGATAATATCCGGACCATATACTTTTTCTATCGTAATAAACTGGGAGATCGGTGCCATTTCGTTCCCATTTCTTACTTTGACATTCTTCAATGATTCCATATTGGCTCTCAAAGCCGGATCGGCCTGTACCATTACACGGTACATCTTACCGAAACGGTTGAAGTTGGAGGCATACAGACCACCATAATAACCTTGCAGCGTCAGAAGGATATCACTCGGACTGATACCTACTTTCTTGCAAGCTGCCGCATCGATATCGATCATATATTGCGGGAAGTTCGGGTTGAAAGTAGTCTGGGCCGACTTGATCTCCGGACGGGCTGTCAGAGCTGCCATATAATCTTTGGAAACCGAGAAGAATCTCTCCAGGCTACCACCGGTCTTATCCTGCATATTCAATTCGATATCACTGGAAGCGGAATAACCCGGAATCATAGGCGGAGTAAAAAATAATACCTGGGCATCCTTCACTACTTTCTGTGCACGCATGAACAAGCTACCGTAAACGACTTCGGCACTCTGCGTCATCGAACGTTCATCCCAATCCTTCAACTTGATGATAAATGAACCGTAAGAAGGTCCCTGGCCACCGATGAAACTGAAACCGGTAATGGCCGTACGTGATTTCACAGCCGGGTCGGAAGCGATCAGGCTATCCACACGCTCCATGATTTCGAGCGTACGTTCCTGGGATGCTCCGGGAGGTAATGTCACAGCTCCCATGATAGTACCCATATCTTCATTCGGCACCATACCGGTAGGCGTTACCTGCATAAAGAATACCAATAAAGCGATAGAAGCTATAACGGTACCGAATGTCAACCATTTCTTCTGGATAAAGAATAAAACACGTTTTTTGTAACTCTTCAATAATGAATCGTATGCCACATTGAAAGAGGTATGGAAACGGGATACGAGAGTTGTCTTCTTCTCTCCGTGTTCAGTATCATGAGGTTTCAGGAAGATAGCACAAAGTGCCGGACTCAATGTCAACGCATTCAACGCAGACAGACCGATAGCAATGGCCATAGTCACACCGAACTGGCGATAGAATACCCCGGCTGTACCTCCCATGAAACTTACAGGGATAAACACGGACATCATCACCAATGTAATAGAAACGATTGCACCGCCAAGTTCACTCATCGCATCGATAGATGCTTGTTTCGACGATTTATATCCCTGGTCCAACTTGGCATGGACCCCCTCGACGACGACTATCGCATCATCGACCACAATCGCAATGGCCAATACCATCGCACAAAGTGTCAACAGGTTGATACTAAATCCGATCAATGACAACAGGAAGAAAGTTCCGACCAAAGCAACCGGAATAGCAATAGCGGGAATTAAAGTCGAACGCAAATCCTGCAGGAACACATACACCACGATAAACACGAGGATAAAGGCTTCCAGCAAAGTTTTGATTACCTCGTGGATAGAGGCATACAGGAAGTCGTTGGCATTCATAGATACTTCCACCTTCATACCCGGCGGCATAGTGCTCTCTGATTTTACCAGCAGATCCTGAATGTTGTTGATTGTTTCAGTTGCATTCGTTCCCGGCATCTGATATACGATACATGCTACCGCATTATGGCCGTTTACTTTATTGACATAGTTATAAGTCAAACGTCCCAATTCGATATCGGCAATGTCTTTCAGACGAAGCACTTCACCGTCGGGTAATGCTTTAACTACAATATTATCAAATTCTTCGGCAGTCTGCAAACGTCCTTTATAACGGATCGTATACTGGAATGACTGGTTTCCCTGTTCACCGAAAGAACCCGGAGCCGCCTCCACGTTCTGTTCAGCCAAAACATTCGACACATCGTTAGGAACCAGCTTGTATTGAGCCATCACATCCGGTTTCAGCCAGATACGCATGGAATAGTCGGTACCCAATACGTTGGCATCACCAACACCCGGCACACGCTGTACTTCCGGGATCAGGTTGATCTTTGCATAGTTCTCAAGGAACTTCTGGTCGTAACGGTCTTCCGCATCATAAACGGCAAAAACAACCAGCATGGAGTTCTGACGTTTCTGAGTGGTCACACCGACTTTTGTTACCTCGGCCGGTAGCAAACCTTGTGCCATAGACACACGGTTCTGAACGTTTACCGCCGCCATATCCGGGTCGGTTCCTTGTTTAAAATATATGGAAATATCGGCAGAACCATTGTTAGATGCATTTGATGTCATATACATCATATTCTCAACCCCGTTGATCTGGTCTTCCAGCGGCGCAATAACACTATTCAATACGGTTTGCGCATTGGCTCCCGTATAAGTGGCCCTTACCGAAACAGTAGGAGGCGCAATGTCCGGATATTGGGTAATAGGCAATGTGAACAAACCTAATATACCCAGGATGACAATTACGATGGAGATCACCGTAGAAAGCACCGGACGGTTAATAAATCTATCTAATTTCATATGTTACTTTTTTATAGACGAACAGCATAGGTCATTCCCCAGCTTATTCTATACCTCTAATTAATTGAAAGCAGTTTTTAAATTTCCTTCGTTCTGGTCTTTCATCGCCTGCTGGAACTTGGCAGCTTGCTCAGCCTGTGTGATCGGCTTAATTTCCTGACCGTCTCTTAAACTCTGAACACCTTCGACAACGACTTTGTCACCGGATTTCAACCCTTTAGTTACCAGATAACTATGACCATCATCCAAAGAAGAAATCTGTATTTCAACATTTTTAATTGTATTATCAGGCTGTAGTACATAGACGAATTTCTTATCCTGAATTTCAACAGTTGCAGACTGGGGGATCATAATGATGTTATCCATTGTATAAGGGAATACAACACTACCTGTACCGCCACTTCTCATAATTCTCTTATCGTTTGGAAATACAGCGCGCATACTTACCGAACCTGTCGACTGGTCGATAACACCGCTGACAGCATCTATTTTACCTGTTTCTGCCAACATCGTTCCATCTGCTAATTGCAGTTGAACTTCCGGCATTTTATCCAATTGCTCTTTCAGTGTTCCACCCGCTTTTGTCAGTTGCAACAATTCTTTTTCTGTCATAGAGAAATAAACATATACTTCTCCGATCTCAGAAACAGTTGTCAACGGACTGGAAATCGAAGGGCTTACCAAACTTCCGATACGGTACGGGAAAGTTCCGACAACCCCATTTGACGGACTGGTTACCGTACAAAAAGATAAATTCTGACTAGCACTCACCAAAGAGGCCTCCGACTGAGCCAAAGTGGCTTCTGCCGATAAAAGCTGATTTACTGCCGTCTGGTATTCAAAAGAACTGATAATAGCTTTATCGAACAATTCTTTCTTGTTCTTCACCGTTAATTTTAGCGTATTAACATTCGCCTTAGCCATAGCCACAGCAGCTTTAGCCTGGTTTACAGACGCTTTATACTGCGTAGGATCGATCTCAAACAAGGGCTGACCTTTGCGGACAGTAGCCCCTTCATCTACACACAACTTAACAATAAACCCTGACACCTGGGGACGCACTTCAATATCCTGCGTACCTCTGATAGTTGCCGGATAAGATGTCGTCTGATTGCTTGAAGAAGAGTTGACTGTAAGAACAGCATATTCGCTGTCGCCTAATTTCATACCACTCTGGCTGTTTCCACAGGCGGTTAATAAAGACACTCCCACTGCAAATAATGCAATTTGCCTAAATTGGGTAATAGTAGTTTTCAACATTTGTCTATTCATATTCATTATTTAATATATTTTCTGCCTAACGATGATTTATACATATCACTCGAAGTCTTGTTCTATCAGGCTCGATTGTTGAAGGTCTCATATCTAAAAAACGTACAAATTTAAAATCTTTTTATTGTACTTTTCCCGTTTATACAATCTTTTATACTAAAAATTCACTTATTTAGGTGTCTGGATCAAACAGATAGCTTATTTTTTGACCGTTCGAAAGTAAATTAGTCTGAATTACTATACAAAGTACGGACATTATTTGTTTATTCGATAATTTACCTTAAATTTACAGCTATCTTTAAACTTAATAATCTACAATCTGATGGGACCTAAATTTTCAATTTCCGAAGTGTGCAGTACTTCATGGCAACGGACAAAAGCTCAGATCTGGGTTTTAGCCGGACTGATAATAGGTATGAGTATCATTTCTTTTACACTGGGGGCATTTGCAATGCCTATACAGAAATCGATAACGGGAACGATAATTATTAATCTGATTAGTTGTATTATTTCTGCAATCTTTGCTTTAGGATATATGAAGAACATATTCCAGGCTTTGGACGGAGAAGAGCCGCAATTCTCGGCATACGGACAGCAGGCTCGTAAAATCATTACTTACCTTGTAGCCAATATACTCATGGGAATCATTGTCCTTCTCGGAATCTGTTTATTCATTATCCCGGGAATCTATCTGGCCCTCAGATTACAATTTTATGCGGCTCTGATCGTTGAAGATGATGCAGGTATAATCGAATCGCTCCAGCGTAGCTGGGAAATAACCCGCGGACAGGGAATGTCTCTTTTTATGCTGATGCTGGCTATGATAGGGATCTGTATCTTAGGATTTATCCTGTTGGGTATAGGTATTTTTGTGGCAATGCCACTTGTATATATGATGTACGCCTATGCATTCCGTAAATTGAATGCTCCTTTACAAATTATAGAAGATATATAACATAATAGTAATACGAAACAGCCCGCGTTTTTTTATTACTGCGGGTTATTTATAATAAAAAGCCCTATGGGGAAGACTTACAGAATAAAAGATATTGCAGAGTTATCCGGTGTTTCTACCGGAACAGTCGACCGTATCCTGCACAATCGTGGCAAAGTTTCTGAAGAAGCTCAGAAAAAGGTCGAAAAAGTACTAAAAGAAATAGACTATCATCCGAACCTGATAGCGCGTTCATTAGCTTTGAAGAAGAAATATCGCTTCATTACGCTGACTCCCTCTTTTGCAGAAGGAGAATACTGGGCCAAACTATCGGAAGGTATTGATAAAGCCGAGCAGGAGTTGTTTAGTTATAATGTCGAAATCGAACATCTGTGTTTCAACCAGTATGACAGAAATAGTTTCGACAACCTGATACCGGTGATTGAAAAATCAGATTGCCAGGGCGTAATCATTGCTACCTTGTTTAAGGAAAGTGTCTTGCAGCTTACCCAGCAACTCGATAAACTGGAAATACCCTACGTACTGATAGATGCATTTATCGAAAAGACGAATTGCATCGCCTATTATGGTACTAACTCATATGATTCAGGATATATCGCCGGCCGCTTGTTATTCGAACAAATCCAGCCCGAAGACAATATTGCGATTTTCCGCTTTATCAGGAAAGGCGACATGCATTCGACCCAGGTCATGAAACGTGAAGAAGGTTTCCGAGATTATCTGTATGGACATGATTTTCTGGGTAAGATATTTCCGGTACATATCCATGCAGACGAATCGAACGAGAACAAGGATATTCTCGATTCATTCTTTGCCACACACGAAGAAATACAAGCCGGAATCATCTTTAATTCGAGGGCACATGTATTAGGCGATTATTTCCAACAACAGGATACCGACAAACATTTCAAACTGATAGGTTATGATGTGATCGACTCTAATCTGAACTATCTGAATAGCGGACACATCACCCACCTGATCGCCCAACGACCGGAAGTGCAGGGATTCAATTGCGTAAAAGCCTTATTCCGTCATCTTGTATTGAAGGAGAAAGTCGAACAAATCAATTACATGCCTATTGATATACTTATAAAAGAGAATATTAAGTATTACAATAATTATATTTAATGACATAAACGGTCATTTTTATCCTCTATTTTTTTTGTTTGACAAATAAATAGTATACATTTGCACCCAACGTGTGCTCGCGCACAGATTGTGCATACAAATGAAAATATCACAATAAAAACATATAGAAAATGGCTAATTTATTTTGTATTAAAGACAGAGTTGTCATTATTACCGGAGGAGCCGGTATTTTAGGTAGCGGAATCGCAGGTCACCTGGCTGAAGAAGGAGCTAAAGTTGTCATCCTTGACCGTGCCGCAGAAACCGGTGAAAAAATCGTTGCAGACATCAAAGCAAAAGGCGGAGAAGCTTGCTTTTTTCTGACAGACGTCCTGAATAGAGAGATCCTTGAACAGAATAAAAAAGATATCCTCGCTAAATATGGCCGTATCGATGCATTATTGAATGCTGCCGGAGGAAACATGGCAGGCGCAACGATCGGACCCGACAGTAATATTTTCGATTTACAGATCGATGCATTCAAAAAAGTAGTCGACCTGAACTTGTTCGGAACAGTTCTCCCCACTATGGTATTTGCGGAAGTTATGGCTCAACAGAAAGAAGGTGCAATCGTCAACTTCTCTTCTGAATCAGCTCTGCGCCCGTTGACACGTGTGGTAGGATACGGTGCTGCCAAAGCTGCTATATCCAACCTGACAAAATATATGGCCGGTGAATTGGCTATCAAATTCGGTGAAGGTTTGCGTGTAAACGCGATTGCTCCGGGATTTTTCCTGACAGAACAGAACAGAACATTGATGACTAACCCGGACGGCTCTTATACTGACCGTGCTAAATCAGTTATCGCTCATACTCCGTTCAGACGTCTGGGTGCACCGGAGGAATTGTTTGGTACCATTCAATATTTAATAAGCGACGCATCTAAATTCGTTACGGGCACAATTGCTATCGTAGACGGTGGTTTCGATGCTTTCTCAATCTAAAAACACGATAAACACGACACATAATATGTATTTATGCGAACAAACATGGCGTTGGTATGGTCCGAATGACCCTGTCAGCCTTTGGGATATCAAACAAGCCGGTGCAACCGGTATTGTAAATGCTTTACATCATATTCCTAACGGGGAAGTATGGACGGTAGAGGAGATCATGAAACGTAAAAAACTGATCGAAGAGGTCGGATTAACCTGGTCTGTCGTAGAAAGCGTGCCTGTTCATGAGCACATTAAAACGCAAACCGGAGAGTTCCAGAAATATATCGACAACTATAAGGAAAGTCTGCGTAACCTGGGTAAATGCGGTGTGAATGTCGTAACGTACAATTTTATGCCGGTACTCGATTGGACACGTACCGATCTGGCCTATACCATGCCGGACGGCTCAAAGGCTCTTCGCTTCGAACGGGCTGCTTTCGTTGCATTCGACCTTTTCATTCTGAAACGTCCGGGAGCAGAGAACGATTATTCGGCAGAAGAAAAAGCAAAAGCAAAAGCCCGCTTCGACTCGATGAGCGAAGAAGACCGCCATTTGCTTACTCGTAACATGATTGCCGGCTTGCCGGGATCAGAAGAAAGTTTTACGATAGAACAATTCCAGGAGGCATTAGACCGCTATAAAAATATCGATGCAGAAAAATTGCGTGCCAACCTGATCTACTTTTTGCAGGAAATTGCCCCGGTGGCCGATGAAGCCGGTGTAAAACTGGTTATTCACCCGGATGACCCTCCTTACTCTATTCTCGGATTACCGCGTATCCTGAGTACGGAAGAAGATTTCAAGAAGTTAATTGAAGCCGTACCTAATAAGAGTAACGGACTTTGCTTATGCACCGGTTCATTCGGAGTACGCAGTGACAACGATCTGGCAGGAATCATGGAACGTTACGGCGACCGTATCGATTTCGTTCATTTCCGTAGCACACAACGTGATGAGGAAGGAAATTTCTACGAAGCAAACCACCTGGAAGGAGATGTGGATATGTATGGCGTAATGAAAGCCTTATTGGAGTTACAGCAAAGACGCGGCTGTTCTATTGCTATGCGTCCGGACCACGGTCATCAGATGATAGACGATCTGAAAAAGAAAACAAATCCGGGTTATTCCTGTATCGGCCGCCTGAGAGGTTTAGCCGAACTTCGTGGTCTCGAAATGGGTATAACCAAATCATTATTTAAGAAATAAACAACGTATACATTTCATTTCTTATCGATTTATAGAAGAAAGGCGCTAAACTTCGGTTGGCGCCTTTTTGTATTATGGCCTTCGAAAATCGTCCTACAATTCTCAGAAAAGCATAAAGAAATGAAAAAGAACTATAAAGTATTCCCATTTAAGACTTTAGACTGGATAGTTTTTTCTATTTTTGCTCGTCAAAAAGAATTTTTATAATGTCTAATATCCATAGTTATATATTATCATTCATTACAATACTGACACTAAGTACCTGTTCCACAGTACAAACGTTGCCTCCTACTCTTGAACCGGAAGCAGTTATAGTACCTCCTTCAACAGATATTCCTCTACCTGCAGTAGAATATATATTTCTTCAACCGACACCGGAATTAGAAAAAACGGAATATGCCCGTAAAAATATAACAGAGAACTTCTCTTCCCGGGAAAAAGCAGATATAGCCGTTCCCGATCCTAAATTATTGGCAAACGAAAACTCACTGATCATAGACCTGGCATTAATATCTAAAGAAGATTACGCATTTCCTCTACCGGGTGCAAAAGTAATATCTCCTTATGCCGGTCGTAGAAGACATCATTCGGGAGTCGATCTGAAAACATGTGCCAACGATACGATCGTTGCCGCTTTCGATGGAATCGTTCGTATGTCCAAATCGTATGCTGCTTATGGAAATGTTGTCGTTATACGCCATTATAACGGGCTGGAAACAGTCTACAGCCATAACTCCAAAAATCTGGTAAAGGTAGGTGATCGTGTAAAAGCCGGAGAACCCGTAGGATTGACCGGACGTACAGGAAGAGCCACTACTGAACACTTGCATTTTGAAGTTCGTATTAACGGCCAGCATTTCAACCCTGAGAAAGTTTTCGATCTGGAAAACAGAAAGCTACATAATACATGCTTGGTAGCAACTAAGACAGGAAAAAACATAGCTGTAAAATCAGTGAATATACTTCCTCACCAAAGTGCTGGTGATTACCAATACTCCTATACAGGCATTACTCAGCCGGAGAACAACAAACGAATAGGTTTATAATCATATAATAACAAAAAAGGCTCGCAAATAAAATTGCGAGCCTTTTTTGTTGTGGAGATGGAGAGATTCGAACTCTCGTCCAAACGAGGAACTAATCTGCTTTCTACATGTTTATCTTCGCCTTCGATTGTCGGGATCAAGCAAGACCGAAGCCACCCACTTAATCCTTATCCTCTTAATTTTCGCCTGAGACCCGAGGCTCATTTCAGACTATCTCCGATATTGCTGCACCACCTGATCGGAAAGCTTCGGAGCCACAGCATCCGGGTGATGTCACGTCCCCGCAACTTTTGCAGGGATTAAGCTTGAATCTACTATACTTCGATTAAGCAGCGTAAGCGTAATTGTTTTCGCCAGTTAATTGTTCGTTGTCTGAGATTTAAGTGCAAGCCAACCACGCACTACATGCTTACAAACCACTTCTACCCGCTGTCTAAACCGGTCATCCCCATGATTTGTGAGTACAAAGATACAAAGAATCTCTGTATCCCCGTACTCTATTTAGTTTTTTTATTCTATCACGCCTAATTCACGGAACCAGTCTTCTGCTCTGTCCGGCCATTCATTCACTGCAACTCCCGTATCTCTCAGGCCATAACCATGTCCTCCTTTACTATATAAATGCATCCGTGCAGGAATACCCGCCTCCTTCAATGCATAATAATAAAAAAGACTACTATTGATATACGATTTATCGTCCTCTGTCTGAACAAGCATGGTCGGAGGTGTAGCTGCACTCACTTTAAGCTCTGGAGCCAGCTTGAAGTTTTCACCATCCAGGTAAGCCGGATAAACCAAAAGACAGAAATCCGGACGGCAACTGACCTTATCGGCTGCATCCACCGCCGGATAGGTACGTTTATCAAAGTTATTACTTGCCATTGCCGAAAGATGTCCACCGGCAGAAAATCCCATAACTCCTATACGCTGCGGATCGATATTCATTCCTTCTGCATGAGCCCTGACATAACCGATTGCACGTTGAAGATCCTGTAAAGGGGCTGTATGCTTTTCCAAACCTTCCCGGCGGGGAACACGATATTTTAGCAATACTGCGGTTATACCGAGGTTGTTCAACCATTCACAAACTTCATCCCCCTCCAGGTCGTAAGCCAGGATATTATATCCACCACCAGGACAAACAACCATAGCCGCACCTGTTGCAACTTCATCCGGAGCCGGATAAACGGTGATTGTGGGTTCACTTACATTGGTTATACGTAATACAGTTTCACCTCCTGTTTTCCCTCCATCGTTATCTGCTTTCTCTATCAGCTGGGTTGTCTCACCTGGTGCTCCTTTCGGAAACAACAGGATCGGATTTTCTTGTGCCATAACTGATCCAATTACACAACTTACTCCTACAAGCAGGAATATCCATTTTCTGATCATACACTATGCAGTTTAAAGAATTTATAAGAATCATATTTTTTGAGGGAAATTGGGACTATATAGTATAGTCTTTCCCAAAGTAACTAATTCGCCATTCTTCACATAATCATCTCCACGCTCTGAAAGGTGGTCAACCATCGCTTTACGGAACTCCTTCAGTTGTTTGGCATAAGCCTTTTTCCCTGAACAATCCATCAATTCGCCCGGATCTTTTTTCAAATCGAATAATTGCTCTTCTCCATTATGAAAATTCCATATATATTTCAACTTTCCATCTGTCAGTGCACACCAGTAATTGTCGGCACTATAACAGGTGGCATGTTCCAGATCAATGTATTTACGCCATTCATCCGAATGGCCCTGTACCAGTTTCAACAACGAGCTTCCATCCATATCGGGAGGAACGGTTCCTCCAGCCAAGTCTATAAAGGTAGGAAGAAAATCGCGAAGTTCAACCGGTTGTTCTATTTTCACACCATTCGGAACTGCCTTTTTAACAAATGACGGCCATTTCACAACATAAGGAATATGGGCAGAACCTTCATAAGGATATGTTTTTCTCCAATGATAATGATCGCCCAGCATATCACCATGATCGGCCGTAAAGCAAATAATCGCATCATCATACATTCCTTTCTCTTTCAATGCTGCAATTATCTTTCCTATTTGATCATCAATAAAAGTAATATTCGCATAATAATGTCTCCTGGAATTCACGGCATAGTCGTCACCAAAATTCCCGAACGGAGCATCCGAAGCCACTTTTTCCGGATCCAGGCGTTCTGCATACTTACCGCACCAATCACCAATGACAGGTTTAGGGATATCAGCATCTTTATACATATCCAAATAACGTTTCGGTGGATCGTAAGGACTATGAGGACGTGCAAACGACACTTTCATAAATAATGGTTTATCATTATTATAATTGCGGATCAGTTCACAGGCAGTCTGTCCCGTCCAGGTAGTCGGATGCAATTTCTCATCCAGTTTATAAATACCTGCCCCATGATCATTCCAACCGATACCCGTCAAATCCGGATTTTGTCCGGGAGCATTCAGTTGAAACCATTCACGGTAATCGCTGACAAAGTCTTTTGATTCGATTCTTCCGCTTTCATCTATCAATGTAGCATGGAAACCATGAAGTGCTTTTTGAGGGAACCAGTGCATCTTTCCTATACCAAAAGTAAAATAGCCCAGATTACGAAGCATCTGCGGCATTTCATATTTATATTGTTCAGCCATTCGCCCATATCCCAGCATACCGTGATGCCAAGGGGATAAGCCCGTTAATAAACCGGCACGTCCGGGAGTACTACTGGGAGCCGATGAATAACCACTTACAAATAAAGTTCCTTCTTCTGCCAACTTATCAATATTCGGAGAAATAACAGCCTTATTCCCCATACAACCCAAAGCATCCCCACGATGCTGATCAGTCATGATAAAAATGACATGAGGCTTCTTTTTCGTTTCTTTTTGCTCCTGAGAAAATATTGCAGACCGTACAGAATGGTTGACTCCAACACCCGCACCAGCCAAAAGTGATGATTTAAGAAAAGTTCTTCTTTTCATAATATATTTTTCTATGAATACAGATTTAGATAGCGAAGATATATATCTTATTTGATTCGTGCAAAGAGAAGTTGATTAATATTAATACCAAAAACAATGGTTTGCATAGAACAAAAAAAGGAGTCAGTTCTTACGAACTAACTCCTTTCTAGCATTCAGTCTTTCGACCTGACAAAAACGGCGGTTATCTACTCTCCCACTTTTACGCAGTACCATCGACGTGGTTGGG
>NZ_JADNBB010000035.1 GCF_015550595.1 Parabacteroides goldsteinii
GAAGCTCCGCTTCCTATGAAAGGCCTCAGCTGGCGAGCGTTAAACGCAGCAGCCGGAGTAAGCGGCCGGAGCATCCGCTGTCTGAGCGAAGCGAGTTCGGAGGCGACAGCGAACGTAGGATGCGAAGTAGCGAGGCAGGTGCAGCCTTGATCTTTTGACTACTTTTGGATCAAGCCAAAAGTAGGTTCAATTATTTCTATACTTTAGTTTTCAACTGGTCTTCCAACTTAATCAGCTCATCCCTAAACTGTGCTGCCTCGATAAAGTCAAGCTTCTTGGCAGCTTCGGTCATTTGCTTCTTGGTTCGTTCGATGGCCTTTTCAAGCTGCGAACGGTTCATATACTGGACAACCGGATCGGCAACCAAGCTTGGTTCCGGTTCGATATAAGCATACGGTTCCGCGGTAGCCTGCTGTTTTTCCCCCAAGAGGGAGACACTATTTTTTACTACCTGCTTAGGAGTGATGCCATGCAGTTCATTGTATGCCAACTGTTTTTCGCGGCGACGGGTTGTTTCGTCCATCGTCAGTTTCATACTCGCTGTTATCTTATCGGCATAGAAGATGACCTTTCCGTTCACGTTACGGGCAGCACGTCCGGCTGTCTGCGTCAGAGAACGGTGGGAACGGAGAAAGCCTTCTTTATCGGCATCCAGGATAGCAACCAAAGAGACTTCCGGCAAGTCGAGCCCCTCACGCAACAGGTTGACCCCAATCAGGACATCAAAAAGTCCTTTCCTCAAATCATCCATGATCTGAATACGATCCAACGTATCGACATCACTATGGATATAGTTACAACGTATTCCCATACGGGTCAGATAAGAAGTCAACTCTTCTGCCATCCGCTTGGTAAGGGTTGTCACCAATACACGTTCATCGATAGCCGAGCGCTGGATGATCTCTTCCATCAGATCATCGATCTGATTCAAAGTCGGGCGCACTTCGATCACCGGGTCAAGAAGTCCGGTCGGACGGATCACCTGATCCACCACGATACCTTCGCTCTTCTCCAACTCGTAATCGGCAGGAGTTGCACTGACGTAAATGGCCAACGGGGTAAGCGATTCAAACTCATCGAACATTAGCGGACGGTTATCCATAGCAGCGGGCAGACGGAAACCATACTCCACCAGGTTCTTCTTACGCGAATAGTCGCCTCCGTACATCGCACGGATCTGCGGGATCGTCACATGGCTTTCATCGACAACCAGCATAAAGTCTTTCGGGAAATAGTCGAGCAGGCAGTAGGGACGATCTCCGGCCATACGTCCGTCAAAATAACGGGAATAATTCTCTATCCCGGAACAATGCCCCAACTCACGGATCATCTCGAGGTCGAAAGTGACACGTTCGTACAGACGTTTCGCTTCATAATGCTTGCCTATCTCTTTCAGGAAGTTCACCTGCGTACCGAGGTCGACATCTATCTGGCCGATGGCTGCGTTGATACGTTCCTGGGTGGTGACGAACAGGTTGGTCGGATAGATGTTCAGTTCATCCTGCTCGTCTATCTCCTGCCCTGTCTTCGGATCGAAAGAGGACAAGCGGTCGATCTCGTCTCCCCAAAACTCTATGCGGTAAGCCACACCGTCGAATGTTTCGATGGCGGGGAAGATATCGACCGTATCACCGTTCACACGGAAACAGCCGCTATTAAACTCCAGTTTATTGTTCACATACAACGCATCGACAAAACGCCGCAATAACTTATCGCGGTCGATCTGCATCCCTTTCTCCAGATGAGTCACCTTCTCGGCAAAAGCCGTCGGGTCTGCCATACCGTAGAGGCAGGAGACGGAAGAAACTACGATCACATCCTTCCTGCCCGACAACAGAGATGCGGTCGTACGCAAGCGGAGTTTATCAATTTCCTCGTTGATCTGCAAGTCTTTCTCGATATAGGTATCGGAAGAAGGCAAATAGGCTTCCGGCTGATAATAATCGTAGTATGAGACAAAATATTCCACGGCATTGTTAGGAAAGAAGGCCTTAAACTCGCTATACAGCTGGGCTGCCAGCGTCTTGTTATGACTCAATATCAGCGTAGGCCGTTGCACCTCTTTAATAACGTTGGCAATAGTAAAGGTTTTCCCGGAACCAGTAACACCGAGCAGTGTCTGGAAAGGCACACCACTCTCTATGCCCTCCGTAAGAGCCGCTATTGCTTCCGGCTGATCTCCCGTAGGGCTGAATGGTGAAGATAATTCAAAATTCATTCTTAATAAAAAGTCTTTTTAGGTATAACCAACCAAAGGATAAAATAGGCTATCACTCCGGAAAACATTGTAAATAGACTCAACAGGATGTATCCCACACGGACCAGCGTCGGATCTAAATCAAAGTAATCCGCTATGCCGGCACATACACCGGCAATCATTCCGTTATTCGAACGGGTAAGTCTTTTAGGTTCTTCTTCCATGATCTGTCATTTTAGTTTTGTAAAGATACTAATTATATATATATGGTAGAAGAGATCAGGCTACAAATTGAACCAGTAATTCATCTTCAGCATAAAAGTATTGGTAGCCGGAAGACCGAACATCCGGTCGAGGTTACTTCCCCAGCCGCTTACCATCCGGTTATCCTGGTTAGACATACGGTGTTCCCATACAAAATAAAGTGTAGATCCCGGTAGATACTCCCACCGTGCCACGAGGTTGGAACGAAATTCATTAAAACTGAAATCTGGATTTGTGAATCCGGCATAACTGATCTCGTCCGCAGTAAAGAGGTGGAAACGGTTGTCGTAAGTATGCGAACGGGTATCGGCCGCCGCCTTGAAATCGCTGAACTTTGCCGTCGACGTAAACGGAGAACCATAGAACTGGATGGAAATATCCGGAGTGACATTTACCTGTAACTTCATAGTCAATCCATACGTTTTCTGCTTCATATGCCCCATCAGGTAGATCAGCGAAGGATCGCCCGGGGAGGCGGATGCATCCGAGGGCAGTAATGTTCCGACATACTGCATGTTGTCTGTATTCCAGGCGTAATCCACCTGTCCGGATAAGTAGACATGGTTTCCCAAGCGGAAGGTAAGGCTCGGCATCAACGTATTGAAGCGGTTATATCCGTCGAGGTTATGATTACCTTCATATTTGAGCATGAACATCATCCGCCGGGCCTTATCCGTATTGACTTTTACGGAGGTCTGGAAATAAGGATCGAAACGCATATCAGGGCCTCCACGAAGCATACGGCTGTCGAGACGGTTCCAGACAAAGGTTTCTTTCATATCCATTTCGTAACGGTTCATCGTCATACTCTGCCAGCGGAGAGACAGGTCGTTACTAAAAGGCGTACCGCCGTAATTCCATTGATTTTTCTGGGTAACGGTAAAAGCGTTATAACGGAATATTTTCCAGATATCGGTCTGTCGGTAAGCAATCTCCGTCTCATTCGTCCGGTTATCGGTTTCCTTCATATATCCCATATCATTGAGGTCGAAACCGGGGGACGACCAACTGAATGTTTCCGAGAAAGCCCATTTGGCATTTCCCTTTCGCCCGATTTTCACATATCCGCCCGTTCCGTTCAAAGAACGGCGGTCCGGATCGACTCCCAGGTAGCCGGCTGCCGATGTCCGCTGATAATAATGCACCGGGTTCGTTTGCAGGAGGGTAATCGCCTCCTTGCTACCGTTCAGCGAGCTGACCATTCCTTTCACATCGATATAATAAAGCCGGTTCTTAAAATACTGGGTAAAATCGATACCGGCGGTAAAGGCGTTGCGCACCATGAAATCCTCCAGGTAAGGTTGATCCAAGGCCCGGTTGACAGAGGTAATCATTCCTCCCAGCAGGCTGTTTCCTTTCCAGTTTTTCTGGACACGGGCCACGGTGTAATTGGTCAGGGGTTCCACCACTTCGATATCTTCCCCCCCGCTACGGGTCACCTTGGCCGACGAACGGGCTGTGACGCTCTGCACCACTCCGATCGTCACCCCCCGCCGATTCGTGCCTGTCAATTTCAGGGCACCGATAATCGGAACGTTCTCCTTGCTGTCGGCAAAACTGTTTATATTGTCTATCCCTTGCGGGGTATATGAAGGGGCTGCTCCGATACGGCGGGTGTAAAACATCATATCGTTGCCGTTGGC
The DNA here is from genome assembly GCF_015550595.1 of Parabacteroides goldsteinii. Classification (GTDB taxonomy): domain Bacteria; phylum Bacteroidota; class Bacteroidia; order Bacteroidales; family Tannerellaceae; genus Parabacteroides; species Parabacteroides leei. The sequence continues at coordinate 4,105 of NZ_JADNBB010000035.1, forward strand.
AAAATCGAGGATGTGTTTTCCTTCCAGGAAGAAAGGGCGCTTCTCGTCATAAAAGGTTTCGTAAGCGGTCAGGTTCATCACCGAAGGGTCGAGTTCGACTTGCCCGTAATCCGGGTTGATCGTCAGATCCAGCGTAAAATCGGAAAGGGCGAACTTGGCGTCGAGGCCGACATTCCCTCCCCAGCTATGCCCCTTCTGGTAAGGACTTCCGGGTATCTTCGGTTCGTTGCGGTATTTCCCCATCACATAGGGGAGAAACTCGATGCCTCGCGGTTTGGGTAGATCGGTCATCCCGTGCATTTCACCGAAGGAAAAGACATGACCGTTGTTCTTCAAAGGGATCATGCTCCAGTTCTGTACTTCGTTGTTCCGGCGGATGATACGGCGCACATGAAGTCCCCATATCCCATCTTCTGAAAGTTGGTTATAGCGGAGCTGGCTGAACGGGATGCGCAACTCGGCCGTCCAGCTCGAATCCGGCAGGTTGATATGTGTCTTCCCTTCCCAGACTGCGTTCCAGCTGAGGTTGACATTCAATTTATCGGTTACGACCAGGTCGGTCTTGTTTCCTCCCAGATTGATGTTGAATTCGGGAGCGGCCCGGTAATCATGATAGGTGTCGAAAGCCACGCTGATCAGATCACCCATGCTGTTATCATCCCGGTTCCCGATAAAAGGGATCATCTTATCCGGGCGGATATCTTTACAATAGACGCCTACGTAGATGTATTTATTATCGTAAAACAATTTGACACGGGTCGGGGAATCCGGTATACCGCGTTCGTAAGGGATGATCTGGACAAAGCGGTCGGACCACTCCCCTTGTTTCATCCAGAAATCTTCGTCCAGGCGTCCGTCCATCACCGGCTTCGTTCCCGTCACTTTCGTTATATTATAGATGCGCTTGTAGGCATCTTTGAACGGGACAATAGAATCCTGCTGTGCATGACAGAAGGCACAGAGTGACAGAAAAAGGGTAACAAAGGATAGCCGGTGTTTCATTCCATATCAGATGTAAGCGGCCACTTTATTCCGGTCGGTTTCCACTGTTTCAAACTCAGAAGAAACGATACTGCTACCCATCGGGACATTTTCGTTCCGGTACTCCATCTTGCTGTACACGATACTACGGGCAGAGGTATGGAACTCCTTCGCTCCGGTTTCGGCTTCGATCCGGGCGATATTATTCTCGCGCACGCCGCATCCCGGCATGATAATGATACGCCCGTCGGCACGCTTCACCAGTTCGGTGATGAGGGGGATACCTTTCACGGCATCCGATTGCTGGCCGGAAGTAAGAATACGGTCGCAACCCAACTCGATCAGTTGTTCCAAAGCGGCAAACGGATCACGGCAGACATCAAAAGCCCGGTGGCAAGTGACGGATAATGGCTTGGCGGCCTCCATCAGACGACGCATGAGGGGGACGTCGATATCGCCCTCTTTCGTCAGGCATCCGAACACGACACCATGTACCTTCAATTGTTTACATAATTCAATATCGAGCAACATAGAGTCTATTTCTGCCGGAGTGTATAGGAAGTCGCCACCACGCGGACGGATGATTACGTTTATATCGATCGACGAAGTGAGCCCCTGGGCTGTTTTGATCTCGCCATAACTCGGGGTGGTCCCCCCTTCCGGTATGCCGGCACAAAGTTCCACACGTTTAGCTCCTCCGGCTTCAGCCTCCACACAGCTTTGTGCCGAGTTGGCACATATCTCGATTATTCGGGTCGGTTTCATTGATATTCTTTTTATCATATTATTAGGTATACAAAGATACGATAAATTCATGAAACCAAGATAAAAGATGTTATTACCGTGAAAGATGAAACCTAATTGTGCGTTTAATAAATATCACTACATTTGCATTGCATAAAACAGCAAAAGAATGAACTCTGAAAAATTAAAGGGTCACATACTGATCCTGATAGCCAATATACTATTCGCTATCAATATGCCCATATCTAAGTACTTGCTGCCGACACATGTTCAGCCCGAAGCACTGACTATCATGCGAATGAGTTCCGCTTGCCTGCTGTTTTGGATAGCATCCCTCTTTGTGAAACGGGAAAAGGTGACGATGAAAGACCTGGGTCTGCTTTTCGTCTGTGCCCTTTGCGGGGTCGGGTTCAACCAGGGGTTGTTTATTATCGGGCTGAACCGCACGTCTCCGGTAGATGCTTCCATAATCGCCACAGCCGTTCCCATCTTCGTTATGCTGTTGGCTGCCGTTATTTTGAAAGAACCGATTACGAAGATGAAGGCTTTCGGTGTATTATTAGGCTGCAGCGGTGGTATTTCCTTAATATTAGCCTCCACACATAACTCAGGACAGGCCAGCGGACTCACCGGAAACCTGATGATCACGACCAGTGCAATCATCTATTCTATCTACCTGGTTCTATCCAAACCGTTGAGTTTACGTTACTCGGCCGTGACGATGATGAAGTGGATGTTTCTTTTTTCCACACTCGTATTGTTGCCCTTCACTTACCGGCATGTGCTTGAAACACCCGCTTTTCAACGGGAAGTATTCGATATGAAAGAGATCGGGGCGATCAGCTTTGTCCTGATAGGCGCCACATTTATTCCTTACCTGTTGATACCGATGTCATTGAAACGTATTCGTCCGACAACGGTGAGTATGTATAATTATGTACAACCGATCATCGCCTCGCTGATAACCGTTATGGTGGGACAAGATACATTTTCCTTCCAAAAAGCATTCTCGGCTGTCCTCGTTTTCGTTGGGGTTTATCTGGTGACACAGAGTAAGAGCCGGGAAGATATGGAAAAAGGTAGAATTCGTTAATAATAAAAATCTCAATCTAATTAACAACATTTTAAAATGAATACATACGGATTATACCTAAAAATATTATTACTGGGCTGCTTGTTGGCCATTTTACCCGATTGTTTTGCTGACACAATCAGAGTAAGCGAGAAATTACATCTGATAGAATTAAATAAACATGTGTATATACATACCGAGAATGATAATAATGGCATTGTGTATGTAAATGACAAAAAGGCCATTATTATCTCTACTCCAGAAAATGATGAAGAAACGAATAACCTAATAAACTATATCCACAAAAATTTAAAAGCACAGATTATCGGTTGTATTGTCGACCGTTGGCATCCAGATGCTATGGGCGGATTAAAGACAATTAAAAAAGCGGGCATTCCTTCCTATGCATACGAAGGAACCAGGACAATAGCACAAAATAGAAATCTACCAATTCCTGAAAAAGGATTTAACCCCAGAATGGAACTGACAGTAGGAAAAGGCAAACTAATTTGTCATTATCTGGGAGAAGCACACACAAGTGACGGTATTGTCGTATGGATGCCGAACGAGAAAATTCTTTTTGGAGGTAATGAAGTACGGAGCAAAGGATGGTATGGAAACATAGAAGATGCCAATCTGCGAGAATGGTCTAATACCATCAAACGGGTAAAAGAATTATATGGAAATGCCGAAATCGTCGTCCCGGGACATGGGAAATACAGCAATGCGGAATTACTGGATTACACCATTAATCTATACGAGCCTTCTTTATGGGGACGAATTTTAAAATGGAATAATGAACAGGTGAAACCTATATTCAATAATTGTGGCACTCTATTTGAAATAGCAGAAAGCGATTTTACTGATAATAATGATAGACACTTGAATAATGCCACTGTATATGTACTTCAAGAGAAAAAGAATAGATACCTGAAAATACAATCTCCCGGGATCAGACATGATAACACAGAAAGTAAGATCATATCATCAAAGAGCGGTCGGTTGCAAATGTATGATATAGAAACAAATATATTGACAGAAGATTTATATTTCAAAGATTTGACTATCATATTAGAAAATGACTATGTCGATGCATTAATCATATTAAAAGAAGCTATACGATAAAAATACCCTACGTTCAGGCATAAGCCTAAAATATTTACAGATGAACAAACTATTCCTTTCCATCCTGATTATACTCTTCGTTTTCGATATGAAAGCGGATGGACAAACGCCGCAAAAACCTAAAGCAGATTACCCGTACCTACTCTATCTTCCGAAAGATTATCCAACGAACAACAAGGATTACCCGTTGGTTATCTACCTGGGCGGCGGTGCACAGAACGGGAACGACCTGAATAAACTGAAAGCCTATGGAATTCCTTATTATATAGAACAGGGATATGAATACGATTTCATCATAGCCTCCCCACAGTGTCCACAAAACAAATACTGGACAACCGAGAATTGGTTCGATTCATTGTATGCCGAATTAACTTCAAAATGCCGGATCGACACAACCCGGATCTATGTGACCGGTATCAGTAACGGTGGTTTCGGCACCTGGCAGGTAGCGTTGGACTATCCCGACAGGTTTGCCGCGATTGCCCCCCTGTGCGGTGGTGTAAACGATAGCGACACTGCTAAAATCAGCAGCCTGAAACATCTTCCCATCTGGACATTCCACGGAACGGCAGATGATATGATCCCGATAAATGAAACGGAAAGGGTCGTAAGCAAGCTCGAAACGTACGGCCATATAAAATTCACCCGCTTACCCGGCGAGGGACATGGCATTCAATACCTTTATAAAGATAATGAGATCTTTGACTGGCTGTTACAGCATCAGAAGAAACATTAGTCTGCACGGTAGAAACTCTGAACCTTTGTATATTTTATTTGTTTTATGCAATAAATATACGTCAAAACTATGGATACAGTAAGTCCCTCTAAAAAAACATCGGGCAATAGTATGGTATGGCTTATCGTCATACTGATTGTTGCTGTTGGCATTGCTTTCCTTTGGTGGTGGAACTACCGCAAATATATATCGACCGACGATGCAAACCTCGACAGTTTCCGGGTTAGCGTTGCGGCGCAAGTCATGGCTCCGATGCTTAAACAGTATGCCTGGGAAGGCGATACGGTGAAAGCCGGTACGATCCTGGCCGAACTGGATAGCAGTACGGTTGTTGCCCAATTGCAGGAAGCCGTTGCACGCCGGGAGGAAATGGTTGCCAACCTGAAACTGGATAAAGAGAATCTCAACACGGCGATCAAGAACCTGAGCCTGGCAGAGATAGACTATCATCAGGCTGAAGTAAACTACCGCCGCGACAAAAAGTTATACGGAAGTGATGCTGTTTCGCAGGAGACATTCCAGAATACGGAAGATACCTATAAAAGTGCCGCCATCAAAGTGGACGTTGCCAAAGATCAGATCAAGATATCGCAGGCACGGATCGCTGCCGGAGAAGCAGCTATCGTTTCGGCAAATGCCGCTATCGAGTCCACCCGCGTATCCCTGGGATATTACCGGATCACAGCTCCGGTCGACGGGGTGATAGCTAAACGCTGGTCGCTGCCCGGCGATATCATCCAACCAGGACAAACGCTTTTCACCATCAACGAAGGGAAAGACCTGTGGGTTGCCGTCTATCTTGAAGAGACTAAATTCGACCACATCAGGATGGGACAACCGGCAATCTTCACGCTCGACGCCTTCCCCGACCTGACCTTCTCCGGAAAGATTTTCTATATAGGTACGAATACAGCCTCGGAGTTTTCACTTATCCCTCCCAACAATGCTTCGGGTAATTATACGAAAGTAGCACAACGTATCCCTCTGAAAATATCCATCGACAAAGCCGTAGGGAAAAAAGACAAAGTAGAAAAGCCAAAACTTGTCTCCGGAATGTCTGCAACCGTTAAGATCGAAAAGGAAAAGTCAAAGTGATGGATAAGACGGATAACACAAGCAACAGTTCCTATAAATGGCTGGTACTGGGCAATATTATGATCGGTACATTCATGGCTGTGCTCGACTCGACCGTTGTCAACACCGGGCTGCCTGCCATTATGGGTACACTCGGGGCGAGTATCAATACGGCCGAATGGGTACTTACCGGTTATATGCTGGCAATCGCCAGTATCCTTCCGGCAGCTGCCTGGTTATCCGACCGCTTCGGATATAAAAAGATTTATTTCCTCTCCCTGTTGGTCTTTACTTTCGGCTCGTTCATGTGCGGCAACTCCACCTCTATCGAGGAATTAATCTTCTGGCGCGTGATCGAAGGACTCGGCTGCGGGGCTATCATGCCGGTGGGTATGGCTATCGTGAGCAATGTATTCCCTCCCGAACAACGAGGGATGGCGCTGGGGTTCTGGGCGATCGCTTCGGCAGCATCGGTATCGTTCGGCCCGTCTATCGGGGGTTACCTGGTAGATAATATGAACTGGAACTATATATTTTATGTAAACGTTCCGGTCGGGGCACTAGCCTTGTTCTTTACGGCTATTTTGCAGAAAGAGTATAAAGCGCAGACGGTACAGCCTTTCGACATACCGGGATTTATTACATCCGGTATCTTTCTTCCTTTGTTCATGTACGGCCTGTCGGAAGTAAACTCATCGACCAACACACAGGGATGGAACAGCCCGATAGTATTAGGCTCCATGTGGATATCGGCTGTCGTGTTTATTCTGTTCATCTACTTCGAACTGACTGTGAAATATCCGCTTATCAACCTGCGTATATTCAAAGATCGTAATTTCGCACTCTCCAACCTGATGATGTTCATATTCGGCATCGGAATGTTCGGAAGTACGTTCCTGATCCCTCTTTATCTGCAAAACAACCTGGGATATTCAGCGTTTCAGGCCGGTATGTTCTTTATCCCGGTGGGGATCATCCAGGGTTTCTGTTCGCCCGCAGCCGGTGCTTTAGGGCAGAAGATCAACCCGAAGATACTGATTGCCGCCGGACTGATCCTGATGTCACTCAGCTTCTATCTCAACTTTTACCTTTCTTTTCTTACGGAGAAATGGTATATCATGCTGAGTCTTTACCTGCGCGGTGTCGGCATGGGAATACTTTTTACCCCGTTATTAACCTTGTCGCTGGCTAAAATCGGAGTGGATATGATGGCACAGGCATCCAGCATCACCAATATCGTCCGCCAGATGGGTGGTAGCTTCGGCGTTGCAATCTTCAGCCACATGCTTACCGCGCGTACCAGCTATCATACCCAACGTTATAGCGAAGCCTTGAACTATACCGGAGAAGTCTACCAGCAGACCATTGACAAGCTAAGTGCCTTCGCCTCACAAACCGCCGGAGCCACCGAACAGTCCGCCCGCTCCCTGGCCGAACAACTCATAATCAAACGACTCGAACTCGAAGCATACATCGGCGGCATCAACGACGATTTCTACATCGCATTCATCGTCACAATGATTTGTATCCTCCCGGTTTTCTGGCTTCGCAGGGTGAGAAAAACAAAGTGACTCTACTTGCTTTTATCCAAACTAAAACATATCTTTGTTTCCATATAAAGTAATTAAAGAATATAGCCAAATGGAAACTACCCAGGAAATCCTCAATAAATTACGCGACTATAAAGCCGCTTTTGCTGAGAAATACGGGATTGAACGTCTCGGCTTGTTCGGTAGCTGTGCCCGTGGAGAGCAGGATGACCGCAGTGATATTGATGTGGTTATAAAAATGCGACAACCTAGTTATTTTACGCGCTTCAACATTCGGGAAGAACTGGAAAAAATCTTTCGACGCAAAGTTGATCTTATAACCTTACACGAAAATCAGTTTCCTGCTTTTCGTAAAAACGTGGAACAAGATGCGATCTATGTCTGAAATGAGCATATTGCAACGTTTGGAATTTCTGACAGAAAAAGCCAGGCAAGCTGTTGACCGTACAAGTCATATAGCAAGTCATCATGAATTTCTAAATACACCTGATGGTTTAGATATTTTTGATGCAACAGTATTACGAGTTCAGGTCACCGGAGAAATGTTGAAACAAATAGATGACCTAACTCTAGGAAAACTCCTTATTCCCAATTATCCACAAATACCATGGCGAGCCATCTTCGGATTACGTAATGTCATTTCACACGAATATGCTATGGTTGATCCCGAAGAGTTTTTCAGGATATTAAAAACAGACCTCCCTCAACTATTACTCGTTCTTTACGACATCATTGCTGATTTTCGTGCAGGCCGCTACGATCAGCAGTTTACACGATAATAGAATTTATTCTTATTATTCGTAATCACAAACACCCTTTTTCCTGTCAACTTTCCACTATTTTATCACTTTCTACTGAAAAAATGCTTGCATTTGAAAAATAATGTGTAATATTGCCCCTGCAATAAGATATGAAAACTAGAAAAAGAAAAGAATGATTGCAGGTATAGCATATTATACATGGGCATTGATGACCCCTTGGGGGGTTAGAATTTACAAATAAACAAGCGCAGCGGCCACGTCCTGCATTGTTGCAATCATTTGTATTGCATCCTTTATGCCGGTTCCATCCGGTTCTTATTATCAATTAATTTAGTTACAAATAAATTGTCAATTGTCAACCGTCAATTGTCAACTAAAATAATACATACCGATGAAAGTATTGAAATTCGGCGGAACGTCCGTAGGTTCTGTGAATAGTATTCTGAGTGTAAAGAAGATAGTAGAGGCTATTGAAGAGCCTGTAATCGTTGTCGTTTCTGCCCTGGGAGGCATCACAGACAAGTTGTTGGCGACTTCTGTCATGGCATCCAAAGGGGATGTAGGATATGAAAGGGAGTTTTCCGAAATCATAACACGCCACCTGGACGTGATTGAAGGCGTTATACCCGACAAGATGCAGCGGATAGAAGTACAGAAAAGAGTCATGAGCCTGCTGGACGAACTGGGGAATATCTTCAAAGGTGTGTACCTCATCAATGACTTGTCTGCCAAGACTTCCGACACGATCGTCAGCTATGGGGAACGTATCTCTTCCCTGATCGTTTCGAATGTGATCGAAGATGCGCGGTTGTTTGATTCACGCAAGTTTATCAAAACGATCAAGCAGTTCAATAAGCATATTGTCGACTTCGAACAGACCAATCAACTGATTAAAGAAACATTCAATCCGCTACCCAAAGTATCGCTGGTTCCCGGCTTCATCTCATCGAGCACGGAAAACGGGGAAGTAACAAACCTGGGACGTGGTGGTTCCGACTATACGGCTTCTATCCTGGCTACTGCCCTCGATGCCAACGTACTCGAAATATGGACAGACGTGGATGGTTTCATGACTGCCGACCCTCGTGTGATCAGCTCTGCTTATGTGATCGACCGGCTTACATTCACCGAAGCAATGGAGTTATGTAACTTCGGCGCCAAAGTGATCTATCCGCCAACGATCTATCCGGTATATCATAAGAATATTCCGATCCGTATCCTGAACACATTCAATCCGGAGGCACCGGGAACTTATATTTCCAAAGAAAAAGTTAAGGAAGAAGGTAAAGCCATTATTAAAGGTATCTCTTCTATTAACGACACCTGCCTGATCACCGTTCAGGGTTTGGGGATGGTTGGTGTGATCGGCGTTAACTACCGCATTTTTAAGACATTGGCAAAAAGCGGCATCAGCGTATTTATGGTATCACAGGCCAGTTCTGAAAACAATACCACATTCGCTGTCCGTAACGCAGATGCCGACCTGGCCGTGCAGGTACTCGATGAAGAGTTCGCACTGGAACGTGCCCAAGGTGATATGAACGATACAGTAGCAGAAAAAGATCTGGCCACCGTAGCAATCGTTGGTGAAAACATGAAACGTACTCCGGGTATTGCCGGAAAACTTTTCGGTACATTAGGTAGTGCCGGTATCAGCGTTATTGCCTGTGCCCAGGGGGCTTCCGAAACCAATATCTCGTTCGTTATTAAGTTCAAGTACCTGCGTAAGGCATTGAACTCCATTCACGACTCCTTTTTTCTGTCACAATATAAAGTTTTAAACCTGTTCATCGCCGGTGTGGGAACTGTCGGTGGAAACCTACTGGAGCAGATCCGCATCCAGCAACCGAAGTTAATGCAACAGAACGGACTGAAACTGAATGTCGTAGGAGTATCCAACAGTAAACGGGCTCTCTTCCTGCGTGAAGGCCTTAACCTCGAAAACTGTATCGACGAACTAAAGAAAAATGGAGAAGAAAGTTCCCCGGAACATCTGAAGGAAGAGATACTGAAAATGAATATCTTCAACTCTGTCTTTGTTGATTGTACTGCCAATTCAGCCGTTTCCGATCTGTATGAAACATTGCTCAATAACAACGTTTCGGTAGTGGCCGCTAATAAGGTTGCCGCATCCTCTTCTTATAGTAATTATATCAAGTTGAAAGAAACAGCCCGTCATCGTGGTGTAAAGTTCCTGTTCGAAACAAACGTCGGTGCCGGACTTCCCATCATCAATACGATGAATGACTTGATAAACAGTGGAGATCATATCCTGAAACTGGAAGCAGTCCTTTCCGGTACATTAAATTATATATTTAATACACTTAGCGCAGATATCCCTTTCAGCAAAGCCATCCTGATGGCTAAAGAGGAAGGATATTCCGAACCCGATCCACGTATCGACCTGAGTGGCAAAGACGTACTCCGCAAACTGGTTATCCTGGCACGCGAAGCAGGCTATAAGGTTGAACAGGAAGATGTTCAGCGTAAATTATTCATACCTGAAAAATTCTTTGAAGGATCGTTGGATGAGTTCTGGTGTAAGATAAAAGAAGTCGATGCCGAATTCGAAAGCAAACGTCAGCAACTGGAGGCTGAAAACAAACGTTTCCGCTTCGTTGCCAAAATGGAAAACGGAGCATGCGAAATCGGATTACAGGAAGTAGACAGCCATCATCCGTTCTACGAACTGGAAGGCAGCAACAACATCATCATGATCTCAACCGAAAGATACCACGAATATCCCATGATTATAAAAGGCTATGGCGCCGGAGCCGACGTAACGGCAGCAGGCGTATTTGCCGATATAATCTCCATTGCAAATATTCGATAAAGATGAAAAGTATTATAATTCTGGGAGACGGCATGGCCGACGAACCCATCGAGGCACTTGGAGGCAAGACCCCCATGCAATATGCAGATACTCCCTATATGGACAAGCTGGCTGCACTGGGAGTCACCGGACAAATGAAAACGGTTGCCGACGGTTTTCATCCGGGTAGCGAAGTTGCCAACATGGCCGTATTAGGATACGACTTACCCAAAGTATACGAAGGACGTGGTGTATTGGAAGCAGCCAGTATCGGTGTCACCCTCCAACCGGGTGAGATGGCGATGCGTTGCAACCTGATCTGCGTGGAAGGAAAGATACTGAAAAACCATTCTGCCGGACATATTCACACCGAAGAGGCCGACGAGTTAATACAATTCCTCAACGAAAAACTGGGCTCTGACCGGGTTAAGTTCTATACAGGAGTATCTTATCGTCACCTGCTGGTGATCAAAGGCGGTGATAAAAGACTGGACTGCACTCCCCCGCACGATGTGCCCCTCCACCCTTTCCGTCCTCTAATGGTAAAACCCGAAGTTGCTGAAGCAAAAGAGACAGCCGATCTATTGAACGACCTGATCCTGCAATCACAGGAAATATTAAAGGATCATCCCGTAAACCTCAAACGGATTGCCGCAGGAAAAGATCCGGCCAACAGTATCTGGCCCTGGTCGCCCGGTTATCGTCCCGCCATGCAGACCATGCGGGAGATGTACGGATTCGAAAAAGGTTCCGTTATTTCCGCAGTCGACCTGATCCGCGGTATCGGTGTTTATGCCGGACTCGAGGTGATCAATGTGGAAGGAGCTACCGGTTTATACGACACAAACTATGAGGGCAAAGCGTATGCCGCCCTCGAAGCCCTTAAGACAAACGATTTCGTTTACCTTCACATAGAGGCTAGCGATGAAGCCGGACACGAAGGAGATGTCGACCTGAAAATAAAAACAATCGAGTATCTTGACAAGCGGGCCATCCGTATTATTTACGAAGAGTTACAGAAATGGAACGAACCGGTCGCCATTGCCATACTCCCCGATCACCCGACACCTTGTTCGATCCGTACACATACCAACACACCTGTTCCTTTCCTGATCTATAAACCCGGACAGGAGCCGGATGCAGTAACTTGTTTCGACGAGTTCTCCGTATTGAAAGGAAAGTATGGTGTACTTGAAAAAGATGAATTTATAAAGGAATTATTATGAAATATTACAGCACAAACAAAAAAGCTCCGTTGGCCACCCTCGAAGAAGCCGTAGTGAAAGGCCTGGCGGGCGACAAAGGATTATACATGCCCGAACGTATTGCCAGACTGGATGAAGGTACGATCGATAATATGAAGAATCAGTCTTTCCACGAAATAGCCTGTACGGTAGCACAAGCTTTTTTTGGTGAAGATATCGAACCGGAAACTCTGGATGAAATTGTCAAAGATACCTTGTCATTCGAAACTCCGGTAGTACATGTACATGACAATATTTACAGTCTTGAATTGTTCCACGGTCCAACGTTGGCATTTAAAGATGTCGGCGGTCGTTTTATGGCCCGTCTGTTGGGGTATTTTATCAAAAAGGAAGGCCTGAACGAAGTAAATGTACTGGTTGCTACTTCCGGAGATACAGGAAGCGCCGTAGCCAACGGATTTCTGGGAGTACCGGGTATTCATGTATATGTGCTTTATCCGAAAGGGAAAGTGAGTCCGATCCAGGAATGCCAGTTCACAACATTGGGACAAAACATTACTGCTTTGGAGATAGACGGAACTTTCGACGATTGCCAGGCATTGGTTAAATCAGCCTTTATGGATGAGGAACTGAACCGTCATATGAAACTGACCTCTGCCAATTCAATCAATGTGGCCCGTTTCCTGCCGCAATCCTTTTACTATTTCAATGCTTATGCACAATTAGATAAGATCGGTAAAGCCGATAATCTGATCATTTCTGTTCCCAGCGGTAACTTCGGTAATATCACAGCCGGTATTTTTGCCAACTGGATGGGATTACCCGTTAAACGCTTTATTGCAGCCAACAATCGCAATGATGTATTCCTCAAATATCTGGAAACTGGAGTTTACACCCCGCGTCCTTCTGTTGCTACGATTGCAAATGCGATGGACGTCGGCGATCCGAGTAACTTTGCCCGCATCATGGATCTGTTCGATATCTATGGAGATAAACATCAGGAAATATGCCAACATATCACCGGCTATCGCTTCACCGACGAGGAGATCGAACAGACAATCAGATATGTATATAAGAACGATGGATATCTACTCGACCCACACGGTGCTTGTGGCTACCAGGCTTTGATACAAAATGCACTTGAAGCCGACGAAACCGGTTTATTTCTGGAAACAGCCCATCCGGCCAAATTCAAAGATACAGTCGACCGTATCCTGGATGCAGATATAGAAATTCCGGCTAAATTGCAGGAATTCATGAAAGGTACGAAACAAAGTATCGAACTAAACAAAGAATTCGATACATTCAAGTCGTATCTGATGTCAAAATAACAGTATATAAAAACATAGGTCTTTTAACCCAATAATATTGTGTCTATAAGTTACGTCGTGTTCATGATGTTACATTTAATTGTTGTTCTTTCCAGTTTTTGAACCGATCTCGTTGGCAACTGATGGTTTCGGGGAGCGTTATTAAAATACAGTCGTCACTTACCAGTGTGGGGTATTGTTCCGAGACCGAAAGCAGAAACTCATTTGGTAAGTAGATATAAACAAACGCTCCTTCTACCTTACTTTCTCCCCGTCTCACTACCAAGTCAGGATAAAGTAAGGTAGCATAATAGGCTGAATAGTCGAATACCAGCAACCCATCCTGCAACAGATATAAGTTGATTTTATCTGCATCGGTTACTTCTTTCTTTAGAATTTTTTCTATCTGGTTCATATATTTGTTTTTTGTGAGTTTAATTAATTGTATATGCGATATTAACTGAATTTGCCACTTTGTCTTTCAGTTTCAATGTCACCCCGTAAATCGTATTCCTCGGCAAGGAAGTATCTGATTCACCCGGCGGCATTAACTCGGCAGTCCACGTCATATCCGTTCCGCTCACGCTTCCTTCAATCTTCACCTTTACCGCATTGCTGCTTAGATTTTCATAAATATATGCCGCCGGGCAAGTCACTTCTTTATCGGATGTTGAAGCATCCCAAATAGTATTTGCAGTGGCAAATACGTCCGATTGCCGAACCGTTTCGGCAGCAGGTGAAAATAACAGCACCGATTGTTGATCCTCCTCAATACTGACCTTATTGATCTGCCAGTCTTTCCCTGTCTCATTAACCACCTTTATATCCAAACGTGAGGCAACGCGAAGCAAAGGAATCGTGACCTGGCTTCTCATTGCAAAATCATGGGGTCCGTTGGAGCTCCCCGCCATACAAAAAGGAGACTTGGGGCGATCGGTATCAGTATATACATACTCCTTCAGAGCAGCAAGACTTGTTTGACCGTCAATAGTGGCACGTTCAGGAAGATTCGCTACCACAAACACCTCATACACTCCCTCGATACTCATGCCGTGCTCCGATAACTCTTTATCGGTAAAATTCAGAAGAAGAGTCCCTTCGGAGGTTTCTTTTGAGACTGTTGTCTGATACAGAGCTTTATTACTATCAGTTGCACCTTCACTAAAGAACCACACCGAAACAGACTCAATCAGTCTCTCCTCATCCGTTCCGGGATCGACCGAAGAGCAGGTTTGAGCGGAAGTCCGTAGTTCCAGGCTTATACCGGTTATCGGGCTTACGTCTCCCGATCCGTTTTCCGGAGAACAAGAGACCAGTATCCCCAAAAGGAAACATACCGATAGCATTTGATAAATCATTTTCTTCATCATATATCCCTTTATTTTGTTTTTGCTTACTTTATCTCAAACGATTGGGCGCAACTTCCTGTTCCCAATACCGTAGATTCCAAGGTACGATTTGACAGTCTGTAGTAATACTGTTTGTTACCTTACCATAGCTGATCGTAATAATGTAGGCGTAATTGGGTTTTATCTGGTAACCGTCCCAGTCTTTACCTATTCTGATAAGCGACTCGAAACGGTGAGCTGTTTCGTCCTTAGACCCGACTTCAAAATCAATGAGCAGGGAAGTTGACTTCTCTGCATCACTTCCCGGGGTTTGCGGAAAGATCCGCAAGGCTAAAGTTTCCGAAGTAAACGAATCAAATTCATAGCCTTTGCTTGTCAGATCTACGTTAAGGGGAAGAGTGTATTCAGCCACTGCTTGATAAACGTAGCTTTCTAATGATGGAGAGAATTTTTTGTCCTCGACACTTTCGTCCTCACTAAATAGACGGAATTCCGTTGGAATATTATTTATCTTTTTCACACGGATTGTTTTCAGGGTAGCCCAGTCTTTATCTTCGGGAGCGTCAAACGTTGTCTTGAATATCAGGACGATTTTGGCATAAGTACGTTTTAGTTCTAAATTAAGTTTTGACGTAGTGCTAAAGTTATGTCCCATACACGATGCGGACATCACGAACGGTTCGTTTTCCGAATCACTCTTTTTATAGCCATTAAACTTAGTCATGGCATCAGGGAGACCCTCTATATTCTGCTCGCAGCGGATTTCCATTGCTTTCAGTTGCGCCTTGGTGATAGCTTCCATTTGCTCAGCTGTATTATCTTTCCATGCAAAATTGTTCACAATAACAAAGACATCTTTGTCGCTTGAAAAATCGGCAGTACTCTCAAAGCTGTGCGATATACTGTCTAATCCGGTTGCATCGGTCTTAGAGAAGTACTTTACAATATCTTCCCCCTCTGTATCATAAATAAAAATATCGTAACGCTTTATTTTTTCCTGCTGGCTCAGTTCGCTTTCACGGGTATGCTGCACGCCGGAACGGACAGATACATTAATTGTATATTGTTCAGAACTTGGCTGTTCCATTACTTCTGTTTCGTTGCTGCACGAAGACAAGATAAAGGTCATCAGGGCAACACAGCCATATTTCAAATTCAGTTTATTCTGTTTCATCGTATTATCCTCCTTTTATTTGAAGTCTCGTAAGCAGCGTAGAGGAGCACCGGATTGCTCCGGGAATCCGGTTCCTTTCACCGTAACAGCACCCTGATCAAGTACAGATGTAAATCCCAGAAATCCATGTTCTATCTCAAATCTTACCACACCCACGAATAAACCTCCTGCAAAAGTTACAGTTTCGCCTTTAAAATATGAATTGGGATTTGCTACGTTCAAATTGTATGCACCAAAATGATTTGGATTGTTATATCCAAATTTGACAAACTCATTCATTATCTCTTCTTCATTATTATCCACTTTGATAGCTTTTTGTAAAGTGCTCCATTCTACATTATATTCACCATTCATATTTCCAGGCAAATGCCAGCCATCCGGACAAATACTTTGATACTGAGTAGAGTCTTTAGCTATTTCATCTAGTGCCTCTTGATGAGTAGGTTCCGGCATTTGCGCAACTGCATATCCATTATATAGATACCCCCCTGTAGGAGCACCTGCCGGAGTACAGACTCCGTATAGTCCTTCAGCTATGAGATTTATTTTCCCTTTTTCTTCACACTTTTCCTTAAATACTTCCATTTCACTAGCAGTCCCATACGCTAAATCCTGTATCATCCACCAGTTCCCATCTGCCATCAATTTTATACGATATATTTTCTGATCTCTGGTATCCTCTAAAAGACATGTAGAACCCAAAGGAGCATTTCGTGGAATTTTCCAGTTTTGCATCGCCGGATAAGTATCCTTTGCCTTCCAGTCTCCTGTAGGCATAAATGTGGCATAATTTGATTCAAGACGGTCTTTCTTTCCGTCCGGTGCAGTAATAGTTGCTACACAATAAACCATGCAGGCGTCATCCAATCCGTCCGCTTTTAAAGTAAGTTCTGAAAAATTATCATTAACAACTATAGATGTATTTGTATCTGACTCTGGATCTATCTCCTTAGTTACAAGTGTAAAGTCATCATTGGCTTTTTGGCTGATACGATACCATCTGAAATAAATGTCAGTACTGTTAGTCGCAAGTCTGGCACTGAAAATACCCTTAGCATCCTCTTCTGTTCCTTCCAACCCCACACGTACGTCTTTTAGTGGCTCCACGAAATAACCACCTCCGGCGGGATAGTCTTCTTCTGATTTCTCCCAGTTTCTAACTTGTGATTCGATAATCAGGCCATCCGGGGCGATATTTGCAGTCAGGCTATAAATATGATTCCTTTTTAATGTATAGTCACCCTTAGATGTCCGATGCCCGATGGGAGCACTTCTTTTGTCTGCATCTTGCGACACAACTATGCGGGCGGCTTTATTCTCATTGTCTTCAGGCGTAAACAAGTAGGACGGTAATACTACTGTCGCTGTTCTTGACCAAATATAACCTTCCGTTGGCGCATCGGGTTCAGTCAAAGGCCCTACCCTTACCGTTATTTTTGATTCCGGTTCATAAGGAACTTCGAATAAGGGGATCTTATCCGGTAAATTGGAAAATTCAACCAATGTTGGAGCAGTGGAATGCCCATTCAAGGTAAGGTTAATCTTTACGGCAAGGCGCTTGTTTCTTATCGTAATTTTACTTGTGTCCTCCGGCTTAATTTCTTCTTGCAAAAGCGATCCGAAGGAGACAAAGGTCTCACCCTGTTGCACTTCATCGTACGGAATATAGACAGCTTGCAAATCTTGAAGGGATTTCACCGCATTTAAAGTTTCTGTCCGGTTTTCGGGCTCATTGGTAATCGCATAAAAGTCTCTTGTACCGCTCAATATCGTTATTTGCACAGGAGTTGCTGGCGGGGTGAAGAGCTCATTACTCAGAAGCCCTCCGTTATGGCTGTCAAACGCAATAATACGAACTTTATTTATTTCACTGTCCGACCCGGGCGTGTCACTCCGGTCTCCCATCTCCACAGAGAGAGTCACCATCTTCCGATCCCGCTCTTCGGGAGAAGATAAAACTTCTTCCTTCGCGCATGCTGCAAATATCAGTATGCAACACAGTATCAGGCTCGTTGTACGTGTGAAAAAAGGGTATCTCTTTTTTATTTGCATAATCTTTGTTTTTATCTACATATATATTTATAGGTCGGTATCATCATCGCCCATCTGTGAGACAACCCAGTCATTGATAGTAATAGAAGCAGTGACCCATGTGTCGTTATCATCGGGGGTATCATTATCACCACATACGAATACCAGTTCAACCTCCAGGTTTTCCTGCCGGTCGAGGGATTCCTGGCTATCGAATATCTTGATCTTTTTGAGCAAAGACATTAATTCTGCTTCGTAGACGGTTGTTTCGCCTTGAGTACCTGTTTTCTTTCGGATGCTTATCTTGGTTTTTGAGTCTGTCCATAGGCGTAGGACTGTAAACTCAGTCGCTACAATGGCAGCTTCGGGAGTTTCGTCGCGGAAGGTTTTCAGGGCATCACCGCTGAAATACTTCGGTATATAGGTGAGCCAGGAACATTGGCTTGCATCGTTTTCAAAATCAAGAACACCGTTCTTATCGAGAATATAGGCGCGGGTTTCACTGACATGGGACGGGTTTTCACACAAGGTTCTTGCTTTCTTCTCTTTCCAGTAGATAATGACCTGTATTTTATGCGTATTACGGATAAGGCTCACAGGTATCACCTTGTCTGCCGTGCGAGTCGTAGCTTCTTCTTCTACATCGAAATAGTCCGTCGTTCCGTACAACAGGGGAGGGAAATGTTTGGTAATAAATCGGTTGTCCAGTTCTCCCAACTGAAGCAACATCTCGTCTATGGAGGTTTCGCCTGCCACCGGTACACAGTTCAGTTCAAAATCGTCTGTTTTGTTCACCCAGACTACGGCGCGATAACTGCCTTGGGGCAAATCCAGCGGGGTCAGGTGTCCGTTTGTGAAAGGTCCGTTTTCGATTATTTTCCGGACAAACAAACCGGATTGATCAAACACATATACAGTTTGTCTTTGAGCCGTTTCTGAGAATAAGTCTTTATACTCTCCCGAAGCATCTTTCACCGTATGCATGGTAAAAGTGGGAGCCAGAAAAAGCCTGCCGGGAACAGGACAATCCTCATTATTCTCTTTTATACAGCCCGACAACGACAGGAACATAATTGCCATCGGCAGAAATTTACCGTATAATGTTTGTAGAAATTTCATGCGTATATATTTTGTTATGTTATAAATATCATATATTCGAGGGATAAGCCGGGGCAGCCGTAAAGATGCCCCGAAACTTCTCCCCGAATCATTTATTAGCGCACCAAATCAACATCATCCATTTGAGCCATAGTCCAATCGAGAATATCAATAGTGGCAGTTACCCAAACATCTTCAGGAATAGGAGTAGGTTCAACTGGAACATCAGGGTTGTTCTCTCCCGGTGCCTTGATAGAATTGATCTTTACATTGTAAAGAGTATTACGCACTACTTCGTAACATTTGCGATCATTATATTTGTCATATAGGTAAACACGGTAGTAGCATTTTCCTTCGCTCCATTTATAGTTATCTTGTACCGTAATATCCTCATTTTTTAATTCCTGAGGTAATTCACCGTAATATCTACTTTCATAGAACCAATAATCGTCTCCGGTATTATAACCTGTAAATTCAGTTTCACCATCTGTCTTGTAAAGTTTGTTTGGCGTCCAAGTTGCTACGATCACAGCGTGAGTAGCATTCTGCTCGAGCGGTTCAAGCATCGAATTTTCAAGCACATAGAAGCTACCTAGGTCTTTCATGGATATAGACGGCGTATTGATTAAAAGCGCGTCTTTAATCTCTACGTCAGTTCCGAAATCCCCCTTACCTTCATGATCATTACCCGGAGTAATAATACCTGCTCCATTACTTTGTATGTCGCGATCTGTCTTACGTGCCATAAATGTCTCTTTGTTAATCTGTGCAACATAAAACCGGATGTCGCTGAAATCTCCTTGCTCCTTGAGAGCATTCAAATCGTCAAGGTTCTCTTCTAAGGAAGTCACTGCCACTTTCGCCACTGCGCGTTCCACTTCAATCTCAAAGTGATTCTTTTCAGGGTCAGGCTTACTACCGTTTACAGCCTCGTCCTCGGTATTAACACCAGCTTTGAGAGTTACTCCTTCTGTCTTCTTGTTAGCCATGACAAATCCACCATTAGGTTCTTGTACTTGAGTGTGAAGATAACCACCTGACATTTCGTAAGACAGTGGCTCAAATGCCGTATGGAATGCTTCATTTGCCGGAAGTTCCATAATCCTGGTGTGCATTTTGTCTGTCGGATTCACAACTGCCCACACATTTGCTTCACCTGCCTGTGCTTTAATTGCTATTTTAGCCTTAAAAACACTCCCAGCCCCATCGAAGTCTGCAAAATCGGTGATAGATAGTACTCCGCTGGTATACAAATGTCCGTTTTGCTCTACATAAAGAGCTACATTTCTAACTTTCGTTTCTACCTCAGTATCGTTACGTCCATCATCCTCTCCCGAACGGCTTGCAGTTGTTTTAGGTAACCGGATGCTGAATGCAGCCCAGGTATCCTCACCATTTCCTTCATCCATACCCCCGGCAGGTTGTTCGTCATTGCTGCATGCAGCCAGAACTGTTACAGCAAACATCATAGCAAAAAAGCTTTTTACTTTCATGTTCATTTAGTTATTTGAATTAGTATTAGTGTGTAATTCTCCCGATCATCCTTTTGAGTGTGATTCGGAAATTATTTATCTCATTTCTATTTGTTGGGCATTTCCCGGAAGAACCGCAATAGCACAAAGCAAAGCTGCTACATATATATATTTCTTGTTCATAGCCTGTTTATTTAATTATATATATTAAGGAGATAGATGCTTTGGTCGGCCCAAAGTAATTACGGCGTTCATCGCCTAACTTATCACCGCATTTCTCACTGTTGTATTTTCCGTAGCTCAGGTGGGCATATCCTATACCGAGAGAGGCTTCCAGATTCCAGCGGTTTCCCAATATCCATTGATAACCGTAAGAGATTCCGACACCCGACAGCCAGCCTTCATAGCGGTATTGGGACATTTGCCGGCTTTCTATTCCGAACATTTTGCCGTTGGAGAACCCCCAGGGAAGCATGCCCCCCCAATTATATTGTGCGCCATGCATGTGCAATCCCAAAAAGTGTCCGTTGAATTTCTCACACAACCAGTAACGAAGCTCGGGCTGAACCAGCCAATGTTTCATTTTACGGTTATCTCCAAACTCCCAGGGATTGTAATTACCCGAAATGTCTAGCGTCCATTTGGTGGATAACCCGAATTCGACTCCCAGGTTCAGCGTCGAAGTTGCGTCATAAAGTAAATTTGTTTTCACTGCCGTTTTTTGGGCGCGAACAGAAAACGACAATGCCGCAAGAGTTAAAAGGAATAGTAATTTTTTATTCTTTTTCTGTTCCATATTTGTGTGCATTTAGTTTATAATAAATTTGTATTTTATACACAACTATACCTTTCAACAGGACCTGTCCGCTAAAGAAATCCACAAGCAAAATTTAGCTCTACTACGAATAGAGATTAATACTGAATATTGGCACATATTTCATTGATTTGCAACACTTTGCTTTTTGCAATGTTTCATCCCCTAAATACGGGGAATTTTATTAGCTGATAGAATTGATTAAAAAAACTACTAATCAATAGATTTATAGAAAAACTGATGAAACAAAAAATGAAACATTCTATTGGTTGACTTTTAA
This sequence comes from Parabacteroides goldsteinii, assembly GCF_015550595.1. Taxonomy (GTDB): domain Bacteria; phylum Bacteroidota; class Bacteroidia; order Bacteroidales; family Tannerellaceae; genus Parabacteroides; species Parabacteroides leei. The sequence goes on from NZ_JADNBB010000035.1 coordinate 25,693, forward strand.
AGAGAGGGCAAGCAATAGCGTTCACTTTAGCAAGTCAAAACACTTTGTAATAATATGAATCAGAAACAAAGCCAAATAGCTCTTTTGGGTATGTGGTTGATATTATGCCATTTATGATTGTTATTAAACTCAACGGGGGCACGAAGAGAAGAGCTAACCCATTAATGCCATTGCTGTTTTTCACTTAATTATCTTATGCAGATATTTAACAGATATAGAATTCAGGAAAAAATATACATAAAGGAATGGTGAAACATTTCCAATCAATGGTGAATCAACTCTTCCGACCAATTTTCCGGTTTTGTCTCAAATGACATATATATATTAACACATAATTTTCTCTTGCCTATTTTAAAAATACAACAGCTAATTTGCTATATATGTGGATTTTCAGTCAATAACAGAAATAACCAAAGTAATAATTAACACTTTCTCCCGTTGAAATGACACATAAAATATTAGTTTTTTTAATTTTATTGTACTAGCTTTGGCAAATGTAACTCTGCCATTTTACATAAGCAATACACCTATTAATCTCTATTCGTAGTAGAACCAATAAAAAATTACATATTCATTATACAAATCAATATGTATATGTGTTAAATCAGTTTTAATACAAATGGGATTACTGACTTGACGTACTACAAACGGGTAACAGAATCATTCAATTGCTTGATGGCGCTTATATCAATGTCTGATATATATATTTCCGTTGTCTTAATCGAGCCATGCCCAAGTCCTGAACTGATAGCCGAGATAGGCGCTCCCATACTGTTAGCCTCGCTAGCCCAAGTATGGCGGGCAGCATAAGTAGTCAGTTTAATATCCAGTTTCAATTCTTTTCCCAGTTTCTTTAAATAGTAATTCGTGCGTACCAATTCTTCACGGTATCTTTTGTAAAATGTACTGTCCTTGTCATCCTTCGGGTCAATAAAGGAAAACAGGTAATCGCTCTCCTCACTCATATAACGGGCCAGAATAGCTTTTGCGAAACCATTGAGAGGAACACGGACCATTTGGTTTGTTTTGGCACGGTAATAAACGAGCAAATCACCTCCGATATCCATTTTCTCTTTCTTTAATCCCATTATATCTACAAAGGACATACCCATTGCATTAAAACTAAAAAGAAAAACATCAACGGCACGTCTGTATTCAGGACAATCACTCAGGTCAAGTTGGGATAGTTGAACAATTACATCCTTCTTTAATGCACGCTTATTGGTTTTCGCAATATTGGTATGAACATTCTCAAAAGGATTTTCCACGTTAGCCTCCTTATGCTCTTTCTTGCCACGATTGTACACAGCCCTGAAGTTCCGTAGATAAAAGGCAATACTGTTCGGCTTTACCTTATTGGTTATAAGAAACACCTCGTATTGCTCAACCAGCATACTGTTTATCTCCGCAAAGCTAACCCTCCTACCTTTGAGAAACTTCCTCAATGACCGAAGCGTACTCTTATAAGCCCGTGAAATTCCGATTTTCTGCATTTGCTCTTTAGAAGCTATCTGACCCTGCATATACACCAGAAAATCATCTTTAGATTGCTGTGATTTATACATAGCGATAAAGTCCCTGATGGTATAATTAGGATTATACCGTTCAAGCCTGGTAAGCAATAGGTTAATATCCGCTTTCTTCTTTTGGAAGCACTTATTCAACCTCTTAACTTTGGAACGGGTATTTAGTGACGGAATATACCTTACCCTTTCTTCAACAGTATCAAATTCAATTTCCCGGAGAAAATATCCGGTAGAGATCTGTTTCTTTTGCCGCTGGCAAATAACTTGGATGACCAGCGGATAAGTTCCGTCTTTCAAGAGGCGGCTTTTGTTTACTCTGATTCTTACAGATGACATATTTTTTCTTTATATAGTTTTCGCAACATGTTTCTATCAATGTTCTTCGAATATGGGCACTACTGGCCGTAGCCCCCTCCCACAAACAATTGAACTTACCTGTTTCCGATTGCTTCAATAGCTGGTCATTGATAATAGAAAATATTTCCGATTCACCGGCTCCAGGCAGCAACAATCCAAATATATTTATTGTATTTGTATGTTTATGTATAACAATAGTACCCAGGCCTTTCTTTTTCTTTATATACCCTTCATCCTGCAATTGGTTATATACTTTAGCAATTGTGGGACGTGATACAGAATATTCCTGTGCCAGGTTTTGTTAGGTAGGCAGTAAGGATCCGGCAGGAAAAACACCATTCGCAATTTCTTCTTTTAAGGTATTGTAAATGGTCTTATAATTAATTTCCACTTCCATGACTAGACTTTTTTTTGATTACGTAAATACAAATGTAATAATTATTTATGAGTTTACGCACAGTCGCCAAAAATACATGTCAATACGCTTAAATCTCAAATAAACACTATATATCAGGGTTCACGTGCAGCAAACGGTGTTATCATCAATATTCTTACTCTGTTTTTCCATATTCCTGTAAACATCCCCGACATCAATAATGTTATATACATACAAAACATAAATAAACAAATTATGAGTACAACAGTAAAATCAGAACAAAAAGAAAAAGTAGCTCACACTTCAAATAAAGAGCTTGCAACATTTATTGGAGAACTGTTTTCCTTCAACAGTAGTTTAAAATTATTCCACTGGAGTGTAACCGGAACGGGTAGCTACGCTAAGCATATGGCTTTAGACGAAGCCATCGCTTCTTTATTGGATGTGATCGACAGAATTACAGAAACAACATACGCCATGGTTGGTGACATGCAGATTTCAATTCCTGAAACCAAAACACCGAAGGACATTGTAAAACATGCAACGGATTTCTACAATTATGTAGAAAAACACAGAGATCTGTTCCCTGAAGCATTCTCTCAATCTATCATTGATGATTATCAGGAAGCTATCCAGCAGTTGCTTTACAGATTAATCCGATTGCAGTAATCTATAATTCAATTGTTCTTTTTTTGATATAAATTAAAAAGTTATCTCTTTAAAGAGATAACTTTTTATGTTTTAATCCTATTCCATCATTAATTCCATGTAAAGTAACAAAAAACGACTCTGTTTATTATCATGTTTTCCAGCGAATAGAGATATTAAGAGCCCTACTAAAAATATTAAAATTGTTCCAAATACAATAGTCAAGAAGGACGGACATCCCCGCCCCCCAGGCTGGTAATCTATCTCCGGCAAATGTATATTAGCTTCCGCCTGGAACTGGTTTGTAAAACTCTTGAAGAGTTTTCGTCTGACGTCTTTTGTATAATTATTTCAATCGACAGCCCACTGCTTCATTTCATACATATCCAGATACTCTTCCCATTCAGGGTCTATTTCCGTATAAATCGAAATAGGAAGCAGTTCGAATGAAGCCAACGTTTCATTCAATCGTTCTCCAAAGACACGGACAGTACGGGTATAGAATACCCAAATCTTCTCTCCCGCTCCGGTATATACGGCAGTCAGGATAGACAGTTTATCTTTTTCCATGGCTTTCTTCAATGCCTCCTGAACGTTTTCCATTTGTTCGGCAAGTGCATCGCCTGGCATTCCTTTTTCATCCCCTTCATATTTCCAGGTGATCTCTACACGTTCCTTGAACTTCCCGGATTGGATAAACTCTGTCAGTTCATCACGACCATAGATTGTTACCAGATTTCCGGACTCGTCTTCCGACAATGCTGTAAACCATTCATCACTTAATCTCATATATTCTTATTTTTATTATATTATGCGATAGTATATTTCATCTTTTCCTCTTTCTTTCTCTTCTTCCACAACTGCCAACTATTGAAAATATTCTGCCACATATTATATACATAGCAGCATACAAACCTGATTATCAAAAGAAAATTCCACCTATTACTAACAGTGGGTAACAAAATAGTAACAAAAAACGAAGAAATTCGCTTAGTGGTGGGCTTCGTGTGCAAAAGTAACAAAAGGCAACTACCTGCCAAAAAAAGAAATAAGACTTTTTCCTTACAACAGCTTTTTCAAATCCTCAATGTCCGGTAGAGCATTACGAAGTCGTTCCGGCATATCCTTGGACGCACGGTATGTAGCAACTCCCATCGGTTTGTTATAATCACGAACTGCAAACTCTACAAAGATTTGATTCATTTCCCTGCAAAGAATTATTCCTATAGAGGGATTTTCATGCGGCTTTCTGATATATGTATCTAAGGCGGATAGATAAGTATTCAACTGCCCCAAATAAGATGTACGGAATTTTCCGGATTTAAGTTCGACCGCGACCAGGGAATTAAGCTCCCGATTGAAAAAGAGCAAATCAATGAACATTTCTTCACCTGCAACCTCCATGCGATATTGATTGCCTATAAAACTGAAATCTTGCCCAAAGGTCATGATGAACTTCTTCACATTGGCAACAATTGCCTTTTCCACTATCTTTTCGTCTAAATCCTCTTCTTGCTCATTCAGTTCCTCCACATTGATAAAATCAAGCAAGTATTCATCTTTAAATGAACAAACAGCTTTTAAAGCTTGCTTAGTATCAGGCAATGTTTGTGCGAAATTGTTAGGCAAAGTTCCCCGATGGCTGTACAGGTCTGCTTTTAAGTAATCCCTTAAAGTGTACTTACTCCAATAGCGAGTGGCGCACTCATGTATATAAAACAGCCTTGCTTCCAAAGTCTTAGCTTTGGATATGATTTCGGTATGATGACTAAAGCCGATTGAAAGGAAGTCTGACCAGTTAAATTCATCAGCCATTGGCTGGCGAATTACGCTCAACAGCAATTTTTCATTCAACACTAAATCGTCAGCCATTGGCTGGCGATTTAAAACGGGTTCCCATGCTTCATAGAAAATTCGCATATTCTTTATATTCGAAGCTGAAAATCCTCTTAGCCCCGGTAGTTCTTTTTGCAACAGAGAAGATATTTGTTCAATTGCACCTTTCCCCCAAAAGCCTTTACGGGAATTTTCCGACACGTAACGTCCGATACCGTAATAAAGAGATAGCTGTTCCTTGTTCACCGATGCAGCTGCACGGTACTGGCTGCGTAGAATAGCTTCTTTTATAGTCTTTACTGCTTCCCTATAATTCTGATTTATATCCATTTGCGCTTTGTTACATGCAACAAAAGTACAAAAATAATGCTGGCGAAAAGAAAACAAAGGTATTTTTTCTTTTCGCCGGCACCTATCTTGCTGTCAGGACAAAGAAGTTTAGTCCGTTTTGGATATATAAACAAAGGAACGTACTAAACTCAATCTGTAATCTTTTTATTACAATACTCCAAAAATGCCACTTCGCCTATTTCACTTAACAGTTTCTGATTCTCAATAAAATTCTGTCCATACTTTAACCAACGCTTGGTAAAGCCTTTAAATTTGGTACATGGGAAGCTGCTGCATTGGAAACAATGTGTTATCTCTTTCCCCAAACAACATAAATGAAATGTTTTGCATTTTTCACAGCGAGAACTATTTAGCTCGGCTCCTCTGCAAGGTCTTTTTTCTCTCGTATATATGGGACATCCCCCACAAAAGACACCACAAGCAGGAATACGACCATTATAAGGCTTAATTTTAGCTACCTCCCTTGCCACCCAAAAATTAGTAAGAGAAAGCTGATTCGCTTTGCGCTTTTGTTCTTCCTCTACTACATAACCTTTTTTTTCAAAGAAAGGACGAGCAGTTAAACTCACTTCGGATGTAATCCGCATAATCCCGGCTGTAATTGCATACCGTTCTATTTCTTCCAAAAGCATCGTGGCAATACCCTTACCTTGAAAATCCTTGTGAACAAACATAGAATGTAAATAGCCTTGAGACGTAATAGATGAAAAACCAACGATTTGTGACTGTTGATTAACAGCTACAATAAAATAGTGAGTCTTTATCATCTCTCCTATTGCAGATAGATTATCTCCGCACGATGCCCAATCTTCAACTTCTGCCTGTGAATAATCACGTCTATTTATTACGAGAACAGTATTTTGAAATAACTCTTTTAGTTCAACCACATCCGGCTGTTGAGCTTGCCTGATTGTAAAGTCCGTCTTCATACATCTAATTTTCAATATCTTATACTTGTTATTTCAACTCTTTCTTTCTCTTCTTCCACAACTGCCAACTATTGAAAATATTCTGCCACAAGACATAAGATCCTGGGCCTACCGACGATACAGGATCGAGATAAGTATAAGACATCCAGATAGCAAGTACCGTATTCTTTTGTCCCAACGCCTGCCCGGCACTGATACGGTCTTTATAAATAGTTCCGATTCGTTTGCCCAGAAAAAATTGCAAGGCACAAGTAACAAAACCGGCAAATGCGATCAATATCTCTATCTCCACCGGGATACTACTGTCGGCAAGCGACTTCACGGTCTGGCCCGTTACAACTGCCAATGCTATTCCCCACATATAAAAAGCCAGATCATGAAAGCCTAACAAAAAGTGATGTACTTTCGGAAGATAATACCGAAAAAACAAAGCCAGAAAGAACGGGAGAAGTAATAATGGAAATACCTTACTCAATATCTTCAGAAAAGCCGTCAAGAACGTTACATCCGTATGGGGTTCGACCAATGGGAATATTAAAGGAACAGCTACCGCCGCCATAATATTCGAAAGCAAGGTATAAGTAGTCAGACTAGACGCACTCCCTCCCAACTTACCTGTAATCACAGCCGCAGCCGTCGCCGTCGGACAAATCAAACAAACCATTGCTGCTTCAAACACTTCACGATAAGAGCCTCCCATAGGGATAAAGATCAATAACGCAGCTAATGCACAAGACGAAACGATCTGAAACAACAACAACCATCCATGCCACGGGGACGGCATCAATTCCCTCCAGTCTACTTTACAGAAAGTAAGCAAGAGCTGTCCAAAGATCAAAAAGGGGGTGAGATATGAAATAAACGTATTCAGAAACGGTCTTGCCGGTTCCAGAAATGCGACATTGGCAAATATAAAATAACCCAACGCACCTGCCAGCATGGCAATAGGCAACGTCCAGTTTTTCAAAAAATTCAACATACAATCTGTCTTTATATTTCGCCGTAAAGATAGACAAAAAAAGCCCCATTCGACAACGAACAGGGCTTCTTATTTATGCATACTTTATATTGTATTATTTACGGAACGGAGCTTTCACCACCTGAGCTTTCAGATTCCTGTTACGCACCTTCACGAAAAACTCTGTACCGACTTTCGCATATTCCGGTTTCACATAGCCCATACCTATACCTTTTTTCAATACAGGAGACATGGTTCCGGAAGTAACCACCCCGATCACATTATCTTCAGCATCTACAATCTCGTAACCATGACGTGGTATACCTTTATCTATCAGTTCGAATGCACACAGTTTGCGTGTTACGCCTTCTTTCTTCTGACGTTCCAACTCCTCACGGTTGGTAAATTCTTTTCCTTCTGCAAACTTGGTGATCCATCCCAGACCTGCTTCGATCGGAGAAGTCGTATCATCCAGGTCGTTTCCATACAGACAGAAACCCATTTCCAGACGAAGCGTATCACGTGCACCCAGACCTATCGGCTTGATACCTTCCGGCTTTCCTGCTTCGAAGATAGCATTCCAGATCGTCATAGCATCATCCAGATAGAAGTACAGTTCGAAACCACCGGCACCCGTGTAACCCGTATTAGAGATAATCACGTTCTTACATCCTGCAAATTCACCCGTTACAAATGAATAATAAGGAATAGAAGACAAGTCGACCGGAGTAAGACGTTGCAAAACTTCAGTTGCTTTCGGTCCCTGGATAGCCAGCTGTGCAGTACGATCGGAAGAGTTTTCAAGCTCTGCTCCCACTGTGTTATGACTCACACACCAATCCCAGTCCTTCGCAATATTACCGGCATTTACTACCAGTAAATATTTTTCCGGTTCATAATGATAAACCAGCAGATCATCTACAATACCGCCTTTATCATTCGGGAAACAGGTATATTGTGCCTTACCCAAAGGCAAAACAGAAGCATCATTAGACGTGATACCCTGAATAAAAGCCAGCGCATTCGGGCCCTTTACCCAAAACTCACCCATATGAGATACATCAAACACACCTACACCATCCACTACGGTCATGTGTTCGTCGATGATGCCGGTATATTCAATAGGCATATTATAGCCGGCAAATTCGTGCATTTTTGCTCCCAATGCGATATGCACATCGGTAAACGGAGTCGTTTTCATGTTATTATTCGTTTAAGATTTTTGAGCTAACAGCTCAGTTATTTTTATTATGGTTTGCATACTTTTTTCCAGTGAACCCACCGGAAGGAACTCATAACGTCCATGGAAGTTCAGTCCTCCCGCAAAGATATTCGGGCAAGGCAATCCCATAAACGACAGACGGGCACCGTCCGTTCCGCCACGAATCGGCTTAACCAACGGTTTTACACCGACAGCTTCCATCGCTTCGAACGCCAGGTCGACAATATATTTCTTCGGTTCAACCACCTCACGCATATTATAATACTGGTCGCGAAGTTCGAGTGTCGTACTACCCGGATGTATTTCATTCATACGTTTTACCAATAGACGCAACTGTTCTTTCTTTTCTTCGAACAAGGTACGAACATGGTCGCGGATGATATAAGACAAAGAAGCCTCTTCCACGGTACCGGACATATTAGTCAAGTGATAAAACCCTTCATACCCCGCTGTATGTTCCGGACGTTGCGATGCAGGCAACCAGGAAGCGAACTCGATCGCCAAAAGCGAAGCATTCAACATCTTATTCTTTGCATAACCCGGATGAACATTCAACCCTTTGAAAGTTACTTTTGCTCCGGCAGCATTGAAGTTTTCATATTCCAGTTCACCGATCTGTCCCCCATCGATCGTATAAGCCCATTCGCAACCGAACTTTTCCACATCAAAATGATCGGCACCCTGGCCTATCTCTTCATCGGGAGTAAAACCGATACGAATCTTTCCATGTTCGATTTCCGGATGATCCTTCAGATACTGAACAGCCGAAATGATAGCGGCCACGCCACCCTTATCGTCGGCACCCAGCAAGGTTTTACCGTTAGTCACGATAATATCCTGCCCTTTATAGTCGTTCAGTTCGGGAAACATCCGGGGAGAAAGTACGACATTCTCTTCAGCACACAGCACGATATCTCCCCCTTTATAGGTTACGATACGCGGCGTCACATCCTTGCCGGACATATCCGGACTGGTATCCAGATGTGCAATAAAACCGATGGTCGGCACTTCCTTTGTTGTATTAGCCGGAAGAGTTGCCATCAGATAGCAATTATCATCCAGGGTAATATCTTCCAGGCCAATTGCTTCCAGTTCCTTTACCAATTCAAGGGCAAGCACCCGTTGTCCGGGAGTACTGGGCGTTGTGCCCGTCTCTTCGTCCGACTGTGTGTCGAACGTAACGTACTTCAAAAATCGTTCTGTCAGATTCATAAGGCTGTGTTTTTTTAGAAACAGCTTGACCCGTCATAGCAATGCGTACAAACACATTCCTTAGGCAAGCCGATCGATTGAATTAAATCTTCTACGGTGTTAAATTTGAGCGTGGTGATGTTCAACTGTTCACGGATACGCTCAACAAGGTTATTATATTGTTCAGTACCAGTAGTCGCATACTTATCCAGATCCTTAGCATCATCGCCCTCTATTTCTTTAACAATCCGGCGGGCAATAAGTTCGAGATGAGATTTGGAAGCAGAGAATCCGACAAACGGGCATGAATGCAAGATAGGAGGACATCCGATACGCATGTGTACCTCTTTTGCCCCATATCCGTACAATATATTTACATTATCGCGAAGCTGTGTTCCACGTACAATCGAGTCGTCACAGAAGATAACCCGCTTTCCACGCAACAGTTCACGATTTGGGATCAGTTTCATTTTAGCAACCAGGTCACGAACTGCCTGGTTAGCCGGAGTAAAGCTACGAGGCCATGTCGGTGTATATTTTACAATGGCGCGACGGTAAGGGATTCCCTTTCCTTCAGCATACCCCAAAGCCATACCGATACCCGAATCAGGAATACCGGATACGAAATCGGCTTCCACTTCATCCTTCTTTGCCATCGAAACACCGCTGGCATAACGTGAAGCGTCTACATTTACCCCTTCATATTCAGATACCGGATATCCATAGTAAACCCACAGGAAAGAACAAACCTGCATCTTTTTATTCGGTTTACGCAGTTGTGTCATCTTATCAGCTGTAAGATGTACGATTTCACCCGGTCCTACATTATATTCTATTTCATATCCCAGATTCGGAAAACTACAAGGTTCGCTGGTGGCTGCATAAGCTCCCTCCTTCTTCCCGACCAGTATCGGCGTACGTCCCCATTTATCGCGGGCTGCAATAATACCGTCTTCGGTAAGGATCAGCATCGAGCAAGAACCTTTCACTTTTTCGAATACCAACTCTATTCCTTCCAGAAAAGTTCTTCCTTCAGATATCAATAATGAGATCAATTCTGTTTGATTGGTCTGTCCGGAACTTAATTCGGAGAAATGACAACCTTTATCCAGTAATTCTTTCTCCAACTCATTCATATTATTCACTTTGGCAACCGTTACTACGGCATATTTACCCAGGTGAGAATTAATAAAGATCGGTTGAGGATCCGTGTCACTGATGATACCGATACCAGAGTTTCCCTGAAACTTGTCCAGTTCACTTTCAAAACGTGTACGGAAATAAGAATTTTCGAGATTATGGATAGAACGCTTAAATACGCCATTATGGAGAGTTGCCATACCGCCTCTGCGGGTCCCCAAGTGAGAGTTGTAATCTGTGCCATAGAATAAATCGGTAGCACAAGCCGAGTTAGAAATAGTTCCGAAAAAACCACCCATTGTTCTTACTATTTTTGATTTTTAAATTAGGACACAAAGTTACAAGAATATTTATACATATACCAGAGTAGATCATAATCTATCAAAAAATATGACCGGTTACCGCCTTATTACAAGCAAGCCTCTCCTTACTTCCTTGCCGATAAATCCGAAATAGAGTCATATACTTAAAACTGTTTCACCAAGAAGAAACAAGTGTTTCTCATAAGTGAAACAAGTGTTTCATCCTAGTGAAACAATCCGTTAATGCTAAAGAAACAATTCCCTCCCCAAAGGAAATGCCGAATCACCTCAGGGAAGAGCAACTCACAAGACTGCACAAGCCCCCAAGAGAACGGTAAACATTTTTTAACTACGTCGAAAATAAAAGGTTTCCAGCCATTTAGAAACAAATATCACTTCAGATAAACAAAAACGCTTGCATTGTAAAAAATAATATCTACTTTTGCACCCGGGTAAGTCCTATACGGCATGCTCCCTCGGAATCCCCCAGGGCTTGACCGCAGCAAGGGTACTTGGTTGTAGCGGCGCGATGTAGTAAGCTTACCCACCTGCCTCTTTAGCTCAGTTGGCCAGAGCACGTGATTTGTAATCTCGGGGTCGTTGGTTCGAATCCGACAAGAGGCTCTCAGAAAGAGGAAGTTTATTTAAGTAAACTTCCTCTTTTTTTTATTATCATAATTGCATATTCTTACAAAAGGATTAATTTTGCTGATATAAACTTTAAAACAGCAATATACGATGGAAGAAAATAAAGGTCTACTATTAAAAAGTGCGATGACTTATGGCCTGGCCATGGGAATTTACTGGGTGATAAAGTATCTATTCTTTATTTTCAGCAACACAATCCCCGCTCTTAATATTGTCTATTTGGCACTAACATTGTTGGTTCCGTTTATCGCCTACTATCTGACCAAACGATATAAACAAGACATCGGAGGAAAAATCAGTTTCTTTCACGCATGGCGATTCGGTACGATGCTCTATTTCTTTGCCGCTCTGATCGTAGCACTGGAACATTTTGTATTTTTCCAGTTTATCGCACCGGCGGACTTTTTGTCTAACTCGATAAACCAGATGATAGATGTACTGAAAGATTCGCAGGTAAGCACCGAAATAATGGAGGCTGTAGGAAGAACGAACTTCACTCCTATCCACATGGCGATTCAAGGTATCTTTAACAATATATTTTACGGTATCATACTTTCAATTCCGGTAGCTGCTATTATATGCAGAAATAACGAAACCGGAAATGTCGGACAAGAATAAAAGGAGAAACAAAACAAATAATGGACATATCAGTAGTTATTCCGTTGTATAACGAAGCTGAATCCCTTCCTGAGCTGGAAGCATGGATAGAGCGGGTAATGAAAGAAAACAACTTTAGTTACGAAGTTATATTTGTAAACGATGGAAGTACGGACAATTCATGGGAAGTAATCGAAGAGTTACAACAAAAGAATCCATGTGTCAGAGGTGTTAAATTCCGTCGCAACTATGGTAAATCACCCGGATTGCACTGTGGTTTCCAGCGTGCCAAAGGAGATGTGGTCATCACCATGGATGCCGACCTGCAAGACAGCCCCGACGAGATCCCCGAACTTTACCGTATGATAAAAGACGAAGGATACGATCTCGTTTCAGGATGGAAGAAGAAACGGTACGATCCATTATCCAAGACTATACCGACTAAGTTGTTCAATGCTACGGCACGTAAATTCTCCGGTATAAACAATCTCCATGATTTCAATTGTGGATTAAAAGCATATAAGAATATTGTAATAAAGAATATAGAGGTGTATAATGATATGCACCGGTATATTCCTTACCTGGCAAAGATCGCTGGTTTTAATAAGATCGCCGAAAAGGTGGTACAACACCAGGCACGCAAATACGGGACAACCAAATTCGGACTAAATCGTTTCGTGAACGGTTATCTCGATCTGATTACGCTGTGGTTTACTTCCAAGTTCGGCAAGAAACCGATGCACTTTTTCGGCCTTTGGGGAAGCGTAATGTTCTTTATCGGTTTTATAGCTTTAGTAATCGTTCTGAGCATGAAACTGATCTCAATGTTTTCAGGTGATTTACGTCCGCTTGTGACTAATTCGCCTTATTTCTATATATCACTTACCGCAATGATACTAGGAACCCAAATGTTCCTTGCCGGATTTATCGGAGAGTTGATATCCAGAAATGCCCCCAACCGGAACAATTATAAGATTGAATCGGAAATATAAGATACGGGAAGTTTGTCCGTATTCCGGAACAAAGCGATCGAAGAGGTTAGCAAAAGGGAAACTTTTTAATATATGTCAATTATAGAAATAGTGTTACTAGCTATCGGTTTATCGATGGACAGTTTAGCCGTGTCTGTAACCGGCGGTGCGATGATTCGTAAATGCACCGCTTGTAATATGGTTAAGATAGGCTCTTTTATGGGGATCACACAGGCAGTAATGACCGCTCTTGGTTATCTGACAGGCGTCGGATTCCAGAAATACATTACAGCATTCGACCACTGGATCGCTTTCATTCTTTTATTATACCTGGGAAGTAAAATGATTTACGACAGCACCCAGGAAGAGGATGAAGACTGTAAATCCAATCCGCTTTGCAACAAGACATTGTTCGGGTTAGCCATTGCTACGAGTATCGACGCCCTGGCAATCGGTATATCGCTGGCTATCCTCAAATCGGATATTATCATCCAGGCCTTCCTGATCGGGATCGTTACCTTCCTGATGTCAGTTTCCGGTGTATACTTCGGAAGCCGCTTCGGACGTAAGGTCGACCTGAAACTCGACCTGATCGGCGGACTGATCCTGATCGGTATCGGAACTAAAATATTAATAGAACACATATTCTTCAGTTAAAAGAATAATTTATGAAAAGTCAGGAGTTACGTAAACTGGCCCCGGAGATCGACTCGCTCAGACTCGGCAGCGGATGGAGTATCGACGACCTCAGCAAACCCCAGATCATTGTCGAAAGCAGTTACGGACACAGCCATCCCGGTAGTGCACATCTGAATAAACTGGTCGAAGAAGCAGGGAAAGGCATCCACGATGCCGGAGGACGGGCTGCCAATTATTACGTAACCGATATCTGCGACGGAGAAGCACAGGGACATGACGGCATGAATTATTCACTTGTATCCCGCGATATCATGGCCGCCATGATGGAGATACATGTCAAAGCTACTCCATTCGATGCAGGCGTATTCATCACGAGTTGCGATAAATCCGTCCCGGCCCACCTAATGGCGATCGCCCGCCTGAATATGCCGGCCGTACTTGTTCCCGGAGGCATTATGAAAGCCGGCCCCAATCTGCTAACATTGGAGCAGATCGGCAAATATAACGCACAATACGAACGTAAGGAGATCAGCGAAGAACAACTCCTGGCTTATAAAAAAGACGCCTGCCCTTCCTGTGGTGCCTGTTCTTTTATGGGAACAGCCTCTACTATGCAGGTAATGGCGGAAGCACTGGGTATCGCATTGCCCGGTTCAGCCTTGATCCCTACCCATATACATTATCTGAAAGATATTTCCCGCTACGCAGGTCAGCGGGCTGTCGAATTGGGGAATGAAGAACTGTTTCCCTCCGACATTCTGACTATCGAGGCCTTTAAAAACGCCATCATAATACACGCCGCCATAGCCGGTTCAAGCAATAGCCTGTTACATTTGCCGGCTATTGCACATGAACTAGGCTTAGAACTTCCTCCTGAACTGTTCGATGAAATTCATCGGCAGATCCCATTCCTGTTGAATATCCGGCCAAGTGGATTCTGGCCGGGCGAATATTTCTGGTATGCAGGAGGTGTACCGGCCATTATGGAAGAGCTTAAAGACGTTCTTAACTTGGATGTACGAACCGTCACAGGCAAATGCCTGGGAGAAAATCTTGAAACACTCCGGCAGAACGGCTTTTATGAAGGATGTCGGAAATACCTGCCTGCACTTGGAGTAAAAATAAGCGATATCATCAAACCCTTCGATAATCCGATCCGTAAACAAGGAGCAATTGCTATATTAAAAGGAAACCTGGCTCCGGAAGGTGCCGTTGTCAAACATGCAGCCATCTCTCCCAACCTGATGCAGGCCACATTGATCGCCCGTGTTTTCAATAAGGAAGAGGAGGCTTTACAGGCTGTATTACAAAAGGATATTCATCCGGGCGATGCTGTTTTTATCCGCTATGAAGGTCCTAAAGGAAGTGGCATGCCCGAAATGTTCTATACGACAGAAGCCATTGCCTCCGATCCGGAACTGGCAGAAAGTATCGCTCTGATTACCGACGGACGCTTCTCCGGTGCAACCCGTGGACCGGCCATTGGCCATGTCTCACCGGAAGCATACGAAGGCGGACCTATCGCTTTGGTTGAAAACGGCGACTTGGTTCATATCGATATCCCAGCCCGGATACTGGAAATTACAGGAACAAACGGCGTACAACAGACACCGGAAGAAATAAATCAGATCCTACAGGAGCGCCGGAGACTATGGAACAAACCAGCTCCGCTTCAAACTCAAGGTATCCTCGATATTTTCACAAATAACAGCGTATCCCCCATGAAAGGAGCCTACATGGAGAACAGAAATGCTTAAGCCTTGATAATAGTTGAATCACAATAAATTTTAGTATCTTTGCCGACCTAAAATTAAAAGAGATGTATAAGAAGATCGGTTTTCTGGTAAGTCTGTGGATATTTATTCTCACTGCTTGCACAAACCAGAAACAATATTTTGAAGAGAGTGGTTCCGTATTTCATACAATCTATCATGTCAAATATGAAGCGTCCGAACTGCTGACAGACAAGATTGATGCTGAATTCCAAAAGTTTAATCTTTCATTGAATCCGTTCAACCCGAATTCCATCATATCCAAGGTAAATCAGAACGAGCCTGTTGAAGCCGACGACTGGTTTATCGAAGTATTCAACAAAGCCCGGGAAGTCTCAGACCATTCCGATGGCGTTTTCGACATCACATGCGCCCCGTTGGTAAACCTGTGGGGATTTGGCTTCAGCAAAATGGACAGCATCACCCCACAGATGATCGACAGCATCAAACAGTTTGTAGGTTACCGGAAAGTAAAACTGGACGGACGAAAAGTAGTGAAGGAAGATCCCCGCATTTTACTGAATTGTTCAGCCATTGCAAAAGGATATGCGAGCGACATAATAGCTCGCCTGTTTGAACGCGAAGGTGTTAAGAATTATATGGTTGAGATTGGCGGTGAGGTTACCATGAAAGGTGTCAACCAGAATGGAAACTGCTGGCGTATCGGTATTAACAAACCGGAAGACGATTCCACCGGAATAAGAAACGATATAGAAGAGGTTGTCCAGCTATGTAAAAAAGGCGGAGTAGCCACTTCGGGCAATTACCGGAATTATTATGTAAAAGACGGAAAAAAATATGCACATACGATCGATCCGCGTACAGGATACCCGTCTGAACAGAATATCTTAAGCGCAACTATTGTTGCAGATGACTGCATCACTGCCGACGCCTACGCTACGGCCTTCATGGCAATGGGTCTTGAAAAAGCACGCCAGGCAGCTAAAAACATCCCTGATATTGAATATTATGTAATCTACTCCGATGAAAATGGTAAACATCAGATAGAATACTCTGAAGGCATGCTCCAATATCTACCCAACAGGCAGTCTGAAGCAATACAGAATGAGTAATATTTTTTTATGAAGAATTTTTTTAATCAGTTTGAATGTAAAGAAGTTAAAGCAGGTGAAACAGCATACGACACAGAGTCGATTGGCAATGTCTTACTTTTTGTTACCTCCGGAACACTTCTTATCGACCCCCAAACATCGACTTCGGCCATAGAACTAAATGAAGGGTATTTTGTTTTGCTACCCGCAGAACAACGTTATATCATAACGGCCGTTACCGATGCACAAACAGTATTAATGTATGCAGGAAGTTTATCCGCCATGATCACGGAAGATCCGGAATGGGACCCGGAAAGACCGGTCGTCCTCCCGATATTCCCCTCATTGGCTAAAACGATCTACCTGCTCGAATCCTATCAGAAAGAGGCAAAGGCGAAGCTGAATTAAAAGCTTTTGATCAGGAATGACGGATTTATCCGTAAATAAACTCCGGCAGAAAAACTCGTTGCACTGCCGGACTTACTGACTCCGTCAACTCCTTGTTCATACATGTTAACAGGAAGATGCTGGTATATATCGACATCTACTCCCATAGAAAAACCTTTTCCGAAACTCCGGGAGTATTCAAACCCCAGATAGAACATATTCTGTCCGTCAAACGTAACACCTTCCGTGGATGTTGAAACAGCTCCATAGAAAGGACTGCCGAACATCGATATGAACTTATTGCTATTCCAATAGGATGTTTTCACGCGGAAATCATAAATATCGGCCGAAGCGCGAACATAAAAACCGGACCCGCTATCATAAGGCCATAATTCACCGGCTTGCTGGTAATAACCGGTTACGTCAAATTCCAGATTGACATTCTTAAATATTGGATTTCCTGTATTCCATACTGCACCGGCACCAATTGCACCGTTCATCAAAGTCTGAACAGAATTTGTGTAGATCGTATCTATCTCTCCTCCCCGGTGCTGGGCAAGACCTTGCAGAGGTACATAGAAATGAAAACGAGATTCCGGATTGTTCAACTTATACCGTGCAGACAACCCGACCGTAAATGCTTCCTGGTGAGTATCTTCATGAAAGATAAAACTCTCCCAGTTCACCCACACATCGAAATCGAACCGGCGGGAATCGTATAACAATTGCAGGCCGGCCTCAGGATCAGCAGTCAGGTTCAGCTCCGGATTATATAACGGTTCGATCAGATTATGATTCGCTCCCCCATAAATATCTCCTAATACTATATTTACATGATCCGACAAGGCCACCTGTGCACGAAAGAAAGGAAGTACATGGAATCCGTGCTGAAACTGGTTACCTTTCCAGGTTGCAATATCCTGATAAGCCAGGCTCGGATATTTAGTTGCCCCCCAGTAACGCAGCATATGCGCGCCCACCTCCAGCTTGATGTTACTTAACGGATAGAAGGTCACTTTCGGTTGAACCCAAAGTCCCGGAAGTGAGTATCCTTTCATAATAGAACCCGTATATTCATTATCTTTGAAAAAGCTTATATTATCCAGCTCCACGGACAATTGTCCCTTTTTATCCGGATCAATCCTGTGGTCCGATTTAAATACACGTTCAGGAATCTGTGCAGAAGCAGTCTGTATAGCCAGCAAACCGGCAAGCACAAGACAAATACCTATTATTTTCATTTGTTTTTTAAATTTGCAGCAAACGTAAGAAATTATCGGCATAAATAAAAAGGGATACGGAAGTTTTACCCACCGTATCCCTTTCAATATTTTATTTGCTAAAGCTAACTCAACGTCTCGGAGTTGCTTCTTTAACAACCATCTGACGACCTTCGTATTCAGCACCGTCCAATTCTTTGATCGCATTTCTTGCTTCGCTTTCATTTGTGAACTCAGCGAATGCAAAACCTTTAGATCTGTTAGTGTCGCGATCAATGATTAACTTTACTGATTCTACAACTCCATACTCTTCCAGAACCTGCTGTAAGTCAGATTCTCTAACCCGGTAGTTCAGGTTACCAATGTAAATATTCATACAAAAATGATATAAAATAATTAATAAAAAAACTGTAACAAATAAGCTTGGAAAGGTCGATTACTACAAAATAAATTCATTTTTGAATATTACATCGGAGATAAAAGAACTATTTCTGAAAACTATGTTGTTCACATGGGGCAAAGGAAAGTATTTTTATTTGATATATCATCATAATCACTATTTTTTTTGTCAGGTAAAATGTATTTTATAATTTTGTAACATATAAAACGGATAACGAGGTATACAACAGAACCTCCATTTTACAAAGTATCAGGACAAACGGAGTTTAAAAATACAGTACTTTTAAATCGTTATCCGGACAAGTTGTTTAGAAATAATAGTATTTTTGACCAATTATATCGCATATTTATCCTTTTTAATTCAAATTAGAAGGCCTAAATTTGCACCATTATTTTTGAACTTAAATTGACATGGAAAAAATCGAAGTAAAAGAAGCCAAAGGAAAACTTGGTATTCTCGTTGTGGGTGTAGGTGGAGCAGTAGCAACCACCATGATTACAGGTACACTGGCCGCTCGTAAAGGGGTAGCCAAACCAATCGGGTCAATTGCAGAAATGGCGACGATGCGTTTGGAAAATGGAGAAGAGAAGGCAATTAAGGACATTGTACCCTTGGCGGATCTGAACGATATTGTATTCGGCGGATGGGATATATTCGCAGACAATGCATATGAAGCCGCCATGTATGCAGAAGTTTTAAAGGAAAAAGACCTGAACAAGGTGAAAGATGAACTGGAGGCTATTAAGCCGATGCCGGCAGCCTTCGATCACAATTGGGCCAAACGCTTAAACGGAACGCATATTAAACAAGCTGCTACTCGTTGGGATATGGTAGAGCAAATTCGCCAGGACATTCGCGATTTCAAAGCAGCTAACAACTGTGAACGTATCGCTGTATTATGGGCAGCAAGTACAGAAATCTATATTCCTCTTTCAGAAGAACATATGTCGCTTGCCGCATTGGAAAAAGCAATGAAGGAAAACAATACGGAGGCCATTTCTCCCAGTATGTGTTATGCCTATGCAGCCATTGCAGAAGGTGCTCCGTTCATCATGGGCGCTCCTAACCTGTGCGTAGACACGCCTGCTATGTGGGAATTCTCCAAACAGATGAATGTACCTATCTCAGGTAAAGACTTCAAGAGCGGACAGACACTGATGAAGACAGTACTGGCTCCGATGTTCAAAACACGTATGCTGGGTGTCAGCGGTTGGTTCTCTACCAATATCTTAGGAAATCGCGACGGCGAAGTATTGGACGACCCTGCAAACTTCAAGACGAAAGAAGTCAGCAAACTGTCGGTAATCGATAACATTTTTGAACCTGAGAAATATCCGGATCTTTATGGCGACGTATATCATAAGGTACGTATCAACTACTACCCGCCGCGTAAAGACAACAAAGAAGCATGGGACAACATCGACATCTTCGGATGGATGGGATACCCGATGGAAATCAAAGTAAACTTCCTTTGCCGCGACTCTATCCTTGCCGCTCCTATCGCACTCGACCTTGTATTGTTCAGCGACCTTGCTATGCGTGCCGGTATGTCCGGTATCCAGACCTGGTTGTCATTCTTCTGCAAGAGCCCGATGCACGACTTCGAACACCAGCCTGTTCATGACCTGTTCACACAGTGGAGAATGGTTAAACAGACACTGCGTAACATGATCGGCGAAAAAGAGCCCAGCTATCTGGATTGATAAAATACATACAGAGATAAAGATTTCTTCTTTCCGTGAAAAGTCCGTCTTCTCACAGAAAGAAGAAATTCTTTTCATATATTACTCCTTTTAATTCAAACAGATTCTAACATATGGATTATGCAATCATTGCAGCAGGCGAGGGTTCCCGATTGGTGCAAGAAGGTATTAAATGGCCCAAACCTTTAGTGCAACTAAATGGTATCACTCTTATAGACCGTCTGATCAATGTCTTCCTGAAAAACGACGCGTCATCTATCAGTATTATTGTAAACGAAGAAATGACAGAGGTACAGGAACATCTGCAGAAACTGGAACTTCCGGTTCCTTTCCGACTGCTGGTAAAGTCGACACCCAGTTCGATGCATAGTTTCTATGAATTGAGCCATCACCTGGACAGCGACAATATCTGCCTGACAACTGTCGACACGATTTTTAAGGAAGATGAGTTCAGTGGATACATTAATGAATTCCTGAAAGAAAACCGGCTGGACGGACTGATGGCCGTAACCGATTTTATAGATGATGAAAAACCCCTATACGTAGATACAGACAAGGATTTAATGATCCATGGCTTTTTAGACAAACAGGGAGAACCCGCATGCTCTTATATCTCCGGCGGTATCTACTGCCTGAGACGTTCCGGGCTAAAGGTTTTGAATAAAGCCATCGAACAGGGAATGTCACGCATGCGCAACTATCAACGCCAGCTTATAACTGAAGGATTACAGCTTAAAGCATATCCGTTCAGTAAAATCGTAGATGTCGATCATGCCGAAGATATCCAAAAAGCCGAAGAGTTTTTAAAACAGTAAACAATGAGTAAACTAACAATAGCAGGCATCCGCAGGGAAAATCAATTTTCCCCCAATCATATCGGAAACGATGCCGCCATCTTTTCCCTGACCGCTCAATATTTGCGCGACTTGGGGTGTGAAGTAAACGAATATATAGAATCAGACCTGATTGTCCGAAACTTTGAAGAGACTGCAATCTTCAACATGGTACGAAACTGGACATCCATCCACAAACTTCAGCAAATGGAGGATCAGGGATACACCGTTATCAACTCCGGTTATGGTATTGAAAACTGTACGCGCGAGAAAATGACACGCCTGTTAATGTCGAACAATATCTCACACCCGGCCAGCCTGATCCTTCCCACCAATGAAGATCCGACTGCTGCTATGGAAGAAGCCGGATTCTACAACTGTTGGATCAAACGCGGTGATTTCCATGCCATCCACAGGGAAGACGTTACGTATGTCAGAAACCCGGAGGAAGCCAAAACAATTCTGAAAGAATATGCTATTCGCGGCATTAAAACGGCGGTAATCAACGAACATCTGGTAGGTGACCTGGTTAAGTTTTACGGTGTAACCGGTACCGATTTCTTTTACTGGTTCTATCCCTCTAACCAGCATCACAGCAAATTTGGCTTAGAGCAAATAAACGGAACGGCTAAAGGCATTCCGTTTAACGATTCAAAGCTGCAACAGCTTTGTAGCCAGGCAGCCGAGGTATTAAACATACATGTTTACGGTGGCGACTGCATTGTATCCGAAGACGGTTCAATCCGATTGATCGACTTCAACGACTGGCCCAGCTTTGCCCCTTGCCGGGACGAAGCCGCTCCCCAGATAGCCCGCCGCATCTATAATTTAATCAACAAATAATGGAAGAAACAAAAAAGAAACCCGATATAGAATCAACTCTCAAATCACTGGATACGGAAGAGTTTATCGACATTCATTTCTACCGTCCGATAGGTTATCGCTGGGCTTTGTTCTTCAATAAACTGGGAGTATCCCCCAATGCCATTACCGTTGCAAGTATATTCATAGGGATTGCAGCAGGTATCTGCTTCTACTTCCAGGACCTCACGATCAATATAATCGGCATGCTACTGCTTATCTGGGCTAATTCTTACGACAGTGCAGACGGACAACTGGCGCGTATGACCGGAAAGAAAACGCCTCTGGGACGCATACTCGACGGTACTGCCGGCGACTGTTGGTTCATAGCCATCTATGCGGCAATCTGTCTCCGCCTCACACCGGAATGGGGTATCTGGATATGGATATTAGCAGCCATCACCGGATTCTTTCATAGTAAACAGGCCGCTATGGCCGACTATTACCGGAACATCCACCTCCTGTTCCTGAAGGGAAAGGCCGGAAGCGAATTATCCCACTCCCCTGCCCTGAAAGAGAAATACAAGACAATGAGTTGGAAAAAGGATTTCATCTACAAACTATTCGAAACATTCTATATCAACTATACCGTCGGCCAGGAAGCTTTAACACCGAAGTTTCAGAAGATGATGGATATCATCCGCAGCAAATATCATGACGAAGCTCCGGAATGGTTCCGCAAAGCATTCCGGGAAAAGAGCCTCCCGATGATGAAATACACGAATATGTTGTCGTTCAACACACGTGTCATCGCCTTGTTCATCAGTATTTTTATTGATATGCCGTGGCTGTATTTCGTATTTGAGATGACTGTACTAAATACGATGCTGATATATATGATATACACGCACGAACATTTCTGTGCAGAATTCACCAAAGAACTTAAATCAAAATCATAAGACAATATGTTAGAATCAGATAAGATAAAAGGGATCCTGTTCGATTACGGCGGCACTATCGACAGCAACGGTATGCATTGGGCCGAAGTGATCTGGAAAGCTTACCAGGCGGAAGAAGTACCGGTTAGTAAAGAGACCTTCCGTAAAGCCTATGTGCATGGAGAACGGACACTAGGTAAAAATCCGATCGTACAACCGCATCACACCTTTCTCGACATGCTACGCCTGAAAACCGACCTGCAAATCGAATGGCTCAAAGCGGGTGATTTTCTGCCGGAAGAATATGCCACCCCACGACTGAAACAACGCCTGGCAGACTGGTGCTATGCGTATGCACGAAGATCGATCGATTCAGCCCGTCCCATACTTGCCTCCTTATCTAAAAAATATCCGCTGGTGCTGGTTTCTAACTTTTACGGGAATATCGAATCTGTATTGAAAGACTTCCACCTCGATATCTATTTTCAGTCGATCATCGAATCGGCAGTTGTCGGTATCCGTAAACCAGATCCCGCCATTTTCGGATTAGGCGTAAAAGAATTAGCACTCCCCGCAGGAGAGATCGTCGTAATCGGTGACTCCTACGATAAGGATATCATCCCTGCCACTTCCATCGGGTGTAAGACAATATGGTTGAGAAGCATTGGCTGGGAAGAATACCGGGGAGACGAAACAGCAGATCTCGTGATCTCGGATTTTACGGAACTGGAACAAATCTTCGACATATAGATATTTTGACTACCAATAGTTCAATAAAGACCTTTCTCTAAAATAAAAGTCGCCCTATCTTTGCATATAAAAAGATGGGGCTTTATTATGAGAAATAAATATACTTTATTACTATTCATCCTACTCACCTCTTGCGATTTGATAGATTATCACCCGTACGACGGAAGAGTTTCAGAGAAAGAAGACAAAAACATCAATGCAACCAATATTGTCAAGATCGAAAAAGCTTGTGCAGATAAAGATACTATCCGTTTTGTTTTTACCGGCGATACACAGCGCTGGTATGATGAAACAGATGATTTCGTAAAGCACGTCAACCAATTAAATTCCGTCGACTTTGTCATTCATGGCGGAGACCTGACCGACTTCGGTATCAAAAAAGAATATCTCCTGCAACATAAGATTCTGTCGCGGTTAAATATCCCTTATATTGCCTTAATCGGTAATCACGACATTATTGGCAAGGGCGACCTGATTTATGAAGATTTATATGGA
This sequence comes from Parabacteroides goldsteinii, assembly GCF_015550595.1. Classification (GTDB taxonomy): domain Bacteria; phylum Bacteroidota; class Bacteroidia; order Bacteroidales; family Tannerellaceae; genus Parabacteroides; species Parabacteroides leei. The sequence goes on from NZ_JADNBB010000035.1 coordinate 49,735, forward strand.
AATGAAAACTTTTCGTTCCGGACGGGAGGAGGAATCCGCTTCATCTGCCTGAATACGAATGCTCTTGAATATGACTATTCAACTCCTGTACCCAATTTTGCCTTCATAAAAAATCAATTGAATGATACAAATGAAAAGGATACGCATACGGTCTTTGTTATGCATGTTCCACCGGGAAGCGATCAGTTCAACAATAATGTCGCAGATATTTTTCAGGAAAAGATCAGAGAATTCCCTTCTCCCCTTTTCTGCCTGCATGCCCATGATCATAACTTTGTGGCACGCGACCTGTTCAATGACGGGATTATTTATTATTGTTGTGACAATATAGGAAAACGAACTTATCTTCTCTATACTATAACACCGGATAGCTATTCATATGAAATCATTAAATTCTAACTGTTTACTATTACTTATATTCGCTTTTTTCTCATTTCATATAAATGCACAAGATAGCATCCCTACTCCTACTCTATATGAAAGGCATGTGGAAAAGTATACTTCGCTATGGGAAAATTTAATCCCACGATATAGCAAAATACAATTTGCAGGCTCCATCGGGATGTTCTCTTTCGGATTGGGATGGGATTACTACCGTCATCATTGGGAAACGGATTTATTATTCGGCTTTGTACCTAAAACGACACGCAATCTTAGTGCTGAGAGTGCCAAAAGACGGCATGCCATGGCTACTTTCACATTTAAACAAAATTATATACCCTGGAGAGTCCCTTTACACAAAAGCATTGATTTCGAACCATTAACAACAGGACTATACATCAGTACCTTACTCGACAGAGACTATTGGGTACACAGCCCAAGCAAATATCCTGATGGATATTACTTTTTTCCAACCCGCATACGTACTCATATTTTCCTGGGTGAACGTGTCACCTTCAAATTCAACAATCCGGGAAGATGGCATAAATCTGTCACCTTATTTTACGAACTTAGCACCTGTGACCTGTATATCCTTAGTAAATTCGGGAATAAATACCTGAAACCGAAAGACTATTTGAGCTTATCGTTCGGGCTGAAGTTCCAGATATTATAACAAACGAGACCATACATTCGCAACTTTCAGAGAGTTCTACTTAATATAGAATAAGAAACGGTTTTGAATTTATTATTTGAGTCTGTAATAGAAAAAGGTGAAGCCTTTTTCTATTAATAATTAATAATGAATAATTGGGCTTCGCGCTCGGATGTAGCAAAATGTGAACCAAAATGACAGGTTTTGTAGGGGTGGGGTTTGCCCACCCTTTGCGACAATAATATAACAACCGGTGAAGAAGGGCGGGCAGACCCCGCCCCTACGGCCGAACCTGCCTGTTCCATTGTGACGGCGCCTGTAAGGGCGGTTCGCGAACCGCCCCTACCAACGCACTACATTCATATCTGTCAATAATTGATTCAACCGCCATCCCATTAACACCTAATTCTTCTTCTTCAATTGCTTTGTTATTTAGTATATAATATTTACATTTACCACAGCAGTTGGAACACGAACTCGAAGAGTTGACAGCTTGGGAAAAGAGCAGAGAAGGAAATAGCGAAGAAAACTGCGGTAAAAC
>NZ_JADNBB010000036.1 GCF_015550595.1 Parabacteroides goldsteinii
GGGTTTGTCTTATTTATGACTGATAGCTGATGGACAGACAGGGGCATTTTCCTATATTATTGACTCAGTTATTTCTAATCTTGATGCATATTAATCCGCCAACGGGTATATAGTAAAGTCTTGTATGTGGAAATGAACGACACTCATCGGATACTTTCCCAGAAAGGCTTCCATTTTATAGGCTGCTGTGTACCTTGTCGTGTTTATGCCGCTCTGCAGAAAAAGACTTTGGTTCATGGTAGCGATAAGGAGAACAATCCGCTGAATGATCGTTATGTAAACCGTGGTCATAACAATCGTTATCAGTATCTGCTGGTGGTTAATCCGAAATATGTTCCTGAAGAACCTTGTACAATACCTGGTCACCCGACTATTCATCCGGATACTACTTATGGTCGCTTCCTGGTTAATTTGATCGACTCTGCTGTTTATACTAACAAGTATGGTGAAATTCATGCTAATAAATTCATTAACGATAAGGAAGCTGATGAAACTTACGTTAAGTTAGGATTTGTTTGGGGATACCGTACAGGTGATAATTTTTACCTGACCGAAGGGCAGAACTTCAAGAAAGTAAAATCAGTTATCGACCTGAACAGCCGTGACTTTAACATCGCCAAGTTTGCATTCCGTTACGTAAATGCTGCTTCTAACGATGAAAACGGAGTATTCAATATCCAGACTCGTTACGTAGATTACAACTCTGCAATCAAAGTAAAAGATCAGAAAGACCGTCGTGAAAACAACAATGGTTATCTGAAGACTATCAATGGTGTGGTGGTTGTTACTGAAGGTGTTGCTCGTGGTGAAGAATTCAACCTGGCTGCAGAATCATCTGCCCCTGTTGCTAACGAAAGCATCGATGCATCTACAGTATCAGTAATAGCAAAAGAAGGTGCCGTAATTATTTAGGGTGCTGAAGGCAAGGCAGTCTATCACTAACGTTCTTGGTCAGATAATTGCCAGTACAGTAATTTCTTCTGATAATGCAGAAATAGCTGCTCCAGCCGGTGTAGTTGTTGTAGCTGTTGAAGGTGAAGCAGCTGTTAAAGCAATCGTAAAATAAGTAACTATTTATAATCAATAAATTTAAATTGACTGCGTGGTGGGCGGTTCGCGAACCGCCCCTACCAATTTTTTGCTTGTAACTTTACTCTGCTTTTACCGCTTCTGCCGGATTTGTCTGTGCTGCTTCTTTCACCTGGCGGAAGATAGATAACAATACAATTATACAAGTAATGAATAATACGGCTATAAAAGGTACTGTCGTCAGTCTGGTGTGATTGGCATAGGTTTCCAGCCATCGTTGCATCAGGATAAATCCCAATGGCAGGGCGAACAGGTTACTGATGATAACCAGTATCAGATATTCCCGGAAGAAGAGTTGCAGGATATGCAGGAAAGTGGCTCCATTTACTTTGCGGATGGCGATTTCTTTTTTCCGTTGCTGGGCAGAAAGAGTGACCAGTGAATAAATACCGAAAGTGGAAATCAGGATACAGAGGATCGCAATGATACTGAATACGCAGAAGATCACTTTTTCCGGGCGATTGAATTTGTCGACCAGGTCGGTTAGTTTTATACACAGACTTTCTTTGCTGACTCCATGGACATTTAGTTTCCGGCTCACATTCACGATATGATCCAGTACTTCTTTCTTATGTTCCGGAAGATAGCGGACATAAAAATATTGCACAGGCATATACTCTTTTACATCCTGATCCTTATATAGCCGGAAGAAGGTTTTCTGCACAGGGTATTGCATAGGGGCATAAATATAATCCTTGATAACGCCGGCTACTTTCTGGTTCGAAATGCCTTTACTATTGTATATGGAACGTTCCAGCAAATCTTCATACCCCAAATCTTTAAAACCGGTTTCATTGACGATATAATCGTCCGGATTGCTTTCTCCAATCCAGCTTCCTTGCTTTAAAGTCATTTCAAAGAAGGAGAAGAATTCTTTACTGACGATCATTAAAGGATCCCTTCTTTTGTGATCGGGTTCAGTAGGGTCGAACGATAAATGGGTGTTCATAGAGCCGTACCAATCCCCCTGTTCTGTGAATATCCCGGAATTGGTTGCCGTATAACAAACGTCCGTTACATACGGATGATTTTGAAGTTCCGGCATTAATACTCTCAGATCTTGCTCATACGCGTTTTCGTATCCCATATCTACCTGAATCACATTTTCATAATTCAATCCCTTATCCTTTGTCAATATGAAATGTAACTGTTGGAAAAGGATGAGTGAAGTGATAAAAAATAACGAGCCGATAAATATCTGACCGACAATTAACCCCCGTTTAAAGATCACAGGGTTAGTATTCCGGTTGCACAATATATTCCGTATAGGAAGAATTGTGAGTAACCAGAATATAACGGTACTGGCGACTAAGGATATGATTACATTCGAAAATAACGCGGCTTTGTCGATCCGTCGTGATATCCCCTCGTAAATTCCATAGTGATTCCAGGCCGTATAACTTTCGTAGTAAGGGAAGATGGCTTCTATCAGGCAAAATGCCAGTAGATAAGCCATGAGCATAGGGAGGAATAATTCGATCCAGCCTTTCAACAACATATCTTTAGGGGATGCCCCGATGCACAGATAGGTCCTGTTTTTGGTTTGTTTGCGTTGTTGTTGTCCGATAAACAAGACCAACAGATTCATCAATGCACTCAGGAAGGCCATAAAACCGGCTAATGCCAGAATATGGATATTTCGTATTCTGTTTTCCAGTTCGGGATGGCAATATAAATGGACTTCCGGGAGTGTCCGCAAATTGATTTTCCACCGGTCGATATGCTCTATGCCCCAAGGGTCATCTGCATGGCTTTTATAGGCCGCAAGCTTTTCTTTTACTATATCCGTATTTGTTCCTTTCATCAGCCGGATATATGTTTTATTCCGTCTGACGTTTGGGATTGGCTTTACTTTGTTGATTAATAGGAACTGGAATATTAAATCCGAATTGTCCGGATAGTTTTTTATGACTCCGGTGACAATGGGGCGGGTTTGACCATTCAGTTCGAATGTCCTGCCGACGCAGTCCGTTGTCCCGAAAAACTTTTTTGCTGTATTTTCGGTGAGGATAACGGATTCCCCGTTCGGATAGGTACCTTTATAAGTTCCGGTAATGAAATCTGCCTGAAAGAAATCAAAAAAGGAATGATCACATATCAGACCGTATAACATCTGGCTACTGTGGTTGCTTTTTATCGTATAAAAGCAATCAGTAAAGGTGCAGACTTTTTCAATTTCGGGTAACAACTTCTTTATCTCTGCCAGGTCGTTCACATGCAACTGGTCGAGATCAGCATCGGCACCAGTCGCTTTTTTAACCAATCCGGTTGTTGTAAGGCAATAAACGCGGTCGTTGTTGGGATGGAAGTTGTCGAAATGCGTTTCCCACCACAACCAGTATCCACCTAAGACAAAGGCTGTAAAACCGATAGCCAGACCAATGATGCTGATAATGGCTTGCGTTTTATATTTAAATTGTTCCCGGATGGATACCTTAAGATAGTGTTGTATCATGAATTATGTTCGTTTATCAGATTTTTCCTTTCAGATCATATTTTACTACGTCGCGTCCTCCTTGTTCGTTCGGCGACAAAGCTAATAAGTATTTACCTGATTTCTCCGTGGCGATCTTACGTAAATTGCGATCGGCTTGTAAGGTGGCTTTATGTTTTCCGTTCCAGTCGAATACATAAATGACCGAATTGCCGATGAAGTTTGTCGAACCGTCGAACAGACAGAATACATATTGGTTTGAGCTGCAAATATCTATAAAACATTTTTTGCTCTGTTCGGCGTCCAGGTGCTTATTGGTAATGTCGGGAACCGGGATAGTGTAGTAATCGGCAAAAGAAACAGAACCTGTCATCTCGCAATTAAGATCGTAGAAATTTACGCAATCGATAAATCGAAGAGCAGCTACGATCACTCCCTTTTCTTCATTAACAACCAGGTCGCTGGCGTAAGCTTCCCTACGTACATTATCGGGCATGGGGACGGTGATTTTAGGATAGGCTGGAACTGCATATTGTCCGGAAGTACCATTGGAAGAATAAAATACTTGCGGTTTTCCCGGACTGAACGATACGGCATACAGGTCGCTTGCTGTAAGACAACAATTTGTGAATCCGCCTCCCGGGTTATATTTCGAAAGTGAATTTGTTTCACAGGATATGAAAGGGGAGGATTGTGTCTGATTTAAGTCGACCCGCTTCAATAGATGTGAGTCGTTCTCCCAGATCGTGATTGTATTTCTTTTATTCTTGTTGACATAATCGTATTTAGTAAAAGAAGGGTAGGAGATAAGGAACGTGTCTTTTTCCCTCATCTCTATCTGGTAAAGGGAGAAATCGTTTTTGTCTCTGACCTGCAGGAGCGTATCACTGTAATAGTCCATAAAGGCATAGTAATCGTCCGTAATGCTGATGTCGTAATAAGTATGTACATTTTCTCCGGCAAAGACTACCTGGCCTGATAATGTGTTTGTGATGTCTGTATCGACCTTATACGTTTTTACGGCCCCTTTGTTTTTCGATTCGGAACAGGAGAAAAATACGGATAGACAAGTGAGAAAGCATACTAATTGTTTCATATCTATGTTGTTTTAAATTTATTCAGATTTAATTGTTTCTGCCGGATTCTGGTTGGAAGCCCTCCATATCCGCCAGCTTGTGCAGAGTGTGATAAGAAGTATCAGTGAGAGCAATATGGCCGGATATATCCACCAGTCGATACTTGTTTGAAGCACGTAATTCTGTACCCAGGGTTTCATAATGAGGTAACCGACCGGGAAAGCGACAGCGGAGGCGATGAACAATAGCAACATATATTTCAGGAAGAAATTGCGCATGATATGACGTGTCGTTGCACCATTCACCTTACGGATGGCTATTTCTTTCCGGCGTTGTTCACAGTCGAGGGTGACAAGTGAAAAGACACCGAACAGGGAGATCAGGATACATACCAATGTAACAAAATCGAGCATCAATAACAAGGCATTCTCTGATTTCAGGAATTTGGCATATTCCTCTTCCATATTCCCTACATGGAAGTATTGATTGTCCGGATTCAGCTTCTTCACCAGTTGCTCTATCCGCTGTTTGCATTGAGGCCAGGTTCCTTCCTGGTATTTGAAAAGAGCACCTTCACCGTTGCCGGAATTGAATTCTTTGGGGAATACCAACATGATCGGTTTGGTAGGGACGGTAGGCGGGGCAATATAGAAATCTTTGACTACCCCGGTAATAACGTATTGCGATTCTCCTTTCAAGATTGTTTTCCCGACGGGATGATTCATATTCAATGCCTTTATCCCGGTCTGGTTTACCAGAATCTGATTGCCGGCAGCATTGGAGGGCATGGTGCCTTCGACCAATTTCATTTCGTAGAACCGGAAGTATTCCTGATTACAATCGATCAACTCGAAATTTACGACTGAGGTGGAATCTTGCCGTCCCTCCCATTCATTTACGCTTCGGAAAGAGCGGGCATAGCGGGGATAGATAGCAGACAGTTTATCCGGGAACACCTCCGTAACAAACGGTATTTTACCTATCTCCTCTTTCAGTCCGCCAGCGGGTGGATAGACATTGACATTTGCCCGGTTAGTCCGTTCGAGACCGTAGTCAGCTTGGTTCAGGTGATAGATCTGTTTCATCAGTATGACAGAACAAAAGATGAAACAGATACTGATTATGAACTGCGCAACCATACTGATCTTCTGGAATACGTTTTTGTTTCTACCTCCGGCAGAACCTTTCAGTATACCGTTTAAAGTTTGACGCCTAAAATAATAGATCGGATATAAAGACAATAGGAAGGATAGAATAACAATGATCCCGGAATACTTCACCGCCGAAAGATAAATCGCAGTGTTTTCAAGTTTTATCTCAGAAAGTTCTTTAAATGTAGGCAATGCAAGCTCAATCAGTATCAGACCTGTAAACAGGGCTAATACCAGCGTTAGCATATATTCGACGGCAAACAATACGAGCTGGTTGCTATCCGATGAGCCGCATACTTTGCGGAGGGCAATTTCCCGGTTGCGCATACGTATCCGGGTAACGAAGAGCGTCAGATAGTTGAATAAGGCACAGAGGATAACTAAGCCACCGGCCGAAGCGAATAACAAGATATGTTCGTATTTCACCGTAACTTCCCGGTTGGGGCGATCGTAACGCATTGCCGTGATCGGCGTAAGTTCTATCTTACTGATTGAAAAAGAAGGATCCTTATCTGCTTTAAACTCTTCCAGTTTTTTTTCGAAAGACTTAATATCGACACCTTTCTGCAGCTTAATGAAAGTCTGCCAGGAGGAGACATTCCACTCTTCATCGTGCCCGTTCGAAGTGAGGATTTCAAAAGGCATATTGCTATGTATGTCCCAGGGCTTTACGATGGCACATACCTTCCTGTTCCCGTAGATGTCGATCTCTTTACCGATCGGATCTTCTGTCCCGAACAGTTTGCGAGCTAGCTGGTCGGTAATGGCTATCTCTTGATTATCAGGAAGCATGAAGTTACGGTTCCCGTTGATCACATCAAAGCGGAATATTTTCATTGTAGCCGAATCGACTCCTATTTGATATGAACTATATTTAGCTCCTTTATATTTAAACTGGCAGTTCCAGGCCTGCATATTGCAGGCAGCTTCTACTTCCGGGAATGTCTCTTTCATAAAAGCAGCCAGCGGATAAGGCGTGATCTGGGATAGGCCGTCGTTATACATATCAGATGTTATTCGTACCATATAGATACGGTCGGCACCGTCATGAAAAGTATCGTAAGTCTGTTCGTAGCGTATCCATAAAGTAGCCAGTGCAAAACAGGTAAACCCTACCGCCAGGCCAACAATACTAATGATGGATTGCGATTTATATTTAAGCAGGTTACGAACCGCCAGTTTAAAATAGTGTTGTAGCATATTCATTGTTGTGCGAATATTTATTGCAAGTTTACTAAATAAAAAGCAAAATACATGCCAAAGGGGTAAGTGCTTGAAAACATTGTTGTTATGTATATTTATTATACTTGTTCATCGTGTGTATTCGCACGTAATACGTTCATTATCGCACTGTTTTACAGGGGCAATCGTTTTTATTCCGTTTTGACGGCTATTGCCGGATTGGTTCCGGCAGCTTTACGTATCTGCCAGATCAGAGTGAATAGGGATATGCCGCCGGTAAGCAGAAATGCTACGGCAAAGAGCCACCATGATAACGGCGCTTTGTTTGCGAAGTGTTCCATATACCGGGTGATAACCAGCCAGGAAACCGGAGTGGCTATTATAAATGAAAGTCCCAGGAGCCTGTAATATTTTCTTAATAGCAATTTTATGATAATTCCCGTCGTTGCCCCGTTTATTTTGCGGATTGCTATTTCTTTGTACCGTTGCTGAATGTCGAATAATGACAAGCTGAATAACCCCATTGAAGAGATCAGGATGGAGATCACTGCAAAGACGGAGTAGATACGGGTAACTAACCGGTCTTTTTCATACATGGCACTGATCTCGTCTTCTACAAATGTATATTCGAATTCTCCCCCGACAGTTCTGGCATGAAGCTCTTTCAGAAACCTGATTGCTTCCCGGCGTTGTCCGGGAACAATAGAAGCCATTAGTTTACCGGGCCAGAAAAGCTCGTCTTTTACGTCTTTTGAAGTCATGATGATCGGCTGGTTCTGTTGTGAGAGATGTACCACCTGGAATTCTGGAGTGAACCCTTTGACCAGGTAGGATTTGAGTCCGTTGTATGACTCCATTTCCAACTCGGTAGGCATCTGTCCTCCTTTACTGAACAATCTTTTTGCTGTTTCATTCATCAGTATCTCATTCTCATTTTTCGGTAGTATATCTTTTGATACCGGAATTTCATATATGTCGAAGAAACTATTATAAATTTTCACATGAAGTACTTCCTGCCATTCTCCCCCGGGGATACGCATTTTCTGTTTATTGAATTGATCGTTCGGTATTTCGTATGGACTCAGCCCGTAACTGTACGATTGAAACAGGGGAGATGCTTTGATCGCTTCCTGCACATTGAATGAGATTGCATCAGATCGTTGTTGGTCTTCCGGTCCGTAGCTCATTTGGGAAGAAGGACGTATGAACCATACTTTTATAATATCCCTGGTACGATATCCCAGGTCGGCATTCAGCATGAAGTGTAGTTGTTTCATAAAAAACAGCGAAGAAATAATCAGACAGAAGGTGATACCATACTGGATAACTAAAAAGAGGGAACGGGTGCTCATTTTATTTTTCTCCGGGACAACCCCCTGAAGCGAATGGATCGTCATCCGGAAATTGTAGTTGAAAAAGGGATATAGTGTGATAATTAATGGCAGCCCTAAGAGAATGCCGATGGACAATAGCATATTGAAAGACGAACCGACGATGGTGGAGATACCGAGCAGATTTATTTGTAACGGATCAGTGACTTCGATGATCATCCAGCCGAGAAACAGGGCGATGGCTGTTAATACCAGATTTTCTGTATACAACTGGATAAACAGCTGGGCCGGCCTGGCCCCGAATACTTTTTTCATTCCTAATTCCCGGCTACGCTTAATGATAACGACAGAACTGATATGGACAAAGTTGAACAGGCCGATCAATAAGAGAAGGATGGCAACAAAAGAAAGAACTTTCAGACTATCCGGATTCCCTTGCCGGAAGGTGTCCTGGCCTTTATCCGTTGTTTTATCCATATAGAGTTTGTCGAGCGGGATCACTTGGAATAGGTAATTTTTATCACCGGCTGCGTAAAGGTTTGCTTTTAGCTTGTCGTTGATTTGAGTGATATCGACACCCGGAGAAGCCAGTGCTATACTGTAATAATTGACAGGTGGCCAGCGCCATTGCAATTCTTTCGATATCAACAGGTCGAAGTGTAATGAACTTTGTGTATCCGCATTTCCGGTGATACCACTGATGGTCAGTATATTCCCATTGTATTCAATAATCTTACCAATTGGGTTTTCTTTGCCGAACAGTTTCTGTGCGAACTGTGCGGTAATAACGGCCTCTTTTGGATTGGCCAGCAAACGGTTGTGGTTTCCTTCCAGTACCGGGAAATCCAATAACTGTAAGAAAAACGTATCCGTAGCCAATATGTGTGCATTGAACTTTCGCTCCTCCGTTTTGATCTCCACATTGTTGAGGGAGACGAAGGAAGTTCTTTTTTCTATCTCCGGAATATCCAACGGGTTGATATACTCTTTCTTCAAAAGGACATTGTCGGTCGTGAACAGGACGGGAGCCTGATCTCCGTTTTCCCAATGGCGCACACTGAGATACAGCTGCTCATGATTTTTGTTGAAATGATCGGTTGTCGCTTCGCTGTATACGTACCGGCTGATAATGATCACGCAGGCCAGGCTTAAAGCTAACCCCAGTATATTGATAGCGGTGTATAACCGGAAACGCATCAGTGAACGTATGGCAAATAAAAGTATTTTCATGTATAGAGCTTGTTACGGTGTTATTATTCTGCTTTCATGGCTGTTGCCGGATTTGTTTGTGCAGCTTTCCGTATTTGCCAGATCAGTGTTGCCAGAGAGATTCCGGCTGTAACGATCAGGGCTACAGCAAATATCCACCAGGATACGGAGGTTTTGTTTGCAAAGTTTTCCAGGTATCTGAAAATAGCCAGTAGCGAGATCGGAACGGATATTATGAATGCCAATCCCAACAGTTTAAAATATTTACGCAACATCATTTTCATAACAACTTCGGTTGTTGCCCCGTTTACTTTGCGGATGGCTATTTCACGGTATCGTTGCTGTACGTCGAATAACGACAGGCTGAATAGTCCCAAAGAGGAAATCAGGATAGCTATGACCGTAAATATAGAATAGATATAAGCCGCTTTTTTATCCTCTTTATACATGGCATTTACATCGTCTTCTACAAATGAGTATTCAAAATCTCCCCCGATGGTCTCGTCGTGTAATTTTCTAAGAAAGGCGATTGCTTCCTGTCTTTTACCAGGCTGAACCACTGCTGTTAGTTTACTGTTGTAAGGTCTTGATTGCGCGATCGATATAACAAGAGGTACAGCCGGCTTTGCCAAATGGGTATATTTAAAATCTTTCACAATGCCAATGATTTGATAGGCTGGGTTTTGAGACATTAATTCCTCATCTCCATTCCACCATAGACGTCTTTCGGGCTGTAGTAATGCTGTTTCCAGGTTGGTAATACCGAAGAGTTTTTGCGCAGTTTCATTGATGATGAATTTGTAATCAAGTTCCGTATCTGTCGAATCGTTCCAGAATCGTCCTTCCTTCAATTGTAGTTCGAATATTTTTAAATCGGTACTACTCATACTGGTCGACTTAACTTCTTTAAATTCGCCATCGGGTGTTTTTATCCGGCTACCGTAATCCTGTATTTCATTCGGACTTTCACCAAACGTCCAAGCGGAGAACAAAGGGGAACTGTTTAATTTCTGTTTGATTTCTTCATTCTTTTTACCCAGGTCTTCAAAAAGCTTCATTATTTCTTCCTGTGGTAATGTATGGGCGGTAGGGGGGAATTTAAGAAATTGTGCTTTGATAATATCTTTTGTACGGTATCCCAGATCTGCATGTAGCATGAAGTTGAGTTGTTTCATGAAGAATAACGAAACAATGATCAGACAACAGGTAATAGTATATTGGAAGACCATGAAAATAGTTCTCGATACAACAGAATTTCCACTAATATTTACTGATCGTAATGATGATATAGGAGTAGAGTAGTTATATTTTATGAATGGATATGCCGATGTGATGACCGGTAGTACGATTAATATGGCAAGAGATAACAACAGGTCGAATTTAATATTATTCACTTGGGTAATCTCCAGTAAGTTACTTATTGCTTCTCCGCTTATTTCGATCAGTAGCCAGGCAATGAACAAAGCTCCTCCGATCATGGCCAGATTTTCGCTAAGCAGTTGTACCAGCATTTGTGTCGCTTTCGCTCCAAAGACCTTTTTCATACCCAGCTCCCGTGCCCGTTTGAGCATCAATACCGTGTAAATATTGATAAAGTTAAAAATACCGACCAACAGGATCAGAAAGGCAACACCGGATAGTATCATTATATTGCCAAAGTTTCCCTGTTGAAAGGAGTCAGTGAACCGATTGACGCTATCATCGAAATAATTGTCTTTTAAAGGTAACAGTTGGTAGAGGTTTACTCCCTCCCGGTCATTGGCTACCAGTTCTTTATTAAGCTTTTGTATATCTGTGCCCGGATTTAACAGTAAGCATGCGCTAAACATATAACCCCAGTTCTTTTGTAACTGGTAGGAGACCAACATGTCAAACTGTATGGAACTTTTTTCTACAGGCTCTTTGAGAACCGCAGTTACGGTTACCATCTGGCCGCCGGAGCAGAGTATTTTTTTACCGATAGCATTTTCTTCGGAACCAAATAATTTTCGGGCATATCTCTGAGTTATAACAGCATCCTGCGGGCCTTTTAATAGGTTTTGTTTATTTCCTACCATCACATCGTATTCCATTATCTGAAGAAATACGGTGTCGGTAACAATAATGCGGGCAGTGTGTTTTTGGTTGTCGGATTCTATAATATCTTCCGGTAAAGTGGAAAAGGCGGTTATTTTCTCAATGGACGGATTGTTTTCAAGGACAGGATCGCCTGCTCCGGTTCGACTATTGAAGCTATAAGAGAACCGGGGTTTGATCTCACTGTCAAAATGCTGTGTACCCAGGCAAATACGATCCAGATTCTGATTGAAATGATCGACTGTCAGTTCCCGAAATACATAACGGGATATAATCATGACACACGCCAGACTCATCGCCAGTCCCAATATGTTGATAATCGTATAAAGCCGGAAACGGCTAAGTGAGCGTATCGCAAGCAATAATATTTTCATGGTATCTATATTTCTTATTTTAATATCAGCTCTTCCGCGTCTCCAAAAGTACTGTATCCGGTGACAATAACCTTATCACCCGGTTGTAATCCGCTGGTGATCTCATATTGTTGCGGGTTTTGGCGACCGATACCGATCGTTACTTTCCGGGCTTTCGTACCGGCTTCGTTCAGTTTATAAATCCATTGTCCGCCGGTAGTCTGGAAGAAATCGCCACGTGGGATGACCAGTGCTTCTTCCGGTTGTCCGAGTTCGATCTGTACACGGAAGCTTTTTCCTATACGGACATTCTCGGGGGAGGCTTCGGTGAAGACCAGGTCGACATCGAAGTTACGGTCTTTTACTTCCGGAACGACTTTGGTGATGCGCAGCGGATATTTTTTCCCTTGCCAGCTGATGGTGGCGGGCAGGCCGGTCGTGATGCGGTCGATATAGTATTCGCTTAATGCCGTATGCACTTTGAACTGATCCAGTACTTTTATTTCGGCTATCGCTTCGGTACTCTGTACCTGTTGGCCGGGTGTGACTTTTACAAAACTAAGCTGCCCGGCTAAAGGGGCACGGACAATTAAGTTGTCCATACGTTCCTGTGCACGGGCGTACTTTTTCCGTTCGCGTTCGAGATCGTTTTTCATCAGTTCGCGGCGAAGGATCGTGGCGGCACTGTCATGGCGCAAACCTTCCAGTTGGAGAGCCGTACTCTGGGTCTTGTAGGCGAACTCATCGCGTTGTACGTCCAGCTGCGCTTTACTTTTTACTCCCATACGGAATTCCTCTTCGTCGAGGGCAAAGCTCTTTTTCAGGCGATTGAGTTCGTATGTGGTTTGTAAAGTTTGTTTTTGAAGGTCGAGGCTTTTTTGTTCCATTTCGATCTCTTTTTCCTGATAAGAAATCAATTGCTTTTCCCATTCGTCGCGTTGGTCGTCGATGGTACGTACCAGATCCGGATTTGTCAGGGTCAGGATAGTATCCCCGAGTTTCAGCATGGTACCTTCCTCTGCCACGATACGTTCTACGCTTCCGGCCTCCCGGGCATTGATCTTAATGGTCAGGATCGGTTGAACCACTCCTTCCACATCTACATATTCCAGGAATTTATCGGCTGTCGCTTCACCTATGATGAGATTTTCGGCCTCGGTACGTAGTTTTCGTCCGCCGGAAGCGACGATCGATACATATACCAGCAGGATAATAAAGGCTATACCTCCGGCAATATGCCAGCGGTAACGGTAATATACAGGTTTCTTTTCAATAGGTTTGTCCATTATCTTATTTCATTAATTGTTCGTAATTGAATGTAAGTTCCCGGCCTTGCTCAAAATCATAGCCGGTCATGCTGCGCAGGCCGTAATACAGGCTCCAGTAATTGTATAAAGCGGTTATGTAATCCCGTCGTGCCCGGTCTTTCTCACTGATGGAAGCGTTGAGGTCGAGGATGGTCGATTTACCCAGGAGATATAACTTTTGTGCCACATCGTTCCTGCGCCTGGCTGTCTGATCTGTTTTTTGTGCGATCGTGACCTTGTCGGCTTGCAGGTTGAATTGTTTGACCATCTTGATTACATTCAGTTCAAAGTCGTTGCGCGATTGCTCTACCTCCGTATATATTTTGTCGCGGTTGCTGAGGGCCACTTTGACTTTTCCCTTGCCGACACCCCAGTCGAGGATGGGAATCCGGATACCGAGACTTATCAACTGTTGATCCATCGGGCTGCGGTAGGCTTCTTTCAGGTGTTCGTTTGTCTGGGTCAGTCCGAATTGCATGTACAGGTCGGCTTTGAAACCCCGGGATGCTTTCGCTTGTGCCACGGCACTTTCACTTTCTAGTTGGCGGCGTTGCAGATATTCCGGTTCGGGATTATTTTCGTAAGCCAGGGCCAGGGCCTGTTTTACATCGACAGTGAAATGAGGAATTTCCCCGTTTGTTATGGAAACCAGCTCCGAAGCATCTTTGATTCCGAGGTAGCTGCGTAACGACTGGATACAATCGTCAACTTCGATACGGGCATTCATCATATTGGTTTGCTCCGTCAGGAGATTCAATTCCAGTTGCAGCATTTCATTCTCTGTGATAGTACCGATATTGTATCTTCCCTGTGCATATTGATATAAGGTGTCGGCATTAGCATAATTATATTGGGCTATTTCCCAATTGGTCTGCGCGGTGGCCAGTTGAAAGAACTGTGTCGTGGCCTGTGCCGCTACAAGTTCTAACGTCTCTATCAGGTTCTTGCGGGATTCGGTGTAACGCAATGGTTCTATTTTGCGGTCCCATTTGAATTGGTTATACCCGAACAGGTCCTGTTCGTATCCGATAACGACCGGACTGCTGTTATAAGAACTTGTTTTTTCAGAGAATAGATCCAGCCGTTGTAGCGCAGTCTTGACGAAAAGGCTACCTCCTGTCAGCGAAACATTCTGGTTGATAGTGAATCCCGCATCCACCATCAGTTGATTCCGGTGTACGAAACTTTCTCCCCCGTCAGGTAAAGTAACCGAACTGATCGACCGGTTCAGAGAAGGGGAGGAGTTGAAGGTCAGACTCGGTAACATATTGGCCCGGAAAGAGCGCCAGTTCCAGTAAGCAGCCCTGAATGAATGGCGGGCAGCGATAGCCTGGGGAGATTGTTCCTGTGCTATGCGGATGGTTTCGGACAATGTCAGGCGTAACGTATCCTGCGAATGAGCCGGGATAACGGTCAGTATGGCAAGGATAGCGGATAATATGTATGTTCTTGAAAGTGTCATGTCTTATTAAAAACAAATAACATGCCACGTTTTTAAAGTATTGATAATTAGTGTTTAAGATGATGGTGGATTTTAATGATCAGTGCGTCTGCGCACAAAGAATGTGCGCAGACGCACAGTTGATACGATCAGTCGTTTTCCTGCCAGTTATATAGATTCACTTTTTTATGGCGGCTTACCTGTTCTTTTACTTCGGGGAAGAAACGGGCCAGGATATTATATAATCCCGGATCGTACCGTTGTAGTTCTTCACGGGTATTGATCTTGTTGTGTTTACCGTCTCCTCCGTCGTTATCGACTTCTGCATTTACATTAAACCAGTTCTGAACACCTTCCGCCCAGTATTCTTCAATATTTGTCGAGGCATATACGTTTTTCCAGCGTCCTCTGGCGACGGCGGCGTCGAGAGAGGACTGAAGTTCATCGTTGAAGTCCGGATAGACAGGACGAATACCTACATTATGTATTGTATGGGCAAATTCATGGATCAGAATGTCTTCCGCATGATATTTGTCGATCTGGTAAGCCAGGATATTTTCTTCCGCGCAGGTGGAGAAAGGCATATGAAGCGTACCGCCTAACCCTCTGGCCCGCACATCCCAGTTCAGGGTCGTATCATTCACCAGGAATGCATGTTCGGGGATATCGGTAGTATAAAGATTTATTTGACCTGTATGTGTTTTCAACTGATTTTATTATAATTGATTGTGTTAGATATCGCGTGCAATATCGCACGAAAAACGTTCGTATCCGCACATGCTGTCTATTGTTTTAATCCTTATCTTTACCCCCGTTACCAGGTCTGTCAGGAGACTAAAAACTGATGAAAGGAAATAGATTATGAAACAGGGAAAAATACTTATCATCGACGACAATGAGGATGTCCTCTTTGCCTTGAATTTATTGCTGGAACCCTATGTGGAGCAGATACGTGTGACCACACAACCCGAACGGATTGAACATTTTATGGAGAGTTATGCACCGGATGTGATTCTTCTCGATATGAATTTCCGTCGTGATGCTATCAGCGGGCAGGAAGGCTTTTTCTGGCTTGAAAAAATAAAAAAGGTCGACCCTGATGCTGTCGTCCTTTTCATAACTGCGTATGCCGATACCGAAAAAGCTGTGCGTGCCATCAAGGCCGGAGCAACCGACTTTATACCCAAACCCTGGGAGAAAGAGAAATTGCTGGCAACTTTATCTGCTGCCCTGAAGTTTCGTGAAAGCCGGACCGAAGTACGATCCTTGAAACGTCAGGTTGCAGCACTTGAAACAACGGAGGAGGCCGGCTTTGAAATTATAGGCGAAAGTAATATTATGCAGGATATTTTCTCTACTGTTGAAAAGTTACGCCATACGGATGCCAATATCCTGATCCTGGGGGAGAACGGAACGGGCAAGGATCTGGTCGCTCGTGCCCTGTACCATCATTCGCCACGTGCCGGACAGGTTTTTGTCGGGATCGATCTGGGGAGTATACCCGAACAACTTTTTGAAAGCGAACTTTTCGGTTATGAAAAGGGTGCTTTCACAGATGCCCGCCGGGATAAACCGGGACGTATGGAAGTAGCCACGGGCGGTACCCTTTTCCTGGATGAGATAGGAAACCTAAGTATGCCTATGCAAGCTAAATTGCTCACTGCGATAGAGAAGCAACAGATCACCCGTCTGGGAGCTACCCGACCGGTCTCCATCGATGTTCGCCTGATATGTGCAACCAATATGAATATACGGAATATGGTAGAGGAGGGGACTTTCCGCCAGGATCTGCTTTATCGTATCAATACGATCGAATTGCATATACCGCCCCTTCGCGAACGGGGGAACGATATCCAGTTGCTGGCCGATTATTTCCTTTCCCGCTACGCTCGTAAGTATAAGAAAGAGATCAAAGGTCTGAGCCGTGATGCACGTAACAAGTTGCAAAATTATGAATGGCCCGGTAATGTCCGTGAATTACAACATGCCATTGAACGTGCTGTTATCCTGTCCGACGGGCAAATGCTGAAACCGGAAAACTTTATGCTCCAGCCCTCTGCTTCAAAGAAGAAAGCCGACACAGAAGAACTCAATCTGAGTATTCTGGAGAAGGAAGCTATCGAACGTGCCCTGCGCCGTGCCGACGGAAACGTGACCCGTGCCGCTGAATTACTGGGCATTACCCGTTTTGCCCTGTACCGAAAACTAGATAAGCTGGGCTTATGAAACGTTATATCGTCCTGATAAAGATCATATTGATCGTGCTTTTGTCGCTGGCAATTGCATTCCTATTATTGAAAGGTCTTTATTTTACGACAGTTATGGTAGGAGTGATCCTGATCCTGTTGGCTTGTTCTTTATACTGGGATCAGAAGAAAACAATCCGTAGGATGGAACACCTGATCGCTAATATACATTATGGCGATCTGAACCTCTCTTTTCCTGTCCCCTCATCGGGTGGGGCGGAGGCAGAGCTCACCCGCTCTATGAATGAGGCATTGAACGCTTTCCGTTCGAGGCTTTACAATTCAGTCGTGGCTGAAGCGGAGACAGAAGCCTGGCAAAAACTGATCCGTGTATTAACTCACGAAATCATGAATTCAATTGCGCCTATCATTTCTTTGTCGGAGACAGTAACGGAACGTGCCGAATCGAATGGGATGAATGAACGCGATTATGGGATTATGCTCCAGGCCATACAGACAATTCACCGCAGGAGTAAGGGCTTACTGGACTTTGTAGAGAACTATCGAAAATTAACCCGTATTCCGGCACCTACTATGCAGTTGTTTCCGGTATCGGCTTTGTTTGATGATATTCAAAAGCTGGTACCGGCAAATGATGTCCGTTTCGTTTATTCTATTAAACCTTCCGAGTTGAGGTTGTATGCCGATCGCGGTATGATCGAACAGGTACTTATCAACCTCTTGAAGAATGCGGTGGAAGCTTGTAGCGAAAGCCTTTCTCCCGAAGTACGTATAGAGGCTTTCAGGCGGGACGGGATACCTGTTATAACCATATCGGATAATGGAAGCGGAATCGTACCTGAGGCACTTGACAAAGTCTTTGTCCCGTTCTTTACCACCAAGCCCGGAGGGTCGGGGATCGGGCTCAGCGTGTGCCGACAAATAATGAATCGTCATGGAGGCAATATTACCGTTACTTCCGAAATGGAGAAGGGAACCGTTTTTACGATGCTGTTTCCCGGAACACGTGCTTTATAAGCTTGTTACAGAAGATCCGTAATTTTCTTTTTCAGATCATTAGGTTTGATCGGTTTTGCTATGTAACCATTGAATCCGCTGTGGCTGACCCGTTGTTCATCTTCGGCAAAAGCAAAAGCGGTAACGGCGATGATCGGGATAATCGTATTGTCTTTACGTATTTCCTGGGTAGCCTGATATCCGTCCATAATAGGCATCTTAAGATCCATGAGGATCATGTCCGGATGATATTTATGGTATAAATCGATGGCTTCCTGACCGTTCCATGCATGTAGCAGGTTATAGTCTTTCAGGATCGCTTTGATCAGGGTATAATTACTTTCGTTATCTTCTGCAATCAGCAAAGTGGAGGCTTTCTTATCTGTCTGGTTCCCTGCGTTTATTTCTACTTTGTTGGAACTAACGGGAGTTATATGTGATTCTTCTATAACCGTGTCGGGTAATGTAAACCAGAAAGTAGACCCTTGTCCAATCTCAGACTCCACACCGATCTCACCACCCAGTTTCTGCACGATCATCTGGCTGATAGATAGACCGAGTCCTGTTCCCTGTGCGAAGCTATCCAGTTTGACAAAGCGTTGGAATACGCTGTCTTTTATTTTCTTGTCTATACCACAACCTGTGTCTGAGACATAGAAAATTAGCTGATTTTCTTTATGCTTATACCCGAAACGTATGCTACCCTCTTTCGTGAATTTGATAGCATTATTGATAAAGTTTGTTATTACCTGCGACAAGCGGTTCTTGTCTGTTCGGATAATGCAATGAGGCATTTTCTCGACGAATGAAACCTGTACACCGTCGGCAGCTTTCAGGCGTGATGTTTGTTCGATATCGCATAACAACTGATTGATGTCGATATCCGAATAAACAAATTCAAGCGTGTTGGCTTCAATTTTCGAGAGGTCGAGTATATCGTTGATTAATTGCAGCAATAGTTCATTGTTGTTGTTGATGATGTTGATGTATTCCTCACGTTCCTCACTCTCTTCAGTCATAGCCAACAGTCCGGAGAAACCGACGATAGCGTTGAGCGGCGTGCGGATCTCATGGCTCATATTGGCCAGGAAGGCTGATTTCAGATGATCGGATTCTTCCGCTTTTTCTTTAGCCAAACGCAATTCGTTTTCTGCCAACTTCTGTTTGGTGACATCCTCTTTCTTGAAAATAACTCCCAATAAGCTGTTATTCGAATCGATGATCGGATTGGCAAGGGTGTGTATATATTTTCCTGGTTCGCATTCTTTTACTATATCGAAGGGTTTTTTACTCTCCATGGCGGATATCAGTACGCAATTCTCACAATAAGGCTTCTGGCCGTCTTTTACGATACAGCAATTCTTCGGACCGTATTTGGGGACACATAACATTTTGATCTCATTTTCCCATTTTACGGAATAGTCGGGCTTGATGAAACGGATGGACGCCTGAATGTTGTTCATAATGATCTCGTTGTCTTTTTGCAGGTCCATCAACTTGTCTTTCAGTCTGTTGGTTCTGAACAAGAAGAGAAGGATCATTAAAAGGAAAACCAGTAATATGCAGGCAACGATCAACAAGATTTCGAACCTGTATTTTACAAACAAGTTTCCTTCCGTATTGATCAGGATAGACTCTTCCGGCAGTATTTTTTTGTCGATGTTGAACTCTTTCAGTTTCCGTGCATCGAAAGTATAGGCATTGGGGATACTTATCGCCCGCAAATCTTTTTGTTGCACTTTACCGGTCAGGATATCGATTGCCTGTTTGGCCAGATCTTTCCCGATCGGCCTGTATTGGGGAATATACCCACCGATCGCCCAGTGGCTTAATCCGGTAGAGGTCAGGGTAAATGCCGGTAAGGTTGGGTTACTAGACATCATGGTGTATGTGGCATTCCCTACATAATAACCATCGTTCACGTCGACGCGCCAGGTCCCGAGCATGATGGCTGTTTCCCTGGGGAGTTGCTTTATTTGTTCAATGATGGTATATATGTTATTTTTCCGGCCATCCAATAAGATAAGGTCCAGATCGGGAAATGATTTCATATCTTTTTTTACCAGCGCTTGCAGGGCGATGCCGCCATAGCTGTTGTCTGTTATTAAGGCTATGTGTTCCGTGGAAGGATAAAGGTTTTTGATCAGTTGGATATTTCTGTTAACGTCATACGTATACAGAAAACCCGACAAGAAATGTTCCTTGCTGATTTGATCTTGTATATCGATACTTTCAGGGTCCCAGTCAGAAAGAGTGACGCTTGAATCCGGTAATATGACGGCATTGCTACTCACCATTCCGCATAAAATAGGAATACCTTTTAGAACGGGTTCATTCTGTGATAAATAGGAAGACCAGGCTTCTTGTCCGAGAATTATAGTGATCTGTGGGGTATTCTCATCCTTGTATTTATTGAGCAGGGTTTTCATTTTACCTTTCCATAAGGGAGCTTCCGGTAAACTTTTACAGTTCATGTTCTCGATGATAACGGGGGCGGTTCCTCCCAGCCGTTTATATTCTTCCATGAATTCGGAAATGTTTTGGGTGGTATTACGGGTATCTGGATTATATGAACTGATGATGAGGATTGGGTGAACCTCTTCTGCTAGTGCCGGTACAGACCATGCCAGGCATACAAGTATAAGTAGAGTTTGTATGTGGTGTATAATATTTATTAGAACTGCTTTATGCATTGACTTTTCCTCTGGCAAATTATTATCTGTTTTCCCGGCTACAAAAATAGGAATAATTTACTATCTATTGCAGAACTATGGTTAATAAAAACGGAAGAAAATCAAGGCTGTTATATTTCAATCATGATTCCTATGCTGGGCAATAATGTTCCGGTCATACGTTCTATTGGTTTTAACTCATACTGTTGCTTCTCCTGTGGGGCTTCAGGATTAAGTATTTTTCCCGTTTTAATATAGACATCCTGCTCTTTGTACTTGGAATTAAGTACATTCTGTATGTCGATATAGAGGCCCAGCATTATATTTTTCAGATAGAATGTTTTGTCGATACGCAAATCCAGCTGGGTGAACGGTTTCAGGCGTTCACTGTTGAAACGGCTGTAATCGTAGTAGAGGCTTCCGCTGGCGTCCCATGCATCTACATAACTACTTTTTTCGACATCATAGGGAGTATAGGGCGCACCGCCTACTACCCGTAGCTTTGCTCCCACATCCCAGTTACTAGGGAGTGAATAAGTTCCGCTGAAAGTGAGAAGATGTTTGTTGTCCCATGCGGAGGGTATATATTTACCTGCATTTCTTCCGTCTTTGTATTCGCTGCGGACATAGGTATAGGAAGCGATGAATGTAAGGCCCTTATAATTATACCAACGCCCCATCAGTTCCACGCCGTAGGCACGTCCGGTGGCGGTGGAGGTGACAGCTTCGTTCCCCAGTACACCGTAGTCTGTCCCTTTGGATGCCAGGGGGATGCTGTCGATAACCGACATCGGGTAATAGTTATAGTGTTTGTAAAATCCTTCAGCCGTAAATTTAAGGTAGGATGAAGGGCGGTATTCCAGTCCTAATCCGGCCTGGTCGCTACGGATGTATTGCAATTCGTTGGTTTTATTTACATACTCTCCGTTGTTGTCTTTGAATCCCATTACGGTGTAAGGCGGTAATTCGTAGTAACGTCCCAGGTTGGCATTCAGAAACATGTCTCCTGCCAGCCGGTACGATAGCGATAGGCGTGGAGATAGCTGGTCGAATATATTATTCATTTTCGATGAATAATTATTGGCATCCGTACGGAGACCCAGTGAGGCGGTGAAACGTTCGTTCACGCTTTCATAGATAGCGGTAGCGTACAATCCCCATTTCCAGAGTCCCAGATCTGTCTGATAGTTGATTTCTTTCGGAATGGTAGTAAATTGTTTCTGGAATGTATTGTTCGTATATTCCGAATAATCGATATTTCCCCCTACATGCAGTTGTATATAAGGCAGGCGGAAGATATTTTCAGTGCGGAGTTTATTTTCTATTTCATCCGACCGGTAATTCAGGGTGAGGTTGGCCGGTGAGCTTTCGTCGTTATCGCGGTATTTTATGTTTTTATTGTTCATCTGGCTGCGGCTGACGATAAGAGAGTAGATATTACGCCCCGTATAATGCTTGTATACGGCACCCAACGTATAGGTCTTCTGTTTTACAACCGGCAGGTAGGCAAGGATATACTGGTTCTTTTCACTCATATCCTTCATCCCGGTATTCAGTTTCATATCGTCGATCGCACCTAGCCCTATAAATGTCAGTTCATTCTTCTTGTCGAAAGCATGTTTGATCTTGAACTGGGCATCCGTGAAAGTCGGAAGAAAAGGTAAACCGATCATATCGAACAGGAATTGCAGATACGAACGGCGTACAGACACCTGATAGGTCGTTTTCTCTCCTAACGGACCGTTGGCCGATACACCTACATCAGAGGCCCCGAGCGTACCCCGCAGAGAGAACTTTTCTTTATTCCCATCCTGCAACTTAAAATCTAACACAGAACTGAGCGCATTCCCTCTGGCGGCGGGGAATGCGGCTGAATAAAAGTTTACTTCACGTACAAAATCAGGGTTGATGATTCCTACCGGCCCTCCGGAAGCCCCTTGTGTAGAGAAGTGGTTGATATTCGGTATTTCGACTCCATCTAAAAAGAAACGGTTTTCGGATGGACCGCCACCTCTAACCATCAGGTCGTTTCGGAAGGCTGCCGTAGAAGCTACTCCGGGGAATGATTGTACTACGCGTGAGATATCCCGGTTACCTCCGGCACTTTTCTCTATCTCCTTGAAACCGATGACACGTAATCCCAGCGGGCTTTCTGCCGTTTTACGGAAAGGGGAGGCTACTATGTTTACTTCCTGCAAGCTTTCGCTGGCAGTTTCGAGTTCGACCGGAAAATAGACATCTTTATTAGCAACACGGAACTCAGCTGTTACAGTCGGTTTGTAGCCGATAAAAGAGGCCTGTAGCCGGTAACTACCGGGAGTAACCCCTGTTATCTCAAAATTTCCGATGGAGTCGGTAGCTGTTCCCTGAGTGGTGTTCCATATCAGGACGGTAGCATAAGGGATCGGTTCGCCACTAACCGTTTCTTTTACGATTCCTTTTATGGAATAACTCTTTTGGGCCTGTACCATCTGGATGCAGGCAAGAAACAGTAAAATAGCGAAGAGTTTCTTATTCATCTTTGTATTCTTATTAAAAATGACAAAGGTATATAAAAACTACGACTGTGGATCATGTACGATCCGGTTTACATGGCTTTATAGATTCTTTTTCATTATCAGCAGATTTTCATCCCCCAACCGTTGGTACGAAACCTCGTTCATGATACTTCGGATAAGGAAAATCCCGAGTCCTCCGATGGCCCGTTCTTCGATCGGCAAATTGATTTCGGCATCGGGTACCTGTGTCGGGTCGAATACCTGCCCTTTATCTGTCAACAGGAAGATGAGTTGTTGTGGACTGGAAGTCACTTTCAACAATATTTCATGCTGTTCCCCTTCCGGGTATGCATACATGATGATATTGGCTACAGCTTCTTCCAGTGCCAGGTTGATATTCATCGTGGTCTCTGAAGACAGATCAAGTACCTCACCCAATTCTTCAATGAATTCATATAAATGGGATATTTCTTCCAAATTGTTGGTAATCCTGATTTCTTTATTCATCATCATAATGGAGTCCTTTCTTATTTACTAGTTTCCGGTTCGTAATGTATTGCTAATATTGTTATATCATCGCTTTGGTCGGCCATTTGCACATGAAATGCAACCGAACAGATAATGGTGTTCACCATTGTTTGTATATCTTGCCGGGTATTGGCAGCCAGTGTCTTTTTCAGATTCTTTTCTCCGTATAAGTCTTTTGCTGTATTTTCCGCTTCTGTTATTCCATCGGTATAAAGGAATATTTTAGTACCCTTTTCAAGATCGATGGATTCGTCCGAATATACATAATCCGACATAATGCCTACTATCAATTGTTTTTGCGTTTCCATGAACGATACACTTCCGTCAGGGAATATCAATGCCGGAGGGTTATGGCCGGCATTGCAGAGTTTAAGTTTTCCGGTTTGCAGATCCAGTATGCCGACAATAAGTGTGATAAACATGTTCGACTCGTTATTTTCGGAAATAGAGTTGTTCATTCTTGTTATGATCTCCGAGGGCGAATCTATATTATGTGAGATGGTGCGGAATAAACTCCGGGCTATGGCCATGAACAGGGAAGCCGGAACACCTTTTCCCGATACATCCCCTATGATAAAGTAGAGCCGGTCGCTATCAATGAAGAAATCATATAAGTCGCCCCCTACTTCCTTGGCTGATTGTAAGATGGCATATAAATCTACATCATGGCGACCCGGGAAAGGAGGGAATGTTTTAGGAACCATTCCCATTTGTATTTCCTTGGCGATAGACAGTTCGCTTTCAATACGCTCTTTGCTAGCAGTCGTTTCGCGGAGTTTGACAACATAATCGAATAGTGATTGTTGCATATAGGCGAGCGAATCGTGCAGGGTTTTTATTTCATCGTGTGAGTTGACTTGCGGCAACTTCACGTTGAACCGTCCGGTAGCAATGATCCGGGCGGATTGTGAGAATTGTGCCAGCGGATCCACCAGGCGGCGGATAATGATATAAATGATAAAGAATAAGATCAGCATCCCTGCCAATGATACAAAGATAATTTGTTTGGAGATCGTGTCCAGTTCTTTTAAGATAATATCGGGTGGACAAACGTTGCCCACCGACCAACCGATATGAGGAATAGACGTGTAAAAAACATACACCGGTTTTCCGGCGAGATTGATTAACGCCGTCCCTGTCTGTTGCGCCAGCATTTCCCTGCCGATTTGCTCTTTTTCAGGGGTGTTGTTGGCCTGCGCATCGGTGAAAATGGTTTCATTCATGATCTTTGAACGATCCGGGTTGGTCAAATAGCTGCCGTTACGACTTAATAAAAAAGTAAAACTGGTCGTATAAGGTTTTAACTGCGATACCATATCCGTGAATTGGGACAACGAAATATTAGCTGTAAAGATCGCATATACTTCTCCTGTTTTGTCATATAAAGGCATGGAGAACGTACTCATTATGAAGTTTCCTCCCCCCTCGTCATAATAGGGTTCGCTCCAGTAGTTCTGCTTCAATAATTTCGGGACCAGATACCAATCCATACAAGGATAATCGTAGATAGGACTTCCCAGCACCGCACATTCGATCTTTCCGTCCATATATGAAGCATAGGGCATGAAATATTTCCCTTTTTCCTTGTAGTAATCGGGGACGAAAGCAATACCGCTGCTGACGATCAGGTCATTGTTTTTGGCAACAGCCATAACGATGCGGAACAATGAGTCCGGATCAGCTTTGCTTTCTTCTATCATCCAGCTTGTCTGGTTCATTGTTGTCTCTACCGTTTGCAGTAGATCACCGATTTTGGAAGCCATGTTCTGTAACTGTTCATGAGTGCTTTTTATGGCAAAATCGGTAACCTTTTTACGGCTATATGAATAAAACAGTGTAATGATAACGATAAATACTATAAGCGTGAATGAGAGTACATAAATGCTCATCCGGCTGGCAAAAGACTTGAATTGAAAGTATTGTCTGATAGGATGCATAGGATAGTTATTTAACGAAATCAGAATAATGTATATCTTCTCTTTCCTGTTCATTCAACAGGATGTCTGAAGCCAGTTTGAAATCTTCCGGACTCAGATGGAATGTTCGTTTGTTATAACTTTCATCCACTTGCAGCCGAAGTACTTCTTCCAGCATTTGGCGTTGATGATAACGGTTGGTTCCGATATTGCCGTTACGTACGAACTCCATTACGATGTCCAGGGCTTCTTCCCTGTGCTCATTGGCCCATTCCCAGCCCCGGATGCTGGCGCGCACGAGTTTGGGGATGATATCTGGATGTGACAGGTAGAAGTCTTCGGCCACGTATAGTCCGTCTTCTGGCAGGTTGTAACCGTAGTCGGAGAAACGTAGCAGGTAAGTAGAATTTGGCTGTAATCCGTATTCTGCCAACTGTAAATATTCGTTGTAGCTGCCTACAAGGCATATATCGACAGCCCCGGCAAGGAATATATTGACACCGCTGTTGAAGCGTATCCATTTACCGCTGAGTTGGTAACGTGTAGCGATTCTGTCCAGTAGATTCTGGCTCAGGTGGTTCCAAACGGCTATCTTTTTTTGCTTTAATCCTTCCAGGTCTTTTAGAGGTTGGTGGCTAACCAGCATCAAGCTGTTTTCCTGTGAGGTTTGCATCACATTGACAATTTTGGCACCGGAGGCCCGTGCTGTCAGGGCAAATGACAGGTTCATGACGGCAACCTGGGCTTTTCCGCTTTGTAAGACAGAAAAGGAACTTTCAGAGATGGCGGGATGCATAATATGTACATCGAGCCCTTCTTCTTTGTAAAATCCCATTTTATCTGCCACATAATAGCCGGTAAATTGAGCTTGTGCTGTCCATTTGGGGGTAATCGTGATGCTTTGCCCCTGTGCCATATCCGGTTTATATAGGAGAAAAAGCAATAAGTAGAGGATGTGTCGTTTGATCATAAGTTTGTCAGTGTATGGTGAACAGGGAAGAACAGCCTGTCATATCGAAAATATTACGGATCTCAGGTAATACACCTTTTAGTACGAGTAGCCCGTGCGAACTGTCTACTTTCTTTTGCATCAGGATAAAGCAACGCAGTCCCGAACTACTTATATAGGTTAAGTTCTCGCAGTTGATAACGATCTCGGGTGTACCGTTGTCCAGTACAGGGCGGATAACGGATTCAAATTTACGGGCATTCAGTGTATCCAGCCGTCCTTCCACAGTAATAATAACACCTCCTGCGACCTTACATATATTGGTATTCAATGAACTTTCGGGTTCCTCGATCGCTCCCAGCCCTTTGGTCAGCATCAGGAAGTTCTG
Organism: Parabacteroides goldsteinii; assembly: GCF_015550595.1. GTDB lineage: Bacteria > Bacteroidota > Bacteroidia > Bacteroidales > Tannerellaceae > Parabacteroides > Parabacteroides leei. Next base: position 26,804 of record NZ_JADNBB010000036.1, read on the forward strand.
TGAGCCGTCGGTATGAAAGGCTATTTCATCCATTGTCCTGAAAATAAGGAAAAAGCCTAATCCTCCGGTTAACATATCTTCTAAGGATGATTTTTCAGATTTGTTCTGGGGCAGGGTCGGATCGAATGTCATCCCATCGTTTATTATCATACAGTTTATATCTCCGTTCACCTGGCTGACCTTTAGTTTTATCTTACCTTTCGCTCCGTTAGGATAAGCATGGTGGATGGTACAGCTGACAGCCTCTTCAATTGCAAGACAAATACGTCTTGTTGTGGCGGAGGGCAGGAAAAGACTTACCCCCAGTGATTCGATAAATCGGGTGATACGAATTATTTCTGATGAATCGTTTTCAATGATAATTTCTTTTTCCATCTTTTTAAGATAAATAATATTCTGTATTAATACCGGAACCATTTGTGTTGGTCGCAAAAGTATGGAGAAAGTTTCGAATGCCTTGTTTTTCTTATGGGTTCAATCTTGATGAAAGGTATAAATCTCTTTGCAATTCGTATATTTGGGCCGTTACTCCTGTTGTTTGAGCCACTCTTTAGGTGGTATTCCTATCACTTGCCGGAAAGTTCTGCTAAAAGTGGTTACATGTGAGAAGCCGGATTCGGCAGCTACTACTTCCTGTTTCATCGAGGGGTTTTGGAGCATCAACTCCTGTGCATATGTAATACGGCAGTTGTTGATATATTCCGAAAATGTGCATTGGTATTTCTCATTTATCAGACGGGATATATAGCAGCGATTGGTTTGTACCATGGCTGCTACTTCATCCAGGCGGAGATCATTTTTTAGGTATATTTTATCTTCTTCGATCAGGCGGGTAAAAAGGGAAACAAGCCTTGGGTTATAGCTCTTTTTTTTATCACAATCATCAGTCAGGGCATTATTGTTTTGTTTTTCGGCAAGATCGGCCTGTGCAAGTTGGCGGGCAAAATCCTCTGCAGTATACCGGATATGGTAACCTGCATAGGCCAATATATAGCTGGAGATTGCGAAAAAGATAAATATAGTGTTGACGTACAGCGGGCGCGAGCTATAACTGTTCAGGTCTGCCAGTACAGCAATGAATGTAAGTAACGAATAGATCCCGGTAGCTGCAAATATAAAGTAAAAGTTCCATTGGAAATGTTCGTCTGGATTGGAATAGAACTCTTTTAACTGGAGCCGGTATTTGATGATCCGGAATGAAAAGTAAATAAACGCGACCAGCGTTTGAATGCTGATAACGATAATGAACAGTACTTCATTCCAGAAATATTGTAGTTTAAATAAAGGGTAATCGACCGGGAAATGTTTTTCTCCGTAGTTGAACAGGAAATCACGGGCATAGATGATGGAGTTTTCTTTTCCCATCAAAAAATAACCGGAAGCAGTCAATGCTGTTAATATAAAAGGAGGGGAAAACGCCATTATAAGCCACCATTGGAATTTTTTTGTATCTGTCAGCAGTTTGGCATAGATCATGTGGAGCGGGTAAAGCATCGGGAGGCAAAAAGTATAAATGATATCCTGCCAATAGCGGTTTTCATAATCGGTATCGGGTACGAAAAAACTTCCATATATATAGAATACTATGGAGCAACATATCAGGTCGATTGCCAGGACTCGCTTGGTCCGGAAGTTTTTACCTTTTTTTATCAGCAAGGCAAAAGCCCAGAACAAACAGACAAAAGAAGGAGTGGAGAGGATAAAATATTGTAGCATCTATCTTATTACTAGTAATGATTTCGAATGTAAAAGTAATCAATTCTATATTTTTATATCTTTGTAGAATCTAAAAAATAATGAAAGCGTAAGAAAATCATATGAGACGAGAACTACAACAGACGGCAGACGGCAGTCATACTTTGTTTATCCCGGAAATGGACGAACATTATCATTCGGTAAACGGAGCCGTACAGGAGTCGCGACATGTATTTATTGAGGCAGGATTGCATCACCAGGTTAAAAAGGATATTACCGTTTTTGAAGTTGGTTTCGGAACAGGGCTGAATGCCTTTCTTACGCTTCTGGATGCGGAAGAAAATGACCGCCATGTAAACTATTATTCCATAGAACTGTATCCGCTTGAACCGGAGCTTGTACAGGCTTTGAATTACGGGGAAGTGATTTGTCCCGAAAAGAAGGAACTGTTCGATACCCTGCATGCAGTCGCATGGAACGAGCCGGCAAATATCACCGGACGGTTTACCCTGCATAAGATACAGGGTGATAATAACAGTTGCGAACTTCCCGAAGGAATAGACCTCGTTTATTTCGATGCCTTCGCACCTGATAAGCAGCCGGAAATGTGGAATCAGGATATATTCAACAGATTATATGTACATATGGCAGATGGAGGAATCCTCACCACTTACTGTGCCAAAGGAGTAGTACGTCGTATGATGCAAGAGGCCGGGTATTCTGTTGAAAGAATACCCGGCCCCCCGGGAAAGCGCGAAATGCTCCGCGCTATGAAGTAATTATAAAAGTGCGTCGATCTTTGCAACAAACGCAGGCTTCTGTGCTGCACCTACCTGTTTGTCTACCAACTTTCCGTCTTTGAAGAACAGTACAGTCGGGATATTACGGATACCGAACTGAGCAACTACATCATTGTTGTTGTCGACGTCCATCTTTCCGATTGTAACTTTACCTTCATATTCGGTAGCCAGTTCATCGATGATCGGGCCTACCATACGGCAGGGACCGCACCATTCTGCCCAAAAATCAACGACCATGGGCTTGCCGGAGTTTACCAACTCCTCAAAATTTGCATCTGTAACTTCTAGTGCCATAATTATATATCTAATTTAAATTGTTCCCTTTTCGAGGTGTCAAAAGTACTAATTCTTTCTACACCGTACAACTTTAGCCGTTTATTTTGAAATCAATATTTTCGTTCTCCTGCAAGAATTCCACTAACTTACCGGTTACATTCAGCCGGATATTCTGTGAAAAGAAATTTTGTGAAATGTTATGTTCGCCATCGACCACTCTAAAATATAACAAGCTCTGTCCCGGATTGTTTTTGATCAATACCGATAATTCATTGACTGTAGGCTCGTCGAGATCGTGGATCGGCAAGGTGATACTGATCTTTTCGATCAGCTTGTCCTTTTCATCCTGCAACAAACGAATGGAACCGATATTGAAATCGAGTTCATTCTCATTCCAGCGACGGGGCTCTACGCGGGCATTGATAAGCAGATACATACCCTGCTTGCAGTATTTACTGTATTCTATATAGTTGTTTCCGAATAAAGCAATCTCGCCACTACCGGTGAAGTCTTCTATTTTAACCACTCCATAAGGTTTGCCTGTCTTGGTCATTCCCTCACGGAAGTCGGTAACGATACCGCCCAGCAGTATTTCGCGTCCTTTCAGGCTCTCCCGGTCGTTGATCTCTGCCATTCCCGTATTGCATACATAGGTTAATACGATGCGGTATTCGTCCAGTGGGTGAGCGGAGAGGTAGATACCTACCAGTTCCTTTTCTTTATTCAAACGTTCCAGGTCGCTCCAACGTTGGCAAACCGGAATTTCCGGCTTGGTAATGGCTACCAATAGATCGTCACCACCAAATAAAGAGTTGGCAGCAGAACTTTTATCCATCTGGAACTTATTACCATAGCGTACCAGTGTATCCAGGAAGAGTTCACCTTTGCCCGTTTCAGCAAAGAACTGTTCGCGTTGGATGCCGAAGTTGTCGAATGCACCTGCCAAAGCCAATGATTCGATGTTCTTTTTATTGCACGATGTCAGGTTGACGCGTTCCACAAAGTCGAAGATGTTCTTATACGGCCCATTTTTCTTCCGTTCTTCAATGATATTCAGTACGGCCGATTCGCCGACCCCTTTCACGGCTCCCAGTCCGAAACGAATGTTCTTGTTACTATCGACGCTGAACTTCAGGATAGATTCGTTCACATCAGGTCCCAATACCTGTATACCCATCGCCTTACATTCATCCATAAACTTCGTGATATCCACGATGTTGGACAAACTTCGGCTCAGTACGGCCGCCATGTATTCGGACGGATAGTTCGCTTTAAGAAAAGCGGTCTGGTAAGCGACCCACGAGTAGCAGGTTGCGTGACTCTTGTTGAATGCATAAGAAGCAAACTTTTCCCAGTCGGACCAGATCTTTTCAAGTGTCTTCGCTTCATAACCGTTTGCCTGGCCACCTGCCATGAACTTCGATTTCAGGTGGTTCATCTTGTCGATCAATTTCTTACCCATCGCCTTACGCAGGGCATCACTTTCACCGCGGGTGAAGTTTGCCAGCAGACGCGACAGAAGCATGACCTGTTCCTGATAGACCGTAATACCGTATGTATCTTTCAGGTATTTTTCCATGACGGCGATATCATATTCGATCGGTTTACGTCCGTGCTTACGGTCGATAAAGTCGGGAATATAATCCATAGGCCCCGGACGGTACAGGGCGTTCATGGCGATCAGGTCTTCGAACTTGGAAGGTTGCAGCTCTTTCAGGTACTTTTGCATACCGGCGGACTCGAACTGGAATGTTCCGGTTGTTTTTCCGGTGCAATACAATTCGTATGTTTTCGGGTCTTCCAGACTGATATGGTCGATGTCGAGTTCTTTACCGGTTGTCAGACGGATGTTTTCAATCGCTTCTTTGATGATGGACAAGGTTTTCAATCCCAGGAAGTCCATCTTGATCAGTCCGGTTTCCTCGATTACTGAACCTTCATATTGGGTAACCAGCATCTCTTCGCCGGTTTCTTTATCTTTTGCGGTACTTACCGGAACAACGTCGGATATATCGTACCGTCCGATAATTACACCACAGGCATGTACTCCCGTATTACGTACGTTACCTTCCAGCATCTGTGCATATTTCAAGGTATCGCGTGCCAGCGGATCGCTTCCGGTGGCCGCTTCGCGCAGTTCGGGTACGTAATTGATGGCATCTTTCAACTTAAACTTCTTCATATCCGGAATCTTATCCGGCACCAGCTTGGCCAGGCGGTTAGATTCGGAAAGCGGTAGTTTCTGCACACGAGCAACGTCCTTGATAGCAGATTTGGTTGCCATTGTACCATACGTAATAATATGTGCTACCCGGTTGGCTCCGTATTTTTCCGTTACCCAACGCAATACTTCTCCGCGGCCGTCATCATCGAAGTCGGTATCGATATCGGGGAGGGAGATACGGTCGGGATTCAGGAAACGTTCGAACAGCAGGTCGTACTTGATCGGGTCGATCTTGGTGATCCCCAGACAGTAGGCCACAGCCGAACCGGCAGCCGAACCACGTCCCGGACCTACCGATACGCCCAACTCTTCGCGGGCTGCTTTAATAAAGTCCTGCACAATAAGGAAGTATCCGGGGAAACCCATTGTCTTCATAATGTGCAACTCGAAATCCAGACGTTCCCTTACTTCTTCCGACAGATCTTCACCATAGCATTCTCTGGCTCCGTCGTAAGTCAGTTTCTTCAGATAGTCGGCTTCCAGCTTGATACGGTAAAGTTTATCATATCCGCCCAGTTTCTTTATCTTGTCTTTTGCATCATCTTCGCTCAGTACCACATTTCCGTTTTCATCGCGGGTAAACTCTTCGAACAATTCCTGTTCGGATAGTTTTTCGCGGTACGACTCTTCCGTTCCGAACTCTTCGGGAATGGCGAAGGTCGGCATGATAGGGCCACTGTCGATCGAATAGAACTCCACTTTGCCGGCAATCTCGAGCGTGTTGCTGAGGGCTTCCGGTATATCGGCAAAGATGGTATTCATTTCGGCCGTCGTTTTCATCCATTCCTGTTTGGAATAGCGCATACGGGTCGGGTCGTCGAGGTCTTTTCCGGTACTCAGGCAGATCAGGCGGTCGTGTGCCTCGGCGTCTTCTGCGTTTACGAAATGGACGTCGTTGGTGGCGATCAGCTTGACGTTATATTTGTGTGCGAGTTCGATCAGTACCTTGTTGACTTCCTGCTGTTTGGGGTAGGTGGTACAGTCGGCATTCGGATCGTGTGTTTCGTGCCGTTGCATTTCCAGGTAATAATCTTCGCCAAACAGTCTCTTGAACCATTGGATAGACTCTTCCGCCTTGTCGATCCGGCCGTGCATGATGTGCTGTGGAATCTCTCCTCCCAGGCAAGCCGAACAGACGATTAGATCTTCATGGTATTTTTCGAGCAACTCGTGGTCGATACGCGGACGTCCGTAGAAACCTTCGGTCCACGAGATAGATACCATCTTGATCAGGTTCTTATAACCGTTCATGTTCTTTGCCAATACGATCAGGTGGTAACCGCTACGGTCTTCCTTGAGACTTTTATTATGCCGGCCGTTGCGGGCACAATAGCATTCGCAGCCGATAATGGGTTTGAATATTTTTTTCTTTTCAGCTTCTATTAAAGCCGGGATCTCTCCCAGGCGTGCCTGTTCTTCGGCAGTAAGTTCTTCTTTCCCTTTGAGTGCTTTCTGTTCTTTTTCCAGATCTTTGATAGCACCGAGCGGCTTCCCGTTCTTCTTGGAAACCTTGTTGAAGAACTCTTTTATACCGAACATGTTACCGTGGTCGGTAACGGCTATTGCGTTCATGCCGTCTTTCTGCGCTTTGTCGATCAACGCATCAATAGAGGCTTGACCATCCAGTAACGAGTACTGGGTGTGTACGTGTAGATGTATAAATGGTTCCATATATGATTGAAAAACTTTTTATTTTGATCTAACAAAGGTACTATTTTTTGTTTGGAAACGAGTGCCTCAATCTCTAAAACAGATATACCTTTAACTTTCCAGTTCGAAAGTTTTCTCAAATCGCTGTATTAATGCGGGAGGTGTGAGTTCGTGTATCGCATCGTTTTTCACGAACAGGTAATATGGATACCGTTCAGCATGATGGATTCTATTTGTCTGATTTTAGTTATTTTCTACAGATGAATCTTCTTTCTTGAATCATACGTTAAATTCATAGAATAAGTATCATCATTAGAAAAAAAAACTATCTTTGTTCGGTAGAAAAGAGCATTTAGTATGAAAAGGATCGGATTGGTAATAATATTGATGATGTTGATGATTGTGCCGGCTGGCGCACAAATCACTTGGGGCGTGCGTGGCGGTTTGGCTTATTCGTCACTGGTACAGAAAATAGATAATAATTATCAGTCGGGAGCCCGTTTCGGATTCAGTGTGGCCGGGTTGGCTCAGATACCTTTATATAAGAAATTGTCATTGCAGCCGGAAGTCGCTTTTGTGAATCAGGGTGGTAATTACCTTTCCAATATCCCGGATGGAGATGGTACGGGACGGCTTTATCCGAAAACAAAATGTAACTACTATTCTATTCAGGTACCTGTAAATCTGGTTTATACTTTTCAGTTTACCGATGTTTATTTCAGTGTGATGGCCGGTCCGGCTGTCGATTTCTCTCTGTTCGGGAAGATGAAAACACAGGAAAATGTAAATACCGACATCATTTTCGGTCAGTCCGGTGAAGCAGACCTTAAAACCTTTGATCTGGGAGTAAATATCGGTTTGCAGGTCGAATATTCCAACTTCTTCTTCTCCGTATCCGCCCTTTGCGGAACGCTCGACCGTCGTACATCAAAACACGATGGCGAATCGTCTCTTTATCAAAATAACGTAACTTTCTCTCTCGGCTATTATTTTCGTAAGTAAGTATCCCTTCTCTCTTAGCGGTTCATAATGAAAAAGATGTACAAATATTTTGTATTTCGAAGAAAAGCCGTACCTTTGCAAGCCGAATATTATCAAATTGTACTAAGGGTTTAGTTTTTAGCACATTATTACGTCAAGTGTCCGTAGTGATAATGGTAGTGAGAAACTGAGCGCTTGTTTTTTAGAGTTATTAATTAATTAATTTATTAAGCAGTGGATACTTTAAGTTTTAAGACCATTTCTGCAAACAAAGCAACTGTAAACAAAGAGTGGGTCATCGTTGACGCTGATGGACAGACTTTGGGACGTCTTTGTGCAAAAGTAGCAAAACTTTTGCGCGGTAAGTATAAACCCAATTTCACTCCTCATGTTGATTGTGGTGATAATGTAATCATTATCAATGCAGATAAAATCGTTCTGACAGGTAACAAGTGGAACGATCGTGTTTATTTGAGATATACCGGATATCCCGGTGGACAGATCGCATATTCTCCTGCAGATTTGATGCAGAAGGGCGAAGATCGTCTGTTCAGAAAAGTAGTAAAAGGTATGTTGCCTAAAAATCGTCTGGGTGCAAAGTTACTGGGTAACTTATATGTATATGCAGGAACAGAGCACAAACACGAAGCTCAACAACCTAAGTCAATCGATATAAACTCACTTAAATAATAACTATGGAAGTAGTAAATGCAATAGGAAGACGTAAAGCAGCAGTTGCTCGCGTATTCGTAAGCGAAGGAACGGGAAAGATAACTATCAACAAACGTGATCTTGCAAATTACTTTCCTTCTACAATCCTTCAGTTCATTGTTAAGCAACCGCTTGCAAAGCTGAATGTTGAAGAACAATATGACATCAAGATCAACCTTGACGGTGGTGGTTTCAAAGGTCAGTCAGAAGCTGCTCGCTTGGCTATCGCTCGTGCTTTGATCAAGATTAATCCGGAAGATAAACCAGCGTTGAGAGCAGAAGGTTTCGTAACTCGCGATCCTCGTGCTGTTGAACGTAAGAAACCGGGTCAGCCAAAAGCTCGTAAGAGATTCCAGTTCAGCAAACGTTAATGTTATTTGTGAGTTTCTTACAAGGACAAAGCGTTTAGTATCTAAATTGTCGGGATTTCTTTTGCATGCAGACATGCCGGAGGACTACCTGATAGTTGAAAATTAAACAGAAAGTAAACGATTTAAAAAGAAAAAAATGTCAAGAGTTAATTTTGATCAGTTATTAGAAGCTGGTGTACACTTCGGACACTTAAAGAGAAAGTGGAATCCCGCTATGGCTCCTTACATCTTCATGGAGCGCAATGGTATTCATATCATTGATTTATATAAAACAGTTGCTAAAGTAGACGAAGCAGCAGAAGTAATGAAAAACCTGGCTAAGCAAGGTAAGAAAGTGCTTTTCGTTGCTACTAAAAAACAAGCAAAACAAGTTGTCGCTGATAAGGCTGCTTCTGTAGGTATGCCTTACGTTATCGAACGCTGGCCGGGTGGTATGTTGACTAACTTCCCGACTATCCGTAAAGCCATCAAAAAGATGACTACTATCGATAAAATGACAAAAGACGGTACATTTGATAATCTGTCAAAAAGAGAAAAACTTCAGATCACTCGTCAGCGTGCTAAGCTGGAAAAGACGTTAGGTTCTATTGTAGACCTGACCCGTCTGCCGTCTGCTTTGTTCGTTGTTGACGTGATGAAAGAACATATTGCAGTTCGCGAAGCCAACCGTCTGGGTATTCCCGTTTTCGGTATGGTTGATACTAACTCTGATCCTAACAACATTGACTACGTGATTCCGGCTAACGACGACGCTACTAAATCGGTAGAAGTTATCTTAGGCGCTATCTGCGAAGCAATGAACGAAGGTCTGCAGGAACGCAAAGCTGAAAAGATCGATACAGAAGCTGCCGGTGAAGGCGAAGGTCCTAAAAGAGAACGCAAAGGAAAAGCTACTGTAAAGAAAGAACGTACTAAGAAAGAAGACGAAGATGCTTTGAACGCTAAAGTCGCTGACAAGTACGCTAAAGATATCGAAGAATAAATATAATTGACAATTGACAGTTTGCAATTGACAATTAGAATATAAAACAATGGGCAATTGGCTTTTGACAGTAATTGTCAACTGTCGGTTGTCCATTGTTGTTTTTAGAATATATAAACAATTAAATAAGGAAATAAGATTATGGCTGTAACTATGGCTGATATTACCAAGCTGCGCAAAATGAGTGGGGCTGGTATGATGGATTGTAAGAAGGCTTTGACCGAAGCTGACGGTGACATCGAAAAGGCAATGGAAATTATCCGTAAAAAAGGACAGGCAATCGCTGCTAAACGTTCTGATCGTGAAGCTGCTGAAGGTTGCGTGTTGGCTAAAAAAGACGGTGAGTTCGCTGCTACTATTGCTTTGAAGTGTGAAACAGACTTCGTTGCTAAGAATGAAGACTTCGTTGCTCTGGCTCAGGCCATCCTCGACGCTGCTGTGGCTAACAAGTGCAAGACGTTGGATGAAGTGAAAGCTCTGCCGATGGGTAAAGGTACTATACAGGACGCTGTTACTGACCGTAGCGGTATCACTGGCGAAAAGATGGAACTGGACGGCTATAACGTAGTAGAAGGTGCTTACACCACTGTTTACAACCACATGGGTAAGAATCTGCTTTGTACAATAGTAGCTTTCAACAAGGAATCGGACAATGTAGCTCATAACATAGCTATGCAGATTGCTGCTATGAACCCTATCGCTATCGATGAAGATGGTGTTCCTGAATCAGTAAAAGAAACTGAAATTCAGGTAGCTATTGAAAAGACTAAAGCTGAACAGGTTCAGAAAGCTGTTGAAGCTGCACTGAAGAAAGCGGGTATCAATCCTACACATGTGGATAGCGAAGACCACATGGAAAGCAATATGGCTAAAGGCTGGATTACAGCTGAAGATGTTGCTAAAGCTAAAGAAATCATCGCTAAGGTTTCAGAAGAAAAATCAGCTAACTTACCTCAGCAGATGATCGAAAATATCGCTAAAGGTCGTCTTGGCAAATTCTTGAAGGAAGTTTGTCTGTTGAACCAGGAAGATATCATGGATGCAAAGAAGACTGTAAGAGAAACAATGAAGGAAGCAGATCCTGAATTGAAAGTGCTTGCATTCAAACGCTTCACTTTACGTGCTGAATAATTAGCGTAAGCAATGAAATAAAAAAAGGGACTCCGAAATTAATCGGAGTCCCTTTTTGTGTTATAAGAATTTACTTTCCTTATTTTAAAGTAGTCAAAGCATTTTTAATACGTTTGATGGCTTCTACGATGTTTTCATCGCTGGTAGCATAGCTCATACGGATACATTCGGGAGCACCGAAGGAAGTACCGCCAACGCAGGCAACGTGTGCTTTTTCCAACAGGAACATAGCCAGGTCGTCAGCATCGTTGATCGTATTTGTGCCGTCTGTCTTTCCGTAGTAGTAGCTACATTTCGGGAACAGGTAGAAAGCTCCTTCCGGTTTGTTGATCTCGAATCCCGGAACTTCCTTAGCCAGGTTGACGATCAGGTCGCGGCGGCGTTCGAATGCTTTACGCATATCTTCAACCGGCTGCTGTGAGCCTGTATAAGCTGCTTCCGCTGCTTTCTGTGATACAGAGCAAGGACCCGATGTATACTGTCCCTGAAGTTTGTTTACGGCTTTTACGATCCATTCCGGTCCGGCAATGAAACCGATACGCCAGCCTGTCATCGCGTATGCTTTGGAAACACCGTTTACAATAACAGTACGATCCTTCATGCCTTCAACAGAAGCAATGCTGTGGTGTTTGCCGATATAGTTGATATGTTCGTAGATCTCGTCGGCAATAACGATGATTTCCGGATGTTTTTTCAATACTTCTGCCAGGCCGGCCAATTCTTCGGCACTGTAAACAGAGCCTGTCGGATTGGAAGGAGAGCAGAGGATCAATGCTTTTGTCTTCGGAGTGATAGCTGCTTCCAACTGAGCCGGAGTGATCTTGAAATCCTGTTCGATACCAGCCGGGACAATTACCGGGTTACCTTCAGCCAGCTTAACCATTTCAGGATAACTTACCCAGAACGGTGCCGGAATAATTACTTCGTCTCCCGGATTTACCAATACCAGAATCGTGTTACAAACGGATTGTTTAGCTCCGTTCGCACAAGAAATTTGATTGGCTGTATATTCCAATCCGTTTTCATTCTTCAGCTTGGCAACGATCGCATTACGTAATGCCGGGTAGCCGGGAACTGGTGAGTAACGAGAGAAGTTATCATCTACCGCCTTTTTTGCAGCTTCCTTAATGTGATCGGGTGTGTTGAAATCAGGTTCTCCCACACTTAGGTTGATAACATCGATACCTTGTGCTTTGAGCTCATTGCTCTTTTGAGACATCGCCAATGTTGCCGAAGGCGATAAACTTGCTAAACGATCTGAAACTTGTGTCATGACACTGCTGTTTGTATAGGTTATTTTAAATAGTTGCGACAAAAGTAATTAATAATCGGTATTCCTGCAACAAATTGCTAATTATTTGATATTGTGAAGTACATGTCCCATACGTTCCTTCTTTGTCTTCATATAAAACTCGTTATATTTGTTGGGAGTTACTTCGATAGGAACGTTTTCTACAATTGTCAAACCATAAGCTTCAAGGCCGACTCGTTTTATCGGATTGTTTGTCATCAGGAGCATTTTAGTGATGCCGATGTGTTTCAGGATTTGTGCTCCGACGCCATAATCGCGTTCATCGGCCTGGTGTCCGAGGTGCAGGTTGGCATCAACGGTATCCAAACCTTCTTCCTGGAGCTTGTAAGCTTTCATTTTATCCATCAAGCCGATGCCGCGTCCTTCCTGGTTCAGGTAAACAATGGCTCCACGTCCTTCCTTTTCGATCATTTGCATGGCTTTATGCAGTTGTTCGCCACATTCGCAACGCATGGAACCGAAGATATCTCCGGTGGCACAGGACGAATGAACGCGGACCAGAACGGGTTCTTCGCCGGATATATCGCCTTTTATCAAAGCGATATGTTCCAATCCGTTGCTTTTCTGACGGAAAGGAATCAGATGGAAATGACCGTATTGTGTGGGCATATCTACTTCCACGCCTTTGTCTACGATCGATTCGGTTTGCAGGCGGTAGGCAATCAGGTCTTTGATACAGATAATTTTAATATCGAATTTCTTAGCCACTTCCACCAATTGAGGCAGACGGGCCATTGTTCCGTCTTCATTGATGATCTCGATCAGCGCTCCGGCAGGGAAAAGTCCCGCCAGGCGAGCCAAGTCAACAGCTGCTTCCGTATGTCCGGCACGGCGGAGTACACCGCGGGAACGGGCGCGCAACGGGTTGATATGTCCCGGACGTCCCAGGTCAGACGGTTTTGTCTGGGGATCGGCTAAGGCACGTATCGTTTCGGCACGGTCGAACATGGAAACACCGGTAGTACAACCGCCACCCAGCTTATCGACTGTCACGGTGAACGGAGTTTCCAGCATAGAGGTATTTCTGGCTACCTGCATATCCAGATCCAGTTCCTGACAACGTTCTTCCGTGATCGGAGCGCATAATACGCCACGACCGTATGTCATCATGAAATTTACTTTTTCGGGAGTTATCTTTTCTGCAGCTACAATAAAGTCACCTTCGTTTTCGCGATCTTCGTCGTCGACAACGATCAGGAATTTTCCTTCGCGGAAATCTTCAATTGCTTCTTCGATCGTGTTTAATTTGAAATCACTCATATCGTTTTAATTTTTAGTTTCTAAGCTCTTGATCATCTCTTCCAGTTCGAGGCTTGTCTTTTGTACTACCTGTACATCATGGCGCAACAGCTTGCGCTGGTACGTGGCAAGCAGATAGATCGGCAGTCCGATCGGAAAGAAGAGACCGAGTGCCAGTCCGATCTTTCCGTTCAGGTTGGCATTCAGTTGGTTGTATCCGCCTATGACCGGATAGTCCATTAATTTGTTCAATAGCAGGTTCTGGTCGGAGTTGGCCAGTTCCTCAATGATGCTCTCCATCTCTTCAGCTAGTTGTTCGGCTGTCTGATCTTTTCCTCCCTGTTTCCAGAAAGTAATATAATTAAGCCAGCGTTTGTGACCCTGTAAATAGGAAGCACAGTCGTTTGCCAGTTTTTCCAGGCGTGGAAGAACAGATACGTAGTTGGGGGTGAAGATGATTACTTCTTTCTTTTCCACCTTACGTCCGGAACGTTTTCCGATAAGATTTTTCAGTGCGTTCAGGTATGTATCTGCATTTAATATCACACTATCGTTTACGGCTTTGTAAGTTAGGAATATACCCAGCGGAGCCAATACGGCTGAACTCAACCACATACCTTCCCAGGCTGCCCATACACCGTCACGAGCCATTTTAAACCCGATGTTATCAATAATGTAGTAGAAAATGAACAGGATCACAGAGATCACAACCGGCATACCCAGTCCCCCTTTGCGGATAATCGCTCCCAGTGGGGCCCCGATAAAGAAGAATACCATACAGGCAAATGACAGGGTGAATTTCTTATGCCACTCAGTCATGTGGCGGCGGACCTTCGAGGCTTCATCCCCCATTGTTGCCGCTTTAAAATAGTAATCGGCCTTTACACTCTCTATGTTCGATTTAGCACGTACAAGTAAGGCCGCTTTACCACTGGGTGCTTCCGCCTGGTATAGGCTGTCGAAATTGATGATTATAGCCGGTTCATTTTGTTTGTTGACTAATGAGTCTGTATTTGTCTCCTGACTCGTTTTATCCATATCAGACTCTGCCCTTCTGGGTTTGGAGAATGAACGGCGATAAGACATGTCATAAACACTTTTCGCATTCAACTCTTTTATGCTGTCGAGCCTTACGGTCATTGAATCGATGGAGGTCTGCAAGTCGTTCAATTTTTTCCCCATATACTGGTTGGCCATGAACGATTCGTCCGTACGGGTGAAGTTCGCATCGAATTCGATAAGAATTTCTTTGGAACTGAAACTTTCCCTACGATACGGAACAGCTGTTTTTGCTCCCGTACTGGCCTGAGCTTTCAAATTTTCAAACGATTCGCCGTTGAAGAGCGACAAAACAAGGAATAATTTATCAGCCGATGTTTTCAACCGGCCGGAATCAGCAACGATAACACGTGCATTGTTGAAACCTTCCGAATAATCGTAGATCATCACATCTTTCAGCAGCCCCGTCTTATTGTCCTTTTCTTTTACATATACATTATATCCGGTGATTTCCCCATAGAATACCCCCTCCGGGATATCCAGTTCGGGCGATTTCTGCCGCATGGAGTAGAGTAGGGAGTATAATTTGACCTGGACGACAGGCATGGCGTTATTCTGGAAAAAGAATGCACCGATGCTTATGACGCCAATCGTTATCATAAGCGGTCTCATTATATGTATAAGTGATACCCCTGCCGATTTCATAGCCAGTAATTCCAGGCGTTCACCCAGATTTCCGAAAGTCATCAGAGACGCTAATAAAATGGCCAATGGTAAAGCCATCGGGAGGAGGAATAAAGCAGCATAAAAAAACATTTCGCCGAGCACAGGAATTCCCAACCCCTTTCCCACCATGTCGTCTATGTACCTCCAAAGGAACTGCATAAGTACAATAAACAGACAGATACCGAAGGTCATAATGAACAACGGCAGGAAAGTCTGCAGCATAAATGTATATAATCGTTTTATCTTCAACATTACCTATCCGGGTTGACGGGGCAAAAGTAGTGTAAAAAACGATAAGTACATGACATAAATCTCTAAAACAACCTAAATACCGAGTGTACGTTTCAATTCATAGACTTGCGAGTCCCACAAATTGATCGAATCTTTCTTTTCATCCGGCTCGGCAAAGTCGGTAATTTCAAGAGCGGTTGCTCCGGTGAGCTCAACAGTGTGAATTAAAAATTCGAAGTAAACATTATCATCCTCCTCATCTGCCCAACGATAACGGATACTTGTTTCCGGTTTTACGGCCAGTACTTCGGCTTCCTGCTCATCTCTGTCCCACTTAAAAATATAAGTGTTGTCATTGATTGTTACATCATCTGCGAACCATGCGGATAGTCCGGGAGGTGTGGTGAGGTGATTCCATAAACTTCGTCGCGAAACTTTATCGAAAACGTATTCGATATGAAACTTCTCTTTTTTCATCTTTTCAGCTATTATTTGTGCAGCAAGATAGGCAAAAGATTGCTATTTGCCAATATTCTTAGAATAAAAAAACAGCTAATTTTTAAAGGCTTAGCTGAAAGCCCCGAAAAATAAACGATTTTTTTTCGTGAAACTGTTGCATAATATAAAAATAACCTCTACTTTTGCAGCGTCAATAAGGGAAATTGACAACATGATGGCGAGATAGCTCAGCTGGTTAGAGCGCATGATTCATAATCATGAGGTCCCCGGTTCAATCCCGGGTCTCGCTACAAAATAGAAGGCTTACAAGAAATTGTAAGCCTTTTTTTGTTTATCTGACGGTGGCTTCTATATACATTATATATAGTTCCTTATTTCTAATAATTCAAAAGATGAAATTTTTTTATAAAAACAGTGCGAAAAGTTTGGAGTAACAATTTTTTTTATACCTTTGTCATATATAAATAGTACAATGTTTGTTTAATATAATATGAAATTGTATGATTAAGTTTTTATTAGATTACTTCAGCGGCGTACCGGTCTATCGTCAGATTATCGATCAGATTATATTTGGCATAGCATCCGGGCAACTAAAACTAGGTGAGCAACTTCCTACGGTCAGGGCGCTAGCCGTAGAGTTGAAGGTGAATCTGAACACGGTATCCAAGGCATACAAGGAATTGGAAATCAAAAACATATTGGAAACCCAACAGGGCACGGGAACGTTTATCAATAAAACAGAGAATGTAATATTGGAAAAGGAGAGGGAAGATAAGCTGAAAGAAATTTGTATACAGTTTTCTTCTGTGGCTTTCAGTTATGGCTTTACTCTTAGTGAAATCATGCAGGAATTGAAAAATATTGAAACCTCTAAAAAATAATACTTATGACAACAAATGTAATTAACAAGGGATGGTTTAATCCTATTTCTCTTTCCGTATTGCTGGTACTGATTTTTTTATCAGTCGTTCTGCATGTTTTGCATATTGTGAATATGCCGGTTTTGTTGCTCTTGATTCTCATTTCCAGTTTGTTGGCTCTTTCAATCCGTGTGGCCGACCAATGGGAGCGGGCAGTGGTGTTGCGTATGGGTAAATTTAATGGTTTAAAAGGTCCTGGCCCATTTATGATCATTCCTATTCTTGATAGTGTATCTGCTTATATCGACCAACGGGTACGGGTAAGTGCTTTTAAAGCAGAGCAAACCCTGACGAAAGATACAGTGCCTGTCAACGTGGATGCTGTTGTGTACTGGACGGTTTGGGATGTGGAGAAAGCGGCTTTGGAAGTACAAGAGTATCAAAAAGCCATTGAGCACATAGCCCAGACGGGGTTAAGGGATACAATCGGTAAACATGAGTTATCAACTCTTTTGCAGGAACGCGATAAGATTGCTGAAGATTTACAGCACGTTTTAGATAGAAATACAAATCCCTGGGGGATTACCTGTCAAACTGTTGGTATTAACGATATCGCTATACCTCAGGATCTTGCCGATGCCATGAGTAAGGAAGCCCAGGCCGAACGCGAAAGAAGAGCCCGTGTCATTCTGGGAACGGCGGAAACCGAGATTGCCGAGAAATTTGAGTTGGCCAGTAAAAAGTATACTGATAATCCTGTCGCGTTGCACCTCAGAGGGATGAATATGCTTTTCGAGGGGTTGAAAGAGAAGGGTTCTATGATTATAGTGCCGAGTTCGGCATTGGATACAATGAACTTGGGAGCTATGGGAGGATTAGCATCGCTGGCGAAGAGCAACGAAGTATAATGAGTTCTGAAGAATATTTTGAACGTGGTATGCCCGTTCTCTGTTGCCAGGCTGAATTGGCAGATCCGGCAGGCCTATAAGGTTAAGGTCGGCTGTCTGAAATCGGACAAATCTGTCCATAAGATACAAAAAAAGCCCCCACTCTCTGTTTGTCTGTAAAAACAAGCAAAGAGTGGGGCTTTATTAATTATGTAACCTCCCGGTTATGTTAATTAAGGTTTGCCTGCAGAATTAAGGGATTCTGGCAAGCAGAGTATAGGGTAAAATTTCACAAATTGTATTGTGTCTACAAATGTACTTGTATAGTTATATAATAGGGGCAGGTATTCGTATCACACATAGGTGGTATTTGTGTCAACCCTTTTGTTGGATGACTTGTGTTGAATTTGAAGGATTTGTTAACAGGTGTATGACTATCGCTAATGATGGTGTTCCTATCACTGAGAATCGCATATTTGAAAAAAAACGGCGCACACGCGGAACAATCCGGATGTACGCCTTTATGCATATAAAAAATTGAGGGTCGAAATTAACCGATAGTGACGTGTTGAATAACTGTACCCCAGTCTGTTACAACAATATTGCCACTATTTTTAGAAAGATCGAAAGTCATTTCTGACTGTTCTCCTTCGTTTACAGACACTTTCTCCAAATTTTTGACATTTTCGGAAGAAAGGATCATGTTATCGTCTTTGTAAAGCTCGATAGTGATATTAGAAGCCGGCAGGATAGTTGTTTTGTCGGCAACTACATTTCCTTTTTCGTTTAAAGTGGCCGGAATGATATATTCAATATCTTCTCCTGTCAATTCACCGTTGTGATTAAAAGAGCTTTTTGTTTTCTTTACTTTATAATAAAAATTACCTTCTTTTGAATCCAGAACTTTGATAATTCCTTTTGTGACCAAAGAAATAGAAGATACTTTACGTTCGATTTTTAAAGTTTCAGTACTTGATTTAGTTGATGTGTTGCTTTTCAATGTAACTTGTCCGTAGAACAAATCACCTGGCAAAGAAGCTGCAACGCCATTGTTTTGTTTCAGGCTTACCTGCAAATCGGAAATGATGTTAGCCTGGTTCATGGCACTGATAGTTTCGTTTTCACCAGAAATGCCGGCCCATGCCACAACTGTGATCTGTTTTGATTCCGGGCATGTAATTTCGATCGGTTTAGCCTGCAACAGATAAGTTCTGTCAACATTGATTTGCTTGTAGAAATCACCTTGCTGATCGAATACGAACAATGTAGTCTGATCCACATCGCCTTTAACCGTAATGTCTTTGTTGTCTGAATAAGCTTTCAGAACGACTGAAAAAGAAGTATTTTCTTGATTAGAAGCATTTTCGATGATGCTGTTATCGATACTGGAAGTGGAATCACTGTCTGCAGAGCAACTTGCTAAAGAGATCATAGCGATCAGCATGCAAACAGAAAACAAACAATTTGTGAAAATTTTACCCTTTTTCATGACCTTAATTTTTTATATGCTTTGAAATTACCCTATACTGTCGGAGAGATTTTTTTGTTCGGTTAAGACCCTCATCAAAACCTTTTGTCTCTCATCGACATTGCAAATATAGATACAAAAACGAGATGGGAATCAAATATATGTAAAATAAAAGTTAAAACGATCAAAATAGTTGCTGAAAATATCAAATAAATGGTTGTAAAACTCTCAAAAGGAGGTGAAAATATCATTTTGGGCTTATTTTTCTCTTGTTCTCACTGTCTGTCTGTAAAAAGCGTGTGATATGAATGGCATTGTTTACTGATAGGAATACATATTGTTTTGGTTGGTGTTTATCCAGGCAAGAATGAATATATTGTTCTTTTGAGGCGATGAAATGTTTTGTTTGATAATACCAATCGTCATAAATAGCCGAAACAAATTTGATAGTCATGTCTTTTAACGGAAAAAAAGTGTCGTTGATGTTCGAAAAACGGAATATTATTATCATATTTGTACATGGATTATGTAGCGATTAAAATTTGCAGTTGTGGAGGTCGGGATATAGAATAATCTTGGAACTAAAATTATATATATATATCAATTATGAATAATAATAGAGCTTTGTTCAGGAAATGGACTGTGTTTCTTGCTTGCTTTGTTTTATGCGGGCAACGTGCGTTTGCTGCAGGAGAAGCTGTTGATACTATCGACATTATTGTACTGGCGTTCACTGTTCTTTTAGCAATACTTTTTATCTCCGCTTGTTTTTATTTGAAAAAGATGTACACAGGCTTTACGGGGCAGTCGAAGATGATCGTAAAAGAAAACGAGTCGTTGGTCCGGCAGAGGGATGAAGCAGTGGAAAAGAGCAAAGAGTTGGAAGTCGAAAAAGCGGCTCTGGAAGAAAGTAAAGATTCCATTGAGGCCAGACTCACTGAACTGGAATCCCTAAAGGGCGAGTTGGCAACGGTGAATGAAGAGCTTGCCCAAAAGCTTATCGAGAAAGAAACAATGATCTCTACATTGAATGGTAATAAGAAAGATCTGGAGCAGATGCTTGTTGCCAAGATAAAGGAAAGCGACTCGCTTCAACGTGAGGTGGCCGATAAATTGTCGGAAGCGGAGCAACGGTTGGTGGAAGCTGAAAGCATACATGATAATTTCTTTATCGAAACGATCCATGAGATGCGTACCCCTCTTTCACTGGTATTAGGTTCGCTGGCCTTGATCGTGCAGAATAAAGATGAGAGTCAGGAAATGTCGACCCAATTACTTTCAGCCTATCGAAATACACTGGCTCTGCAGGACCTTGCCGACCAGTTGATCGGGACCAGGCGGGCAAACGATGTCGCCAATTATTTGCGTATCGCCCGTTACGACCTGGTGGAAATATCCCGCCAGATATGTGACTTGTTCGTAGATTGGGTTGCAATGAACAATGTAGACTTCCAGGTCAACACTCAAACGTCTATGCTCTGGATATGGCTCGACCGTCGCAAAATGGAATATGCTTTGCGTACATTGTTATCTAATGCATTCAAAAATACTTTTGCTTACGGTAAAGTTTCTTTAAACCTCTCCGTCGTTCAGAAAGACGGCAGAGCATATTGTTCCCTCTCGGTAGAGGACGAAGGATTAGGAGAAAATGCCGGTACTCGCCGCGGGTTACGACAGGTTTCCGACATGGTAGATGATATCGGTGGTATTTTCAGTAATGAAACGACTACGGCAGGCACTGTCTATACCTTATTAATACCGTTAGGCAAACAACACCTGCTCGACCGTCGTGTGGAATTTGTAGAACCGGAGGCCGACCTTGTAAAGTTGAACGACCGTCAGAAGGAAGAAATTGCTGAATTTATCCAGATTATCCCGCAAAAGAAGACAACGGGAAAGAAAATACTGGTTATCGACGATAGCGACCAGATCCGTTGGTTCCTGAAACATGTCTTTGCCAAGGAATATGAGATATTCGAAGCCCGTAACGGAGAAGAAGGGGTACAGGTTGCCCTGGCTACCTTGCCTGACCTGGTGCTTTGTGATGTTATGATGCCGGTGAAGAATGGTTTTGAAACTTGTAAGATTCTGAAGAATAATCCCCGTACTTCCCAGATCCCGGTTGTCATGCTGACAGCCAAGGTAGAAAGTGAAGATGTCATCACCGGAATTGAAGCCGGGGCAGACGATTATATCACCAAGCCGTTCGATGTCGAAATACTTCGCAGTAAGTTGAACAGCCTGGTGAAACGCCGTGACCAGTTGAAGCAGTATTTCACCAGTAACCTGGCTGGTAGTACCGTGGTCGATGCGGATCAGAATGAGCCGGCCTTACCCAGCAATCCGTTCATGGATCTGGTTGTGAAAAATATTGAGATGCATCTCGACGACTCCACCTTTGAGGCAAAGGTGCTGGCAGACTCATTGAACATGAGTCTGCCTACATTATATCGTAAGATCAAACAGTTCTCTGATTGCAGTATCCTGGAACTGACGCGTACGATCCGCCTGAAAAAAGCAGCCGAATTGATCCAGACCCAGCAATATTCCGTGCAGGAAGTAGCAGAAATGGTCGGCTTCAACGATACGGCCACATTCCGCAAGCGTTTCACGGAGCAGTATGGGACGACGCCTTCGCAGTATGGGCAGCCGTAAGGAATGTGACAAAACGATTTGTAAATTGCTGAGATAGTAGCAGTATGTTACAAATAAGCCCGTCCTTGTGACGGGCTTATTTGTTTAAATCCGCTTCTGGAATTTGTTTGAATACAATAATTAACGATTGATATGCCTGATAGTTCTTTATAATCTCGTTTTAAACGAATTTCAATTTCGTTTAAAATGAAAAAAAATTCCTTTTAAACAAAATGTAGTTTGGTTTAAGGTTGAAAATATGTTAAATACGGTCCGGTGAAAATGAAAACAGGCTTTTGTAAGGTTAAAATTATATGTCGGATAACATATTTTTTGTATAGCCTACTTTATTTTGAGGATGAAATAAAAATGTTATAAAGGAACGAAA
This sequence comes from Parabacteroides goldsteinii, assembly GCF_015550595.1. GTDB lineage: Bacteria > Bacteroidota > Bacteroidia > Bacteroidales > Tannerellaceae > Parabacteroides > Parabacteroides leei. The sequence goes on from NZ_JADNBB010000036.1 coordinate 48,828, forward strand.
TAACTTTATTGCCCGTCTCTTGACACGAAATATGTTAATAAAAGTGTAAAAGAAGGAGTGCGAATGTCGTTTTTCGTAGCAATATGACAACTCTTAAATCTTCTACAATCTCATGAAATAAATCATCTTCGTACCACGATCCATATAGCTTCGGTAAAGATGGGGTAAAATAACATTTTGCTAAATGGTTTGTTTGTTCACTTCTTGTCAAATGTGAATGTTTCTAAGATTGTCAGATTTGAATGTTTCATTATTTGACAGAAATGAGCTATCATTGAAGCTATCCCCTTATCAAAGAGACTCCGCCATTACAGGTTCATTTGCCGTCTGCTTTAGCTGA